>NZ_VOXD01000099.1 GCF_008014675.1 Neolewinella aurantiaca | reverse complement strand
CCGTAGTAAGTCTTGCCATTCTTGACTATCTTACCACTTGTGCAGCTGGGGCAGATGAGCATGTTTTGAGAGTTTTGTCACTATCAAGATAGTGATTTTGCTCCACTGCATTTTTTAGGTTTATCCATCCTTACATTTGATACACCGCCAATATTTTTGAAGAGTACATCGCTATTTTGTCCAAGTAAAGAAAAATTACAATTGCACAATCTCAATTAACCACTACACAAGCGTCACCTGAACAGGTCTGCTATATTATGTCAACAGCTGTACGCCAAACTGTTATCATTTCCAAATTTGGGTTATACTCGCATCCAAAGCCTGCCAAATCCCTAACACTTCTAACAAAAGGGAATTGATCTGAGGCAACCATTTTAATTCGATACTGCTGGCTCCCTGAGCTCGTGTTGAATACCCTAGAACTTACGTATATAGTTGCATGATAACGATATTCTGCACCACCAGAACTCGATTGTTTGATAACCGGGTTTCCACACATTATCATTTGTTCCTCATTATGAGCATAGAAACGAGACAAAGTTCTGTCTTGGCCAATACAGCCAAAATTATCAGGGGAAAAAACATTAGGATCATGTTGCGATTCTCGGCCTGTCCCAAATGTTTCGCTATATATATTAAAGTTATCACATGGGCCACTATATTCAACTAAGAGGCTATGTGCAGTCGAAGTCAAATTAGATGTGCAGCCAAATATAACCGGTTGAGAACCTGGACTTGACACAGTTACAATTTCTGGCAATCTTTCATGTAGAACATACGTAGTTACTTCGACAGTAGGTCCTCCCCCCGTTCTTGGATTAGGGGGAGTAACAACTACTTGGGAATGCCCGGTAGGCCAGTTGAGCGGTGTAGTTACGGGAAAATATTGTCTAACGTTAGCATCGTTAGAACTACAGGGACTTTTTTGATCGCAATTTGAGGACAAACAGACTACTAAAACGCCAAAAAATATTTGCACAAATAATTTCATATACAAACATATGAATATAAGAGCGTGTCTAAAATTATGAAAATTTAGATATAAAGGCTGCCAGTCGTATCTTGTAAGTCGCTAAACACTACAAATATGACCAAGCAGTGGACTCGGTTGACTGACAGCCAGTGGAACGAAGTTAAAGATTATCTACCAATCAACCGCAAGACAAAACATCAACTCCGGGATGTACTTGACGCCATTCTGTGGCTGGTGCGTACCGGTACTCA
>NZ_VOXD01000098.1 GCF_008014675.1 Neolewinella aurantiaca | reverse complement strand
CCAAAGACTTTAAGCTCTGCAATTACCGCTTGCATTTTGGGCGTGTGTGGGTCGACACCACACTTGTCCAAAAGGTGATACGCTATGCGTTCGTTGCGATAGGCCGTCACGATATCAGACATCGAGAAAGCTCCTCGCTGGGCGGGTTCTTCACTCAGGTAGTGGCTCACCTTAGCCAGATTTACCGTCGTCAGTGCCATGTTAGTATGGAAATGTATTTTTCCAGCGCTGCGCCCTTGTCCCTGTTCTAATCCGACGAACTGCTTGGCGTCTCGAAACAGAAATTCTTGCTGAAAACGATAAGCATACCTGTGCATGATCTGTTCGGCGGACAGCGAAGTGTCGGTTGACAAGTAGGTGCGGATTTCTTTTATTTCTCCCTCGTCATTCAGTTCTTGAATGATGACAGCTTTGACCTTGAGGTTAACTGATTTTTGATTAATCACCCCTTGCCAAACGCGTCGCTCTAGCTTCTCCAGTTCTGGTACTCTGAAAAATACGTCAGGGTCAGGGTCGCTCAGATCGACCTTTCCATCCCACTTGCGTTTGCGCCCCTCTCCCTTCCAATAATAGCGCAAACTGATGTCGGTACGCCCCCGCGTTATCACATGGAAGCCAAGGGCGACGACACGGTTCATGAAAGGATTACGACTAAAAAAAGCATCGACGACTATATACTTACTCACTTTGAGCAGTTGAGCGGCTCGTTCCTCTACTATGCGAGCATAGAAGGAGAGCTCACTTTCCCCCTCACGCCTATTGACCGTCTGGACCGCCTCAAGGTGATAGGCCATCTTATCCATCATATCAACCGCAGCAAGTCCTGTAATCTCAATACCATGCTTGCGCCTGCCGGCTTTGCCTGAGTGATACTTGCCTACCCCTTCGGTGTGCTTACCTGCTTTAGGTATAAAAGAAGGATCCAATCCAATGATCACATCATCACTCGCTTGTTCGGCGATCATCACCGTGTTGAAAGCCAACCAGTCAAAAGGACGCTCAAAGTGCTTGCGGTAAGTGAAGTCAATATAGTTACCCTGGCGACCAAGATTGACAAAATTGAAACGACCCAACAGGGCAGGCCATAAACCAAACAGGCTAAGCATAAATCTGTACCGCCATACACCAGTTACGGCTAACTTTTGCAATATTTGGGCAGCGAGAGTTTCGATTTTCGTCGGGTAGGTCATTCTTGGTAGGTGTGAGAATCACCAAGTTAAGGGCCTACCCTTTTTTAGAAGCCTAAAATCGTAGCGGACCATTG
>NZ_VOXD01000097.1 GCF_008014675.1 Neolewinella aurantiaca | reverse complement strand
GAGCTTGCGAACGATGCGATATTCGGTCCTCCAGGCCACCAGCCCTTTGTAGTGATCCTTTGATCAAACATTCGGACAGGGCGATAGCCCCACAAATATTTGTTGCGCATATGTTGCGGAACGTTTGCAGGTGCGCAGGCCGCTTCTTCAATAGACACTAAGATCGTTAAACTTATGGAGAAGGCCGTGCTTCCAGCGAAAGAGCGCTTCTTTTCTGCGCTTTTTCGCTGGAAGCACGGCCGGACATCACATAGAAATGAGCAACTTTAAATCGCCGAAGCGGCTTGGCGAACCTGCGGTGTTATGTGCTTTTTTTGACACTGTTCAAAGGATCAATACTCCTACAGAGAATAAACGTCAGTATTATCGCCCCTCATTAAGAATTCATGAGAAAGCAGTCATTATAGATATAGGGATTGGGTATAAATGGGTCAATATAACCGTAATTATCAATAAGCATCATCTAAAAAGAAGATGCAAAAAGTGATTTGTAGGCTCAAGGAATACCTCCAGCCTACAAATCAATTATCAGACGTAATATTCAGATAAAATATTTATATCCTTCTAACATTTCTAGGATGACATAATGGCATCAATCTCAGCAATAGTTTTCCCTTTCAGAAGAATTACATCAGATTTCACATTGAGTAGAATATTTCTTGATTCTGAATTCAGAGGTAAATCATTAATTAATTGATCTAGAGCCAAAACAACATCATCTCTAAATTGAGCATCATAAAGAATTTCCGCCCCTATTGAAGGGTCAACCTCTTTAAATTCAACAAGCTTATCAAATTTTGACAATAAACTTGGAGATAGAACAGAGATAGCATATAAGGAGGAAAAAGAAAACGAATACACAGACTCTTTACTTAGCTTATAATAATCGTCTATATACCCTAAACCTTTAGAGCTACTAGTCAAGTACGAATCTCTGAATTTATAGAGTTTTTTAAATAAAATAGTCCCCCTCTCAGATTCCGTATAAAATTTCACCGTATCTTCAGAACTCGTAACCAAACATGAGCCCATTAGACATACATAATACGGCTGATCAGTATCAAAATCGTAGTCAGTAACACAATCTACTCCTTCTTCATCTTTACATGGATTATTACAATTCTTATTAGGTCCTCCTAGAGGAACTTTCTCACCACTAGTAAAGTTCAAATAGGTAGGTATAGTAGTAGGGTGTTCCGTCTGTTAGCTCCTGCCCACGCCTGATTCTGTCCTTTGTAAAAGTGTGCTCGCAATCCAGTAGCTTTGAGTTGCGAGACAAAAAACACGGATGCGAGCACGACTCAAAGCTA
>NZ_VOXD01000096.1 GCF_008014675.1 Neolewinella aurantiaca | reverse complement strand
TGAGATGGTCCTGAAATACCGGACAGAAAATTTTTGTAATTTTCAGTCTAATGAAACAAGAAGCGAATACAAAGAAGAAGTACCGCAAGTACGATGCAGCGTTCAAAGCTGAGGCGATCCGTCAAATGGAACAAGGTCGTTCCGTAGCGGAATTAGCTACATCTCTTGGGGTGGGCCAAAGTCTTCTTCATCGATGGAAGAAACAATCTAAGGGAGGTCCAACGGGACCATCTGCTGAGACCCGTCATCTACGCAAGGAGATGAAGCGGTTGAAAGAAGAAAACGAGATTTTAAAAAAAGCCTTGAGCATTTTCAGCCGTCTCGATTAGATCGTTACCGATTTATTGAACGGCATGAGAATGCTCATTCTATTACCTTGCTTTGCGAGATGATGCAGGTTAGTCGGAGTAGTTACTACGACCGTTACGAACGCGCTTTGGTCAGGTCATCACAGAGCGAAGTAACTCGAAAAGTGATTGAAGCTTTCCACTTTCACAAGCGTAGATACGGCACTCGACGTTTGGTAGCAGAGTTGGCTGATGATGGAATTCAAGTAGGTCGTCAAACAGTTCGGACTATTCTGGCAGTTCACGAATTACGGGCGATTCAGCCTAAATCATTTGTTCCCAAGACGACGAGAACTCATCCGAATTTAAGGCGTAGTCCCAATCTATTACTGGAAAGGGAGCCAGCTACGGGAGTGGATGAGGTCTACGTTGGAGATATCACGTACTTGCCTTTGGTGAACGGGAAATTTGCTTATCTGGCGACTCTCCAGGATGTTTTCACTAAGAACATCGTTGGCTGGGATGTCGCTGATCACATGAGGGAAGAGTTGGTGCTCAACGCGCTTGAGAAGGCTATTATTCAACGGCGGCCGCAGGCTGGGCTCATCATCCATACCGACGGTGGTGGACAATACGGTTCGAAAGCGTTCCGTAAAAAACTAACAGACCTGGGCTTCTTGCAAAGCATGACCCGCAAAGACAATCACTACGACAATGCCCAGGCAGAATCGTTATTCGGTCGTTTCAAGGCCGAACTACTGGAAGACGGCGTTTTCTTGGACGTAGAAGACGCTAAGCAAGAATCCTTCGACTACATAGAAGGCTATTACAATACGGTGAGGAGACACTCCTCCCTAGGCAACAAAAGTCCGCTTAACTTTGAGCGCGCCTGTCGGGCGCAAAGTGCAGCGAAGAAGAACGACGATTAGTCCGTTCTGGTCCCCCCGGCCCCTGTTCCGCTACGCTCCACAGGGGCCGGGGGACCAGAACGGAAAGAAGAAACTCCACTTTTAAACTGTCCGGCTAAAGCCGACCACCTCA
>NZ_VOXD01000095.1 GCF_008014675.1 Neolewinella aurantiaca | reverse complement strand
ATCGATAATGTCGCCGAAATATCCGCTGCCAGCAATGCCCTGGGCCTGCCCGACGAGGATTCTCAACCCGGCGACAACGGCGGCGATGCCCCCGAAACCGACACGGATGATGAAGAAGATGACAACGGACCACACGGCAACGGTATGACCGATAACCCCGCCGATGCCGACGATTTCGACCTCGCCCGCGTCTCGATTGAGACCGTGAGCCTGGGCAGCACCGTTTTCCTGGACAATAACAACGACGGCTTCCAGAACGGAGCCGACACCGGCATCGTCAACGTGGAAGTACAATTGTTCGATGCTGATACCGAAATGCAGATCCTGACGGATGCCACCGGTGCCCGGGTGCTCGACCCAGCCGATGCCGCAACGGTAGTAACGGATGCAAATGGTGATTATCATTTCACCAACCTCCTACCGGGCGATTACTACGTCGTGATCCCAAGCAGTCCGGCGGCGGCCCCGATTTCGTCGAACAACACCGGCATCGCTTTCTCCGAAACCGACCCGGACGACAACCTGGACAACGACGATGAAGGCTTACAGCCCGGCGGCAGTGGCACCAGCGTGAGCAGCGACACCATCACCCTGATGCTCGGCGACGAACCACTGAACGGCGCGAACGCAGGTGAAGAGTCTGCTCAGGGCAATGCCCAGGACGATGTCTTCGACAGCAACGGAAACATGACGCTCGACTTCGGTTTCTTCGCTCCGGTCAGCCTCGGCGACACCGCTTTCGTCGACCTGAACGGCGACGGCCTGCAGACGATGGGAGAGCCCGGCATCGGTGGCGTAACCGTTACGCTGCTGGACAGCAACGGCGACATCGTTACGCTTGATGCGGAAGGCAACGCCATTACCGGCGTGACAACTACTGCACCTGACGGAAGCTATGGCTTTGCCAACTTGCCTCCGGGCAGCTACTCGGTCGTCTTCGACATCTCAACGGCAGACAACGCAGAATTCTACGACTTCACCACGGCCGATGCCGGTGGGCTCGATGAAGACGACAGCGACAACAGCATTGCGCTGACCGAATTCACCGCTCAGACCAATCCGACCGACTTTCTTAACAGCGGAGAGATGGACCTGACGCTCGACGTGGGTGTTGTCTGTGACATCGAAGTCATCGTTGCCGAGCCGTTCACCATTTGTTCCACGCAACCGGTGATTCTGAACGAAGGCGCCAGCATCAGCCCTGCCTCCCTGGGCGGCAGCTGGAGCACCCCCGACGGAACAGGAGTGTTTACGACGGGCACTGATTTCGCTACCGCAACAACTTACACCCCAAGCAAAGAGGACGCCCTGCGCGGTTCCGTTACGTTCATCCTTACCACCAACGATCCCGCCGGGCCTTGTGAGGCCGTAAGCAACCAGGTGACGGTGGAGGTACTGAACGTGGATTGCGGATCTTTCTTCTGGGATGGGGAGT
>NZ_VOXD01000094.1 GCF_008014675.1 Neolewinella aurantiaca | reverse complement strand
GGTTGATCGATCAAAAATTGACGGATGGAGGTGGGGCTGTGGCGCATAAATTGTTGCTTTGGTTTGGCGCAAAGCTCTGGCGCGGAGTTGGGGCTGACAAGATGTGGTTGGTCGGACGCTTACCTTTGCGTTGCGGATAATGAGCGTGCGGTGGCGGGCGTCGAAGTCATGTAGTCGGATGCGCGCGACCTCTCCGGCGCGCAGGCCTAGGCCGTAAATGAGGCTGAGGACCAGGCGACGCTTTGAAGTTCTGGCTGCGGCGAATAGTTGCTTTAACTCACTGGTAGTCAGCAGTTCTCCAAGTTGTTTAGGTTTGCGCGGGGTAGGGATGTCGACGATACGGTCGGGGTCGCCGAGGACTTTGCCGTAGAAATATTTCAGCGCACAGCAAAGGGTGTTGAGGGTGGATTTTCCTATTGATTTTTCCCGCTCGGCGAGAAAGGCGAGGATATCCCGGGCGGTGATGGCATCGGCTTCCGCATGGTGGTATTCCATGAGGTCGCGCAGCGACCGGGCGTAGTTGATAATGGTACTCGATGTCATTCCCGCAACCCGTAAATGGGCCACGAACCGGTCGAGATCCGGCTGACAATCGGGGTGGTGGGCTATCTGAGCCCGGGACTTTTTTTAGTCACGATGGAATGGTTTGGTTAATAGGTAAGATAGGGGTATTTTTAGGAGACGGTTGGTTATGGCGCGGCAGCGGTTGGCGCGGAGCGGCTTAGTTCAACACAGGCTACAACGTCCATGCTCCTATCGTCGCACGGCGTGTAGCCAAACCGTTAGCCACAATAAAAATGAAGACGATCCGAATAATATCAATCACTTTATGTCTATTAATGATTGTAATGTCATTTAAACGGACAGATTCGGAAAAACAAATAATTGACGAAGGTAAATGCGTTGGACAAATTCAAATTGGAATGACAAAAACGCAAGTTGATTCAATTTTAAAGGTCACACCCAAGGAAATTAAATGGACAAATCATTCTTTCGAGTACAAATACGAAAAGAAAGGAATATCAGTATATATACTTCAAAATGATTCATCAAAAAAAGTTTTTTCCATAACGGTTTTTCCAAAAAGATGGAAAGGAACTACAGGTAAGGGATTGAAAGTGAACAAAAAACTTAAGATAAAAGATGTAATGAAAGTCTATGGCGAACCTGAATGGGGTTTTACGACAGACTGCTCAGAACTTGATGCTGATTACTATGATATCGGAATATATTTTTCAGTCGACACAATCAGCGGAATTTGCGATGAGACAGAGTTCAATCTTGACTCATTGTACCTAAACAAAAAAGTGACGGAATTGACAATTGGAGAAATTGGGACAGATTTTTAAAAAAAATACTGTGGCTAACCACACTACTCTACATTTTTGAAGATGGGATGATTTCGCCCGTCATCGAGGCTTAAATATCGTTTCAAGAAGAGCTCCATACTCGCGCACCAGGGCATCAGCAGGCTCAGTCCTTTGCGGAACA
>NZ_VOXD01000093.1 GCF_008014675.1 Neolewinella aurantiaca | reverse complement strand
TAGGGTGTTCCGTCTGTTAGCTCCTGCCCACGCCTGATTCTGTCCTTTGTAAAAGTGTGCTCGCAATCCAGTAGCTTTGAGTTGCGAGACAAAAAACACGGATGCGAGCACGACTCAAAGCTAAGGTACAACGATGGAAAAGCACAGCTCTTACCGCTACTAAATCCCGTCGCTTACTCCAAGCCCGCCTACGGCGGAGCCAAAAGCGGGTGACCCGATTGGAAGCCGAAAACGCTATCCTTCAAGCCAAAATGGCTCCGTTGAAAGTTGAGGGCCACACTTACCCCGCTCAACTCATTGCCATTGCGGTCTTCATTGTCGTCCATGGGAAGGGGTCATTGCGTTGCGCAGCCAAGACAGTTGGCTTTGTCGCTCAACTATTAGGCTGGGAATACGGCACACCTAGCCATTCCAGCGTCCGACGTTGGGTCTTACGTCTGGGGTTGTACCAGCTCGAATACGCCACGGAGTACGTGGGCAACTACATCGGCTTACTCGACGAAAGCATTCAGATCGGTCGCGAAAAACTACTCTTGCTGCTAGGCTTAAAATTCGATCCTAATTGTAAACGTGGTAACCCCCTGACGGGCGACGACGTGGTGGTACTCGGCATGGAAGTTCAACAATCCTGGACGGGCGAACTCGTAGCCGCATTTCTACGGCGTAATCTGGCCCGCATGCCCCAGCTCAAGTTAAAATACTGCATCACTGATGGAGGTACTAATTTGGCTAAAGCCCTTAGAATACTGGGTTTGGATGCTGTAGGCGACTGTACGCACGTGATGATGAACGCAGTCAAAAAGGTACTTTCTGATGACCCCGTATTGAGTCAGTTGTCGGCAGATATTGGTCAGCTACGCCGCAAACTAATGCTCACCTCCGAAGGTTTTTTGCTACCGCCAACCCTGCGTGACAAGGATCGCTTTTTGCGTATCTTTACCATCGTCCATTGGGTTGAGCGCATCGATTCAATTTGGGCCAATCTTCCCGAAAGCAGTCGTAAAAAGCTGCACTTTATCGATGCGGCGCGGGCGCGGGTGCAATGCATGAAACAGCTCAAGACCCTGGTCGAACTCACCGCTGGCATCCTCAAAGGAGCTGGCCTGAGTACCATCAGCCGGAAAAAATGGGAGCAAGCCATTACGGGCTTCTCCAAAAAGTATACGTTGAACGAGGAGTCCAAAACTTTTATCTCAAAGGTGCGTCAGTTCTTTATCGATCACGAAGCACTGATAGGTAAATACCAACGGCTGGTGTGTTGTACCGACATCGTGGAAAGCACCTTTGGTCGATACAAGAACAAGGGAGGCTCTCCGACAATCAGTGCCGACGTACTCTCCATCGCCCTGTACGGGGTTGAAATCAAACCAGGACTGGTCCAAAAAGCCTTATCATGTGTATCTTATCAGGCGGTACACGACTGGGAAACCCAGTACGTCTGCGAAAATCGATACGGGTTGGTCCGCCGTATGAATCGGGAGCTAAAATCAGCGGCGGCTT
>NZ_VOXD01000092.1 GCF_008014675.1 Neolewinella aurantiaca | reverse complement strand
GGGCCGCAGCAAGGCAGCGAACTATTTGACGGCCACATAAACAAAGTCGGCCGGTGGAGCGCGGGCATTGGTAGCCCCCCGGCCCCCAGAAGGGGAGATGTGGATACGGACGAGACTGTCTACGGCACCGCAATCGGGACAGTCGGAGAGCGATCGACCGAGGTGATTCTCCAAAAGATCGCGGGTGCGTTCGGCGCGTTGTTTTTTCTCGGGGGTGGAGGCTGGATTGAACCACGTCCCTCACATTTCCACCTCATCAGTTCCAGTAGCTTCGCTCAATCCGAGCCCTGACCAGGTCTTTGATCTCAGGACTTGCAAAAGAATGTTTAATAGCTTCGAGGTTACACTTTTTGAAATGACTTTTGTCCCATCCGAAGACCTGATGAAGAAGGTTGTACTCATCCGTCAGGGAGACATTTGAAACTGCCCGCCCATCGGTGTTTATGCTTAAGGACAATCCTGAATCGAAGAACGTGTTTATCGGATGGTCTTCTATCTTGTCAAATACATCTACCTGAATGTTGCTGGTTGGACATATTTCCAAGTGTATTTCCTTCTCTTTGAGAAAGGATACCAGTTCATCGGCTTCGGTACTCCTCACACCGTGGCCTATCCTTGCGGGGCGGAAGTTTTCTAATGTTTCCCAAACACTCGCTGCCCCTTTTGCTTCGCCGGCGTGGGCTGTGCACGGGAGGTTGTTCCTGTTCGCGAATTGAAATGCTTTTACGTGGTCAGTGATCGGGAATCCGGCTTCGTTGCCCGCGATGTCGAAGCCCACAACGTGGGTGCCTTCGTATTTCTGGACCAGCTCAACTGTTTGCATACTCTGCGCTTCGCTGTGTCGGCGTAAGGTGCACAGGATGATTCCTGCGTGAATGCCGTGCTTTTTGGTGCTTTCACCAACGGCATCGTTAACGACTTTTACTACTTGCTCCGGAGAGAGTCCTCCGAATGTATGGAGTAGGGGCGCAAACCGGATTTCTGCGTAAACTACCTTGTCTTCATTCAGCTGCCGAAAGAGATCAAAGGTGACCAGCCTCAGTTGTTCCGGCGTTTGCATTAGCTCGAAGCCTTTTACGGCGTGCTTGAGGTAGTCGGCTAAGTTGTTACATTTTTTTGGAGCGATGAATGACTGCTGGTATTCCGCTAAAGTTATCGTGGGCTTCAGTTGTTTGACTACCTGGAAGCTAAGGGAGCAATCAAGGTGCAGGTGGAGTTCAACTTTTGGCAGGTCTTTGAAGCTCATTTTTAAAGATTTGTGATTGTTCAGACGCCACAGCGATATGCTCCCCCAGGCAGAATCGATGGTGGGGCAAAATTGCACCTTTGATGACCGAGGTAACTATAACTACCGGCCGGGCAAAGCTACGCCTTGCCCGCAATACCTATCCTGCTCCTCCAACTTTACCTTGCACCTGCGATTGCTATGAGATAACCAAAGAAGCTTGCAACTTTCTTTCATACATAACTTTGTTTTCGTGGCAAGCGTAGATCGCTCTACATAGTTTGTTCCGGATAGCATTTAGTACCTGC
>NZ_VOXD01000091.1 GCF_008014675.1 Neolewinella aurantiaca | reverse complement strand
TAGCTTTGAGTCGTGCTCGCATCCGTGTTTTTTGTCTCGCAACTCAAAGCTACTGGATTGCGAGCACACTTTTACAAAGGACAGAATCAGGCGTGGGCAGGAGCTAACAGACGGAACACCCTACTCCTAAGTCTTCCGGTGTCTCAGACCAAACGCTTACAGCATAGGACATTAGCCAAGTCAGGCTAACACCCATGGATCGGCAGATTCCTCTGAGACTGATTCGCTCAAGCAGCAAAGCAGAAACATCTTCTCTTCGTTGATCAGTGATGGAGTGTTGGTTGTTGGCTACAAATTGGCGATTGCAGTCTTTGCATTTATGATTCTGCTTTCCGTAGTAAGTCTTGCCATTCTTGACTATCTTACCACTTGTGCAGCTGGGGCAGATGAGCATGTTTTGAGAGTTTTGTCACTATCAAGATAGTGATTTTGCTCCACTGCATTTTTTAGGTTTATCCATCCTTACATTTGATACACCGCCAATATTTGACCTTGGCTTCTTCTAGCTGCGTTGCTGCTAGAAAGGCCTTGCGCTCATCACGATTGAGGTACTTACGCTCTCCGGTCTTGCTGTCGATTAACTTGGTCAAAATGCCATTTTTCCGAAAATGAATCTGTTTTCGGAAAACAAGATAAGCGATCGGTAGCGAAACAGCAAGGAAATCGTCGATCGGTGGGGTAGGAGAGTGCTGGCTTTTCCGAATCTATCCAATAGAAGCGGAAAAATTTCGGATTTTCTGTACTTTATTTTATCTTCATCAGTACTAGAAGCAGAATTACAACGAATGAACGTAACGATTTGGTTTGGATACTAGTCCAATTTATCGAAATAAAACACTTTTTAAATGATAAAGCACCTGTACACTTCGCTAATACTATCTCTTTTCACCATGCACGTTGGCGCTCAAAGTACTATAGATGTTCCGACAGATTCCGCTTACAGGTTAATAACCTTAGACTTAATGGAAAACGGAATCATTTTAGAAAAGATGGAGACAAAAAACATTTTTATCTTGAAAGAAATTGCAGGTATTTATCCTGTTGTAAAAGTAGATGAATCTGGAAAGCGTACATGTATTTGGAACGACGATATAAAAGTGTCATCTCAACCTTATGTAGACGCAAATTCCCCGTGCGAGTGTACAGTCTACCAAAATAATAAAATGATTGGCCTTGGATTTATCAACGATAATGGTGATCTCATAGAAGGAACATCTATCGCCTCATGGAGACCGTTACCTTATATCGAAAGGTAACCTATCTTATCATCACAATACAAAACCTAGTTAATATGTTTTACTTTAAACTCATTTTTCTATCTGTAACACTCTTAGAGCGTGTCTAAAAATTCGAGTCAAGATTTCTCTGTATTGACGATAGAACCATCTGAATGTTGGCCATCAAAATGAATGAAGCCGAATTTTCTATCGTTCGCTCCAGGTCCTTGGTGATTCTGCGATAGAAATTCATCCAGGCGAAGTTTCTTTCGACTACCCACCGCTTGGCTTCTACTACAAACCCCTTCGAGCCTTCCGGTCTTGATGGGCACTCAAAGACA
>NZ_VOXD01000090.1 GCF_008014675.1 Neolewinella aurantiaca | reverse complement strand
AACGGATTTGGGTTAGAGGCCATCAACTTCAAGCCCGTCGGACGAAGCAACTTATTCATGGCCATCGTGGGACTCAGTTATTCACTGACGGTACGAGTGGGATGGGCGGCGCGGTCAAAAATCCGAATCATTCATTATGCTGACGGCGCGGTCTTCCCTACCGAGTCTGTGTTCCGCAAAGGACTGAGCCTGCTGATGCCCTGGTGCGCGAGTATGGAGCTCTTCTTGAAACGATATTTAAGCCTCGATGACGGACGAAATCATCCCATCTTCAAAAATGTAGAGTAGTGTGCTTTCTTATACTAAATTGGTTTTCAATCATTACAAATTGTTTTCTCCAGCGAAATAACTAAACAGTTCATATGTTCCCTACAGAGCCATTTCTTTTAAGGATTAAATGATTTCGTCCTGTCTTATAAAAATTTTTCTATCTTATTTAAAATAATTTCCTGGTCTTTGCTTAGTTGATTTTCAATCACACTATTACGAAACAATATAAACAGTTCGTTAATATCACTTACATCAGGAGGTAAAAAGCCTTTTGATTTATTTATAAACAACTGATCAATAGTATATACACTTGCCCATTGAGTCATACTGGGTCCGTAGCTTTCATACCATGTTAATCCATTGAAATCAATAACCCATATTTCTAGCTTTTTAGTTTCTAAATTTTCACGCTCCCATTTGATCATTTTTCATTTATTTACGTTTCGCGGAACGTTTGCAGCCGCGCAGCCCGCGCCCACCACCAAATATAGAGCAAGACCCATGATGGTCCCTCCCCTAAAACTCCGGCTCCGCCCCACCGGCGATCCGCGCGGGTTGACGCGGCTGCGGTGTTGAACTAAGCCGCTCCGCGCCAACCGCTGCCGCGCCATAACCAACCCGTCTCCTAAAAATACCCCTATCTTACCTATTAACCAAACCATTCCATCGTGACTAAAAAAAGTCCCGGGCTCAGATAGCCCACCACCCTGATTGTCAGCCGGATCTCGACCGGTTCGTGGCCCATTTACGGGTCGCGGGTATGACATCGAGTACCATTATCAACTACGCCCGGTCGCTGCGCGACCTCATGGAATACCACCATGCGGAAGCCGATGCCATCACCGCCCGGGATATCCTCGCCTTTCTCGCCGAGCGGGAAAAGTCAATAGGAAAATCCACCCTCAACACCCTTTGCTGTGCGCTGAAATACTTCTTCGGCAAAGCCCTCTTCGGAGGGCCAGACCAGGTCGTCGAACACCTCGGCCGCTACACCCACAAGACCGCCATCTCCAACCACCGGCTCCTCCACGTTGGCCCCGACAAAGTGACCTTCCATTATAAGGATTACCGGGAAAAGGGCGTCCGAAAAACGATGGCCCTGGATGGGATCGAGTTCTTGCGCCGCTTCTGTCTTCACATCCTTCCGCCCGGTTTTAGACGGATGCGCCACTACGGAATACTGTCCAACTACCATAAGTCCAGTGCTTTAGCCGCCGCCCGCGCCAGTCTCGGAGTGGACCTCGCACGGTCCCCGCTAAAAAGCCACGCGCCGAACGCACCCGCGATCTTTTGGAGAATCACCTCGGTCGATCGCTCTCCGACTGTCCCGATTGCGGTGCTGTAGACAGTCTCGTCCGTATCCACAT
>NZ_VOXD01000009.1 GCF_008014675.1 Neolewinella aurantiaca | reverse complement strand
TGAGTACCGGTACGCACCAGCCACAGAATGGCGTCAAGTACATCCCGGAGTTGATGTTTTGTCTTGCGGTTGATTGGTAGATAATCTTTAACTTCGTTCCACTGGCTGTCAGTCAACCGAGTCCACTGCTTGGTCATATTTGTAGTGTTTAGCGACTTACAAGATACGACTGACAGCCTTTATATTTAAATTTTCATAATTTTAAACACGCTCTAAAATCAAAGCTCCGAAAGAATATCGAGGGCAACAGTAAAAATAAGTGTTCAGAATTGGCCGGAAGCTAAAAACCGTCGAATTTTGGGGATACTTGGGGATACTTGGGGATACTTGGGGATAGTCCTTTTAATAAGGGCCTAATTTTGGTTTTGACAACAGGCCTCACTTGCCTTTTTATGTGGCCCGATACTTGAGAGGGAGAGATCAAGTGCAAATTATTGCTTATGAAAGCTATAGTTGCTAAGTTTTGTAGTGTTCTAGTATTAGCCCTTTTTTGCTTTATACCATCAGCTTATTCTACCGGGGGTAACGGACCTGGTGGGGGGGGATTCGGTGGAGTTTGTGAAGGTTGCTCCGTTAGTGCAGATTCTTCCCTAAATACAGGAAGGTGTATTTTTTGTTTCAATGGTACAGATGAAAACTGTCTTGTTGATGGAATGAATACGACTTCACCTAAATGTAAGCCAAGTTAGAGGTTGAGAAATCTCTTCCTTAAGAGAAAGTTAGTGGATGGGCCTTTGTATCTGTGTTAAAGGTCTATCCATTTTCGTTATGTACTTTGTGTTATGCTAAATATAAACAATAAAATTTTATTATAATGTTAAAAAAGTTGTGTGCTTTTTTTGTGTCTGTATTAATAATATCCTGTGGAAGAGGAAAGGGTGACGATATGGGAGTTAAGGAGCTTTATGGTAGTGTTGCTGTTAATAGTTGTATGACAATGCGGCCAGATTTTACATTTAACTATCAAAATATATCCGGGTTCTCTAAAAGTAATGTTAATGGAGATGTTTATTTAACTTCATTAAGTTCTGATGAAATCTACACTTTCGAAGCTGAAACTGGACTACTTGTCAATAAGAGGAAACTGGAAAAAGAAGGCCCTTTTGCTATTGGATCGATTTCGTCTTTTGATGGAGTTTACTACATGAATAAAGACTCGATATTGTACTCGAGCAACTCGCAGAACAAAATATTTTTACTCACGCCTAGTGCTGTCGAAGTAGTTGTTGATTTTTCAAATGTAAGCAACGTTAGGCTTGCAAGTGCATTTCGAAATGCACCTGTTGAGGGAAAAAATCATATACTTTTTCCTATTTATCCGAATACTAAAGAAGATATAGGTAAGGGGTTTGCTTTCGTAGCGATTAGAAAAGATTTGAAAGGCTATGATCAAGTTGTTGATTTTGCACCTGCTTATGACGGTAAGTTTTACGGGACTACACCATATTTTTACTGGCCTTCAGTAACTTTTAATAGCGAATCCGACTCGTATATAGCGTCATTTCCAGTCAGTCACGCTGTGTTTGAATATGATTCTAGATTTAAACTGAAAAAGAAACACAACACCTATCACGAAATAATAGGGCCAATAGAAGAGTTTCCTTATGCTTTGGATCCAGAAGGAAACCCGAGCCGAGGTGATGATGGGATATATTACCGGGAGACAAACCACTTTTGTAACATTTATTATTTATATGGCAAGGATGTATATTTTCGATTCGGAATTATTGCTGATCCAGAAAATAATGAAAGAGAACTTTGTGTGTTTGTTTACAACAATGATTTTACGCAAAGTAAAACCCTTAAGTTAAGTGCAGATTATGTCGAAGGGAGTATGTTTGCGCTCGATGACAAGATGTTCATTCTAAACGAAACTAAGCTGATTAGTGAAAGGACTGTAAAGTTACCCTACGACTGTTTTACATTTGAGCCAAATTAAATTCGTTGTTTTTTTATTACTAATACAATTTGCATGTTTAAAAGGGCGCTAGTTATGCTTAGCGACGATATCCGTCGCAAGAACAAAAGCATTATTAGAGTTTGCACAGGGTTAACAATCCAAACTCCTATCGCTTGATTCAGTCCAAATCCTTACCTTTAGCCTAAACCAAAACCCAACCCCATTAAACCTAATTTATACATCCTTAGCCTGCTGTTCCTACTTGTTAGCTGCGCCGATAACGAGGCCGTAAAAGTAATTGCTTTAAGCGCCGCTCCTCTGGATACATTAGCGCTGGAACCAGTAAAATTACCAGTAACGGTTTTCCAACCCCAACGAGTCGTTTCCTCCGGCGACAATTTGGTCTTTTACGACGGCGTAGGCAAAGGCACTTTCAAGGTATTCGACGGCTCAAGCCATCAGTACCTATTCACCTATCCCGATGCAAACAACGAGCTGGAGCAACACGACTTCATTGATGATAATTCAATAATAAACCGCAACGGAACCCTCAATTACCTCGACTATCCCATCTACCGCCGGGTAAAGATCAACCGACAAGACAGCACCTTTCAGCGCTTGGAGCAAGTTGATCTCTCCGGAATGATAGACAACATCAACCGGTTGGCACATCTCAATGATACCCTTTATACAGCGATGAATTCGGATACAGAATTTAATGCCCACCAGTCTTTACTCTTTTCCAGCAAAAGCTCCACCGTATTAAAAACATTTGCGGAATACCCGGAAGAGGGATTGGTTTTTGAAAGCCCGGAAGCTAAGAGTGCACAATACCGCTACACAGTAGTCGCCGATGAAGCGCGGGGCCAGATAGCAGTGTTTTACACTTACGTCAACCTCATCCGGTTTTATGACTTTACCGGAGCGTTGTTGAAAGAGGTCCGGGTAGGTTCGTATACCACACCGCAAATCCCAAAGGAGAGAAACCTTTATTTTCTAGCTCCGGTAGCAACAGACGATAATATCTATGTACTGTACCTAAATCAAAACAACGCTTCCGTCAATGAAGACCCTGAGACGATTCGGCCGGAGTTGCAAGTATATAATTGGGAAGGAGAACTCTTGAAAAGAAGTTACATCGATGCGCCCGTATACACCTTTGATGTTTCGGTAGCGGGCGATCAACTCATCGGCATTGCTTTCCAGGAAGAGGGAGCTATTTTACAAGCTTCCCCGGAGCTTTAACCCAAAACCTAAATTACTAACCCATCCTAACCAACCTACTTAACCGCCCCGTAGCCGTCCTCCTAACCACCTTGGCGGCCATCGTTCTCGGCCTGCTGGCCGCAGGCCAGCTACCGGTGTCGTTGCTCCCCGAGGTAGGCATCCCCCGCGTCAGCGTACAGGTGAGCTACCCCAACGCAGCCGCGCGGACGGTGGAAGATGCCGTGGTCGCCCCCCTGCGCAACACCCTCCTCCAGGTCAACAACCTGAGCGGCATCCGCTCCCGCGCCCGTGAGGAAGCCGCCGTGCTCTACCTGGACTTTCCCTTCGGCACCGACCCTGATCTGGCCTTCATCGAAGTCAACGAAAAGATCGACCAGGCCATGAATCAACTCCCACGGGAAGTGGAGCGGCCCCGGGTGCTGGCTACTGATGTCAGTGATATTCCGGTGGTGCAGTTGAGCGTGACCCTGAGTAACCCCACCCCCGGCCCTTCCCCAAGGGGGAGGGGGGGCGAGGCAGACGTTGGAAGTGTGGCGCCGGAGCCGTCTCCCCTCTCCCCAGGAGAGGGGCCGGGGGAGAGGGAACGAGCGCAGCGAGCATCCCCACCTCCAACACCTGCCTCCCGACTCCCGACTCCCGACTCCCGACTCCAAACTCCCACCTCCGACCTCCTCCCCCTCTCCAACCTGGCCGAAAACGTCCTCCGCCGCCGCCTCGAACAGCTCGACGAGGTCGCCTTTGCCGACCTCTCCGGTCAGGCAACGCCCCGCATCGTCGTCCGGCCGAAGCAAGCAGCGCTACGCGCCCTGGGCAAAACGGAAGCCGACCTTGCCAATCTCCTCCGCGCCGCCAACGTAGAACTTGGCGGCCTGCTGCTGGCCGATGGCCACTACGAATATGCCGTCCGATTTACCGGAAGCCTGCGCACCGCCGAAGACCTCGAAAACCTCTACCTCAGGGTGGGTGCTCCCGCCACTCCTGAACTCCCTGGCGGTGAACGGACGGTTCCCCTCTCCGACCTAGCCACGGTCACCTACGAAGCCGAACCCGCCCGAGGGCTTTTCCTCCACAACGGCGCCCCCGGCGTAATCTTCACCATCCGCAAGCGCGCCGATGCCCGCCTGTTCGAGCTCCGCGAAAACCTCCAAACTCTCGTCGCCGACCTCGAAGCCGAATACCCCGACCTCCGTTTCCGGCTCAACAACGACCAAACGGCCGTCCTCCGCGCGAGTATCGACAACCTCTCCGGGGGGCTGCTGTACGGCGCGGGCTTCGCCATCCTCGTTCTCTTCGCCTTTTTCCGGGAGTGGCGGAGGCCGCTGCTCATCGGCCTCGCGGTACCGATCGCCCTGCTAATCGCCGTGCTCGGCTTTTATCTCGCTGGCCTCTCCGTCAACGTCATCTCCCTCGCCGGGCTCATCCTTGGGCTGGGGCTAATGATCGACAATTCGATCATCGTGCTGGATAATATTGCCAGCTACCGGGAACTATCCCGAAATTCCGACACCTCCGACGTCTCCCCTCTCCCGAGGAGAGGGGCCGGGGGAGAGGGCAACGTACACACAACCGCCGCCGCCACCAACGAAGTCATCCGCCCGCTCATCTCCAGCGCCCTGACGACCATCGCCGTCTTCCTCCCCTTGGTACTGCTCAGCGGCATCGCCGGAGCGCTCTTTCGCGATCAGGCCATCGCCGTCACCTTGGCCCTGGCGGCTTCTTTATTGGTAGCGTACTTCCTTCTCCCCATGCTAAGCGTTCTCATGTCCCGCTCCAACGCCTCCAACGTCTCCCTCGATTCAGTCGGGACCGGGGGAGAGGCCACGAGCGGAGCGAGCATCCCCACCTCCAATGTCTCCAATAAGCGGAGCACTACCCACTACAAACTACCCACTACCTTCTACCTGCTCTTCCTCCTTCCCTGGCTGGCCCTTGGCTACCTGGCGCTCTCTACCCTCCCTACCCAGGGTTTTCCGGAGCTTTCCCGCTCAGATTATCAACTGAACATCGACTGGGCCGAAGCACTGCCCCTCAACGTCCATCGCACCCGCGTCAGCGCCCTGATGGCCGACTGGCAAGCGAACTTCGGCGGAGAAAACAGCGCTCTGATTGGCGAGAACCAGTTCCTGCTTGCCGAAGAGAACCAGGCTACCAACGCTTCAGAATTGCAGTTCTTCCTGCCTGCTCCACCAGCTGCTGACTTTGCCGGGGAGTGGCTGGCGCAACAGCGCAAAGAATACCCCGTCGCTACCTTCACAATGCGCCCCGTCTCCAACCTGTTTGACCGCATCTTCCTCAACGATGAACCCTACGTTGAGCTACGCCTGCGGGCTGCCGGCGACCGCGAGACACCGGGTTGGAACAGCGTACAACCACTGTTGGAGCGTATGCGGGAAGAAGGCTTTAACCCCGCGCCGCCCGCCCGCAACGAGGCCGTTTCCCTGCAAATCGATTATATGGCTCTGGCAACGGCCAGGGTGTCTTCAGCGCGCCTGCGTGACCGGATCCTGACCCTCTTTAGCGAAAACGAGGTCACGAGCCTGCGCGCCAACGACCGGGCACTGCCCGTATTGCTGGCGGGTACCGACGATCTGTCTGCCGACCGCCTGCTGGCCGCCACCGTCACGAATCAGGACGGTAACGAAATACCGTTGCGCCAGTTACTCAAGATCTCTAAGCATCCCGACTACCGCGTGCTCACTGCTGACAGGGCCGGGGAATACCTCGGCCTCGTCTTCTCCGGTGAGCCGACCACCGACGACATTACCCGCATCGAAAATATCGCCGGAGAGTTTCCCGAATTCACCAGCCAACTAGCTGGGCGCTTCCTGACGGATCAGTCTCGCGTCGGGGAACTTGGCGGGGTTCTGCTCGTCAGCTTACTGCTGCTTTACCTCATCCTTGCGGCTCAGTTCGAAGGAGTAAAACTGCCGCTGGTGGTGCTGTTGGTGGTGCCGATCAGCCTGGTGGGGTCGCTTCTTGCGCTTTGGTTTACCGGCGGAAGCCTCAACCTGCTCAGCCTCATCGGTATGGTGGTTACGGGTGGCATCGTGGTGAACGATGCCATCATCAAAGTAGACATGATCGAGCGGGGCCGGGCGGCAGGAATGTCGATGCCCGCGGCCATTAAAGAAGCGAGCCGCCGCCGTTTGCGGGCCATCGTGATGACGTCGCTCACTACCATTCTCGCCCTCGCGCCGGTGCTGTTCACGAGCGGCCTCGGAGCGGAGTTGCAGCAGCCGCTGGCCGTTACGGTGATCGGTGGCTTGCTGGTGGGGACGGTGGGTAGCCTCTACGTGGTGCCACTGCTTTATCGCCTTTTTTCGGGCGCGGACGCAGGTGCAATGAAGGGTTAAGGGCTGAGCACCACTCGCCAGTCGAGTTCTTTTTTGCCTTAGGCACGGGGAAGCGAACTTGATAAGTTAACGGAAACAATGCTTTGAGTGAGACATCAGTTTATGCTGCGCAAAAAAGCTCGCCTGTCGGAGTGGGGCGTTCCGCCTTGTCCGCTTACGCGAATTATTTGGTTTACAGTGTTCAGCATAGTCGGGGTAGAAGATCAACCTTGGCACTGGGCGCAAACCAGATTGTCGCCGATGCTTCTCCCCAGCGCAGTGATGTTGGGAGGGGGAGAGCGACAATCTGGTTTGCGCCCCTGATACTCCGTTCAACTCAGTGAGATTTTACTTTGTACGAAGCACATAAAAGCCTTTTTGCCGGAGGCAACTCACTTCAGCCGTCGCCAAAACCTCCGCCACGGGCTATCCAGTACTCCCATCACGTCCTCTGTAAAAACGTAGCCAACCAGCTTTCCTCGCTTACCGAGAACGGTCGCTCCGTACACATTGGCCGCAATTATCCGCTCGGTGACTGAAAGCAGGCCTTCTTCCGGTGGAGCTGTAATAAACTCAGCTTCGCAGTAAGGCGCAACGGACTCCTCGTCAGACCTGGCCTCTTCCTTCAATACGCCCGCTTCTACGAAGCCGATCTGTTCGTTCCACTGGTTGAAGACGGGCAATACCGGCCAACGTGAAGCATCGAACCGTTGGCGAACAGTTCCTACCGATTCGTTGGTGTACACCCTAAGTTGATCATCCTTCGGTACCCGGAGTACCGTATCGGAGGTGGTTTTCGCAAGTCGGCGGCGTTGCCAGCCGTTGCGGTATTCCATGCCGGAGAGCAGGATGATGAATACTGCGCCGCAGGCCAGCAGAGGGTCGCCAAGCTCAACGCCCAGCCAGATCAGCGGCAAACCGATGAGTAAGCCCAACGTAGTCACTACAATGGTTGACGCCCGGGCCCCGATGGGGGCCCGCAGCAAGGCCCGGAGGATGCGGCCTCCATCGAGCGGGTAAGCGGGCAGTAAATTGCCCGCGGCCAACAGCAGATTTACTCCGAGGGAAATACCCAGTACCTGGTCCAGTATCCCGGGCTGAACAACAATGTTGCCCGAGAGCCGCAGGAAATAAGCAATCAGCAGATCGCCATCGGGCCGCAGCAGCAACGCGATCCAGGCAAGCAGGGCTACAAAAATATTGGCCAGGGGGCCAGCGGCGTACACCAGGACTTCGGCCCAGATTTGTTTGGGCTGTTCGGGGAGATAAGCTCCGCCACCCAGTGGGAAAAGAATGATTTTTTCTGCTTTGACGCCCCGGTCGCGCGCCACCAGCGCGTGGCCGAGTTCGTGGATCAGGATAAAAGTGAAAAGCAGGGTAGCAATGGTACTCCACCAGGCTGCGGCCTGCCAGTTCATCCCGTATCCGGGCGTGTACGCAAAGTATAAAATGGCAGTAGGCACGAAGACAAAAGTCCAGTGCAGATCGGTTGGTACACCGAAGATTTTACCAATGCGCCAGGAGTAATTGATACCGTTAATAGCTTTTAGTAGTTGGGGGATACGGGCTACGGGATGAATAACGTTCACGGCCAAGGGTTTGGTTGTACAAATGCGAGAAAATGCATTTTTGATGGTTGCCCGGGTGAAATTCGTCCATCGGCGCTATCTCTGGTTCCGGCTACCTTCGTCTGCGATGAAGAGTCGGCAGAAGCGACTTTAAGTCGTGTAAAGAACAGGGCGCGTCGTATTCGTTTTGAGGTGGAACTCTTTCATCGGGCACCCCTGTGGCAATCAACAATCACCGAACCTCAACCAAGACCATTGTGTATTCCTCTTAGCGTTGACAGACCACGCGGCTGTAAACTGAAACCGTAGGTAAAAGCGTTATATCGACACCCTAACAGAAATCCCCGTGAAAGCAACAAACTTCCTTTTCTCCCTTCTCATCGTCGTTGCCGCATTTGCTGCCGGTCGCTATGCTTTTCCAACTTCCTCTGCACCTGCGGCCGCGCCCGAGGAAATAGCAGTGAAGACCACCGAAACACCAGTTGTTAGCCGTGCTGACAGCCCGGTCGCCGGCTCCATTTCCGCCGAGGACGCCCTGGCCTACACCCCGTCCGAACTGCATACCATCCGCTTGTTCGAAAACGCCTCTCCTTCGGTCTGCTACATCACTACCAAAACCCAGCGCCGCAGCTTCTGGACCCGTGATGTAAGCGAAGTACCCGCCGGCTCTGGTTCCGGCTTCGTCTGGGACAACCAGGGCCACATCATTACCAATTATCACGTCATCCGCGACGCCAGCCGTGCAATCGTCACCCTCGCCAACGGCGAGGATTACGACGCTAAACTTGTCGGTATCGCTAAAGAGAAAGACCTCGCGGTACTGCGCATCGAAGCGCCCGCCGGTGCCCTGGAGCCCATCCCCGTCGGCACCTCGCAAGACATCCGCGTAGGCCAGGCGGTATACGCCATCGGTAACCCCTTCGGCCTCGACCAGACGCTGACGACCGGTGTCGTCTCCGCCCTCGATCGCGAGATCAATAGCCAGGCAAATGTCCCGATTCGGGGAGTGATTCAGTCGGATGCAGCGATTAACCCTGGTAACTCCGGCGGCCCGCTGCTCGATAGCCGGGGAATGCTCATCGGTGTGAACACCGCTATCTACAGCCCGTCTGGTGCATCGGCAGGAATTGGTTTCAGTATCCCCGTCGATGTGGTCCGCTACGTTGTACCCGACCTGATTCGCTACGGCGAAGTGCGCCGTGCCAGCTTGGGGGTCGACTTCTACCGCTACTGGCGCGGGACAGGATTAGCCATTGAAGAGGTTGTTCCGCAGGGGCCGGCGGGGAGCCGCGGTGTCCGCGGCCTGAGCCAGGACGCCCGTGGCAACTGGGTGTTGGGCGATGTGCTGGTGGGCATCAACGGCAAAGCCATTAAAACGAGCACTGATTATTTCCTCGAAATGGAAAACTTCGAACCCGGCGAACGGGTGACGCTCAACCTGGTTCGTGACGAGCGGAGAATCGAAGTAGAAGTGGAGCTTGGAAGCTCGGTGGAGTAGCTCAACTCGCCAGTCGAGTTGGGCGTCAACCCTACCGAACTCGCCAGGCGAACTTTTTTACTTTAACAATTATGGTGTTTTACGATTAGGCTTCGATCTGTACAGCCCGGAGAAAGTTTGGCTTAAGGTATTCAGGCCAAAGAGAATTCGACTGGCGAGTTCCAGCCCTCCCTGCGGCCGCGGGTTAATCCCGCTTAAACTCAGAACTCTCTTTCCACTTCGGCCACATCTCTCCGTTAGCCAGGCGTAGGCCAACCTGATAAAGTAACTCCCCGTCCTGTACCGCGCCACCCAGTGGCCAGTCGCCTGAGTTGTACTCATCCGCAGGCTGGTGGTAGCGTTTTGCGACGAAGCCGTCGCGCTGTTCCTGGGCGTATTCCTTGCCTTTCGTGGCGTGCTCGTAGCCGCCGGCAGCGTAGAGCGCGGGGACTCCTCCCTTGGCGAAGTTGAAGTGGTCTGACCGGTAGAAGTAGCCTTTTTCTGGCTCAGGATCAGATTGAACGTAGCGCCCTTGCTCTTCAGCGACGGTGGTGGCCAGGTCGTCCATTTCGCTGTGGCCGAGTCCGGTGATGGTGAGGTCTTTTGCTTCGCCGATGGGGTTGATGCCGTCGATGTTGATGTTGGCGACCGTCTTGTCGAGCGGGTAGACCGGATTACGAACGTAGTAATCACTGCCCCATAGACCTTGCTCCTCGGCGGTGACGAAGAGAAAGACGATGGAGCGGGCGGGAGGGGTTTCCAGTTTAGAGTAGGCTTCGGCGATGGAGAGCAATTGAGCGGTGCCGGAGGCATTGTCGAGTGCGCCATTGTAGATCGAGTCGCCATCCACTGCGGGGCCAACGCCGATGTGGTCCCAATGGGCGGTGTAGGCTACATATTCGTCCGGGCGTTCGCTACCGGGCAGGGTTGCGATGATGTTGTAGGATTTGTCGAAGCGGAGGTCGTTATTGACCGTGTTCGTGAAGGTGGTCTTCAGTGGTACGGGCTCGAAGTCTTTGCTGGCGGCGTCGGCGAACCAGCCGGTTCGGTCGGCATCGGTGATGGTGAAGAGTTTCTTGGCGGCGTCGAGCGCGATCCAGCCCGCAATGGCTAGCTTGGGGCTGCCGTCGTCTTCCAGCGTCAGGCGGGTGCCGGACCACGAGCTCTGGACGACGAACCAGGGGTAGCCCGCCGCGCCGGGCTCGTGGATGATGAGGCAGGCTTCGGCTCCCTGGCGGGCGGCTTCCTCAAATTTGTAGGTCCACCGGCCGTAGTAAGTCATCTCCTTGCCCTTGAACATCGTCTCGTCTTCGGTATAGTAGCCAGGATCGTTGACCATCACAACGACGGTTTTGCCCTTCACGTCGAGCCCTTCATAATCGTTCCAGCCGTACTCTGGTGCTACGATGCCGAAGCCGGCGAAGACCATTTCTGAATTACCGACCGAGACGGCTTCGACCGGGCGTTCGGAGTAGGTGACGATTTCTTTTTGCTGGTTCCAGTTCATTTTTTCGTTCCGGCCCAGGCCAATCACGACGGGCGTCGGCTTACCGGTTATTTCCACCATTGGCACTTCCTGGCGGTAGCTACTGCCGTTGCCGGCTGCGAGGCCGAGGGCTTTGAGCTCAGTTTCGAGGTAGTCCAGCGTCAGGGCTTCGCCTTCGCTGAAGGGGAGGCGACCGCCGTATTTATCGGAGGCCAGTTCGGCCAGGTGGCGGTCGATGGTCGCGGAGTCAATCAGTGGCCCCTTTTCGTCGCCAGCGTTTTCGGGGGCGCGGCCGCAGGATGCAAGGGTGAGGATGAAGGAGCAGAGTAAAAGTAGCCTTGGCATGGTGGTGTATTTGAAACCAAGTTACAAATAAAGGCGAAGTGGCTTAGCGACAATGGGCTGAAAGCGAACGTATGCTCTCTGGAAGAACTTAGGCTCTCCGCTTACGGAGGCGACTTGTCAGCTCACAAACTCAAGCCCGTAACTGACACATTGCACCCGCGGCCGCGCCTGATGATGCTCTAAATTGTGTGAAAAGTACGACTATGAAGCTCATCATAATAGCCACCTTTTTCATATTGTCCTATCTGGTTAATCCTACGGTTCCTACACCATTTACGGGGACATACGAATCAACGTCAAAAGAGAATAGCATCTTTAATCCTTACGTTTCCTACGCGTTGGGTGATGGGGTAATTTCGTTTAACCAGGTAGTTGACCTGAATCGTACGACCTGGCAAGGACTTTATACGGTACAGGATAGTTTGATTGAAGTGCTGGTGTTTCGTACGCTTCGCCAGTCACTCAACGCGGGGTTCACTTCCCGGTATGTGCGCCAGCATGAACGGGTGTTGACAATTGGGATGAACGACGGACGCTATTTGTTCGAAGATACCCTGAAGTCTCGTCCGGTTCAGATAGGAGGTCCGGAGTCTGTTTTAAAGCTCTTTGTTCCAGAACCTGTTCAATTTGAAGTCACCGCAGATACCGCTAAGCATAATCGATTTCCTGTAATCAATTGTTTGGGCTACTGTGGGGTAGGTTCAAATGGATTCTTCGCTTCTCAAAGAAGTTGGAAGTCTACACAGGACGCTGAAAACAGAATATTAGGTAAGCTCGCGAAGGAGCTTAACAAGGCTTTTGCCCCTGTTTCCTCCGAACGTTCTACGAATTGCCGAAATCCACACCTCTCGGCCTTAATCCCAACTAAAAATAGTATCCCGTTCAAAAAGCGTAAGGTGATGATCATCGACAATTCCACCTCTTTGAATACCGAAAGGGTAAAGGCTGTACTGCATGAGTTCTATTTGAAACAATCGCTCACCGATGCTCGGCTGCAAGAGTATCTCCTGGTTGAATTGACTGTCGTGGATGGAGAAATTTGTTTGGTATCTCCTTGAGGTAGTTTCCTGTCTCACATGTCAAGATAAATGGAACTCCTCGACCATTTAGACCTCCCACCGCAACAACACCAACTCCTCATCATCCCCCGGTAACTGAATCAACTCCCGCTCCCGTTCAAAACCGAGTTTGCTGAGTAAAGAAAGGCTCGGCTCATTCGTTGGCAGCGTGATGGCCAACAGCTCCTTGTGCCCGTGCGCAACGGCATAGGCCATGTTAGAGATCGATGCTTCGTGAGCAAAGCCCTGGCCGTGGTAGGCTTCCAGGAAAGCGAAGCCGAAATCCGGCGTGTCGAGTCCGGGGCGCCTATACACTCCGGTGTTTCCGATGATGGTACCGTCGCTTTTCAGGGTGCAGAGCATCGGGCCGCAACCTGGTGTATTATAAGCCGGAAGGAGTTTCTCCGTGATGTACCCGCGCGCATCGTCGAGGGTGTGTACGCCCCGGTCTCCGATGTTCTCCAGCCAGCTTTTACTGGTGAGCAACTCAAGGATGAAAGGGGCGTCTTCGGGCGTGACGGGGCGAAGACGGAGGCGTTGGGTGGGGTGAGGGATATCCATATTGTTCGGCAGTCTTCAGGCTGCTATTTAGCAACCTTCAGGTTGCCAGTTTGAGTGTCCTTCAGCCTGAAGGCAGAAGAACAGCAGATTAAAGGCTGCCGAACAAATTTACTCCGCGGTAGCTGGTTCAGCAACCTGGGCCTCACGAATAGCACTGGCGATCCCGTTCCACAGCGCAATGCGCGCCTTCAGCGCATCTTTCGCGACTTTTTCCGCTTCGGCCCATTTTTGCTCGTCCTGGCCACAGAGTTCTTCCACCATCATGAGGCTCAGCGGGCCGTGCTCATCGCCGTCCACTTCAATGTGCCGTTCGATGTAGTAGAGGAATTTAGGGTACTTGGGGCTGCTTTCCCTGCCTTTCGTTTTACCGAGAATAGCAAGGAAAAGATCTGGGATCAGGTCTTCACGGCCGAAAGTAAAGGCCGCCGCAATTTTGTGGTCTTTCCCTTCACGGATGAGACCGAAGGTAAAGTTGAGGAAGTCCCGAACGGCTGGGTAGACTCCGCTGGCCCAGGCTGCCCGATCAATGTCGGCAACGCCTTTCAACTCAGAAAGGAAGTGCTCGATTTTTTCGGTGGGTGCCCCTACTTCGCGCATCGCTTCGAGGTACATCTCGAAATGGCTGGTAGGTTCTCCCTTTTCGTTTACGTCGGATTCTTCGCCCCAAACGATCTCGTTGATAAACCGGGCAAGTGCCGGGTTAGCGGCCGGCCGCCAGGGTAGGGTAGTGGTAGTCAGGCAAGATTGCAAAGATTTGAGCAACGACATGAAATCCCACACTGCAAAAACGTGATAGGTCGAGAAAACGCGGAGGTCTTCGATGCCGTTCAACTCTTCGTACAGGGGGTGTTGCCGTAACTGTTCGCGAAGAGATGCAGTGCTTGCTTCGATACGGTCGAGGTGGATGTTCTGGGGGCTTTCCATCAGTGTAGCAGATTTTAAAGAATAACCCAACCGGCTGCTCAATGATTGGTACGACCGTTTGATTTTACATTTTTAAGACAGAAGCCGATCAGAAATCTTCGACTACCGAAGGCTTCCGCTCTTCTTCCAGCCTGTCCAACAGGTTCAGGATGATATCGATGCCTGCAGCATTAACTCCCAGGTCGGCGTATAGCCGGAGGGCTCGTTCCAGGCGGGGAACCTGGGGGGTAGGAATTACAACAACTTCGTTGCTGCTGTCTGCTTCGCAGATGCCATGGTCGAGGAATTCTTCAATAACGAGGGTGTCGCACTGATGAAAAGTACAGAATTGCTGGATGGTGATGTAAGAAACAGACATGGATCGATGCGTTAGGCGAGGATTTATTTCAATTTTTTAAAAAGTTCGCGTTGCTCGTTGGTCAACGATGTGGGCAGCTGGGCCAGGAGGTCGAGGTAAAGATCGCCGCTGCCGGATGCTTTGTATTTTGGTAGTCCCTTACCCTTCAGGCGGATGCGTTTGCCGTTTTGGCTCAGTTCTGGGATGGGGACATTCACAGCGCCGGTGGGCGTCTGTACCATCACCTTGCCACCGAGAACCATCGTCGCGAGCGGAACGTCCTGCGTTTTGTAGAGGTCGGCTCCCTTACGGTCGTACTCCGGCGGGGTGGTTACCCTGAAGGTGATGTACAGGTCTCCGGCCGGTCCTCCACCCTGGCCGGGGCTTCCCTGGCCACGCAAACGAAGCGTTTGCCCGTCGTCTACCCCCGCAGGGATGGTTACGCGCAGTTGCTTGTCACCAACGGTGATAACCTGCTTATTGTCTTCCAGGATGTCGGTGAAGTTGACGGTGAGGGAAGCCTCGATGTCCTGGCCCTTGAAGGAAGTCCGCCGCTGCCGGCCTCCGAAGGAAGCGCCGCCTCCGGCGCCGCCAAACATCTGGCTGAAGAAATCGGAGAAATCTGCCCCTCCGGCTCCGCCGGAAGTGTAAGTGTAGCCTCCTCCGCCGAACGGATTACCTCCCGCCCGGCCACCGGCCCGCTCGTAGGCTTCGGCGTGTTCCCAGTCTTTGCCGTACTTGTCGTACTTCTTACGCTTTTCGGGGTCGGAGAGTACCTCATTAGCCTCATTGATTTCCTTGAACTTACGTTCAGCAACTTTATCCCCCGGGTTAACATCCGGATGGTATTTGCGGGCAAGTTTGCGGAAGGCTTTTTTAATGGCCTTTGCATCAGCAGATTTGTCTATGCCCAAAGTTTTGTAGTAGTCTATGAAGTTTGCCATACTGTAAATATTACAACCATCAATGCCGGCCGGTTCAGTTCTTCATTCCTTAAAATTGATTTATAATGCCAGGAATACCAACACCAATGGATGGATTTACGACTAACGTGTCGTAAACCCGAAATTCCTTTTTATGAAACAGTTTTTTGTCTTCGCCTGCTTCGTCTTCGCACTAACCTCCTGCCAGGATGATGACGACATGAGCGCCTTTACCTGCATCTCCGATCAGGTCGGGGACACCATCCTGCTGCCCGATGGTTCGGAAGGCCTCACCATCGATGCCATCTACCAGGACAATCGCTGCCCCTGCCTTACGCCCTGCCTCGTTGCCGGAGGTGTCGGAATACGGCTGCTGTCTCCTACCAGTGATACCTTGCTGATTGGGGTAGGAGACAGCACCGCGCCTGACTCAACCCTTACTTACAATGGTTTTAATCTGCGTTTGCGCTCAGTTACCCACCGTGAGGTCTGTGACTATTTGGAACTCACACAGTCCGATTACTGTGCTGAGTTCATCTGGGAATAAGGGCCTTGCTTCAACAACTATTGGTTTGCACCTGCGCTCGCGCCCAAAAACATCGCTTCCGCCAGAGCCGGCACTAAGAGCTTGTTCGGGCTTAACACTTTGTCAGCAATCATCCAGATGGCAAAACCCGAGCAAGCTCGAACAGTTTCGTTATCTTCAGATACAGCCAACACTATGAAATTCCTGACTTACCTGATCTTCTCTTTGCTCTTTCTTTGCTCTGCTTGTAAAACGGATGTAATGGAGATCAACAGTACCTGTGCCGAAGGAGTCCACCTCAATGATCTTGTCCCCCTCCCGGACGGCACTGCGCTACGCGTCATCGAAGTAAACGATAATTATTGCCCCTGCGGTGTGATCTGTATCTGGGCCGGAAACCTGGAAGTAATCGTTCAGGCTGAAGGTGCGAACCGCGGACCTGACACTCTTGGCTGGCAAACCGGCGTTGCCACCTACGGAAACTACACTATCTCTCTGGGCGAAGTCTACAATAAGCCAGAATGCGGAGGGCGCCTCAACCCCGAGGATTTCTGTTTTGAGGTAAGGGTAGAGTAAGGAATGCAGATTTTGATCAAAGGCAGCCTACCTTCGCCTTATTCGTCCTGGCTTCGCGCTGATTGTCCCCAGGTGGCCCGGGCCGTAGTATAGCTTCGGTATTGTACCTTAGTCCCCATGAAAAACATACTTCTTCTCTGCCTTGCTCTCGCACTTTATGCCTGCGGGACCAACGATAATGCCACCATGGACTCTTCCTCTGCTAAAGCTTCCGCTCCTGAAAACAAAGAAGCCCCTGAATACGCGATGGTCATCCACGGCGGAGCCGGAACCATCCTGAAGGAAAACATGACGCCCGAGAAAGAATCCGGCATCCGTGCCGCGATGAACGCTGCCCTCAATGCAGGAGAAGAAGTGCTGAAAGCCGGCGGCTCCGCCGCCGATGCCGTAGAAGCCACCATCTGGGTGATGGAAGACAGCCCGTACTTCAACGCAGGCAAAGGAGCGGTATTCACCAACGCTGGCATCAACGAAATGGACGCGAGCTTCATGACCGGCCACGACCAGAACGCCGGCGCCGTCGGCGGAGTTACGAACCTGAAACACCCCATCAGCGCCGCCCGTGCCGTACTCGAAAAATCGGAACACGTTTTGCTCTCCGGCAAGGGTGCCGAGGAGTTCTCTGTCCTTCAAGGCCTTGAGACCGTTGATCCCAAATATTTCTTCACCGAGTTCCGCTGGACGGGCCTGCAACGTGCCCTCGAAGGGGAACGGGTGGAACAGGAGAATATGGAGGGCAGTCGCGTCATCGAGGAGATCGACCGCAAATACGGTACCGTAGGCTGCGTTGCCCTCGATAAATCCGGTAACATCGCCGCCGGAACTTCTACCGGAGGGATGACGAACAAGCGTTACAACCGCCTTGGCGACAGCCCCATCATCGGCGCCGGTACTTACGCCGACAATGCGACCTGCGGTGTGAGTTGTACCGGCTGGGGTGAATTCTTTATCCGGTATGCAGTTGCGTACGACGTCCACGCCCGCATGGCCTACGGCGATGCTTCCGTTCAGGATGCCGCCGATGCGGTTATCAATAAAACCCTCGTCGAAAAAGGTGGAACCGGCGGACTCATCGCACTCGATGCCAAAGGCAACGTCGCGATGCCATTCAATACCCCTGGAATGTACCGTGGCTACCTGAAAGCCGGGGGAGAGCGGGAAATCCTCTTTTATGAGGAGTAGGTAACCAGTAAAGGGTTCTAAACGTCCAGTCCGTATTCTGCCCGAACTTTCTTCGTCAGGCTTTTTACGACCAATCCGTAGCTGTGGTCAATTAACTCCCGTATCAGGTCATCGCGGAGGTCTCCATCTTCGATGTATACGGTATTCCAGTGTTTCTTATTCATATGCCAGCCCGGTTTGATTTCCTCGTGCCGCTCGCGCAGGTCTACCGCGTAGTCAGGGTCGCACTTCAGGTTTACGCGGAGGTCCGTCTCATCGAGACCAGTAAGAGCGAACATCTTATTGGCTACCTTGAAAACCAGGGTGTCGGGCCCAAAAGGAAGCGTTTCTTCGGTAGCTGGTTTGGCGAGGCAGTATTCGCGCAATTCATCGAGGTGCATAGGCTTGAGCTTTATGGTTTACGGGTAAAGATAAAACGGTCCCCGGCACCATGCCGAAGACCGTTAGCCGAGGCCCGGAGGGCCGTTTCTCGTAGCGAGGGGTGTAGCGTGCGACCTTCAGGTCGACACGCAACCCCTCGTTTTCGTTGTGTCAGGATTGCCCTTAACCCCTCGTTTTCGATGGTTTGGATTGTTTGCACCCTCCTCCAGGGCTGACGCATAGGATTCGATTTTAAGCTTTTAGCTCGAGATCATAGTCACCGCCTAAGAGCTTGCATCCCAAAACGCGTAGCGTTTTCACTAGCCCCTCCCCCGTGGGTTGGGGTTGGGGTGGGGGTTTAACACGGCTTAACTAGCCTATGCGTTAGCCCTGACCCTCCTCCCTCGTTTTCGATGGTTCGGGGCGGCGGCTCACGCCTCGCCTGTCGTTGGAAATCAGTCCGTCACGCCCGAAGTCCCATCCGTCAGCGACGGGTAAAGCAGCGCTGCTCCTGCGTAAAGCAAAGTGTTCAGAATGACCCCAACAACAGGAAACGCCTGCCCTTCGATGAGCCACTGAAAAGCAATGACGCCGCCAAAATAACTGGCGGCAAGGATGATACCCAGTTTACGGGTCTTCGGGATCACCATAGCAGCCACAATCAGGAATTCGATGATGGCCATGATGGGAAGCATACTGATCATACGTTCAGACATGCTGGGTTCGGGCTCCGCAAAGAGTTTACCTGCCCCACTGCCAGCAAGAGCAAAAGCGGCAAGGCCGAGAAGAATCAGTCCGATGGTTTTCTTTTTCATAACGATGTGTTTTGATGAATGGAAGAAGCTTTTCCACTCAAACATACTATTTAATGTAGGTACATCCATATTCTGTGGCTATCTTTTCGGGATGAAGCTGAATAATACCTTACTTTTTGTTCTTTTGCTCTGGTTCATACCCGCCATGATCGGGGCACAGACCACAACGTATCTCCATTGCGGCCGCATCATCGACGGAACCGGCGGTGTGTTAACCGACAAGACGATTGTGGTGATCGACAACAAAATATCTTCCATCCAGGATGGCTTCGTGGGCGCGGCCGCAGGCGCAAAAACGGTTGATCTAAAGGGTAGTACCGTAATGCCCGGGTTTATCGATCTTCATGTTCACGTAGAGTCCGAACTGAATCCGAAGGCCTACAGCGAGAAGTTCACCATGAACCCCGCCGATGTGGCGCTCCGCGCCACCACCTACATGCAGAAAACCCTGATGGCCGGCTTCACGACCGTCCGCGACCTCGGCGGTTCCGGCGTCAACATCTCACTGCGCAACGCGATCAACGCCGGCTACGTCGAAGGACCACGCATTTTTACCGCCGAGAAAGCCATCGCCACCACCGGGGGGCACGCCGATCCCTCCAACGGCCGCAGCAAGGAACTCTCTTTTGATGCCGGCCCCGACGCCGGCGTCATCAACTCTGCCGACGAAGCCTGGAAAGCCGTTCGTACACGCTACAAAAACGGCGCCGACTGCATCAAAATCACCGCCACCGGCGGTGTTCTCTCCGTTGCCAAAGATGGACAGGGCGCCCAGTTTCGTGATGCCGAGTTGGAAGCAATTGTAGCCGCCGCCAAAGAGTACGGCATGCACACCGCTGCCCACGCCCACGGCATCGGCGGAATGCAACGCGCCATCCGCGCCGGCATCACCACCATCGAGCACGGTACCCTGATGGACGAAGAAACCGCCGACCTGATGATCAAGCACGGAACCTACTGGGTACCGACCCTGAGTGCCGGCAGCTACGTAGCCGAAAAGGCCAAAGAACCTGGCTTCTTCCCGCCCATCATCGTCCCCAAAGCCATCAGCATTGGTAGCCAACAGAAGGAAATCTTTACCAAAATGTACAAAAAGGGCGTCAAAATTGCCTTCGGAACCGACTCCGGCGTCTCTCCCCACGGCGACAACGCCAAGGAGTTCGGTTACCTCGTTGAGTGTGGCGTAGCACCGATGGATGCGATTACTTCTGCCACCAGCACCGCCGCGTTCATCCTCGGCCAGGAGAAAACCCTCGGACAACTCAAACCCGGATTCACCGCCGACATCGTTGCGGTAAACGGAAACCCCCTGGAAAAAATCACGCTTCTGGAGCATGTTGGGTTTGTAATGAAGGGTGGTCGGTTAGTCAAAGAGTAGCATCGGGTCGCCGCAGCCTCTGGCTGCAAGCGGTCTGTGCGCTCTCGGAGCGCGCAGCCAACCACGCGCCGCAGGAGGTAAATCTTATTGATTAATATTTTTTATTTGGTAGGCATTGAGTTGGAATGTCGTGAACATCAATTTACGAATTTAGCCTGCCCCTTTCATCTAGTACCCTAACCCGCCAGTCAAAAGGCCCAAGGTCGTTCAACCCAAGCACCGAAACCGCGGCCTCCAATTCCTCCTCCCGATCCCCGCCGAAGCAGAACGACTTACCCGCCCGCCGCAAATACTGCTCAGGAATCAAGCCAATCAACTCCGAGCCGGTAACTTTAGCCCCGAGAGCATCCGCGAGGCTGACTGCGGTGAGGTAGACTTTCGCTAAGTCCGTAGCCTCCGCATCCACCACATTACAACTGATCTGGCAACGGCCGAACTCGGGGATGTGCCAGCCGATGGCCTTGAGGCCGGGAAACAAACCCGGCTTTCCCTTGCGCCCACTACCCCGAAGCTTGGCGGCGAGGTCTTTAGCGACTTCCACCGGCACCTCAGGTGCCAGGTTGATGTTCCAGGCGATGAGGAACGGGCGGGCACCAAGGACGGTAGCACCGAACTTCGGATTTAGTTTGGGGCCATAGTCGGGTTGCCAATCGGGGTTATCAGCGCGGGCGGCGAGGCCTTCGTATTCACCTTTGCGGATGGCGGCCAGGTTTCTCCGGTGCGGAGCCGAGGCACTCTCTTCGTAAAGGAAGACCGGAATGCCCAACTCTGCTCCCAAACGCTCACCCAGCACCTGCGTCCGCGCCACCAAATCCGCCATTTCAATACCACAAATGGGGACGAAGGGACAAACATCCACCGCGCCAATCCGCGGATGCTCCCCCTGGTGCAACTGCATGTCGATCCGCTCCGCAGCAACCTTATATATACGGTAGGCCGCTTCAAAGACCGCCTCCGGCGGTCCGGCAAAGGTGAAAACGGTCCGGTGCGCGCCAGCGCCCGTATCCTGATGCAATAATTTACAGCCGGGAACAGACGTAATTGCTTCGGCAAAAGCCCCCAAAACGGCTTCATCCCGACCTTCTGACACATTCAGGATACATTCAACAAGCGGAGCGACGTTAGACATGGTACTTTTGTGGTGTAATTAAAAAATCCGGATGCTTCACAGCCTTTCGGGCAGAGCCAGCATCCACGCCTGTCACAACTGCCCTGTTTCTTCTTCGGGAGGCTACGGGGACTACAAAGCTAATCACCTTCGCCAAATGATCAGAAGCTCCATCATATCTCTACTGTTACTCTTACTTTATTCCTGCAATGGAGAAGCTCCGCCTTCCGAAGATGTCGTTACGGCTCCCAGCCGGGATCCGGGTATAGCCCGCCTTACCGAAGCCATTAACGCCGATCCGACCAATGCGGACCTGTACGCTCAGCGTGCTTCGATGGAGTACGACAAAAAAAATTACGATGCGGCGATCGCCGATATGGCAAAGGCGCTGTCCATCGACAGCACGAATATCGAGTACCACTACAATCTGGCCGATGTCTATCTCGACTATTACCGCAGTCGTCTGGCTCTACGTACCCTTGAGCGTGCCTCCAGCCTGGAACCCAATAATGTGGAGACGATGCTCCGCCTGGCCGAAACAGAACTAACCCTGAAACAGTACGATGACGCCTTAGTCACTCTAAGCGAAATCTCTAAAATAGACCCCCGGAATCCGGATGTTTTTTATCTGCTGAGCCAGACCTTTCTGGAAACCGGCGATACTGCCCGGGCTATAAATTCGGTAAAAGAGGCCACGGAGATCGATCCGGATTTTACCGATGCTTTTATCAAAACCGGACAACTTCTTTTTGCCAAAGGTCTTCCCCGCGCAGGTCAGTATTTTGATGCAGCCGTGGCCATCGACCCCGAAGACCCCATTGCGCTTCACGCCAAGGCGGATTACCTGCGGGACAATGACCAAATCGGTGAGGCTATCAAAACTTATCGGGCAGCAAGCCTTGCCGACCGGCAGTATGTAGCCGGCTATTTCAACGCTGGCCTGCTGTACCTTGAACAGGACAGCCTGCAACCTGCCCTGAGCGAATTCAACCTCGTGATCAAAAACGACCCGGTCCATATTCGCGGCTTTTTCTTCCGTGGCTATACGCACGAGCAACTTGGCGATCCCGAAGCCGCCTGCAGAGATTATGATGTCGCCCTGCGCTTTGCGCCGGATTACCAACTCGCCATGGATGGCTACGCACGCCTGGGCTGCAAGTAAGTATTGGGCGCGGCAGCCTCAGGCTGCAAGCGGTTGCCGCGACCTTCGGTCGCGGGGGTGAACCGGCTGCTCGTAGCCGGCGGTTACATCAACTTCTCGTAGATAAAGACTTGCTTTTTCAGGGCGCGGCCGCAGGTGCAGGGAAAGGGTAAAAGGGCAAAGTCAGGTGAACCTCAAACGATAACGCCTTAACTTCATACCACGATACCAACGTTCCAACGAACCAAAACACCAACCAGTGCACCATCAGTTTCTTGCCCATCTGACCCATCAGCGTCGCCTTAGCGAGCATACGGTCGCTGCTTACGCGAACGACCTGAAGCAATTTGCTGCCTGGTGCCTCGGGGAGCACGAGATTGCTACTACTTCCGCTGTCACCCGCGACCACGTGAAAGGTTGGCTGGCCAGCCTGATGGCGTCTGGCCTTGCCGCAGCCAGTATTCGTAGAAAGCTGTCGTCTTTGAAAGCCTTCTACAATTACCAGCAGAGTAGGGGACTCCAGCAGGAAAACCCAACTTTACGCATCCCTATTCCCAAGTTGTCTCGTCGTTTACCCGTTGCGGTAGCGGAGAAAGACATCAAACGACTTTTTGATTCCTTCCCCGATCCGCTTACTAACGATCACTTCCCGCTACTAAGAGACCACCTGTTGCTGGCCTTGCTCTATCAGTGCGGAATGCGCCGTGCGGAACTCATTGGGCTGAAACAAACGGATGTAGACCTGAATCACCGCCGCCTCTCGGTATTGGGTAAGGGAGATAAACAGCGCCTGGTACCCTTCGGCCCTAAGCTGGCCGAACTCCTGGAGTGCTACAACGAACTGCGTGCGGGTACATTTCAGGAAGAAGAAGTTGCTGCGCTGCTCCTCACTGACCGGGGGAAGCGGATGTACCCTAAATATGTTTACAATAAAGTCACTGAATACCTGAAAGACTTCAGTACGGAAGAGAAGAAGAGTCCGCACGTACTGCGGCACACTTTCGCTACCCATCTGCTCAGCGAAGGGGCCGACCTGAACGCCGTAAAGGAACTATTAGGCCACGCAAACCTGGCGGCAACGCAGCTTTATACCCATAATAATATTAAGAGGCTACAGGAGGTCTACCGCCAGGCTCACCCGGAAGGAAAGGAGCCTGACGATTCCTGAGTCGGATTTCAGCAGGTCAGCAGCAGCGGGGAGTTGGTCGGGAGTGCAACTTTAAGAAATTTTGATCACGTTATCCTGCCGGAACGCCCGTATTTACTCACCTGGCTAGGCTGATGAGAAATATTTTTAAGAAATTTCTTTAGAGTGTTTTGTGAATTGTAGGAAAGAGCTTACCTTTGCAATCGCTTTGGGAAAATGACCTGAAGGAACATTGAAAATTAGGTTCAGATTACCAGTAATAAGCCGATATAGCTCAGTCTGGTAGAGCAGCTGATTTGTAATCAGCTGGTCGGCGGTTCGAATCCGTCTATCGGCTCACTTTAAACGATTTCCAAGTCGTTACCAAAAGTGGTAATCTGAAAACATGTCACCGGGGGTGCGCTACAGTTGGAGAGGTAGGTTGGACTGTAAATCCAATGTTTCGGCTGAGTAGGTTCGAATCCTACCACCCCCACACGACAGGTTTTAAATATTCAAAGATTAGAATCAGGTTTTCCTGAATTCTGAAATTTGTGTTTTAAAGCCATCATTTGCGGAAGTAGCTCAGTTGGTAGAGCATCAGCCTTCCAAGCTGAGGGTCGCGGGTTCGAGCCTCGTCTTCCGCTCCAACAAGAAAGAATCACAACGGTGGCTTTTTCCATTTCTTGAAATCACCATTTGCCGACGTAGCTCAGGGGTAGAGCACTTCCATGGTAAGGAAGGGGTCGTGAGTTCAAATCTCACCGTTGGCTCAAGTTCGTGATGAACTTGGGAGTGCATTTAGCTATGACTATGTTTCTCAACATGGTCATTTCTTGTTTTTCCCACCTTCATTGCCAACAATTCAAACTCTTCGGGTATCCACCGGAGAAGGGGCGGCCGGGGTGCGGTTCGCACCCATGTCCTAACTCGTTTTTTAATCCCCTAAATACTTACCTGTAATGGCTAAGGAAACATTCCAAAGAACAAAGCCGCACGTTAACATCGGCACCATCGGTCACGTTGACCACGGTAAGACGACCCTGACTGCTGCAATCAGCACTGTTCTCGCTAAAACTTCTGGTGGAGAAGTAAAAGATTACTCTTCTATCGACTCTGCTCCCGAAGAAAAAGAGCGTGGTATCACCATTAACACTGCTCACGTTGAGTACGAAACCGAGAACCGTCACTACGCACACGTTGACTGCCCCGGCCACGCTGACTACGTAAAGAACATGGTAACTGGTGCCGCCCAGATGGACGGTGCTATCCTTGTAGTAGCTGCAACTGACGGCCCTATGCCGCAGACCCGTGAGCACATCCTCCTGGCTCGTCAGGTAGGTGTACCTAACATCGTAGTATTCATGAACAAGGCTGACCTTGTTGATGACGAAGAAATGCTTGAGCTCGTAGAAATGGAAGTTCGCGAACTTCTCTCTTCTTACGAGTACGACGGCGACAACGCCAGCATCATCATCGGTTCCGCTCTTAAGGGCCTCGAAGGTGACGCAGAGGGCGAAAAGCAGATCCTCGAACTCATGGCAGCAGTTGATGCTGACATCCCTGAGCCAGAGCGTCTCGTTGACCTCCCATTCCTGATGCCAGTAGAGGACGTGTTCTCTATCACTGGTCGTGGTACCGTAGCTACGGGCCGTATCGAGCGTGGTGTTGTAAACGTAGGTGATGCTGTTGAAATCATCGGTATGCAGGAGCCAGGACAGAAACTGACTTCTACCATCACTGGTGTAGAAATGTTCCGCAAACTCCTCGATCGTGGTGAAGCTGGTGACAACGCCGGTATGCTTCTCCGTGGTATTGAGAAAACCGCCATCAAGCGTGGTATGGTTATCTGTAAGCCAGGTTCCGTTAAGCCACACACCAAGTTCAAGTGTGAGGTTTACGTTCTCTCTAAAGATGAAGGTGGTCGTCACACACCATTCTTCAACGGCTACCGCCCTCAGTTCTACTTCCGTACCACGGACGTAACTGGTGACGTGAAGCTTCCTGAGAACGTTGAAATGGTAATGCCAGGTGACAACGTGACTCTCGAAGTTACTCTCCTCGCTGAAATCGCAATGGAGAAAGGTCTCCGCTTCGCTATCCGCGAAGGTGGTCGTACCGTAGGTGCCGGTCAGGTTACCGAAATCCTCGAGTAAGAAAAATCTAAAGGCTTAAAAACCTTCCGATTACAACCTTTTGTGAAAGTTAGGTACCCTCTTTTGGGTACTTAACTTTCACTTTCTTAGGATAATGCTTACTTTTGCAGCCGCTTAGGTGAATTTACAAGATGCAACTTAAATCAAATTGCATTCTTTTCAGTACTCACAGCAGCGGTTACGAATTGTAAGATTTAACCAGGGGCTGGGTCCCAAAACCTGAACGAAGGTTTTAAATTTTAATACACACACGGGCGTAGCTCAATTGGTAGAGCACTGGTCTCCAAAACCAGGGGCTGGGAGTTCGAGTCTCTCCGCCCGTGCACAGATCTGAGATTTTTGAGTCGTAGACTCCATCATCTCATTAACTGAATAACAATGAACAAAATAGGACTATACCTGAGGGAAAGTTACAACGAGCTGGTTCACAACGTGACCTGGCCAAGCTACTCTACCCTGCAGACCAACACCATTCTGGTACTCATCGGGTCCGCGCTTTTCGCGTTCACGATCATGGCCATGGATTTTGTCTGGAAAAACCTTGTAGAATTCATTTACAAGTTAGGTTAACCGACAAATAGCAATGGCAGTAACTAAATGGTACTCTCTCCGTGTAATTAGCGGCAAAGAGAAAAAAATCAAGGAACGGATCGAGAAAGAGATCGCGATCAATGGCTGGGAAAACCACGTCATGAAGATCATCGTGCCTACCGAGAAGGTTTATAAAATCCGCGGTGGCAAGAAGGTTATCTCCGACCGTAACATCCTCCCCGGATACATTCTGGTGGAGGCTGATCCGTATGCACTGAACGGTGAAGTCCTTGATTCTATTACCGGACTGCCCAACGTGATTCACTTCCTCGGTAAGAGCGAACCCATCCCGATGCGTGATTCTGAAGCCAACCGCTTGCTCGGTAAGGTTGACGAAAGCCTGGAGGCTGGTGACACGATGATCGAGCCCTTCATCGAAGGAGAAACGGTGAAAATCATCGACGGTCCTTTCAACGAATTCGTCGGCGATATTCAGGAGGTGAACGAAGAAAAGAAAAAGCTCAAAGTCATTGTTAAGATTTTCGGCCGTGGTACTGAAGTTGAACTCAACTTCATGCAGGTTGAAAAGCAAGGATGATCTCAATATGTTTCCGTCGCTCCGGGCCGCTCAAAGGCCGTGGCGAAACATTTTTGAATACTTACCCCAATTAATTTAAAACTAACTGGTCGGAGAGTGACTCAGGTATTTGTCATTCGTCAGTACGACATAAATAAGCTATCATGGCTAAGGAAGTAGAAGTACAAATCAAACTTCAGGTCCGCGGTGGCGGAGCTAACCCAGCTCCTCCCGTCGGTCCCGCACTCGGTGCGAAAGGTGTGAACATCATGGAATTCTGTAAGCGCTTCAACGCGCAGACGCAGGATCAGCAGGGCAAAGTTCTGCCGGTGATCATTTCCGTTTACAAAGACAAGTCGTTCGACTTCGTCATCAAGACACCACCCGCAGCGATCCAGCTGCTGGAAGCCGCTAAGATCAAAAGTGGTTCCAAGGAGTCTAACCGTATTAAGGTTGCAAAAGTGAGCTGGGACCAGGTTCGTACCATTGCTGAGAGCAAAATGGCTGACCTTAACTGCTTCACCGTCGAAAGCGGCATGAAGATGGTTGCCGGTACCGCACGTTCTATGGGCATTACCATCGAAGGCGGCACGTCTCCGTACGACGCGTAACTGACCACTGATCAGGCGCGGCCGCAGGTGCCAGGAACGTTTTTTTAAGGGCTACTTACCGGGATGTTCCTATTTCGGTAACCAGGCTTTTCAACAAACATTGCACCAGCGTTGAGCGCCCTCCTAACATAAATTATCTCGCAGGGAGCACACCTAACCATGGTGTGCGTCATTTACCTCAAACATCATTTTATTATGGCTAAACTTAGCAAAGCGCGCAAAGCTGCCGAAGGTAAGGTCGACGCCGAAAAGCAGTACGCACTCAACGAGGCCATGGCCCTCGTTAAGCAGGTGAATACCGCTAAATTCGACGCTTCTGTAGATGTACACGTACGTCTCGGAATCGACCCCCGTAAAGCTGACCAAGCGCTGCGTGGTACCGTTACTCTGCCTCACGGCACGGGTAAGACCAAGCGTGTACTCGCATTCGTAACCCCGGACAAGGAGCAGGAAGCTCTCGACGCCGGTGCCGATTTCGTCGGTCTCGACGATATGGTATCTAAAGTAACTGAAGGTTGGACCGATTTCGACGTCGTAGTTGCAATGCCCCAAACAATGGCCAAGGTTGGTCGTCTGGGTCGTGTACTCGGCCCTCGTGGTCTCATGCCTAACCCTAAGACAGGTACTGTAACCATGGACGTTGCTCAGGCAATCTCCGACGTGAAGGGCGGTAAAATCGCTTTCCGTGTCGACAAGTTTGGTATCATTCACTCCAGCATCGGCCGCGTAGGTTTCTCTCCCGAGCAGCTGCTGGACAACGCCAACGAACTTCTTGGTACCCTGGTTCGCATGAAGCCTTCCAGCGCCAAAGGCACTTACATGAAGTCGGTTGTTGTCGCTTCTACTATGAGCCCCGGCATCAAGGTCGACCCGAAAACCATTGCTTAAACCGTCCCTAAACTAACTTACAAATGACTAAGACAGATAAAGCGGCGGCCATCGAGGCTCTTAAGGAGCGTTTCGAGAACAATGAGTTCTTCTACATCGCTGATGCCTCCACACTTTCCGCTGAAAAAACAACCGAACTGCGCGGTAAATTCTTTGAAAAAGGAATTTCTATGCAGGTCGTTAAGAACACACTTGCCCGCAAGGCCCTTGAACAGTTGCCCGAAGAAGGTAACTACAAGGCAGTGTTCGACGCACTGAAAGGCCCTACGGCCCTTCTTTTCACTGAGGTAGCAAACGCTCCCGCCAAAGTCATCAAGGAATTCCGCGGTGCTGATGGTGAGCGTCCTATCCTCAAAGCAGCCTATATCGCCAGTGCAGTTTACACCGGTGACGATCAGCTTAACGCACTCGCGAAGCTGAAGTCCCGCGAAGAAATGCTCGCCGATGTACTCACCCTTCTCCAGAGCCCAATGCAGAACCTGCTTGGTGCCCTCAACAGCGGAGGATCTCAGGTGGCAGGGCTGCTTAAGACGCTCGAAGAGCGGGAGGCGTAGCCTCCAAATAGTAAGTAGTGGGTAGAAGGTCGTACCCGTCCACGCATGTGTTGCAGGTACTACCTTCTACTGACTATTAACTACCCACTAATTTGGCTTCCAAGCTGATATACGCGATACTACTCGTAAATCATTTTTAAATACTTTTCTATTATGGCTGATGTAAAAACAATCGCCGAATCGCTCGTTAACCTGACCATCAAGGAGGTAACTGAGCTCGTAACCATCATGAAGGACGAGTACGGCATCGAGCCCGCTGCTGCTGCTGTTGCCGTTGCCGGTGGCGGAGCTGGAGGTGGCGAAGAAGCTGCTGCTGCTAAGACCGACTTCGACATCGAACTGCAATCTGCCGGTGGCAGCAAGCTGAAGGTGGTGAAGGAAGTTAAGAACCTTCTTGGCCTGGGTCTCAAAGAGGCTAAGGAAATGGTTGACGCTGCTCCTACCGTACTTAAGGCCGGTGTGCCGAAAGACGAGGCTGATAGCATCAAAGCCGCTCTCGAAGAGGCAGGTGCTACTGTTGAGCTGAAGTAATTCAGGTCACGTTCACCAACAAAAGACTAAGCAGGGGGCAATGCTCCGGTGTTGCCCCACTGCTTTTTCTTTCATAGCTGCTTTTAACGGCAGCTGGTACCTACAAAAGGCGCAAAGAGCGCTTTTTGCACGGCTTAGCGGACGGCATACGTCTTGCTGGGCTTTTTGCGTATAAAGAATTGCTGACAAAGCAAAACTTTTGGGGATCAAAAACTGTATTAATGATTCGCGATCCCCAATCCCCGCCCGGGTAATAGAACCCGGACCCCTCAAAATCCCCTCAGGGTTCGTTCACCGCGGACGAATGAACACTGGGCCAAATATAAAGGAAAACTGCTAATGACGTCAAACGGCCAGATCCTTAATGCTGAAGAACAACGGGTAAGCTTCGGTAAAATTAAGCTGACTGATCATTCCCCTGATCTACTAGAAATCCAACTCAAATCTTTCCAGGAATTTTTCCAGCTGGAAACAACCCCCGAAAATCGGGCGTTGGAAGGTTTGTACCGGGTATTCCAGGAAAACTTCCCCATCTCCGATACAAGGAGCATTTTTAATCTCGAGTTCCTCGACTACTTCGTCGATCCGCCTCGCTACACCATCCCTGAGTGTATGCAGCGTGGTCTGACCTACAGCGTCCCGCTGAAGGCCAAACTGCGTTTGAGCTGTAACGATGAAGAACACGTGGATTTCCAAACCATCGAACAGGATGTATTCCTCGGAAACATCCCGTACATGACACCTAAAGGAACCTTCGTTATCAACGGAGCCGAACGGGTCATCGTATCTCAGTTGCACCGCTCTCCTGGTGTGTTCTTCGGTCAGAACTTCCACCCCAACGGTACGGCAATTTACTCCGCTCGTGTAATCCCGTTCAAGGGGGCATGGATGGAATTTGCCACCGACATCAACACGGTGATGTATGCATACATCGACCGGAAGAAAAAATTCCCAGTTACGACTCTCCTGCGTGCCATTGGCTTCGACAGTGATAAGTCGATTCTCGACCTCTTCGGCCTTGCCGATGAAGTTGCGAACACCCGGGAAGCCCTCTCTGCTGCAATCGGACGTAAGCTTGCAGCCCGTGTGCTTCGCGCCTGGACGGAAGATTTCGTAGACGAAGATACGGGTGAGCTCGTGATCCTCGAACGTAACGAAATCATCCTCGAGCGTGACACTGTACTCACAGAGGACAACATCGAATTCATTCTGGAAGCCGACGGCATCGAGAACATCATCCTTCAGAAGGAAGATGTAGGAATGGATTACAGCATCATCTATAATACGCTGCAAAAGGATCCGTCCTCCAGCGAAATCGAAGCGGTTCAGTATATCTACCGCCAGCTTCGTGGAAGTGATCCACCCGATGAAGAAACTGCTCGCGGTATCATCGACAAGCTGTTCTTCTCCGACAAGCGCTACAACCTTGGCGAAGTAGGGCGCTACAAGATTAACCGCAAACTCAACGCCGGCACCGACGACGAAATCCTGGTACTTACTAAGGAGGACATCATTGCCATCGTGAAGTACCTCGTTGCTCTGATGAACCAGCGCGCCGAGATTGACGATATCGATCACCTGAGTAACCGCCGTGTTCGTACGGTGGGTGAGCAACTCTACGCTCAGTTCGGTGTAGGTCTGGCCCGGATGGCTCGTACTATCCGTGAGCGTATGAACGTCCGCGATAACGAGGTATTCACGCCGATCGACCTGATCAACGCCCGGACACTCTCCAGCGTAATCAACTCTTTCTTCGGTACCAGCCAGTTGAGCCAGTTCCTGGATCAGACAAACCCACTCTCTGAGATCACGCACAAGCGTCGTATCTCGGCACTCGGACCTGGTGGTCTGAGTCGTGAGCGTGCCGGCTTCGAGGTTCGTGACGTTCACTACAGCCACTACGGCCGCCTGTGTACGATTGAAACCCCGGAGGGGCCGAACATTGGTCTGATCTCCACCCTTTGTGTTCACGCAAAAGTGAACAAAATGGGCTTCCTTGAGACTCCTTACCGTGCTGTCGAAGACAGTAAAGTAGTAATGGACGGTGATCCGATTTACCTCTCCGCAGAAGGAGAAGATTTCAAAAAGATTGCCCAAGCCAACTCCGAGTTGAACGAACAAGGCGCTTTTGTCAATAACGAAGTGAAGGCCCGTGATCACGGTGACTTCCCAGTTCTTGCTCCGGAAGACCTCGAGTTCATGGACGTTGCTCCTAACCAGATTGTAGGTGTTTCTGCGTCTATGATCCCGTTCCTGGAGAACGATGATGCGAACCGTGCCCTCATGGGATCGAACATGCAGCGTCAGGCCGTACCTCTTCTTCGCCCGTCCAGCCCGATTGTTGGTACCGGCCTTGAAGGTAAGGTTGCGCGCGACAGCCGCATGCTTGTAAACGCTGAAGGCGACGGTGTCATCGAATACGTTGATGCCAACGAAATCATCGTCCGGTACGAGCGTTCTGAGGAAGACCGTCTGGTCTCTTTTGAGGATGATCTCGTCACTTATACCCTTATCAAGTTCCTGCGTACTAACCAGGGTACTTGTGTGAACCTCAAGCCGATCGTTAAGCGCGGCCAGAAGGTGAAAAAAGGCCAGATTCTTTGTGACGGTTACGCCACAGAAAAGGGAGAGCTTGCTCTTGGCCAAAACATGAAGGTTGCCTTCATGCCCTGGAAAGGGTACAACTTCGAGGATGCCATCGTATTGAGCGAACGGGTAGTACGCGAAGACGTGTTCACCTCTCTCCACATCGAGCACTTCGAAATGGACGTGCGCGATACGAAACTGGGAGAAGAAGAACTGACCAATGATATCCCCAACGTTTCTGAAGAAGCGACGAAGGACCTCGACGAGAACGGTATTATCCGCGTTGGTGCCTGGGTTAAGGAGGGTGATATCCTGATCGGTAAGATCACACCAAAAGGTGAATCTGATCCTACACCGGAAGAAAAACTCCTCCGCGCCATCTTTGGAGACAAAGCCGGTGATGTAAAGGATGCTTCCATGAAGGCCAGCCCATCGCTGAAAGGTGTCGTTATCGGTAAAGATCTTTTCTCGAAAACGAAGAAAGATCAGGCCCAGAAAGATGCTGAGAAGATCAAACTTCAGAAACTGGAGGATGAGCACAAAATCAACCTCAACAAGCTCAAGACGCTGTTGGTAGACAAACTTGACAAATTGGTACGCGGTCGCGCGAGCCAGGGTGTCAACACCATCTACGGCGAGTCTGTAGTGCCTAAAGGCGAAAAGTTCACCCAGTCTCTGCTGCGTGACCTCGACTACACGAGCATCGATTACAGTGGCTGGACCACCAGCGACGACCTTAACGGACTCATTGCCCGCCTGCTGCACAACTTCAGCATCAAGGTAAACGAGGAAGTTGGTCGTTACAAGCGCGAAAGCTTCAACATCAGTGTTGGTGATGAACTTCCGGCTGGCGTACTGAAACTGGCAAAAGTGTACCTCGCCAAGAAGCGTAAGCTGAAGGTAGGAGACAAGCTTGCCGGTCGTCACGGTAACAAAGGAATTGTATCCCGCATCGTTCGTGATGAGGATATGCCTTTCCTTGAAGACGGAACTCCTGTCGATATCATCCTGAACCCGCTTGGTGTACCATCGCGTATGAACCTTGGCCAGATTTTCGAGACGGTTCTTGGTTGGGCCGGTGAGAAACTCGGTATGAAGTTCGGTACGCCGATCTTCGACGGTGCAAGCCAGGCTGAGATCGAAGAATACATCCAGCAGGCGAAGCTTCCGAGCCTTGGCCAGACTTACCTCTACGATGGTGAAACGGGAGACCGTTTCCACCAGCTCGCGACAGTAGGTGTGATCTACATGCTCAAGCTCAGCCACATGGTTGATGATAAGATGCACGCCCGTTCCATCGGCCCCTACTCCCTCATTACTCAGCAACCGCTGGGTGGTAAGGCTCAGTTCGGTGGTCAGCGTTTCGGGGAGATGGAGGTATGGGCCCTTGAGGCCTTCGGTGCTTCCAACATCCTGCAGGAGCTACTCACCATCAAGTCGGATGACATTCAGGGACGGGCCAAGGCTTACGAGGCCATCGTCAAGGGTGACAACCTTCCGGAGCCGAATATTCCGGAATCGTTCAACGTACTTGTGCACGAGCTTCGCGGCCTGGCGCTTGACGTTAAGTTCGACTAGGGGAACCTCAACCCCGGCCCCTCGCCACAGGAGAGGGGAGAAAATCGCCCTTTCGATGGAAAGAGCGGATTAATTTAAAGACAGCTTTTTTTGGCGCGAACGCAGGTGCCGGGTCCGGTGAAAGGGTTTTCCCCGACGGAATTTGAAGTCAGGACAAAACTCCTCAACCGACTTTGCACCTGCGGCCCCGCCCCAAAAGGCCTCCTTATAAAACGAAATATGGCATTCAAAAAGACTAACAGCATCCAGAAGCAGGACTTTGACGCCATCACCATCAGCCTGAGCTCTCCGGACGAGATCCTGGAGCGCAGCTACGGTGAAGTGTTGAAGCCTGAGACCATCAACTACCGCTCCTACAAGCCGGAGCGTGATGGCCTGTTCTGTGAGCGCATTTTCGGCCCGGTCAAAGACTACGAATGTTACTGTGGTAAGTACAAGCGTATCCGCTACAAGGGGATTGTTTGTGACCGCTGTGGCGTCGAAGTGACCGAGAAGAAGGTACGGCGTGAGCGTATGGGGCATATCCGCCTCGTGGTTCCCGTTGTCCACATCTGGTTCTTCAAGAGCCTGCCTAACAAGATTGCTTACCTGCTCGGTTTTTCTTCGAAGAACCTGGAAAGCATCATTTACTACGAGCGCTACGTCGTGATCAATCCGGGTATCCGGGAAAGCGACGAGATCTTCCACAAAGCCCTCATCACGGAGGAGCAGTACCTCGACCTGCTCGAGACATTGCCACCCGAGAACCAGCAACTGGAAGACGGTCATCCGGATAAGTTCGTCGCCAAAATGGGTGCCGAAGCTATTCGTGATCTGCTCGAAGGTCTTCAGCTCGATTCGCTGTCCGATCAGTTGCGCCACCAGGCGAATACTGAAACGAGCCAGCAGCGTAAGAGCGAAGCACTCAAGCGCCTGCGCGTTGTGGAAGCTTTCCGCGATGCTCAGAAGCACATCGTGAACAAGCCGGAATGGACCATCATTCAGTACCTGCCCGTTGTTCCTCCGGAACTGCGTCCGCTGGTACCACTGGACGGTGGCCGCTTCGCTTCTTCTGACCTCAACGACCTGTACCGCCGGGTGATCATCCGTAACAACCGCCTCAAGCGCTTGTTGGAGATCAAAGCTCCGGAGGTAATCCTTCGTAACGAGAAGCGGATGCTTCAGGAGGCTGTAGACAGTCTCTTCGATAACAGCCGTAAATCCAACGCCGTAAAGGCTGAAGGTGGTCGTGCACTGAAATCGCTTTCTGATATCCTGAAGGGTAAGCAGGGACGTTTCCGTCAGAACCTTCTTGGTAAGCGTGTTGACTACTCTGGTCGTTCGGTGATCGTTGTAGGCCCAACTCTGAAGCTGCACGAATGTGGTATTCCTAAGGGGATGGCCGCCGAGCTCTTCAAGCCGTTTGTGATCCGTAAGCTCATTGAGCGTGGTATCGTGAAAACGGTAAAATCTGCTAAGAAACTTGTTGACCGCAAAGAGCCTGTAATCTGGGAAATCCTGGAGAATATCCTGAAGGGACACCCGGTAATGCTCAACCGTGCACCAACGCTTCACCGACTTTCTATCCAAAGCTTCCAGCCGAAGCTGATCGAAGGAAAAGCGATCCAGCTGCACCCACTCGTTTGTTCGGCGTTCAACGCCGACTTCGATGGTGACCAGATGGCCGTTCACGTTCCCCTGAGTCAGGCTGCGATTCTGGAAGCTCAGGTTCTGATGCTGTCCAGCCACAACATGCTGAACCCTCAGAACGGTACTCCGGTAACCCTTCCTTCGCAGGATATGGTACTGGGTCTTTACTACATCACCAAAGAGCGTACCGGCACTGAAGAGCGCCCCGTTCCTGGTGAAGGAAAGCGCTTCTACAGCCCGGAGGAAGTAATGATTGCCTACAATGAGGGCAAACTCGACCTCCACGCCAAGATCAGCGTTCGCGTTCCCGTTGAAGTATTCGACGAAGAAGGTAATGCTTCCCTGAAAGTTAAGCTTACCGAGACCACTACCGGTCGCGTAATCTTCAACAGCGCAATGCCAACGCAGGTACCATTCCAGAATGTTCTGCTGACCAAGAAGAACCTGAAGAAGGTGATCGGTGATATCATCGATCGCACCAGTTTCGCCGTTACGGCGATTTTCCTTGATAAGATTAAGGATATGGGTTTCCTCTGGGCCTTCAAAGGTGGTCTGTCCTTCAACCTCGGTGACCTGATCACGCCATCCGTTAAGGAAGACGTACTCGTTCAGGCGCGTGCCGATGTTGATGATGTGATGGACAACTACAACATGGGTCTGATCACGAACAATGAGCGGTACAACCAGATCATCGATAAGTGGACGTACGCTGACAACCAGATCACGACTACTCTTATGCAAGAGTTGGCTGAGCACAAGCAAGGTTTTAACTCTGTGTACATGATGCTCCACTCCGGTGCCCGTGGTTCCACGCAGCAGATTAAGCAGCTTTGTGGTCTTCGTGGTCTGATGGCCAAGCCGAAGAAGAGTAACGATGCCGGCCCCGCCGTAATCGAGAACCCGATCCTTTCGAACTTCGTCGACGGACTCTCCGTACTCGAATACTTTATCTCTACGCACGGTGCCCGTAAGGGACTTGCCGATACGGCCTTGAAAACGGCCGATGCCGGTTACCTGACACGTCGACTTGTTGATGTATCTCAGGACGTAGTTGTAATGAAGGAAGATTGTGGTACCCTCCGTGGTATCGACACTTCCGCTCTTAAGGAGAACGACAAAGTCATTGAAAGCCTGGAGAGCCGGATTGCAGGTCGTTTTGCGCTCGAAGACATCCTGCACCCGGTTACCGATGAGGTAATCGTGAAGGAAGATGGTTACATCGACGACAAGACTGCCCGTTACATCGAGCAGGAAGGCATCGAAGAGGTCACTATCCGTTCTGTGCTCACTTGTGAGGTAGAGCGTGGAGTTTGCCGTAAGTGCTACGGTAAGAACCTGGCTACTGGCCGTATGACGGAAGTTGGTGATGCCGTAGGTATCATTGCTGCCCAGTCTATCGGTGAGCCTGGTACCCAGCTTACACTGCGTACGTTCCACGTAGGTGGTACGGCCTCCGTAACCCGGGCAGAAAGCGAACTCGCTTCTAAGTTCAATGGTGAAATTGTCTTCGAAGACATCCGTACCGTTGAAGCGGAAGATGATATGGGCGATAAGAAAAACATCGTACTGTCTCGTTCCGGTGAGGTTCGTATCGTTGATCCCGAAACCCGCAAAGTTTTCACCAGCCAGCACGTTCCGTACGGTGGTACACTGTTCGTGAAGGAAGGCCAGTTGGTGAAGAAAGGTGACCCAATCGTAGAATGGGATCCTTACAACGCCGTTATCGTATCCGAATTCGAGGGTGTTGCTCGCTTTACCGACATTGACGAAGGAGTTACTTTCCGTACAGAGCGTGACGACCAGACCGGCTTCGAAGAGAAGGTAGTTATCGAAACGCGTGATCGGAAGAAGATTCCTACGATTACCGTTGTCGATAAAGACGGTGCTGAACTGCGTAGCTACAACCTTCCGGTTGGCGCCTACATCAGTATTTCCGAAGGAGACGCTGTGAAGGTTGGTCAGCAGATCGTGAAGCTGCCGCGTAAAGGTGGTAAGATTGCCGATATTACCGGTGGTCTGCCGCGGGTAACCGAGCTTTTCGAAGCGCGTAACCCGTCTAACCCGGCCGTTGTATCCGAGATCGACGGTATCGTAACTTTCTCTAAGAAGATCAAGCGCGGTAACCGCGAACTGATCGTTGAGGCCAAAGATGGCCAGAAGCGTAAGTACCTGATCAACCTGAGTAAGCACATTCTCGTACAGGACCAGGATTTCGTTCGCGCAGGTATGCCGCTCTCCGACGGAGCGATTGCGCCGCGTGACATCCTTAACATCAAAGGCCCGTTTGCCGTACAAACCTACCTGGTTAACGGCGTACAGGAAGTTTACCGTTCGCAGGGTATCACGATCAACAACAAGCACATCGAGTCCATCGTCCGCCAGATGATGCGCCGTGTACAGATTGTGGACCAGGGCGATACTACCTTCCTCGAAGGCGAAGCCGTTGAGCGTTACGAGTTCTTCAAGCAGAACGACTGGATCTTCGACAAGAAGGTAATCACCGATGCCGGTGAAAGCGAAACCTTCGCTCCTGGCCGCATCGTGACGATGCGCGAGGTACGTGAGGAAAACAGCCGCCTGAAGCGCGAAGACATGAAGATCATGACCTTCCGCGACGCACAAGCTGCTACCAGCTTCCCGCTGCTGCAGGGTATCACGCGGTCTTCCCTCGGTACGCCGAGCTGGATTTCTGCTGCATCCTTCCAGGAAACAACTAAGGTACTGTCTACGGCCGCCATCGCTGCCAAGCAGGATTACCTGGAGGGCCTGAAAGAGAACGTAATCGTAGGTAAGCGTATTCCGGCTGGTACGGGTATGCGTAAGTACGATCGCCTGTTCGTTACTACACAGGAGGCTCAGGATCAGTGGGAGGCCCGTCAGGCCGCTTTCGCTGAAGAAGAGGCTGCTGCACGTGCTGCCGAAGAAGCTTCAGCACTGAGTGCTGAGACCTCTGGTGAGGTTGAGTAGGCCCCCCGGCCCCCGAAGGGGGAGAGCCCCAACCCCCAAAGGGGAAGTTATATAGGCTATAGGAAACGCCCCGCTGACTTTGGTTGGTGGGGCGTTTTTTGGGGTTGAGCGCCTCTGGCGCGATCGGGGATAGGGCGATATTTTCGAACGTTTACCGTTGTTTCGCTATTGAGAAACATAGAGGCTACGAATTCTAATTCAGAGTAAAGCTGTTGCATTACCCGCGGTCACCTACGAATGAGATGGTCCTGAAATACCGGACAGAAATTTTTTGTAATTTTCAGTCTAATGAAACAAGAAGCGAATACAAAGAAGAAGTACCGAAAGTACGACGGGGCCTTCAAAGCGGAGGCAATCCGTCAGATAGAACAAGGTCGTTCCGTTTCGGAACTAGCCGCCTCCCTGGGTGTAGGTCAAAGTCTACTCCACCGCTGGAAGAAGCGGCCTAAAGGAGGATCCACGGGGCCTTCTACAGAGACTCTACAGCTTCGCAAGGAGATGAAGCGGTTGAAAGAAGAAAATGAGATTTTAAAAAAAGCATTGAGCACTTTCAGCCGTCTCGATTAGACCGCTACCAGTTTATTGAGATGCACGGAAATGCTTACTCGATCTCCTTACTTTGTGAGTTGATGCGGGTCAGCAGGAGGAGTTATTATGACCGTTTCGAACGCGTTTCGGTCACGTCATCACAAGGCGAAATAACCCGTAAATTGATCGCGGCTTTTCACTTTCACAAACGCAGATATGGTACCCGACGTCTGGTTTCGTAGAACCTGCAATACACCTGCGGCCGCGCCGGAGAAGGAAAAGAGGGGGACAAAAAAAGGAGTAAAGAGCACGCGCCCTTTACTCGTTTTTTCCTTTAGTCCTTTTTTTTACTCTTCCAGATCAAAAATAGAATCGCTCTCTCCTTTGTCGACGTTGTCGCGGAGGCGATCCATAGCGTCAACAGACTTATCGTAGAAGTCGCGGAAGATAGGGTAGAGGTCTTTGCCACGTTCCCAGACGGCGAGTCTGATTTGAGTCAGAGGTTTGTAGGTAATACTGCTGGCCCGGACTTCGTCGGTGATGATACGGCTTTGGTCGCCAAAGAAAACCAGGCCGGAAAAGATGAAGGTGAAGAACAGCCCGGAGAGGACACCACCCAGAATCTGATTGATGAAATTGATGTTGATATTTTCCAGGAAACTGGTCAGACCTTTCGCAACGATGCGGAAAAGGACGAGCGTCATAACGAAGACGGCAACAACACCAATAACGAAAGCACCTACGGAAGTGAGTACTGGTGCCCACCCGAAAACAAGGTCGCCCATGATGGGACCAAATTTCATTGCCGCCAGCACACCGAAGATGTAGCTGGTAAGGGACAGAACGGTAGAAATGATGCCTTTGCTGTAGCCGATCCAGAAGCCGTAGGCCAAAAAGATCAGGCAGATGATATCTATTGCCATGCAGCAAAGTTACTACATTTCATGGTGTCCTTTTTATAACATCGACGAATGCTGTTCATTTCAGGACGAGGAGGCAGGGAGGAGGGGCAAAGCTCTGGCGCTGGCACTCAATTCGTTAGTACTCGAAGGCGAGTTTTTCGCTGGGGTATTCAAACAGGTTCTCGGCCTTGATCAGTTTGGCAACCTTATCGGGCACCATTTTTTCCCAACCCTCTTCGCCGGCCTTGATCATACTGAGTACATTGCGGGAGTAAATATGAAGGTTTTCAGGTTGGAAGTTGTTGATGTCTACAATCTGACCACTATCAAGTAGGTGCTTGTAGAGGAACTTTACGCCTTCCGGGATAGGGACGTTTTGGGCCGTTACGAGTTCTTCAGCCCCTTCCTGCTGGGCGGGATAGACGTAGAGATTGACGTTGCGCATGAAAATCTCACCGAAGGCGGCAAGCAGACGACCGTCCTGATTATCGCGGTACTTAGAGGAGATGAGTTCCAGCAGATCGTTGACGCCCAGAACGATTCCGACGGGGCTCACTTTGTACAGGCTCAGGTATTCGATGAGATCCCCGTATTTGTGGTAGTTCGAGATGATCACCGTCTGGCCCAATTCATTGAGGAGGGTTGCACGGTGAAGGAAGTCGCGCTCGTTGAGCTCGGCGGATGACAGGAGGTTGTCCAGGGTGAGCTCGGTGAGGAGAAAAGACTTGGATGGTTCCAGTCCGCTTGATTCCCGGAACTGCTGGTAGCCGGCACGAAGCATGTCTTCGTTTACCAGGGTAATCGGGCGGAAGCTGCCGCGTACGATCATGACCGACTTGCGGTACAGGAACTCTGAAGGGTGAATAGAGCGGCCACGGGGATCGAACATCGTAACTTCCGTAAGACCATGCTTAACGAGCCACAGGCTCAGCAGTCGGTTGTCGAGGTCGGGGAAGTTTGCGCCTTCCAATACGATCATATCGATAGCAACCCGGCCCTTCAGGCCGTCGAGTAAGCTTAGGACGAGCGTTTCGGGGTCGTCATGATAATTGAAGGCGCCGTAAATCATGTTGACGCCGAGGATGCCGATAGCTTGTTGCTGCAGCTGGTTGTCGTTGTCGAGCATCCTGACGTGGAGCAATAGGTCGTTTGAGCTGCCGGATTCAGGTTCGAGTTGAAAGCGAAGCCCCATCCAGCCGTTGCCGGGGATGGTTCGGCTGTAATTGATGGCGGCGATTGTGTCAGCAAAAACGAAGAAGTTGGTGTCGGGCCGGTCGTGCCGGAGGCGATCAACCATCAGTTCGTATTCGTGGTCCACCATTTTATGAATCCGGCTTTCGCAGACGTAGCGTCCACTGGGCTCTACGCCGTAAATCTGGTCGGAGTACACCTTGTCGTAGGCGCTCATTGTTTTGGCAATGGTGCCCGCAGCGGCACCTACCTGGAAAAAGTAGCGGGCAACTTCCTGGCCGGCCCCGATTTCGGCGAAGGTGCCGTATATCTTGGGGTTGAGGTTGATCTCAAGGGCCTTTTGGTCGGTTTCCAGTAACTGTCTTTGTGGCATGGGGCAAAACATTTATTGACGCGAACGCAGGGTGCAAGGTAAGGAATATGGAGCAGAGCCCGCAGCAGGAGAAAACGATGGTGTATCACGAGATGCACTACTATCACGAACTTGCCGCTTGTCACGTCTCCCCTCTCCCGAGGAGAGGGGCCGGGGGAGAGGGGGATCCGTGCATCTCGTGATACACACGAAAACGATGGTGTGAATAACAGTGGTCCACTAAGGTTCTACAATGATCGTGCCCGATAGCCGTTGGGCTTTCGTAGCAGAAGATCGATATACATACGAATACGACACCCAACGCTGCAATTCCGGTGCCCCCCGAACCTTCCCCGGCACCTGCGTACGCGCCCATCGAACTTTCATCCTGTTTGGTCGAGCAAATGTGATAGTAATACTATCATGTCTTTAATATTGTGGTAACAAATAACCCTTTAAATACACCGTGATGAAAATCAGCACCAAGCAAATCCTTATCGCCGCAACCACAGTAGTACTCCTGTTGATGGTGGCCCTTTTCAGTCCTTTCGCCGTTAACGACCAAGGCTACCGAACGGTAGTGCAAGGCATTACCGGCGATGAATTCATCCGTTTCGAACCCGGAATGTACTGGGCGGGCTTCTTCAGTAAAACCACTGAATACGCCGATGTACTGACAGTACAGGTAGAGCGTTCCGAGAAGCGTAAAGACGACATCAGTTACTTCTCTGAGCCCATTCGCTGCCAGTTTGCCGATGGTACTTACGCCAATCAGGTTGGTTATTCCGTAAAGTGGAAATTGCCCAACAACGACGAGCGGATGCTGGCCATCCATAAAGACTATCGTAACCAGGGCCGCCTTGCGGCCAGCCTGGCCGATTATTCTAAAGAATGTGCCAACTACTCGTTCCAGCTCATGGACAGCGAGCGCCACTACTCCGGCGGAAAGTCGGAACTGGCCGAGGCCTTCAAGTTTCAGCTTCGTAACGGACAGTACATCATTGATCAGCACGAAGAAATGCGCGTTGATTCGGTCAGCGGCGAGAAGATCCGCAGCTACGAGAACACCCCGCGGACGAACCCGGACGGCAGTTTTATCCTCGCGAAAAGCGACGTCCAGCAGTACGACATTGTGCCCAACTTCGTTGCCATAACGCTGGTGGATTACGAGAGTGTAGTCAACGAAAAGCTGAAAGCGAAAGTAGAGCAAAGCACCCGTGAAGCCATCGCCAAGCAGGAACTGGTTACCGCCCAGCAGGAAGCCCTCACCGCCGAGATGCGCGGTCGCCAGAAGGTCGCCGAAGTTCGTGCAACCGAGGAAGCCGCTAAGATCGAAGCCGAAATTCGTGCCCAGGCAGAGACGGCCGTGAGTAAGGAGCAGGCCCTGCAGGCTAAGTTCCAGGCCGATAAAGCCCTGGCTGAGGGTAGGGCTGCGGCAGAAGTAGCCCGTCTCAAGGTAAGCGCTGGTCTTTCTCCGTTGGAGCGCGCTCAGATCGAGAAGGAAACCCGTATTGGAGTGGCCGCAGAGCTGGCCAAAGTACAGGTGCCCAAGATTGTCATTGGCGGCGGTGCTAACGGTTCTAAATCTGCTAACCCCATGGATGCTGTCGGTATTAACATGCTGATGGACGTGATGGGTAAGCTGGAAAAGCAGAACTAAGGCCAGACGTCGGAATTAGAAAGCGCGACCAGGAAGTGATTCCTGGTCGCGCTGTTTTTTGTTGTGGTCGGCGATGTCCACGGAGCGGCCAGGCTAATCGCAGAGTTCGCGGGCGGCCTCCCATTCGTCGTGGCTGGCAATTTCGATTTCTTCACCGGTTTCTCGGTTAACAATCGTGATGGGGTAAACGATGCTTACGTCGGCTTCTTCGGGGATGTTGCGTACTGCGAAGCGCCACCCGATGCGCCCGACGAGGGTGATTTGGTTGCCGTTGACGGTAATATCAAGAGGGAACATAAGACGGTAGCAGGGCAGGCCACGGTCGTCGTAGTCGCCGCGGTTGTGGCAGATTTGGCGCAGGCGGTAAAGTTCGCGGTCACCGTTGATGGTTACGACCCGGCCGCTTGCTGTATGGGTTACGTCGATAGGGTAAATGATACTGACACCGCGGGGGCGGAAATCCCGGTTTGCCTGTAGAAGCTCCAGGGCGTTGTTGACCGTGAAGGCAGAGTCTGCCGTAGTAACCTCGATGGGGTAGTTGATGGTGATGCACGGGGTGATATCGGCGTCATCGAAGTCACGGCAGGCGCGGTACAACCGGCGCAGGCCAAGAAAGTTATTAATGGTTACGGTTGTACCGTTAGCCATTTCAATGTCGAAAGGGTAAACGAAGTTGGCGAGGACGCGGGATGCAATGATCTGTTGGTGGGCAGCGCGCAGGTCTTCAGCGTTCTCCGCAGTGATGAGTTCACCGTTACGTATCTGAACCTGAATCGGGTAAACAAAACGGAAGCACAAGCGACGGTCGAGCTCTTCCGGGTCTGCATCGGGCGGAGGAGGCAGGGATTCGATGAGGAGGTCGGGCATTTCTTCTTCGGTAACGAAGTCGGGCGAAATGGCGTCTTGAGCAAGTTCATTGTCGCAGCTCATGAAGTTGAGCAGCAAGCCGAAGACGAGCAAGTAGAGAAGGGATGTTTTTGGGAATACGGACATGGAAATTGTATTGATGTACTGGGAAGGATAAATATCGATTTTGGCCTCCCCGGGTTAGATAGATTTTCCGCCTTTAAGCCACGTCGTTTTCAGGGTGATCAGTTCCTGTAGCGTTGTGGCCGCGGTTCGTACTGTCTAATTCTTAAACCCATTTTTACCCTACCTTGAGCAACGATAAAAAATAAAATCTTTCACGTTTGAACCATGAAATATGAAAGCGGATATAGCCGAAGGTGTTTGTGGAGACGTGGTGTATAAATCTGTTTATCAGGATCTTGCGCCTAAGCTTCGTAACTTTTTGTACTACCGTACGGGCAATGCTGAAAATGCCGGAGATATAGTGCAGGAATGTTTTCTGCGTTTGTGGGAGAACTGTGCAAAAGTGCTGCCGGAAAAGGCCGGTGGCTGGCTTTTTAAGGTCGGGGAAAATATTTTTTTTAAGCAGAAAGCCCGGGAAAAAGTAGCGTTGAAGTACGAGTGGCGACAGCAGGGGCCGGAGCCGGTTTATGCTTCGCCTCAGGAAGAACTGGAAGAGCGTGAGTTTCAGGCTCAGCTGGAAGCAGCACTGGAAGCCCTGCCCGACGGAGCTCGAGAAGTTTTTTTGATGAACAGAATGGACGGCCTGAAGTACCGGGAAATAGCTGAATTGCTTGGCATCAGCCAGAAAGCGGTGGAAAAACGGATGCACCGGGCTCTGGCTAGCCTCAGGGAATTGCACCCGGGGATTTGACGCGTTAAAAAGCTGGCCTCCGGGAAGCGTAAAAGAAATCTCATGAATATTTCAACCGTAGGGTAGGGTAAACGAGCAGGAAAGGGTTATAACCACATACTACTGGACATTTTTGATTTTCCACCTCACCCTCCGCCCTCTCCAGAAAGCTTCGCCTAAGGCGAAGCGGAGAGGGAACCAAACCTCGAAGAAGCCGCGAAGCGAAATGTCCAGTAGTATGGTTGTAAACACATATCAGAGCAACATCACGCAATTATGGCTACGCCAGACTTCAAGGATGATACCTTTCTCGCCCGCTGGCTGAGCGGAGAACTGTCTCCTGCTGAGCAGGAGGAGTTTCGGTTGAGAGCGGACTTTGCCGGTTACGAACGCATAGTTGAGCACCTGGGCCGGATGAAACCTCCGGCTTTTGATGCGGAAGCTGAGTTCGGGAAGTTGAAATCGAAACAAGCATCGCTGGCGAAGGGGGGAGCTAAAGAACGTGCTCTGCACCCGCGGCCGCGCCTGCTTAAGCGCATTTGGCCCTGGTCGGTTGCCGCAGCAGTTGCGTTGATTCTTTCTTTCTGGTTCCTGATGCGACCGGAGGCGGCCTCGTTTGTAACCGCAAACGGAGCCCAGCGAACGGCAGCACTGAAAGACGGGTCGACTGCCCAGGTTAACGCCGGGAGTGAATTCGGCTTCATTGTTACGGATACCCAACGAACGGCTTCCCTGAACGGAGAAGCTTATTTTGAAGTAGAAAAATCGACAATTCCCTTCGTTGTGAATACGAAGCAGGGCAGTGTTCGTGTGTTGGGCACCTCGTTCAATGTCTACAGCCGCGAAGACAGGTTAGCGGTGAGTTGTACTTCGGGAAAAGTAAGCGTCCGGTTCGTGGGCGATCCGCAGGATTATCCTATCGGCCCGGGGCAATCGGTTAGCCGGAGCCTGGGAGATACGGTCGTGCTGGCAGCCGCGACGGGCACCGAACAACTAGACTGGTTATCGGGTAAATCGGTATTTGTTAACCGGCCACTAAAAGAGATTCTGGACGAGCTGGAGCGTCAGTATGACATAACCGTGGATCGTCCCGCCGGGCTGGATGTACAAGAGACTTATACCGTCACGTTCAAGAACGATGACCTGGAACTCGCCTTAGAGCAAGCCCTGAACCCGATCCCCGGATTTGAATATGAGAGAGTAGGTGCTGTAGTAAGCTTTCGTCCCTTAGAATAAAAAAACATGCGCTTTGTCGCGATACTATTGCTGTTGTTGCTAACCTGTGGAGTATCTGCTCAGGACCTGCAGAGCGTACAGCTCAGCGTGGGTTTTTCTGATGTCCCTCTGCGAGATGCCATCAGCCATCTGGAGAAAAAGTTTGACCTCAATTTCTCCTTCCCGAACGCAGAAATTGAAGCGTGTACGGTCAACTGCCAATTCGATGAAGCCGGCTGGGCAGAAATCGAACAATGCCTGTTTGGGGCAAACAACCTGCAGGCTGCGGTTTTGGGCGAGGGCTACATAAGCCTAAAGCCGGTGCCGGCCAGTACCGAACGCAGCTGGGAGCTGGATTTTGTAGTGCAAAGCACCGACGGGCTGGCGCTTCCCTTTGTCCCCCTTCAGTTTCCCGGAAAAGCTGCAACCACCGATGAAAGCGGACGATTCAGAGGAGTAATCACTGCAGCCCCGGAAGATTTGGTTTACCTGGCTTACCTGGGGTATGAGAGTGAAGAGGTGCGGTTGAAGGATTTCGTGAGCGGTAATTCGCGGCGCATTTCGCTCCGGCTATCTGCGATCGAACTCAGTTCGGTGTTGGTGTCCGAATACCTGTCAGATGGCATCAGCGCGCCGGAAGACGGAGCTTTCATCCGGGTAGACCCGAGTCGGGCACCTGCGGTGCCGGGCTTTACCGGTCCGGAAGTATTTCGTACACTTTCTCTGCTGCCGGGCATTTCCAACACCGAAGAAACGGCTGGAGGCCTGAGCATCCGGGGTGGAAGCCCGGATCAGAACCTGGTACTTTGGGACGGGATTCCCGTGTATACCGGCGGACACTTTTTTTCGATGATTTCACCGTTCAGCTCAGAACTGATCGATGAGGTAAATGTGTGGCGGGGCGGTGTCGGAGCTGCTTTTGGTGGCAGGGTAGGCGGCCTGGTGGAAATAAATACGGACGAAAAAGTTGCGAAGACCCTGAGTGCCGGTGCGGGATTGAGTTTGCTGACGGCAGACGCCTTCGTGAAAGCGCCGCTGGCCGGGGGGAAATCCGACCTTCAACTGGCGTTTCGTGGCTCGCCCGGGTTCCTCAGCGAGGGGCCTGCCTACGAAGGTTACCGGGCCCAGGTATTCCAGGGAGATGTATTTGCCCGAATACTGAGGGCGGAGGAAAACAATCTGCCACAGCGGGAAGACTTCAACTTCAGAGAGTTCAACGGTCGGTGGCGCTACAACTTCAGCCCGGAGCAGACGCTCACGGTGAGCGGGTTCTCGCAGCACGATGATTTCGGCTATCTGATCGGGCGGGGAAACACGAACCGGTTCTTTGCGGAAGGCCTCATCGTTAAAAACGATGGAATAAGTGGCAATTACCGCCAGCCGTTGGGCAAGGGGGAGGTCTTGGTTCAACTGACGCTCTCCGCATTTAGTGGTAAGGGAGGCACTAGCTTTCAAAACGGCGGGGATGGGGTTTCCTCCCGCAGGGCCAGTGAAATCGAGGAAAGTTCAGCAAGGGTGGAATACGAACTACCGGTAGTTGGTCAAAGCACATTGCAGGCTGGGGTTCAGGCACAGCAGTTTCGGCATGAATTGGATTACCTGACGGAAGACTTACTGACCGATAGTCTCGGCGCGTTTTCGTTCAGCGGGGGGATGGCCAACGCAGTAGCCGCGTACGGAAACTACCACTGGCAGGGGAAAGAGCGGCTGTTTGTAGAAGCAGGGCTGCGCCTGCAGTACTACGAGCCAACCGGCGAAGTGTATCCGGAGCCTCGTCTCAGCCTGGGGTACCGGACAGGAAAAGACTGGCTGGTAAAGGCCGCTTACGGAGAGAGCCATCAGTTTACGCAAGAGATCGTGAACCTCAATGCGCAAAGGGTCAGTTCGATGGTCTCGTTGTGGACGCTGGCCGACAACGGCCGGCTGCCGGTGGCTGCCGGCAGGGAAGGAAGCCTGGGGATAAGTGGCGAGGCCGGCGACTGGTTTTTTGATGTGGAAGGTTATTACAAAAGGATAAATGGCATCACAACCATTAACACCCTGCTGTTGCGGGAAGGGTTTACGAAAGGGACATCCCGCGCACTGGGAGTAGATGTACTGGTGAAGAAACGTTGGGCCAATTGGAGGAGTTGGGCCATCTACACGCTGAGCAATACGAAATGGCGCTTCCCGGAGCTGGGGCCGGATTACTTCCCCGCCGACAACGACAGGCGGCACCAGTTACAGCTCATCCATACCTATACCAACAACGGCTGGTCGGCCTCTGTGGGGTGGAGAATTCACTCCGGAATCAGGTACACCGAATTCCGTAAGGTGCTAACTGAGGTCTGGCCGGGAAGCGACTGGTTGGTAAACCGCCTGGAAGTAGGACCGACCAACGAGGCCCGGTTGCCGGCCTTTCACCGGTTGGATTTCTCGGTGTTTCGAGAGCTTGTACCCACCGGTAAGCGCTGGTATGCCCGTGCCGGCCTTTCAGTGAGCAACCTTTACGGCAGGAGGAATTTACTGGAACGACAGTACCTCGTCAGTGCAACGGGGCTGCCGGCACCAAACCGGTATGACCTGGAAGAAGTAGACCGAACCGGTTTGGGGTTCACGCCCGATCTGAGTTTGCGGATAGGGTTCAGGTAGTACAACTGCGGCCGGAAGAGCGTGCTCCGGCGGCGGGGCGGTCTGTCTTCAGGTCCGGTACGATATCATTACCTTAGCCCCATGCCGATTCGTATCCTACTCACACTGCTCTCCGTAAGCTTCCTGCTTTGTACCTGCGGCCGCGCCCGGGAAAACACCCCGGTACTAGCCGCCGCCTTCCCCGTAGAAGTGCCACCGCCGCCACCACCGCCCGCTCCGGTTTACGATTATGATACGAGCCAGTGGACCGAGATGGTTACCCTTGACTCTACCATCCGCCTCGATATCCGGTACGCAACGGATAACAACTTTATGAAGCAGGTTATATACGACTGCGGCCGTTGTTTCTACCGGCCTCAGGTAGCGCGCGCACTACTGAAGGTGCACCACGACCTGAAGACAAAGGGGCTGGGCCTGAAAATGTATGATTGTTACCGCCCCGGGCCTTATCAACAGCGCCTGTGGGATGTTTTACCGGACCCGCGTTACGTCGCCAACCCCAAACGAGGAAGCCTGCACAGCCGGGGCGCCGCGGCTGATTTGACCATAGTACAGCTCGATACGGGCGAAGAATTAGACATGGGGACGACCTACGACTTCTTTGGTGAAGAAGCCTATACCACAACAACTAATTTACCCGAAGAAGTACTGGCCAACCGGAAGCTGTTTCAAGCAGCCATGCGTAAGCACGGCTTTCTTACCATCCGGACAGAATGGTGGCACTTCAACTTCGGTGGAGCGCGGTTGCCGCTCAGCGAATGGGTATGGCCGTGTTCCTGAGTGGAAGGCCAGAAATTTTGATTCTCTGTTTTTGATTTTACGCTGCGGCCTAAAGTCCGTTTGCAGTAGCCGTGGCCTGAGCCGTAGGCCTACGGGCAGGCTGGTGTTACCTTTACCGGAGAGAGAACCAAACACATAGCTCCTATCCGTTTACGAAGATCAGTACTGTTTCCGCCTTTGTTGCCGTTGCTCGCTGCTGCCGTTTACGGTCTGGCGGCTCCGGAAGAGATGGTTGTGTTCCTGAAAGGTTGTTCGGATTGGCTGATGCTGCATTTCGACTGGCTCTTCAACTGGTCGATGTTTGCCTGTCTGTTTGTTGTGACCGCGGCGTACGTCAGTCCGCTGGGGCGGGTTAAGATCGGAGGCCAGCAGGCAACGCCCTTGCTGAGCCGGTCCCGGTGGTTTGCGGTTACGGTTTGCACGACGATAGCTACGGGCATTCTGTTTTGGGGAACGGCTGAGCCAATTTACCATTACAGCGCCCCGCCTGCGGCGGGGGCCGGTGAGCCATCCGTTTTTGCGATGAGCACCATGCTCTTACACTGGACGATAACGCCCTACGGAATGTACACGCTCGGGGGCTTGCTTTTTGCCCTTGTTTTTTACAACCGGCAGCAGCCCTTCGCGCTAAGTTCTTTGCTCGAGCCGGTATTTGGCGGCCGGATACATCACCTCGGAGGTTCGCTCATCGATTCGCTTTGTCTTTTTGCGTTGGTTGCGGGCATGGCTGGCGCGTTGGGGGCGGGGAGTTTATCGTTGTCGGGAGGTTTGGGACTGGGGCGGTCTCCGGTGGTACTCGGGGGCATAATTGGCGCCATCGTTTTGGCGTTCAGCATTTCGGCGGCGAGCGGTTTGCAGCGGGGGATTCGTTTGCTTAGCAGTATGAACATGGTTGGTTTCATATGCCTCGCATTATTTGTTTTTCTGGCCGGGCCTACGCTGTCGGCGGCGGGGCTTAGTCTGGAGGGCGCGGGAGACTACATCCTTAGTTTTGTTCCACGGAGCCTGGGGCTCGACGAAGGGATCGACGCGGCCTGGGGCCGCGCGTGGACTTCTTTTTACTGGGCGGGGTGGTACGCCTGGGCGCCGGTAACGGCCTTGTTTCTGGGGCGCCTGGGTATAGGCTACACGGTAAGGGAATTCATCAGGGTTAACCTGCTGTACACTTCACTGTTCGGTGCATTCTGGATGATGTGTTTCGGGGCCATTGGCCTGGTGACCGATGAGAGCGGCCTCCTCACTGCCGCGCTGCAAGAGAGCGGGCCGGAAGCGATCATTTACGTCCTGCTGGAGACCCTGCCGTTGGCGGAGGTTACGCCGGTGTTGTTCCTTGTGCTGGTGTTTTTGTCTTACGTTACGGCGGCAGATTCCAACGTGTCGGCGATGAGCGCGCTTTGTGTTGAGGGCATTACGCCGCAACATCCGGAAGCTCCCTTGTGGGTAAAACTGTTGTGGGGAGGTGTTGTGGGAGTTGTGTCCTGGACGATGGTTGCGTTTGCGGGAATAGACGGCATCCGGCTCATCAATACGCTGGGCGGATTTCCGGCGATGTTGTTGTTCATTTTGGCGGGGGCAAGTCTGGTTAAGCTGATTTGGACATCATCGGGGCGCGGGCGCGGGTGCAAAGAAAGTTGAAAGAGCAATGCGGCGGCGGAACGGGAAACCACCCGAAATACAGCCCGAAAGAGAAATACTTTAGCTCAATCCGGCTAAAACCCGATCTGGAGAACAACAATTAGACATTGTCCCGCATTTTAACGACTTTTGGAGCCTTATTCGAAACAACCCCATGGCACAACCCAACTTTAAGTCCGACGTAGAAGCCGTCGATGCATTAGCTAAAGCTTACCAGGACCTGCGCGCCGAGATCGGCAAAGTCATTGTAGGTCAGGAAGACGTAGTAAAGAACGTTCTGATCTCCATGTTCGCCAATGGTCACTCATTGCTGGTGGGTGTACCCGGGCTGGCCAAGACCCTGCTCGTTTCCACCATTTCCGAAGTGCTTGACCTCGACTTCAAGCGCATTCAGTTCACACCTGACCTGATGCCGACGGATATCACCGGTTCTGAAATCCTGAACGATCAGAAGAAATTCGATTTTGCCGAAGGCCCGATCTTTGCCAACATCGTCCTGGCCGATGAGATCAACCGTACGCCTCCCAAAACACAGGCTGCCCTGCTGGAAGCGATGCAGGAGCGCTCTGTGACCGTCAACGGTGTCCGGCACCTGCTGCCGAGCCCCTTCTTTGTACTGGCCACCCAGAACCCTATAGAACAGGAAGGAACTTACCCGCTGCCCGAGGCCCAGCTTGATCGCTTTATGTTCAACATCCCGCTGGATTACCCTACTTACGAGCAGGAGCTGGCCGTAGTGAAGGGTACTACCGGAGTCAGTAAATCTGAACTGAAGACAATCCTGACGGGCGAAGAAATCGTGTATTTCCAGCAGCTTGTCCGCAAGATTCCCGTTAGCGACAACGTAGTGGAATACGCCGTTGGTCTGGTGTCTAAAACCCGGCCGAACACCGAGCGCGCAACCGCCAACGTCAACGATTACATCAGCTGGGGTGCCGGCCCCCGGGCGAGTCAGTACCTCGTTCTTGGTGCTAAGTGCCACGCGGCCATCTCGGGTAAGTACAGCCCCGATATCGAGGATGTACAGGCCATTGCCAAGTACGTGCTGCGTCACCGGATCGTGCGTAACTACAAAGCAGAGGCCGAAGGAATCACCGAAGAGCACGTTATCGAAGCGCTGTTCTAAGGACCGGAAGTCAAAAATTGAGAAGTCAGGAATCAGGAAGGTGAGAACAAGGGGTCATTCCCACGTTTTCAATTTCCTGATTTCTTGTTTCTCCTCTTCTCCTCACACGCCAGAACTCCGGGCAATATCATCTGTTCAGTAACTGAATAGAACCAATTTTATGAATTTTCGCTTTCTGAACTACTTACTCGCCGGTCTGCTGGGATTGAGCATTTTTTCCTGCGGCTCCGAAATGACGAGCAATCTTAGCCCCACGCCTGCGGCATTCGGCAAAATCAACAGCCTGTATGTGATCGCAGACAGTACACTGTGGCTCGATGGTGCTCAGGATTCGGTGGCCTTCTTTTTCGAATCGCCCTATCTGATCTTACCCCAGCCCGAGCCTATTTTTGACGTGCGCCACATTGAGCCCTACAACCTGCGGGAAGAGCCTACGCTGCAGCAGCTGCGGAACTATGTCGTTTTGGCTGATCTGAGCCAGAAAGAAAGCCCTACCACCAAAATGGTGGTAGAAGACCTTAGCGACGCCAGAATACAGCAGGTTAAGGAAGAAGGTTTCGGTACCGCCGTAGCGCGTAACAAATGGGCCACCGGCCAGCAACTGATTTATCTTATGGGCCGCAACCAGGCCGAACTGCTGGCGGGGATGAGCACAGCCTACCCGGCTGTGGTGAAACGGATCGCGGAACGGGAAAACGAACGCATCAAGATCACGACGTACTTCCAGGGCGTTAACCGGATGCTGGGCGAGAAAGTGGCAGAACGTACGGGAGCAACGATGGACATCCCCGGCGGCTACGATATGGTTCCGGTAGAGTCCGATGATTTCGCATGGCTTCGTAAAAAAACGAAGAACGGAAGCCTCAACATTATGGCCACCCGCGTGCCCTACGAGGACCAGTCTCAGTTGACCAAAGAGGGGCTTATCACTATCCGCGACCAGGTGGGGCGGGAATACCTGAGCACCACTCTGGACAGCACTTTCATGAAGGTGAACGACCGCGACTTGCCTTTCTTCGTGAGTACAACCGAACTCAACGGCCATTACGCGCTGGAGGGTCGGGGCATCTGGGAAATGGAAAACGATTTCCTCGGCGGCCCGTTCGTGTCTTATCTCATCAACGACGAAGCGCGCAGGCAACTGGTGCTGGTCGATGGTTTTGTCCTGGCTCCCGGGCGCAAGAAGCGGGAGCTGATGGAGGAATTGGTACAAGTCTTACAGACGGCTAATGTTAAGTAAGGGTAAGCCTGGTCTTTGCCCCGTTTTGAAAGCCCCGCAGTGACTTCGTCGCTGCGGGGCTTTTGAGTTTTGAAACCCAGACAGATATCGCTAGACGTGACTTTTGGCGCGGTCGCAGGTACAAAGAAGGTTCTCTGGAAGAGCTGTGTCCGAAAACCTCCTTTGCACCGGCGGCTGCGCCCTGGTTTGCGAAGTGCTTACCGCCAGGCAATCCCTACGTAACGCTCGTTCTTCCGGAATCGATCCGGTACCACCGCCAGAATTGCTTTACGAAGCTCGGCAATGAGTTGCTCGCGGCTGAAGGCTTTGCTTACCACCAGGCTCACTTCCCGGGCAGGTTGGGGATCGGCGAACGATTTGACGTAATCTTTGTCCAGGTTCGGGTGGACGCTCATTTCGGGGACAATCGTGTAGCCCAGGTTGTTGCGTACCATGTTTTTCAGGGTTTCGATCGAGCCGGCCTGAAAGGTAATGGCCCGGTCCGGGCTCGGGCTGTCCGATTTGAAGTTGCAGATATTGAGTACCTGGTTCCGGAAACAGTGGCCTTGTTCCATGATCCACAATTCTTCCTGGTTGACGTGCTCCGGCAAGAGCGGAGTTTTGTCCAGGATTGGCTCATTGGGAGCGGCGTAAACCTGCAGAGGTTCGTAGAAGAGGATGATTTCCCGGAGTTGTTTGTCCTCCAGCGGAGTGACGAGGAGGCCGAGATCGACCTTGCCCCTTTTCAGCCCTTCCATGATCTCCTCAGACTGCATCTCGCGGATGACGAGGTGGACGTCGGGGAAGCGTGACGTGAAGGACTGCAAAAAGAGGGGCAGGAGGTAAGGCGCCAGCGTTGGGATGATTCCCAATACGTAGGTTCCCGCCAGACTGCCGGTTTCTTCCCGCAGGAGGGCCTCCAGGCCGGCAACGTCTTCCAGAATGATGCGCGCCTGGGCGATCACCTTTTCTCCGATCGGGGTGGGGCGTAAGGGGTTTGCCTTACGGTCGATGAGCTGAACCCCCAGTTCGTCTTCGAGCTTTTTCAGTTGGGTAGTAAGCGTAGGCTGAGCAACGAAGCAGTGTTTCGCTGCGAGACTAAAGTGGCGTAAATCGTCGAGAGCCAAAAGGTAGCGGAGTTGCTGGAGAGACATAGAGGGGCAGTATTTGACGGCCGAGAACGGTGGATGGCTCGATCGCTCTGTCAATAAATAACCGGCGGTTATTATAGTTTTAATCTATCGTAAAGAAATTTAATCAATTTTGATGATAGTTGCGTGAGGCCTACTTTTGTAACTGCTTAAAAGGAGGTGGCAAACTTACCCGGCGGCGGTCTTGAAATCGGACAAGATTACCGGCTGTTACTTAAACCTTTGCGGGGTTGCTTTCCTTCTCAGTTAGTAAACAGACTAAGAACCAGCGGGAGGTTATTCTCTTGCTGCGAACATAATATAACCGATCAAAAAACTTAACTTATGGACCATATGAAAAATGGTGATGGTACCCAGGCATGGGACGTCAACGATTCAAGCAAATGTCCCTTTCTCAGCGGGAATCCACACAAAACCGGCGGTGACGGTACCGGAAACGAAGACTGGTGGCCAAACCGCCTGAAGCTGAATATCCTGCGTCAGAACTCTGAGCTGTCGAACCCGATGGATCCTGACTTCGATTACGCCGAAGCCTTTAAGAGCCTTGATCTGGCTGCAGTGAAGCAAGACATCGCTGCTCTGCTGACCGACTCTCAGGACTGGTGGCCAGCGGATTACGGGCACTACGGTCCGTTCATGATCCGGATGGCATGGCACAGTGCCGGTACTTACCGTATCTCCGATGGTCGTGGCGGTGCAGGTTCGGGTAACCAGCGCTTCGCGCCACTGAACAGCTGGCCGGACAACGCCAACCTCGACAAAGCGCGCCTTCTCCTCTGGCCCGTGAAGCAGAAATACGGCAAGAAACTCAGCTGGGCTGACCTTATGATTCTGACCGGAAACGTAGCCCTGGAAACGATGGGTTTCAAAACCTTCGGTTTTGCCGGTGGCCGTGAAGATATCTGGGAGCCGGAGCAGGACGTATACTGGGGATCTGAGAAAGAATGGCTCGGTAACCAGGAGCGTTACGCAAACGGAGACCTCGAGCAGCCACTTGCTGCTTCGCACATGGGGCTCATCTACGTAAACCCCGAAGGCCCCAACGGCAACCCTGATCCTGTTGCTGCAGCGATCGACATCCGTGAGACCTTTGGTCGGATGGCTATGAACGACGAAGAAACCGTTGCGCTGATCGCTGGTGGACACACCTTCGGTAAGACCCACGGTGCTGCCGATCCTGAAAAGTACGTTACTGCAGAACCTGCCGGTGCTGCCATCGAAGAGATGAGCACTGGTTGGAAAAACAGCTTCGGGAAAGGAAATGCAGAAAGCACCATCACTTCCGGGCTGGAAGGTGCATGGACCACCACCCCCGCCAAGTGGAGCCACGACTTTTTCAATCACCTCTTCGGGTTCGAGTGGGAGCTTTACCAAAGCCCCGCCGGTGCCCACCAGTGGCGACCAAAAGACAATGGTGGAGCAGGAACTGTGCCCGATGCGCATATTGCTGGTAAGACCCACCAGCCATTCATGCTGACTACTGACCTTGCGCTGCGCGAAGACCCTGCTTACCGCAAAATCTCTGAGCGTTTCCACAAAGACCCCGATGCCTTTGCTGATGCCTTCGCTCGTGCGTGGTTCAAGCTTACACACCGTGATATGGGACCAAAAGACCGTTACCTCGGTCCGGAAGTGCCGGCTGAAGAGTTGATCTGGCAAGACCCTGTTCCTGCAGTGGATCACGAACTCGTCAACGACGAAGACGTAGCTAAACTGAAGCGTATGCTGTTGGCTTCCGGCCTGAGCGTATCTCAGTTGCTGACTACCGCATGGGCATCTGCCGCGACTTACCGCGACTCCGACAAGCGTGGTGGAGCCAATGGCGCACGTATTGCACTTGCCCCGCAGAAGAACTGGGAAGCAAACAACCCTAAAGAACTGGCTTCAGTACTCGAAGTACTGCAGGGCGTTCGTAAAGAGTTCGCCAACGGCGGCAAGCAGATTTCACTGGCCGATATCATCGTTCTCGGTGGTTGTGCTGCCGTGGAACAGGCTGCAAAAGATGGTGGATTCGACGTTACGGTTCCTTTCACTCCGGGACGTACTGACGCTACCCAGGAGCAGACCGATGTGGAAGCTTTCCAGGCACTGGAACCTAAGGCTGACGGATTCCGTAACTACTACCGGACTTCGGACGATATTACCCCTGAAGCCCGTCTCGTGGACCGTGCTAACCTCATGAAGCTTACCGCTCCTGAAATGACCGCTCTCGTTGGTGGTATGCGGGTAATCGGCGGTAACTACGATGGCTCTGCCAACGGAGTCTTCACCGACCGCCCCGGAGTACTCAGTAACGATTTCTTCGTCAACGTACTCGATCTGGGTACTGCCTGGAAGGCAGTTGAAGGGACCAACAACCTCTTTGAAGGTTCCGACCGTAAAACCGGTACCGTTAAGTGGACAGGCACCCGTGCTGACCTCATCTTTGGCTCCAATACCGAACTTCGTGCCATCGCCGAAGTATACGGTTCAAGTGATAGCGAAGAGCGCTTCGTGCGTGACTTCGTTGCCGCCTGGGATAAGGTGATGAACCTTGATCGTTTCGACGTGAAGTAAGGTCTCATAATCAGGTTTCCTGTAAGAACCCCGTTGTCTGTAAAGGCAACGGGGTTTTCTTTTAGGGGAGAACCCTTCCGGAATGGGGCAGTGGGAGGGTTCATGAATCGCTTACGGATGGACAAAGAAACAATGGCTTACAAACTACAGAAGTACTGATCTTTATATTCAGGCAATCTTGTTGATGATATTTAGTCACTCTAAAAAGAGTGTTAAGGGCCTTTAAGTTGTCGGATAACTTGTGTTTTGACTGAATTTCGCGAAATTCGAATAAAAATCAGTTTTTTTCAGAAAAAGGCATTTTTCTTGTGCACCACCGTGAACAGGGTGAGTTGAAGGGGTAAATAAGGTCGCAAAACAGACCTGAATCATTACTCTCTTAATCGGAATTGAATCACTCTATCATGAAAAACGCTCTACTCTTTTGTCTTTTCTTCACTCTTAACTTCGGCCTTTCTGCTCAGGCACCTGCGGAGGATCTTCGCATCTTCCCCAACCCCGTAACCACGACCTTCGAGATTGGGTACAGTGATCGCGTGAAAGACGTTCTGGTCATCAACATGGTAGGCCGTGAGGTTAAAGCTTTCGACTTCGGCGCGAAGAAGAAATACGACATCGCCGATTTGCCACAGGGGATGTACCTCGTACAACTTAAAGACGCTGATGATAAGGTGATCCATACCCAGCGGGTTAAGAAGAACTAACAAAGTTCCTGGCCTGAGGGGGCGGCAAGAAAACCTTCTCTGCACCTGCGTGTGCGCCCTCAGAACCTGTAAGCCTGAATCCATTTCTGGTGTCGGATCGTAATTGTCCGATATTCAAGGGAGATTTTTAGGTAGGTGAACAGTATCTTTCGCCAACTCAAATAAAGTCGAAATTATAATGCGAAAGTTCCCAGTAAGAATTCTTCTTGCCCTTCTGGCTATTGCCGGAATCGTTTATGCCTGTGCTCCGGAGGTCAATAATAAATACGAAGCGAAGTCCATCTCACTAGACCCGGAAACGGCGGCAAGCGAAGCCGCTAAAATCCGCAAGGAGATGAACGTTGAAATTCTGGACGATCTGAAGCTTGATCTCTGGGCGGCCGATTCTATCGTACAGGATCCGATCGCCATCAGTGTAGCTCCGGACGGAAGGATTTTCTACACCCGTGCTTCCCGCCAAACGAGTTCCGAGTTCGACATCAGGGGCCACATGGACTGGACGGTGGCTTCCATGTCGTTCGAGACAGTAGAAGACCGGCGGGAATTTCTCCGCAAAACCTTTGAGGCCGACAACGATCAGTCAATGGCTCACCTGAAAGACCTGAACAACGATGGCGTTCGCGACTGGCGGGACCTCACGGTCGAAAAGGAAAACGTATGGTACGTAACGGACAAAACCGGGGACGGCGTGGCCGACTACACACAGCGCTATCTGGAAGACTTCGGTGAAGAGATTACTGATGTGGCCAACGGTATCGAGTACCACGACGGCAATGTTTATGTAGCCGTAGGCCCTGATCTGTGGAAAGCATCCGACGAAAACAACGATGGCATCGCCGATGGTACGGAAGCTCTTGCGCATGGCTTTGCAGTCCATATTGGCTTTAGCGGCCACGGTATGAGTGGCGTTACGGTAGGGCCCCAGGGCCGCATTTGGTGGGGAATCGGAGACATCGGCTCCAACGTAACCGATAAAGACGGCAAGAACTGGAAGTACCCCAACCGGGGCGTTGTTGTCCGGTGTGACCCCGATGGTTCCAATTACGAAGTATTTGCGCACGGCGTGCGCAATACCCATGAATTTGCTTTCGATCAGTTCGGTAACCTCATTACTGTCGACAATGATGGCGACCACGCCGGAGAGCGTGAACGCCTGGTTTACCTCATCGATGGTTCAGATACCGGCTGGCGGATAAACTGGCAGTTCGGCAAGTACACCGACGACAAAAACAATGACTACAAAGTATGGATGGACGAAAAGATGAGCCTGGCCCGCAACGACGAACAAGCCGCCTACTTCTTGCCCGCTATCCAGAATTTCGTAAACGGCCCCACCGGGCTGGTGTACAACCCGGGAACCGCCTTGTCTCCTGACTACTACGACCGCTTCTTCGTCGCCGAATTCCGGGGTTCACCGAATAATTCACCCATCCATTCCTTCAGCATGAAGCCCGACGGCGCGGGCTTTGCCCTTGCTGATCACGACACGATCGTGAAAGGCCTGTTACCAACCGGTCTCGACTTTGGTCCCGAAGGCTCCCTCTATTTCGGCGACTGGATCAACGGCTGGGGGACGAAAAACGAGGGCCGCATCTGGAAATTGGATGTAGGCGCGGACGCAGGTGCAGAAACGGAGTTGAGAAAAGAAGTCGGCGAACTGCTGACAAGCGATTTCTCACGGAATGACGAACCATCTCTCGCCGAACTCCTCGGCCATCAAGACCAACGTATCCGTTTCAAAGCTCAGTTCGAACTGGCAAAACGAGCCGAAAACGGATTTGAGGCCTTCCGCGAAGTTTCTGCCGGATCAAAAGAGCAGCTAGCCCGCATCCACGCCATTTGGGGCATGAGCATGATGAATCGCCGGGGCTACGAAGAAGGAGAGGGCGCTTTCGCTGAACTCCTTCTCGATGCCGACGCGGAAATCATCGCCCAGGCCGCTAAAATGATCGGAGACCTCAAACAGAGTGGCCATGCAGAAGCGCTCATCGGCCTGCTTGGTCATCCTTCTGCGCGCGTTCGCTTCTTCGCCATGGAGGCCCTTGGCCGAACCGAAGAGACTGCTGCGGTAGAGCCAATTGTAGCTATGCTGCGCGAAGACGATGGCCAGGACCCGTGGCTTCGCCACGGCGGCATGGTTGCCCTCGGCCGCATCGGCGATGCCGTTGCCATGCGCAACCTGGCGGCCGATCCTTCCCGCAACGTTCGCCTGCTGGCGGTGGTAGCACTCCGCCGTATGGAATCTCCGGAAGTGAAAGCTTTCCTTCAGGATGAGGACGAATACGTTGTGGCTGAAGCCGCGCGTGCCATCAACGATGACTTCACCATCCCCGGAGCAATGTGGCCCCTGGCGAGTACACTCAATGCCCGCGCGTGGACGAGCGAACCACTCATCCGGCGCGCCATCAATGCCGCAGTCAACGTCGGTAATGATCGCGCAATTGACGAGTTGGTGAAGTACGTCGATAACACATCTAATCCGGCCCCAATGCGGGCCGAGGCCCTGGCTGCACTCGGCACTTGGGCCGACCCGTCGGTATTTGACCGCGTAGACGGTCGCTACCGGGGAGTACGGAAAAAGAGCGCTGTTTACGTAACGGAAAAGCTCGGAAGCATCATTCCTGAACTGATCGCGAAAGGCGAGGCTGGTGTCCGTAAAGCTGCGATCAGGGCGTCTTCTTCGCTAGAGCTCAAAGGAACTACGGACCAGCTTGCCACCATGATGACCCAGGACGGCAATCCTGATATCCGGGCGGAGTCTCTGGTTGCACTCGACAAACTTCACGCGCCCAACCTGGAGCAATTACTACGTACGGCCCTCAATGATCGCAACGATCAGGTACGTCGACGCGCGCTGGAACTGTTGCCTGCATCTACTATCGAGCCTGCTTCTGCCACTAAGCTTTACCGCGACATCATTGTGGAAGGGACCGTTGGCGAGGCCCAGTCAGCACTTGCTGGATTGGCGAAACTCCCGGGCGCCGAAGGGGAAGCGCTCCTTGGCGAGTTGATCGGCCAGATGGCAGCGGGCAAACTCCCGGCCGTTATTCACCTCGACCTGGTGGAGGCTGTTGAAGCTCATGATGGCAACACAGAACTCCAGAAACAACTGTCTGCCTACGAGGAAGAGCTCATGAAAACAGATGATCTGGGGCTGATGGCCACCGCACTGGCTGGCGGAAACAAGCGGGCTGGTTACCGGGTGTTCTACCGGAATACTACCGCTCAGTGTACCCGCTGTCACGCCATCTTTGAGTACGGTGGCAACGTTGGGCCGAACCTGGCCGGGGTCGGGCACCGCCTCTCACCCCGGGAACTGCTGACCTCAATCATCCGCCCAAGCGAAGCACTTGCGCCTGGCCACGAGACCGTGTTGGTGACCCTCAATAACGAAGAAATGCTTTCGGGCATAGTGGTGAGTCGTACTCCCGAATACCTGGAGGTGAAGACAGGAAAGACGGAGACAAAGAAGATTCCCCGGGCTGATATTGCGGAAGAGGAAACCCTGCCGTCAAGCATGCCTTCTGTGGACGGGAAGATTTCCCGTCGGGAAATTCGCAACCTTGTGGCGTTCCTGACGAGTCTGAAGGGGGAGGAAGGTTAGATCTACCATCTCCGTTTTTTCAGGCGCGGCCGCAGGTGCAAAGAAAGTTGAGGGAACCATTCCGATACAAAGGTATGAGCAGGCGGGCCTGCGATTTGGTGGCTTTTTCTGGCAAACCAAATACTGGCTGTCGTGATGCTATTTTGCTTTTATACCTCTTGGCATATCCTCTCATTACGGTGAGACAGAAGGGCAGAGGTGAACCCCAGAGTGGGACTCAAACACCGCCTAAAGGATGCTACCTTCTCTACCGGTTCATGATTACCAGGGTTTCATTCATCATGCGCTGGTTGTGGTTGTTGGCGATCTTCTTGTGGAGGATGGCGTCAACAATGGTGGCGATACCACAGAAGCCACCCGTGAGGAAGTAAACAATTCCAAGGACTACATCTCCTGTGACGAAGCGGTGGACACCGGCAAAACCAAGAAAGCCTAAGAGTGATAACAAGAGTACCGTCTGCGGATCCTTGCGCCGGTTGGCGTAAATACTGATGAACTGGGCGTGCCGGTCTGCCGGAACATTGGCCAGGGTGGTTTCCAAACGCGTCTGCTCTTCGAGGTCAAGACGGGGAAGGCTAGAGAGTAGATTGGGCGAAAGCATGGTATTCTTGTTTAATAGAGGTGATGAGGTGAAAAAGAAGTACGCCTGATACAGGCACACCGAATGGGTGGGCAGCGAACGATGCCGCTAGGTGACCACGAAACAGGTGCGAGATCGAGGTGCCAAGTCCGCAACCCGGGCAGTGGCTCAGCCCCGCAAACCGAAAGAAACAAAGCGACTGACCCTTTACTTCCGGCGAGTTAAGCGCCAGGGCCAGCAGAGCGGCTGACCAGAAGAGGATTTCGGGGCGGTGGTTGAGTATTCTAACGAACATACATCTACAAAACATCACCTGGTTATCAGGGTTGACGCCCGGAAATGCTGTTCGTCGATGGCTTTCTTCGTTTAGTCGTTAAACTAAGTAGGGCCCCGGCTTTTCTATGGCTTAAATGCGGTAACAACCAAAAAGCCCCTCTGCCGTTAGGCCTCTATGTACATCCTTTTGCCACTACTTTTACTCTTTCAATTGCCACCGATGATTATTTTCGATTTTACTCCTGATGCTGATCTCACAAATTGGCGTACTGTAGATGATACCGTTATGGGAGGAGTTTCGGAAGGAAGCTTCGGGCTCAGCGAAGATGGTCACGGACTGTACACCGGCCATGTCTCTCTGGACAATAACGGAGGCTTTAGTTCCCTGCGCTACCGGATGCCGGGTACCCGGATTGACGGTTTTACCAAAGCAGTAATACGCCTGAAGGGCGATGGCAGAGCATATCAGTTCCGGACAAAAACGAACGAAGACCACCGGCACAGCTATGTGTACAACTTTCAAACCTCCGGAGAATGGGAAGAAGTGGAAATAGAGCTTCGGGCAATGAAGCCCCAGTGGCGGGGGCGCCGTCTTGACCGGGAGGATTATCCGGCGGAGGTACTCTCCGAAGTCGCCATTCTGATCGGCAATAAACAAGAGGAAGACTTTAGGTTAGAGCTTGATTGGATTCGGTTGGAATGATCCGGTATATTTGCCCAATGCGAACCGTCATCCTTCTGCTCCTCCTAACCATTCTCTGCACCTGCGCTCCGTCGCCCGCAACATCAGACGCTGAAAAAGCAGACCTCCCCGAAGCTCCGCGCCACGAATGGCCACGCGAGGCTCCCGTAAAAATGATTCTCGATTCCGATACTGCCAATGAAATCGACGACCTGTTTGCCATCGCGTACCTGGTAACGGAGGATTACCCCGGCTTTGAACTACTGGGCATCAGTTCCGCTCAGTGGTTTCACGTCTGGAGCGGAGACAGTACGGTCTACCAAAGCCAGCAACTGAACGAAGAACTACTCGACCTCGCCGGGCGCTCCGATCTGCCCCATCCCCTCGGGGCCGACCTCATCATGGGGAAACCGTGGGGCGATTATGACCCGCGCGACAGCCCCGCAGCCCAGTTTATCATCGATGAAACCATGGCGCTGAACGATGACGAAAAACTCGTGGTGATGTGTATCGGCGCGGCAACCAACCTGGCCTCCGCCATCGCTCTGCAACCAGAGATCAAAGACCGGATCGTTGCCTACACCCTCGGCTTTCGCTACGACTTCGACGGCGGGTTCTGGAATAAAGACGAGTTCAACATCCGCCGGGATCTCAACGCTGCCAATTACCTCCTCAACGCCGAAGGGCTCGAGCTGCACGTAATGCCCATCTCGGTGGCCATCGAGTACACCTGGGACAGAAACGAAACCTTCGGGCAACTCGGCAAAGCAGGTGAAATCGGCGCTTACCTGCGCAAGCGCTGGGAAACCAGCGCCGGTCCTGACGCCACTAAATGGACGATGTGGGACGTAGCCCTGCTGCAAGCCTTCCTGAAGCCTGAGCAAGCTTCCGAAATCAGCGTGCCCACGCCACCCGAAAACACCCCGCGATCCGTATGGATGTACGAAGATATTGATCCGGAAGCGATGGCGGAAGATTTTTGGCTCCGGCTCAATAAGAAGTAACCAGCAGTCATCGCCGGAGGCACTAAACTTCTACTCTCTATGAATATCCGTCTTGCCCTTCCTGCCGATGTCGACGACGTTTACCGTTTGTACGATGAAGCTCGTTCTCACCTTCGCAGCCAGGGAATCTTTCAGTGGCCAGACAGTTACCCATCGCTGAACGTGGTGTCCCGCGACGCAAACAACGAAGAACTCTACGTTTTTGAAACCGACGGCCTGATTGCCGGAGCCGTCTGCCTGAATGAGCAGCAGGATGAAGCCTACGCGAGCATTGATTGGAAGGTGCCGGATCTGTGTCCGCTGGTAATTCACCGTTTGGTCGTTGCCCCCAAGTTTCAGCGAAAAGGAATCGCCCGGAAAATGATGGACTTTTCGGAAGACCTCGCAGAGAGAAATGGCTATGCGTCTGTTCGTCTGGATGCATATACCGGGCACGAACGTGTTGGCCAGTTCTACAAAAGCCGGGGGTACATTTGCCGCGGACAGGTTCGCTTTCCTGAACGGGAACTTCCCTTTTGGTGCTTCGAGTTGGAGGTAACGGGTAACCAGGCCATTTGAATATATGGGCAGCAAAAGATCGGGGCTTTGTTCTAACCGGATACTGGTATCTTCACTTAAGTTTTTCCCCTGAAAGTAACCATTAATATGAAAATTATCGCCGTCTGTCTGGGTAATATTTGTCGCTCCCCCCTCGCCGAAGGCCTCTTGCGCCGCGAGGCCGAATCCAGAGGACTTGACTGGGAAATTGCCAGCGGAGGTACTGCCAACTATCACACAGGAAACCCGCCTGACCCCCGTAGTGTAGCCGTAGCGCGCGAGCACGGCATAGACATCACTACGCAACGAAGCCATCACGTATCGGAGGAAGACCTGGAATACTACGACCTGGTACTGGGCATGGACCGGCAGAACGTGGCGGACCTAAAGGCCCGCGCGCAGACGCAGGATCAAAGGGATAAAATCCATCTGTTCCTCGATTATGCAGGCCTGGCAGAGAGCGACGGCCCCGACGTTTTCGACCCTTATTATGATGATCGGGCGTATGCCGGCGTGTACCAACTCGTGGAGAAGGCCGCGATGCGGGTGATGGACAGATTGGGCGACTAACACGACTACGTAGCCTGTTTGTAGCAATTGTTCTTCGGCGGTTTGGTGCCAGTTGCAGTTAATTGCCTGGATTTCAAGTCTTAAAACATTGAGCGCATGATTACTGCTTTCGCTTAGGAAACCCATTGATTGCGTACCTTTACATAGTTTTCCGTTTTGCGATCTCACGAATAAAAGACCTTCATCCTTGTTACTCTCTCGTCTCTACATTGTTATCGTATTTCTATTGTGGCTACCGCAACTTGCTGCCCAGGAAACTGCCTGTGGGGATGGCATTGATAATGATGGTGACGGACTGATAGATTGCTATGATGGAGATTGCTCGGGGGTAGCTGGCTGTGAAGATTTTTTCTTCGGGCAGCCTGTCCCCGATTGTGGTTTCACCCCGCCGGAGTTGGAAGAGATCGAGCTCAACCTCTTGTATCAAACGGATGAGATGTTGTACCCAATTGATCAGCGATCAGGCGTGGTAATTGGAGATATGAACGGAGACGGCATACCGGATCTGGTAAGCCGGGACAATAACCCCTCCCGACTCCACATTTTCAGCGGAGACGATGGAAGCATCCTGCAAAGTATCGTCACCCCAAGAACCCACCCCTTCGGCCAGGTCGCCATTGCTGATGTGGATGAAGATGGCCTGGGAGATGCCTTCCAGATTGAATATACCGGCGTACTGGCCCGCTACGAATTCGGTAACCCGAACCCGGTCTGGACAACGGCGACTAACATCGGAGACGACAACCTGGTCTCTACCCCACAAATTGCTGACATTAATCAGGACGGAGTACCTGAAATATACGTCGGTGACCGAATCTTCAATGCCATTACCGGCGAACGCTATGTAGATGGAGACGCCAGCGTCAACGTTGGTGGCTATGGTACCGGTGGTAACTCCGATCGTTACCCCATCTACTTCGACCTCTACCAGCCGGGGGACCCCCGGCCAGATGGAATGGGAACTTTCGGCCCCGAAGCTGCCGGCATGGAATACATTGCCGGCAACCAGGTATGGACCGTCGACTTTGACCCCTCCGGAGGAATGGACAACGGAAGCTACCAGTTGGCAGCGGAGTACAGTGGGCCCACTAATTTGCGCGACGGTTTTACCTCCATCGCCGACATCAATGGCGACGGACGGATGGACATTGCCGTCATGGACGCAGGAGATGTGTACGCCTGGGACCCTTACACCAATGAACTTATCGGACCAAGTTACCAGGTCCCCAGTACGGCCGCAGGAGGCCGCATCAACATCGGTGATTTCGACGGCGACGGCGACGTGGAGCTGGGCTTCGCTGGCCGGAACATCTATATCGTCCGTAACTATATCGACAACGACGGAGATGCCGACCCGAACAACGGAACATGGGTTACACTGTGGCAGCATACAGGTCTCGATGACGGCTCGCAACGAACCGGTTCGACCCTTTTTGATTTTGACGGCAACGGAACGGTGGAAGTGGTCTACTCTGAAGAGGAGAACCTATTCATCTATGACGGTGCAACGGGGATGGAGCTCTTCCGTATTCAGAGCCGGGCCGGTACCCGGACAGAATACCCCATCGTTGCCGACGTCAACGGTGACGGAACGGCAGAAATAATCGTTACGGCTCAGACAGGTAACGGCCCGGGTGCCTCCGGAACGGACTGGATCAGTGTCTACGAAAGTGCCAACCAACCCTGGGTGCCCGCCCGCCAGGTCTGGAACCAGCACGGCTACAACGTCACCAACATCAATGATGACCTGACGGTGCCTCAGTTTCAGCAGAATAACCTGAACCCGGCGCTCGGGCAGCGATACAATAACTTTTTGGTACAAACCTCTGTGGGAGGAGGGCCCGAGGCGGTCATCACATACCCTGCACCGGATGCCATCATCATGGTGGAAATTGGTGGTGACGGCTTACCCGTCATCGACTTTTCCGGATGCCCCGACGAAATTCTGGCGACTCTTGTGATTGAGAACGCAGGTTCGGCACCATTGCCGGCTTCGACGCCTATCTCTTACTATATCGATGATCCACGGGTTACAATGGCGACCCTGATCCAGACGACCTCGCTGCCCGTGCAGGTAGAAGCAGGCGATCAGACGACGGTACAGGTCACTATTCCCATTAGTGCGGTTCCCGCGGGTGCTTTCATTTACCTGAGCGTAAATGACCCGGGCTTTGCTGCAGCTGACCTCCCTTTTCAGGACAGCGATTTCCCGCTGACCGGAACGCCGGAATGTGACTACTCGAACAACGTCAACTTCCTGGGCAATGCCCGCTGTGGCGAAATCTGTAACGATGGAATTGACAACGACGGAGACGGCTTCATTGATGAACCGAACCTGACCCAGTTTGAAGACACCGGCTGCCCGGGAGACGTACTGCAGGCCATCACGGCTGATGTGCCCAACGGCGTTTGGAGCGTTGTTGGTGGCAGTGCCATCGGAACTACGGTCGATCAGAATGGTGTGGTTACTTTGGGAAATAACTTTACGGGTGCTCCCGTAACGGAAACGATCCGCTACGATGACGGTATCTGTGTTGGCGACGTAATGGTGACTACCCTGGATGATGTGCCGCCAGCGGTGCAGTGCCCGGGAGATGCTGTTGTAGCCGTTGATGCGGACTGTGAAATTACCCTGGCAGACTATACTGCCAATGCACAGAGCAGTGATAACTGTACGGCGACCAACGACATCGTCATTACCCAGTCTCCGGTGGCGGGAAGTACCCTCAACATTGGCGCGAACACCGTCACTATTACGGCTACGGACCAGAGCGGCAACGCCAGCAGCTGTACGTTTACGGTAACGGGCGAAGATCGTATTGCGCCAACACTTACCTGCCCGGCAGACACCGATGTAACGGTGGATCAAAACTGTCAGTACCAGATTCCGGACCTGACGGGAGACGCTACCGTAACGGATAATTGCTCGATGGGCGCGGGCATTACTTTGGCGCAAACGCCGGTGCAGGGTCAGGTTAGAAGCAATGACGGGACGAACGTGTTGGTCACCATCACCGCTACCGACGAAGCCGGTAACGTGAGCAACTGTACCTACACCCTCACGCTAGACGACGAAACCCCACCAACCATCAATTGCCCCGGTACCCAGACCCGCAATGTATCTTCCAACGACTGCTCAGTGGTAGTGCCTGACTTTACCGGCCAGGCCGGTGTGCAGGATAACTGCTCCCCCGGCAACCAGATTACGGTGACGCAAAGCCCCGCCGCAGGCAGCATGATCACCTCCGCCACCACAACTCAAATTACTCTGACTGCTACCGACCAAGACGGCAATAGCAGTAATTGTACTTTCGACCTGATAACGGTAGATCGGACGCAGCCAATGATCACCTGTCCGGCTCCCATCACGGTAGATGCCGATGCCATCAGCTGTGCAGGAACGGTCACCGATGTAACGGGCCTCGCTTCCGCTACGGACAACTGCGGTGCTGCGGGCATCACCATTACGCAATCGCCCGCCGCCGGAACGACCTTTACCGCAGCAACCCAAAATGTAACCGTAACGGCTACTGATGCAGCTGGTAACAGCAGTCAGTGTAGCGTTACCTTCATCAAAGAAGACGTAACACCACCAGTTCTCAACTGCGTCGGGCCCCAAACTCTGGTCGTAGACGCGAACAACTGCCTGGCCATCTTGCCTAATTATATGAACGGGGTGGCATCTGACGCCTGTGGCGGCGTCTCCGTCGTCCAGACGCCCGGGCCGGGAACCAATATCTCCAACGACCTGACGGTAACGATCACGGCGACGGATAATGCCGGACTGCAGACGAGTTGTACCATTGACGTTACCGTCGTGGATCAGACCCCTCCCGTCATATCCTGCCCCGCCCCTCAGACCATCGCCGTGGACGGCACCTGTGAGGTGCCGCTGCCTGACTACGCAAGTCAGGCTAGTGTATCCGACAATTGTGACCCCCGCAAGGGGCCGGTTGCTGTTGTTCAATCCCCCGCCGCGGGCACGATGTACGACATCAACGATAGCCCCGTAACGGTAACGCTTACGGCCACCGACGCTTCGGGAAACACGGCCAACTGTTCGTTTCAGGTAGAACTGATGGATAACCAGCCGCCGATGATTACCTGTCCGGTGAGCCCGCAACTGGATCAGTTAGACGCTAATTGCCAGGCTCTGATTCCTGATTTCCGGGGGGCAACGATGGTGAGCTCTACCTGCACAATGGATGGCTTTACGCTGGTACAGAGCCCGGCTCCCAATACTGTAGTGAGCGGAGAACAGGTGATTCAGATTACCATCACAGCCTCGGATGTGAATGGCAATTCGATCAGCTGTATGTTCGATTACCAAACCGAGGACGTAACGCCACCAACCCTGACCTGCCCTGCTGACCAGACCGAAGCAGTAGACGGAGCTTGTAGCTTTACAATTCCAGATTACACAGGCATGGCGGTCATCGAAGACAACTGTTCTTCCCTTGCACCTGCGCCCGCGCCTAATCTTACCGTAACGCAAAGCCCCGCCGCCGGAACCGTAGTGACGGGAGACGGAACGGTTACCACCATTACAATTTCTGCCACGGATGCTGCGGGCAACAGCGCCAGTTGCGATTTTACCCTGACGCTGGAGGACGATACCGATCCCGTAATTACCTGCCCGGCAGATCAGGCACGCGACCTGAACGCATCCTGCTCTTACGGCCTCGAGGATTTCAGTTCGCTGTCTACCCAAACGGACAATTGTAGCATGGGGGCAGCCATTGCGGTGACGCAAAGCCCAACCGCCGGCAGTCTCACTTTTTCTGCACCCGGGACCCAAACTATCACCCTGACGGCAACCGACGAAGCGGGGAATACCGCAAATTGTGCATTTGTCCTGACGGTCTCTGACGTAACTCCGCCCGTTATTACCTGCCCTCAGCCGGTCACTCTGAATGTAGATGCAAGCTGTATGGCCACCGTGCCGGACCTGACCGCCGCCGCAGGAGTAACGGATAATTGTACGGCAAACGGTTTGCCGACGGTAAGCCAGGACATCGCCGCGGGAACCACCCTGACCGGAGACGGAACCACCCAAAACGTAGTGCTCACCGCTACCGATGCCAACGGACTTACCGCCACGTGTACCGTAGTAATTACCCTCGATGACGTGACGCCACCTTCGGTAACGTGTCCGCCGGCTCAGGATTTAAACTTGGAAATCACCGGTTGCGAAGTCGCACTTTCGGATTTCACCCCTCAGCTAAGCCTGTCGGATAACTGCGAAGCCCCTGCGGCATTAACCGTGCAACAGATGCCCGCTGCCGGAACCATCGTTATGGGGGCGAATACGGTAATCCCCGTTACTTTTGACGTGAACGACGGCAACGGGAATTCTGCCAGTTGTCAGTTCAGCGTAACCCTTAAAGACATTACCGACCCCACGGTCAGTTGTCCGCCCTCATCGTCCTTAACGTTAGACGGAGATTGCTCGATCAGCCTACCCGATTATACCGGGCTGGCAACGGCCTCCGATGATTGCGTCATGACGGGAGATATTACCCTTACCCAGAGCCCGGGGCCGGGGACTAACCTCACCTTCGACGGAGACCAGCGCATGGTCACCATCACCGCCGACGACGGAAACGGAAACACGACCAGTTGTACATTCACCGTAGTGGCCGAGGACACAGAGATGCCAGCCATCGTCTGCCCGGCAGACCGTGATGAACCCGTAAGCGACAACTGCGATTTCGAAATCCCGGATTATACCGGCGAAGCAACGGTAATGGATAATTGTTCGGAAGCGGCAGCCATAACCGTAACTCAAAGCCCGGCCGAAGGAACGATTATACCTCAGGCACAGCTCAACCTTCCGCAAACCATCACCCTTACGGCTACCGACGCAGCGGGCAACGTACAAACCTGCTCCTTCGTAATAACCCCGATCGATAATACCCTGCCGACCATCGTTTGCCCGGCCACCCAGACTATTCTCCTCGATGCCGCAAATTGTGACGCCGTACTTGGTGACTACACCAGCGCGGCTACGGTGATGGACAATTGTTCCGCTCCGATCGACATCGTCGTTACTCAGGATATTATGTCGGGAACCGTATATAATGGTCTTGTGCCACCCCAAATTGATGTCGTACTCCGCGCCGAAGACGAAAGCGGTAACGCCGACAGCTGTACTATGACCGTTCTGATCCGGGACGAAATAGACCCGACGGTAGATTGCTCGGCGGCGAACCAGACGATTGCGTTAGATGGAAACTGTAACGGAGAAATCCCAGACTTGATTCCGGTTCTGGTAACCGATGACAATTGTTCCGCTCAGGCCCTTACCATAATTCAGAGCCCCGCGGCGGGAGCACAGTACGGTGGTGACGGTACAGCTGTTGACGTGACCTTTACGGTAACCGATGCGAGCGGGAACACCGTAACCTGTATCGCAACGGTGACCTTTGAAGATCAAACCCCGCCCAATACTGTCGTTTGTCCGGTGGATCAGGACTTAAACGTAGACGATATGTGTGCCGTTCCTTTTCCGGATTATACGGACGGCATAACCGTGCTCGATAACTGCCGTGCAGAAGACGGTATCATCATTACTCAGTCGCCTTCGATCGACTCGTTGGTGACGGGCAATGGAACCGTGATAACCGTTACCCTGACCGCCGACGACGGAAACGGCAATACAGCGACCTGTACTTTTGATGTAACCCTGGTGGATGAAAGTGCACTTGACCTCACTTGTCCTGGTGGCCAGATCGTGATTGCCAGCAGCGACAATTGCGACGGCGTGTACGATGACTATACAGCGTTGGTAGTCGCCTCGAACCAGTGTATGCAGCCTGCTGCTGGTGTAAGGTTCGTTCAAAACCCGGCGGCAGGAACAGTCTTACTCCCGACGTTGCTGGATGTTCCGCAGCCGGTTACCATCTCTGCTATTGACCTGAACGGCAACGTATCGACGTGTACGTTCGACGTAACGTTGGTGGATACACTGGCACCGGTGATCACCTGTCCTCCGCTGCAGGAAGACTTCTTCGACGAAGCGTGTGGCTTCGTCGTCGAGGATTACCGGGCGTTAGCCACGATCGATGATAACTGTGCTCCCCTGAGCGAGCTGACGATCACCCAGGACCCAATGCCGGGGAGCGGCTTCAACGGTCCGGCGGTAGATCAGAACGTGACCATTACCGCAGTAGACCCGAGTGGGAATCTTTCTCAGTGCTCCTTTATACTTGCAGTACGCGACAGCACACCACCGGTAGTGACCTGTCCTGCGCCAGATACACTCCTGACCAATGCAGACTGTGAAGTAACCATTGGTGACTATATTGGTATGGCCGTGGCACAGGACAACTGTACGGAGCAACAAAACCTCGTTATTACCCAACTCCCTGCTCCGGGAACGGTCATCAGTGGGCACAATACAACGGAAATGGTGACCATTTCGGTAACCGACGGAAGTGGAAATACCGAGACCTGTACCTTCTCCGTTACGGCAAAAGATGAAATCCCGCCCACAATTTTATGTCCGGGCGATCAGGTTGTTAACCCAGACGCTAATTGTGATGCGCTGATTCCGGACTATCGGGCAAGCGTGAAACGGAGCGACAACTGTACGGCAACCGGGGCCATTACCCTGACCCAGCGCCCGGCGCCGGGAACCGTGCTTAGTGGCCAGGGCGACGCCCTGGACGTGACGATGATTGCCGATGATGGCAACGGCAATATCGATAGCTGTACCTTCATCGTTACGTTGGAAGACAACGTGCCGCCGTCGATCAGTTGCCCCGCCGATAAAACCATCGACCTGGACGCAGACTGTAGCTACGACTTAGAGGACCTGGCAGCGCAGGCCGCGGTCGCTGACAATTGCACTACTACCGACATGATTATCGTGACCCAGAACATCGGGATAGGACAAACCTTCACCGGCGACGGGACGGAGATCGTCGTTACCCTGACGGCTGATGACCGCAACGGGAATACCGCTCAGTGCCTGACAACGATCATACTGGAGGACAACACAGCCCCGACCATTACCTGCCCGGCAAACCAGGAAATATTTGTTGATGATGCCTGTAATGCAATGGTGCCGGATTACCGTTCGGCAACGGTAAGCGACAACTGTACTGTGCCGGAAGCTATTGTGGTTACTCAGGTTCTTGCTGCGGGAACAACCTTAAGTGGAGACAATACTTCCACGACGATCACCCTGACGGCTGATGACGGAAACGGGAATACGACCGACTGCTCGTTCTTACTCGTGCTGCAGGACAATACCGCGCCCACGATCACCTGTCCCCCGGCACAGGAAATATTTGTAGACGGGAACTGTACAACCACCCTCCCGGATTACACGGGGCTTGCGTCCACTGCCGATAACTGTTCCCCTGCACCTGCGCTCTCGCAAAGTAATGCGCCAGGCAGTCCCCTAAACGGACTGAGCACCGAAACCGTCACTCTGACGGCCGACGACGGAAACGGCAACACCACTGACTGTACGTTTATGGTTACCGTGAGCGACAATACGCCGCCGGCGTTGACTTGTCCGCCGTTAAGTGTGATCGCCGCCGACCCGGCCTGTATGGTCACTATTGCCGATTACCGCGATAGTATTACCGTGACTGATAACTGTGGTCCGCTGAGCGTTCAGGCAGGGGCGCTGACGCTGGTGCAAAGCCCGGTTCCGGGAGCAACGATCTCCGGTCTTGGCGCAGAACAGGTCGTCACCATCATCGCCACGGACCCTTCCGGAAACTCGACCCAGTGCATGATTACCGTTGAACTGGAGGACGTTACGGCGCCAACAATTGCATGCCCTGCTGATACAACATTGGTGGTCGATGCTGCCTGCGCCGCCCTTATCCCGGACTACACCTCCTTACCGGAAGTAGCCGATAACTGCGAAGGCTCCGGGGCCGTAACTGTGACCCAAAGCCCGGCTCCCGGAACGATGGTGAGCGATGAGGCAAGCCTGATTACCATCACCCTCACTGCAACCGACGCCAGCGGCAATGCTGCCAACTGTGACTTCGACGTTCAGCTGATCGATACCATCCCGCCGATGATTACCTGTCCGGCTGATGACGTAATCAGCGTAGACGGCAACTGCCAGATATTACTACCCGATTACCGCCCCAATGCAGGTCTGGCAGATAATTGCTCGGAACCCGGAGATATCGTCGTTATGACCCAGCGGCCCCTTGCCGGAACCCCGCTCAGCGGGGATGGGCTGACCCTGGAAGTCACGCTCATCGCTACCGATGAATCCGGCAATCAGGACAGTTGCACAATGATGGTTACGCTGGAAGACAGCACCGACCCGATGATCACCTGCCCGGCCGATCAGGAACTGACCGCCGACGGTAACTGCCAGCAAAGCATACCTGATTATACCGGAGAGGCGACCGCGAGTAGCGCTTGTGAGCAAAGCAACATCACGATAACCCAAATGCCGCTGCCGGGAACCACCATCAGCGGACACCTCGCCACCGAAACCATTACCCTGACCGCTACCGACGGTAGCGGAAATTCGGTGTCCTGTTCCTTTGAAGTAACCCTCTTTGACCGCACGCCACCAACCATTCCGGTTTGCCAGAACGATACCCTCGGCGTACTTACCGCAGCTTGTGATTATACCGTGCCCGATTACTGGGACATTGGACCTGCGACCGCGCAGGATAATTGCCGTCCCACCGGAACGACCTCAACGTCGGCAACAGGAAATCAGATCGTGTATACCCAAACGCCACCGCCCGGCTCCGTTCTTACTCCCCCTCTGGGGGGCGGGGGGCTCACCATCACGCTGACAGCCGACGACGGCAACGGCAACACCGTAAGCTGCGACTTTGAGCTGACGCTGACCGATACCATCAGCCCGACGATTACCTGCCCGGCTGACACAGTAGCTAACCCGGATGCCGGCTGTGACTTCGCCCTCGAAGATTACACCAGCCGTGCAATTATCGCTGATAACTGCACCGATCCGGCAGACCTGGAGGTGACGCAGTCTCCGCCCGCGGGAACCGTGATCAGCGGCCAGGCTTTCAGCCAGGATATCACCCTGACGGTGGAAGACCTGAGTGGCAACACAACCACCTGCATATTTAACCTTACGCTGCAAGACACGATTTCGCCGAGCATCGTTTGTCCGGCCGATAAGGTGGAAAATCTGACCGCCGATTGTGAATTTACCGTGCCCGACTACACCCCTGAGGCCGTTACCGACGACAATTGTACCGATCCGGCGGCCATTACAGTAACCCAGGACCCCGTAGCCGGAACCGTCTTTGCCGCACAGAACGAAGGTGGTAGCTTCACGGTAACCCTGACGGCCGACGATGGCAACGGAAACACCACAAGCTGTGACTTTGTCGTTCTACTCGACGACGTAATCCCACCGGTCATCACCTGCCCGGCCGACTCGACCATTTATGTAGATGCAAACTGTGAAGCCTCCTTACCGGATCTCGTTGCCGTAACCACGGCGACCGACAACTGTGCCGACGTGAACGGAGGAAGCAGAATCACGATAACCCAGGCTCCGCTGGCTACTACCGTATACAGCAGCGACGATACGCAGATAACGGTTACGCTAACCGCCGACGATGGTAACGGCAACACCAGCGATTGTAGCGTGATGGTCACCCTGCAGGATACCATCAGCCCGATGCTCACCTGCCCGGCGAACGAAGTGCTGCTGACCGATGGAAACTGCGAGGTAACCCTACCGGACTACCGCCCCCAGGCGGTGAAGTCGGATAATTGTACAACGAGTGGTAACATCGTAATGACCCAGGACATCGCTCCCGGAACCGTTTTCAGCGGCGAAGGAACTACACAAGTCATTACCCTGACGGCCGATGATGGCAACGGCAATACCTCCAACTGTACGCTGGAAATTACCGTAGACGACAACGTTCCGCCCACCATCGTCTGTCCGCCAACCCAGACCCAGTTTACAGATGCTGACTGTATGACCTCCATCGCTGACTACACCGGTCTGGCTGTAACGGACGACAACTGTAACTCCAACCTACTGACTTCCGGTGCGGCTAATATCACCGTAACTCAGCTGCCGGCAGCCGGAACGGACTTCACGGGTGTTCAAAACGTAGTGGTAACCCTGACGGCCGATGACGGCAACGGCAATACGACCGATTGCCAGTTTACCTTCTTCGTGCGCGACAACACGATACCGCAGGTAGTGTGCCCGCCGACACAGCAGGTTACGGCCGACGTAAACTGTTCTGCGCCCGTTCCCGATTACCGTGCGCTGGTTGCCGCCACCGATAACTGTTCAGTTCTTGGTGACCCGAACGGCAACGGCATCGACCTGGCGCAGGCAGGCCCGACGATGGTGACTGGCTACGACCAGGAAGTGACCATCACTATTACCGCAACCGACTCCAGCGGCAATTTCAGCAGCTGTGATTTTCAGGTGGAGTTGATTGATGAGATCGATCCGACGATCCTTTGTCCGCCCGCCCAGACGCAGTTTGCCGATGAAGGATGTGACGTGGTTCTGGATGACTTCCGTGGCCTTGCCGTCGGGATGGACAATTGCGACGACGGCACCTCCGATCTGACCTACGTACAAACGCCAGCCGCCGGCCTGCCGCTGAACGGCGACGAGACAATGCAAACCGTAACGATTGAAGCAACCGACCGCAGCGGAAACAGCGTGAGTTGCGACTTCGTGGTCACGGTACAGGACACTGTTTCGCCAATGATCATTTGCCCGCTACGCGATACTATCAGTGTGGATGGTTCGTGTGCCGTCCCGCTTGGAGATTATACCGATCAGGCAACCGTAACCGATAACTGTACGGCCAGTAGCAGCATTGTGGTAACCCAATCACCACCCGTCGACACAATGGTGATGGGCGACGAAACCGAAATCCTGGTTACGCTCACCGCCGATGACGGCAACGGCAATACCACCAGCTGTATGTTTACCGTAGAGTTGCAGGATACGATCATCCCTACGATCATCTGTCCGGGCCGTCAGGTACTGATGACCGATGCGGCCTGTAGCGCGGTGATCCCTGATTACCGCAGCCTCACTGACGCAGCGACGCAGTGTGATATGGGAGTGATTACCCTGACGCAGGATCCGCTGGAAAACACGGAGACGATCACTGGCGACAGTACCATCCGCGTGGTGACCATCACGGCTACCGACGATGCGATGCCGCCCAACGTGATCAGTTGCTCGTTTGAAGTGATTCTGGTGGACGATACCCCGCCTGTAATAACGGTTTGCCCGCCGGACGAAACCATATTCGTCGACGAAGATTGTAACATCGCATTGCCCGACTTCCGCCCGAACCTGATGGGAACCGATAATTGTGAAGCCTTTGTGGACATGGAGGTGGCGCAAACGCCGGTGCCAGGTACGGTATTCAGTAATGATGATACGGAGATCGTTGTCACCTACACGTTGGACGATACCAACGGAAACAGCGTTAGTTGTACCGCAACGGTAACGTTGCAGGACACCATCAGCCCGATGATTACCTGTCCGACCGATCAGGTTATCTTCACCGACGGCAGCTGTGAAGCTGCCTTACCGGATTATACCAACGCTGCAGTGAGCGACAACTGTACCGGACAGGCCGCACTCATCACCACTCAGGTGAATCCCCCGGGAACACTACTGAGTGGCTTCAACGATACCGAGACCGTTACCCTGACGGTTGACGATGGTAACGGACAGACGACCAGCTGTAGCTTCGTCGTTACCCTGGACGATGATGACGATCCTGAAATCGTATGTCCGCCCAGCCAGGAAATAGACTTGGGAACAGACTGTCAGTTTGTACTCCCCGATTACCGTTCTCTGGCCCTGCTGGACGACAACTGTGCGATGAACCTGCTGACCGTCGTGCAATCACCAAGCCCGGATTCCATCATTAGTGACCTCAATACCGTCACTGAAGTAATCCTGACCGTTACCGACGCAAGTGGTAACAGTGCGAACTGCCGGTTTACGAGTACGACGGTAAGTCCAACACCTCCTCCGGCACAAAACACGGTGATGCTGGCCGTCAACGAGCGGCCCACCGGTACCGGAACGGTTAACCTCTTCGACGCCTTCGACAATATGGCCGTCTCCAACCTCAGTAACATCGACCTTGACGGTATGCTGGACCCTGATTCCGATCCTTTCATCGTGAGCTTCTACCTTAGTATGGAAGATGCTGCTGCGGAAACCGGGGCCATCCCCGCCGAAGACTATGACCCTTCCATCCGCGGAGAAGTGGTGATCGTCCGGATCGAAGATCCGGCTACGGGTTGTTTCACCCTCAGTCAGATTCTCCTGGAGCCTCGTACGCCTGGTACCAGCAATGCGGCCGATGCCGTACAGTGTAACAGGCCAGGCACCTCGGTGAAGATTGACGGTTTGCCGGTCCCCGGCGGTATGGGTACAATCATTGCCATTCACCAGTGGCGCATTGTATCGCCGGGTACCACCCGTATCACGGACGCTAACCTCATGCAGGCCGACGAGCAAGTCCTGATGGTTAATACCTCCGGTTTGCGCTCCGGCACGATCATCTTCGAGTACCAGTTCTTCGAAGACTACGGAGACGGTGCTCTGGTTCCTTCCGTTCCCAAACTGGTCGAATTGGAACTGCAGAACGTTGGTAGTGGGGAATTCTTCTGGGATGGGAATTAGGGGGGAGAATTACCATACAGTACCGGAGCAGTTGGGTGGACCCTCCCCAAACCATTGTTTTTGAGCGTGAGAAGGTGAAATTTATCGTTTTTCACGGAACCATGTTTGGAGACGAGGATGTAGATGTTTACGGCTTGATTGATTTTGCTGGAGGCCAACGCTGGGTTTGTACGCACTACTTAAGTCAAGTAGATTACACTACTTTTACCTCATGGCTGGAAACAAACTTTGATGTTGTTTCAGTTTTGAATGAGGGTAGTGCTCCGTTCGTTATTTGGCCCTCCGAGTATGCAGGTTACTTTTTCTTCGAGAAGTCTCTTTGGGGAAGGGACGTCAGTCCTCTAAGGACTTTCCCTGAATGCTATGAGAGGCGAAGTGTCGTACAGGAATTTTTCTAGGGTATGCTAGAAAATGAGATTGCTCTCTGAATAATTACCTTTGATTCTACCTAAACCACAAGGAAATGGCCGGGAGGAAATGGACGAAAGACGAGTTGGTACTTGCGCTGAACCTCTACCTAAAGTTGCCATTCGGCAAAATGGACCAGAGGACACCGGAGGTGATTCGATTGGCAACGCTTTTAGGGAGAACACCTGGGGCAATTGCAATGCGCCTTGGGAACTTCGCTAATGTTGATCCTTACCATCAAGAACGGGGCGTGCACGGATTATCCGGTGGCAGAAAACAAGTTGAACCCATCTGGGAGGAGTTCGCCAAAGACAGAGATACCTTCCTTTTTGAGAGTGAAAAATTGCTAGCAGAGAAAGATCATAAATCGATAGAGGATAGGTTCCCTTCCTTGCGCTACGAGACGGAAGGCCTTGTGGGAGCAACGAAGGAAAAGTTAGTGAAAACGCGGGTGAATCAGTATGTCTTCAGGGATATAGTGATGGCCAATTATTCGGGCAAATGTGCCATCTCAGGAATTGATGTTGCCGAACTGCTGGTCGCAAGTCATATTCTCCCGTGGTCTAAAAGCGAAGCTGAACGGTTGAATCCAGAGAACGGAATCTGCCTCTCCGCGCTGTACGATCGAGCGTTTGATCGTGGCTTGATCGGTTTAAAGACGGATTACTCCGTAATCGTATCGGATGCTCTAAGGCAGAGAGCGAGTAAGCCGTACTACCAGCAGTATTTCTCGCATCTAGAAAATAAGACAATCGAACTTCCCACTAAGTATCGATCCAAAAAGGAGTTTTTGGAGTTTCACTTGAAAGAGGTGTTTTTGGGGTGATTAGTTGTCTTTTCTTATTAGAAAAACTGATTGCTTTGGATTGTGTAGCTCAGTGTTGATGGTTTCGGTTAGATTGTTGTATAATGTCAGCGATGAAAGAGATAGAAGTTGTCGCTGCTATAATTTTTGATGGTGAACATGTTTTATGTGTGCAGAGAGCGCCCAGTAAATACGCGTATACCTCCCTGAAATATGAATTTCCGGGTGGTAAGGTTGAGGCGAACGAGACCCAAAAAGAAGCACTAGAACGTGAGATTAAGGAGGAACTGTCGATGAGTATAATCGTCGGAAGTGAGTACCTTACCGTCAGGCATTCTTATCCTGATTTTACAATTTTGATGCACAGCTATTTATGTATTGCAACGGATAGGAGCCTCGTTTTACACGAGCACGTGGATGCAAAGTGGCTAGAAATCGAAGAGTTCAAACAACTTGACTGGGCTGCGGCAGACGTACCTATTGTCGATAAACTGATGGAAGAAAAGGCATAATGGATTTTCTCGATAGACTATCAGAAAGCTTCAGAACTGGGTTTATTGACCACAGAATAACCTCTACCCGAGAATTTAGGCCAGAACTGGTCACAAACGACAAAAAGGCTGGGAAGAAAGTACTTACTACGATACTGAGAGAGCTCGAGTTATGTGATGAGTTTTGGTTTTCAATCGCTTTTGTAACTACCAGCGGGGTTGCCGCTTTGATCAATACATTCGTAGAGTTAGAGCGTAGAGGAGTGAAGGGGAAAATACTAGCTTCTCAGTATTTGAATTTCACTCATCCCGAAGCGCTCAGGCGAATCAGGCAGTTTAGTAATATAGAGCTAAAAATTGATGTCCTCAACCGTAGTCATTCCAAGGGGTATTTGTTTCGGAGAGGTGAAGCTTTTACGCTGTTGGTGGGTAGCAGCAACCTTACGCAAGCTGCCCTTAGCGTCAATAAAGAATGGAACCTAAAAGTTTCCGCGACGAGTGAAGGTGAAATAGTTAAATCTGTTTTAGCGGAGTATCATAAGGATTTTGGTGCTGCGACTTCTGTTACCGATGCATTTCTGGAAGGGTATCAGCGAGTTATCGATTCCTTAAGGAGGTCTAGCCAGGAAGCTCAGGAGGAACAAAATGCTCTCAAGGAGATTCGGCCAAACCAAATGCAGGAAGAAGCTTTGTCGAATCTCCGAGAACTAAGAGCAAAAGGATGTAAAAAAGCACTATTGATTTCTGCCACAGGAACAGGGAAAACCTACTTGTCCGCTTTCGATGTTTTAGAGTTCAAGCCTAAGAAATTCCTATTTGTCGTTCATCGGAAAAATATTGCCTTAGCAGCCATGAAGACTTTTGAAAAGCTACTGGGCGATGATATTAAAATGGGGCTGTATTCCGGAAACCTGAAAGAGCTTGATTGCGATTTCTTGTTTGCGACCGTCCAGACTATTTCGAAAAGGGAGCATCTCGATTTGTTCGACCCCACCTACTTCGATTACATCGTAATTGACGAATCTCATCGGGCAGGAGCAGCGTCTTATGGCCGAATCTTGAATCATTTTCAGCCAAAATTTATGCTGGGAATGACGGCTACGCCAGAAAGGACAGATGGACTCGACATTTTTAGCCTCTTCGATCATAACATAGCTTATGAAATAAGGCTCAATAAAGCGCTTGAGGAAGAAATGGTTAGCCCATTTCACTATTACGGAGTTGCTGACATATCAGTGGATGGTGAAGCAATCGGTGATTTCGCCGAGTTTAACTACCTCACGGTTGAAGAACGAGTCAATAGGATTATTGAGAAAACTCGCCTGTATGGTTGTGATTCAGGGGATGTCCGCGGACTGGTTTTCTGCTCCCGTAAGGAAGAGGCCAACTTCTTATCCTTAGAATTTAATCGAAAGGGATTGAGAACGATCTCCTTGACAGGAGAAAGCCCAGAGGAGAACCGATTGGATGCGATTGAGAAATTGGAAAGCGAAAACGAGCAAGAGCGACTTGATTACATCTTTACGGTGGATATCTTTAACGAAGGAGTAGACATCCCTAAGGTCAACCAAATCGTAATGTTGCGTCCTACACAATCGGCAATCGTGTTTGTCCAGCAAATGGGACGCGGGCTTCGGAAACACAATGAAAAAGACTATCTCACTGTAATCGATTTTATTGGTAATTACCAAAACAATTACTTGGTCCCCGTTGCGCTCTATGGTGACTATTCATACAACAAGGACGTTCTTCGAAAACTAATCACTTCCGGAAGCCGCTTCATTCCGGGATGCTCAACCGTTAACTTCGAACGGATTGCTAAAGAGGCTATTCTTCAATCGATCGATGCGAAGAACATGCAGCTGGCTAAAGATTTGAAAAGAGACTATGATCTCTTAAAGTTTAAGCTAGGGCGCATACCGATGATGGTAGATTTCTTAGAGAATCAATCCAGAGATCCATTCCTGTTCGTCAAGAAAGAGAAGTCATACTTTGAATACGTTGCAAAGGCTGAAAAATGGGGCGACGGAGTTATGGATGCTATGAGCATCAAGTTGCTCAAGTTTTTTGCAAATGAGATCAATAATGCAAGGAGAGTTGAAGAAAGTGTGCTGCTCAAGCTCCTATTAGAGAGACACGCTGTAAGTGTCGATGCTTTCGACCAAGTTCTTGATGATGAATACGGGGTTAGAGCTACGTCCACTTTACTTGACTCTTTAGTCAATAATTTGAATTTTCAGTTCGCAACAGAAACCAAAGGGAAACGGAAGTCTATTGGAGATATGTACAGTCTCAATCTTATAAGGATGATGGGCGACCAACTCTCCATGACCGCTCAGCTGGTTGGCTGCCTTGAGAATGATACGTTCAGGCGGTTTTTAGTGGACAACACAAATTATGCGATAAAGAAGTACAAGGGCATCTTCAGAGAAGATTTATATGTGAACGGTTTTATCCGGCACCAAAAATACACCAGGAAAGACGTTTTTCGTATCCTCAACTGGCAGCAAAATCCTATGGCACAAAACGTAGGAGGCTATATGGTAAGCAAGGACAAAACCAACTGCGCCATCTTCGTGAATTACCACAAGGCAGATGATATTTCCGGCACAACCAAGTACGATGACGGCTTCATCTCTCCAATTGAGTTCAAGTGGATGTCTAAGTCCAAACGAAAACTTAGTAGTCCGGATGTTAAGTCAATCCGCTACGATAAAATGCGCCTTCCGTTATTCGTGAAAAAGCACAACGACGAAGGAGACGATTTCTACTTCATGGGCGATATGACTCCGATCGATGAATCTTTTGAACAGTCAACACTGAACGGAGCCTCTGTAGTGAAAGTCCGCTTCAGCATGGATGAGCCAGTCGGAGAGGAAATGTACGCGTACATCACGGATGGATTATAGCCCCCCTCACTCCCGATAATCCAACGCTGGCTTCCGCCCCCCCAGTAAGGCTTCGTATTTGAACCCGGGGCCTCGTCGGCGCTCGAGCTCTGCTTTGGCGTCTGCCAATAACTTCGGCGATGAGAACATTTCCACCCCGGCGAGGGTCATGGTTTTGGCCGCCAACATCATTCCTTTCGTGGCGATGGAGGTGCCGCCGCAGGCAACGGCCTGCCAGGAGTGCGGAGACGTGCCCGGAACCCAGGTGGCGGTGCGCAGGGCGGTTGTCGGGACAGTCCAACTGACATCGCCCACATCGGTCGAGGCGGGGTAGGGCTTCTCGGGAGCGGAGAAGGGGGCGACCAACTCGGCCGTCGTTATGGGCTTGCGCTTGCTGTCGGGCAGTGTTTCGGATAGGGTTTCAGCGAAGGCTTTTTCTTCGGCAGTATAGGTTACGCCGCCGACCAGTTCCAATTTCTCATGGACCATCCGGGTGAGCGTCTCGTTGGGCATCAGGTTAAAGGAACCGTGAATCACTTCGTATTCCATCGTGGTACCGGTGCCAAGGGCCGCTCCTTCGGCGGCTTTTACGATGCGGTTGAAGATGTCGCGGACATCCTGCATTTGCGGGTGGCGGACGTAGTAAAACACCTCGGCGTAGGCCGGTACAACGTTCGGAGCCTCGCCACCGCTGGTGATGACATAGTGGATGCGGGAGGTCTCCGGTACGTGCTCGCGCATCATGTTGACCATGTGGTTCATGGCTTCAACCCCGTCGAGGGCGGAGCGGCCGACTTCAGGCGCCGCCGCCGCGTGAGAGGCTACGCCGTAGAAACGGAATTTGGCCGATTTGTTGGAGAGGGTGGAGCCGGCGGTTGCTCCGTTGTGGTCGGATGGGTGCCAGTTGAGGACTGCGTCGACATCATCGAAGAGACCTGCACGGACCATGTACACCTTGCCCGCACCGCCTTCTTCGGCGGGTGTGCCGTACAGCCGAATGGTGCCCGATCCTTTGTTGGCTTTCAGCCAGTCTTTCAGCGCGATGGCGGAGGCCACCGAAGCAGTGCCGAACAGGTGGTGCCCGCAGGCGTGGCCGTTGTTGCTGCCGTCCCTGGCTTGTTTTTCGGGCACAGCCGCCTGGGATACACCGGGGAGCGCGTCGAATTCGGCCAGTACGCCGATGATCGGTTTTCCGCTGCCGTAGCTGGCAACGAATGCCGTTGGAATCTCCGCAACACCGGCTTCAATGGTGAAACCTTCAGACCGCAACTCCTCCTGAAGGAGCGCCGTCGACTTGGTCTCCTGGTAACCCAACTCCGCCAACTCCCAAATCTGTTGCGCGACTTTGGCGTAGTGCGGCGTTCGGTCGTCGAGCTGTTGGAGAATGGTTTCTGAACCGGATTGAGCGAAACAAAAAGCCGGGAAGAACAGCAGGAAAGTAAGGTAGCGCATAGACAAGAAATTTTGGCTTAGGCTCAAGGTAAGAAGGATGATTGAGAGTCTTAAAAGGACTCCAGTCTCTGATTCTCAATCCGGGGGCAAGCGGACCCCAAAACCTTCCCCGTACCCGCGTCCGCGCCTTCATAATCATCAGGCGATCAATACGGCGCTGACGCAGGTGCAATGGAAGCGCTTGTGGCAAAGTAGCCGTAGGCAGAATTGCCGCCAGTCTTCGAGCGTCCGGTTCTTCAAAACGCTCATACTACTGGACATTTTTGATTTTCCACCTCACCCTCCGCCCTCTCCAGCAAGGTTTGCTTCGCAGTACTTCGTGCTCGCCTAAGGCTCAGCGGAGAGGGAACCAAACCTCGAAGAAGCCGCGAAGCGAAATGCCCGGTAGTATGGAAAACGCTACGCGTTTTATGTTAAAACTGCCGGTCTGTTTACCATTAAACTACACACCCTGGGTTTAGTAGTATCTTCCCCTCTCCATGCAACTCCGATCAAAGCTCCCCCACATCCCGACCACCATTTTCACCGTAATGTCCCGGCTGGCGGCAGAATGCGGAGCCATCAACCTCTCGCAGGGTTCTCCGGACTTCGAGGTAGATCAGGAATTGAAAGACCTCGTGAACCACTACGTTCAGGCAGGCTATAACCAGTACGCACCCATGACCGGTGTGAAGGCCTTGCGGGAAGCCATCGCTGCTAAAAAGCAGCGGCTATACGGTTGCCATCTGGACCCCGATACTGAGATCACCGTTACCAACGGCGCGACCGAAGCCATCTTCAGTGCCATTTCTTCGCTCGTTCACCCGGGCGACGAAGTGATCGTCTTTGAGCCTGCCTACGACAATTACGTTCCTACCATCAGGCTGAACGGCGGAGTAGTGATCCCGCTACGCCTTAAAAGCCCCGACTACCGGATTGACTGGGACGAGGTCAGGTCGAGCCTCAGCCCCAGCACGAGGATGATCATGATAAATACGCCGCATAACCCTTCGGGTACATCGTTACGGCCGGAAGACATGGCGGCGCTGCAGGAAATCGTAGCTGATTCCAATATTCTGATTCTGTCCGACGAGGTCTACCAACACCTTGTGTACGACGGCAGGCAGCATGAGAGTATTTTGCGCTACCCGGAGCTGTACCGCCGCGCCATCGTCACGATGTCGTTCGGGAAGACCTTCCACGCAACGGGCTGGCGGGCCGGCTACGCGATTGCTCCTCCGGAAATCACCGCTGAAATCAGGAAAGTACACCAGTTCAACACCTTCAGCATCAACCGGCCGCTGCAGCATGCGCTGGCCGATTACCTTGCCGAGCCAGCGCATTACCTCTCTCTGCCCGGCTTCTTCCAACGTAAACGTGACTTGTTCCTGAGCGCCATGGCGGGTACTCCCTTCGAATTCCTCGATTGTGCGGGAACTTACTTCGCTCTTGCGTCTTACCAGCGAATCTCCGAAAAGGGAGACCAGGAATTCGCCCGCTGGCTGACCCGCGAAAAAGGGGTGGCGGTCATCCCCATTTCATCGTTCTATACCGATGGCACGGACGAGCGGATTGTCCGCTTTTGCTTCGCAAAAACGGATGAAGCGTTGTTAGCCGCTGCGGAGAAGTTGCGGTGGTAGCTCCCAACGGTTTACGCCAGAAACCTATTCGACCGCTAACTTTACTCCCCATGACTGACTTAACCGTAACCCTCCTCCAAACCAACATCGTCTGGCAGAATCCGGAAGCCAACCTCAGCCACTACGCTGAGCAGATCGCCAGTATCGGTCAGGCAACCGACCTGATCGTCCTGCCCGAGATGTTCACCACAGGATTTACCATGGATCCCGCTAATAACGCCGAGGCGATGGAGGGCCCGGCAATGCAGTGGATGGCGGAGCAGGCCACGGCAACCGGAGCGGTCGTCACGGGAAGTCTGGTCATTGAGGACGAGGGGAAATACTACAACCGGTTGATCTGGATGAAGCCCGACGGCACATACCTTATGTACAACAAGCGCCATCTCTTCGCGATGGCCGGAGAGCACGAACACTACGCTGCAGGCGCTGAGCGCCTGGTTGTGGAATATAAAGGATGGCGGATTTGTCCGTTGGTCTGTTATGACCTGCGCTTCCCGGTCTGGTCACGAAACGATGGTGCATATGATCTGTTGATCTACACCGCCAACTGGCCGGAAAAACGTGCGTACGATTGGAACACCCTGCTGAAGGCAAGGGCAGTAGAGAACCAATGCTACACCATCGGTGTGAACAGGGTAGGGGAGGACGCAAACGGGCACCGCTACAACGGCGACAGTTGTGTGATCGATCCGGGTTGGAGGAAAACGCTCTTTCACGTCGAGAAGAAAGAAACGGTTCACTCCGAAGTATTGTCTGCCGCGCATCTGGCTGAAGTGAGGGCCAAACTTCCTTTTCTGATGGATCGGGATGGGTTTACGGTTTCAGGTTTATAGAAACAGGTAGATGGTTGAGAAGTCCGGGTTGGTATGTATCGGAGTGATTTCTTGTGGCTACGGTGCGTTTGTCGGCTTTTTAAGGCCGTTTGATGATCTTTTATGGCTGTTGATGCTTAATCGTGAAGCCTTTACCTGTGATAGCGTTAATATGAATGCAGGAAAAGTCGTGTGCCTGAAAACATACTTTAAATGCGATAATTTGATTAAATATAAACATTTTAAATTGAAGCAGTTTAAAACGTTAACACTGATAATCAGTTAGTTATGACTTTGGCACGCTATTTGTATTAATGAGAGCAGTTGATTTTAACACAATTAAAAAACAGGTATCATGACTAGCCACGAATTCACAGCAAAGACCAACGAACTTAACAACCTTCTTTACGCTTTCGCACTCCGCCTCACCCGCAGCCGCCAGGACGCAGAAGACCTCATGCAGGAAACAGCGATCAAGGCCTACAAGTACCGTAACAACTTCGCCGAAGGAACCAACTTCAAAAGCTGGATTTCTACCATCATGCGGAACACCTTTATTAACCAGTACCGTAAAGCGAAGACCCGCCGCCACCTCAACCAGCCAACTACCGAAGTAACCCAGAACATCGTTTCGAAGAACGTTGTCGCCAACTCTGGTGAGCAAACCCTCCGCATGCAGGAAATGCAACGGATGCTCGACAGCATCGGTAGCCTCTACTCTGTACCGTTTCTCCTTTTCTATAAGGGTTACGAATACCAGGAGATCGCCGAGCAAATGAACATTCCGATCGGAACCGTCAAGAGTCGCATCTTTACGGCCCGCGTTAAAATGAAGCAGATGATCGGAGAGCGTCGTGGAGCCTAGTTCAAGAATTCCAAATACCTAAGTGAAAATCGCCCCGGAGAAACTATTGTTTCTTCGGGGTTTTATTTTTCGGAACGTTCAGGTAATTACCCCTCCGCGAAAAGCTGAACGCTGTACCTTAGCCCCATGTCCGACCAGAAATACTCTACGATACACTACCACAATTACCTGGAGATCGATAAGCTCCTTTCGATCCAGAATACCCGCAGCGCTGCCCTCGGTGATGCGGCGCACGATGAAACGCTCTTCATCATCATGCATCAGGTGTACGAGTTGTGGTTCAAGCAAATCATGACGGAGCTGGATTCAGTATGTATCCTCTTTCGTGAGGAGCAGGTGAACGAAGACAACATGAATACCGTCTTGCTGCGCCTCAAGCGCATTTCAACGATTGTGAGCCTGATGGTTGAGCAGATTCACGTGATGGAAACGCTGACCCCGTTAGATTTTCTCGACTTCCGTGATTACCTCTTCCCCGCTTCCGGGTTCCAGAGCATGCAGTTTCGGATGATCGAATCAACCCTTGGTCTGCGCGAGGAGGATCGGATGACGTACCACGGCAAATCTTACAAAATCGTCTTCAACGAAGAGCAAAAAGCCCGGTTAGAGGGCATCGAATCCGGAGGTAGCCTCTTCGAACTCGTCGAGCGGTGGCTGGAGCGGACGCCCTTCCTGCGTTTCGAGGGCTTCGACTTTCTCAGTTCTTACAAAGAAGCCGTAGATCGTATGCTGCACAAAGAGCAGGCTTCAATCTCCGGCAGCGAATACCTCGACGAGCGGATGAAGGCCATGCGGCTGAAAATGCTGGGCGACAGCAACAGTTACTTCAAGCACGTCCTCAGTAAGGAAGAACACGAACGCATGATGGCAGAAGGCGAATGCCGCCTGTCTTACGAGGCAACCATCGCCGCCCTTCTCATCAACCTTTACCGCGACAAGCCCATCCTCAACATCCCTTTTAACCTGCTGACTGAGCTGATGAATATCGATGAGTTGCTGACTACGTGGCGTTACCGCCACGCCCAAATGGTAATGCGAATGATCGGCAATAAGATCGGAACGGGCGGATCCTCGGGGCACGATTACCTGGCCGCAACGGCCGAAAAGCATAAAATTTTCAAAGACCTGCACAACATCAGTTCGCTGCTCATCCCGCGTTCCGAATTGCCGGACCTGCCCGAAGGCGTGGAGCGAAACCTCGGTTTCTATTTCAGCGGGAAAAAGTAAATCCTTCGAATCACCAGACCAACCCGCAGGCGCGGCCGCAGGTGCAAGGTGAGGGGATATTTATTTGGCTATGCCCCGGGAAGAGTGGCAGTGCCGGGTTGGAGCGTGCACGGCTTCAACAATGAAACCGGTTCAAAGAAAATGAGTGGTCCCCGCCAAAGACGGAGCCACTCCAAAAATACTCGAAAAGTAGTGTGTATGAAGTACAAAGATATGGCTTGTTTCCTAAACGAACACTCCTGAACCCAAGAGTCTGCTCGCTGAAATATAATTTTTTGGCTTTTTTGCTAAACTTTTTCCAACGTAGTTTGCCCTGAAATAAGCCGTTGCACCATCAGCTGGAGGGTTTTTGTCCCCCCAATATTTCGCTGGTGGCCAACAACCAGAAAACAAGGGGGGGGGGGAGAGCATCAGGGGAAAATAGTTGGTGGCTTTGGCTGCCTTCAGGGTCAGCGAAGCTGACCGAGTGCCAGCTCGGGATCGTTGACGGGCAACTGGCAGACTTTTTCCAGACAAACATAGATCGTCGTTTCGCCGGGAACCAGCTTGTTGGTCAGCAGTTCGAGCTGGCCTTCACTATCTCCTCCCAGGTAGAGGGCATTGGGGTGGTAGCCCTTGCTCATATGTCTCCGCATTGCACCTGCGTCTGCGCCCAGAATAGCCACTTCGAAGGTCGGCTCCGTAATTTCCGTGCCCAGGCGTGCCCAGTTGGCGTAAAAGCGGGGTCCGTTGTTGTGCAGAGCCGGGTAGACCAGCGCCATCATGTTGCGGGCCCGTTCCTGCAGCTCATCCTCAGCGAGGAGAATTCCGAGTTGGTGCAAAGCACGCGCCATGATGGAATTCCCGCTGGGAATTACCTGATCATCGACCGGGACGTTGCCGCTGATGAGCGCCGGATCGAGATCGGAGGTGTAGTTGTAAAGACCGGTTTTTTCGTCGTAGAAATGAGCTCCGGCGTACTCCACCAGTTTTTCCGCGGTGGTAAGCCAGGCTTCGTCGAAGGTGATCTGATAGAGGTCGATACAGGCCTGAGCGAGCAACGCGTAGTCGTCCAGAAACGCGTTGATCGCCGAGTTTCCGTCTTTGAAGTTGCGGTTCAGCCGCCCGTCGGAAGACATCATTTGCTGGCGCAAAAAGTTGCCGGCTTTCACCGCCCGGTCGCGGTAAGCCTCGTCGCCCAAAGCCCGGAAAGCATCGGTGTAGCCGGTAATCATGAGGCTGTTCCAGGCGGTGAGCGCTTTGTCGTCGAGCCCCGGCTGGGGACGAAGTTTGCGGGCGGCGAGCAGTGTTGATGCAGCCTTCGTCATGGCTTCCTTCAGGTCGTCCGTGTCAGCAAAGCCGTGTTTTTTGGCGATGGAAGCGGCGCCCTTGCTGCGGTGTAGGATGTTCCTTCCTTCCCAGTTCCCGGTTTGGGTGACCGAGTAGTATTCGCTGAAAGCATCGGCCAGTTTATCGTCGTTGAGGGTGGCGTCGATCTCGGCGCGGGTCCAGACATAAGTGAGGCCTTCCTCGCCTTCGGTATCCGCATCGAGGGAGGCGTAGAATGCGCCATTGGGGTCGGAGAGCGCGTCTTCCACGAACCGGATGGTCTGGCGCACAACGTCGGCGTACCGCTCGTTGCCGGTAGCCTGGTAGGCGTGGGCGTAGAGGCTCACGAGTTGTCCGTTGTCGTAGAGCATCTTTTCGAAATGAGGGACCTTCCAGAGCGAATCGGTGCTGTAGCGGGCAAAGCCACCGGCGAGGTGGTCGTAAATTCCGCCATCGGCCATCTTATCCAGGGTTAGTGTAACGGCGGCCAGCGTTGCTTCGTCGTGGGAGTAAAAGTGTTGGGCGAGCAGGAATTCGTAGAGGACCGGCATCGGGAATTTAGGGGCGCCGGCGGCGCCTCCGTTTTGGAGGTCGAGCGTACCGATCAGCTGTGTGGCCAGGGCGCTGAGTTCTTTGCGGCCCAGTGGCAACTGCTGTTTATCGTCGGGCGAGAAGTTGTTCAGTTTTACGAGCTCGTTGGTCAGGCTGGCGGCGTACTCCTCCATTTTGGCGGGGTTGTCGGTCTGGAGGTCACGGAACTGACCCAGGAGCCTGAGCCACTGCTCGCGGGGGAAATAGGTGCCGGCCCAGATGGGCCGGCCATCGGGGAGAGCCACTACGTTGAGGGGCCAGCCGCATCCGCGCTGGTTGCTGAGTTGGCAGGCAGTCATGTACACGTCGTCTACATCGGGGCGTTCCTCACGGTCTACTTTAATGCTCACGAAGTGCTCGTTCATCACGGCGGCTACGGTGCTGTCTTCGAACGATTCGTGCTCCATCACGTGGCACCAGTGGCAGGCGGCGTAGCCGACGCTGATGATGAGCAACTTGTTTTCGTCCGCGGCTTTGGCCAGGGCTTCGTCTCCCCACGGGTACCAGTCTACGGGGTTGCGGGCGTGCTGGAGGAGGTAGGGCGATTTCTGGCCGGCCAGGTGGTTCATGACCGGAGCGGTTGCGGAATCGCTTCCGTCATTTTGGGCGGGGCCGCAGGTGCAGAAGAGGGTTGTAAGAGCCAGGGAAATGAAGGTAAGCAGCTTGCTGTTCATGGGGCTAAGGTAATGCGTTGGCGGTGCGCTTTAGTGCCACGTTCGTGCATAAAGGTGCCGCAAACGATTTCGGAGTTGACCGGGTAAGCCGACAGGCCTTACTTTGTTACCGATTCAGAACCAAAGTGGTTTGGGACTTTATCGCTTGTTATCGCGGCGTCTGGCAGCGTTGCTGAAAACCTTACCTGGCTCAGGCCAGGCGCGGCTTTCAGCGCCTTACCAGCCACCACGCTAACGGCGCGCTAATTGCCCCAAACCACTTCGTTTCCGGTATATTCAGAACCCAACCCGTCATGATTATGCGCTATTGCCTCTCTTTGCTCCTTGTCCTTTCCCTTGCATCCCGCGTCAGCGCCCAAACGGAATATACTCCGGAATGGGAAGCGCTGAAAAAGCACCAGGCAGCTCCGGGCTGGTTTGCCGACGCAAAGTTTGGCGTTTACTTTCACTGGGGCGTCTACTCCGTACCCGCCTGGGGCGGGGAGTGGTATCCCCGCTGGATGTACGTACCCGACCGCGTTGGGTGGGGCGAGAAAATATACGGCTACCACCAGGAAACCTACGGCAATGACTTTCATTACCACGATTTCATCCCGCTGTGGAAAGGTGCGCAGTTCGACGCCAGAGAATGGGTGGATGCCTTCGCAGGCTCCGGCGCGAAAATCATTGGTGCCATCGCCGAGCACCACGATGGTTTCAGCCTGTGGGACAGTAAGGTGAACCCCTGGAATTCGGCCCGGATGGGCCCGAAGGTGAACGTCGTGAAAGCCATTCAGGACGAAGCAAAGGCCCGTGATCTGAAGTTTATGACCACCTTTCACCACGGCTTCAACCTGATGTTTTACCCCAAACCGGAGAACAGCTGGACCCGCCGCAGCAGTAACCTCAACATCGTACAGGACGAATGTAAGGTGCCGCAAGACCCGCAGTACCGTAAGCTCTACGGCCTGATGAACAACGACGAGGCCAATGATTTCTGGCTCGCCAAACTGGATGAGGTGATCAATGAGTACGTACCGGATTATATCTGGATGGACTTCGGTCAGCGCTTTATCGAAGAGAATCACCGCAAACGTTTCCTCGCCAATTACTTCAACCGGGCGGCTGAAGCGGGTAAGGACGTTGTTGTGAACACCAAGGGCGATTTTTTCCCGCAAGACCTCGCCATCGTCAATATTGAACGGGCTACTATGGCCGACATTCAGCCTGAAGTATGGGTGACTGACTTCATCCTCGGTTCCGCCTGGAGTTACGACAAAACCCGCCGGACGGCCATCGATCCCGCCAAAGCCATCCGCATCCTCGCCGAGGTCGTCAGTAAAAACGGTGTGATGCTGCTGAGTGCAGGCCCCACGCCCGAGGGGACCATCCCCGAAGAGCAATTGGCCACCCTGAAAGCAATGGGAGAATGGCTCGGTGTAAACGGAGAAGCGATCTACGGTACCCGGCCGTTTGTCTCCTATGGGGAAGGAACCACTCTGCTGACCAACGACGATTCCGATGCCTGGAAAGAGTTCGGTGCCCTGAAGAAAGGAATCTGGGACCTCAATGCCGGAGATGTACGCTACACCCAAAACGGAAAAACCCTGTACGCCATTCAGCTCGGTTGGGCAGAAGGGCAGGACGGACGCCTGCTCTCGGTGTTCGGCAAAGAAGCAAAGGGGATGAAGGTGCGCAGGGTTTCCGTCCTCGGCTCCGAAGAACGGATCACTTACCAGCGAACACCGATGGGCCTGACGGTAAATATGCCCCGCGAGAAACCCGCGCACGCAGACATGGCGCTGGTCTGGAGAATTGAGCTGGAATAACTCGTGTTGGTGGCACTGTCCGTTAGCTCGCTTTCAGCTCCTTTTGGGCCAGGGATACGTTTTTATCGTGAAACTTCCGCATGATGCCGGGGAAGGAGTAACGCCCGACGAAGGCCTCGAAATCGAAATCAGTTCCTGATTGCACGGATGAGGTGAGCCCGTCCAGATAAGCACGACTGTCTGCAATGCGCTGCACCATCTCTGCCTGCTTCGTGGTGTGGTCTCCGTGGCCGGTAATCAGGATGTTGACTTCCCCCGATGCTACGAGTGTCTCCAGCGTGGTGAGCGTGGCCCGGTAGTCGGCAAATGAGTGGTAAACGTAAGGAAACTCGATATTGCTCAGGTAGTCACCCACAATCAGGATGCCCCGGCTTTTGTTGAAGGTGATCAGCCCGTCGTAGTTGTGGCCGGGCGCCTGGTGGAAGACATATTCGTCTTCACCGATCCGCATACCCTGCCCTTCGTCGGAGATAGGTTGACCGATGCCGGGGTAGGAGAGGGGATACTCCCTTTGGATGTAGTATTCATCGTCCCAGGCAAGAGTCTGTTCCAGCTGTTTGCTGGCCTCCGGGTTGTCAACGAAGCGTTGGCTGGCGATGGTCGTGAATCCGGGGAACGCTCCGTAACCGATGATGTGGTCGTAATCGGAGTGGGTGAACAGGAGATATTTCTCTTTTCCCTTTCCGTGCTCCTCGGCGAACTCCCGGATGGTACTGACCTCGGAAGGCAGCCAGTTGGGATCAACGATCAGGATGTAATCGTCGGTCACCACGCAGGTGCTGGTGGTCCGGAACAGCTCGGATTCGAAGATTATTAGTCGGGAGGTAGACAATTGACGGCGCATACTGGCAAAGATAGAAGGCGTATAATTGATTGGTTATTGCAGTAACTGCGGCTTCAGCCGCTGACTTGTCAATGTAAGAGCGTTATGATAAGGTGAAAGTGATATGGAGGTGGCGATAAGCGACAAAATCAGCCCGAAAAGCGAGACGCAGCTAAAACGCGTAGCGTTTTGAGGCTACCTCCTTGCAGCCGTGTGTATCACGAGATGCACTACTATCACGAACTTGCCGCTTGTCACGTCTCCCCTCTCCCGAGGAGAGGGGCCGGGGGAGAGGGGGATCCGTGCATCTCGTGATACACACCCTGCAGCCAGGGGCAGGAGAAGGTTACTTCTGATTTCTTATCTTTACAAGACCCTCCAGAAAACATTACAATAAACTACCGCAAACCCGGACGTAAGGAGAAAAATTCTCCATGATGTTTATCAGTATCACCCGCTATGCCGGGTGAGTCTTCTGATGGTCATCATCCGGCATGGACTTTGCCCACCGCTGGTGGGTGATTACCTGATGTAATCATCCAGGAAGGATTAAACCCGATCGTTCGGTTGCCAGGGAAAACTCACTGAATGAAAGCGCTCTTCTTCGTCCTGTCTATTATTTGTACTGCTGGCCTGATGGCTCAGATCGACACGAAACCAACTTTCGAGTTGCAACAAATTCACAACGAGCCTTTTTGGCCTTCTCCCACCAAAATGCCCTGCGATAACGCTGCAAGCCCCATCTCGATCGTTAGTTGCAATGGAGAGGACAGCAGTGACGGAGACAACAACCCGGTCAATGGTGCATTCATGACCTGGTTGGCTACCGATGCAAATAATTTTTACTACAGCCGGATCTACAATGGTCTGGATACCTTTCAGATCGTACGAACCGGAACCAGTTTCACGGTGTATTCGCCCAGCGAACCGGACGGAATCTCTTACATGGCTACGCTCGCTATCGGTGGGAACTCCTCCAACCAGTGTCTTCAGCCAGGTACCTGGACCGTCCAGGTGTGGGATGTATTGGATGATGACGGAGATTTACTCCCCGATCGCGACGGTAACGGAAATATCATCGGCTGCTTCGTGGAGTGCTCCTTCGATTTCTACCCATCCTGCCCGCCGAATGACGATACACGCTTCAACGTCGACGTCGAAGCAGTCGGCTGTAACGGTGATGGTTCCATCACGCTGACAAACTTTACCTCCCCCAGCCTCTACTGCGTAGAAAGCAATGGTGGCGGAGCCACCTTCTCCTGGACCGGCCCCAACGGGTTCACCAGTTCAAGCCGGGTCATCACTGGCCTGGAACCCGGAACCTATACCGTAGAAGTCGCCGACTTCTATGGTTGTATCTCCCGTTGGACGGGCGACGTCAACAGCCTGCCACCCCTGACGATCGACTGTTCTGCACTCACCACACCACCTACCACCGTAGGTGGTTCAGACGGGATGGCCGATATCAACATCACCAGCGGAACGGGCGATTACTCTATTTCCTGGACCGGCCCGATCGGCGGGTCCATCAATAACGCAGTCGATGGCATCAACAACATCACGGGGCTGCGCCCCGGAACCTATACATTTACCGTCACCGACGATGAAAGCGGCTGTACGGAAATGTGTACCATCGTGGTAGAAGAGCCACCCTGTGAAATCGATTTTACGGTTACACTGGATGCCGATCGCAACATCGTCATCACGGTGCTGGGCGGAATACCGAACTTCAACCTCGCCTATGTGGGGCCTACCGCCAGCCCTCCGTACGGTTCTTTTGGCTATGAAGGAATTGTGGTGCCTGCCGCAGACCTCGAGCCGGGAGACTATGAGTTTGTGCTCATCGAAGAAGATCGCTTCGGTTGTATGCTATCGGTATTCTTTACCATCGACCCAATAGATTGTTCTGACCTTCAGTTCTCCGTCGTCGACCTCCGGTCACCGGAGTGCGGCGGAACGGATGATGGCCTGATCGACATATTCTACGAGGGCGACTTCTCACCCGATCTGGTTTGGGATGGCCCGGGCGTAACCGGTATCCACAGCCCGCGAATACCAGACCTTGGCCCGGGGACTTATTCCTTTGTCCTTACCGATTCGCGTGGCTGTATGCGTGATTCCAGCTTCACCCTTACCGCACCTCCCGAACTGTTCTTCGACTGCGGAGCCGTAGACGAAACGCTCGCTACGCTGAACAACGGCAAAATCGGATACCGGGTTACCGGAGGAGTAGGCCCGTTCAGCCTGAGTTACGTGGCTACCGATCCCGCCGGTAACAGCTTGCCCGGTGGCGCCCCCCGGCCTATCGCTATCCAGGATACACTTCGTGACCTGGAAGCGGGAACTTATGTCATCACGGTAACCGATATGAACGGCTGTACGAACGAATGTACGGCGGTGGTATCTGAGCCGAACTGCTCCCTTGCGCCCGCGTGTACGGTTACCAATCCGGTTACCGCCGGTGGTACTGGTAGCGTAATGCTGGATTTTGACGGTAACCCGAACTGGGACGTCACCATTACGGGAGCCAAAGACACGAGTTTCGTAACGGGAGCAAATATGACAACCCTCGGCAATTTGCCCCAGGGTGATTATACCCTAAGCGTGTTCAATAGTGATGGCTGCGTGGGAAGTTGCGACTTTTCGGTTATGGGCCCGATGTGTGCGCTCAGTTTTACCGGAATGGTCGGGAACCCTTCCTGCAACGGTAGCACGGACGGAACGATCACACTCTCCATCGAGAACGCCGCCCCCGGACTGATGATAGACTGGAGCGATGACGCTTACGACGGTATGACCGTGCTCAGTGGCCTGGGGGCAGGATCGTATTCGGTCACCGTAACCGACCAAACGGGGTGCGCCGTAGCACCTCAGAATTTCACCTTAACCAATCCTGCTCCTTTAACCGTAGAACTGAGCATGACGGAAAGCATTCTTTGCCACGGAGACAGTACTGCGGCAATTTCAGTATCGGTAACGGGAAGCACCGGGGTGCTGAGTTATGAGTGGTCGGTGGACTCACTGCCGGATGCCCAACTTGCGACTGGTCTTGTAGCTGGCAGCTACCACGTGCTGGTAACGGATGAGAACGGCTGTACCGGCCGCGATACCATCGAAATCGTTCAGCCCGATTTGCTGGGGCTTTCTTGCTCAGCATCCGGAGAAACTGCAGCTGGTGCCACCGATGGTACCATCATGCTGAGCAATGCGGGCGGGGACGCAGGTGCCGGGGGAGTTGTGCGGCTTAGCGGCGACCTCGGAGATCATCTTCTCACGGCGGGTACTGATACTACCTTCACCGGGCTGGCTCCGGGAACCTACACATTCACCATTACCGACGCCAACGATTGTACCGCCAGCTGTTCGGCTATCGTCAGCCAGGGCGGTTGTGAAATTGCAGTGAACATCATGCCAACCCAGCCAGATTGTGATGATGCCACCGGCAGCGCCACCGCGAACGTTACCGATGCCAACGGCACCGTAGACTATCGCTGGAGCAACGGAGCCATGACCCAATCGGTTACCAACCTCACCCCGGGAGAGTATGCAGTCACAGTTACCGATGCCCTGGGCTGCGATGCCCGTGCCGACGTAACGATCCTGCCTTTTACCGATTTTCCGGTGTTCGAAAACCCGATGCTGTCCAGTGTGTGCGACGACGCTTGTACTACCCTGAGTTACTCGATCACCGGAACGGCACCTTTCGAATTTCAGGTGCAGGTCGAACGAAACGGTAACGTTTTTGGGATCACCACCTTCACCTCGTCGGCAGAAGGAGCCGGTACATCGGTTTTTTGCTCTTCCGATTTCGGTTATCCGAACCTGGAAGGATTTGCAGTAACAATCATCGACGTTACCGACGCTAACGGTTGCTCCCGGAACGTAGGCACAGAACTTGATGCTGACGTCTTTCCGCAAGCAATTTCTTTTCTCGACACAACGATCTGTTCTGGTGAGCCACTCAACTTCTTCGGCGAAGTCTTCGACGCCAGCCGGACGACGGGCGATGTGGTGGTACCCACACCTTCGGTGAACGGTTGCGACAGTACGGTGAGGGTAAACCTGACCTTCTTCGCTCCGGCTACGAGCGTACTGGACACAACAATCTGTACCGGTGAGCCACTCAACTTCTTCGGTGAAATTTTCGACGCCAGCCGGACGACGGGCGATGTGGTGGTACCCACACCTTCGGTGAACGGTTGCGACAGTACGGTGAGGGTAAACCTAAGGTTCTTTGCACCTGCGTTCAGCGCCCTCGACACGACAATCTGTGCCGGTGAGCCACTCAACTTCTTCGGCGAAGTCTTCGACGCCAGCCGCACGACGGGCGATGTGGTGGTACCCACACCCTCCGCTAACGGCTGCGACAGTACGGTGAGGGTGAACCTAACGTTCTTTGCACCTGCGTTCAGCGCCCTCGACACGACAATCTGTACCGGTGAGCCACTCAACTTCTTCGGCGAAGTCTTCGACGCCAGCCGGACGACGGGTGATGTGGTGGTACCCACACCTTCGGTGAACGGTTGCGACAGTACGGTGAGGGTAAACCTGACGTTCTTTGCACCTGCGTTCAGCGCCCTCGACACAACGATCTGTACCGGAGAACCACTCAACTTCTTCGGCGAAGTCTTCGACGCCAGCCGGACGACGGGTGATGTGGTGGTACCCACACCTTCGGTGAACGGCTGCGATAGCACGGTGAGGGTGAATCTGAGTTTTTATCCCGAAGTAGTTGGCGTGCTGGATACCGCAATTTGTGCAGGCGATACGTTCCGGTACGCTGGTCAGGTTTTCGTTGCGGCGGTAATGGATGAACTCGTTACGCTTCCCGGACTGGCAAGTTCAGGCTGTGACAGCCTGGTGTCCGTTTCGGTGGCGGTTATCGAATCATCGGAACTGATCATCTCCGGCAATAGCGTGATCTGCGCCGGAGAAAACCTGAATTTCACCATCGAAAACACCGGAGACCTGCCGGTTGAAGTGGTGCTGAGCACCAGCCCGGAAACACAAATATTGCCTCCAAACAGCATTACGCCCTATACACTTTCAGTTGTTGCAGGAACAGTGGTCGATATTATCTCTGCTGATAACGGAACATTTTGTCCGCCGGAAGTGAGTGGCGCTTTCGTGGTGTCGGAATCAGATTTAAGTGTGAGCATCGACGTGCTGAGTGGCGATGGTGTCTTCGGTGTGAACTGTGCCGGCGATGACGACGGAGAACTGCTCGCAGTCGCTTCCGGAGGCCAGGCTCCCTACGATTATCAGTGGAACACGGGAGTTGACGGGGCAAGGCTTTCCGGAGTGCCAGCCGGCCGTTACACCGTGATGGTGACGGGCGGAAGCGGATGTACTGCCGAAGCCCTGATGGTGCTGGAAGAGCCCGATGCACTGGTGGCAGCTATCGCTGAGGTTCCCGCCGATTGCCGGGATACCCTGCCACGACTGATCGTTCGGGATGTACAGGGTGGGGCAGGACCTTACCTGTACCGCACCCAGGAGGGTGCGCCGTTCGTGCCGGTGACCAACTTGCCCGATACGCTAATCGCCGCAATCGGACGCAATAATTTTGCGCTGGAGGACGCAAACGGTTGCCGCCTGGACCAAACCTTTGACCTCGCTGGTCCGCCGGAAACAGAATTGGTTATTTCTCCGGCCCGGGCGGTAATACGACAGGGCGACAGTATTGAACTCCGCCTGTGGACCGATCTTGATGTTGCCGGATTTGTGGTCTCGCCAGGCCCCGAAACAGGTGTTACGGGCAACAGCCTGTTCGTTGCGCCCACCGAGACAACAACCTACTTCTTCAGCATTGCCGATTCCAGCGGCTGTGCCGCCAGTGCTCAGGCGCAGGTGCTCATCGATGATTTTGTCCCGGTCTATTCCCCCAATGCCTTCTCCCCGAACGGGGATGGAACCAACGATGTATTCCGGATTTACGCCGCTCCTGCGGTAGAGTCTTTCAGCAGCTTCAGCGTTTTCAACCGCTGGGGACAGCAGGTGTACACGCAAGCATCGGCAGGCGCTGGTGTTAATGAAGAATGGGGCTGGGACGGCCGCAACGCCGACGGCAAAGCTCACCAACCAGCGGTCTACATCTACAGCGTAGATGTGAACCTGAGGGATGGCCGGGTGATTACGGTAAAAGGAGACTTCGTTCTGATGCGCTGATTCTGTGAGCGCTCGTCGTTCATCGTAGCACCATTACACTACCCGAAATCACGAGTTCTTCGCCTTCGCAGCGGTGAACAACCCGCCAGACTGCCGGGCCGGGCTGAACCCGGTCGCCCTTGAAGGTGCCGTCCCACTTTTCGAAGACGTCGGTGGTTTGGAACATCCGGGAACCGTACCGGTCGTAGATCTCGAAACTGATGAGTTCGGAAATCGCGAAAGGGTTTGAAATGCCGAAGGTTTCGTTGACCTGCGGGCCAATTCCGTTGGGGGTGAACGCCTTCGGAAGGTAAACCTTGGCGCAGTCCAGGGTGCTGGGGTCGATCACCTGAAAAGCGATGCTGTCGGTTGCCACACAGTTGCTCTCGGCATCGGTGATGCGGACGGTGTAAACCTGGCGTCCGGCAGAAGCAGGTGTGATGGTCGGCTCCGCATCAGTAGAAGAAACAACGCCATCGGTTGGCGTCCATTCGTAGGTTATTCCGCAGTTGCTGTTCAGTTCGATCTCTGCCGACTCGCCGAGGAAGAGCCTGGTGGTTTCGTTGAGAATCTGGTCGGGAGCAAGGTAAAGCCTGCGGACATCCGATAGCTTCAGGGCACTAACGTATATCCTGACTTCGTCGATCAGCCCGTCGAAGGGCACTTCACCGTTGATGCGGCACTGGGTGGAGCCGATGAGTAGCTCGCCGTCGTTGGTGATGTCTACCCGGCTGGAAGTAGAAGTTTCGCCCACCTCTTCACCGTTGATGTACAAGCGGACGCGGTTGCCCTCGCGCAGCACGACAACGTGTTGCCAGCAATTACCGTTGCGGATCGGGTAGTCTATTCTTGCTTCCTGGTTGTTCTGGCGCAGCGTAACGGAAACTGTCCGGTTACTGGGCAGGTAGCGTACCGAAAAGTACTGCTGGTTGTTACAGTTGGTGTCTCGTTTTGAAACGAGGTACTGGGTACCGTTGAAACCGATGGGCTTGAAGTAAAAGCTGAGGGTGAAATCCTCTGAACTGAACAAGCGGTTTACGTTGTTGGTGTTCCCTCCGGGAATACGGATGAAGTCGTTGCCGCCATTCAGGGCCATACTCTGCCCTAGTACACCACAACCAAACTCGGGGACACCGCTGGCGATGCCGCCGTTGGAGCTGTCTCCGGTCGCGTCGGCGAAGTTACCGTCAAGTGGGTAGTACGCAACAAGGTTGAGTTCAGGAGGGTCTCCCTGTCCGAATATTGCACCTGCGTTCGCGCCTAAAAAAACAATCAATAAAAGTAAAGTAAATCGCATAGTCCGGGATTAAGAGGGCGCAAAGGTAGGGGTTTGTGCGCCCGAAATAAGGAACGTAACCTTCGGGGGAATCATTGCAGGCGGGGGGGGAGTTGGTAGAAAGTAGTGGGTCGCGCTCCGCGTGGCAATGCCCGCTCTGCGCGAGTGGCTTCGCATTCGTGGTCATTTTAGCACAAAAAGGGGACGTACGAGCGGAGCATACGTTGTTGTGCGCTGAGCTCTGTCTGCTCTTCTTCGTCTACTCCAGAAACCGCTCCTTCCATTCAGGGCGTGGAAGCATGCAGGAATCTTTTTTACCGAACCATCGGTACCGGTTGCGGGAAATTATACGGTAAACGCCGTCGCGCAACCAGAGCGGAAAAATCCGTAGCGCGTTGCTGATGGTGCCCTGCAGGCCACCGAGATAAGCATCGGCCCGGAGTGCGCCTTCGCTGCGTAAATACGCTTTATTGCCCTGCACGAAAACCAGACTGGTCATATCTTCGGGATCTACTCCGAGTTGGGGAAGCAGTTCTTTTGCGAGGTCTGACTGAAGGCTTGCGAAACGCAGCTTGCCCTCCGTGTCCCGGCGGATAAACACCTGAACCGCCTGATTGCAGAGGTTGCATACACCATCGAAGAAAAGGATTGGGGGCATCGTCCGGAACTTTAGACCGGGAGCAAGAAATGAGCTTCTGGTGCTCCGGCTTTGGGTTTTTAGAACGCCTCCGGCTTTCGTCCTGTTTTGAATTTTTCCCCAAAACCGGAATTATTTGGTTGGTAAACGCCGTTGATTTCCGGATTCAGACCTGAAGCCGGGATTTTATCTGCTTTGCCCAGCGCCCAGGCGATGCCATTGAGCGCAAGTTTTCTCATGTTGGGGTTCTTCCAGTCGTAGGGGTGGCCGAGCGTGGTGAAGAAAACGGGTGCACCTTTGTAGTCATTGGTCCACGCAACGGGGTTGGAAAGGGGGAACTGGTCCAGGCGACCTGCTTCCTGGTGTTTGCTACGCAGAGAAGTGCCTTTCAGTAAGGGGCTTGCGTTGGGGTTGATTGTCCATTTACCGCCGTCGACGTGGTACAGCCACGAGTAGGCCGGGAAGCCGTTGACGCCGTTGAGGATCGGGCTTTCTGCCTCCGGGAATACCTCAACTTCGGTCATTGGATCGTGGCCATCGGCGAAGTGACCGTGATGTGTGATCCACTGCTGGCCAAAGACGGCGGCGGGCCATTCGTTGTTGAGGTGCTGGCGCAGCGTGTCTTTTTTGTACATAAACGAATGGGTACTGGTGCGGAACCCGGCCATTGGTTTGCCGCTTTCGGCAAAGTCCAGAATGTGCTTCGCCTGGTCGTCGGGCAGGTTGCGCCAGCGCAGGAAACAGACCATCATGTCGGCCGAGTCCAGTGCTTCGAGGCCGGGAATATTGTCGGTTATGTTGGGGTTGATGTAGCCGGCCGAGTCGAGGGCGTAAAGCACTTTCGTTCGTGCCCCCAGTTCTCGTTCCACCAGCCGGGCGAGCATCGGCATGGATTCCTCAGAACGGTATTCGTCGTCTCCGGTTACGAATACGATGTACGGCTTATCTTCTTCTTCGGGCGCGGCCGCAGGTGCCGCGGATGGGTTACAGGAGCAGAGTAAGAAAAGCGTTGGGATTAGCGAAAGGAGAAATTTCATAGCTGCAATTATTGGTATGGTCGGTGTTCATCTGGTGGTTGAACCAAGGGGTTGCTTTCAGGTGGCTGTACCGGACCGTAGCGTGAGTGGTCTCGTTTTTTCCGGAAGTGAGGAGCGTTTGACGAGGTTTCACAGTAATTCCCGGAGCTCGAGGGCAATAGCGTCCATTCGCTCCCGATCGGTTCTAATAAAATGCTGACCCTTTACGTGTCGGAAACCAAAACCATCTCCTTTGAACCGTGGGTATACATGGAGATGACAGGGAAAGACCTCCTGCCCGGCAGCCTCTCCGTCGGCCATAAAGAGATTTACCCCCTCGCAGCGATAGCTGGATTTGCGTAATGCCTTGTTCATCCGTTGGGCCATTCTCATCATGTAGGCCAGGGTGTCCGGTGCTACGCCGGCCATCTCCGGAGAATGAACTTTTGGTATGATGAGCAAATGACCCTCGTTGATAGGGTTGAGGTCAACGATGATCATTACAAGTTCATCTTCGTGGATCATGCTGACCGGTAGTTTTCCGTCACGGATTCTACAGAAAGGGCATTTGTTGTCAGGTTTGTCTTGTGTCATAAGGGGTATGTTTCGGAGGACATGCCGGTTGCAGGAAGGGAATGCTCCGTAAAGTTACTTTTTAGAAGGCTCATTCAGTTCCTCCACCCGGAAGTATCCCTCGTGGCCGGAGGCTTCGATCTTCGCCCTTACGTCTGCGACAAACCCCGGGGTGATCACCGAGGCCCGGTTGCCGAAGGCGTTGCGGACGTAAGTCATCACCTTGGCGATTTCGTCGTCGTTGAGCAGGTCTTCGTAGGGCGTCATGGGCACCTGGCCGGGGTAGTCTTTACCCTTTACGGTGATCGGACCGATGAGGCCTTTGAGCAGTATTTTAGCGAGCACTTCCGGATCGCCCTTTACCCATTCGGAACCCTTCAGCGGAGGGAAGCCGGAGGCGGTAAGGCCTTTTCCGGTTTCCTGGTGGCAGGTGACACATGATCCGTCTTTGTGGTAAATCTCTCCGCCCGCCGAGAACTGCTTCAGGTCAGCCCCTTTGAGGTGCTTCGCAACTATTGCTGCGTCTTTGGGGCGGTCGAGTCCTTCGCCGGTCAGGAATTTGGGGGCTGCTTCGTTGAATTTTTTCATCCAGTCTTCCTCCGGGTGTTGGGCTGCAGTAGCGAGAATCATCCGGCCGGCATCTTCGGGTAGCCAGGTGGCGGCGGTTTGGGCCATGATCCGCACACGCGGGTGCTCATCGCCGGCGGCGGTGTTCAGCAGGCCGGTATGGTTGCTCACCTGGTGCCTGCTGTAACGCAGTACCTGAACCGCAGCCGCACGCACGCGGTAGTCTTTGGCCTGCAGTGCGGTTTCGAGTAAATCCTGGTCGACTTCGTTTTGGCCCCAGGTAACCCAGAGGGCTTCCATCAGGAGCTTCTCGTAGTTGGGCGCGCTTTTTTCCTGGTCGGCAATCCAGCTTTTTACAGCGGGGATTACTTCGTCGGAAGGTCGGCCCCGGAGTTCACGGTGTGTCCGGTAGCGGGACCGGTATTCGGGTAGTTCGAGGTTACTGAGCAGGGTTGAGATGGAAGCTCCGTCGATCTCGGCGGGCTCCACGAGCGGGCGCTCGAGGTAGGTGATGCGGTAAACCTTACCGTGGACGTGGTCGCGCAGGGGATCACGGGCATTATGCTGCATGTGGCCAACCAGAACGTTGTGCCAGTCGATGAAGTAAAGGCTCCCGTCCGGAGCAAACTCCATATCCACGGGCCGGAAGTTGGTGTCGGTTCCGCTGATCAGGTCTTGCCGCCATCTCGTGCTGAAGTTCCCGCTTTCGTTGTCGATCATCTCGTGCTGCTTCATCCCCAGAAAGCCGATGGTATTGTTTATGAGCATATCTCCCTGCATTTCTTCGGGGAAATGACGACTGGAAACAAATTCGAGGCCGGAAGTCGGCCGCACTTTATGGTCTTCTTCGATCAGTTGTGAAGCAAGCGGAGCCTGGGTACCATACTGGTTTTTGACGGTGCTGGGCAGCATCCAGTGCACGGCGGGGCCTGAGGTCTGAGCAAAGAAAGGCTGGCCGAAGTCGTCGTGGGCGATGCCCCACGGGTTGGGGATCGGGATTTGGGCGGTGCGCTCCAGGTGACGGCGTTGCGGACTGAACCGGTAGAAGCCGCCATTGGCGGCCCGGACGGTACCGTAGGCGGTCTCCACGTTAGAGTGGAGGAAAAGGCCTTCGCCCATAATGATCGCTCCGGAAGGATCGGAAGTGAAAGCGCTGATGGTGTGGTGGGTGTCGTGGTCATCGAAACCCGACAAGATGATCTCTTTTTCGTCGTAGTGGTCGTCTCCGTCGGTGTCTTTCAGCAAGACGAGGTTGGTGCCCTGAGAAACGTAAACGCCTTCGGGAGCCAATTCGAAGCCAACGGGGACGTGGAGGCCATCTGCGAAGACGGTTGATTTGTCGGCTTTGCCGTCGTTATCGGTATCCTCCAGAATGAGGAGTTTATCGTTGGGGCGTGAGTCGCCCGGTTTGTAGTGGGGGTAGGTTGGCATCACGGCAACCCACAGCCGTCCCTTATTGTCGAAACTCATCTGGCAGGGGTTGGCGAGGTCGGGGAACTCTTCCTCGGAGGCGAAGAGCTCGAGTTTGAAGCCGTCGGCTAAGGTGAAGGTAGACATCAGGTCTTCGCCGTAGAGGTAGTCTACGGTTCCGTCTTCCTTGACCAGGGAGTAATTGGACTCGACGGGAGGGAGGGTAAAGGTTTTAGCGTCGGCAGCGGCGATGTCATATTCCTGGCCACGAAGGGCGGACCAGATTGCGGTGTCCCGAATCATGGTCATCTCTCTGATCTTTTTGATTTCCATCGGGTAATTGTCGGGCCCGAACGGGTTGTGTCGGCGGCCGTAGACGTGTACGCCGTTGGGGATTTTGAAATCGTTGTGCCAAAGCCAGTTCTTGTCTTCAACCAGTTTATGCACCTGCGTTCGCGCCTCTTCTGCAGCCTCGCCCCCAAAGAGGCGGTCTGCCAGCCAGGGCGCCAGTTTCTTGTAAGCTTTTTCGGAGAGTTGTGCGCCGTCGGTGGTCATGTCGGTATTGCCGGCAAACCAGGCTTCGGTGGGCGCAAAGAGGTCAATGAAGGGGACGCCCGCTTCGGTGGCGACCTCGCGTATGGCCTCGGCGTAGAGCCGCAGGTTTTCGTTTTCGAGGCTGCCATCGGGGAGGTCCATCACCGCAGACCGGTCCTGAAAAGCGGCGGGCGACACCAGTGCGATCTGAGGAGAATCGTTGCCGTTGTAATCGGATAGCGAAGTATAGTCTAACCACATTTTTAGCTCTGCCTTGAAGTTGTCAACGCCCGCGGGGCCGCTGAAGGACTCGCTGTATCCGAAAAAGCCGATGATGATATCGGCCTCCAGGGTGGTGAGCCACTCGTCGGGTGTCGGGAAGAAGCCTTCAGAGCGGGAATCACGTGCAAGGCCATCGTGCTGATGGAATTTCTCCGCGCCCGGAAAAGCCCAGGGATCGGTGCGCGCGGAATGGGGCTGAAAGCCCGGCGTGTTGCCGCCGTCGCACATATTGCGGATGAAGAGCTGGTGCTCAGGGAACCTTAGTTGTACCTCTGTCTCTAAATGGTTGTAGTCCATCATTCTTGAGCACAGGTTTCCTCCAACGAGGACGATGTGGTCGTTGTTTTCTAAGGTAAGTACGGGGTCGGGGAGAGGCGCAGCACACTGGAATAGCAGTAGTGCGAGGCTTAAAATAGCGATTGGTTTCATGTTTCGACTTTACTTACGGTTAAGGTAAGGTAAGTCTGGCGATCGGGAGAGTAGGTTTGTGGGAGGAGAGGTTTATCCTTGAGCGTGGTTTGCTCAATTTGATTCATCAGTACCCCTAATTAGAGAATTATAGCGCGCTTAAACTGCGCCGCCAAGGCTTCAATCATTCTCATATACCCCTCCAACTGGGCCACCCAAATATTACTGAACGGTTCACTGTTCTTCAGCCTTCAGGCTGAATGGAGACGACGGACGCCGGGATGCCCAGGCTAAAGCCTGTGGAACGGTAGCCCAAATATTACTGAACGGTTCACTGTTCTTCAGCCTTCAGGCTGAACGGAGACGACGGACGCCGGGATGTACAGGCTAAAGCCTGTGGAACGGTAGCCCCAATATCGCTGAACGATTTACTGTTCTTCAGCCTTCAGGCTGAATGGAGAGGGACGAAGGGATGTACAGGCTAAAGCCTGTGGAACGATAGCCCAAATATTGCCGAACGATTCACTGTTCTTCAGCCTTCAGGCTGAACGGAGCCGGACGCCGGGATGTACAGGCTAAAGCCTGTGGAACGGTCGCCCAAATATTACTGAACGGTTCACTGTTCTTCAGCCTTCAGGCTGAACGGAGCCGGACGCAGGGATATCCAGGCTAAAGCCTGTGGAACGGTAGCCCAAATATTACTGAACGTTTCACTGTTCTTCAGCCTTCAGGCTGAACGGAGACGGACGCCGGGATGCCCAGGCTAAAGCCTGTGGAACGGTCGCCCAAATATTACTGAACGATTCACTGTTCTTCAGCCTTCAGGCTGAACGGAGCCGGACGCCGGGATGCCCAGGCTAAAGCCTGTGGAACGGTCGCCCAAATATTGCTTAACGGTTCACTGTTCTTCAGCCTTCAGGCTGAACGGAGCCGGACGCAGGGATGTACAGGCTAAAGCCTGTAGAACGGTAGCCCCAATATCGCTGAACGATTCACTGTTCTTCAGCCTTCAGGCTGAACGGAGCCGGACGCAGGGATGCCCAGGCTAAAGCCTGTGGAACGGTAGCCCAATATCGCCGGTTCACTGTTCTTCAGCCTTCAGGCTGAATGGAGCCGGACACAGGGATATACAGGCTAAAGCCTGTGGAACGGTAGCTAAAAGGATTTGGTGCGAATCAGATTCTCATGCCGGCCTCCTCTCTTGAAGTCCGATCCGGAGATAAGCGTTTTCTGTCTGAATGTGGCTGGGACTGAAACCCGTTTCCCTTCTATCCATCGTACTACATTGAAGTGTAAATGCGGTTTGCTCGTCCAGCCGGTTGCCCCTGATATACCTATTGCCTGGCCCGCTGCCACCCGGTCTCCGACTTCCACAAGACTTCCGTTTTTTTTCAGGTGAACGTATTGAGTGTATACATTCTTAGTGGGATGGTAGAGGTTGATGAAGTTAGCGTAGTCCATCCATTTGCTGTCGTTACCACCTTTTTCGTAACCTTCGATCACGCCGACTACGTAGCCATCTGCGGCCGCGCAGACCGTATCACCTACCGAAAGCGCAAAATCGATGGCGTACCGGGCTCCGTCGTTATTATGAGAGAAACTGCCATGATAGCTCTGCATGATGGAGTGGGTTCGTCCGTAGGGATAAGGGAGGAAAAATGAATCCGCCTGAATCGTATCAGGTGTGTGTGCGTAACTTATACTCCAAAGCAACCGGGACTTTCCGTTTGTACTGTCGCCCCTCAGCTGTAGGATGGTATCCTGTAGCATTGGTGGCAGGTAAATCGGAGAAATCTCTGACAACTGTACGGACAGGCCCGCTGAGTCCTGTTCTGAACTAATTGTCACCAAAAGCGGACAGTAAATAGGGTTGCTCAAGCTAATCTCTACGGTAGAGTCTTTTACGTAATTGCCCTTCGGGCTAAACGTAAATAAATTGTAGCGGTCCTTTGGGAGTGTATTACATCCTAAAATAAAGGAGAGAGAAAATAAAAAGAGAAATCGCATTTTTAAAGAGGTAGTTTGCTGTTCAGCAGCCTTAAAGGCTGCTGAACGTGGCCAGTCGCTCAATCATTTCCATGCACCCTTCCAGTTGCTCTACCGCGCAAAATTCATTAGCCCGGTGCGCCTGCGCGATGTCGCCGGGGCCGCAGATGACGGCCGGAAAGCCGGCGTTAGAGAACTGCCCCGCCTCGGCGGCGTAAGCGACGGTGGATACATCTGTCCGGCCGGAGATCTTCTTGATCAGGTCTACGATCGGCTCGTCCTCCGCCGTGTCGAGCGGCGGAACGGGCGGGTGCATCGCGGAGTGGGTGATGTTGAAGCCGGGGAAGGTTTTGCGGCGCAGCTCGATTCGTTCGGCACAATAAGCCTGGAAATCGTCGATGATGGCCTGGGCATCGTCCATGGGGATGTTGCGGAAGTCCCAGTCGAAACTGCATTCGTTGGCGATGATGTTGAAGGCGGAGCCGCCTTTGATCGTGCCTACGTGGATGCTTGTATGGTTGGGGTGGAAGCGGTCGTCCGTCCGTCCGGCGGCGATGAGGGCGTCCATCTTGTCTTCGAGCCAAACGATGAGGCGGGCAGCTTCGTGGATCGCATCGACTTCCTGCTTTACCCGGCTGCTGTGCCCCTGGCTACCGTGCACGGTGGTGGTGTACACCATGATGCCTTTCTGGCCCACCATCGGCTGCAGCATCGTGGGCTCACCGATGATGGCACCTCCGGGCTTTTCGTCGTAGAAATCGCGGATGGCTTCCGCGGTCAGGTCACCGGCCATGCAACCGATTTCCTCATCGAAGCTGAAGGCAAAGTAAACGGGCTTTTTCAGGCGCGAACGCAGGAGCAGTGGAACGCTTGCCAGGCAACAAGCAAGGAAACCTTTCATGTCGCAGCTCCCACGGCCATAGAGCTTATCTCCCTTCAACGTAAGCTCAAACGGATCAGTATCCCACGGCTGACCAACCACCGGTACCACATCCATATGCCCGCTCAAAATGATTCCACCGTCAACGGCAGGGCCGATGCGGCAGTGGATAGCTTCCTTCGTCCCGGTTTCGTCGGGTACGGTTTGGTAGGCAACGCCGTATTCGTCCAGATAGGCCTTGATCCAGTTGGCGATGGCGTGGTTCCCTTCTCCGCCGAGAACCGGGAAGGCAACGAGTTGGGTTAGGATTTCGGTTACGTTTGAGCTACGCTGCTGGCTGAGGCGGTGGGGCTTGGTTGTGGTCATAGGGCTAAGGTAATGAGAAACATAAAGGGTGCAAACCAGATTGTCGCTCAACCCCCTCCCAGCCTCCCCACACCGCTGCGCTGGGGAGGAGCAATCGCGACAATCTGGTTTGCGCCCAATATAAACGAACCGGGAAATCGCGTGCTGAGATCGTTGTTTGATCTACTTTCTGCTATGCGGGTTTGTGTTTTTCCTGGTTTTCAATGGAGGGGGGTAAGCCTTAAAGAGGTTGTTAGATGACTTTAAGGGTTGTTTAGGAGAATTTTAGAGATGACTGTGTTAAATGTCATGTTTTTTTTTACAAATGTATTTTGCCCCTTAATTTCGGGTATCACCAATTTTTTAACCCAAAAACATTCCTCATTATGAGATTTGTAAAACAGTTTTTATTAGCTGCACCACTCGTTTTTTTCACGGCCTACCTCAATTCAGCAGCTAGTTGCGAGTGCGGCACCCATTCTGGCGGTATTACCGCTTATACTGTTTCAGGAACTGGTTGTTGTTCTGGTGACGTAATATACCGGAACCAAAGTGGTTTGGGACTTTATCGCTTGTTATCGCGGCGTCTGGCGGCGTTGCTGAAAACCTTACCTGGCTCAGGCCAGGCGCGGCTTTCAGCGCCTTACCAGCCACCACGCTAACGGCGCGCTAATTGCCCCAAACCACTTCGTTTCCGGTATAGGAAGCGGAGTCGTTCACACTTACGTGGAGAATGAAGGAGTTTGGCAGGTTGATGACTCCACCATTGTCGATGCACAAACTGCTCAAAGTAATTGTTGCGACCAAGTTCCTCCCGTAGGTCCGGTATAGGAAGCGTGCAAGCAACTAAAATGTGACTTTATATGCTTCAGACTCATTGGTTGTTATGCATGTAGGGCCACAAATTTCCCAATTTAAATTCATATTCTTATGTTTAAATCTACTTTATTCCATATGCTCATTGTGAGCATTATCGCCATCGGCTTCCTTTCATGTGGAAATGAAACTCCGATAACTGAAGGGACCAGTCTTTCAGATGATATTTCTCCCGTGTTGAATTTCCCGGAACGTATACCAGCAGATGCACACATCAATACCTTGATAATGACCAATGAGAGGGACTGGACGGTATACGACAAATACTATCAAAACGAAGTGCTGGCACAGCATGATGAAGTATTCTTTAGCAACCTGCAATGGTCAACTATTTCCCACCTTGTGCGAAATACCGATTTCCTCCAAAATTCTGAAACGGAAAATCAGCATTACTATCTTAGTGAAATTTTGGACCGTGATTACATCAACAAGCCAGAAGTCGTAGTAGCCATTTTGAATGAAATGAAGGCTGATGTAACCGAAACTTCCGAATTGGCACGCATAGCTCGACTTGTACTGGATAAAAACACGAAGTTTCTTAGCCAGGATAATTTCAAAAAGCATAAAGAAAGAAATCAGGAGGCTTACCAGGCACTCTTTGACTTCGGTTATGATAGATGGGCCCAGGAAAGGTAAATAAGAACTTGGCCGATTTCAGAACCAGGGTGCTCAGAGATGGGGACCCTGGTTTTTTGCAACTATAATTATGCTTGAGAAAAAACAAAGTAGTGTTTCTGTTCTCGCTTATACTCTTAAACCAGGCTTGCCTGTTTCGGACCCTGCACCCGCGTTCCCGCCTGTAATAATTCTAAAGCCACTCTCCGGGCACAGCTTCGAGCATTTTTTTTCGCAAAGCCTTCAACTCCTCGTCCTTAGCCGAAGACCCTGAAAACCGCCCTTTCCAAAAGGCACGGTAAGTGATCCAGTACTTGAGCGCGAACAAGCCGGATACGGGAAGTGAAATAGCGTAAAGCCAGCCCCAGCTTTCCGGGAAAACCCAGTTGAAAACCAGAATTTGAATCAGGTAAATGATCGGCAGAATGATCCAGCTGCCAAGGGTTTGCACCGTCGCTTTGTAGCCCCGGTCAATGCCGAGGGCTTTCCAGATGCCGTTGATGGCCAGCAGCCAGATGCCGTGGTTGAGTAAGCCGTAGAGATAAAGGGGGAGGCCCAGAACCGTTCCGGCGTGCAGTTTGCGCTCGGGGTGGTTGCTGAATTCGATGTCGAGCTGGCCGGTTTCGCGGAGGCCCTGGTCGTAGGTGGTGGCGGTGACCCGGAGCGCTTCGCGCTCCTCTTCGGGCAGTTCGCGCAGCCAGGCAAGGATGCTTTGTGTCCGGTAGTGGTGCTTGCTGACCGTAAGGGGCTTCTCGTTCTGGATGGCCCGCTCGATCGGGCGCAGCAGGTGTTCTTCGGCTTTGTTCTTAGTTTGGATGAGCAGTGCCTGCATCCGGTCGGTCAGCTCGTTGGTGAGCGCGCGGATGGCGCGCATCGGGCTGGTTTCGTACTGTTCGCGGAAGGGGGTAATGTCGATCGGCTCTCCGTAGCGAACGAAGGCGCGGCTGAAACAAGTGGTTGGCGACTCATAGTTTACCCCAACCGGCTGAACGGACAGGCCAAGGTTCCAGTCGTTGCGCTTTTCGGCTTCCAGGGCCATGCTCGCTGCTCCGCCCTTGAGGCGGCGGAGCTTGCGCTCCAGTTCGCTGGCGCCTTCGGGGGCAATGTACACCACGCTTCCGCTCTCGAGACCGCTGAAAGTACGGTTGAAGATTTCATCGGTATCAACGCCTTTTGTCGCTCCTTTTTCTTTGTCCTGCGGGCGCGCCACAGGGATGCAAAACGGATCGATGAGGAAGGCCATAACCGGGTTGATCCACATGGCGGCGTTGGCCAGGAAGTAGGTCTGGTAGTCGAGGTGAATGCCTACAATGAGGGGGTCAATGAGCGTATTCGGGTGGTTGCCGCAAAGAAGGGTAGGGCCGGGATGGTTGGCATGCTCGCGTCCTTCAACCTCCATTCCCGGGTAGAAAATGCGGAGCATCCAGCGGCTCATAAAGTGAAATATCCAGAATACTATTTTCGACATAGGGGCGAAGGTAGGGAATTGGATCGTTGGATCGTTGGTAATTTGGGCCGTTAGCTTCAGCGGCTCAAATTACCAACGAATAACGAATCAAATTACCAACGATTCAACTGGTCAACGGACTACTGCACTGCCTGTGCAGCATCGATGATCCCCCACCCGAAGTTGCCGGAGCGCCCTGGGTAGATAGATGCAGCCTGCTTCATCCGGTTCAGTACCTGGCTGCGGCTCTGACTCGGGTTTGTGGCCCACACGAGAGCGGCAATTCCGGCGGTGGTGGCCGTTGCTGCGCTCGATCCGCCCACGTAGCCGGGGCTGTCGTTGTAGCGGCTCAAGGTAAGGCTGGTGCGATCGGTGTTGCTGGCGCGTTGCATTACGGCAACGAAGTCGACGGCGCTGCCGTCGTGGCAGGTGTTACAGCGTTGGAGTGAGCTACCGTCACGTACACCCGTTACGGCGGTGGTTTCGCTCATGTTGGCGGGGAAGATGACGCCGTACCAGCTGGTCCAGCTCAGGGATGTACCTGCGGCACAAAGGATCAGTTTGCCGCGGTTGTTGGCGTAACGAATACCGTCTTTAACGGTGCCACTGCTGAATACATCACCGATGCTCATACTGATCACTTTAGTGCCGGAGTGGTTCCCGGAACTTACGAGTGCATCCTTCACGCCACGCTTCTCGCGGCTGTTGTTCACAATCACGTCGCTGGTAGCGCGGTAGACACGAAGGTTGGCTTTATAAGCCACACCTACGGTAGAGCCGTTGTTGGTCCGTGGTGCAGCGGCGAGGCCAGACATCTGCGTGCCGTGGCCACACTGATCGTTGGGGCCGTCGGTGCGGCTGCTCCACCAGTTCGGTGCGTAGGTGCCGTACTTAGTGATGCTGCGGCCGGTACTCCAGTCGCTGCTGAACTGGCTGCCCAGTTTGTTTTGCTCGGGGTAAACACCGGTGTCGATGATGGTGATGCCGATGCCCGCGCCCTGGCTGGTATTCCAGGCGGAAGGGATATTCATGTAAGCATAGTTCCAGGGGAGTTTGGCTCCGGGACTAATCGTCGTGTAATCAGCAGAGTAAAGGCTGCTCGTCGGAGCTTCAGAGCAACCGGAGCCGGAACGAAGTTCAAGTTCGCCGCCGCTGTAATTGCTGGGCTCGAAGTAGCGCACGTCCGGGCGGCTGCGGAACTCAGCGAGCACTTCGGGGTGGAGTACTTTCACTTCCAGAATGGGCAGTACGCCATCTTCGGGAGCAACGAAGAGTTCTTCTTCGGTGATGTCTTCCCCGGTGAGGCGAGCGGTTGCTTCGATCAGGTCACTGACCAGTTCGTCGCGGGTGGTTTTCCACTCGCCGGCGTTAACGTCGATTTCATGGATGGTTTCCGGCAGGTTTTCGTAACCGGCGGGCTGGTAGCCAAGCGCAGCTTCGTTCTGGCTCAGCTTCAGGGCACTCCAGATGACGTGATCGGTGGTTTCGTTCCAGTCGAAGACGTCGTTGGTAGCGAAGAGGTGAGCCTCAACGAGATCGTTCAGCTCGGCCCTGGTCAGCGGGTCCTGCGCTTCGGCGGGAGTACCTTCGGTGAGGAGAACTTCGTCGTTACACGCGAAGAGTGAAAGCGCAAGGGCGCCGCAGAATAATATTCTTTTCATAATAGTGTGTGGTTAAAAAATCAGAAACGGTTATGGGCTCGGCAGCAGGTGCAGAGAAAGTTGATGACCTTGCCCTCTCCAAAGAAGAGAAGCGTCGTTGGTTTACTGTAAGCTTCTGCTGCAGAAGTCAGAATTAATTTTATGAATGTGGTGGACAGTGTGGTGGTTTGTGGCGTGAATATAGTTAAATTCAGAATTTTTGCGAAATTTCGCCCGCAGGAATTCACCGATAATTAATATACAGGAAATATCAGGAGTCAGGTTTTTTCGGGCATTTCTACGCGTACCGATGAAGGCTTATCAGCCTCCGGTACCGGCAAACCCTATTTTTGCAGAAACCCTGTATCCCTTAGCTATGATTATATCTTCTTTGCCGCTTACTGGTGCGGTCTTCAACGGTAACTACCTGTGGTCGGTAGCCATGAACCTGGCCTGGAATGAACTCGTAGAGCACCAACTTGGTGGCTCGGCCACCATCAAAACGGAGGACCCCGCTCTCCGCCAACTCGTTGACCGCCTGAATACCGCCGTATTCAACCAGGATTTGCTGGATCCCGCCGCGTACTTCGTTCGCTCCGGTATCGGGCAAAAGGACGTGCTTAAAGCCCGTGAAGATCTTTTACGGGAACGGGACGTCCGCCAGTCCCTCCTGAATGATTTAACCCTTCAGCCGCTCGATATTTTCAGCTATGCCCGCTTCGGGAAAAAGCTCAGTTGGAAATCATCCTTTTCTCCTTACTCGGGGCGCTTCATGGGCGAAAGCGTAGGAGCTTTCCGCGCCAAAGACGTCACGGCACCGGGATTAGATTTGCTCGATTACGACCCCTCCAATCCGGAAAAGACTGTTCTGCGGTTGCATAGCGATAACGGGCAAGACGAGGTTTACCTTCTGGGTGGCTACACTCCGGGCCGCGAAGCAGAGATGACAGAGCGGGTCAGGCGCAGTGAATGGCCCAACGCCCAACGGCTAAATAGGATTGATGCGGTTTGCGTCCCTAACATAAGTTTCAACGTACACCGTGAGTACTCTTCTATGGTCGGTCAGCAACTGATCAATCCGCTGTACCCGGATGCGATTATCGCCAGAATGGAATCCGACACCTCCTTCACCATGAACCATGAAGGAGCCAGGGTGGAAGACGAGGCAGTTATCACCCTCAGCCGGTCGGCAGCTCCCCGGATCAGGAAGGATATTCGCTTCGAGACGCCCTTTATGGTTGTTGTCAAACAGCAAAATAACGATCTTCCCTATCTGGTGCTGGGCATAACGAATACGAGGTTCCTTGAACCGGAGGAAGGGTAGTGCCCGGGCTTCGACCTGCTTCGGGAAAACCTCCTTTGCACCTGCGTCCGCGCCCTCTGGAGCCTTCATACCCAAAAACACCCGAAGAATCTTCCCTGAACCCGCTTGTTAGCTGCTTCTTTACAATAGGGGTACGCTCAAACGACCAACGAACCAACATACCAAAGTACCTTTACCTTGCCCCCCGTAAAACATTCCCCCGCCCAAGTTCGTCTTCTTCCCTGACTATGCAATTTTTATATCCTTCTTTCCTCTGGGCCCTGGCCGCACTTGCCATCCCGATCATCATTCACCTCTTTTACTTCCGCCGCTTTAAGAAAGTGGCTTTTTCGAACGTAAAGTTCCTGAAGGAAGTGAAAGAAGAAACAAGCATGCGCAGTCGCCTGCGCAACCTGCTCGTGCTGGCCGCCCGCTGTTTGGCGCTGGCCGCGCTGGTGTTTGCTTTCGCTCAGCCGTTCATCCCTTCCGCGCGCGAGGTGCTTACCGGCCGCAAGGCCGTCAGCCTTTACGTAGATAACAGCTTTAGCATGGGGGCCGAGTCCGACAGCGCTCCACTGCTGCAGATTGCCAAGGATCGTGCCCGGGATATCGTGAATGCCTACGGAGTTGAAGACCGCTTCCAGGTGGTCGATAACGATTTCAGAGGCCGGAACCAGCGCCTGGTTGGTCAGGAAGAAGCGCTGGAACTCATCGAAGACATAAAAGTGGCCCCCGCCAGTCGCCGTCTTTCGGTGGTGAACGGCCGCCAGCGTTCGGCGCTTCGCACCGAAAACATTGAGAATAAAATCACTTACCTGGTCTCCGATTTTCAGCGTAATGTGGTGGACCTCTCCGCAGAAAAACTGGAGACTTCCGTGCAGGTAAACCTTGTGCCGCTCACCAGCGTCCGGGAACGCAACGTCGGGATCGATTCGGTATGGTTCGAGGCTCCGGTGCCGCAGCTGAACCAAAACAACCTGCTGCTGGTCCGCATCCGTAACTACGGAAACGAAGACCTCGACAATGTGCGCCTCAGCCAGAACTACCTGGGGCAAAGCAAACCGGAAGGAACACTGAGCATCCCCGCCCGCAGCTACGTCACCGATTCGGTTTACCTCAATATCTCCGAGCCTGGCATCGGACGCGCAGAACTTCGGATCACCGACTTCCCCGTTCAGTTCGACGACGTCTACCACCTCACTTTTCGTACCGCCGACAAGGTGAAAGTGCTCAATATCGACGACGACGGGCAACCGCAGCGCAACCTGCGCGCAGCGCTGGGCGGGCTCTCCGTCTTCGCGGCCAACTACGTCGGTAGCCGTAACATCGATTACGGATCGCTGGCAGAAAACGACCTGATTGTACTGACCGATCAGGTTTCGGTCGGCTCCGGCCTGGCCGAGCAACTGAGGCTCTACGTGGAAAACGGTGGTAACATCCTCATCTTCCCGCCCGCAAACGCTGATGTGAACAGTTACAATACTTTCCTGACCCGCGTTGGCTCCGACCGGCTGGATGCATTCGTGGAGCAGAACCGCGAAGTGAGCGGACTGAACCGCCGGGAATTCATTTTCCGTGACGTGTTCCGCAACCGCTCAAGTGCACTGCGGTTGCCCGCAACGACGGGCAATTTCCCCATCGGGCGCGTAGGAAGCCGTCAGCAGGAATCATTACTGACCTACCGCGACGGCTCTACGGCACTGGCCAAGTATACGCTCGGCGAAGGAAACGTTTACCTTTCCAGTGCTCCGCTCGATAACGAGATCAACAACCTCGCCCTCAACGCCGAAATCTTCATTCCCATGCTCTACAAAATGGGCATCAGCAGCGGACGCAGACGTCAGGCCGCTTACACCATCGGGCAGGACGAGGTAATCCAAACCAGCAGGCGGGGCGCAGGTGCAGACATCGTTTTCAAATTGCGCGGTAAGAACGGAGAGTTCATCCCCGAGCAAAGAGTGGTGGATAACCGGGTACTGCTTAGCCTCAACAACCAGGTGCCCGAAGCGGGCACTTACGACCTCGTTCTGGGCGATGAAATAGTGGATGCTTTTGCTTTCAACTATGACCGCAAAGAATCCGATCTTTCTTACCTCGATGCGAATGAACTGGCCGAACTGGCCAGCATCCCCAACGTTGCGCTTCTCGATGCCGACAACCAAGCCAGTCTGATCGGCGACATCCGGGAACGAAACGAAGGAACCCCGCTTTGGCGGTACTTCATCTGGGGCGCACTGGCTTTCTTCCTCGTGGAGGTTCTTTTGCTTCGCTTCTGGCGGGCCTGATAAAAAAGCGAAGTCCGACAGCTTAGATCTGCCGGACTTCGCTTTTTCCGTATCGTTCGTAAAGTGAGCTGAGGATTAACTTCTCCGGCGGCCAACAAAAGAGAACCAACGCCATACGCCCTGGTAGGCGCGGTGTTCTTCGGCTTTGTCTTCCTGCAGGTGCGACCTGAGCTTAGCCAGTACGTGGCCATCCATACGGACGTGGTGGCCAGCCATGTGTTTCTTGAAGGCGGGTACCGCACTGTCGTGGAAATCCACCGCAACGAGTACACCGTTGTCGCGCAAAGAAGCGGTAGCCACCTCGATGAGGGTGTCCCAGCCGGGATTTACCATCGTGAGGCAGTAACTGAACAGTACGACATCGAATTGTTCCCGGAAACTGTCGCTTCCGAAGGCCCCGTGAACAATGCTTACGCGCCCGCCGAACCGGCGGAGTTTCTTGCGGGCTATGCTCAGCATATCCTGTGAAAGGTCGATGCCGGTTATTTCGGCAGCAGGGAAGCGTTCGGCGAGGGAGACGAGGTTGTGGCCGGTTCCGCAACCTACTTCCAGGATGCGCAGGTTGTCGGTTGCAGCAAATGGTATTTGCCGAATGGCGTACCTGCGGCCAAAGAGGAAGCTCCAACGCGTCAGGTCGTAAATGCGCGACTGGAATTTGTAGTAAGTGCTAAGCGGATGCTCTGTCTCCGGGCTTAGAATGGATTGATGCTCGCTCATTACGGTTATTTAGTTACCTCAAGTAGGAATACTCCGGCGTAGGTGCCTACCCGGTCGAGCTTCGCTTGTGGGGCGGTCAGGTCATTGCGGAAGCGGCAGCGTTGGCGGACAAAATCAGGTACGGTTTCGGGCCGTGAGGCCGCTGACCGCAGCAAAATTCTGGTTCCCGGGCGGCTGTTGGCCATAATGAGTTCCCATTCTTCCTGCAGGGCTGCCGGAGCGTTGGCGGCCAGCCAGTCCTGGTGGTCCAGCAGAATAAACTGCGAGTAAGCGCCGGGTTGTTCCTGCAGGAACCGGGTGATGGTTGTGGTGTGGAGATCGATGCGGTCGGAAGCGGCTCCCAGTTGCTGGAAATTCTCTTGCATCAGGTAGTCGGGGCAGCAACTGGTGGTGTATTTGCCGTGGAGGTAAAGGCGGTAGAAGTAGTTGTCGGCAATGGGCAGTTCGGTAAATACCTGGCGGAAAGCGGCCCGTACGTATCCCGCACATCCTTCGTGTTCCTGATCGATGAGTTCACGCTGACTGGCGGGAACACCGACGAGGCTGAGACTTACGTTCTGCCGCCATTTACCGCCGAGCAGCCGCTTGAGCAAGCGATCTTCGAGCGCGAAGTACCGTTCGCGCTGTTCGGTCAGATCCTTTGCGTCGAGCAAGCGATCAATATCCTTACGGAGCGACCCGCCGATGCCCAGCAGCCGGCTGGCGCACCAGGCAAACAGACCGCTGCCGCCGTGAAAGTACAAACCCGCACGGGCGCCTTTGGGATTGAAGTAGTGCTGCTGCCGGTCCCAGTACTGCTGGCTCTCGGGCCTCAGGCCCGGCCGCAGGTGGCGGGTGTACAAGCCGGGGAAATCCGGCTGGCGGCCTTCACCGAAAAGCTGAAAGAAGTTGGGCCAGTCGAGTGTTTGCAACGCAGCGATTTTGAGCTCCAACAGCGCGTTTTGCCGGGGATTGACGTCGATGCAGTTGATTCTTTTGGGGCCGTCGAGCAGGTAAGCCAGGGCGTTGTCTCCTGCGCTGGTGATCATCACTACGTCACTCTCCGCGTTCAGGTCAAGCAGCGCCCGGTCGCAACGAGGATCTTCCCAGCAGGTGTTGTACACGAGTTTGTTGCCGTGTACCTTCTCGAAGAGCCAGTCTTTCATGACAGCGGTGCGCTTGCGGGGAGGATAGGCCGTTGGGGGAGAAGTTTGGGTGCCGGATGGATTAGCGGGCGGAGCGAGGGTAGTCATATGGTAGATTGAATGTTTTCACGGACCTTTCCTTGTCGGTTGAATAGCGTATGCTCTCACTATAGTGGAATTCGGCAGTGGTGCCCTCAGCCTTGAGGTCTAAGAGCAGGTAGCCGTGGTCTTTGATGTTGGTATAGTTGAGGTGGTCGTTATCGCGGTACAGGCGGTAACGTGCTACGGTGAGGGTGTCCCACCCACCGATGAGCTCATCGTAATTTGCGCTGCTGACGCTCGGTGTTGCGAGTTCATAAGCGAGGTGCTCGTCGTCTTTCTCGATGTCGAAGTACCAGCTGCAATGCGTGTCTCCGGTCAGGAAAATGGTGTTGGGGTTGCCGTAGGCCTTCAGGCTGTCCTGAAGCCGTTGCTGTTCGTACGCGTACCCATCCCAGGCATCGAGGTTGACGGCGTACTGGGGGAGAATCTTACTCAGGTCGAGGCGGGCAAACAAAACCTGATTACCGAGCAACTGCCAGCGGGCATCGCTGGTAGCCAGTCCTTCGCACAACCAGTTGAACTGTTTTTCGCCCAGCATCCGGCGGGAGGTGTCGGCCAGTTCGGTGACGTCGAAGCTGGTGGCGGGCGCATCGCGGCCGGCGAGCCGCTCGTCCAGCATGTGTAACTCGGCCATTTCCCCGAAGCGGAAACGGCGGTAAATGGCGCCGTCGCCGGATTCACGAATGGGCATCCAGTTGTAGTAAACCTGTTTGGCGGAAGTCATCCGGGTCAGGTAATCTCCTTCTTGTTCGGGGTTGTGGTTCTCGGCTCCGCTGAGGTAGCTGTCGTTGGCTACCTCGTGGTCATCCCAGACACAAATAAAAGGATGTTGCTGATGAGCAGCCCTTAGCTGGGGCATTCGGCGGTACTGGGCGTACCGTGTGTGGTAATCGTCGGCGGTGACGATCTCGTGGCGGGGTTCGTGAAAGCGGCCGAGAGTGGTGTCTCCGTAAACTCCGCTGGCGTATTCGTAGATGTAGTCTCCCAGGTGAACAACGGCGTTGAGATCGTTCCGGTCACTAATCCGGCCAAAGGCATTCATGTATCCCCACTCCAGCGCGTTGCAACTCACTACGGCCAGTTTTACATCTCCCGCGTCGTATTTAGCGGGGAGGGTTCGTGTCCGGCCTGTTTCCGACCACCTGCCGGCATTCATGAAACGGTAATAATAATAGGTATCCGGTTCGAGGCCGGTAACGTCTACTTTAATGCTGAATCGGTTGGCTGTACGTGCGGTCAGTTTTCCGCTGGTTGGTTTCTTGAAGGCCGGCGTTTTACTCATTTGCCAGACAACGAGACTGTCTTTTGCCGCGGCCGCTGTATCCAGCATACTCCAGATGATGACGGCATCAGCAAGGGGGTCGCCGCTGGCGATGCCGTAAGGAAAGTTCTCCGAACCAACCTCTGCTGCGGGGAGGAGGTCTTGCGGAAGCATAAAAGCTCCGGAAGACAACACGCTGATACTGTGGGGCGCGCGAACCGACGGACATCCGTCAAATACTACAAAAAGGATAGGAAAGAAATACCACCGCATCGTCTGTTACGCTTTACCCCCCAAAGGTCCGCTCTGTATTTTAAGCCCGTGCCAAGCCACTCTTAATTCATCTCACCGTGGCGTAATCATATTGTTAAGCATGAGGGGCCTGTTTGAAGTTTAGGTTAAAAACGACCTTTATCGTCACCTACGGTGCCAAATGTCAGAGGTCGACCAGAATCGTCCTGAAATGATGTCTAAAGGGAGAGAAGAGGTAAAATTGATAAACCTTCGGGATAAATTTGTGAGGTTTGCCATTCCGATAACCCCCAACTTTGCTGCGTCAATAAGACAGAACTATAGAATTAATCCAACCATGTTTAAATCCTTTCTAACTTCAATCCTGATGTTCTTCATGTTCGGTACGATGCTTGTGGCGGGCAGCCCCGAGCGCCTGCAGGGCGATTTTATTGCCGATACCGATGCCTTACTTAAGCGCTACGTGAAGCAGGGGCGTATCGATTATACCGGTATCAAAGCATCTGATGACCTGAAGCCTTTGATCAGCAAAATTGCCCAGACTGACCTGGCTTCTTTGAAGGGGAATGCTAAAAAAGCCTTCCTTATTAATGCTTACAATCTGCTGGTGATCAATCAGGTCCTGGAGAACTACCCTCTGGCGTCGGTGCTCGACGTAAATGGCTTCTTCGATGCTAAGAAGCAGACGGTTGGCGGCCGCAAGGTGACCCTGAACCAGTTAGAGAAAGACCTCTTGCTGAAAGAATTCAAAGACGCCCGCCTTCACTTTGTACTCGTCTGCGGGGCGCTTGGCTGCCCCCCGATCACCAACTTCGCATATACTCCGGACCGACTGGAAGCCCAGCTCACTAAACAAACTCAACTGGCCCTCAATAATCCTTCTTTCCTGCGGGTGAACGGAGACAAAGCCGCGTTGTCCAAAATATTCGAATGGTACGCCAGTGATTTCGGCGGTAATAAAGCAGCCGTAATCGCCTTCATCAACAAGTACCGCGATGAAGCAGTGCCAGCCAACGCGAAAGTAAGCTACTACGAGTACGACTGGACCCTGAACAAGACCTCGGGCCGGGCCGCAGCGGAGAAGAAAGAAAAGATGGAGGCCATCGACGCGATGGAAAAAGAAGCACTTGCCGAAGGCACCGAAGGGCGCGGTGAAATGGACATGGAGGAGAGAATGGGACTGGAACAGCCACTACAGAACTCCCTCTCCAGCCCTCCCGGAGGAGGGAACAACTCCGCCCGTTACGTTGTCTCGTCCACCATCAGGAAGGGAAGTGCAGAGATCAAATTATTCAATAACCTTTACAGTCAGGAGGCCGCCGGTGAGCGGTCTTCTTTCTTTACCGCCAGTTTGAGTGCACTATATGGTGTGACGAACCGCTTCAATGCGGGGATCGACCTCCGTTACCGGCGCGTCCGGTACGATGAAGCCGGGGCCGTTTCTAACTTTGCGGTGCTGAGTGATGGTGGAACCTTCAGCCGGACGGCCATCTCTGGCTTTGGCCCCAAGGTGCGTATCGCTCCGTTCAACAACCTGCCGAATTTCTCGATCCAGTCAGCACTCTGGATTCCCCTGGCCGACGATCTGGAAGGAAACGAGGGAGGACGCTTCACCGACTGGAACAAACCAACGTGGTTTACGCAGGTATTCAACGACTTCCCGATTGGCAGTAACTTCAGTCTGTTTGCAGAAGTGGATTTCACCCTCGAGGATATCGGAAGTGAAGACACCGACGCCAACCGCTTCTCCACCCCGCTGACGGGGATTCTGAGTTACTTCCCAACGCCCAAAGCGACGCTTTACGGATTGGCCAGCTATGCTCCGTACTGGCAGGAAGATTACGACTATTTCTACCAGCTTGGTGTGGGAGCCAAGTACCAGTTTACTCCAAATTTTGAGGTGGAATTGCTGGCGGTGGCTTTCGAAACTGAATTTCTGAATTCAGTAGATGGTAACGCCGGGACCGTAAACCTGGGGATTCGGGTGAACCTGTAGCGGACCGCGAGACGCAAAGACAGTCGGCCTGTTGAAGGTGAGGGGCTGGTCCCCGTATCGTGTTTAAACGCTTATTTGAGGTTGGATGGCAACATCAGCCTTGTCTGGAGATCCAGAGCCCGGTTTAAGCCGTACCTTGCAGCACTAACTATTCTTGATGTTTTCCTTTCGCTGCCTGTTGTTTTTAAACTTATTGTTGCCGATCACTCTGTACGCACAAATACCCCAGTACTTCACGGGTCTGGCGCGCACGCAGGTGCAGTATTTGGATGCGAAGAGCAAAGTATTGCAAGCCGGTACCTCGCCCGAAAACCTTGCCTTGCACCTGCCGCCGGGCCAGCAACTGACGGATGCCCTGACCGGTCTTCGGCAAGATCTGATCAATCTGCCCGCCATCACCCGGGCGAGCTTTACCATCGATTCTTCCCGCGAAAACCTATCTGTAGAATGGGACATCGAAGAAGCCCGGACCCTGTTTCCGCTGCTCGACCTTGGCGGCGTGAAGGGGAATTTTTACTACCTGCTCGGCTTTACCGATTCGCACTTTCGTGGCCGTGGCCAAAGCATCACGGCGTTCTACCAAAACATCGACGGCCAGCACAATTACTACCTCAGTTTTACGAATCCGAACCTCAACGGATCCCGTTGGGGCTATCAGCTTGAGAGTCGTCGTTACGCCGCCATCGAGCCGTTGTATTTCCCCGAGACTGTCCGTTACATCTACTCTAACCTGAATTTTGGGGCGGGGATCAGTTACACTACCCCGAACCGCCACGTCTTCCGCTTCGGGCTCAGCAATTTCTACGAAGATTACCGAAAAACAGAGGCTGAACCCGGTTCTCCCGGTCCCCGGGAGCTAAAACTCAACAAAGGCCTCCTGAAGCTGAGTCATGGCCGCCGAAAACTCGATTATCACTGGGAACGACTGGCGGGTACCGCCAACGAAACCGTCTTTCAGGCCGTCCGTACCTTTAACGGAACCGACGACAACTTCCTCATCGCCTGGCACGATTTCCGGTATTACCGCATGGTTGGCAAAGCGACGAACCTGGCCGTGAGGCTGCGCGCCGGGGTGTCTACCAACAACAACAGCCCTTTCGCCCCTTTCGTCCTGGATAGCCAGGTAAACATCCGTGGCTCCGGCAACCGGATCGACCGCGGAACCGCCCAGCTCATCCTCAATCTGGAGTACCGCCTCACTGCTCTGAAAGACCAGAAAGATCGCTTCGCCCTGCAGGCCGTCGGCTTCTCCGACCTGGGCAGCTGGCGCAACCCCGGCGGCGAAATCTCCGACATCTGGGACGAACGCAACTTCCGCCATTTCGTAGGCGGCGGTCTTCGCTTTATCAGCCTGAAGGCTTACAACGCCGTGCTCCGCCTTGATTACGGGGTGGATGTGCGCCACTCCCGGGAACGAGGTTTTGTGGCTGGTTTTGGGCAGTATTTTTAGTAGTAGGTAGTGGGTAGAACGTGGTGGGTAGTGCTGCCGCACTTTATCCCTCGCGGAAGCACTACCCACTACTAACTACACTCTCTCCTAGACAACAACTTCCCGCTCCGCTACCCTGGTCAGGAAGCTGTCCATCAGAGTATTGAACTCTTCGGGCCGCTCCATCATTGGCGCATGGGCGCACTTGTCGATGAAGTGCAGCTCGGAGTCGGAGATGAGCTCGTTGAACTGCTCGCCGACGAAGGGAGGCGTGATGGTGTCCTGGTTGCCCCAGATGAGCAGAGTAGGAGCCTTGATGCCGTCGAGCTTGTGCCCGAGGTTGTGGCGTACGGCCGACTTGGCGGTCATGATGATCCGCAGGCCTTTGTTCCGATCGTTGACGGTGGCGAAGACCTCGTCCACCAGCTCTTTAGTGGAAACTGCGGGGTCGTAGAAGGTCGATTCGGTCTTCTTTTTGATGAACTCGTAGTTCTTCCGTGGCGGCAGGGTATTGCCCATTGCACTTTCAAAAAGGCCACTGCTGCCGGAGAGGGTAATTGTAGCGATGCGATCGGGGTGGGCCAGAGCATAAAGGATGGCAACGTGCCCACCGAGGCTGTTGCCGACGATGTGTACCGGGGCGAGGCTCTTATGCTTCACGAAGTCTTCGAGGTGATCAACCAAACCCGCAAGGGAAACCTTGCGCAGCGGCAAGGTCATGATGGGAAGGGTGGGCAGGATCACATTGTAGCGATCGCGGAAAAAACTGATCTGGTCCTCAAAATTACTCAGGCCGCCGAACAAACCGTGCAACAGGAGGATGGGTTCGCCCGGTCCGCCTGTTTCCAGGTATTCGAACTTGCCTTCTTGCTTCATCTGTAATGCCATGGACTTGGATAACTTTTACTGTGGGCGGTAAAATAACGGAAAAAAACGTTGGGAAGGGGCATTTATTGGGTAGTGGGTAGAATGTATTGGGTAGTGCTGCCGTGCGTTATAGTGTGAATGTTCGCTCCGTTCGTTCAGTTTCATTGTCTGAAAAGGCAAAAAAACAGGTACACTTTCTTGTAATGTCAGCTCTGTCAGTTTCATTACCTGTAACGCCTTCAGTGCTTGTAGTATGCGGTCGTATTACTCACTCTGCCCACTACGAACTAAACTCTTCTTCAACAAAGTACATCTCAATGAGACCTTTGTTTTTGGCCTCTACCTTGCCCCGGTAGGTACAGCGGAACTTGTACTTGATCCGGTCGTAAGTAGATTCTGAAATATTGACCCGGCCGGGCTCGCTTTTACCTTCAATCCGGCTGGCTACGTTGACGGTGTCTCCCCAGATGTCGTAGGCGAACTTACGGGCACCCACCACGCCGGCCACAACCGGGCCGGTGTGCAGGCCAATCCGACCACTGAAGAACGGAAGCCCGAGCTCAGCCCGCTTCTTACCCTCGTCGTTGAGGAATTTCTGCATGTCGAGCGCTGCCCGGATGATGTCGTTCGGGAGCGTCTTCCGGGACGAAAGGCCCGAAGCTGCCATGTAGGCATCGCCGATGGTTTTAATCTTCTCGACGCCGGGATAGTTGTCCATTATTTTGTCGAAAGCCTTGAAGCAAACGTCGAGCTCCTGCACGAGCGCTTCTGCGCCCAGGCGCTCTGCCGTTTTGGTGAAGTTCACGAAGTCGCAAAACAGCACCGTTGCGTCGGGGAAACGCCGGGCACGGGCTTTGCCCGTCGCTTTCAGTTCCTCGGCGATTTCGACGGGGAGGATGTTTTTGAGCAGATCGTCGGACTGTTGCCGGGCGGCATCGAGATCGTTGTTGGCCGCTTTCAGTTTTTCGGCGCTGCGCTTTTTTACCCTCAGGCGCGACAGGACCGTAAGGACCAGAAGAAGAAGCGCAGCCCCGGCCCCCAGGGCCATATAGAGCTGGGTGGATTGGCGCTCGGCCTTCATTTCTGCTTCCTGGCGTATAAGTTCTGCTTCTACGAGTTGTTCACGGGTTTCGGTAGCAAGCATTCTTTGCTCGAGTGCTTCGCGGCTCAGGGCGCTTATCTCTTTTTTGCTTTCGGCAACGCGGGCTTCCACTACGGCTTTTTCTTCCTGGGTCTGGGCGAGTTCCCGGTTGCTTTCTTCCAGTTCCTGTGCTCGTTGGGCGAGTTGTTCCGCTCTGGTAAGGTTCTCCTTTTTGAGCTTTTGGTTGGTCCCTTTCAGCTCCTGATTGGAGCCGCTGAGCTGGTTTTTCTCGCTTTGCAGCCGATCGATTTCGCCGGCAAGCTGGCGGGTTTCGTTTTCTATTTCTCGCCGTCTGCGTTGCAATGCGGCTTGTTCGCGCTGTAGTTGGGCGCGCAGGGCCGAGAGGCTGCGGTCGTCCCCGTTTTTGGTGAAATAATCGAGTGCGCGCTGGCTTATGGCCGCTGCTTCGCGGTAATTGCGGGCCTTAGTGGCCAGGCGGTTGCGTTCGGCAACCGCCATCATGATGAGGTCGGGCTGGCCGGCTTTCATGCCGGCGGTAACGGCCTCGGCCATGAACTTATCGGTATTGCGGTCGTCGCGCTGGTTGCGGTACGCCAGCGCCAGGGTGTAGGCTGCCGGCCCGACCAGTTTCGTGTCCGGCAGGCGCTTGGCGGTAGTGTAAAGTTGCTTACTGAAGGTGACTGCCAGGGCTTTATCTTCCTTGCGCCCGGATTCCAGAAGCTGCCCGGTCAGGTCATACAGGATCCCGTAGCGCTCGGCATCGGTGTCGGCGTCGTCGAGGGCTTCAATGAGTTCTGAGGTGCTCTGTGCGTCCATCTGGGCGGGGACGCAGGTGCAAAGCAACAGGATAAGGAAGCAGAGTAAATTGGCTCGCATGGGGCGCAAGATAGAAACTCCCGCCTATAAATCAGGATGCCGGAGAGCACGGGCATTCGGTTCCCCTGCTCCTCAATATCCGGACTTTGCACCTGCGGCCGCGCCCGGAACCACCTGTTTGTGCAACCTGATCTTTTGAATTGCGTTAGACCATGGTGTATGTCGCAAATAACCACCGTCACACTACTCCGTTACCGAAGCGTCCGTGCCAAAGCATGGATCTTTACGCAAATGGGCCTGATGCCGGGCTTCCCCTTCCCGAGCCCGCTGGCCGGCACCGAAGGCTTACTGTTTGGCCGGCTGATGGGCAGTGGAGCGGATAACGGCTTCGGGCTCAAGCCTAATTTCGGAGTTTATGCTTTCATGGGGCACTGGCAGGACCGGGCGGCAGCAGACCGTTTTTTTGCTGCGCACCCGTGGTGGCGCGGCAACGAAAAACAACTGCACGAATCGGCAACCTTTTACCTCGAAGCCACCATGACCCACGGGGAGTGGGGCGGGCAGAAACCTTTCGTCCCCCAACCGGATAAGCACGACTCGGCTGCGCCCGTAGCGGTGATCACCCGCGCGACCATCCGCGCCCGAAAACTGGCAGATTTCTGGCGCTACGTTCCCCAAACCAGTGCCTCGGTCTACGAGCACCCCGAACGCAAACTGAGCATCGGGGTGGGGGAGTACCCGGTCTTCATGCAGGCTACCTTCAGCCTGTGGACCAGCGGCAAAGCCATGCGCGATTTTGCCTACAAAAGCAAGCACCACGCCGAGGTGGTCAAACTCACGCGAGAGCGCGGCTGGTACAAAGAAGAGATGTTTACCCGTTTCAAAGTTCTGGAGGTCAAAGGAAAGTGGGGAGACACCGATCTATCCGCCTTTCGTTAACGACGGATGATGCCGGAGTCGCCAGGCCAACTTTTACCTGCCGACTCCCGAATCATCTCCCGCCCCCGGAAAAAGTAGCTGCGCATTAATGATCAGCATCAGGCTTCTGATTTCGCGATTGGTTGGTGGAGTGGCGGGTCGCCAGTCCAATTCTTTTAGCCTGGCGAAGCCGGATAAAAGTTGGCCTGTCGACTTCCGCCTCGTTTTACCTGTCGACTCCCGCACCACTAGTGGTATGTCAAGCTAAGATTTTCAGGTAAAATCAGTGATTTTACCTAAAAAAGTCAGTTTGACGCAGCACTAGTCCACTTTCCGGTACCTGAGTACTTCCCGACCCGCATCATTGGTGAGGGAGAGTTTCAGCCCGTCGAGTTCATATCCGGTGACTTCCTGCATTGCCGCGTTGACCAGGCCCGGTACCACCGGGCGGATGCAGGCTTTACGCGTTGCAGCGAGAGCACCCATACGGAGCTCTGTGTCCGTTACCGACGTCAGCGATCCCGAAAAATCATTGCAGCCATCGGTTCCGAATACGCGCTGTTCCGTCAGGTTGATTTCCAGAGTCGGGCGTTGGGCCGGCGCCTGTGCGTTGTCGAAATCCACATCTTCTCCGTTGATGGCTTCCAGAGCCCAAATGTCGTGGAGGCGTGTTTTCGGGTCAGGGCGTTTATCGACGATCTCAACGAGCGTGTACTTTATGGAAGAAGCGTCGGCCGGAACCTGTGCGGGCGGCAGCCGGGTTTCGCTGACTTTGAGTTGGTAAACGTAACCCGTCTCGTAATCGAATCCTTCTATACCTGAGTAGAGCAACTCCCATTCTGCGGAGTTGAAGTCTTCGCCTTTTTTGACGCGCAGGCAGGACTGAGGCCCGGCGCCGGTGCAGGGAACTTTCATGCCGTCGACCCAAAAAGTGAGGGTGTTTAGTGCAGAACTGGTGGTTGCCTTCGGGCTGCAGGCGAAGAATAGGGTGGCCAAAAAGCCAATGATCAGGTATTTCATAAAAACGTTTTTTGGGGTAACGGGAGGGGCTCCTTACAGGTTTGGTGAATCCCTGCCCGAAGGGTTTCTCCGGGGCCGGGCAGGAGCTGCTGTCTTTTAAGCGTCAAAGTCTCCGCAGGAGGTGTTAAAATTATGGAGACTCCAAATTTTTTCGTTACCTTTTACCTTGAATAGCAGTCGATTGGCTTGTTGTTCCATTTGACTGAACTCAACCTACACGTCCTCATGGCCCAACACGCCTGGAACATCACGGGGCACCATGGGAACACCTACAAATTAGGTCTTTTCCACGGCGAGAAAACGCACCACGTCGTCGTGCATTGCAACAACAATGTCGTTGCAATTGACTTTGGAGTGAAAGAGTCTAAAACGTACACGATTTTTCTCGACCAGCAGCTCTGCGAAGTATCGATCGATCATACCGGTGGCGAAAATTTCAGCTACGATTGCCGGATCAACTACGAGGTGGAAACGCCGCTCAATCTCCAGCGCAAAAAGCAAAGGGAGGACGAGAAACGGTCCGAAAGAGTCCGGCTTTTTGCCGCCCTGGCCGTTCTGGTAATCATTGTTGCCTTTTTGATGGGCTGATGGTGTTATGCCTAGCCACATCGGCTTAGGTATATCCGGGCGATGAAGCCTGGTTAAGTTTCTGAAGAACGGGCCGGAATGGGGCGCTAACGCGGGTGCAATGCGAAGTTATTCATGGCTTCGGATCAATCTTTAATCAAGCCGGTACGTTGAACGTATATTGCAACCCACCAAAATGCATCCATGATCCACCTCGGAATAATAGAAGACGAACCCATTATGCTCGCCAGCGTCGAGGAATGCTTTGAGGCCAGCCGCGACGTTGAGGTTGAGCTTGCTGCAACCAGTGTTGAAGACTTTCTGGCCGGTATGCCAAAAGAAAAACCTCTGAATACCCTGTTGCTAGACATAATGCTGCCGGGCATGAACGGAATCGTCGGTATTCCCCGCCTGCTGGAAAGATGGCCGGACCTGGATATCATTATGCTTACCAATTCCGACGACTCCGACAATATCTTTCGTGCGCTGCAAGCGGGAGCCTTCGGGTACATTAGCAAAAAACGGATGAACCCCAACATCATCCGCGATGCCGTTTATACCGTTCATCGGGGAGGATCCTACATGAGCCCGAGCATCGCGCGTCAGGTAGTTGCCTACCACAACCAGCAACGAATCAAGAAAACAACGGACCCGACTACCCAGCTGACTACCCGGCAGCTAGACATCGTGCAGGGGCTGGTCGACAACCTTTCCTACCGCGAAATCGGGGAGCGGCTCGACATCAGCATCGAAACCGTACGTGATCACATCAAGAACATTTACCGGAAACTCCGGGTGAACTCCAAAATGGAGGTGGTACAGAAAAAGATCAAAGGAGAAATATAGTCTGTTGCACAGCCTGGCCCGCAGGCCGGAAGGCAACCGCAAGAAGGTCGTGGAGCAGTCCCTTTTAGCTTCCACTGCACCTGCGGCCGCGCCCCGGAAAACAGTATCTTCGCAACCACCCAAAGAACCAAGTAAACCAAAGAACCAAATAATGACTACCCAAGCTTACATCGACCAAAACAAGGAGCGTTACCTCGAAGAACTATTCGCAATGCTGCGCATTCCCAGCGTGAGCACGAACAAAGATCACGATCAGGATACCCACGATTGTGCCGTTCTGGTGCAGACCTACCTCGTGAAGGCGGGCCTCGAGAACGTGAGCCTTTACCCAACTAAAGGTCACCCCATCGTTTACGCCGACAAGATCATCGACCCGGCGCTCCCAACCGTGCTTGTTTATGGTCACTACGACGTGCAGCCCGCCGCACCACTCAACGAATGGAAAAGCGAGCCTTTCGAACCGGAAATCCGTAAAACAGAAATCCACCCCGATGGTGCCATCTTCGCCCGTGGCGCTACCGACGACAAAGGACAGATGTTCATCCACGTCAAAGCGGTAGAAGCCCTCATCCAGACCGACAGCCTGCCCTGTAACGTGAAGTTCATGATCGAAGGAGAGGAAGAAGTGGGAAGCCCCAGCCTATATCCTTTCCTCCAGGAGTACAAAGACCTCGTAGCGGCAGATGTGATCATTGTTTCAGATACCAGTCTGCTGGCAAAGAAAGCACCAAGCATTACCGTTGGTCTTCGTGGCCTGACCTACCTCGATGTGAAGATCACCACGGCCCGCGCCGATATGCACTCCGGACTCTTCGGAGGTGCTGTCCTGAACCCCATCAATACCCTCTGTGAAATGGTGGCGAAGCTGAAAAACGAAAAGAAACACATCACCATTCCCGGTTTCTACGACGACGTGGTTTTCCCTTCCGACGAAGAGCGGGACATGATGCGCAATGCTCCCTTCAACGCAGAGGAGTACATGGATAGCCCCGGCGTTTACGCGCTCGATGGCGAGGAAGGCTTCCATACCTACGAACGTACCGGTATCCTGCCAACCCTGGATTGCAACGGCATTTGGGGAGGCTTCACGGAGGAAGGTTCTAAAACGATAATTCCCGCAGTCGCCAACGCCAAGATCAGCATGCGTCTGGTAAGCAAGCAGGATTGGCATAAAGCCACCGAGCAGTTTACCGAGCACTTCACCTCGCTCGCTCCCGAAGGAGTGAAGGTGGAGGTAACACCCCATCACGGCGGAAACCCCTACGTGACCCCAACGGACAGCCCCGAATACAAAGCTGCTTCGGCCGCTTTCGAAGAATCTTTCGGTGTGGTCCCCGTGCCGATGTACGAAGGTGGTTCTATTCCCATTATCGCTGAGTTCAAACGTGTACTCGGGATCGAAACCCTCCTAATGGGCTTCGGCTTCGATACCGACGGACTGCACAGCCCCAACGAACACCTGGGCGTCTGGAACTTCTACAAAGGAATCGAAACCATCCCCGGATTTTACACTAAATATGCTGAAATGAAAAAACAGGCATAGCACCGTTCCGCAACGCAAGCATTCAGGCAGCCCGCTATTGCATGGCTGCCTGAATGCTGCATGCGTGAGGAGACTTTGTCTCGTCTCCATCATACCGGAGAGGGACCAAAAGGGTCCGTCAGTGTTTCAATCTTTATGACTCCGCGTACCCGTAGAGCAGACCGCAGAAAATCAATATTTTGTCGACTCGCCGCCAACAACAAGCCCGGATAATCCGTAAGGCCCGCTACCTGCACCGCGTGTCGGGGATCAGTCTGTTCGTGTTCTTCTTCATTATGGCCGTAACCGGCATCCTGCTGGGCTGGAAGAAGCACAGCGGGGAACTGATAATGCCGGACACTTACGCAGGCACCACGGATGAAATGACCCGGTGGTTACCACTCGATACCCTGAGTTTGCTGGCGACCGAAGCGCTGTACCAGGATGCTGGAGTGTTGTCTGAAATAGACCGAATCGATGTTCGGGCGGGGAAAGGGAGCATGAAATTCCTTTTCAAACACCAGCGGCTGGAAGTTCAACTCGACGCTGCCACCGGGAAGACGCTCAGTGTTGGCCGGCGCCACAACGACTGGATCGAGCAGGTGCACGATGGATCCATCATCGACGATTGGCTCGGCGTACCCTACGGCCTTTTCAAAGTGTTCTACAACACACTTATGGGCGCAGCACTCGTACTGTTTACCGTTACCGGGTTCTGGCTGTGGTACGGCCCCAAACGAATGAAAAAGAGGTGATGGATTTGCCTTACTCAGCAATCGTTTCTAATGGCTGGCGGTCAGGACCGTTTTCTGTACCAGTTCATCGACGGTGGCTTCCCGGACCGACAGCACGGCCCCGGAAAAGAACAACGTCTTGCCCGCCAGTGCGTGGTTGGCGTCCAGGGTGACGCTTTCGTCGTCCCATTTCAAAATCTTCGCGTGTACGGGTTTGCCGTCGGATCCGGTAAGGGTAATAAAGTGGCCCGCCACGAGAAGGTCCGGGTTGTTTTCTCCCTTATCGTTTTGGAAGTGGTGGATCGGCATCGTAAGGATGTGTTGCTTGCTTGCTACGCCGTAGGCGTCTTCAGGGGCGAGTTTGAAGGCGAACCCGGTACCGGGTTTCAACCCGAAAAGGCGGCGCTCCCAGGCTGGTAGCATTTTGCCTACGCCGAACATAAAGACAAAGGGGTGATCCCGGTCCATCTTTTCCATCAGCGGCCCACTTTCGTCGCCGTCGCGAACTTCGTAGGTGAGGGTTACTATGGTGTGATCGTCGATGGTCATTCAAAAGATTTTTGTTGCCTCCTGCGCCAAAGGATAACGAGGTTGACAAACGTAAGGCAAATGTAAGCTGCAATCACCCAGTTGCTTTCGGAGGGCAGGTAGTCGGTTATCGACATAAAAATCACCACCAGAGCGTAAAGACTGGCGCCGATAAGTAAAACCTGCATATGAAGGGGGAGACCGAGTTTCATGAAACATTAACGCAGGCCTTCGGCTTTGGTTTTATTTGGGTTATTACTTTGATCAGCCCGCTGATCTCTTGCCGTTTTCCTCTACATTTAAGCCAGCAACTTAAGCGATTTGTATGCAAGGTCTCATCCGAACGGTAATACTCAGTACCGTACTTCTTTCCCTCAGCAACTGCGGGGAACCCGCAAAGACAACGGCTCCCGGGCCTGGTCTTCCCAACCTGATTGTCATCCTGACGGATGACCTTGGGTACGGCGATCTCAGTTGCTACGGCTCGCACCGTATCCATACTCCGCACCTGGACCGGATGGCGGCCGAAGGGCTGAAGTTTACCAATTTCTATGCCTTTCCGTCTTGCTCCCCGAGCAGGGCAGCTCTGATGACGGGGTGCTACCCTCCACGGGTTGGCATTCCAAACGTAATCGGCCCAACCGGCCCGGCATGGACCTCACACGTTCAGTACGGGCTGCACCCCGACGAAACAACGCTGCCCGAAGTCCTGAAAACGGCAGGCTACGCAACGGGGATGGTCGGTAAGTGGCACCTCGGCCACTGGCCGGAAACCATGCCCCGCCGGCAGGGGTTCGACTTCTTCTTCGGGCTGCCTTACAGCAACGATATGCTCCCTGAGGATGGATACCCCGACCTTCCGGTGTACGACGACGAAAAGCCGGTAGCGTACAACCCAGATCAGGCGCTGATCACTCAGTGGTACACCCAACGATCGCTCGATTTTATCAGGGAAAACAAAGACACTTCCTTTTTTCTGTACCTGGCACATTCCATGCCCCACATCCCGTTGTTCACCGGTGATGCTTACGCCGATCGTAGCCGGCAAGGAGTCTATGCCGACGTTGTGGAGGAAATAGATGGTTCGGTAGGCACCATCATCGCCGAGCTCAAACGCCTGAATCTGGACGAGAACACCCTGGTGGTGTTCACTTCGGACAACGGTCCCTGGCTAACGTACGGAAACCAGGCCGGGTCCGCCGGCCCCTTCCGCGAAGGCAAAGGGACCACTTTCGAAGGAGGGATGCGGGTACCGATGATTGCGCGTTGGCCGGCAAAGATCGACGCCGGGAACATCAGCCACCGCACGGCTTCACTGATGGATATCCTGCCTACGTTTGCGGCGCTGAGCGCCGCCGAATTGCCCGTTGCTAAAATCGACGGGCAAGACATCTCTGCTCTTTTTACCGATTTTCGGCATCCTGCGTACGCGCCTGATAAAGAGCCGTTTTGTTACTATCGTTCGGGCAAAATCGAGGCCGTACGGCTGGGTAAATGGAAATTGCATATTCCCCACAGCTTCCGCTTCGTTGACGAAGTAGGAGACGATGGCATACGCGGCGGCTACGCCTACACAACCACTGGTTTGGAACTGTACGACCTGCACGGAGACCCCGCCGAAAAGTACAATGTTGCGGAGAAGTTTCCCGAAAAAGCGGACGAGTTAGAAAGACTCATCGGCAAATTGCAGGAAGAGATGAACGCCGAAATCCGCCCGCCGTTTTATCCGGCCGGGGATGATCAGGAGGCGCAGACGCAGGTGCAATAATGGTTTTTGAAGCAAGGTGTCGTGGCCTGATGTGCCGGCTTTCATCTTTTAAGGAATCCGTGTTGTTCTTCGGCCATGACAACAACCGAAACGCTCATCATCGGTGCCGGCCTCTCCGGCCTGACCATCGCCTATAAGCTTCATGAAGCCGGTAAGCCTTTCCTGCTCATCGAGGCCCGCGACCGCATCGGTGGCCGTATCATGACGTCCCGGACCGATGCTGGCGCACCGATAGAACTAGGCGCTACCTGGCTGGGCAAAAAACACCGCAATCTGATCAGCCTGCTGGCCGAACTGGGTATCGGCGTATTCCCGCAGGTCACCGGGGGAAGAGCGATCTACGAAGCCAGCTCTCTGAGCCCCGCTCAGGTGGTGGACCTGCCCCACAACGACGAGCCAAGCTACCGCATCGCGGGCAGCAGCAGCATGCTGACCCGTGAGTTGCGCAGCAAAATACCAGCCGCTTCCGTCCAACTGAACGAGCAGGTGATCGCCCTGAGGGGAACTCCGGACCACATAGAAGTAACCACCGATAAAGGAACCTGCCGGGCCGGGCGCGTGGTGTCTACTTTGCCCCCCAATCTGTTTGTTTCGAAGATTGCCGTCAGCCCGGCCCTGCCGGATCAGCTGGTGGCCCTCGCGCGCCAGACCCACACCTGGATGGGGGAATCGATCAAAGTGGGGCTGCGCTACGCGCAGCCATTCTGGCGAGAAGACGGTGCCCCGGGCGGTACGATCTTCAGCAACGTCGGCCCCGTCTCCGAAATGTATGACCACACCAACATCGAAGAAAGTAAGTACGCCCTGAAGGGCTTCCTTAACGGAACCTACCACTCCCTGACGAGGGAAGAACGCCGCGATCTGGTACTCACCCAACTCCGGAAATACTACGGCGAAGTAGTGGACGATTACCTAGCTTACGAAGAAGGCGTCTGGCGTCAGGAACCTCATACTTTTTCGGACTACGACAGCCACGTGCTGCCGCATCAGCACAACGGTCATCCTCTTTTTCGGGATGCCTACCTGAATGGACGTTTGTTCTTCGCAGGGGCGGAGACGGCCGAGAGCTATCCCGGGTATATGGATGGGGCGGTAGAGAGCGGGGTCAGATTGATAGAACGACCGGAATGGGGGTATACCTAAGTCAGAATGGTTTGGGACTTTTTCACTCGCTATCGCGATCCCTGACTTCGTTAAAAAGCCTCACCGAAGCTAAGGCTTCGGCTACGTTTTTTGCCTTGTCAGGAACCGCGTTAGCTTCGCGCTAATTGTCCCAAACCACTCCGGCTTAGGTATAGTGACTGAATCGTGGAGTACGATAGCATCATCTTGAAACAGAAATGACCGCAGAAGCTTGCTTCTGCGGTCATTTCATCGAATTCGCGGAAAGGTAGTCTGATGAAGTTACTTTACTCCTTATTCAACAACGCCGAGTTCTTTTCCAACCTTCACGAAGGCCGTGATGGCTTTGTCTAGGTGCTCCGTCTCGTGTCCGGCAGAAAGCTGCACCCGGATCCGGGCTTTGCCTTTGGGTACTACGGGGTAGAAGAAACCGATAACATAAATCCCTTCTTCCAGCAAGCGGCTGGCAAACTGCTGCGCCAACGGCGCTTCGTACAGCATGATCGGCACGATCGGGTGATCTCCGGGGATGATGTCGAAGCCGGCGGCGGTCATACCCTCGCGGAAGTATTTTGTATTGGCGGCGAGCTTGTCGCGCAGATCGGTCGACTCGGTGAGCATGTCGATAGCCCGGATGGAGGCCCCGACGATGCTGGGCGCAACGGTATTGGAGAACAGGTAGGGGCGGGAGCGCTGGCGCAACATGTCCACAATCTCCTTGCGGGCGGCGGTGAAGCCGCCGGAGGCGCCACCAAGCGCTTTGCCGTAGGTGCCGGTTATGATGTCAATACGTCCCATCACGTCGCGGTATTCGTGGACGCCCCGGCCGGTCTTACCGATGAAACCGGTGGAATGGCATTCGTCGACCATCACCATCGCGTCGTACTTGTCGGCGAGGTCACAGATTTTGTCGAGTTGAGCGATCGTGCCGTCCATCGAGAAGGAACCATCGGTAACGATGAGTTTGCGGCGGGCGCCGGATGCTTTTTTGAGTTCTTCCTCCAGCGCGGCCATGTCGTTGTGGGCGTACCGGTGGCGCTGTGCTTTACACAGGCGGATACCGTCGATGATGGAGGCGTGGTTGAGCGCATCGGAAATGATGGCGTCCTCTTTGGTTAGGATGGGTTCGAAGAGTCCGCCGTTGGCATCGAAGGCGGCGGCGTAGAGAATACAATCTTCCATGCCGAGGAACTCGGCGGTTTTGCGTTCAAGTTCTTTATGGATATCCTGAGTGCCGCAGATGAAGCGAACCGATGACAGGCCGAAGCCGTGACTGTCGATGGTGTCCTTACTTGCTTTCAGCAGTTCCGGGTGAGAAGACAGGCCGAGGTAATTATTAGCGCAGAAGTTGAGTACGTGCGGGGTGCTCACCGTATCGATTTCGGCGCCCTGTGGGGTTGTGATAACGCGCTCTTCTTTGAATACGCCGGCTTCGCGCATCTCGTTCAGTTCTTGCTGAAGGTCTTCCTTAATGTTGTACATGGTATAATTTTTTGAGGTTGGTTAGTGGTTGGTGCGCGGGCATTGCGTACAGGCTTTATGCAGCGGTGCCGAAGTTTAGAAACTGTTATAAAGCCAGTGGTTCACGGAAAGTAAGCTAAACTTCTGCCGTTAGTTGGTTCAACCTCGTCTTTTCGTGTTCGTATTTCTTTCGGAGGTTCGTCAGCATGGTTTCCACCAGCTCTTCCATTTTATATTCGGGTTCCCAGCCCCAGTCGGTGCGGGCGGCAGAGTCGTCGATGCTGTTAGGCCATTTGGCGGCGATGTTCTGTCGGTCGTCCGGGGTGTAACTGACCCGAAAGTCAGGACAATGTTTTTGAATAGCGGCGGTCAGCTCAGCGGGGGAGAAGCTGAGTCCGGCCAGGTTGTAAGAACTGCGGTTGGTGATGCTTTCTTTCGGTGCTTCCATCAGCTCGATGGTGGCCCGGATGGCGTCGTCCATAAAGATCATCGGCAGCTTCTCGTCGGGGTTGAGAAAACAGCTGAAAGGCTGTTCTCTGACGGCGTAGTGGAAAATCTCCACCGCGTAGTCGGTGGTGCCACCTCCCGGGTCCGACTGGTAGCCGATCACGCCGGGGTAGCGAACGGAGCGTACGTCTAATCCGTACTTGACGAAATAGTACTTTGCCCAGTTTTCTCCGGCGGCTTTACTGATGCCGTAGGAGGTCAGCGGGTCGAGGAAGGCGTCGTTCGGCGTGTTTTCCAGCGGAGCACTCTCCCCGAATACCGCTATGGAGCTGGGGTAAAAGACCTTCTCTATTCTTTCTTTTCTGGAAACCTCGAGGACGTTCAGAAAGGCTTGCATGTTCACGTCCCAGGTCCGTACCGGATTTTTTTCACCGTTGGCCGAGAGGATCGCCGCCAAATGATAAATCTGGGTAACCCCGTACCTGCGGACGATCTCCGTCATCCGGTCTTCATCGGTGGCATCGAGAACTTCAAAGCGTTCTTCCTGGTCGGTACGCCCGCGTAGGTCGGAGGCAATGACATTGTCGGTGCCATAACGGTTTCGCAGCGCGGGAATGAGCACACTTCCCAACTGGCCATTGGCTCCGGTTACTAAGATGATCGGTTTCATGCTTACTGTTTTTGGTCAAATGAGCTTGGCTCAATCTCTTCATTCAGGAGCCGGATAAAGACGCTCCGTTACCAGTAAAATTAGTAGTTGCCGTAAATCGACGCTACTTTTTGCATGAATCAGATAAAAAACACGGTTTTTTGAAAATAAACAGGTTTTTTTGCTGTTCCGAAATACTTGTCGCACCAACAATCAGTAAAAATTCTTGTGCCGATGTCTCAGAAAATTGACGAAACGGATCTGACCATCCTCCGTATTCTACAGGAGGATTCCAAAAAAACGGCGAAGGAGATTGCTGCGCATCTCAATCTTACGGCGTCACCGGTATACGAACGAATCAAAAGGCTCGAAAAAAGCGGCGTAATCAGGAAGTACGTTGTCTTGCTCGACAAAAAACAGTTCGACCTGCCGGTGACTGCCTTCTGCCAGGTTTCCATGCGGTACCACGACAAAACATTCATCGAGAAGTTCGAAGAACAAATTCAAGCCCTCGAGGAAGTCCAGGAGTGTTATCACATGGCCGGCAGGGTAGATTTCATTCTTAAAATCAATAGCCGGAGTCTGGAGGACTACCACAACTTCATCAAGTACAAGCTGTCCAAAATTGAAAACATCGGAGAGCTCAACTCAACTTTTGTTCTGAAAGACATCAAGCATACTTCCTCTCTGAACATCTGACCGCAATGCTAAGCTTCCATGACTCTGCGTTTGCGGAGGGTTCCTGAGCCCGAGGTCTCCTGTAAGACGCCTTCTTCTCCGGTATTGATTTCAGCAGCGTTACCCTCGTCGGTATCGATGTGCATTTCTAATTTGTACTTCGGGGATACCCGGATCAGTACGTTCCCGAAAACGAGGCTGCGCTCCCCACTGCCTACCGCTACCTCGACGATGTCCCGGTCCTGGACGCCAAAAACAGCTGCGTCTTCGGGGGTCATGTGGATATGCCGCCAGGCGCAGATCACACCGTCCTCAAGCAGGAACTCTCCGGCCGGGCCAATCAGTTTACAACCCGGAGTATCTTCAACTTTCCCCGATTCCCGGACGGGCGCATCGATGCCAAGGAAGAACTCATCTGTCCGGCTGATCTCCAGCTGATCCTTACTCCGTACCGGCCCGAGTACGCGGACCCGCTCGATGGTATTGCGGGGCCCTACTACGGTTACGGTCTCTTCGGCGGCAAACTGCCCTGGCTGGCTGAGCCATTTTTTTACCTTCAGTTCGTACCCGGGGCCGAAGAGTGCGTCAACTGTTTCCCGGCGAAGGTGAATGTGGCGGGCAGAAATAGCTACGGGGATGGTCGGTAACGTATTCACCGCGTCTGCCTTTTCGATCAGCTTTCCGCACTCGCGGGCGATCGCGAGTTGCTCGTCGGTCTTTACGGCAAGGAGTTTTACCCGGCTGTGCTGCATACTGAAATCCACCACCGGAGCGGTTTCTGATAACCGGGTCGTTGCGTTTTTGTCTTCGTTGATGATAGCGCCGAGGTAGCTGAGTCGCTGACTGGCCCGGTGGCGGATGATGGGGCTGTTTTCACCGATGCCACCGGTAAAAACGATTGCGTCTACTCCGGCCATGATGGCGGCGTAGGCACCGATGTATTTGCGCAACCGGTGGGTGAATACCTGCACGGCCAGCTGGCAGTCGGCGTTCCCTTTGGTCGACTCATCCAGGATCGTCCGCATATCGTTTCCTACTCCGGTGAGGCCCTTTAGCCCGCTCTGGCGGTTCAGCAGTTCATCGATCTCTTCGGGGGGTAGTCCGGTTTGCTCGTGCAGATAAGGGATAATGCCGGGGTCGAGATCACCCGAGCGGGTACCCATCACGAGACCTTCGAGTGGGGTCATTCCCATGCTCGTTTCTACGGAGCGTCCGAACTCGATGGCGGCTACCGAGCAGCCGTTACCCAGGTGGCAGGTAATGATGCGGAGGTCTTTGGGCTGAGCACCAAGGTAGCGGGCGGCTTCTGCCGCAACGTATTTATGGCTTGTGCCGTGGAACCCGTAACGCCGGATGCCGTGCTCGGCCATCAGGTCTTTGGGCAGCGCGTACGTTTTGGCCCGCCGGGGCATACTCTGATGAAAAGCTGTATCGAAGACCGCAAAGTGGCTTACGTCCGCAAAGAGTTCCCTGGCGGCGCGGATGCCCCGAAGATTGATGGGGTTGTGCAGCGGAGCGAGCTTCTCCAGTGCTTCGATTTTTGCTTCCACTTCTTCGTCAATACGCGCGGCCCGGTCAAAGTCTTCTCCCCCATGAACAACGCGGTGACCTACTCCCGCAATGGGCGTGTCTTTGAGTTTATCTTTCAGAGCTTCGAGGCAGACAGCAATAGCGCGTTCGGGGCCTTTGCTTTCCAGTTCGATTTTGGTGCCATCGGAAAACTCGATCAAGGGGGCGTCGAGCAAGCGCTCGGCGTTCATCTCCAGGCTGCGTTTGCCGGTTTCAGGATCAATCACGGCCGCTTTTACGGAAGAGGAGCCAGCGTTTATTACAAGAATCTGCATGGGATGGTCTTTGCGTTTGTAGGGCTAACGCAACAATACAGGCTGGGTTTCATAATCGCCCGTTTTATCTCTTTTTGCGCGGACGCAGGTGCAGGGAACTCTTTCAGGCTTGGTTGCAACCTGCCAGCTTTGCCGTAATTCGCCGGCGGACCGCCGGGTTTCTCGTCAGGGTGAGCGCACGGTTGAAGTGATACTGCGCCAGTTTTTCGTCCTCCAGCTGTACGTAAAGCTCGCCCAGCAAAAGCTGGTAGCCAAGGTGACCCCGAAGATTAATTTTAAGGGCTTCGTTCAGCGCTGCTTGGGCTCCATGAACCCTGCTCAGGGCGTAGGTCCGGTTCAATGCTGCAACGGGAGAGTAAGCTTTCATAAGCAAGCGGTTGTACAACGCCAGGATGTTAGGCCATTTATCTGGCCCCGGGTTGGGAGAGGTATGCATAAAGGCAATGGCTGCTTCGAGTTGGTAGCGGCCGACGGCTCCTCCGGCGGTTGCCCGCTCGAAATACCGGCTTCCCTGTCGGACGAGCCGTTCGTCCCAGAGCGATCGGTCCTGGTCGTCGTAATCAATCAGGTCTCCGTTGTCAGTTAGCCTTGCATCAAAACGGGAGGTATGGAAGCACATCAGAGCAAGCAGTGCGCTGACCCGCGGTTGGTCGGTAAGGTCATTTCGGGTGAGCATCAGGGTCAGCCGGATGGCATCCGCGCAAAGGTCCCGCCTGAAGTTAGTTGCTGTTCCGGTGGAATAATACCCTTCGTTGAAAAGAAGGTAAATAGTGGTCAGTACGCCGTCAAGCCGGGTGGGCAATTCGGAGTCGGCTGGCAGCTCAAGGTTGGTCATCACTTTGCGTAACCGGTTTTTACCCCTGCTCAGTCGTTTATTGATGGTGTCTTTGCTGGTCAGGAAGGCCGCTGCAATTTCCCCGACACCAAAACCACACAAAATGCGCAGGCACAGCGCTACCTGGGTTTCGGTGTTCAGTTCAGGATGACAGAGCGCAAAAATCATCCGCAGCTGGCTGTCCTTGAAACCGGCCGGCGAAAAGTCGGGCTCGTCAATTCCGCAGGTTGTTGGGGCTCGCTGTAGTTCTGGCTGCACTTTGTTGACAAAAACACCTTCCCGGCGCAGGAGGTCGCAGGCCCGGTTTTTTGCGGTGGTATAGAGCCATGCGGTTGGGTTTGCGGGCAGGCCTTTGGTTCCCCAGGTTTCTGCGGCGATCAGAAAGGTGTCACTGGCGATGTCTTCGGCTATCCCAACCCGGGCGATGCCGAACGAGCGAACGAGTACCGCAACGATTTTTCCGTACTCGGTCCGGAAAAGATTGGGAAGTAGCATTTGCGGATGGTTGAAAAGGAGGGCCGTTGGCCCACAAAGCGAAGGTGCGATTGCCCCCACGAAGCATTAGCGGCCACAAACTACTAATGCTTCGGCGCTCTGCGGGCTAACGGCCCTTGAATTTTAGCCCAGGTCCATGATGGGGCGAATCTCCACCTTGCCGCCCGGAGCGCTCAGTACGGGGCAGCCTTTGGCCAGCGCGACCGCATCGTCCCAGTCGGTGGCCTTCAGGAGGATGTACCCGCCAATAATCTCTTTGAGCTCGGTGTAGGGGCCATCGGTTACCGTACCGTCTGCCATCAGGGTTTTTCCGGTGTAGTCAAGGGCTTCTGAACTAAGGAATTTGCCCTGGGCGGCGATGCCGCCAATCCAGGCTTCCCAGAGTTTGATCTCCGCCTGAAGGGCTTCGGGGGAGGGGCGTTCGGTTGGGTTTTCTTCGCTGCGGAAAAGCATCATAAAGTCCTGCATAGTAGTTGTTTTTTTGCAGTTACAAATTCGGTTACAACTCTATTACGAACGGGAAGCAAAAAACAGGACAGGCCGGGAGAATTTATTTTCAGCAAGTTGATTGCTTTCTGGATCAACGCTCTTTCTCTTAACCAGACCCTGCACCTGCGTCCCCGCCATCGAGTTCTGCTTTTTGGGGAAAGTGCTAATCGGCCCCTGCCGGTGCAGGGCTGAAAATAAATAAGACCCTGATTGCGGTAATTCCTGGGGCTTAGTATCAAGCGTAAAGTCTAAGATTTTTCCCAGGTACAGGAAAAACCGATATGCGTTTTGAAAATGCCCCGGCACGCTCACCAGGTCAGGCCGGGCGCGGTCGCAGGAGCAATGAACGCTAATAAAAGTTTGGTTAGAGAACCGGAGACATCAGGCGGGCAAGTTTTTCGATAAAGCGGGTAAGTTTTCCCCGTTTCATCCACTCTTCCAGGGTGAGCTCCGTTGCTTCTTCGGCGTCGTCGAAAAAGGTTGCAGCCATTTGGCTGCCGGTCGTCTGGTCATAGACGATAGCGTTGACCTCAAAGTTGAGGTCGAAACTGCGGATGTCCAGATTGGCCGTCCCGACGATGGAAAGCGCCCGGTCCACAACCAGCGTTTTAGCGTGAACGAAGCCTTTCTCGTACTCGAATATCCGAACGCCTGCTTCCAGCAGGCGCTGGTAATAGGATGCTGCGGCCTTGCTCACTACTTTACTGTCTCCTTTGCGGGGGACCATTAACCGGACATCAAGCCCCGTACCCGCGGCGATACAGATGTTGTCCATCAGGCTTTGCCCCGGGATGAAGTACGGCGTCGTGATCAGTAATTCCTCTTCGGCCAGATCGATGGCCTGCAGGATGGAGTAAAGGATCGCGGGGGCTTTGGAGTCGGGCCCGCTGGCAGCGATCTGCATGGCGATGTTCCCGGGGGGCTTCGTGATTTCAGGGAAGTAGTGCTGGCGGGCTTCCTCCAGGCTCACTTTCTGATCTTTGGTACAGAAGTTCCAGTCGTTCAGAAACAGGTATTGGAGCTGATGAACCGCAGAGCCTTTCACCATCATGTGGGTGTCCCGCCAAAATGGTGTGTTTTTGTTTTTACCGATCTCGTTATCGTAAGCTTCGCTTACGTTGATACCGCCCACGAAGGCGGTGTGGCCATCGATCACGATCACTTTTCGGTGGTTGCGGTAGTTGAACCGGCTTAGGAAGGTGGTTGCCGTCATCCGATAGTAGGGCATCACTTCTGCGCCGGCCTCCCGGAGTCGGTGGGCCATCTTGTGGCGGATGCTCCGGCTGCCGAAGTCGTCGTAGATCAGGCGGATCTTCACGCCGGCACGGGCTCGTTCCAGGAGGATTTCTTCCAGGCCCCGGCCCACGAGGTCGTCCTCAAACCGGTAGTATTCGATGTGGATGTGGTGCTCCGCCCTGCGGAGCATTTCTTTCACGCGGGGGAATTTGTGCTCGCCGTTCACCAATATGTCGACCGAGTTGTCAGCGGTCAGAGGGTTCAGGTTGGTGTGCTGCATCAGGTTGATGAGCTTTTTATAAGGCCCAAGTTCCTGCCTTGTCGCCAGCAGCCCACCGGTGTGCCTTTCGGCTTCGGCCATCAGTTTTTGCCGCACCTTCCCGTCTCCGATCAGTTTGTCGGCGTACAACCGTCGCTTACGCATGTTGGTGCCAACGGCATAGTAGAAAACGATACCCACTACCGGCAGGATCACCACGAGCATCAGGTAGGCAAAAGTCTTGGAGGGTACCGTAGTGTCGTAAATAATCCGAATCATGGTGGCCACCAGAATGGTGAGGTAGATGCCTTGCGCTATCAGTAGCCAGTTGATCATGTTGGGGTATGGGAGTTTGTTCCGTTTGGTGATGAAACTCCTTTTCGACGTGCTTTGTTTGTTACAAGCCCGGGTGGATTAGGTGCGTAGCCATATGTGTCGTATTGGCTATCCCATCAGGAAATACTTACCAGCTCGACGTAAAAAATGAGTTCGCTGCGGGAAGGGATGCCTTCCACACCTTCCGATCCGTAACCGAGTTCGGGCGGGATGAAGAGGGTCGCCTGGTCTCCTTCGCTAAGGAGGCCGATGCCGATGTCCCAGCCGCCGATCACTTCTCCCTGCCCGAGCCGGAATTTGATGGGGCGTCCGCCCCGGAAAGAATCGTCGAAAAGGGAACCATCTTTAGCGAGTAGCCCGATGTAGTGTACCTCCGCAATTTTATTGCGTTTGGCGGGTTTGCCTTCGCCCTGTTCGTGGATGACGAAGCCCAGACCCGCATTGGTGCGGGCGGGTTCCAGCTCTCCTGCGATGTACTGACGGCGAATCTCCCGGGCAAACTCGGTACGCTCGCCGCCCCGGGCTTTGGTTTGGGCTGCCAGCTTTTTCGATCTCTTTTTCATAGACGTAAAGGTAGGGCGGAGCCGCAAGATGAGGGCTGTATCGCTCAGCGGTCCGCTCACCCTGCACCTGCGTTCGCGCAGTATGTTCCTGTGCCGCTACCGGTTGAAGCGGTACCCGACCAGTACGCCAAGACGCAGATCAAGACCAGGAAGGGCCTGGTAAAAAGCGGTGGTGACCTGCGCGCTTTCCTTGTTGCCAAAGGCTGTCCCGTAGCCGGCCCCTGCGTTCAGCTCCAGTACGAACCCGCTGTCGTAGGCCCATTTGTTGCCGAACATAGCGCCCAGAGCAAGGCGGGTGCCGCTCACGTTCTCTCCTTCCGATACGGCCTCGCCCTCGAAGAAGGCCAAACGACCGTAGGCGCCGGCAAACAGCCCGTCAGCTCCGTTCTGCGGATCGAAATAGTGGCGGTATTCGGGGATGATCCGGTACCGGAGGTACTGGTATTGATTTTCGTTGACGGTAAGCTTTGTGTTGGCCCGGCCGATACCGATTGCCAGAGAACTGTTGTAGTTGATCGCAAAATCTGCCACAATGTTGATCCCTCCGGTGACTAAAGAGCCTCCGTTCAGCTTCGCGTCGATCTGGGCAGAAGCAGTAAGAGATAAAAGGGCGAGGGCGCAGGTGCAAAGTAGGTTTTTAAAGAAGTTCATCGTGTGAGGTTTATGGGGTTGCGCAGGGAAAGAACCCTGCCTGGTGCCGCTAAGATCGGCTTCCGGAACGCTGTTAAATGTGAAAGGAAAAGACCTAAACGTTAATAGTACTGCTCTCATGCCAACCACAATGCGCGTTTGTGAGGTAGAAAGTTTACCGTTTGCGCAGCAAACGCCATTTTGAACCGGAGGTCCTCATTAAAAAACTTAACGATCTATGTACAGGTTTTAACCGCGATTAACAGGTCCGCGATGGTTTTTAGCCCATCAGCTAACGATCTAAACACCTGACTGCCTAACTTGCCCCCATGCCCCTCGAACCATTACAACTGTCTGACGACTTCAATTATGCGCTCAAGCGTATGGAATCCGGAGATCACCTCTTCATCACGGGGCGGGCGGGTACGGGAAAGTCTACGCTTCTGCAGATTTTCCGAAAGAGCACCACAAAGAATGTGGTGGTGCTGGCCCCAACGGGGGTGGCGGCGCTCAACGTGCAGGGGCAGACTATTCACAGCCTGTTCGGGTTCCCGCCCCGGCTGATCATGCCCGAAAACGTAAAGCCCAACCGCCGTTACCGCCGGCTGTTCGAAAACCTGGACACCTTGATTATCGATGAGATAAGTATGGTCCGGGCCGATGTGATGGAGGCCATAGACATTGCGCTGCGCATGAACCGGAGCAGCAGCCGGCCCTTTGGCGGCGTCCAGATTATCCTTTTCGGAGACCTCTACCAACTTCCTCCGATTGTGAGTAGCCAGGAAGAAAAGTTCTACTTCCGGCAGCGGTACACCAGTGCCTACTTCTTTGCCGCCGACTGCCTCGATATGATCGATATGGAAATGATCGAACTCCGGCAGGTGTACCGTCAGGACAGTCGCCACTTCCTGCGGCTGCTCGAGGCCATCCGTAACGCAACGGTAGACTACGACGAGCTGGAGTCGTTGAACGAACGCCACATCCCCGATTTTCAGCCGGAAGAAGGCGAGAACTACCTGACGCTTGCCGCCCGCAATGCTACCGTAAATGGCATCAACGCAACCAAACTGGCCCAATTGGATACTCCGGAAATGCTCTATCTCGGCAAAGTGAAAGGTGGCTTCTCCGAAAAACTGTTCCCAGTGCCTGCAGCACTGAAACTAAAGGTCGGAGCTCAGGTGATGACCGTTCGTAATGACAACGATAAAAAATACGTCAACGGAACCATCGGGACCATCATTGAGTGTAAACCCGAGTCGGTCGTTATTCTGGTCAGCGAAGACGGAAAGCCCCGCGAAATCGAAGTGGGTTACGAAGAGTGGGATGTGATCCGTTATACCGCAACGGGGACCGAAGAAGAAACTAAAATAGGAACGGAAACTCTGGGGACATACAAGCAAATACCCGTTCGCCTGGCGTGGGCCGTTACGATTCACAAATCTCAGGGTAAAACCTTCGACAAAATCATCATCGATCTCGGCCGGGGGGCTTTCGAGCATGGCCAGACGTACGTAGCCCTCAGCCGCTGCCGTACGCTGCAGGGTATCGTTTTACGCAACCCGCTCACGCCCCGCGACGTAATGGTAGACCCCGCAGTAGTGGAATACTACGAAGGAATGCGGTAAGCGGCAGCGGACGAAACCTGCTTGATAAGGCACTGGCTAGCCCACTAGCGTACGACCACTCTGCGCACTACAGAAGTACCGTCGGGCAGACCGACCCTGAGTACGTGCAATCCGCTCTGGAGGTGTGCGGGTATGCGAAGGCTTCCTGCGGCTCCGGTCGTCCCGGTGCTCACCTCCCGGCCGGAAGCATCGTAGATGCTGTAAGGAGCTATCGCTGTTTCTTGTCCGGCAAGGGTCAGGTCTTGTCCGGCAAAAACAGGGTTAGGGGAAAGCGTTAGGTCGGCCCGTTCAACGGGCACACCAAGGCTGCTGATCACTTCTGCGTATTCCTCCCAAAAGCCGATGGTACGAATCAGGGCGGGGAAGACACAGTTACCGTGCGTTTGCGCACCGCCGGATTCAAGGGTGATGCTTGTTGATCCGTTTGCCCGCATCACCGAGTCGGCCAGGATCGCGTTCCGGAAAGGAACCTGCTCGTCGGCCGTACAGTAGTAAATAAGGGTAGGCTCCTCCGGGGCCCAGTCGTAGGTGTCGTTGTCTGCCAGCGCAATATTGATCGGGTGGGTGGGGTCGCCGCTCTGCAGCACTGCGCGGATAGAGTCCTGAAAGATGGCGTTCAGGCGCGCGTTGTTGTTTCTCAGTAGCTGGTCCAGCTCGTCGTTAAACTCGTCCAGGGTTGTCTCTTCGTTGGCGAAGCGCTCAATAGGCTCCAGGTAAGGTTCCACAAATGCCTGGGAGAGGCTGTCGAAGAGTCCGTAGACATAATCATAGCTGATATAAGTATACGCGATGTAACCCGGCAGGGTGGCGTTTCCCTGCTGAAAAAGGGTGCCGACCATCACCTCGGAAATACTGTACGGACCAGACAGGTGAGAGGCGGAAGTCACCACCAGACCATCGTCGCCGGGGTTGGTTGCAATGTCGCGGTGAAGAGCCGCAGCAGCGTGGCCACCCTGGCTGTAGCCCGTGATGAAGAGTTGGTCGTTGAAAGCAGAAATACTCTCGTTGGTAAGCCATTTCTTTACCGCAATGATCATGTCGCGGCCGGCACTAGCTTCGGTGGCAGCATGAACGTAGGGGTGGGGCCCCTCGCTGTCGCCCAGTCCGATGTAATCCGGAGCGATGGTGATGTAACCGGCAGTAGAAATTGCGGCAGCAACCAGGCGTTCCTGAACGGTTGGCCGGCTGGGTACAGCCTCCCGTTCACCTACTGTTCCGTGGTTGTACACCGCCAGGGGAAACAGGAAATCCTGGGTGGTGATCGGGACCGTGACGAGTCCGCTGGCGGTATCGGGCTGGCCGAATGCATCCGTGGTAGTGTACAGGACCTTGTAGCTCTGCACATCGTATTGCGCTGGGTAAGGGACCGCAAGGCCGAGGATGAATCTAGACTGAACGTCCTGAACTTCGAAATCCACAACATCCTGAGCGGAAAGGGTAGTGGCGAAGGCACAAATCAGTAGTAAAAAAAGATTCTTCATAGTTGTGAGCTTGTGATTTCGGCGAAGATAAGCAGTTTGTTATCGCTGCACGATCAGTTGTTGGTAGTGGTTTTGTAAGCTGCTTTGCAGGTACTGGGTTATCTCACTTCTTTCTGCAGAGGTGGGATGTACAATAAGCCAGATGTGCCGCGGAGGATTAGGGAGAAGTTTTACCGGTGCTTTTTTGGTCAACTCAGTTCTGTCAGAGCCACTTTCCTCCGAATTTTTCTACCAGAAGGTCGTCGTACTCATCTGCTTTAGCAAAGAGGTGCTCAAACCTGGGCAGCGCTGTCTCTACGGTCAGGTAGCGGTCGTAGATCAACAACGAAAGTACAATGTCGCGGCCAAAGGTGGAGAAAGTAAGTTGCCGGAGCTTACAGTTTTCGCGCAGCATAAACGCAAACAGTTCGGCGTTGGGCAGCTCTGGCAGGGAACAGAGGTAGGCATCACCCGTCACAAGCCCGGAGTCTTCGTGGTAGGCCAGCTGAATGATGGCGCTGCCCTGGCGGATACTCCACAGGTTGGGGCCCCGGCGTGCCATGGGGGGAGCGTGCCCCGCTGATTTTATGATGGCCTCCACCGTAGCCGAAACACCGGTGGGCTGGTAGTCCTCCACCATGCCGGGCAGGGTGAGCTCAGACCCGCAGTTGGGGCAGTAGCCGGAAGGGTTTACCTCCGTTTCGTAGATAACCGATTGGCAATTGAAGCACCGCGAGGAGGCTTTTCCTTTCCCCTCAACATAATCCTCCAGGCACTGCCGGACTACAGAAGCGGGCAGGCTCAGCGCCCGGCCTTTACCTTCCTGAATGTCGTACATATTGATGCCGGCCAACTCTCCGGCCGCGTTGAAGAGCGGCCCTCCCGAGTGAGCCGCTTCCTGCCACGCATCGTGCATTATGAATCCGATGCCGTGATGCTCGTGCTCCAGTTCCAGCACCTGACCGTCGCTTACCCGCAGGGGATGACCAAAGTGCTGGCCTATCGCAGTAACGGCCTCTTCTACGGCCGGAGGGCTGGTAGCCAGGGGAAGTGGTGGCAACTCGGGGTTGAGCTCCGGCTTAAGGAAAGCAAGGTCGTAATACGGATCGAGATAAACTACTTCGGCGAGTTGCTCAGGAGTCGTCTCGCTGCCAATTACCACCGTGGAATTGTCGCGCACGACGTGTTCGTTTGTAATCACCAATCCGTATTCCGGCAGGTACACACCGGTACCGGTACTGAAGGGGGTGGCTACTTGAAAGACATAAGGACTGAGCATGGGGCGAAGTTAGTGAATCGGCGGATAAGCAGATTCGCAAATCGTCTGCTGCAACGAGGAGGACAAACGGCTGGTGCACTTATCCTCCCGATTCGGTTATTCTATCCTTATTTTTGCGCCGATGCAAAACCCTGATAATTTTTACCAGCAAACGTCTATCGATAATGCGGGAAAAGCCAAAACACTGCAAAGCTGTTACGACCGGCTCGCACTGGTGCGCCTTGTCGTTTTTATCGGCTGGCTGGCCCTGTTGATCGTCTTGTTCAGCAATAATTTCCTGATCGGGCTGGCGGTGTTTGTGGGTAGCCTGCCGTCGGTGGCCTACGGCGTCCGCTGGCATCTCAATATCCAAAAACAGGCTGAAGAGGCCGCTGTTTTGGCTGGCCTGGCCGAAGGCGAACTTCGGGCCCTCGAACATGATTTTGAACATTTCGATGGCGGCGCAGACTTTCTTGAATCCGCCCATCCTTACGCGGTAGATCTCGACATCTTTGGCCGGCAATCGCTGTTTCAGTTCATCAACCGTACCGTGACGGCACCCGGGAGGTCTCGTCTGGCGGATGCGCTGCTCGGCTACCACGACGAAGGGCAGGCGGCGCGGACGCGGGTGCAAAGCAAGGATATGGAAGCCAGCCCCGACTGGTGCCTACGTTTCCGAACCCTCGGCCACGACCTCAACGACGAAATCGGTAATTTCGACCGCCTGCTGGGCTGGCTAGACAGGCCAGCCGTTGCACCGACCGACTGGACGCGGGTTCTGCTGTTCATCGCTCCCGTACTCACGCTGGCTTCCATCGCCTGGATGCTCTTCATGACGCCCTGGCAGTTGGGCGTGATCGGTTTTTTGCCCGCCATCTGGCTCATCCGTAAATACCAGGAAGTGACGGCCGCCGAGCACGCTCATACCGCCGCGATGGGCAACTTGCTGAAAACCTACGCCGCTTTGCTCGAGCACGCCGAAACCCGCCCCGGAGGCATTGAACTTACGGGTGCGCCGCAGCGCGCACTGCAGCGGTTGTCCTTTCTGATCAGTCAGCTGGATGTGCGGTACAATCCGTTTTCTATTCTGCTCGAAGTGAGCACCCTCTGGAGCCTCAATAAACTGCGCCGGCTCGACGCGTGGCGCGAAGAGCACAAAGCCGACCTCCCCGGCTGGCTCGCTGCGTTGTCTGAAACCGACGCACTCGTAAGCTGGGCAACCCTGCGGTACAACCACCCGGAATGGACGGACCCCGTCTTCACCAATGAGCCCATAGTGGAAGCCACCGGGCTTGGGCACCCGCTTCTGGCCCCCGGAGGCCGGATCACGAACGACTTCAGCATCAATACCGACGGCCATATTCACCTGATCACCGGCTCCAATATGGCGGGGAAATCTACCTGGCTACGCACGGTAGGGATCAACCTGGTACTGGCCAACGCCGGCGGACCGGTTTGCGCGCTCTCCGGTAGCGACGAATCTCCCGTTACCTCACCCGGCATCCTGCGTACGCGCCCAAATCTGCAAGTATGGACGAGCATGAGAACGCAGGACGACCTGAGCGAATCCACCTCTAGCTTCTACGCCGAGCTCAAGCGCCTCAAAGCCATCATCGAAGCCGTAAGCAGCCCCGATCAGGAAGTGTTTTTCCTCCTCGATGAAATCCTGAAAGGAACCAACTCGCGCGATCGGCACACCGGCAGCCGGGCCCTCATCCGCCAACTCATCCGTGAGCGCGGAGCGGGCATCATCGCCACCCACGACCTTGAACTGGGAGCCCTGGAAGCCGAACCCGGCAGCCACGTCGAAAATTACGCGATGGAAGTGCAGGTCTCCGCTTCCGGTGACCTCGTTTTCGACTATAAACTTCACCCCGGGGTGTGCCAGAGTTTCAATGCTACCGCCCTGATGGCGCGCATGGGAATCGATATCCCCGACGAGGAAATCCGGCTACACCACAAATGAGTTGGTGATCAACTCAGCGACTCAGTTACTATCTTGCCGCCTAAACCCAGAGAATCATGAAAATTCTAGTTACAGGAGGCACCGGTTACATCGGTTCACATACCATCGTTGACTTGATCGAAAACGGCTTTGAAGTCGTTTCGGCCGATAATTTCCACAACTCGCGCCCGTCTGCTCTGGACGGGATCGAGGCCATCACGGGAGTGCGGGTGAAGAACTACAATATTGATCTGGCCGACCGCAAAGCAACACTGGAACTGTTCGATAAAGAGAAATTTGACGGAGCCATCCACTTCGCTGCCTACAAACTGGTGGGGGAGAGTGTAGGGAAGCCTCTGGAGTACTACCGGAACAATACGAACAGCCTGCTCAACGTCATCGAGGGCCTGCGCCGCCAGGGCAGCAGCAATCTGGTGTTTTCCAGCTCCTGCTCGGTATACGGAAACGCCGATGAGCTCCCCGTAACGGAAGCTACTCCCCGGAAAGTAGCCGAAAGCCCTTACGCGCTGACCAAACAGATGGGAGAAGACATGATTACGGATTACTGCAAAGCGATGCCTGACTTCAAGGCAATACTGCTGCGGTACTTCAATCCCGCCGGAGCGCACGAAAGTGCAAAAATAGGCGAAGACCCCAGCAACCCGGCTACCAGCCTGGTACCGGTAATCACCGGCGTAGCAGCGGGCAAACGGGATAAAATGACCGTATTCGGTACCGATTACGACACCCGCGACGGCAGTTGCGTGCGCGACTACATTCACGTTCAGGACCTCGCTCACGCTCATACCCTGGCGTTGCAGTACCTGCTGGCCGGTAAGGGGAACGCTAACCCGGAACTCTTCAACCTCGGGATCGGGGAAGGTCTCACCGTATTGGAGGCAATCAATGCCTTCGAAAAAGTGAGCGGTGTTAAGCTAAACTACGAACTGGGGCCGCGCCGTGCGGGAGATGTGGTTGCGGTTTATGCCGACCGGAGCCGGGCGACCAACGAGCTGGGCTGGGAACCTTCGCGGGGGGTAGAGGAAATCATGAGCACAGCCTGGGCGTGGGAACAAAGCCTTTAATAAAACAGCAGAAAATAGCGGGTAGTGCCGCTACGGCCGAAGTGAGCATTCTTAACTCCAATTCCCGGAGCAACTACCCACTACTTTCTACCCACTACCCACTATCTTTGCGGTCATGCTTCTCCAACCTTCTATGCACCTGCGTCCCCGCCTGATCATTCTGTTGACCCTGGCCGTTTGGGGAACAATGCTTCATGCTCAAAAGGACACGCTCCCGCCCGGAATCGGGGAAGACGACGAGTTCCAGCAGCAACTCATCGAAGACGTACTCGCGAATACGGAAGATGAAACGGACGAATTCTCGTTCAACGCTGCTTTTGACCTGCTGGAAACCTACCGCCGGCGACCACTCAATATCAACAAAGCCACCTATGAAGAACTGGAAGAAACGCTGTTGCTTTCTCCCATTCAGATTGGCCAGCTGATCGATTACCGGGACCGGATGGGGGGACTGCTGAGTGTCTACGAATTACAGGTAATTCCGGGGATGGACATGGAGTCTGTCCGTCGTTTGGCACAGTTCGTTCGCGTAGGGGGAGACCTAGATGATGCCAAAATTCCGCTTGGCCGCATGCTCGCCGAAGGCGACCGCGAGCTGTATGTACGCTGGCAGCGGAGGCTGGAAACCGCCCGGGGCTATGAACTCGGACCCGAGGATGGAACCAGTTATTACCTCGGAAGCCCGGACAGGATATACACCCGTTTCCGGCAGCGGTATTCTAAGAACCTCAGCTTCGGTATTACCGCCGAGAAAGACCCCGGTGAGGCATTTTTTGCAGAAAACAATAAAAAACGAGGCTTCGACTTTTACAGCGCTCACTTCTTTTTAGGGAATGTGAACCGGACGGTGAAGGCGGTGGCTCTCGGTGATTTTGCCGTAAGCTTCGGGCAGGGATTGATCCTGTACACGGGCTTCGGGTTCGGAAAGAGCAGCCAGACCACAAACGTTGCCCGCGGCGGGCCGGTACTGCGGCCCTACACCAGCGTGAATGAGGCCAGCTTCATGCGCGGAGCCGGAACGACCCTCGCCTTCGGTGATAAACTGGAACTATCCGTCTTCGGTAGCCGGAAAGGCAGAACGGCAAACCTCATTACGGTAACCGATACCCTCGATGTGGAAGCAGAAGACCTTGGCGTTACGAGCCTCAATATCTCCGGCCTGAACCGTACACCGAATGAGGTAGAAGACCGGAACTCTATCACTGAAATCAACTATGGAGGCAGCCTGAGGTACCGCGCGAATCAGCGTCTGCAGGTCGGACTGAACGTACTGGGCACTAACCTAAGCCAGCCGCTCAACCTAAACGATCAGGCTTACAACCGTTTCTTTTTTCAGGGCACTGACCTTCTGAACGCAAGCCTGGATTACCGTTACCGCTACCGTAACTTTACGTTCTTCGGTGAGCTGGCTGGTTCCGACAACGGAGGAGTCGCCCAGATACATGGCCTGATGATGGGGCTGGACCGCTTCGTCGACGTTTCCCTCGTGTACCGCAATTACGGTGTCGATTACCAGGCCCTCAACGCCCGTCCCTTCGGAGAAACCAGCGGAGGGCGCAACGAAAACGGTATGTACCTCGGCCTCGAGCTACGGCCCGGCAAGCACTGGCGTGTTAATGCTTACTACGATGTTTTCCGCTTCCCTTACCTCCGCTTCAACATCGACGCACCGAGCGAGGGCCACGAATACCGTTTCCGGGTCACTTACTGGCAAAAACGAAAGCTGGAAACTTATCTGGAGTTGCGCTCCGAAACCAAAGGTTTCGGTACCGACGGAGATGAATCCGTTTTCACAAACCTGGACCCGGTAGTACCACGAACCCGTTTTCAGGCGCGTCTGCACTTCGGTTACAAGATCAATTCATTTCTGGAGTGGCGTAGCCGCATCGATGCCGGCTTCACCGACGATGAACTCAACGGTCGTGAAAAGGGCTTCATGGTTTACCAGGACCTGCATTACCGCCCCCGTGGCGCCTTTAGTTTCAGTACCAGAATGGCCTTCTTCGATACCGACGGTTTCAACGTACGTTTCTACCAGTACGAAAATGGTCTGCTCTACAATGCCCGCGTAGTACCGTACTACAACCGGGGAACCCGTGCTTTTTTTCTGGTGCGTTATAAGGGGATCCGCGGGCTGACGCTCGAAGGCCGGATCGCCCAAACGTTCTATACCGACGGTACCGTTGCCGGCAGCGGATTGGAGGAAACAGGCCTGCCTCGCAGAACAGAAATGGGGGCACAGGCCATCTGGCGCTTCTAAGCACCTCTAAGTGACGCCATCCTGCATACGCAGACAATCGGAGGGTGAAGATTGAACATTGATCGGGTGTGTCCGCTTTCGCTATAAAGCCAACTCCTGATATTTTATGAATTATACTCACGACCTCATCGTAATCGGTGCTGGTTCCGGTGGCCTCGGCTGTGCCGGATTCGGCTCTTCTATCGGCCTCAATGTTGCCCTGATCGACAAAACTGCCAAGGCGTTTGGCGGAGATTGCCTCAACTACGGCTGCGTGCCGAGCAAAGCCATTCTTCACGTCGCGAGCCTCTTTGCGGGTGGCAAAGAAGCAGAAGCCTTTGGCCTGAAAACGGAAGGAAAGGCAGATTTCAAAAAGGTGATGGAATATGTACACAGCCGGCAGGAAGTGATCAGGGCGCACGAAACACCTGAGTATTTCGCTAAAGAATTCGGAACCGAAACCATTGTCGGTACAGCTGCAATGACCGGCCGCAACGAAGTATCCGTGAACGGTCGAAAACTGACCGCTCCGAACATCGTTCTCGCAACGGGATCGGTACCCCGCAAAATGGAGGTGCCGGGAATTGATCAGGTAAAACAGTGGGACAACGAATCCGTCTTCTGGGAGCTCGACGAGCTCCCCGAACACCTGCTGGTAGTAGGTGGCGGACCGATCAGTTGCGAACTCAGTCAGGCTTTTACCCGGTTGGGAAGCAAAGTGACGCTGCTGGTCCGCGGGGAGCGCCTCAACGAGAAAGACCCCGAAGTGATGGGCGACATCCTGGCCCGAAAGCTGGAAGAAGAAGGAGTGGATATCAGGTTCAACACCGAGATCGGCTCGTTCACTAATGCAACTACTGCATTGTTGAAAGATGGCGGGGCCGCAGGTGCAGGGAACGCCGGACGTACACTTGAATTTACCCACCTTCTCGTTGCGATCGGGCGTAAAGTCCGTACCGAAGGGCTCGGCCTGGAGCAGGGCGGGGTAAAGGTCGAAAAGGGGAAAATCGTCACCGACGATCGTTACCGAACCACCAACTCTTCGGTTTATGCCATCGGCGACGCCTGGGGCGGCGAGCAGTTTAGCCACGGCGCCGAGTTTCACAATACCCAACTGTGGAACAACCTCATCAGTCCGATCAAGAAAAAACACAACCTCGATAAGTTTGCCTGGGTAACCTTCACCGATCCGGAGATCGCCACCTTCGGGATGACGCCCAAACGCTTTAAGGAAAAAGGCATCGACTTCGAAACCCGCGAGCTCTCCCTTAAGGACGACGACCGGGCCATCGCTGCCGATTTTCGCGGCGGTCACCTCATCGTTTACCTCAGCAAGGGCTGGTGGGGAGGAGGCAAAGTCCTGGGCGGCTCATTGGCCGCCCCCGCTGCCGGAGAAATGATCCAGACGCTGCACTACCTGCAAACCGAAGGCAAGAAGTACTCGGCGCTAACGAATATGATCTATCCTTACCCGGTCGCCAGCCGGATCGTGCAGAAAGGCGCCCGGCAGGGCGCCTCAGATATGCTCACCAGCGGGCCGGTCCCGAAAATCCTGCGGTGGGCCTACCGGCTGGTGAACCGGTAAGATCAGATGAGGCCCAGTATCAGATAGGTAAGGCCCGCCAGGCCGCCGGCAATGCCGGCGTAGGGAAGCTGCGTCTTGACGTGGTCTACGTGGTCGGTAGCCGAGGCCATACTCGACAAAATGGTTGTGTCTGAAATTGGAGAGCAGTGGTCGCCGAAAACCCCGCCGCCGAGGGCGGCAGCGATGGCCATCAGTACGTTGGCATCCATCTGGTTCGCCATAGGGACGGCGATGGGAATCATGATGGCGAAGGTACCCCAGCTTGAGCCCGTACTGAACGCGATGAAGCAAGTGACCACAAATACCATGAAGGGGACGAGGCCGGGAGAGAGGAAATCTTTGGCTACGTCGGCAACGTAGATGCCGGTTTCGAGCTGTTTGCAAAGCGAGCCGATCGCGAAAGCGAGTAGCATGAGCAGCGCCAGCGGAATCAGCCCGGCGATACCCTTGAGCACCAGGTCAACGCTCTCACGAATGCCGAATATGCCCTGCGCTTTGTAAAAGCCCATGCTCACGAGTATAGACAACGCAACAGCAACCAGAACAGAGGTGGAACCGGAACCTTTACCGATCGCGAGCATGAAAACTTCCCCTGCACCTGCGTCCGCGCCCAGTGCGTCCCGTGCAGTTTCCCAACCGGTGTAGGCGAGCATTAGTGGCATCGCCAAGACCATAATTACGATGGGCAGGACCATGTTCCACAGGTTAGGCGTCACCCCGTCTTTGGCTGCAATGTCGGTAAGTTCTGTGTCAACCACCGGGGTTGCTCCTTCGCTGAGCACTTGCCCCCGGCGGGCGCGTTCTTCTGCTTTTTTCATCGGCCCGAAGTCGCGCTTCGAGAGAATTACCACCGGAACCAGCAGGAGCGCCAGGATAGCGTAGAAGTTATAGCCAAGCGCCTTGATCATCGTGCTGAACGGGTCCGCAAAGCCCTCTGCTACGAGTAAAGTCATGATGAAGGCGCCCCAACCATTGAAGGGGATGAGAATGGAACTAGGAGCCGAACTGGAATCTGCGATGTAAGCGAGCTTTTCCCGGCTGATTCCCATTTTGTCAAAGATGGGCCGGTACAGCGTGCCGACGGTAAGAACGCTGATGGAGCTTTCTACGAAGATTAAGGCGCCCGTCAGCCAGGCTAAAAGCTGAACCACAACCCGCCCGGATCCGTCCTGACGGTTCTCGTATTTCCTGAGTTTTCGTTCAACGAAAGCGATGAACCCCGCCACGCCGCCGGAGCGCTGCATGAACACAATAAGTGCCCCAACGAGCGCGCAAAACATAATGGTCCGGGTATTCCCCGCGTCCGCAAATACGTCTACCAGACCCTGCATCGTGTCCAGAAAGCCAAGCCAGGGGTTGCCTCCGGCCATGATCACGTAACCAATGAAAATACCCACAATGAGGGATATGAAAACCTGACGGGTCACGATGGCCAAAATGATGGCCACAAGGGGCGGGAGGAGGGTGAGGATGCCTAGAGATTCTGCCATATGGGTAAGCGGTAAACGATTAGGAATATGCGATGGGCGATTTTGCTGCCGCACGTTGGAGGACGGCACAAGCTAAACATTTCCTTTCAGGTATGGGAAAGCTGTGGCGTTCCTGGACCAAAGAGCCGCTGGCTTATCGATTTAAGGCTCCGGCTGAAGCGCGGGCCTACAGGATATTGATAAGCAGTTTAGTTGCCACACAGTGGAAGGGCAGCACAAGCCGAATGGTCCGCCGAGGCGCGAACGCAGGTGCAAAGAAGGCTTATTTAACCTCACGAATGGAAGTCTCGCCCCGGCTGGTCATATCGGTGTCAAGCATCCGTTGTTCCAGCCATTTGCGGTTGTCCGCGATCTTGCCGTTCAGGTAACGCTCGGTCATGAGTGACGCGATGGGCGCGGCGATGGTACCACCGAAGCCGCCGTTCTCGATGTAGACCAAAATAGCAATTTTAGGGTCATGCATAGGCGCAAAGGCAGTGAATACGGAATGGTCTTTTCCTTTCCAGTTTTGTACCGTGCCGGTTTTGCCGCAGATTTCGATGTCGGGGATTTGGGCGATGCGCGCAGTACCGTTGAGGACTGTTTGCCGCATTCCGGATACAACGGTCTCGAAGTGCTGGCGGTCGATGGCAATGTCGTGGCGCTCGATGTTCAGGCGCTGTTGCTCGCGGTCGTTGCCCACCCGGGCACCTTTCACCAGGTGAGGGGTGTACCAATGGCCCCGGTTGGCGATGGCAGCGATGAAGTTTGCGATCTGGAGGCTCGTCATCTCGTATTCGCCCTGGCCGATGGCCAGGGAACGGTTCCAGATGGCTTTCCAGCGGCGCTCTTCGCTGTGCTGGCTGTGAAGGAAAGCACTGTCGGGGATGAAGCCCTTTATCTCTCCGGGAAAGTCAATACCCAATTTTTGGCCAAGACCAAATTGATAGAGGTAATCATTAAACTCTTTTAACCCCTTAGTGGATTGATCCGATCCGTGGCGGTTCACGTTTTCGAGCCATGCCGTTACGAAGTAATTGTTACAGCTCTGGGCGATGGCCTGCTCCACGTTGTTGATATACGGATGGTGGTGACAGCCGAGGAGCATCTTTCCGCCACTCCAGAATCCGCCGTTACACGCCATGCCGCGGTCGGGGATGAGTGTTCCTGACTGAAGACCGATAAGAGCTACCAGGGTCTTGAACGGCGACCCCGGAGCATATTTCCCGTTGATGGCCCGGTTGAGTAGTGGCTGGAGGGTGTCCCGTTGTAAAGAAGTGAAGGCCTGTCCTCTGCCACGACCGATGCGCAGCGCGTTGGGGTCATAAGTAGGGGCCGAGATCATCGACAGGATTTCCCCCGTGGCGGGTTCAATGGCAATCACGGCGCCAACCTTATTGACCATTAGGCTTTCGCCGTATTCCTGAAGGTCGAGGTCGATGGTCGTCATCAGGTCAGAACCTACGACGGCTTCGTTTTCGTTTTGGACGTTGCCCACATCGCGGCCGAGCCGATCAAGGTACAGCCATTTTTCTCCCTTCTCGCCACGCAGCATCTCTTCGTACTGGTATTCGAGGCCGGAGAGCCCGTGATAATCACCAGTGACGTAGCGACCTTCGCCTTCATCGATGGCTTTTTGGTTTACTTCGCTCATGTAACCCAGGATGTGGGCGGCAGACCGGTGCGTGTAGCCACGCATGCTTCGTAGACTCGCCGAAAAGCCGGGGAACCGAAACAGGTTCTCCTGAAAGGTGGCGTAAACGTGCGGAGGTACGTTGGGCAAAAAGATGAAAGGCTTGCGCTCGGTGTACTTATGTCCCCATACTTTGGGGATGCTTTCTACAAAATACTCCGGGGTGATGCGCAGTAATTCGCAGAAGGCCGTGGTGTCGAAGGTCGCAGAATGCTTCGCGAAATCGCGGTAGGTCATTTCGATCTGGTACACCGGCTCGTTTACCGTAAGCCTTTTATTGTTGCGGTCCACCATCAGCCCGCGGGCGGGGTAGAGCGTTACCTTGCCTGAGCCCACGCGCTCTGCGCGTGCTCTGAACTCGGCATCGAAAAGCTGCAACTGAGCTGCTTTGCCCAACAAGAGTGCAGCCACCATCAGGAAGATAACCCTGATGATAGCGCCCCGATTGTCCAGATTTGTAGTGTTTTGAAGGCTCTGCATTTCTTGTTCGTCCCAAAGGTAACAACAGACTAACGAACTTAAAACCCGATGGCTTATATCCGTGGTCGCAAAAAGGTAACCAAAATCCCGCAAAGCAGTAGAGAAACAGGAGCAGTTAGCAAACTCTTGATGGTAATCTGTTTCCAAAACACCGGGCTGAAGGCTTCCATACTGAAGTAGAAGACGGTGTACGCGACCACCAGGTAGGCCAGGTAAGAAAACCACCAGCTAAGACTGAGGTCTTTACCGTCCGGGCTGGCTTTCACTTTGTAGCCATCGCGTGGCTCAAGAATTACGAGCACGAACTGGCGGATGTAGCCACAAAAGGTGGCCGCCGCAGCATGAACCCCCAGGGTTTCGTAGAAGAAATCGGTGCTGATGCCAAACAGAAAAGAAAAGATAACAACGAGCGGCTTGGGCGTTCGTAGCGGGAGCAGGGCAATAAATAACGGAGCAATAAATACAAAGATGTATTCTGCACCTCCCCAGCCCAGGCTCACCTGCCGGAAAATGAATACCTGCAGAAAGAGCAGGATGAAAAACCTGATGATATTACTGACCGAGTCTACACCTCCCATTATTTAAGCGGTTTTAGTTTGGCCAGTTCGTCTTTGAACAGGTCCCTGACTACAAAGACGTTATTGGTGTGCAAGGGATCGTTGATCAGCCTGACGATAAGGTTCTGGCTGCCCGTTCCCGGTTGAACCTCACTGCTCTCAACGGTCCCGATCACCTGCCCGGTAGGGAACACATTACTGAACCCGGTCGTGAAAACAGTGTCTCCCTCCATTACGGTCAGGTAGTCGGCAATGTCGGTAAGAATCATCCGGCGTGGATCGGTTCCATCCCATTGCAGGGTGCCGTAGGCGTTATTGCGCAGCCCCGCACTGATGCGCGCCGAACGGTGAAGGATCGAAATTACCCGTGAGAAGTTTTCTGTAGGCAGGTCTACTATCCCGATGAGTCCTTCTCTGCCCACCAGCCCCTGGCCAGCTGCAACGCCCTGGCCCGTCCCCCGGTCAATAACGAGGGTATTGTTGGGAGAAAAAGGAGAACGGTTAATCACGTTGGCCGTTAGGTGAATGAAGCGCTGAGCGTAGGTCTTATCCTCGATGCTGTCCGTCTCCAGGGTCGTTGAATAGCCGGCTTCGGGCAGCCGGCTGCGCAAGTCGGCTATCTCCCGCCGCTGAATTTCGTTTTCCTCCGCAAGGTTGAGGTAGCCCTCAACGGTGCCCGCACCACTTTTTACGCTTCCGGTGAAGATCGATGCGGTCTCGACGGCAATTGCACTTTGCGGAGAGTTGAAATTTACGATCAGATACAGGCACAAAAGTTGTAAACCAGCAAAGGTGAAAAAGCTGCCGTTTTTATAAAATATGCGGAGTATCTGCTCCATGCAAGTTGGAGGTTAGAGACTGCCCGCCGCGCTGGGCCACGACAGGCAAAATGTTTATTGAATAAAAGTTATTCAGGCGGTAAACAGCACCGGGTTCTTAAAATCCGCGCTCTTTACTGCAGGCTTCAACTAGCTCACGCTGCTGCTCGGAACCAGAATTGCCCGGAACCGTTGTGTGTCGCTCAGGGCCTTACTGGTGCCTCGAACTACGGCACTCAGAGGGTCTTCAGCTACGTGAACGGGCAGTTGAGTCTTGGCGCTCAGGCGCTTATCGAGGCCACGCAGCAGGGCTCCGCCACCAGTAAGGTAAAGACCGGTAGAGTAGATGTCGGAAGCCAGCTCCGGAGGAGTGGTTTCCAAGGCACGGATCACAGCTTCTTCGATAGAGACGATGCTTTCGTCCAGAGCGGTGGCAATTTCCTGGTAAGTAACCGTAATCTGCCGCGGAATACCGTTCAGCAAGTCGCGGCCGTTGACGGCGTAGGGTGGGGGCGGGTCGTCGAGTTCCGGAAGGGCAGAGCCAACAGCAATCTTGATCTTTTCGGCGGTACGCTCTCCGATCAGGATGTTGTGCTGCCGCTTCATGTAGTTTACTATGTTCTCGGTGAACTCGTCGCCGGCCGTTCTGATGGACTGGTCACAAACAATACCCGAGAGTGCAATTACGGCGATCTCCGTTGTCCCTCCGCCTATGTCGATGATCATGTTGCCTACAGGCTCTTCCACGTCAAGACCAATACCGAGGGCGGCAGCCATCGGTTCAAAGATCAGGTAAGTCTCTTTTGAGTCTACCCGTGCGGCAGATTCGAATACAGCGCGCTTCTCCACCTCGGTGATGCCGGAAGGGATGCAGATCACCATCTTCAGATGGGTGAAGAACGAACGGCGGTTGCCGATCATGTCGATCATCCCCTTGATCATGTGTTCTGCGGCACGGAAATCTGCAATAACCCCATCTTTGAGCGGACGAACCGTATGGATGGTGTCGTGTGTTTTTTCGTGCATCTGCATGGCACGGCGGCCAACGGCAATGGTCTCTTCCGTCTTGCGGTTGATGGCTACGATGGATGGCTCGTTGACCACCACTTTATCGTTCTGGATAATCAGCGTATTGGCTGTTCCCAGGTCGATGGCTAAGTTTTGTTGAAATAGGCTGAAAAACCTCATTTGAATATTTGTATCGTGAAGGTCGCCGGAAGTCTCGAAGGGAAGGCATCTTGGTCCCAACCTTATAGTAACATCTGACGTCGACTTCTTTGGTTTCCGCAAAAGTCGTAAAAAGTACCCGTAAACCATCGGAATCGGTCGTTTATTGTTGGTACTTCCGAATTAAGTTATTCTCTGAGCGTTTTTCGGGCGCTGACGCAGGTGCAAAGAGAGGGTTCTGAAGAGGAGGTCGCTGGCCTTCCTGTGGGGCTCCTTTCCGGAAATCTCAGCCTTGCACCTGCGGCCCCGCCTGCTTATTTCGGCACAAAACAGAAACGCGCGCGGGAAGTCTTGAGGGCCGACAACTCTAAACTTTCGTACTTTGCTCCCAGTTTTCAATTAAAAAGATCAAGCATATGTCCGATCAGCGCCCCTGGCTGGCACAGTACCCCGCCGGAATTCCCGCCAATATTGACACCAACGCCTATGCTTCGCTAAATGATTTGCTCAGCGAAGCAACTAAGAGATATAAAAACAAACCTGCCTTCAAATGTATGGGTAAGGCAATCAGTTACAACGAACTCGACAAAATGTCGAACGCCTTCGGAGCCTACCTCCACTACCGGGGCCTGCAGCCCGGAGACAGCGTTGCCGTAATGATGCCTAACCTCTTGCAGTATCCGGTTGTGGTACACGGCATCCTTAAGGCAGGGCTCGTACTCGTCAACACTAACCCGCTTTACACCCCGCGGGAGATGAAGCACCAGTTTACCGACAGCAGCGCTAAGGCGATCATCATCGCTGAGAATTTCGCTTCCAATCTGGAGAAAATTATCAACGAAACCGAAATCAAAACGGTCGTTACCACCAGTATCGGGGAGCTGCTCGGTTTTCTGAAAGGAGGAATCACCAATTTCGTTGTCCGGAACGTGAAAAACATGGTGCCGAAGTTCAATCTCCCCGGTTCGGTTACTTTTAAAACGGCGCTGGCAGAAGGTAAAAAGTACAAACTCCCAACCTTTGAGAGCAAACACGACGACACCATCGCGCTGCAGTACACCGGCGGAACGACCGGTGTGTCTAAGGGCGCAATGCTTTCAAATAAAAACCTGATCGCCAACGGCCTGCAGGCAAAAGCCTGGCTGAAAGATAAATTCGAGGAAGGTGGAGAAGGCGCGATGCTCTGCCCGTTGCCGCTGTACCATATCTTTGCCTTTTCGGTAAACGCAGTTGGCTTGTTTCTGCACGGTGTTTGTAACGTACTCATCACCAATCCCCGTGATATGAGTACCATCAACAGTGCTTTCAAGGACAACAAAATCGCCGGAATAACCGGCGTCAATACGCTCTTCAACGGCCTGTTGAACAATTCCGGTTTCAAGAAGCTCGATTTCCGTCATCTCCGCGCCGCCGTTGGCGGCGGTATGGCGGTCCAGCGCCCCGTGGCGGAAGCCTGGCAGAAGCTAACCGGTGTCCCGCTGACCGAAGGGTACGGCCTCACTGAATCAAGCCCCTGTGCAAGCATGAACCCGCTGGATGGCACCGAACGCAATGGCACCATCGGAATCCCGATGTCCAGCACCGATATGCGCGTCTGGAATGAGGAAGAAAACCGGGTCGCCACTCCGGACGAAAGAGGCGAGATTCACATCAAAGGCCCTCAGGTAATGAAGGGTTACCTCAACCGGCCTGAAGATACCGCAGAGGTTATCACCGCCGATGGTTGGCTCAAAACGGGAGACATCGGTATGATGTCCGAAGATGGATTCTTCCGCATCGTTGACCGCAAGAAGGACATGATTCTGGTCTCCGGCTTCAACGTCTTCCCCAACGAGGTCGAAGACGTACTGGCCGGGCATCCCAAAATTCTCGAATTGGCCGCAGTCGGTGTTCCCTCCGAGAAATCCGGTGAAATAGTCAAGGTTTTTGTGGTGAGAAAGGATAAGTCGCTTACCGAAGATGAAGTCATCGCCTACGCCCGCGAAAATCTTACGGGCTATAAAGTACCTAAAGCCGTCGAGTTCCGCGAGGAACTGCCAAAATCCAACGTAGGTAAGATCCTGCGGCGGATGCTGCGGGATTAAGCATTCCTCAAAAAGGCCGTGTATCAATAGTGAAGTGCCGCACTTACCCGACGGGAACCCCCGCAGGTAGGTGCGGCACTAACTTTTTACTGCCTACGGCCGGATAACTCCTTTGTTCTTAACGTATTTGTCCATCCACTGATCCTGCTCCCAGAGCAAGTGCAGAATGGATTCCTTTGCGCGGTAACCGTGGCTTTCTTTGGGCAGCATTACCAGGCGAACGGTAGCACCGAGCCCCTTCAGGGCGTTGAAGTAGCGCTCTGACTGGAGAGGGTAGGTGCCCGAATTGTTGTCGGCTTCGCCGTGGACGAGAAGAAGTGGCGTCTTCATCTTGTCGGCGTGCATGAAGGGAGACATCGTGTTGTATACCTCAGGGGCATCCCAGTACGAGCGTTGTTCAGACTGGAACCCGAAGGGCGTCAGCGTCCGGTTGTACGCACCACTGCGGGCAATGCCCGCAGCGAAGAGATCGGAATGACTCAGCAGGTTGGCCACCATGAAGGCTCCGTAGCTGTGGCCACCAACGGCAACGCGTTCCCGGTCGATGTAGCCTAGTTTATCTACTGCGTCAATGGCTGCTTTGGCGTTGCTAACCAGTTGCTTGCGGAACGAATCGTTAGGCTCGGTGTCTCCCTCGCCAACGATCGGGAAGGCGGCTGCGTCGAGCACAACGTAACCACGGGTAACCCAGTAAACGGGGCTGCCGTAGTAGGGGTAAATAAAACTGTTGGGGTTACTGGTGGTCTGGCTGGCACTGGCTTTGTCTTTGTACTCGCGCGGGTAGGCCCACAGGATCATCGGGTATTTCTTTCCTTCCTCGTAACCGACAGGAAGGTAGAGTGTACCGGAAAGGTCCAGCCCGTCTTCGCGCTTGTAATTGATGACTTCCTTGTGGACGCTGCCGAGCGCCGCAAACGGGTTTTCAAATTCAGTAATCGGGGTTACTTTTCCCGAACGAACATCGCGAAAGGCGTAGTTGGGGAACTCCGTCGGTGACTCGATGCGCACCATCAGCTGGTTGGATTCTACGTCGTAATCCCGCAGGCTTTCAACTTTATCGGTGTATTCAGACTGATAAAGGCGTTCTGTTTTTCCTGATTCCAGAGCCATCCGGTCCAGGAAAGGGAACTGGCCTTTGTCCGAAAAGCCGGCACCCAGCAGGAAGGCGTTTCCGTTTTTGAGGGCGAGTACCGAGCGGCCCCATTTGTTCCGCTTCGATACGAAATTACCAGGATCGCTGTAGGTGTCCTGATAATTGCGGTCAAAAAGAATGCGGGCTTTCTTATTCGGGGCAGAAGGATCGAACACATAGGTTTTTGCGTTGCGGGTATCCCACCAGCGGTCGTAGAGAACTGCGGTCTTATCGTCGCCCCAGCGGATGCCGGAAAAGCGATTGATGGTTTTTACGAGCGGGCTTCCTTTGCCGGCAAACGGAGCGGGGAGCGTAAATACCTGATCGCGGTATTCAACTTCGTTGGCAGGGTCTCCTTCGTCCAGCGCCTCGACGTAGATGAGGCTGGCGGCGCGGTCGGAGCGCCAGCTGACGCTCCGTCTGCCCGGCTGGGTCGCCATAAAGCCTTTGGGGAGGTCTTCGATCAGCGGAACCGTATTGACTGTGTTGACTTTCTTCCCTTCTTTGGTGTACACCGTCGTGACGGAAGGAAAGCGGTAGTAAGGTACGAGATAAGAGAATGGTCGTTCGATATTGGTTACCATGACGTACTCTCCGTCCGGGCTGAAACTGATACTCCGGTACATGTTTGTTGGCAAAAATTCTTCTTTCGTACCATTCAGCCGGACGCGGGAGATGGTAGAACGTGCGAGTTGCTCGAAGTTGTGCTCATCGTTGGGGTTCTTGAGGAGGTCCTGGTAGGTGCGGTTCTGAGCCTTTTTGCCGTCAGCGGTCGAAATGGTGGGGCCGGTAGGAACGGCAGTGGCACCGTTGATCAGTTCTTTGCGGTCGGCAGGAAGAAACTTGAGGAGCATGCTCTGGCTGTCATCGAACCAGTTGATAACGTCGCCGAGGTTGGCGTTGATCGGATCAACCGATGCATCGGTAACCCGTTTTACGGAAGCTGCGGCTACGTCGAGAAACCATACCTCGACCCCGTCGGCGGTGGTGTGGGTCATGGCAATTTTCGTCTGGTCCGGGCTCCAGGTGAAGTTGGAAAGTTTTGGGTTGTCGGGCAGGCCCATCACTTCCATCAGGTCCGTTTTGCCGGTTACCCGCCGTACGGCAATTTTGTTGGAGTAGTTCGTCCGGCTTCCGATGTTGGTGGCCGGGTCGATGCGCAGGCCGCCGAGGCGCATTTCCTGACGGCTGAGGTCTTCGATGGATTTGTAGGCGTCGCGGTAGGTCAGGACCATGAATTCGTGAGCGTCATCCATCATGACACCCGGTGCAAGCGGGACGTCTACAAGGTCGAGGATTGCTTTGTGTGGTTTTTGGTAGCCCAGGTTCTGGGCGGTCAGCGGCAGGATGCAGCCGATAAAAAACAGGAAAAGGAGGTTTCTCATTTGGTTGGGTTTGAGGTTTCAAGATACAGAACTTAACAGAGTACGTTTGGCCCGATGTGGGGGGAATGTCTTTTGGGTAACCTAAAACCTCGTTTCGGGGGCGCGAACGCAGGTGCCGGGCAGGTTGTTTGTCCGGGGATTCGCCGCTGATCCAAACGTATCCGGAAGGACTCGATACCCTTAGCAATTGCGTTGCCCCTCCTCGCCCGACGACAGCCGCCGGGGGAGAGAGAAGCAGGAATCCAGAGACAGCATAACGAACTTACGTGCTACCTTAGCCCCATGGCCATTTTTCCCGACATCGAACTCATCGGACAACCCGGATATGCCGAAGCGATCCGTCAGTTATCTCCCAATGCCGTCGATGGCGTTGACCTGCTGATCGTCTACGACTCCGACTATGATTTCCTGGAAAGGGTGCTCGCTGCGGCGGGGTACGACGATCCAAAACTTCAACTTCACTTGCTGGAGTGGTCCCCCGCCGCCGGGCCGCTGGACCTTACCGGTTTGATCCGCCACCTGAAAATAAAACGCGTCTTGCTTTTTGGCCAGGACATGAAGTCGCTCGGCCTGCACTTTCAGGTCGCCGATTATTTTCCCGTGGAAGTCGGCGGCGTGAATTACATGCGTAATCCTTCGGCGGCAACGATCTCCGAAGCCAAAAATAAAGGTGACAACGGCCCCGCCGGCGCTCTGTGGCGCGGTGTGAAGGCAAGTTTCATGAAGGGGTGAAAGCTGTCAGCACCTGAGTATGTCCAGCAGATGAATCAAGAACACAATCTGGTTTGCGCCTAACACAATTAACGCCATAAACTACCTTTCGTATCATGTCCCAATTAGTCTTTGCTACCAACAACAAGAACAAAATCGCTGAGATCAAAGCTCAACTGGGCGACCAGTACACTTTTCTGAGCCTTGAGGACATCGGCTGCCACGAGGACATCCCGGAAACACAGCCGACCCTTGCCGGGAACGCCGAGCAAAAAGCCCGCTACGTAAAGGAAAACTACGGACACGATTGTTTCAGCGAAGACACCGGCCTGGAAGTAGATGCGCTCGGCGGTGCGCCGGGTGTCATCACGGCCCGCTACGCGGGCCCGGAGCGAAGTGCTGAAGCCAATAACGCCAAAATCCTCGCCGGGCTGGAAGGCAAATCCGATCGGACGGCCCGCTTCCGTACCTTCCTTTGCCTGATCATGAACGGCGAAGAACACCTCTTCGAGGGCCGCTGCGAAGGCCGCATCAGCGAAGCAGTAAGCAACGGGACGGATGGCTTCGGTTATGATCCCATTTTCATTCCCGACGACGGCGATGGGCGTACCTTCGCAGAAATGACCGGCGAGGAAAAGCGGAGTATGAGCCACCGCGCCCGGGCCATGACCAAACTGCAGGATTTTCTGCGCGAAAACTAGAAAGTAAAGTGTAAAATGCGGAGACCAGATTACAGCATTTGGCCCTGATTTCTGCTCTTTGCACGCTTCCCCCTTTAGCCCCGATCTATGCGTACCCTGATTCCTTTAGTGATCCTGGCAGCTATGGCTTACGCCGGCTGGTTCTACCTGCAATCGTTTACCGATCAGCCCCTGCGCGAAAACCTGCTGCTGACCAATACCAATACGCTGCGTGAGCTGAAGGTAACCAACGATCGCCGCGGGTTCCGGATCTTTCGGGGCGAAGAGGGCGGCTGGATCGTTAAGCAGGACGCCATCGAATTGTACGACCAAAGCGAAGCAGCCGACCGGCTGATCGAAATCCTGAACAACCTGCAAACCGATTCCGTGATGCGCCGGTCTTCGGCGGTTCATGGCCCGTCGGTAATCCTGGTGGGAGAAGGAGGGCAACGGGAAGAACTTAGTTTTCGCTTCCCGCTTCAGGGGCCGCCCGTTGTACAGGTCGGTGCCACAGGCGACCTTTTCGCGCTGCCGGCCAGCGTCAGGGAACCCCTGGAGAAAATGCTTTGTTTCGATGCTTACCGTGGGAGACGATCGCTGGAAGTCGCAACGGAAAAAGTGGACAGCATTACGGTGAGTTTCCACGATTCTTTGCTGTGGAGAGTTCCTGCAGAAGAAGTTCCCCGGCTCGCAAAAACGTTCGTTGCACCTGCGACCGCGCCTGATGATTTGCCGGCGTATGCTGATTATTTCGACGAAGTGATGGACCGCGAAAAATACTTTGCAACCATCCGTCTTTTTGCCGTTGCTGACACCCATAACATCGAGGTATTCCGTGATTCGCAATGGATAAAACCCTACGTTTTGGTGGGAGAGGATTACCCGAGAACATACTTCGGAATCGATTCTTTACGATAGTTTCCGTGGCGCTGACGCAGGTGCAATGAGTAGCCCTGAAAGAGCAGTGTGGGGCAAGGTTGAAATTTATGGCAACCACCAGCCGGTTCGACACGTTATGCAACGCATGACCTTACGCCTTATCTTCTTACTGGTTACTCTTCTTGCACTGGATGTATACGCCTTCCAGGCTATCCGCAGCTGGCTAAGTCCTTACAAAGCGACGGCCCGACGGATTGGTTACGCAGTCTACTGGGGACTGTCGCTGCTTGCTTTCACTTTCCTGCTGCTGAACGTTCTTGAAATTGTGGACGGGTGGGGCAAAAACGCACAACTCATCGTTCGGGTCAGTCTTTTCCTGTTCTGGGTTTGTAAACTGCCGATCATCCTGCTGCTGGGGATCGACGATCTGCGCCGTGGTATAAGCTGGCTGGCCAATCGTATCAGCCCCGTAACGGAACGGGATACCAGTCGCTCTCGCTTTATGGCGAAGACGGCATTGATTGCCGGTGGGGTACCACTGGCAACGCTCACCTACGGGATCGTACGCAATGCTTACCGCTACCGGCGCTTTGCGACCGACGTTCCTGTGAAGAACCTTCCTGCCGGACTTGAGGGGTTCAAAATTGTTCAGATCTCCGATATGCACTCGGGTAGCTGGACACGTTCTGAGCCGCTGAAAAATGCGGTGGCCATGATCAATGCCGAAGAAGCCGATGTGGTTTGCTTTACCGGTGATCTGGTGAACAGCGAGGCGGATGAGATCGTGCCCTTCATCGATATCTTCAAAAACGTGAAGGGTAAATACGGAGTGTTCAGTATTCTCGGTAACCACGATTATGGAACCTACCACGACTGGGGCTTCCCCAAAGGCAGCGAGGAGGAAAAGGCTGCCATCGCCGCCAACATGGAGCGCCTCTACGGTCACCATGCAGCCCTCGGCTGGGACCTGTTGCGCGATGAAAACCGGATACTCGATGTAAACGGACACAAAATCGGCATCCTCGGTGTGGAAAACTGGGGCTCGGCTTTCCGCTTTCCCCGCAAGGCGGATTTACCGAAAGCAACCGCAGGAACAGACGCCTGTGACTGTAAAGTTCTGCTGAGCCACGACCCAACGCACTGGGATGCTAAGATCCGTCCCGGGTACCCCGACATCGACCTTACACTGAGCGGGCATACACATGGGTTTCAGTTCGGGATCGAAATTCCGGGGTTCAAATGGAGCCCGGCTCAATACCTTTACAAACAATGGGCTGGCTTGTACAAAGAAGGCGACCAACACCTTTACGTGAACCGCGGGCTGGGCTTTTTGGGCTACCCCGGGCGGGTAGGCATCCTGCCTGAGATTTCGGTACTCACGCTCAGAAAAGCCTGAAGTCGCTTTATAAAGGCGGCACTGGCGTAAAAAAAACCGCCGCAGGCGGGAAAGCAGAGTTGTGCTTTCCGCCGTACGGCGGTCAGTTATAGTTGCCTGAAATCAGGATTGCTGTTTAGGAGTGCAGTGTGATCTGACGGGCAGCGAGTACGCTTTCTTCTTCTTCGCGCTCGGGGTCAGGAACACAACAGTCTACGGGACAAACTGCAGCGCACTGTGGCTCTTCGTGAAAACCTACGCACTCGGTGCATTTGTCGGGCACGATGTAGTAAAACTCATCGCTGACCGGCTCCTGCTCGGCGTCCGGCTCAATGACGTCGCCGGTTTCGATTTTGTAAGGTTCGGAGATGGTGGTGCCTTCAGACATTTTCCACTCTACGCCGCCTTCGTAAATTGCGGTGTTAGGGCATTCGGGTTCGCAGGCTCCGCAGTTGATACAGTCGTCGGTAATGAAAATTGCCATTTATCTTGGTCTTTTGATTCTTTGCTATTCTGGTTCCTTAGTTCAAACCAATGAACCATGCCTTGGTTGAATGAAAATGAGCCGTGAGGCCGTACCTGAACATGGTGGTACTGAATTAACAACCTGTACGGGCTAACCCTGGTTGACTTGTTGGAGGGCAAAATTACACCACAAAAGGTGTACTATCTACTATTTTCTTAGTAAGGTAATTCGGGAAATACGGGAACTCCGGTTGCAAATGTCCGTAATTCGGTTATTTTTGCGGCCCTCTACGAAGGATTTTTGGTGTCGAACCATCTTATTTATTACCCCGGAGGTAATAAGATTGTGGTTGCCGATACGTTTTGCACCCGGGTTGTGTTCTTAGAAACAGTACGATTTGGTGTTGACCTTCGGAGCTTTTCCTTACCTGAAACTTTACCGTTGTCATGCGTTTGGAGGGTGGGGGGAAGGGGCAGAAGAACACTTTGACCTTTCGGGCCGTTAATTGTCCGCGTAATAAGGGGAATTGTTACAATTTCAAAAGTGCTTCGTCTTAAACCAGCAGGGCTTAAATACCCCGTACTTTGTATAACTGAATAATTTATGTATCATTGGATGTTCGGAACAACAAAAATGTTCCTGGCACCTTTACCGGGCTGATACACCAAACTACCCATGGAAAGATATAGTGAAAAAGAGCTCGCACAATTTGCAGAGCGCATCAAATCAGACTACCAGCTTGCTAAGACGGAGCTTCAAATGCTCCGCGATCAGGTTACGGAACTCAACGATACCATGTCGGAAGGCTTCGGCGCCGATATGGGCGAAGACAGTAGCTCAGTGAGCCGCCTGGAATTGCTTAAAGAACAGGTTCTGCGTAAGCGGGATCACATCCAGGACCTGCAAAACGCAATGCTCCGGATCAAGAATAAAGTCTACGGCGTTTGTAGCGTGACGGGGAACCTGATCGATAAGCAGCGTCTGGATGCTGTCCCCACCACGATCAAGTCCCTTGAGGGCATGCGACTGGAAGCAAGTGGCCAATTGGATATTACTGCGCAGGACATCGCCCGTCGTGCGATTGAACGCCGCGAAGGGCCCAACAAGATCATCTCGAAGATCAAAAAGCCGCCACCACCCCCACGCAAAGTGGAGAAGAAGCGCAAGAAGCCAGGGCGTAAGCCCCGCAAAGTGGAAGAGGATGACGACGATCTGATCTAGAAATCAAAACAGCCGGTACGCGCTGACGTAGCATTGTGTTTTTTCGCTCTTTTCTATCACTTCGGCTCAAATCCGGTTTGCGGTGGTATCCGCCATCTTATAAAAAGACCCTGCGGATCGCCACCCGCACGCCGGTTTGGTAATAATTACGATTGAGCTGGTCGAAGTTGGTCTTAAGGTTGCCCTGAAGAAAGAACCGAAAGTACGGCTGTACCCGAATGGCCCAGTTCTCGCCCAGTTTACGGTCGTATCCCAAACCGGTATTGAGGGAAGCCACCACCGGACGAAATTCACGTTCAGGATCGTCGGGAAGTTCTGTCGTACCCTGCTCCACGCCGTCGAGCCGGGTGGAGCGTTCGGTTTTAGTGCTCAGGTGCAGGTTGGCGGCTACTCCCAGCATAAAGTGAACGCTGCTTTTTTCAGACATGTCCTGGTGGAAATTAAATTCGAACGGCAGCTCCAGGTACTGAGCGGTAACTTCATCTCTGGTGTCCAGCCCAACGGTAGGTCCGTCCAAATCGTTTTCAACTACTTCGTAACCAGTACGGAGGTACCGAATCCCGGTAGTGAACCCCACCTTGTCGGCCCGGCTCTCGTACAGCAACCCGATGCCGTAGCCTCCGAGACCACTCTCGATGCTGTCCTGCACTTCCAATGCTGTAATCAGGGTTCCGCCGCTGGACGTGATGCGGTTACCTCCGCTGTGCGGAGCAATTTCGAGCCCGAAGGAACGCTCATACGTCTGTGCGCTGAGCGCGACTGAGGTGAAAAGCAAAACCAGGACCATGAGGTGAAGAGAAAAAATATTCGACATTGTCAGGATTCAATCTTGGAGAAAAAGTGGGGACCTGAAAAACTCTTTTTGGTGCCAAGTTATTTCATCGCCGCTGCGGGGCTTTGCCCGGAGCCGGTAATAAGTCAACGGCTTTCGGGTTACTCCCGCCGGGTGGTGAGTTTGCGGCTTACACAAAAAATCAGCCTCAAAGCCCGTACCTTTCGCCCATGATAATGCGCATTGTATTTTTTTCCTGTTTTCTATTTGCTTGTTGTTCTTTTCTAGTTGCTCAGGGCAGCCCGTTGCCGGTAGAGGACACCGAAACTTATGACCTGATTCGTCGGCTTAGCCTCCGCTACGGGTACGATGGTTTTGAGCAGCCTGCAACCGATCTGGGCCTGCGGCCCACCAGCAGGGGAGGCCTTGTCCGGTTGGCCAAAACCTACCAGAAAATCTACGGCGACCAGTTCAGTAAAACCGACAACTACCGCCTGCAGCGGTTTTACGACGATAACAACGAATGGCTGGCACTCGAACCGTACGCCGCCACTGAGGACCCGGACCAGGCATCGTTCTGGAGTGGTGATGACTTCGCCCTGAAGTCGGTCGAAAGCCCGCTGTACCGGGCGCAGGATCAGATTCTCAACGTGTTCTACCCCACGCCGGCACACATGTTTGAAGTGAACCGGCCCGACTTTTACCTCCGCTTTAATCCCGTGCTCGATTTCCGTTACGGAAAGCAACAGGACGACACCGAAGATTACTTCTTCAATCGTCGGGGGGTGAAATTGAGGGCAGGCCTGGACGATCGTATTTTCCTCAACTTCGAGATTTTGGAAACCCAGGCGGGGTTGCCCAATTTCGTACGTGATTTTCGTAACCGTTTTGATGCGGTGCCCGGAGCCGGTTTCAATAAAAGATACTCACTCGACATCGCCAACGTAGAAAGTGGAACGGATTACCTCAACGGGCAGGGCTATCTCTCGGCGGACATCACGAAGCACGTAGGCGCCCGGCTGGGCTACGGCCGGCACTTCATCGGAGACGGAGAACGCTCGTTGCTTTTGTCCGATTTCAGCAACAACTATCCTTATCTCGAACTGAACTGGCGTATCTGGAAATTTCATTACCGCAACATCTTTGCTGAGCTTACTTCTGGTCCGGCACGAGCGACCGCATCGGGGCAACCCCTGACCAAAAAATACATGGCTTCGCACTACCTGAGCATCAACCTTGGCCGGCGGTTTACTTTCGGTCTGTTTGAATCGGTCGTGATGAGCCGCGAAGATGGCTTCGACCTCGCTTACCTCAATCCCATCATTCTTTACCGCACCATCGAGCAGAGCGTCGGGAGCCCGGATAACGCCATCGTTGGCCTGACCGGGCGGTACCGCACGCCGTTTCGGGTAGAGCTCTACGGTCAGCTGATTATTGATGAGTTCAAGTTCGACGAGCTCTTCAGTGAGCAGCGGGGTTGGTGGGCCAACAAATTCGGGTATCAACTCGGTGCGCGCTACGCAGACGCATTCGGGCTCGATCAATTAGACATCACCGTGGAGCGCAACTACGTACGCCCTTACACCTATACCCACCGTGGCCTGGGCAATTACACCCACTTTGCGATGCCGCTGGCGCACCCTTTGGGGGCGAACTTCAAGGAAAATCTACTGGCAATCGAGTACCGTCCGCTTCCCCGGCTGCACCTTAGAGGGCGTCTGTATCTGATTACGCAGGGGGAAGGAACCGACGACCTCGTAGTGGGCGAAAACCTGAACCGCCCCAACGGTTTACGCGAGATGGACTTCGGCAACGAAATCGGGCAGGGAATCGGGTACGACAACACCCTGATCTCTCTGACGGCGGGTTACGAGCTTAAACCCAATCTGTGGCTCGAAGCGGAATACTTCTCGCGGAGCAAAGATTCTGATGCTGCCGCCAATGATCAGGAAACAACCATCATCAACCTGGGCGTGAGGTGGAACGTAGCGCGGCAGCGGTACGAATTTTAGTGGCAGCGACCCGCTGCTGTAATTCCGCCGGGAACAAACTGTTTTCGGGCGCGGTCGCAGGTGCAGGGGAGGAGTCTCAGGGAGAGTTGCAACGGCTCAACCCGGTCGTGCATAATCGGAGTAAGGCGATCCCCGCCGGAGGAGGCCGAAATTAAATTCGGCACTAATCTGTAAAAATTCCCAACTTTGCCATACGTTAGCTTTTCATTGCACCTGCGGCCGCGCCCCCGGATTTTTGTGCGCTGAATGCCGTACATCCGAACCTGATTTCAGGGGCATTTGAATCTAACCAATTCATAAAGCGTATTTTCACCACCGCTGATGCCTTTTATTTTACCCCTAACCATAAATTGAGAACCTCATGGTCGATAGCACATTCCGTACCGAAAAAGTACAACAGAGTCGCGTAAAAGACGTTGACTGGGACAACCTCCCCTTCGGGAAAATTTTCTCTGATCACATGTTTGTTTCCGACTACAAAGACGGGAAATGGTCCGATGGTGAAATCATCCCCTTTGGTCACTTTACCATTCACCCCGCCAGCATGGTTCTCCACTACGGTCAGGCCATCTTCGAGGGGATGAAAGCCAGTAAGCTGGAAGACGGAACACCAGCCTTGCTCAGCCCGATTGAGCACGCAAAACGCCTCAACGCCAGCGCCCGCCGTCTGATGATGGCCGAATTCCCCGAAGACCGCTTCGTAGAAGCCGTAAGCCAGTTGGTCTCTCTGGACCGCGACTGGATTCCGCCAGCCGAAGGCAGCGCACTCTACCTGCGCCCTTACATGTTCTCTACCGATGAGTTCATCGGCGTTCGCCCGAGTGAGAGCTACCGCTTCTGCATCTTCACCGCTCCCGTAGGCCCGTACTACGCTAAGCCGGTACGCCTGGTGGTGGAGCAGAACTACGTCCGAGCGGTCCCCGGCGGAACGGGCGAAGCTAAAGCCGCCGGCAACTACGCCGCCAGCCTGCGCCCTGCATTCGAAGCCAACCAGAAAGGTTTTGACCAGGTAGTATGGATGGGAGGCCCCGATATGACCGAAATCCAGGAGGTAGGAACCATGAACATCTTCTTCGTCATCGATGGGGAAGTGATCACACCCGCAACTGACGGCGCTATTCTGAAGGGAATTACCCGCAAAAATTTCATCACCATCCTGCGCGATCAGGGCTACAAGGTGACCGAACGGAAAATTCTCATCGACGAAATCGTCGAAGCATACGACGCCGGCAAACTGGAAGAAATGTTTGGCGCGGGAACAGCGGCTGTAGTCAGCCACGTTGCTGAGTTGCAATACAAGGATAAGCTGATGGTACTGCCCGACGTAGCAGAACGTAAAGTTGGCCCGATGCTGAAAAAATACATCGACGGCCTCCGCACCGGCCGGGTGGAAGATAAGTTCGGCTGGATCGTTAAGCTGTAGCCAAACAAGAGAAGTACAACTGTCGTACGGGCGCAGGCCCGTGCGACAGTTCTTCTTTGACTGGTTATGCCTCTTCCCGGTCCCAGTCGGTCTGCCCGACATAGATCATAATGAATCCGGTCACGATAAGGATGAAGCGGAAGACCAGCGACAGGGCTACGTTGTAGCGGTAGATCCATTCAAAAAGGATAAAGTCGACCCCTACCAGATTGAGCACAAGCGTCATCACGCCAGTGATGAGGAGAATAAACCCGATTACGGTGATGGTGGTGGCGTGTTTGATCATGGCTTAGAAGTTTGATTTCTCTGATCGCAAAACTACGTCGCCGGCTGTGGTGTTGCGAGAATAACCGATTTTTTTACACGGTTGTAGCTTTAGCACATGCCGTCAGTGCCCACCACCACGATTTTTTATTCTCCTAACCACATTGCCCGTGTCCACCACCACGAATTCAATCAAGATCATCGAATGCCCCCGCGATGCCATGCAGGGGCGCAAGGTTTTTATCCCCACCGCCGAAAAAGCTGCCTACATCCAGAAGCTATTGGCCTGTGGGTTCGATACCCTCGACTTTGGCAGTTTCGTATCACCGAAAGCTATTCCTCAAATGAGGGACACGGCCGAAGTACTCGGTATGCTTGACCTGAGCGCTACCGATACCAAACTACTGGCTATCGTAGCTAACCGCCGCGGCGCAGTGGCCGCGCTGGAACATCCCGAGATCCAGTATCTCGGCTATCCGTTCAGTGTGAGCGAAACGTTTCAGCTGCGCAACACCAACGCTACCCTGGAGGAGAGCCTGGAGCGGGTGAAGCAAATTCAGGAACTGACGGTCGCTGCCGGCAAAGAAATGGTGCTCTACCTGAGTATGGGCTTCGGGAACCCTTACGGAGATCCCTGGAATGTGGAAGTGGTGGAACAATGGGTCAGCAAGCTTTCGGCGCTGGACATCACCATTTTCCAGCTTTCGGATACCATCGGGGTGAGTGCCCCAGCGAGTATCAGCTACCTGTTCAACAGCCTGATCCCACGCTATCCGAACCTCGACATCGGCGCGCACCTGCACACCACGCCAACCACCTGGGAGGAGAAAATAACCGCCGCCGCAGAAGCCGGATGCCGTCGCTATGACGGGGCCATCCGCGGGTTCGGAGGCTGCCCGATGGCAAAAGATGATCTGACGGGCAACATGCCAACCGAGAATCTTTTTGCCCACTTCGGCTTTGAGCCCACCGGCGTTGATGAGGCTGCTTTCTCCGAAGCAATGCGCGCCTCGGAAGCAGTATTCACGTATTAGGAGTCGGGAGTCATGGAGTCGGGAGTCGCTGCCGCAAGCACCGTTCGCTGCGCTACGCTTGCTCACCTTGCACAAGCATGTGTAGCACAGTGACGCCTGTCTAAGGAGTCGGGAGTCATGGAGTCGGGAGTCGCTGCCGTAAGCACCGTTCGCTGCGCTACGCTTGCTCACCTTGCACAAGCATGTGTAGCACAGTGACGCCTGACTAAGGAGTCGGGAGTCATGGAGTCGGGAGTCTGGAGTCGCTGCCGCAAGTACCGTTCGCTGCGCTACGCTTGCTCACCTTGCACAAGCATGTATAGTACAGTGACGCCTGTCTAAGGAGTCGGGAGTCATGGAGTCGGGAGTCAGGAGTCGCTGCCGCAAGCACCGTTCGCTGCGCTGCGCTTGCTCACCTTGCACAAGCATGTATAGTACAGTGACGCCTGACTAAGGAGTCGGGAGTCAGGGAGTCGGGAGTCGGGAGTCGCTGCCGCAAGTACCGTTCGCTGCGCTACGCTTGCTCACCTTGCACAAGCATGTATAGTACAGTGACGCCTGACTAAGGAGTCGGGAGTCGGGAGTCTGGAGTCGCTGCCGCAAGTACCGTTCGCTGCGCTGCGCTTGCTCAGAGACTGTTCATCTAAGTGTGTCTACATTACTTTACAGTTAGATACGATTATTATGGCAAAGAAAACCAAAAAGACACGCTCATTGGAAGAGCTTTTTACCGACTCGGAGCAACTCAAGCGCATGCAGAGCCACCTCTACTCCGGCAAACCGATTTTAGAGCGTGGCGGTGGATTCGCTGAGATGCTCCAGGCGATGGTTAATGCTACTCTTCAAGGCGAAGCTGCTGCGCATATCGCAGAGGACCGCTTGGAG
>NZ_VOXD01000089.1 GCF_008014675.1 Neolewinella aurantiaca | reverse complement strand
CCGTAGTAAGTCTTGCCATTCTTGACTATCTTACCACTTGTGCAGCTGGGGCAGATGAGCATGTTTTGAGAGTTTTGTCACTATCAAGATAGTGATTTTGCTCCACTGCATTTTTTAGGTTTATCCATCCTTACATTTGATAAACCGCCCTCAATCAAATGACAGCACATGGCATGCCTGTTTCCCAACCGAAAGTCGCGTAATTAAATGAAATATCAGCGCAAGCTTGACCCGAAATCTTCATGCAACAACGCCAGTGATGTATGCTATCTTGTTTTTTCTCTGAAGAAAAGAGGTAGTGAGAGTGAAATAAAAATTGGAGGCAAGAGTTTTCCTTTAACATGTTTCTACGATAAGTCCATATACGATGCTATTGTTAGTGGTACAACTCAGAAAAAAAATCCAGTTATTGTGACGTGCCTTGAGGGTGAATGTGAGATTCATGAATTTTAAAAGAAATAAATAATGTGTAAATACAGATTAATTGTGGTTTCACTGGCTTTGATTATCATGGGGTGTGAATCTGAAGATTTTTTTGATCATTCAGTGCCAATACTTGAGGAAAATATTATTGGTGAAATTAATTTTGACAAAATTAAAGTAGATAGGTCGGAATTTCTTTATAATCAGTCTAATGGGGCTTTTATGTTCTTACCGTATAGTGCTGACTTTTTAATGTGTGAGACCTCTGATGGTGTGCTGCATGAGATTTCAGGATTTAAGGGTGAAGGCCCGGGCAAAATATCTAACGTATTTCTGTATGGATTTGCTAGTGACACTTCCGTGTTTATTTATGGCGAACCTAAGTACTTAGTTTATTCTTTGGATGGAGAATTGATTCGATCAGGGAGTCTTGATATATCAGAAACAATGCCAAGTTATTCAATTTTCCGAGGTACACACTTGACGCCAGATGGTAAAATTGTACTTGCTTCTATTAATAGAGATCTCTATCAGTCACAAGTGGATTTTGTGAGGGACTCTTACACTATCAGTTGCCTAGATGTTGCCCAAGAAAGTTGGCATAACACAGGTTTTTTAGCAGGAAGAGGAGTGTATGCTGATGAGTCATTTGAATATCAACAGCCAATAATTGATTTGGCGGGAGAAATAATATGTGCGGTTTACCCAAATGATCCAGGAAGTATATATAGATTTACTTGTGATGGAGGCGAATTGAATCCTGTTTCGATAAGAATTAAGAATTGGGAAAACCGACTTGTATCGAAAGGTGACAACACTCTTGGGTTTAGACTTGAGTCTTTTCAGAAAAATACTACTTTCTTGCAGTTTTTTGCCTCAAAGAATTACTTTTTAACTGTTCATATTATGCCAGCAGAACCTGAGAATGTATCTAATAGTGTTGAGGGTATTCAAAATAACTCTAAGTATCGAAAAAGATATGCATCTGTTTTTTCTGCTTCAGGTGGAGATGCTCTTGCCCAAATTGACTTAAGCGACCACTGGATAGTCGCTGGTGTTCAAGAGGACGGAAATGTTTTACTAATTGATGCTGAAGATATGGATGGCGTAAAGAATTCAACAATTTTTGAGTATAAATGGAGCGATGACTTGTAGTTGCTATATTGTCCCATTTAGTAGTAGGGTGTTCCGTCTGTTAGCTTTAAGCCGCCGCTGATTTTAGCTCCCGATTCATACGGCGGACCAACCCGTATCGATTTTCGCAGACGTACTGGGTTTCCCAGTCGTGTACCGCCTGATAAGATACACATGATAAGGCTTTTTGGA
>NZ_VOXD01000088.1 GCF_008014675.1 Neolewinella aurantiaca | reverse complement strand
GTAAGCGTCCGACCAACCACATCTTGTCAGCCCCAACTCCGCGCCAGAGCTTTGCGCCAAACCAAAGCAACAATTTATGCGCCACAGCCCCACCTCCATCCGTCAATTTTTGATCGATCAACCGCTCAGCGGACAGACCGTCGCCGCCTTCTGTGAAGAACACGACCTGAAGGTACCGACTTTCTACTCCTGGAAGAAGAAATATGGAGAAGCGGAAGCTTCTCTCAGCGAAGGCTTCTGCAAGATAATGCCTAAGCGGGAACATGCCGAACGCAGCCTGTGTCTACCGAGCGGTTTGCGGCTGGAATTGATTGGCCTGACGACTACTGAAATTGCGGAACTGATCCTAGAAATCGACCGCGCGCATGCTTAGCTTTTCCAGCCGGCAACGGTACTTTTTATATCGAGGGGTTACTGACATGCGTAAAGGTTTTAACGGTCTTAGCGGAATAGTTCGTCAGCATATCAATCACGATTTGTTAAGCGGCGATGTATTTATTTTTCTCAATAAGCGTCGCGACCGGGTCAAATTGTTGGTGTGGGATCGGACGGGCTTCGTGGTTTGGTACAAGGTGCTGGAGCAGGGAACTTTTGAGCTGCCGGCCGCTGAAAACGACAGTCTGGAAATGTCCTGGACGGATATCCAGCTATTTTTGGAGGGTATTGAAATTAAATCGGTAAAAAGGCGAAAAAGATACCGTCGAGTGGCTTGACAAATGCCCGAAGTGCCGTATTTTTTGCCCTATGAGCACGGAGGTTCTCATTGCGGAAAATAAAGAGCTCAGGGAGCAAAATGCTAGCCTGCGCCACCGGCTCGAACAGCTCGAGCGGTTGATCTTTGCTGCCAAATCCGAACGCTTTGCACCTGCGTCCGCGCCGGAACAAATGGAGCTTTTTGAAAGGAGCGCGGACGCGGGTGCAGTAGAAGAGACCAGGGAGCAAATCACCTACGAGCGTAAGAAAAAGAAGAAGCATCCGGGCCGTACACCACTGCCGGAACACCTGCCCGTGCGCCGCGTAATCGTTGAGCCCGACGAGGACACCACCGGTATGACTCAAATCGGGGAGGAGATCACCCGCAAGGTCGAATATGTCGAGGCCGTGCTGGAAATCGTCGAGACGGTCCGCCCCAAATACGCCCGCCCTCAAGCGGATCAGTCGGACGACAAACCCGCCATCGTGGTAGCACCGGTTCCCGAGCAGGTCATCCCCAAAGGCATTGCCGGGGCCAGCTTGCTGGCCAAAATAGTCGTTGCCAAATACATCGACCACCTGCCTTTCCACCGCCAGATCGGGATGTTCAAACGTGACCACGGCTGGGCGATCCATAAATCGACGATCAACGACTGGTTTGCCGCCGTTTGTACGCTGCTCGAACCACTTTATGCCGTATTAACGGCCTCGGTGCTCGACACCGATTATTTGCAGGGCGACGAATCGCGCCTGACCGTTTTGGAAACAGGAGAAGAGAAACCGAAAAATAAGAGTCACCGCTTTCCGCCAAAGAAGCGCCAGGTCCACCTGGGCTATATGTGGGTATTCCGTAATCCGGTCGTCGGCGGGGTGTTTTTCGCCTACCGTCCGGGGCGGGGTGCCAATGTGTTGCACGAAACTTTGGGGGAGTTCAGGGGCAAGTTGCAGAGCGACGGCTACTCGGCCTATACCGCTTATCTGAAAAAGAACGCCGACGTCGAGCTGGTCAGTTGTCTGGCGCACATCCGGCGCAAGTTTGTTGACGCCCGCTCCAATCACAAGGAGATGGCCGAGCTGGCCCTGCGTGCCTTCCAGTACCTGTACCGGATCGAGCGGATCTGCCGTGACTATAACTGCACACCTGAGCAACGTCTGAAAATCCGCCAGCGTTACGCCCGCCCGGCCTACGAAGGTCTGCTCGCATGGGT
>NZ_VOXD01000087.1 GCF_008014675.1 Neolewinella aurantiaca | reverse complement strand
AAACCCAGGAAAACAAAATGAAAATAAAAGCACTCAATCAAATGACAGCCCATGGCATGCCTGTTTCCCAACCGAAAGTCGCGTAATTAAATAAAATATCAGCGCAAGCTTTACCCGAAATCTCCATGCAACAACGCCTGCTTTTAGTGATTCTCTGCGCTGCGTAGTATACACAACTCAACATATCTATTATAAATCGCTTTATCATAATCACCTTCAATAGATGTATCGTTCTCTATATCGTACACAATCAGCTTTCCAGTTTTAGATTCAAAATCTATTGAAGAAACTCTACTCATATTTGCTCGATAGTAATTACTCTCGTGAAATGCATACTCCCAAATCAATGTATCAGGAGATGGAAATGGAGTATCAATGAAATTTTCAGGACTCTGTAGTGAAAGTAACACTACTTTAGTTTGCTTATCCGCATAAAATTTATGAAGCTCTTTATACATATCTGACGAAAAGATGATTTCCGTAACTATTTTTTCACAAGCTTGATAATCCTCGTAATTGTAGTCAATATTTTTACTTAAGAATTTCACTTTAGGGTTTTCCCACAATGAATCAATTCTATAGCTTTTTGACAAAATCTGATTTGATAATGTTAAATTACCCTTTCTAAAAAAGCCATACGGATCAATAATCGCACGATCCAAAAATGAACCATCAAATTCGCTGTGTATTGTATCTGCCGTCAATTTAGAATACCTTAGATCACATCCGTAAAACGTATTATCAATTAGTAGAGAATTCTCAAAATTTGAATTTCTCAATGATATAGAATTAAATCTTGATCGAACAATATAAGAATTGGATAAATTTACATAATCCATATCAATATTCACATTCACATTTTCAATTAAGGCATAACTAAAATCACAATTCATAAATATTTTCTTATATGTAGCTTCAGACAATTCTGAATTGATAAGGGATACAAATAACTGGCCTCTTTCAGGGCTAACTTCCTTCGAAATCAGACTATCAGCTTCTAGAAATTTGTATGGTCTTAATCTTGAAGATAATGATATAATGTTACCGATTAGTTGAGGTGATAGATTCCTAGATTGATCAATTTTGACTTCTTCGTCAATTTTATCCAAAATATTTCCTAATAAAAATATCAACGAGCTTCTTCTTTCTGCTTCTTGTAAATATGTCTGCTGCTCTATCCTATTATTTTGTGATTTGATCAAATCATTCTGAATTACCACTAGTTCATTAGCTCTATAAGTAAAATACAAACTCGACAATGCAATAAACCCTGAAAATACTGAAATTACTACGACTATAGCTTGTCGTCTTATAAAGTATGACAAAAGTGCTTGCCAAGAACTTAAAGTTTTAGCCTTATTCGACGTTGAGAAACCATTTTTGTATAAGTTCTTGATTATGCTAGGAAGTCTGTTTTCTACAGCTATTTGGGTTGATTCAATTCTATCTAATCGTTTAACTATATCATCATTAGATGACTCATTTCTACTTTCCTCGATCATAACTAATATTTTGGTTTAAATACTTATAAGACTTACTTCAAGCAGGTGAAGCTTCTTCATTGTTTGAAATAATTCTACATCGACTGATCGATTAAGTTCATCGATACCGTTTTTCTCGATTATGAACACAAATTTTCTGATTGGCCTGCTATCGTTGTAACAATTATATATAACGCACTTTAGTAAATCTTTATAGAATTCGTGACCTGGGTTATTTCCAGATACCTTAAGAGCGTGTCTAAAATTATGAAAATTTAGATATAAAGGCTGCCAGTCGTATCTTGTAAGTCGCTAAACACTACAAATATGACCAAGCAGTGGACTCGGTTGACTGACAGCCAGTGGAACGAAGTTAAAGATTATCTACCAATCAACCGCAAGACAAAACATCAACTCCGGGATGTACTTGACGCCATTCTGTGGCTGGTGCGTACCGGTACTCA
>NZ_VOXD01000086.1 GCF_008014675.1 Neolewinella aurantiaca | reverse complement strand
AACGGATTTGGGTTAGAGGCCATCAACTTCAAGCCCGTCGGACGAAGCAACTTATTCATGGCCATCGTGGGACTCAGTTATTCACTGACGGTACGAGTGGGATGGGCGGCGCGGTCAAAAATCAGAATCATTCATTATGCTGACGGGGCGGTCTTCCCTGCCGAGTCTGTGTTCCGCAAAGGACTGAGCCTGCTGATGCCCTGGTGCGCGAGTATGGAGCTCTTCTTGAAACGATATTTAAGCCTCGATGACGGGCGAAATCATCCCATCTTCAAAAATGTAGAGTAGTGTGATTTTATTCTCTCTTTTTGCTGGTGTTTTGGCAGTTATGTTGTCTGTTTTTCCTTCGCAGGCTGTGAGTGCTACTGGAGGAAATACTGGGTATTGTGGTTGGACAACGACTACTACAATTTGTCCGGTTGGAGCCGCAGAAACTTTTCGAGTAACTTGCAAAACTAAGTGGTTTGGTAATTCAAACTGTGATTACGTAGCCTGCACCGGAGTGACGGAAGAGGCTGGGGCAAATTTATCTGACGCATCTTGTAATTAATCCTTATCTCGAGTCAACTGTAGCAGTTTGAGCTGTTGCAGTTGATTCTTTGTCTTTCTAAAGAATTAATTTCGACTTTCTAAACTTTGTTTCTGAAATAAAAAAATATCAATATGCAAATTCGGGTGTCGTCGCTATTCATTGCATGTGCCTTAATCTGTCTTTATTCTTGCGAAAGCACGAACGATAGCTTACCAGTCACAACAGCTGCCCCTGCGTCACCTTCTTTGCCGCACTACAAGCTTATCACCGGCAAGCCAAAGACCGTTGGTGATATTACAGATATTGCAAAGTCAGTAAAAAAGATTCGTTTATCTACGGAAGTAGCCGAAAAACTGGGCTATATCGAACATTTTTATGTCGTAGACCAAACAGACTTGATACTAGTCGACGAGGAAGCCGCAACTATAACCCGGATCAATCATGATGGTGAGATAGTATGGCGGGTGTTTTCTCGAAGTGATGATTATCGGTACTATACACACTTTGATGAGTGCGCTTTTGATCCTTTTAACGAAAGAATTGCGGTTCATAGTGGACGCGAAGTGTTCCTATTCGATTTTTCGGGTAATCCTGTTTCCGTAAGTAAGAAACCTTCTTTTGATTATCATCAACTTGCAATCGCCTCAGAAAGGGATGTTGTTTATTCGGCGCAGGGCTTGAGAAATACCCACATTATGGATGAGTCTAATCAGCTTTTTTGGGTGCGGGATAGCTCGGATCCGGTTGGTTTAATTTCCCCCGTTCCTTACGCCCCAGAGTATAATTTTGTAGGAGGTATGCCTCAGTTTACCAGGATGGGAGGTAGGCTTTTGTATCATGCTGTTTTGAGAGATGCTTTCTATGAGATTGATCTTCCAAATGTGACACCTGTTTTTACATTTGATTTACCTGGCTCTATTACACTGGAAGACGTAATGAAAAATCAGAACATTGACAACAAGCTACGTTTTCTTTTCGAAAATAATTATCCTGTGCCAACCAGCATTGGTGCAGACGATGAAATGTTATGTATTACCTATCGCCACAGCAAAAGCGCTTATTTAGGTTTGCTTGACCGAAAATCAAGCGAATGGCTGATCAACAACGAAATACTTAGGTATGATGATCTCGTGTTTCAAGCTCCCCTGATCGAAAACGGCAGGCACCTTCTGCACGTAATGCCAAACTATCAAGTAGCACACTACGCAAAATTAGCACAAGGAGCCTCCGCTACGGATACAGATTGGCAGGAAGAGCTCTCCCGCTTAGATGAAGAATATGATGACACTGGCGGTAAAACCATCTTTTTAATGGAGCTATAGTTAGTAACCTCTTTTAGCGACTTTCTAACGATCAGCATTCAGGCCCAACGCGCCTGAATGCTGATCGCTTTTTGTACAAAACCCTGAATCCCCTTATATTACCCCTGTATCTCGCAACCTCTGCTCTGCGGCGTACGCTGTTTTTTTAT
>NZ_VOXD01000085.1 GCF_008014675.1 Neolewinella aurantiaca | reverse complement strand
TTAGCTTTGAGGCGTGCTCTCATCTGTGTTTTGTGCTTCGTAACCCAAAACTAACAGTTTGAGAGCACATCTTTTTTGAGCCAGAATCAGCCTCGACGATTTCGTATCAGAGGGAACACCCTAGGTTTATAAGTAATTCAACTCTCTTACTTTTAGCTTGAAGTTCATTTGTTATTAGCTCAAAATACTCAATTTCTTTACTTTTCTGATGATTGTATTTATTTATGTCAACGTACAAAACTCCATTTTTCTCTGAGAGCTCCAAAAACCTATTCACTAACATTGATCTGATATAAGCCTCAATAGTCTCATGCTTATAACTATTATTCTTATTTATCTTTTGCTTTATTTCATCAACACTACATTCTTTCCCCTTTTTGTATATATAAGATTGTATATCGCTTTCTATCCAATGTTGGTACCCTATAAAAATATTCTTCGTGTTTCTTTCGCTTCCAACTAACCTGATTGGGTAAATATATTTTATGAAGTCATTTAACTGGTAGTGCTTATTTTTTCTGCCATCAGATACTGAATGCTTTACTAAAGTCTGTATACCGCTCACAATCGAAATTGAATACGTTGATATTGTTCGGAGATCATCACGAATATCAATTACAACATCACCGTGTTGATATACAATTCCACTATTATCGATCATACAAATTTCTTTTCGTTGCGCAGAACGTATGCAGCAACGCAGGCCACGCCCTTGGAAAAGCTAAGATAGAAATTCAAAACTTAACGCCCCAGACCTCCTACCCTAGCACCCCAAAACTTGAAGCGTGGCTTGTCGGTGCTGCTGTGTTGAACTAAGCCGCTCCGCGCCAACCGCTACCGCGCCATAACCAACCGTCTCCTAAAAATACCCCTATCTTACCTATTAACCAAACCATTCTACCGTGACTAAAAAAAGTCCCGGGCTCAGATAGCCCACCACCCTGATTGTCAGCCGGATATCGACCGGTTCGTGGCCCATTTACGGGTCGCGGGTATGACATCGAGTACCATTATCAACTACGCCCGGTCGCTGCGCGACCTCATGGAATACCACCATGCGGAAGCCGATGCCATCACCGCCCGGGACATCCTCGCCTTTCTCGCCGAGCGGGAAAAATCAATAGGGAAATCCACCCTCAATACCCTTTGCTATGCGCTGAAATACTTCTACGGCAAAGTCCTCGGCGACCCCGACCGCATTGCGGTCGATTTCGAGGATCAGCTCCGCAATTTCAGTAGTCGTCAGGCCAATCAATTCCAGCCGCAAACCGCTCGGTAGACGCAGGCTTCGTTCGGCGCGTTCCCGCCTTGGTGTTATTTTGCAAAAGCCTTCGCTGAGAGAAGCTTCCGCTTCTCCATATTTCTTCTTCCAGGAATAGAAAGTAGGCACCTTCAGGTCGTATTCTTCACAAAAGGCGGCGACCGTCAGGCCGCTGAGCCGCTGCTCGATCAAAAATTGCCGGATGGCGGTGGGGCTGTGGCACATAAATTGTTGCTTTGGTTTGGCGCAAAGCTCTGGTCGCGGAGTTGGGGTTGACAAGATGTGGTTGGTCGGACGGTTACACTCATTCCAAACGATTCAGCGACTGATAGCGCGCTGACGCTCGGTCGTAGAGATACATCCTGGCGCGAATCAGATTATTGCTCAATCCCTCCCAGCCTCTCTACACCGCTTTGCCGGGGATGAGTAATCGCGACAATCTGGTTTGCGCCCGTCTTCGCCTACGTTTTTTGCCTTATCAGGAACTGCGTTAGCTTCGCGCTAGTTGTCCCACCCCGAAGAAGTAACGAAGTTTAGAGCGTGTCTAAAAATTCGAGTCAAAATTTCTCTGTATTGACGATAGAACCATCTGAATGTTGGCCATCAAAATGAATGAAGCCGAATTTTCTATCGTTCGCTCCAGGTCCTTGGTGATTCTGCGATAGAAATTCATCCAGGCGAAGCTTCTTTCGACTACCCACCGCTTGGCTTCTACTACAAACCCCTTTGAGCCTTCCGGTCTTGATGGGCACTCAAAGACA
>NZ_VOXD01000084.1 GCF_008014675.1 Neolewinella aurantiaca | reverse complement strand
TGAGTACCGGTACGCACCAGCCACAGAATGGCATCAAGTACATCCCGGAGTTGATGTTTTGTCTTGCGGTTGATTGGTAGATAATCTTTAACTTCGTTCCACTGGCTGTCAGTCAACCGAGTCCACTGCTTGGTCATATTTGTAGTGTTTAGCGACTTACAAGATACGACTGACAGCCTTTATATCTAAATTTTCATAATTTTAGACACGCTCTGAGATAAACTGGGTTTTTCAATAGATTCTGCACCTAAATTGCCCATCTAAAGAAAAATCGGAGTACTGATAATCAATGACTTAGCCTGCAACGATCCTATTCAGAGTGGTTTGGGACTTTTTCACTCGCTATCGCGATCCCTGACTTCGTTAAAAAGCCTCGCCGAAACCAAGGCTTCGTCTACGTTTTTTGCCTTGTCAGGAACCGCGTTGGCTTCGCGCTAATTGTCCCAAACCACTCCGGCTTAAGTATACCGATTGAAACCCTGGTTGTAAACGAAGCATAACTTGAAGATGTCAGACACCTCCAAGGCACTTCACATCAGAGTTTCTTTAAATTGTCAGCCCCGGTTAAAAGGGTTAAAGTCAAGCTTAGAAACTATACTTAATAGATATGGAATTGAAACCCAGCATCCCTTCTTCGTCGAGACAAAACAGATCATAATTGAGTACGTTATCTCTCCAAGCATTATGAATAGATAGAGGTAATCCATTGATGAGGTTTATTGTTTGAATAGGATAATCTAAACTTACTCGCATGGTACTTAGAGTAAGCTTGTCATTTTCCATTATATCGTCTAATAATATAAGGTTGTTATTTTGAACTGTATTTAAAGAAATTTTCTCCGTAGCTTCTAGTAAAAAATGCACCTTAGTAATAGGCATTACCTGGCCACCAATATCGTAAGTAATTGATTCCGTATCAGCGGTCCTATTACTCAAAAAGAATTGATTGATTCTAAAAGAACCTAGCAAAATATTTTTAGATAATTCGTTGCCACCGTCACGGTTTTTTTGCACAGATAATATTGGCACAATATTGTCGTAAAAAATTGTAAGGTCCCCAGGCCTAAAGGCAGATTTGTATTCATAATCCAATACATTTGAGTTGTTATTATGTATGAATATTTCTTCACCAAGAAGTTTTCTTTCTTCATAGATCAGGCAAGAATAGCTACACTGTGATGAACAGGTTGTTAAATCAGTTTCGCTTCCATAAAGATTAAGCAATTGGTTGCTATTTTGAAGCAAGTCATTGACTTTAATTATTGTGAGTTCGGAGCCTTCAACCTCTATACCTCTTGACAGTATTTCCTCTCTATTTGATAGTCGATTGAAAGAGCTATGGAGTTGGTCAAACTGGATTCCGTTGTGACAATTTAAAAATCTATCCATAGCGATGAAGTCTTCGCTACTTTTAAGAACGAGAGGGAAATAAGTTGGAACACCATTGTTGTAAAGGTCTATTGCTCCACTGTGATGAAGACCTAAATACCCAAACTGACTAGGGTCTTTTGGACTGCTGACAGTTGTCGTAGTTTTTACATATACGAAAGGAACGTCCCTAGAAGTATTCCATTCTTGAATATTGATAATGTCTGGAATCTTAATGACAAGCAAAGGATCTTCCAGAAGAGCTGATTCAAAGTCCTCCAGTGTAGAAAAACAAGGGCTTGCGTTTTGTTCAAGAGTTATATCGATTAGTTCTTTTAGTGTTAATTCAGGAGTTATTCTCGAGCCAAGGTTAGTGAGCAGGCAGTACTCTTGATTGAAAATATTACTACTGGTTGAAGTATTTACTTTTAGATGCTCTAAAAAAGAGGGAAGTTTTAAAAGATCCCTTACCAATGTTCCGATACAGATTCTATTTACATCGACTTCACGATTTGTTAATTCTGAAGGAACCAGAACTGGATTTTCAAGAATCGGATAGATTGGATCAGGCTTTTTACAAGTAGAAAAGAAAAATATAAATAGGACAAAGCCATAGAAGAAAAGCATTTTCATAGCTGTAAATTTAATGCCCATCAGGAGGGAAGGGTAATTTAAATATCACCCCTACTCCTTAGAGCGTGTCTAAAAATTCGAGTCAAGATTTCTCTGTATTGACGATAGAACCATCTGAATGTTGGCCATCAAAATGAATGAAGCCGAATTTTCTATCGTTCGTTCCAGGTCCTTGGTGATTCT
>NZ_VOXD01000083.1 GCF_008014675.1 Neolewinella aurantiaca | reverse complement strand
CCCGCCGGGCGCGCAGCTTGCCCGTGGCGCGGCGGCGCAGGGGAAGGCGACCGCGAGTGGCGGTATGGAGGGTGACGAGGGGGATTTCGGCGGCGGAGGGCTCCGGCTTAGCCGAAGCCTTCACCGTAGTGACTTCGGCATCCGCTGCCGCTGCTTTTTCGCCACAGCCGGGGCACAACAACACTAAGGGCGAAAAGAGAACTCCCAAAACCGTCGGTAAGCCAACGCCGGAGGCGCGGAATACGTCAAAAAATACCGCGGCTAGGCGATACGGAAAGGATGCGGTGCGTTGCCCCCCGGATGCAAGCCGGGAGCAAGTGCGATGGTGGTTGGTCATATGGATCTGGTGTACGCTGTCGGTAGCAATGGGGTTTGGTCAGCGGGCAACGGCCCGGAATATGGTTCTAAAGCGGTTTCAAAATGTGTTGTGTATAAAAAAACAGCGTACGCCGCAGAGCAGAGGTTGCGAGATACAGGGGTAATATAAGGGGATTCAGGGTTTTGTACAAAAAGCGATCAGCATTCAGGCGCGTTGGGCCTGAATGCTGATCGTTGGAGGTTAGGGATGGGACGTGTTGGTCTTCAGTGAAAAGAAATTATCTATTTCACCTTAAGCACGTAAATATACAGGCCTTCCGTATCCCTTATATTTTTCGACATGGCCTCGAATTTCTCCTCCATCTCGTCGCTATTGAGCATCTTGTCTTTTGCTACTTCTAAAATCGCATCTCTATCGTCTTCCTTAGCAACTGAAAAAAAGTATCCGTTTGAAAAAGAGATTGGGACGGGTATGATAGTCTCGTTAAACTTTAAAAACTGTGTATTCAGGTCGTTTCGGCTATGGTCATTCTTTACACTTGCGTACATAAATCGTTTTCCACCTGAAGTGTAAGTTGCGTAGTTTCCGAACCGTGTAGGCACAACGATATTGGTATACGGCACTTGTTCACTAAAAATTTTCCTAGCTATACTCCCCGTTTTGATCTCATCCAGAATTGATTGTGCTCTATTGTTGCTTGAGAATTTTGTTATCAAGTAGGGAGAAACATCATCATACCTGACCGTGAACGTCGTATCCCCGAAGTTAGGTTTAAAGTAAATATTGTCTCCAACGGAAATAAAATTAGAATTACCATTCCACGGAACCAGGCCTTGTTGAAGTGGCAGCCTTGGATTTAGCGCTTCTAGGCTACCATCTGTATTTTCAATATAAAGGTTGAATTCTTGGCTCGAATTTTGCAAGTGAGTATTTGGCAAGAATGATGCATCATAAATCACCCTAGACTTTTTCAACATCTTAAAATCCATGAAATTAACCTCACATAGTTCTTTACGGATAAATCCGCCATTTAGATCGTAGGCAAAAATCGTGCGCTCAATCCCATCATAAACTAAGAACTCATTTTTGTACTGGTCAAAATTTATTAGATCAGCAGACCTAAACACGTCTACAGGACTAGAACTTCCTTTTATCAACCAGATTACGTCTCCATTTTCATCGAATGATAACAAGCTATTAAGGTAAGTACTGTGAGCATATAACCGGTTATCGATATAGTTGAAGCCGTTTAATGAGGCCGCTTGATCAACAGCAACACTCTCTGGGACTTTCATGACTTTAACCATTTCCATAAATTCAGTAGCATCTTGAATAAACACACTAGAAGGCTGGTCAATTAAAACTACATCAAGACTAGGTGCATCAACTACTTTCTCCTCGTCACTACAAGAAGTGACGATCAACATCATCATACAAATTATTATGGCGGAAAAACACTTAACAGCACGAAAATCACAAGGCATATGTCGTATTGATTTAGATAAAAACGAGTATCGAGCGGCTATTTCACTCGACACTCGCCTTTCAGGTTAATAGAACGTAAATTGGCAATTAGCGCTTAAATACCGCCATGCCCTCCAAGCCCCCCACAGAAAACTCTAACGATTCCGTCTCCGCAACCACCATCGTTACAGGACTGTGTTCCCCCACTCCCGCCCATGTCACGGCAAATCTGACGAATACTGCCTGGTTCTCCTAGCTGGCACAACGCCTCTAGCATTACAAAGTTACACCCACTGGGTGCCCCAGGAGAACTAGCTGCCACTGTAACCTGCGAAGGAAAAACAGACAATATAACCGCCAAAATACCAGCAAAAAGAAAAAAGAAAATACGTTTCATAATCAAAACATTCGGCCATCCTTCACCCATTCCGGCACCGGGCATCATTTAAAAGGCTTGATGGAGCCTGTTGTCAGTCCCAAATTAAGTGGAGGTTTCCATGAGTATCCCCAAGTATCCCCAAGTATCCCAAAAATTCGACGGTTTTTAGCTTCCGGCCAATTCTGA
>NZ_VOXD01000082.1 GCF_008014675.1 Neolewinella aurantiaca | reverse complement strand
GATGAGATGGAGATTTTTGGTCGCGCCGAGCCCGTACTTATCGTACAGATCACTAAATTTACGCAGCTGTGGAGTGAGCATGAGTTGGAGTGGTAGTTAACCCCAAGTTAGTGCTCGCTTCGCACTTTTGAAAAAATGTAGAGTAGTGTGGCTGCTCGGACATCATTGAAAGTACGTTTGGACGCTACAAAAACAAGGGCGGCGTTAAAGCAATCAGCGCCGACGTGTTAAAGAGCCCGTTATACCATATCGAAATCTCGCTAGATTTTGTCGATCAAGCTCTGACTACCGTAACTTACCAGCAGGTCTACGACTGGGAAACCGCCAACACCTGCCCAACGCGATACACTCAGTTAAGGGTGCTCCGAGAGAGGACGGAATCGGCCACGGCCGCAGCCTAACAGAGGGAACACCCTACCTTTAAAACGACAGGAATCCGACGCGACTGAATGGTATCAAACGGAACCCCCTACTACTAATCCTTACAATTACACCCAGACTTTGCTTCGTAATAATTTGGAGTCATACTTCCATCACAAAAATTGGACACCGTCCGATTTAGCGGCCCTATCCAGTGAACGTAGACTTCAGTTTGACCTGTAGGGATAATACACCCCTTTCCTGATGGATAATGACGGCCAGCATTGTACTCTATTCCACAAATCAGGAACAAAACAACTAATACTACTGCCAAGCCTAAGCTACTATATTTTAGGAATTTCATATCTTACTAAAGGTTGATCTTCGTTATTTTCTTCGATGCAATACAATATGCTACTTTCAGTGTTAAGTACACAGGCATTAACTAAACGATCTAGTTTGAATCGCTGGAGGTCGTCTGTAACCAAGTTGTAAACATGTAGTTCAGGGCGGGTTCTAGATGCGAAAACATCTTGAACAGCCATTACGTCCTGTCTCATACCAAGATATAATCCGTAGGCTACATCCCCATGTGTTTTGACGCTATAGTAATAAAAATAGTCACGGCTAAAAATATTTTCATCAGAAATATTCCTCATCTCCCCAAAACTATAAAATTTTTCGGGCGCTCCATTGGTTGAATAAACGTCAATTGAGTTAACGCTTGGCTTATTCAAAACGACTAGCTCATGCTTATCATTGTACTTTATATCCGTCGGCGAAACGGATATTCTTGCTTCCTCTGACAATTCATTTGGAAAGGAATTAAGATATTTGGACCTCAAAACCTCTTTTTGTGTGTTTTTATTAAAAATAATAAATTTCGCATCAGAAAACCGACCGGTGATTGCGACAAGAGAGTCATTTAATCCGACAGCACTTTGAATATCTCCCCAGTAAAGTCCTGGCACAGCACCATATATATATGGTACCGAATTAGGCAGAACACTGATACTACTTAAAGACTTAGTTGAATAATTGAAAAAATGTATTTCTTTAGACATTTCATCATAATCCACTATTTTAACAAAATCAGCATTTTCAACTTCTCCTTTTCCGAGGCCAATCGGTTGAAACCGAGACAACTTTTCGCCATCTTCTAAGTGTGAAAAAGCATATTCTTTTTTGATGTCTTGAAAAACTAACGATGAATTAACCAATAGAATATCAGTCAAATAACCAAACTGCCCTTCTGGTCCGAAATTTTCCCCTTGAAGTTCTATCACATCAACTGAACGTTCTTCCGTCGAGGCTTCTGATACCACTTTATACGATGCCATCTCAAGATCATTCCCACAAGAGAAAAAAAGGAGTCCAACAAATGTCAAAAAAAATTTATTCATGATATATATTATTCACTTTTTATGTTTGTCAACCGCTATCCAACCAGCAAATATTTAAGGACTGCAACTACAACAATAAAAATCGAGACTCATAAGATGACATATCTAAATTATCATACTTGGCAAGTATGATTAGGATAACTCCATCATTCCCACGAGTCTCGAATTGTAACAACTTGAGAAATCAAATCCCTCCTACACCTCCAGAACTATTGCAGCTCCCAGAAGCACTATAACCCTTTACTGATTCACAACTACACATTGTAAAATAAGTATCATTGTTCCATGGCCATGGACTAGATTTAACAGTAGAGAATCCAGTAGAACAGGGAGCTCCGCTACCAGCAGAACTCGCTACCGCAGTCAAACTTAAAGATAACACAAAACACAGTATTAAACGTCTCATAATATTTTTTTTGATAGAATCCCTATCAATAACGACTCCATTGTTGGCTGGAATCAATTGCCATGAAGCTAAAATACTGGGACTAAAACCCAAGTATCCCCAAGCATCCCCAAGCATCCCCAAGCATCCCCAAGCATCCCCAAGCATCCCCAAGCATCCCCAAAATTCGACGGTTTTCAGCTTCCGACCAATTCTGAACGCTAATTTTTACTGTTCCCCTCGATATTCTTTCGGGGCTTTGATTTTAGCAAAATCATCCGCTGTAACGCCAGGAGGATATCCAAGTTCGCTGTAAATAAGTTTCTGCCAAGGAGCAGCAAGCAAGTATGGAAACTCATAGGGCATGGCATCCATCCATTTGCGCAAGGTTTTTCTGCACACGCCAAATTCTTCGGCAATGTTAGCTCTTGATTTTAAGTACATATGTTTGGTTATTCAGGTGATT
>NZ_VOXD01000081.1 GCF_008014675.1 Neolewinella aurantiaca | reverse complement strand
TCTTGAAGCTATCCTTGACAAACTCCCAAGTCGATTAAGGCAAAAATGTCAATTTGCTACTGATCATTTTGAAAGCTACTACCAACTAATCCCTCCAGAGCAGCACAAGCCGGGAAAAGCCTTAACCTACTATATAGAGGGCTACTTTACCGGTGTAAGGGCGCGAGTTAGCAGACTCGTCCGAAAGACGCTCAGCTTCTCGAAAGACCTCAGCAATCATGTCGCAGCAATCCGATATTTCTTGTGGCAACGAAACCTAGATTCCTATCCTTACATTTGATACACCGCCTAAATAAAATGTTTTGCCCTCTTGAGCCTATCTCAAGTGAAGATGATGAATTTTACTACGACTTTGGAGATGTAGAAGATTTTGATAACTGTAATGCAATAAATAATGGTAACGGAGGAAACCCACCGAGCCCTCCTATTACATTCAGATCAACAGAGTTTCCTTGTGAGGATTCTGACCGAGCTCAGAATGAGACTATGGATCAAGTTTCTTTCCGTCGATTCGTTGATATGGACCGCTGGCGTGATGCCAATGAATGGTTTGATGGAGAACATGAAATAAGAGTTCATATCACTTTTAGGAATGCTGGTGGCGGGCCAACTACCCTAAGGAAATCTTGGTTTGGCCGCTCTGATGATTTGAGAACATGTACCTGGTTTCACTGCGACATTGACCATTTTAACGGAGAATTCAAAGATGTTATCACTTGGCTACCAGAAATTCAAGGCAGTCTAATGAATTATACATGGGAAGAAGTTGATGGTGGCCCTGAAATAACTCTAGGATTTAAGTTTAAGCCTACGATTAAGGTTTTCGGTGTCGAAGTTTCAATCCAAGAAGTTAGCGCATCAATCAAAATTAAAAATAATTCTGATCGGTTAGGAGAAAACTTAGTTGAGTACTGCCATAGAACAATCCCTCCAACTGAGTATAACTCAGACTGGGTTTTCTTTCAAGTTAGACAGACACTCAATTAAAAGAAACGATATGAAATATCCATCCTCAATGTTGATTCTTTTCTGTCTGCTTACTCCTATATGCGTATGGGGTCAGCTTAACGGAGCAAGTCTCTTAGTTGGCGGTGAAATTACCATCCATCGATTAGTCTCTCCTGCAGATGCATCCGATTTAGAGTTTGAGTTTGGGTTTGGCAAAACGAAAGCGGAACCAGAACAGTCATTCTTTATAGGGGCTAAAGCTGACTGGACATTAAAAGATCAATTTGGTATACAAACTCAAATTGATTACGGTCGAACTGCTTACAGCGTTTTCTTTAGGGACCCTACTGAGAATAATGGGATGTTTGGGCCGCAAACAAGAAGTTTGTTTTATGCCCCAGATAGAGTCGATATTTCAGTGTTGCCATCTTACAAGATTGAGTTAGGAAGTCTAGAAGTAATTCCTAAGATTGGCATTACCTACTCATTTCCTGTAAATGAAACTGATTACGTTGATAAAATCGCTAATAGACCTGGACAAGTAAGAGCAATTAACATCCAGAATGCTCTAAATCGTTCTTTCGGCGGCTCTGTTTTAAAAATCAATGCAGGAATTGATTTAGGCTATGGTCGCTTTCTTTTACACCTTAATTTGCGTCAGCAAATAAGTTCTGCATCAGATGGACCAGTTGAAGTTGAGGATGTTCCAACGCCCATTTCTTTTGACAATCGTATAACTGCAATTCAATTTGGATTGGGCTACAGGTTTTTGCAGTTTTAATAAGACTTCTCTAGCTTTACGTAGGCCATCTTTCTAATGAGAGATGGCCTATTTCGTGTTTATAGTGGCCTTGGCCACTATAGCATACTCTTTCACTGAAACAGCTATAAAGGTGAGCCATCTGGCTTCCCCTTCACTTTTCTAAAAGCTTCAGCTAACAGTGCTCCATGCCTCGATGGATCAAGATTTGCTCAATCGAACAAATCCTGACCTTATTATTAACTAATGTTCGGGAACTTTTCATCCAGCAGTTTAACTAGTTCTTCGGGCAAATAATCTCTTGGCTCATCATACCCTAAGTCAAACTCAGAATTTACTCCAGGAAGTAGTTCTTCACCTTCCAATCTTGTAGAACTGATAACCGTATTATGCACACTAGCTATGAGCGGCGAAATTTTGCCTCTTCTGGCCGTATGAAACACACTGATAGCATACTGTTTCATCAAAAGACCTCGAAGGGGCAGCCATACGGTCGCCTGCGTATTCCGGCAGCTTTGACCCCCCAGTTCCGAAAAGTACTGACCCCCCAATTCCGGAGTATTGACCCCACCCCCTGTGGAAAACATTCCGGAGTATTGCCCCCCTCGGTTTACGTTGAGACTCGTGCTTGATCCTCCCATCTTCGCCGCTCATCAAGAGCAGCGACAATGGGCAAAATCAAGCGTATGGACCAGATCAAAAATATTCTCCGCACCTACCAGTCTACTGAATCAATCAAAGCTACAGCGAGAACCCTGAAGGTGTCAAAGAACACCGTTCGGCACTACTATCGTTTAGCCGCCGCTTATAACGAGGACCTGGAAATAGTACTTGGCTTAGCCGACGAGCCGTTGCGCCAGATTCTCTACCCTGACAAAGCCGGTGCCGTTGCGGATCGTAAGTTAATCTTTGAAGGCAAAGTCGATTACTGGATCAAAGAACTGCAGCGGCCCCACGTAACGCGGCAAGTGCTCTTCGAGGAGTACAAAGAGGAGTATCCGGAAGGCTATG
>NZ_VOXD01000080.1 GCF_008014675.1 Neolewinella aurantiaca | reverse complement strand
TCAACGTTACGCTGGAAACCCTGGCCCCGTCGGCCGTCCTGCTGCCCAAGTCGGCCGTGGTGGAGCGTTCCGGCCGTACCCTCGTCTTCGCCTACGATGCGGAAAGCAGCCGGGCGAAGTGGCAGTACGTCACGGTCGGCTTCGATAACGATGAACTGGTGGCGATCACCGAAGGCGTAGAAGCTGGACAAGAAGTTATCGTTAGTGGAGGCTTTACGTTGGATCATGACTCGCTGGTGCGGGTGGAGGACTAATACGTTGAAGTTTACATTTTTAACCTTGTTAAATACACTACTATGGATTCTACATTTCAATTTTCTAAGACACTTACCGCTTTATCGAACGAGTACGGACTAGACCTAAAGACCTTTAAGAAGACTTTGGGCAACTATGAGATCTGCCTGCCGAGTGGGGTTGTATTTGCTCCCTATCAAAAGTGGATTTACGATTGGCTGGGATATCCGCCCTCCGTAAACAAGAGCGATTATGCCGATACGGAACTCCCCCTCAACTGGATAAAAAAATGTTCAGATATGTACGAAAAAGGCCATTAAAATTTGGCCAGATACTACCCATGCCCGAAATTTCGGGAGGATCCGGGAGGATCCGGGAGGATCCGGGAGGCCCCTATTGTGTGAACCCTTAACATTGCTTTTGACAATAGGCTCCATCACACCTTTCTTGTGATGGCCCAGTGCCGATTTGGGATGTTATCGGCCTCAATTCTCTTATTATGAAGAAGTCTTGTTTTTCAATTGTGTTTTGTTTCGCTATGATGTTCTCATCAAATACAGTATTCGCAGGGTACGAGATCATTAACTGTATGGTTTATTCCAACGGCTGGTTCATCGCCACTTCGGAATGTGACAACCCCGGATCAAATTGCACCACTATAAGTTGCAACTGTAGTGATAACGGAGCATGGTCTGCACCAGACAAGTAGAATTATAACCACCTTGAGTAGACTTATGCTGTATGAATTTAACTGAAAAGGCCTCATTAGCTGTTGAAATCCTCAAAGATGCTTCGTCATTCGAATGGTTTACAATAACGATAGTTCTAACCAACATAGGCCCTACTCAAGGTATTTTTAAATCTTCTCATAAATCATACAGATGAACCGTGTTTTTATAACCTTATTTCCTTTTGCAATAATTTTAGGAGGCTGCACTTCTAATGGAGTAAATGGCTTAATTGTTACACATGCAGACTCCCCTGAGAACATAACGGTTGATGTTATGGGAGACTTGATTGATGGCCCCCAGCTAACAACTAGTCTGATAACGAAAGAAGGCGGGAAGTATCTCTATAGAGCTCGCCCTTTTGCAAATTCTGTGCAACGTATCAATATGTCTTCAGGAATGAGTAGCTCCATATCTTTTGCTAAAGACGGACCTAATAAGGTGCGTCGGATACAGTCATTTGCGGTAAACTCGAAAAACGAATTGATTCTAGCTGCTGACGAAAACATAATGATTGTTGACGACACAGACTCCCTCAAGGAAAACTTTATAATCTACCCTAATAATATAGATATCAGCCTAGACGGCCCATTCATAGTAAGGGCTACACATGAATTTCCACTTCAGACTTACAAAGATGATTTGATTGTCGTTCTAGAAAGAGATGACTCAGACAAGTTTAGCTTTCCGTATCATTATGAAGGCCCATTTTTGGGGAGACTTAGTATTCGGGACAAAAAAATCACACATCTGCCAATAGAGTGGCCCGAACCAACTAGTTATTACGGCTCACTTCATCAACCTTTTTTTACCGTTGTTGAAGACCATGTAGTTTTCGGGTTCGCATATTCACCTATAATATATCTGTTTAACCTAACAGATGATAGAGTCATAGAAAAGGGTCAATTACCGTTTAACGGTATTAAAAATTCTCCTTTTACGGGTAATTTTGATCAAGAGGAAATATTGATGCATCGTGCTAAGAGTGTTACTTACGGTAGGTTGAAATTTGATAAGGTTAGCAGAAGGTACAGTCAAGTTGTTTTTGTGCCAGCTCCACCGTCAAGTCCCATGTACGGAATCGCTCAGCAAATCGGAATAAGATATTTCTCTGAAGAGTTGAAAATATTAGGAGAATCAGTGTTACCGCTTGGTTTTTTTCCGGAAAGTTATCACTACAACGGCGATCTGTTTGTCAGGTTCCAAAGTGAAAAGTTTGAAAATCGACTATCATTTCGGAAAATAACTCTAGAAAATGACTAGTCAGAATTCGAGGGTTTTCGGCCTCAAAATATAAAACATAGGCCAATCGATTTTTATGATTTAATGGCAGATACTTATTCTCTATTAGACTTTGAGTATCCTCCATAATATTGGAGTCAAAAGCTGCTAAATGAATTTTTCTTTGTAGGAAATGACAAGTACATATATTTTGGGTTGGCGGCCCAGCACTTTATATAGGAGGTTGACATAGAGCTTAGCACGTCAAGGAAAATTTTCATCGGCGGTGTATCAAATGTAAGGATAGGAATCTAGGTTTCGTTGCCACAAGAAATATCGGATTGCTGCGACATGATTGCTGAGGTCTTTCGAGAAGCTGAGCGTCTTTCGGACGAGCCTGCTAACTCGCGCCCTTACACCGGTAAAGTAGCCCTCTATATAGTAGGTGAAGGCTTTTCCCGGCTTGTGCTGCTCTGGAGGGATTAGTTGGTAGTAGCTTTCAAAATGATCAGTAGCAAATTGACATTTTTGCCTTAATCGACTTGGGAGTTTGTCAAGGATAGCTTCAAGA
>NZ_VOXD01000008.1 GCF_008014675.1 Neolewinella aurantiaca | reverse complement strand
AGAGCGCGGACAGCAAATCTGGCATCCAATTGTAGTTTAATCCGGAAAATGAGTATCAATTTACACGCTGATGGACCCAGTAAAGCTGGTGTTAAGCATAAACGAATGCGAGCGATGTGGTCCTATAAGGCCCGTGATAAAGTTTTTCTAGATAGTATGCGTTAGCCCTGGGGGCCGGGGGAGAGGGAGATTCTGTGCATCTCGTGATACACACTACCCCTTTCCCACAAACTACGCTTACCGATCCTTCTTTACCTTTGTACTCAGTACACAAAGCAGCAGCTGGAACAAAGCTCCTGTTCCGCTCTCTGTCGTTCAATCCTCAACCAAAAGGTTATGCCTCCTCCCAGCAAATCTGTAGTCAAAATCCTCGATTCCGATATCCGTGTCGACAGCGAAACGGGGTACATCTGTATCACAGATATTGGCAACCTCAAAGATGGCGCGGGTAAGGTGCATGTCGCCAACTGGCTAAGGGCTTCAACTTCTATCCTTTTCTTCCGTGCCTGGGAGATGGAACACAATCCCGGTTTTAAAGGTGTCGAATTCGACACCTTTAGACGCGAGTCAGGAAATAACAGCTTCAGAATCAGCGCAAAGCAACTCGCCGACGCCGGTGCTTCCGGTATCTTCGTGAAGAAAGGCCGCTGGGGCGGTACCTATTGCAACGTAGACTGGACCATCCATTTCGCCAACTGGCTCGATCCGTTCTTCTACGTAAAAACCATCAGCGCACTCCGGAAACAGTCCGATTCACTATACGGCCGGGGAAGATTGCACCAGCGTTTCGTCAAGGAAATAGCCCGCGAAAACGCGTCCGAATCCTATAACCTTGTCGTTCATGGCATCAAACATAGTTTACCGGACAAAGCCGACATCATGGTCCGGCGGCATTTTGGTGCCACCGAGGCCGACATCCTCAACATCGCCATGTGGAACATGACCGCCCGCGAGTGGCGGACCAAAACCGGTATCGTAGATCCCCACGCGAACATGCGCGATTTTGCTACCGTTGAAGAACTGAAGGTTCTCAATGCTCTCCAGATTTCGCTGCGGAACCTCCAGGAGGACCAGTACACCGCCGAAGAAAAATTACTCCGACTCTGCCACCAGGCCAACGAATTACTGATTCACTACTGCAACACCCCCGAGAAAGCAGAGAACTACCAGGAAGCAAAAGAGAAACGGGGTTGGTGATCAACCTACTTTTCTGCTATCCGGTTAAAGGATTTTCCTGAAAGCGAGGTCATACAGCTACAAACCACTCCGATGAAACTATCCTACATTTCCGCCTCCCTCCTTCTGGCCGCCGGCGCTTTCAGCTTTTTCGCTTGCACCTCAGGAACACCAACCGCCGTCATCGACGGCGAAGTAACCATCGAGGTAGACCCGGCCTTGTTTCTCAAGGCCAGCCTGGTCGAGCCCGTATCCACCGTTGCCTGCACCCTTTCCGACGGAACCAAAGCAGAATGCTACAAAATTGTATCCGCTTCCAATCCTTCGGACCACCAGATGGGGCCCTGGTGCCCCGAAAACATCAGCGACGGTGCCGAGGCCGGAGGCATCTGGCTCGAAGGTGGTGAAGTCTACGATGTAGACGGAGCCTTCATCGAAAACATGGCGGCCTTCTACAAAGACGATACCTGGAAAATGTACGATGCCAACGGCGACATATTCATCACCAAGACAAAAGAGGACTGTGCCAATGCCGCTAACCCCAATGTAGGAGAAGAATACAAAAACTTCTGCGTCGAATGTCTCCCCTCTTACCTCACCGATATCGAACAAACCTACCTCATCCCCGCTACTCCGGTTCAAAGTAAGCGAACCAACGAGTTCGCACGTGGGCCCTTTGGCGGTGTTAGTGTGCGTGGTGTCGCCTTCAACGGTATCCGGTTCGACGCAGCGGCCCCAACCCACGCCATCCTTGGCGCTTACACCCTTGCGCCTTTCGACGATGCCGGGGGGCACATCAACCTCCATGCCGGCTACCACTACCACGCCGCTACCGGCGTGAGCACCCAAATAGAACAGCCCGATGGCCACGCCCCCATGATCGGTTACGCCATGGACGGATACGCCATCTACGCCCACCTCGACGCCAACGGAAAGGAAGCTACTGACCTCGATGAGTGCGGCGGCCATTACGACGAAATCCGCGGCTACCACTACCACGCCGACAAGCCCGGCGCGAACAATTTCATCAACTGCCTGCGGGGTGCCTACGCCAAAGAATAGTCTACCCGGCTGCCTTCACCTCCGGACCACGATCACCAAACTGCTCGTGATGAAGAGCTATTTTACTGATCCTCCCCGAATCCGGCTCCTGTACTGGCCGCTGTTGTTGCTCGTCGTCCTCACCAGTCTGGCGGTAGCCGCCAGAGAGGTTTTCGAATTTGAATATCCGGACTACTTCCCGCCACCAGCATATGATTTCTCCACGAACCCACTGGATTCTGCGGGAATTGAACTGGGCCGACGCTTGTTCTACGATGAAATTCTTTCGGCCGACACCACCGTTTCCTGCGCAAGTTGTCACTCGCCGTACAGTGCTTTCGCCCATACTGATCATGACCTGAGCCACGGCATCCACGACCGAATCGGGACGCGGAATGCACCAGCGCTGTTCAACCTCGCGTGGAGTACGAGTTTCCACCGCGATGGTGCCCACCATCATCTCGACCTGCAGGCGCTCGCGCCACTCAGCCATCCCGATGAGATGGGCAGCAGCATCAACGAAGCCGTCGGCCGCCTCAATGACCATCCGCTTTACCCCGCCCGCTTTGCCCTCGCCTTCGGCGACAGCCTCGTGACCGGAGAGCGGATGCTCAAGGCTCTGGCGCAGTTTCAACTCACCCTCGTCTCCGCCGGAGCAAAATACGACCGGGTCAGAACGGGCAAAGACACCTTCACCGTGCAGGAGGCCAAAGGCTATTCTTTATTTAAAGAAAACTGCAACAGCTGCCACACCGAACCCATCTTTACCAATAATCAGTTCGAGCACAGCGGCCTGGAAGTGGATACCACGCTGAACGACTTCGGCCGAATGATGATTACGACCCTGCCTTCCGACAGTCTCCGCTTCAAGGTACCCAGCCTGAGGAACCTGAGCTATACGCACCCCTATATGCACGACGGGCGGTTCCGCAAACTGAGGGATGTCCTGAAAAACTACGCCAACCAACTTGACAATCCGTTTCCGCTGTCGTCCAATGATCAATCGGATCTGATTGCATTCCTGCTTACGCTGGACGACCCCGACTTTGTCTTCAATCGTAAGCACGGATTCCCCCGGTAATCGCTCTGACGGAAAAACTACCGCCTGAGACGTGAACCGGTATTGGGTGTACCGGCCCGAAGGATTGCCAGTGATCGGTAGTCAAAGAGAAAAAAACCATATGCGCCCACTTATTACACTGCTTCTTTTAACTTTCCTTTGCACCAGCGGCCGCGCCCAGCTAAGCCCGGCAATCACCAGTTGGCTACAAAACAATTCGGAGACCGGGACTTACTACGTTGAAGGAAACCCAACGCTGATTGAAAACGACATCCTGGTAAACTGCCAGAAGGTGGAATACTCCGACGACTTTGTGTACGTCTCCGCAACGGGGGTGCCCGCCTACCCCACCGGCCCTTTCCCAGATGGTAATCCCTCGCAGGCAACCAACCAAGACGGCATCTATAAAATCCCCCTGAATCCCGTACAGAATACCGGCACACCCGACGCAACGGTAGGCGGTAACATCGGTATTTTTATCAACGGAGTCGCCCTCTTCGATTACCGGGATGGAGTTGCCTGGAACCCCAACACCAACACGATCTGTGGCGGCCCTGGCAACCCTCCCTGCCCCGGCGGGCCAGTAGCACAACAGGACTGGAACCGCGATGCCATCCCCGCCGAACGGGAAGGCTTCGATTGCTCCAAGGGCCACCCGGCAATGGGCAACTACCACCATCACCAAAACCCTTCCGCCTTCAAGCTCGACCTGGAAGTGACCTCCACCATCTGCAACCTCTACGACGCCGAAGGTCTCTACGCTATCGACAGCACCCGACACTCTCCACTCATCGGGTTTGCGTACGACGGTTATCCGATCTACGGCGCTTATGGCTACAAAAACAGCGACGGAACCGGTGGGATCGTTCGCATAAAATCAAGCTACACCCTGCGCGACATCACCGAACGCACCGAGCATGCCGACGGAACGGACGTATCCGACGGCCCGCCCGTCAGCGACACCTATTTCCTCGGCTACTTCCGGGAAGATTACGCTTACAATGCCCCCGCCGCCGCCGATCAGGATTACCTGGACGAGCACAACGGCCGCTTTTGCGTAACCCCTGAGTACCCCGACGGAACCTACGCTTACTTTGCCACCGTAGACGAAAACTGGGTTTCGGCCTACCCCTACGCCGTTGGCCCTACCTTCGCCGGAGAGTACGAAAACCGCAGCGTTAACTCGGTCAACGAAACCACCACTGTTTATAACGGTACCACTTCGGTAAGTGGCTTCGCCGACGATGCCAACATCACCGTATTCCCCAACCCCGCCGCCGATCTCATCGCGGTGCAACTGCCCGGGCTGGTTGACCACGACTTTACCGTTCAACTGATCAACGCCGACGGTAAGCTGGTTCGCGAAAAGTTCATCCGTTCCGGTCAGACAATTGCTTACTTCGACACCCAAACGTTTTACCGCGGTGTTTACTTCGTCCGGATTTCATCGGCAGACTCAGAAGTTACCCGTAAGGTAATTGTAGAATAATGTTCAGCACTTAGCAGGTAGCCTCGCCGGTATTATGGCTACCTGCGCTGACTTCCCTAATCATCCCCCTGTTCATGACCAGAGTTTTTTCCCTCCTCTTTTTCGCCACGGGTATGCTCAGTGCGCAGTCTCAACCCAATATCCTGCTCGTCATTGCAGACGACCTGGGGGTCGATCCTCTGAACGGCTACCATGAAGCAGGCCTCAAAGCATCGACGCCGGTTCTGGACAGCCTGCGGTCCGCAGGTATCACCTTTACCAACGCCACGGCTTCACCCGTTTGCTCGCCTACCCGGGCGGCCATCATGAGCGGACAGTACGGCGTCAAGAACGGTGTTCTCAGCGTACCGGGAGACCTGGCCGACACGGAACAAACCCTTTTCAAAAGCCTGGCCGCAGCCACCAATGGCGCTTATGCCGATGCCCTCATCGGGAAATGGCACCTGACCTTTCCGCTCAGGGTTAATGATCCGCTTAATTACGGGCCGGATATTTTCGATGGTTTTCTCAGGGGAGCACCAGATGAATATACTGCATGGAACAGGGTCCAAAATGGTGAAACTACCCAGTCGGATGAATACGTTACCACGGCCCTGACCGATGCGGCACTTGGCTGGATCAACGAACAGACCCAACCCTGGTTTCTGTGGTTGGCGCACGCTGCGCCGCACAGCCCGTACCACGTCCCCCCGGAGGGGATGTATACCGTGGAAAACCCCACCAGCAATCTCAGGAAGTACATCGCGATGATCGAAGCGCTGGATTTTGAAGTTGGCCGCATGCTGAGTTCTCTGGAGCCTGAAGTAGCAGAAAACACCCTTATCATTTTCGTCGGCGATAACGGCACGCCCAACAACATCCTTCAGGATTATCCCGGCGGCCACGGCAAGGGCACGCTTTATCAGGGGGGCGTCCGGGTTCCTTTGATCGTATCGGGTAAAGGAGTTACCCGAACCGGAGAACGAGAGGATGCATTGGTTCACGTGACGGACATTCACGCAACCATTCTGGAAGCGGCGGGGTCGCAGGTGCAGGGCGGAGTTTTCAACAGCCTTAGTTTTCACCATCTGCTTTCCGATGAAGCAGAAGCCCGGCCTGTCCGGGATTACAACTACGTCGAAGTGCAAAACGAGGAGGCGAGGCACTCCGGGTGGGCGATCCGTGATGATCGCTATAAATTGATCAATTTCGACGACGACGTTCAGGAGTTTTACGACCTCGCCACTGACTCCCTTGAGCTCGAAAACCTCCTCAACGCCGGACTGTCTGCCTCCGAACAAGCAACGATGAACGACCTGGAGGCTGAAGCGTCCGTAATTCGCTCCGGCTGGTCTTGCCGCGACCACATCATGAACGGCGATGAAACCGGTATCGATTGCGGCACCACCGCCTGCGGAACCTGCACCACCAGCACGACCTCTTTCAGCAACGGAACCGATCTGCTCCTTTACCCCAATCCCGCTACCGACTACCTGGTAGTGGATGCCCTCGGGGAAAAGATCGGGAGCGTCCGGATTTTCAACCAGCAAGGGCAAATCCTGCAGCAGACCCACGGCTACGGCATGCGAATTCTGGAAATCAACGCCAGCCAACTCCAACCTGGGCATTATTTTGTTGAAGTGAGCACCAGCGCGGGTGAATCGCGTTTAGTGCACACTGTCGTCATCGTGCCATCGCACTAACCTTGCCCGCCGGCGGCCTTTAACTTCTCAGGCAAGCCGGACCGGGGTGCTGAATATTTGCTCAGCGCTCCAGGTGTAGCGTTCAGAACGCAGCGTACAGAATCCCTCTCGTTCCGGCCCCGGCAGGGCGAAAACCAGGAAAGCAGCGCACCAAACCCCGACGCGTTTTTTTCCATTTCAGGTTTCGGAAACCGGATTCCACGATCCGCCGGTGGCACCGCCTTGATTTTTGGGTTCGTTTTTTATCAAAAAAAATGAACGGGCCAAACGGGAGGAAAAGAAGTCTTCAAGCCAGCACAAAGACCTTGCTTCACCGCCCGCCTCACCTTGCCTGTCGGCAGCCTTCCATCCCAGCTTCAAAGATTTTAAATTATTATCTCCTTTTCGAGTGACCGCAGCGCAAAACCGACTCTATTTACTAACAGACTTAACCAATCAACAGAACAATAGATGACCCTTCGGGATGCCGTGAAAACGGCAGTAAACGGCGTCGGTAAACAAGCGCTCCTACTTAGTCAGACAGCGGCCAACGGCGCTCTTACAACGGAACAGCGCGTGAGCGCCTTTCGTCAGATCATCACCCTGGAGACAGGAACGACATGGCTCCGCCGCTCCAAAGCAATTGAACGAGATTTTGGCCTGTCCGATGTCTTCCTCAAGTTTGAAGGAGACAACCCAACCGGTACCCAAAAAGACCGCATTGCCTTCGCCCAGGTGGAAGATGCACTTCGGACCGGTTACGGCGAAGTCGCCGTCGCCACCTGCGGCAACTACGGCGTAGCCGTAGCACTGGCAGCGAAACTTGCCGGCATGAAGTGTCACATCTTCATACCGGCGGGATACCACACCGATCGGCTCGGAGAGATGGAGCAACTCGGTGGTGTCATCCACCGCCCTGCGGGCAGTTACGAAGACGTAGTCCGGCTGAGCAGCCAAAGGGCTGCTGCTGAAGGCTGGTACGACGCCAACCCCGGCGGCAGGAACACTGAACTACAGATCGCGGCGTACGCGACAATCGGCGAAGAAATAGCCTCAGAACTGGGGCGTGCGCCGGTTTGCTGCGCCGTTCCGGTATCCAACGGAACCCTCTTCGCCGGAATACACCGGGGACTGGGGAACGGAGACAGCACCATGATGATTGCAGCCTCCTCCACCGCTAAGAACCCGATCGTGTATTCCTTCCGCAAAGGTTTCCGGGAATGCGTTGACCTTGATCCGGCAAAAATTCACGAGACGGTCATCAACGAACCGCTCATCAACTGGCACAGCTTCGACGGAGCGGAAGCTCTGAAAGCCATCTATGCATCCCGCGGCCGCGCTTACAACATCAGCGACGAACGGATGCGAAAAATGACCACGTACCTCGCCGAACGCGAAGCGCTCCGTGTCCTGCCCGCTTCCACAGCCGGGCTGATCGCCTTACTCCGGATGCACGAAGAAGGCATCCTGCCGGACGGCCAACACGTAGCCGTGCTAACGGCAAAACGGTAAAACGGGCCAGCCCGGAAACCACAAAACTCTTTCCCACCGCGCCCACAGTGCGTAGTGGTTCTACCCACCACAACCTTCCAACTACCAATTAAATGACCTCTCCCCTCGACGGCAAAGCGATTGTTTACTGTCAGAATGCCTTCAATACGCCCAACGGCAAAACCGCCCACGGGCTCGTTCGCTTCACTTACCGCTACGAAGTTCTCGGTGTGATCGACTCTAACTACGCGGGTAAAGACGCCGGCGAAGTACTTGATGGCAAGCCCAACGGCATCCGCATTTACCAGGACTTCGGCGCGGCCATCGCCGCTCATCCGGAGGCTGCTTACCTGGTCGTCGGTCTTGCTCCCGACGGAGGCCGGCTTCCGGATCAGGCCCGGGCGGTTATGGCCGAGGCGCTCGACGCAGGGCTTCACCTCGATTCGGGCCTCCACGATTTCCTCTCGAACGATCACGTACTGTCGGCGAAAGCCGAAAAAGCCGGCCTTCGGATTCGCGACGTGCGCAAAACGCCCGATCGCGACACGCTTCACTTCTTCAGCGGTGATATTGAAGAAGTCGACTGTCTCAAACTGGCGGTGCTGGGCACCGACTCCGCCATCGGTAAACGGACCACGGCCTGGTTGCTCGTTCATGGTTTACGGGCGGCGGGCAAAAAAGCAGAGATGATCGGAACCGGCCAGACCGGCTGGATGCAGGGCGCTAAGTACTCGATGATTATGGACTCGTGCATCAACGACTTCGTGGCCGGCGAAATAGAGCACGCCGTAGTGAGTGCCTACCGCAACGAATCGCCCGATGTGATCGTGATTGAGGGGCAGGGAAGCCTTATGAACCCCGCCTACCCCGGCGGCTTCGAAATTCTGGCCGCAGGCCGGCCCGACTTCGTGATCATGCAACACGCCCCTACCCGCAAAGAATACGACGGATTCCCCGGTTACCGGCTCCATTCCATCACCGAACAGATTGCCGCCATTAAAGTGATTTCCGGGAAAGACGTTTTGGCCATCACCCTCAACCACGAAGGCCTGCGGGACGATGAAATCGACGACGCCTGCGCTGCCGTTACGGCAGCCACCGGCCTGCCCTGCTTCGATGTGCTGGCCCGTGGAGCCGATGATCTGGTTGCCCTGGTGGCAAAGCAGCTGAAATAGACCTTTTCCAGGATAGAAGAAACACTTCCCTTATCCGGGCGGGGCCGCAGGTGCAGGCCGACGTTGATGGGCAATCATCGCTCTTCCAAAAGCCTTTTCTGCACCTGCGTCAGCGCCCGATTGCCTGATACAAAACCGCCAAAACAACCACCGTCTAAAACAACAACCTCTTGCGCATTACTTCCGTGGACTACGAGCGCCACGACCTTCGGCTGACCGAGCCTTACACCATCGCTTACGAGACCATTGACCGGGCGACCAACTTCATACTTTACCTGGGGACTGACCGGGGAATTGTGGGGATGGGCTGTGCGGCTCCTGATATGGGCGTCACCGGCGAAACCGCAGCGGAGGTAGAGGAAGCCATCCGGTCGGTCATCAGTCCTGCGTTGCTGGGGCAGAATCCGCTGCGGTACGCCTGGTTGCTGGAATCGTTGGGCGGCCGGCTTAAGTCATCGGCGCTGGCCATGGCCGATCTCGCCCTTCATGACCTGATCGCAAAAATAGCCGACGTGCCCCTGTACCAACTCATGGGAGGTTACCGCGACTGCATCGCTACCAGCGTGACCATCACCATTCTGCCGATGGCCGAAACGATGGACAAAGCAGCTGAATTCGTTGGGCAGGGCTTCGGCATCATAAAGGTGAAAGGAGGGCTCGACGTAGACCTCGATCTCGCCCGCCTGCGATCCATCCGGAAGAAGTACCCCAAAATAGCGCTCCGCTTCGACGGCAACCAGGGATATTCGCTCGACGAGGCGTTGCGCTTCGTTACCGATGCGCAGTCTATCGGCGTGGAAATCCTGGAGCAACCCACGAGCGTGGAGGACGAGGAGCATATGGGAGAAGTCAGCCTGGGCGGAACACTACCGGTAATGGCCGACGAAAGCCTCAAAACACTGAAAGATGCCTTCCGCCTTACCCGCCATGACTTCACCGATATGATCAACATCAAGCTCCAGAAAGTAGGCGGGCTCGCCCCTGCTCTGCACATCAACTCCGTTGCCCGCGCAGCGGGCAATGAGGTCATGATCGGCTGCCTCGATGAATGCGGGCTGGGCATCGCCGCCGGTCTGCACTTTGCCCTTAGCCGGCCCAATGTTTTATTTGCCGACCTTGACGGGCATCTGGATTTTGTGGACGATCCTTTCACCGATCTTTTCACGCTGGAAAAAGGCATACTGCGGCCCAACGGTAAGGCAGGGCTGGGGCGTTCCTCATATACCTGAGCCGGAGTGGTTTTGGACAATTAGCGAGTGAAAAGTCCCAAGCCACTCTGACTTAGGTATAATGATCAGTTCCGCACTCTACGGGCCAGACCTGCGTTACAATTCCATCGGAACGAAAGGAGGGCTAATTCGTAAAATAAACAGGTCCGTTCGGCCACCTTACCCTAATTTCGCCCTACCAAACCGAAACCAACCAAGCCTTGACCATCAATCAACCCATAAGTACCATCCAGCCCGGAAATTTTCAGGCCGAAGCACACTGGTACCCCAAAGCGCTGAATGCGACCATCCACCCGCTGGTAAGCTTCTTTATGAACCTTTCCACCGAACGAATTGTCAGTCGCTATTGCCACCTCAACCCCAAGACCGACCGCAGCAAACTGGAAGAGCTACTGGCCTACCAGTGCCGGCATTTTTTGTGGAGCGGGGCTGACCTTATCCACGCCACTACCGCCGAGGGCAATCGCCGCATGGTGGTGATCGAGAACAACAGCTGCCCCAGCGGTCAGAAGTCGATGCCGCTGCTGGACGACCACCAGGAAGACGGCGGTTACCGCAGGTTGGTTGAGCGCACTTTCCTGCCGCTCGTCAAGAAGCGCCAGGGAGTAAAAGTGGAGGGCAGGCTGGCGGTCATCTACGACAAAAACCCGATGGAGACCACCGGCTACGCGGCAGTCATTGCAGATGTATTCAACGAAGATGTTCTGCTGATAACCGACTATGCCGGAGCTCCTGAGCGCAACCTCAAGCTGGAGAACGATCAGTTGTTTGCCCTGGTGGAAAACGACTGGGTTCCGCTGCGGGCGGTGTTCCGCTACGTGACCCAGAAGCCGTGGAACCGTTTGCCGATCACGTGCCGCACAAAAATCCTGAACCCCATCGTTGCCTGCCTGGCGGGAGGACGCAACAAAATGGTAGCAGCGAAGGCTTACGATTTCTTCAACGGCGAACTGGCGGGCAGCGGGCTCGAGATCCACGCTCCGGAAACCATCCGGGACGTAGCCAAGGCAGAAATACCACTCTGGGTAGCGCGCTGGGGCGGGCAGGCAGTAATAAAGATCCCTTACTCCAACGCGGGCCAGGGTGTTTTCACGATTACGAACGAGGCCGAGCTGGCCGCCTTTATGGCCACCGAAGTCCATTACGACCGTTACATTGTTCAGAGTTTGATCGGCAACTATGCCTGGAGCTCCGATACCAGCTCAGGGCGCTATTATCACGTGGGGACCATCCCGAACAAGCACGGTAAAACGCACGTTTGTGATATTCGAATGATGGTGAGTAGCACCCCCGAAGGAATTCGTCCTTTAGCCTGCTACAGCCGCCGCGCCCGGGAGCCTCTGGCCGATCAACTTACCGGCAACGAAGACTCGTGGGCGATGCTTGGTACCAACCTTTCTGAAAAATTGAGCGATAACCAATGGAGCAGCGACGTGAACCGTCTCATGCTGATGGACCGCCGCGATTTCAACAGTATGGGGGTCGGGCTGGATGACCTGATCGAGGCATTCATTCAAACGGTGCTTTCTACCGTTGCAATTGACCGCATGGCGGGGCAACTGTTCACCAAAAAAGGCAAATTCAGCCTTCGCCTTTTCAAGTCGCTTAACGACGACAAGGCGCTGCTGGCAGAACTGCTCTAGGTGCTCTTTTGGCCGCAGCCTTTTCTAATGTTCAGGGCAGCGGCCATAGCCGCGCCCATCAATCAATCAGCGATGATTTTTTTAATCCTTACGGACCATTCCGGTCACAGCAATCAGAACTCTCTCTATGCCCTCACCCGGACCCTGGTAGCTGACGCGCGCACGAGCGGAGTATTCGTAGCCAGCCGCGCTGATGTCCGCAATTCCGATTTTTTTGCCGGTAATCTCAGCAAATGGGTTTTTGGCCTGAACGCTTCCACAGATTTTGATTTCGACCCTACCGGTGAGCAGTTTACCGCTTCTCCCGTATCAATGCCCTACGCTGAAGCCGACGTTGTTTGGCTCCGTATTCCCCCTCCGGCAGATTCCGCCTTCTTTGCTGCATTAACCTCCTATGCACCTGCTGCCGAGCCCACAAAAAAACCTGTGGTAATCAACAACCCCGAGGGAATTCTCGAAACGGGGAGCAAAGACTTTCTATACCATTTTTCGGACTATACGGCGCCGGTGCGCAGGGTGCAAAGTGCGGATGACGTCATAGAATTTGCCGACTTACATCCCATCGTGCTAAAACCACTGAGAGAATACGGCGGGCGCGGACTGGTTAAAATCGCCCACGGCGTCGTCGACGGCGATGGGCTGGAAACCACTCTGGACAGATGGCTGGAAACAGCAAAACCCGACCTCGAAGCCGGGCACTATCTTGCCATGAAGTACCTCAAAAATGTGGATCAGGGCGATAAGCGCATTCTGGTCGTAAACGGAAAAATTCTGGGCGCCAGCCTGCGCCTTCCCGCTCCCGGCCAGTGGTTGTGCAACGTTGCCCGCGGCGGCACGTCCATCATCGCCGACGTAGCTCCGGAGGAGGAAGTAATGATCGCAGCCGTTGCCCCTACCCTACTCGAAAAAGGCATCGTTATTTTCGGTGCCGACACGCTAATGAATGACGACGGTAAACGCGTCCTTTCAGAACTCAACACTAACAGTATCGGGGGGTTCCCCCAAGCCGAAGCCCAAACGGGACGGCCTATCCTTCAACAAACCATAAATGGTATCTACGACTACCTCGCAGACCGGATTTAACGGTCTACCTATCGTGCTCAAATTCGACCTGGAGCAAACCCCTCCCGGAACGATCCGCCATTACTGGCTCAGGCTGGCAGCCGACGGCATGGGGAACCCGATGTGTGTACCCCTGATGGTAGCCCGCGGCGCAGCCGATGGCCCTGTACTCGGCCTTACTGCCGCTATCCACGGAGATGAGCTGAACGGAATCTCCGTCATCCAGCGGCTGTTTGCCGATCTCGACGTAAGCGAACTCAAAGGGTGTGTGGTGGCCATTCCGGTCGTCAACATACCCGGTTTCAATCGCCAGCAGCGCATCTTCGCCGATGGCTCCGATATCAATCATCTCATGCCGGGCAAGAAAGATGGAAACGCCAGCCAGGTATACGCCTACCGGCTCGTTAATCGCTTCCTACAGCATATCGACTACCTTCTGGACCTTCATACCGCCAGCCGGGGCCGGGTAAACAGCTACTACGTCCGGGCCGATATGAGTCAGGAATCGACCCGCAAACTTGCTCTGCTGCAGAACCCCCAACTGATCGTCCATAATCCCCCTAACGATGGTACATTTCGGGGTACGGCGGATGACCTCAACATCCCCGCCATCACCCTGGAAGTGGGCAACCCGGGAGTTTACCAGAAAAAGCTGATCCGCAGCGGCCTGGTGGGAGTACACAACGTGCTGAGTCACCTCGGCATGACGGACGACGAGATTCTGGAACCTAACGTCCCGACAATTCTTTGTAAAAAAAGCTATTGGGTCTACACCGAAACCGGCGGGCTTCTCCACGTCCACGTAGACCTCCTCGAGCGGGTAGAGAAAGGCCAGCTGATTGCTTCGCTGCGGAACGTCTTCGGCGAAATGATCCAGGAATACTTTGCTCCGGAAGATGGTGTGGTGATTGGTAAATCCATCTCCCCGGTCAACCAGAGTGGGGGAAGGATTTTGCATTTGGGGATTGAGTAGCATGAATTGGTAAAGCCAGGGGCGGGAGTTTGGGCCCTCGAATCTCCAGTAGACAGGGCAATGGTAAAGTTCAACCTGCCCTACGACAACTGAAGTTGCCGCCCGTAATGAGCAAGTCCTTTGAGGGCTGTCCGGAATAGAACGCATGAGCTTGCGATTGCCACGCGCGCATCATTAAAGACATCTTTAAATCTTTAAATGATGATCGATGCGGTAATAAATCCATAATTCTGCCAACCCCAGGTTGACGAGCCATCCCGCCCAGGCGACGATCCGGTAGGTATCCATCGGGGGCGGAGCGAAGAGAGCCACTATGCCCCATTTGAAAAGGCGCAGACTGATGGCTGACAGGGTGAGGGCGAAACTCCGGAGCATGAAATCCCGATGCTCCCCTACCCTACCCTTCCTGATGGCCCGCAGCGCGCGGTAAGTGAACCAGAACCAGAGCACTGCCTGCAGGACAAAAGAGAGTTGTGCGGACCATCCTCCGTTGGCGTACAGCGCCATTACGAGCCCCGCAGGGGCTGCGACAAGCAGAATCAGCCCGACGTAGGCGTACCCCGCCCATCGGTGTACAGCGGGCCACCGGAGCCTCAGCCGTTGGCTGAACTGGGGAATTCCGCAGATGAGCACGACAATGCTGGTGTAAACGTGGCCAAAGAAGGCGACCTGGTAGTGCCGGTATGCAATCGGTTCTTTGAGTTTCAGGAAGGCTACGTCGAACCTGACGGGGATGTACTGCCACGTGATGAGCAACATCAACCACGTGAAGTACGCCAGAACTGCCGCAGCGGACAGCTTCAGAAGGGACTGGTACGATAAGATGCGCTTGATCATTGGGCTGAGGCTGGTACGACGGGTGGCAGTTCGGTTGGCGGGTTATCCCCGACCGAAAGAATCGTAGTACTCGGCGGCGTTCTTTTCGTACTTCAGCAGCAGTTTGATGTTTTGCTTTTCGATTTCGGTAAAATCCGCGCGGATGTCGGCGTGGACGGGGATGTACCATTCCTGCTTATCGAAGAACAGGCGTAGGGGCCGGTTTTTGAAAGAGTAGCCATGCCGCGCGTAGATGGTGTTACGAATGATGGTGAGGTCCCCGCGTTTCAGGTTCTCGACTTCACTCTTATTGAGCAGTTCATTAGAAGCATTGAGTTCGTAGATCAGATCAGTTGCCGTTGCGAACTGGGTGGTAACCCACTCTTCGACTTCATCACCCATATCGTAGGTTGAGGTTTTTTCGACGGATTTGGTCCAGTCCACGAATGCAGTGTTGTACTCCAGCATCACGTCGGGGTTGTAGGTAAAGGCTTTCTTTTCGAGCGTGTACGTTCGCTTACTGATGTCGATGTCTTTGTAAGCCTCCCAGGTTCCGGAGAGCAGATCATCTTTGACGGTAAAACTGAAGGTGCCGTCGTACCGGTCGTCGCCCGGTTCACGGACGGTGAAGGTGTAACCGCCGCCGCTGGCGGCGGTGTAAGTCCCCCCGAAAGGGCGGTCGTTGCCAGCCACCACGCTGTGGCCGGTAACCTTACCTTCGGCAATTTGGTCGAGGGAAATGTTAATCTTGTTGGTCCGGTTCCAGTAAAAGCCTTCATCAACGTACAGAGACTTGCCCTCCTCATCGGCATTCTCAAAATCACCAACCCAGAAGCCTTCGAGTTCTGCTACAGGGTCTGCTGTGGGCGCATCAGGTTTTTCCGGAGGAACCACGACTTCCGTAGCGGGTACAGCCGTGCCCTCTTCTACTTCTACGATTGCTGAATCGTTGCGGGTCGGGTTCCCGCAGGAGATCAGAAAGAGAAGGGATAATAATGGAACTAAACGAAACATGGGCTGATTGTTTTCCGTAAAATTAGGGGATTTTGATTTATGACCCGGATCTTATTTCAACGCCCAACCAAGGGAAACCGGGCTGAAAAAAGGACTACGCAGGGAATGTGGGGGTAAAGAAGAGCTAACCGGTACTGCGTATATACCGCAAAATAGAAGCTGTTTAGTACCCTATCCAGATCAGGTAACCGGACGTTGCAGCGGATGAACGACCTCATAACTCATGGTAGTAACCTATTGAAATCAGACGGGTTAAACGATCTCAATACCATTCATACAAACCTAAAAATCAGCCAATTACCTACACGTCTTTATTTAAAGAAGTAAAGACATATAACTGGCACAGAAGTTGGACACGCTCCTTTATTTAAAGATTTAAAGAAATACAGTACTGCTGTGTTGTATTTCTTTATGTCTTTACTTCTTTAAACACTTATCACCCTGGCATCCAACACGCATCTTTAAATCTTTACGTCTTTACACTGCATAAGTAGATCTTTAAATCTTTATGTCATTAAAAAATTAAATGCTTAAACCTTTAAACAAAGATTCAATGAAACACGACTTACTTTAAATACTTGCAATCGCAAATCTTTAAACATTTGCTTCTTTATATAAGACGGATCGTTTATCTTTACATCATCAAACAAAGACATAAAGCGATACTGAAATCTTTAGATAAAGGCATCAGTATTTAAAGATCACTTTAAATAAAGAAATAATGATCATCTCATCAATCAATTACAAAGGAGGAGTAGGTAAGAGTACGGCTGCTCAGAACCTGGCGGTGTCGCTCGTTCATCAGGGTTATAAAGTATGCCTGGTGGATGCAGACAACACTAAGGCGACTTCTTCGTGGTCAGATAAGCGGGATGAGAACGGCATTGAGCCATCGATTCCTTGCATCTCGTTGGTGAACCCAAAGTCCTTTGCCAAGCAGGTACGGGCGCAATACGCACAGTATGATGTATTGGTAATTGATTGTCCGCCCGCTTTGTCACCGATTGCAGTGAAGGCCATGTACGCCAGCCACATGCTGGTTATACCGGTGAGCACCACCGGTGGCAGCGACGTATGGGTGACCGAGCAGTTGCTGGAAAAGTTTCAGGAGATCAGAGAAGCAAAGGAAGATGCCGGTGACGATCCCGTTCAGGCTCACCTGCTGGTGAATATGTACCGGCGCAACGTTACCCTGCACGAACTGGCTGCAGGTATTGTTGAGCAGTTGGCCCAGACTTACGAAGTAGGCGTCTTTGACGTCAGGCTGGGCAACCGGGTAGCGTACGGAGAGGCCAATGTGTCCGGAATGGGCGTGATAGAGTACGGCAGCGACCGCAAGGCGAAGGTCGAGATCAACCGACTCACGAAGGAACTGATCAAGCTGGCCACGAGCTAGCAGGGGCGAACCAGCACTCCGGTTGGAAGCCAGTTAATTGCAGACCAAAGGTCTGCGATCTGTAGCCTCCACCTCAATTTGCATACTATTACCTACCTTTAAGGAACTAAAGATTTAAAGATACAAAGATGGCTAAGAAGAATCTCCTGGCGGCAAACCTGAAACGTCCTTCTCTGAAACGGACCATGCGCGTGAGCGAAGAAACGATGGACGAAGTAGTCCGTAAGGTTTCCGATAACCCTCCACCGAAGGTGGAGAAGGTGGCTAAACAGCCCGCTCCGGCTCCGAAAGCAGTCTCTGTACCTGCGGCCGCGCCAACACCTCCACCGGCACCGAAGGCTGTTGCAACCGAGAGTTCCGCTCCGAAGAAGGGTAGGGGATCCAAGCGCAAAGCAGCCGGAGACAAAGCTGTTTCTCCTCGTTCTGTCCACCCGGCAGAAGGCACCAAGCGCCTTACCCTGGACATTCCTCATACCCTGCACAAAGAACTCAAGCTGCTCTCTATCCATCAGGAAATCTCGATGAAAGACTACATCATCAGCGTGGTGGAACGGTCTTTGAAAAAGTAAAATCCAGACCGATCAGCAGATCGTGGCCATGCCATTGACTTCGATCCATGATACCCCGCTATTAGTGGCAACATTTGCCGCACCCGGCCAAAAGCGACAAAACGAGTTTCCGGTTCAAAGCTTCAGGCTCCATGCCCTGGATTTTTCTGCCTGCCCACCTCAGGTACAGCTAGTGGGCTAGCCAGTAGATTTCTGGGTTAGCTGCTAAGGGAGTAGTTGCCCCAGGACAGCCAGGTCGTCCCCTTTTGGGATACAGATCGTACTGAGGAGAAATGTGGTATAGTTACCCATTTATCTGACTCATTTCCAATGGATTGTTGATTCTCAGTTAAACCAAAGCATTCAGATGTATACCGGCCTGAAAGCGCCGATTCATTTCCTAAAAGTGGTATATTCAATCCACGACCCTGTACCTCAATGCCCCCTATCTCATCCTTTGATCTATACCATGTTTAGGACTGGAGACCACCAAAACATACCACATTTAGGAAAAAAGGGCCTTTTAGCGCCAAAACACCGGCCAAATCGGGGTTCGCTCACGAATTGTACCACATGTAGGAAAAAGGCAGGTTTAAACGAAAGAACATAACGCGCTGATAATCAATGGAGTGCGCAAACTATACCAGATTTAGGTTGGGGGATTCTACTCAAGTCAAGGTGCCTGACTCCATCTAATCCCGAAGGTTGGTATAGTTAGCAAATAGGGGCTAAAGTGGTATATCTGGGCAAACAATCACTGCTTAAGTATACCAGATGTAGGAATCGCCCACATTAAATGTACCGGATTTAGGTAAAAGCAGGCCCCTTCACGGAAATTGGTCACTAGGAGCTGGGCGTTGCCCCCTAAAAAGGTCGAATTATACCAGATGTAGGACAAATTTGAATCCAGACTACGTAGAGCGCTGATTTTTTTCGGAAGCAACTATACCAAAAGTAGGAAGAGGCCCAGGACCAGCTTACAGTCCTAATCAGGGTATACTAATCAATTAGAGAGAACAACTGTACCAGATTTAGGGCGATAGCCCGCCTGCTGTTTTTATTCTTTTAAGGGTTTTACTTCTTTTAGGCCTCTGTAACCTGCTCTAATACAGATAGTTACAACCTAAAGTATACCAAATTCAGGGTTAAGTATACCAAATGACGGAACTACTATACCAGGATTCGGACAAAGTGTACCGCAAGTAGGAAAGGCGGAATTCCTAAAGATGGTAGACTTTCCTAGATCTGGTATACTTTGTTTTCTGGTCTGAAAAAACGTGTGTCGGTTCTAACTATACCATATCTTGGCAGCAGATATAGTACTGATACCAAAGAATATGAAATCGCCTGTTCCATCCATCCCGACGGTGCGCCTAATGGTGCGTAAGTCGAATTCCCTTGTCGAAGCCCGCTACAAGTTCAATATGTGGGAGACCCGTGTATTCACAAAGATGATCACGATGGTCCGTATGTCGGATGAGGACTTTAAGCCTTACCGGATTTATTTGCGTGACATCATTCAGGAGTTTGGTCTCGATAAAGACAAAGCAAGCTATGAACTGTTACGCGACGGTGCCAACACGCTTCTGCAAAAGGAGGTGTCCATCTTTCAGGAAACAGAAGACGGGCTCAACGAAACCCGTACTCACCTTATCGTGAGTGCGACTACCCAGGTCCATGGTTCGAACACCAACTATATCGAGGTGACCTTTCATCCGAAGATGAAGCCACACATCCTGGAGCTGAAATCCCGTTTCACGGTTTACGACGTGAAGAACATTCTCAATTTGCCGAGCAGCTACTCCGTTCGGATCTACGAGTTGCTGAAACAGTACGAGAAGATCGGTTACCGGACTTTTGAGTTCGAAGACCTCAAGGAGATCATCGGGGCCAAAGAAATGCACCGCAACTCGAAGGGCAAGGCCATCGTGAAAGACAACTATCCGCTCTACGGTAGTTTCAACCAGAAGATCCTCAAAAAGGCCCAGAAGCATCTTCTGATGCATACTGACCTCTGTTTTGAGTTTGAGCCACTCAAGCGCGGGCGCAAGGTGCACAAGATTCGTTTCATTATCATGCGCAACCCCCGCTACGATGCCACCCAGGTCGACGCTAAAATGCCGGAACTTGGTACAATTCAGGTGAGCCACGAGGAGGACGCTGTGGTTGCCCGGCTTTTTGTGCAGGTAAGCCAGTACATCGAAGAGCCGACAATGCGCAAGTGGGTACGCCAGTTCCCCGAGGAGCAGATTCAGTACGGCATCAATTACACACTCAACCAACTAAAGTCAGGCAAGGATATCCAGAACGTGGGCGGTTACCTCCACACGATGGTGTCTACCGACAACCTGGTGGCCGCTAAGGCCGCCGAAGAGGAAGAACACCGCAAAGCACGTAAGAAGGAGGAAAAACGTCGTCGTGAGCTCGCTCAGGTAGAAAAGAAGTACGAAGAGATCCATCAGCAACTCATCGATAAGACCGAGGAACTGATGCGGGATGTCTTTGATCGTTACCCGGGGGTGAAGGCCGATGCCTTCGCCAAAGCCAGCAAGAAGCGGGGAAGTGGCTACAAAGCCGACCTGACCAATGAGGAGAATATGGCCAATCCCGTTTTCCGGGCCGTTTTCCGGAGCAATGTGAAACAGCGCTACCCCGAGCATTTCGCCTCCCTCAAGACCCTGGAAGACTGGTGCAAGCGGCTGCGGAGCCAGATGGCCCGCCTTAAGTGATTGGAAGTGGATTAGCGAGTTGGTGAGTTGCTACTGCGAGAGCTCTTCGCCGCGTTCATCCCCAAAGGGGGGAGTGATACTCGATTCTGGAAATACGATTTGCTGCTGCGGGTGCCGTTCGCTGCGCGAACCGGGGCCAATGAGCGAAGCGAGAGAGTAGTAACGGCGGCGTCAACTCAACGACTCCGCAACTCACTTCAAAGACTTGACTTCTTCCGTTTCGATACGGGAGAGTTCCTCCAATTTTCCTTGTTCGAACAGCGCGGGTAAGTCGTCGAGAGAAGTGCCAACGGGAGCTTTGTAGTTGATGTAATCCTGAAAGAGAATGCCTTCGACAACGCGGGGATTGTAAGCGCTTCGGAACCGTACGCCGCCGCCGTTGGTTAGGTAATCGTAGGCAAGGTAGTCTATCCGGTTGGTGGCGGTATTGATCCAGTAGCGGAAATTATCGTCGTGATCGGTACCGCCACCTTCCTGCTTGAACTGAACCTTGAGCGTGTGGTAGGTCGCGTCGTTTATGGAGACACTATCGAGCTGGGTAAGGAGTACGGCGGGGTCCTGGAGCTTGTGAGGCAGGGTAGCGAAATAGATGACCGAGTTGAGCGCTTCGGAGAATTTGGCGACATCCTTTTCGATAATATCGATGGGGACTCCGTCGAGGGTATGCGTGAGTTTCCCGTTTTCGAGGACATCAACGATGGTCACGCCGTTTACTTCGTTGGTAACGGAGTAGCGGTAGTCGGTCCCGTCGTTGGTGAAGGTGTAAGCTTTATTGCGGAATACGAAGCTGTAGCTTGCGGTGTCGTACCGGCCCCCTCCGTGGGCCTCTACGGCTTTGGCTAGCGTTATATCGGCCGGAGAGGGGGCTGCGTCGGCGGTAGAGCTGGTAGTGACCTCCGCCTGAGCGCCCTGCTCCGGGGCAGGGGACTGACAGGAAAAAGCAAACGCCAAAAGGAGAAGGATTGCTGGGAATTGGTTCATGAAGGATAAAATTAAAGGCTGGAATTCAGGAACCGGCTTCTGATTTATGCCATAAGCACGGTGAGCGCCAGTTCCGTTTCTCCGCGCTCGAGGTAGGCTTGCGCGAGACGGTGACGCTGCTCCAGTCCGCCGGTCAAAGCTTCCTTAACGCCTGGGTTGCCAGCAAGTTTACTTATTTCTTCTGCGGTGGGAAGTCGCTCGACGTTACCGAGCCGGCCAAGGTTGTTGCCGGTCAATACGGTGGAGTTGCGGATGTACGGTGGCAGGCCGTCGATGCCGATGCCGAGGGACCGGACGGGCTTGGGGATTTCGAAGAGGGCTTCGGGGATGGCGCGGATATAATCGGCTCCGCCCATGCGCCCAACGAGATCGAGCGCGCGGATATCCATTACACCCTGCTCGTCGAACAGGTCTTTATGGACATGGATGCGCACCACCCGTGCGATGATGAGGCTGCCGCCCATCGGGCCGTCCCCGAGCGTGAGTATCTGATCTACCTTACACTCGAAGGAGACGGGGCTTTCAGCCACCAGCGGTGGTTTCACCACCTCTCCCTGCACCTGCGTCAGCGCCGCTTTTTCGAACTCATTGACCCCGGAAGGGTAGGCTGTACTCGTGAGCGACATTTGCTCGACAATCGCATGATTCACGATATTGATGGTCACCTCCGGTACCGCCCGGACGTTGTTGAGGGTATCCTTCGGCGAGCCGTCACGGCCGCTCAGCAGTGGCGAAAAGGCCAACAGGGGCGGATCTCCGCTCACTACGTTGAAAAAACTGAAGGGGCTTAGGTTTACATTGCCTTCAGCATCGACGGTACTGGCAAAACAGATGGGGCGCGGAGCGACCGCCCCCGAGAGGTAGGCGTAGGTTTCGCGGGGGGAGAGGTTGTTCGGATCGATGATCATAGCTGGTAGAAAGTAGTGGGTAGAATGTTGTGCTTGCGTTAGAACGTAGCAGGCAGAAAGTAGTTGGTAGTGATGCCGCAAAGAAGTATTTCTGAGGGCTGAATCTCACATTGAGGACGCGGTTTCAGGCACTTCGTACATAGCCTCCGGCATTAATCTCGTACCAACATCAAATACGCACGGCCAATATCCTCGATTTAAAGGATTTCAAACCTGTCGATTTCGACAGGTTGAAACCAGGAAATACTCCTACTTCAGATAATCCGTCCGGTAACTTCGCCGAGTTCCAGCCGAGTCCCGTCCCGCTCTGCGTGGGCGCGCAGCGTTATGGTGTCGCCATCGGCCAGGAAGGCCCGTTGGGAGCCATCTTCGAGAGGGAAAGGCTTGCGGCCCCCTTCGGAAATCTCGAGTAGGGAACCGTAGGAAGAGGCGTCTTTGCCCGAGATTGTACCCGAGGCCATCAGGTCGCCCACGCGCACGTTGCAACCGTTGCTGGTATGGTGCGTCAGTTGCTGCGCCATACTCCAGTACAGATACTTGGTGTTGGACCGGCTGATGACTGTAGGTGTACCATCTTTAGGGGTCAGAGTCACTTCCAGTTCTATATCAAAATTAGGGGCGCTGACGCCGGATGCAAGGTAGGGTAGGGGAGCAGGGTCCTGGACCGGACCAGCCGTTCTGAATGGTTCCAGGTCTGCCAGTTCGGTAATCCACGGCGAAAGGCTGGAAGCGAAGCTTTTGCCCAGAAACGGGCCGAGTGGAACGTATTCCCACTTCTGGATGTCGCGGGCACTCCAGTCGTTGAACAGAGCGATGCCGAAGATGTAGTCTTCGGCATCTGCGATGTTGACGGGCTCACCGAAAGTGGAGTCTTTACCTACGATGAAGGCCATCTCGAGCTCGAAGTCCAGCCGCTCCGAAGGGCGGAATTCGGGCGTGTCCATCGCATTGGTTTTTACCTGGCCGGAAGGCCGCCTGATGTCCGTCCCCGACACAACGATGCTCGAAGCCCGGCCGTGGTAGCCGACGGGCAGGTGCTTCCAGTTGGGCAGCAGGGCGTTCTCCGGATCACGGAACATTTTGCCGACATTGGTGGCATGCTCGATGCTGCTGTAAAAATCGGTGTAGTCGCCAATCCTTACGGGCAGGTGCATCGTTACTTCGTCAACGGAAAGGTAGGCCTCGGGGTGGATCTCATTGTTCGTCAGCCAGGTTTGCACCTGCGTCCGCGCCCGCTGATGAACCTCTTTGCCCAGCGCGATGAACTCGTTGAGGAAGAGTTCATAGAAGACGCTCGAATCGAAGTCGAAAACGCCCAATTCGGCCAGCACGCTGAGGTCGACGACGCGGTTGCCATGGCGGATACCCACACGGGGTGTTTCGTTCTGGTAGGAGAAGATTCCGTATTGCATATTGGGTTGAGGGCCTCTGGCCCGATTGGTGAGCGGACCTGAGGTCCGGAAAACGGAGCTAACAAATTTGCCAGAGCTACTGCCCTGGGAGGTTCGGGCCGGAGGCCCTCAACCCGTTAAAGCCAGGATTGGTGGTAGTCGCCCGTATCGATTTTGAGCGCTTCTTCCGTAACCGCAAGCGGTGCGAAGGTATCGATCATCACGGCAAGTTCCTCGGTGCCTTTGTGCCCGATGGAACCTTCGTAAGTGCCGGGGTGCGGACCGTGCGGAATGCCGCCGGGGTGCAGCGAAATGTAACCCGGGCCGATGCCGGTGCGGCTCATGAAGTCACCATCGACGTAGTACAGCATCTCATCGGAGTCGATGTTGGAGTGATTGTACGGCGCGGGGATCGAGAGCGGGTGGTAATCGTAGAGCCGGGGAACGAAAGAGCAAACCACAAAGGATTTGGTCTCGAAGGTCTGGTGTACGGGTGGCGGCTGGTGTACGCGGCCGGTGATCGGCTCGAAGTTGTGGATGCTGAAGCCGTACGGGAAGTTATAGCCGTCCCACCCGACGACATCGAAGGGATGCGAGGCGTACACCACTTCGTGGAGCATGCCCTGTTTCTTGATTTTTATCGTGAATTCCCCGGTTTCATCATGGGTTTCGAGGTCCTGAGGTAGCTTCAGATCGCGTTCGCAAAACGGGCTGCTCTCCAGCAACTGGCCGAAGTGATTGCGGTACCGCTTCGGGGTGTAGATCGGGTCGGTAGACTCGCAGTAGAGGATGCGATTGTCTTCGGTGTCGAACTCGATCTGGTAGATCATACCCCGCGGAATCAGCAGGTAGTCGCCGTACTCGAAGGGTATGTTGCCGAGTAGCGTACGCAGCGTTCCGGTACCCCGGTGGATAAACAGCAGTTCGTCGGAATCGGCATTTTTATAGAAATAATCCGTCAACGATTTGCGGGGAGCGGCGACGCCGATCTGGACCGTTTTATTGACGAGCAGCGCCTTGCGGCTGTCCAGAAAGTCATCCTCCGGAGGAACGTTGAAGCCAACGAGTTTCCTACTTTTGATATGTTTCGCTTCCGCAACCTTCGGGCTTACGTCAACACTGGAGACGATGTCGCGCACCTGCGTCGGGCGGCGCAAGTGGTACAGCAACGACGACATACCGTCGAAGCCGATGGTACCAAAAAGCTGCTCGTGGTAAAGGCTTCCGTCGGGCTGACGAAACTGGGTATGGCGCTTCTGCGGAAACTGCCCTAGTTGATGGTATAATGGCATGGTTAGTCTTTAAGATGTTGGCCCCTCAGGCTAAAGGTTGCAAATGTAACAGTTGTCTTGCTAATTAAACGGATGACCCGCCCGTTGGTTTTCTGACTTCAATGCACAATTTACATCCTTATCAGGTTGTAAAGCTGAACGTCGTGTTCTGGATCAGTAAACAGGACAGGTCAATACATTTTTGCTTAAAAAAACTTGTCATGCAGCTATCGAATTCCAAACTTTTGAAACCCCATGCTTACATCGACGGAAAATGGTCGGATGCAGAGTCCGGCAATACGTTTCCGGTAAATGATCCGGCGACGGGTGAAGAGCTGGCAACTGTACCGGATTTAGGTCGGGCGGAAACAGAGAAAGCGGTCGCTGCTGCTAAGGCTGCCTTCCCGGCCTGGAGCAAAAAAACGGCCGGCGAGCGTTCGGCGATTCTGCGCCGCTGGTACGAGCTCATGCTGGAAAACGTGGACGACCTTGCGATGATTCTCACCTCTGAGCAGGGCAAGCCCCTGGCGGAAGCTGCCGGCGAGATCCGCTACGGCGCTTCTTTTGTGGAGTGGTTTGCCGAGGAAGGCAAACGGGCTTACGGCGATGTGATTCCCGGTCACGGAACAGATAAGCGCATCACGGTCATCAAGCAGCCGGTTGGGGTGGTTGCGGCGATTACGCCCTGGAACTTTCCGAACGCAATGATTACCCGCAAGGTGGCCCCCGCGCTCGCGGTGGGCTGTACGGTGGTGATCAAACCTGCCGAGGCCACTCCGCTCTCGGCGCTTGCACTTGCTCACCTGGCCGGGGAGGCCGGCTTCCCGCCGGGCGTGCTGAACATAATAACCACAAATACGCCGAAGGAAGTCGGTGCAGTACTGACGGAAAGTGAGGTGGTGCGTAAACTGAGTTTCACCGGCTCCACGGCAGTGGGCAAGGAGCTGATGCGTCAGTGTGCAGGGACGGTCAAAAAACTATCATTGGAACTCGGGGGGAATGCTCCCTTCATTGTTTTCAACGACGCGGACATAGCGGGCGCGGTCGCAGGTGCAGTGGCCAGTAAATACCGCAACGCCGGGCAAACCTGTGTTTGCTCCAACCGGATTTACGTACAGGCCGGGGTGTACGATAAGTTCGTTAAAGATTTAAAGAAGGCCGTCGACGAACTCAGGGTCGGCGATGGCCGGCAGGACGGGGTCGACATTGGTCCGCTTATCAACCAGGCTGGCCTGGACAAGGTGGAAGCCCTCGTTGCCGACGCCAAAGAAAAGGGCGCGCGGGTGCTTGCCGGAGGCAAGCGTTCTGAGCAGGGCGATCTCTTCTACGAACCAACCATCCTTGCGGATGCGGACCAGAATATGGACGTGGCCTCGACCGAAATTTTCGGTCCCGTAGCGCCCGTCTTCAAGTTTGAGACGGAGGAAGAAGTGATCCGGATGGCCAACGATACGCCCTTTGGCCTGGCGGCGTATTTCTACGGGCGCGACTACGCCCTGATCTGGCGCGTCGCCGAAGCGCTGGAGTACGGAATGGTTGGCATAAATACGGGGATGATCTCCACCGCCATCGCCCCCTTCGGGGGCATCAAAGAGTCCGGTTTCGGGCGGGAAGGAAGCAAATACGGTCTCGAGGATTATCTGGAGACAAAGTACATGTGCTGGGGCGGAGTGGAATAACGGCAGGACCGGAGGGGCTGAGTATTCGGAGGGGACATTGTGTTCTTAAAAACCCACTTTGCACCTGCGTTCGCGCCCGAACTGTAGGACCAATAGATCATTGTCTCCGGCTGATTACTTCCCGCTGCAGTCGTTGCAGTTCCCCGAAAGAATGATGTTGTGATTGTCGACCTTGTAACCAGCAGGAAGGCTGTATTCTACTTCTCCCGGTACGCACTCTACCCGGTCACAGCTTACGCAACGAAAGTGCAGGTGATCGTGCGCTTTATGATCATGTGAGCATTCCTCGGGGCAGATTGCAAAGTACTGCCGACCATCATCGGCTACAATGCGGTGGGCCAGACCATCCTCCACGAAGCGGTTTAGGATACGATATATAGTTACCCTGTCAATCTCTTGTTCCAGTTTGGCCGTAATACCATCGTGACTCAGAGCTACCTGTTCTTTCTTCAACAACTGAAGTATGGCCGTCTGGGATTTTGTCTGGCGTCGTGACATAAATGAAATTATTGATACTGTCCTGCAATTCTTTAATCCTTCAACACCCCGGGTGTTTAATCGGTTCTCTGGCCCTTTCAGGGCCAGTGGGGAAGTAGTCGATCCGGAGGAGGCTTGCCTGATTGACAGGTCGCACTGCATTTGCGAGGGGCATCGTTTAGCCTCAGTTCAGAGAAGCAACGGTTACAGGAGACTACTGGCGAAAAAGTAAACGCCGAACTTTAACGCAACATTGTTGCAATAAGTGAATAATGCCTATCTTTGTCGAAAATATTTTTCGATGAAAAAGCGATTACCGGTCACCGTTCTCAGTGGTTTTCTGGGCGCGGGGAAGACCACCCTCCTCAATCATGTTTTACACAATAAGGAAGGACTTCGCGTTGCCGTGATTGTCAACGACATGGCCGAAGTGAACGTCGATGCCCAACTGGTAGAGGCGTCGGGAAGCCTCGTTCAGGCTGAGGAAAAACTGGTTGAGATGTCCAACGGCTGCATTTGTTGTACACTGCGCGAAGACCTGATGATCGAGGTGGAACGCCTGGCACGGGAGGATCGCTTCGATTACCTGCTTATCGAGAGTACCGGTATCAGTGAACCGGTCCCGGTAGCCCAGACCTTCAGCTTTGTCAGTGAAGAAAGTGGGATTGACCTGAGCCGCTTTTCCTACATCGATACGATGGTAACGGTGGTCGACTCCCGTCATTTTCTGGACGATTTCGGGAGTGCTCAAACTATTCTTGATCGGGGTATGACCGATGATCCGCAGGATCAACGACCGATCGTTAATCTCCTGACCGAGCAGGTCGAATTCGCCAACATCATCCTGCTTAATAAAACGGATCTGGTGGATGCCTACGAGTTGGAAGTCCTCAAAGGCTTACTGAAAAAGCTGAACCCGACGGCTAAGCTGCTCGAAACGGAAATGAGCCGTGCCCCTCTGGAAGAATTGCTCAATACGGGCAGTTTTGACCTTGATACAGCCGAACAATCTGCCGGTTGGCTCAGGGAGCTGGAAGGTGAACATACGCCCGAAACTGAAACCTACGGTTTTAATTCCTTCATCTTCCGGGCCCATAAGCCTTTTCACCCCGAGCGGTTCTTCAAATTTATCCACGAGGGGTTTCCGGGCAATGTTTACCGCTCCAAGGGTTTATTCTGGTTGGCTTCCCGCCCCGAAGACGCGCTGGTGTGGAGCCAGGCGGGTGGTTCCCTGCGCTACGAAAGTGTTGGCACGTGGTGGGCCGGTAAGTCAGCCGTTGAGCTAAGTCTCAATCCGGTATTCCAGCAACAGCGCCACCTGATCGAGAAAGACTGGGATAGGGAATGGGGAGACCGTAAACAAGAACTGGTTTTCATCGGCCAGGGCATAAACGAAACTGCTGTTTCAGCGGCCCTGAACCGTTGTCTTCTCAGAGATTGGGAAGTCGATATGTTCCATGAAGGAGAAATATTCTCCGACCCCCTTACTGCTTAACTCTAGAGTCTGTCGATATTATGAATCCATTCGTTAATAAACCCGATTTTGTAGGAATGCTCTCCAGTGGGCTCTGCGCCATCCATTGTGCAGTGGCTCCGGTTTTCTTCGCAGCTCAGCCTTTGGTTCACGATGCCATCAGTGAGGCCAGCCACCACGGGCACGAACACGGCCACGGACTGTGGGGTAGCCTCGATATCATTTTCCTTGTCCTTAGTTTGGTTGCGGTATATTACGCCGCTAAGGCCAGTCAGCAAACCAAAACCCGGGCCTGGCTCTGGATAGGGTGGGGCGTCTTCGCAGCAGGCCTGTTGATGGAGCACCTCGGGATGGTTGGCTGGCTGATGTACGTCGGCTCAGCAATTCTGGTCGTTACTCACCTGATCAATTTTCGTCAGTGCCGGCTTCCTAACCAACCAGTGTCATGAATAAAATCCCCGTTTACCTGATTACAGGCTTCCTGGGTTCAGGAAAGACTACCTTCCTCAACCACTTCATTCAGTCCGCCCTACCGAAGAAAGTAATGGTGATCGAGAATGAAGTCGGGAAAGTCAACGTCGATGCCGGTCTGGTGATCAACGGGGTGGAGGACGTCATCCCCCTCAGCGCTGGTTGCCTGTGTTGCTCCCTGCACGATGAGTTGCTCGACGCCCTTGAGATCGTCAGCGAGCGCAGGGAAGAATTCGACCTGCTGGTTATCGAAACCACGGGGGTGGCGGATCCGTCCTCCATTGTGGAAACCTTTCTGGCCGACTGGCGCGTTGGTCGCGTCTTTGAATTGCGGAATGTCTTTTGTCTGGCGGATGCCGGTCTGTTGGAAGACTGGCTGGAAGAAACCGACGAGGCGCGACGGCAACTGGTAGCTGCCGATACGATTTTGCTCAATAAGGCGGATCTCGTTGCACCTAATTACGCTAAACTCCTGAAGGCCACCATCAGCGGAATCAACCCAACGGCGGAAGTTAGAATCGGAGAATTCGGACGTTTCAATATCGAGGAGTTGTTAAACCGGTCGCCGGTAGAGTCTGAGGTCCTGACGGAGCGAATCTCTTCGGCCCGGGAGCACCAGTATGCGCACCAAAACATCAAAACTTTCACGCTCAGCTTTGATCAGCCGTTCGATCTCGACAAGCTCTCGCATGAGATGCTTCGCCTCGTTAAGTTGTATTACCACCAGATCTACCGGATCAAGGGCGTGGTTTCTATTGCGCACCATCCCAGCCGGGTTATTCTGCAGTCCGTTCGTTCTACGGTTACCCTGACGGACGGCCCCGATTGGGAGGAAAGCGACACCCGCCGGCAGAGTCATTTTGTTTTCATCGGGAAGGACCTGAAGCGGGAGGTGATCGAGAAAATTGTGCGGAGGAATTTAGCGGTGGTGGCAAAAAAGGTTTAGGCACAGTCTCGGCTTGGTCCCGTTTTGTGCTTACGGGGATGACGGGCGGGGAAACTTACATGGCGGTTTCTTGAAGAAACAGAGACCTGCCCGCGCTGAGCAGGCACAACACTACTTTGATTCGGGGCTTTGCTCCTGTAGCCTTCCCTTTGCACCTGCGTTCGCGCCGTTTCCGGGAAAAGTGTCAGGGGCGCGGCCGCGGGTGCAAACCCAGGTTGAAAAGCAAGGAAGGATTGCTCTGTGAAAACGATAAAGCCCGTTTTGGACTGGAAGCAGAATATGACTACTGCAGGCCGTACCCGACGGGACTTACTGGTACAGGCTTCTGAATACCGCGGGCGTTTTCCCCATCAACTGCTTGAACTTACGGTTGAAATAGGAGATGTTGTTGTAGCCGCTGTCAAAGCAAACCTCAGAAATGCTCTTTTCGGTCGACATCAACAACTTCGCAGCATAATTGATCCTGAACTCATTGATGATCTGGGTGTACGTCTTTCTGGTGTGTTTGCGGATGAATTTATAAAAGGCTGCTTCGGTGATGCTCAGCTTGTCCGCTACTTCCTTAATGGATACGGGCTGCGTGAAATTTTCCATTATGTGGTCGTATACAACCTTGATCCGGCCCATCTCTTTTACGTCGAAGCCGTGCGCATACTCCTTGGAGCAAATGGGGCTTACCTCGGTTGAGGTTGCAAGCACGTGTAGCAATTCAAGAAAGAGCAGCAGGCGGGGCAGCCCCGTTTCGTGCAGCATTTTTTGCATGATCTGCCGGCTTTTCTTTTTGGTTGTCCCACTAAACTCCAGACCTTGGCGGGAGGCATTGAGTAAGTTCCGAATGACGTGGGTTTCGGGGCGCTCGAAGAAAACCTCCCCGAGAAAGTCAGAGGTCATCTGAACGACGATCTGGCTCCCGTACACATCGGTGGTGAAGCCATGGGGGAGATTGGGACCGAACATAACCAACTCTCCTTCTTCGTATTCGGAGATGTGATTCCCCACAAATCTGCGACCACGTCCTTTCACCGTCAGGCATATCTCCAGTTCAGGATGATAGTGCCAGGCCTGACTGAGAAGGGGACGGCTCGCCCTCGTTACCACCTTCGCGGTAAAGGAGTGTTCAGCAGGCTCGACTATTTTTTCAAACTCGGGCTTCATGTGTACAATAATGCAGATGACTGGAGTAAAAATAGCAAAATGTTATAGAATAGTGTCATGGTACGGCAGTAATATGTTATAACGTCTGGTTGGCGGTAGCATAATTTTGCAATAGTCAATAATTCGGAATATTGACTTGTTTTTTTCGATCATGCAATCATTAGTAATGAAACTCAAATTAAATACCTCTATCGGTAGCTTGCTATTCATACTCCTTGCTACTTTCCTTTGTAGCGCCCTTACCGCTCAGGCAACCCTGAGCGGTACGATCACCGATAAAGACCAGGAAGGTCTGATCGGTGCCAGCGTATTCGTTACGGGCACAAGCACCGGTACCGTCACCGACTACGATGGCGCCTACAGCCTGAGCATCCCCGCCGGCACCTACACCATCCGCTTCTCCTACACTGGCTACCGCACCATGGAGAAATCGTTTACCTTCACGGACGGGCAAACGGTTACCGAAAACGTAACCCTGGAAGCGGACAACCTTTCGCTGGACGAAGTAGTCGTCACGGGTTCCTTCACCGGCCGTACGCAGAAAGCTTCGCCGATGTCGATTACCCTCATCAATGCGGAACAACTGCAGCGCCTCAGCAGCAACTCGCAGGCCGATATTCTGCGGGGTGTTCCCGGCATCACCGCCGAAGGCGGGGGGGGCGAAGTAGCTTCTAACATCTTCGTGCGGGGCCTTCCTTCCGGAGGTCAGTACCAGTTCACGCCGCTTCAGGTAGACGGGATGCCCGTACTGAGCACTTTCGGCCTGAACTCTTCGGCGCACGACGTTTACTTCCGTAACGATATCGGGATTCGTAACCTGGAGTTCACCCGGGGGGGCTCTTCCACTCTTTTCGGAGCCGGAAGCGTAGCCGGTATCATCAACTACACCAGCATCACCGGCACAGCTACTCCCGACAATAAGGTGCAACTGGAATGGGCCGAAGGTGGCCGTGCGAAACTGGACATCCTCTCCTCCGGGCCACTGGCTGATAACCTCTTCTATGCCGTTTCCGGGTTCTACCGCTACGATGAAGGTCCTTTAAAAACCGGTCTCGCCACCCGTGGCCACCAGATCCGGGCCAACATCAAAAAGCTGTTCAACGAAGGAAAAAGCTCCTTTACGGTGTACGCACAGTCGATCGACGATAACGTCCAGTTTTACCTTCCGTACCCACTGGCCAACGATGCAGGCCAGAGCGAGCGGCCCGTAGGTAACGACGGAGAGACAGTGTTTACCACCCTCACCGATCAGGCTGCCGGCTATTCATTCGATACGCCTTACGGCCGCTTCGAATCTCCCATCGCCGACGGTGTAACCACCAAAGGTGGCTACATCATGGCCCAGCTCAACCACAGCTTCGACAACGACTGGCGACTATCGGCAAAAGCTAAATCAGCTAAGTACGAGCACGGCTTTAACCTCTTCCTGGATGGCGACGGTGTCCGCAACGTACCCGAAGGACAAGATACTTACCTCAGTAACCGCGACCTCCCCGCTGATGCAACCTTCACTTACGTAGACGATGGTACTGAACTCGCAGCAGGTGACCTCCTTTTCGAAAACCGGATACTGGACCGCGACCGCCCGATGGAAGAAACCGTTGGTGAGATTCAGTTGACCAAAACAGCCGGAAACCACAGTTTCAGCTTCGGCACCTTCGTGTCCGATACCCGGGCCGAGGACAACAACTGGATATCCAACTTCCTGGGTGATTTCCGTAATGCCCCCCGGACCGTTAACCTGACCTACACCAATGATATGGGCGAGGAAGTGTCCTACAGCACGGGAGGTTTCATCGATGGCCGCCAGACCGCCAACCGCCACCACCGCAGCACCAAAGTCGCCTTCTACGCCGGTGATCAGTACCAGGGAGAGCGCTTCAGCCTCGATGTCGGTTTACGCTGGGAAAATGCTACCGGAAAGATTGTCCGCGAGGACGGGGTGGGCAGCAACAACTTCCAGAAAGGAACGGTGTCGGCCAGCGATTTTGCAGTAGCGGTAGCGGGCCTTTACAAAGTCAATCCGGACCTTAATATTTACGCTAATGCTTCGCGGGGATACTTCTTTCCGGAATTGAGAGGAGTTGGTTTTTCCGCCCCCGGCAGCCCACTTTCCTACGAACCCGAAACGATCATTCAGGGAGAACTGGGCGCTAAGTACGGCAAGAATAAGCTGGCAGCTACTGCCGCTCTTTACTACGTCAATCTGTCTGACCGCAGAAACGTCGATTTCATCAACGACCCCAACAACCCCGGTAGCGTAATCGAGCAAGTGCGTCTGCAAAGCACCCGTACCGTCGGCGTCGAAGCAAGCCTGAACTACAGCGTAAGCGACGACCTGAACCTGTACGGTAACGTAACCCTTCAGGACCACGAATTCACGAAGGTGGAAGGCAACGAAGATCAGGTGGGCAACGAGCTGCGCCGCCAGCCCAACGCCATCGGGCTCATCGGAGCCAACTACGATAACGGCAGCATTGATGCCGGCCTCTCGGCTAACCTGCTGGGCAGCAAGTTTGCCAACGACGCCAATACCGTTGAACTCGAAGGTTACAACATCGTCCGTCTCGACGGCGGGTACACTTTCGATCTGGGAAAAAAGCAGACCATGCGCCTCGGCTTTCAGGTATCTAACCTGTTCGACAGCGATGGCGTAACGGAGGGCTCACCCCGTCAGGCCGATAGCCAGAGCGGAGGAATCAGTGATTTCTTCGTGGGGCGCCCCATTCTTCCCCGCCGACTTTTTGTCCGCGTCTCTTTTGATTTTTAGACCTACTCTAACCTGTTTTCGGGGCGGGGATTCCTAATGAATTCCCGCCCACTTTTATTAGCTAAGATTATGACTAAACAAGAACTGCTCCAAACCGCCAGGGAAACACTGGAGGCCAATTGGCGTGCACCTGGATTTTCTGTGCCTTCGGGAAGACTTTACCCTTTTCAATGGAACTGGGATTCAGGATTTACCAGCATCGGAAATGCACACATAAACCCCCAACGGGCACTCCGGGAAATGGAAACCCTTTTTACCGGCCAGTGGGCCAATGGAATGGTGCCTCATATCATTTTCCATTCCGAAAAGGAGACCACTTACTTCCCCAACTTCGACTTTTGGGACACAACCGTTAACGCGGGAGCTCCCCAACGACCAAAAACTTCGGGCATTACCCAACCTGCCGTCCACGGCTTCGTGCTGGAGCACCTTCTGAACACCTTCCCCGATGATGCCGCTACCATCGCGACGGTAAAAGCCTTATTCCCGAGGGTCGTCAACAGTCACCGCTTTTTATATATCTACCGGGACCCGGAAAGGGAAGGGCTGATGTTTATGTACCATCCCTGGGAAACCGGGCGCGACAATTCTCCGCTCTGGGATGCCTCTATGGACCGGATCGTGATCGATAAAGGTACCTTGCCCGCCTACACGCGGCAGGATACCAAGATTGCCGCAGCCGACGAACGCCCAACCGCCGATCAGTACGACCGTTACGTGCACCAACTCGAACTCGGTAAGCGCAACGGCTACGATGGGCCAGGCATCTTTGCCGAAAGTGAAATCCTCATCCAGGATACCCTGATGAATGCTTTGCTCATCAAATCCAACGCCAGCCTGATCCGTATCGGTCAGCGCTTCGGCTTCGATGTCGGAGAACTGGAAGAATGGCAACAACAATCCACCAGGGCTTTCCAGCAAAAACTATGGCACGAGGAGCTGCAGACCTTTGTTCCCTACGATGTTCGGGCCGGAGCGCAGATCGCAGAACGCGAAATCGGAAGCTTCACGGCTTTGTCGGCAGGCATCGCCTCTGATAAGCAGGCAAAAATTTTGAACGATTACCTGCAAAGCCTTCACGACCGCGGGTTCTACCTCTGCCCCAGCTTCGACCCCGACAGCCCTCACTTCGACTCCAGGCGCTACTGGCGCGGCCCCATCTGGCCGCACATGAACTGGCTGATTCACGACGGACTCAAAAACTACGGCTTCGGAAAAATGGCGGAAGTTGTTCGTAACGATGCCATTCATCTTATCCGGGAATTCGGTTTTTACGAGTATTTTGATTGCCAGAAAAACACGGCTCCTGATTTAACCCAGGGCTACGGTGGTGATCAGTTCTCCTGGACAGCTGCCTGCCTGATTGACCTTATAGAAACCTGATCGATATGAACCTTTTTGACTACGCCATCATTGCCGCCTATCTTTTGTTCTTTCTCTGGCTGGGCAAGAGGTTCAGCGGAAATCAAAACGGTAAAGACTACTTCCTGGGCGGAAAATCCTTTGGCTGGGGAGCGCTCTCTCTCAGTACCATCGCTACCCAGCTTTCTGCCATCAGCTTCGTTTCTGCGCCGGCCTTCGTTGGCATCAAAGAAGGCGGCGGTATGGTTTGGCTAACCTACGAGTTTGCCGTTCCTCTCGCTATGCTTTTTCTGATGGCGGTACTGATTCCGCCACTGTTCGAAGCTAAAATTGTCAGCGTTTATGCTTACCTCGAACAGCGGTTCGGCCGCTCTACCCGGATGTTGCTCAGCGGCGTCTTTCAGGTCAGCAGAGCATTTGCGACCAGTGTGATGATTTATGCGGTTGCCCTCATCCTGACCAGTGTAATGGCCATCCCGATGTGGCAAACCATCCTGGGCATCGGTTTGGTCACCTTACTGTACTCCCTTCAGGGCGGAATGAAAGCAGTAGTCTACGGAGACGTCATCCAAATGGTAGTGTTGACCCTCGGCATCGTTATCTGTCTGGTGGCTGGCCTTTATTACCTTGGCGGCTGGGAAAACTTCGTGGCTCAGGTAGATCCCGACCGGCTGAGAGCGGTTGATTTCGATAATCTGGGCATCAGCGAGGGCGACGAGTTTGGCTTTTGGCCGATGCTCATCGGAGGATTCTTTCTCTATGCCTCTTATTACGGAACGGATCAGTTTCAGGTACAGCGCCTGTTTTCAGCTCCCAACCGGAGTACGCTCAACAAAACCCTGCTCAGTAACGGATTGCTTCGCTTTCCCATTACGCTGACTTACTGTGTTATGGGCCTGGTACTCGGCACCCTCGTACTGCAGGACCCGGCCTTCCGGGCGGCCATCCCGCTGGATAAGCCCGACCTGATGGTTCCGGTATTCATCCGGGACTATTTGCCGCACGGCCTGATGGGCCTGCTGATCGTTGCCATTTTTTCGGCGGCGATGTCGTCGCTCAGCTCTGCCGTCAACTCGCTTAGTGCGGCTACGGTGGAAGATTTTTTTCATTCCCGCAGGGAGCTGTCCAACAAAGAATACATCCGGTATTCCAAAGGAGCGGCGCTTTTCTGGGGCATCGTCTGTATCATCCTGGCTTTCTTCACGGGAGACATCGCTAAGACCGTCATCGAGGCGATCAACAAAATCGGGTCGGTTTTCTACGGCCCGATGCTGGCGACTTTCCTGGCGGCTATCCTGCTCAAGCGGGTGCATGGCCGCGCCGCGAACCTCGGAATTCTGGCGGGCGTGCTGGTTAATGTTTACCTGTGGTTATGGGTACCTTCTGTATTCTGGTTCTGGTGGAATGCCGTAGGGGCCGTTGTTACTCTGGGCGTAGGCTACCTGAGCAGCTTCGTTATCCCGGCTAAGACGAGGGCAGACGATTCTGTTTCCGGGCGCAGCGACGCAGGTGCAGTGGTGGTTGAGGAAGCAATGATCGGAACAGAGATAGCTATGAGCAAGGTTCTGCTTCTCGTCGGGTTCTTTGTGCTCATCGTCCTGTTGAGTGTGTACTTCCCTAAATTCTTCTGATGACGAGCCAATTTCTGGGAATAGACATCGGTGGCAGCCACATCACCTCACTTCCGTTACGCCGGGAAGGAGGGAAAATGGTGCCCGCCGGCATAACCGCAACCACCAAAGTTGATGCTTTTCTGGACAGGGAGAGCCTCCTCCAGGCCTGGATCGGCCACCTCAAACAGCAAGAGGTGCACGCATCCGGAGCCATCGCCATCGCAATGCCCGGCCCGTTCGAGTATGCGTCCGGAACCGCCCGGTTCAAACCGGGCCTGAAAATGGGCGCGCTGAACGGGCTCGACCTGCGGGCCACGCTCCTCCGGGAACTGCCGCAGCTCCGGGCGGTGTACTTCGAGAACGACGCAGCCTGTTTCGGGCTGGGAGCAGATCAGAAATTCCGCAGCGCCGGCCACCGGCGCCTGATGACGATAACTCTGGGCACGGGGATCGGCTCTGCGTTTGTAGAGGATGGTCGGCTGGTGAAGGCTATGCCGGGTCTCCCGCCCGGAGGCGAAATTTACCAGGTGCCCTTCGGAGAAGGAATCGCCGATGACTTTTTCGGTACGCGCTGGTTTACGCATTTCGCTGAAACGGAGTTCGGCATCATAGTGCCTGATCTGCTCGCGCTGATCGGCGCCGCAACGCCCGCCGAACTGGAGGAGATTTTTGCGGCGTACGCCAGCAACCTGTTGGAACTACTGCTCCCGGTCTGTCGGAAGTTCAGGCCGGAGACCCTGGTCCTGGGTGGCAACATTGCCCGTGCTTACCCCCGCTTTGCACCTGCGTTCGCGCCTGAACTGGAAAAAATGGGTGTACATATTTACGCTGTACCGCAAGAAGCGGAAATGCTCACGTGCCTTGGTGCCGGTCAAATTATTCCTGTATGAACGTTCTCATTGCCCCCGATAAATTCAAAGGCTCACTCTCCGCAAACAGCGTTTGCGAGGCGATCGCCACCGGAATTCGCCGCAAATACCCTGCCGCGAAGGTAGCGTACCATCCCCTCGCCGACGGCGGAGACGGTACGCTGGATATCCTCGAGGATCACCTGAACCTGATGCCGGTAACCGTAGCGGCCCGTGATCCGCTGGGGCGGCCCCTGCGGGGCCGCTACCTGCTGGGTTTCGACTTCGCTTTCATCGAAGTCGCCACGGCATCCGGGCTGGTGCTGCTGACGCCCGAAGAACGAAACCCGCTGCACACCAGTACGTTTGGCACCGGAATGATGCTGGCCGATGCGCTGAACCGCGGCGTACGCACGATTTACCTGCTGCTGGGGGGCAGCGCCACCCACGACCTGGGGACGGGAATAGCAACCGCCCTCGGCTTCCGCTTCCTGGCCGAAGACGGCAGCGAAGTGCCGCCCAACGGCGCCGGGCTGGAGCGCATCCACCGGATCGTTCCGCCGAAAGCGAAACCATGGGAGAAAACTGAAATTGTGTTGTTGTGCGACGTGACCAACCCGCTGATCGGTCCCCGCGGCAGTGCCCACGTGTACGCCGCGCAGAAAGGAGCCGACGCCGCAATGATCGACCGTTTGGAAAACGGAGGCCAAATCCTGGGCCGGCAATTCGATGAATTTGCCGCGGCGGATGTTTCCACCACCGCCGGAGGCGGTGCTGCGGGCGGAATTGCCGCCGGCCTCTGCGCACTGCTGGGCGCCACGCTCCGCAGTGGCTTCCAGACCATCAGCGAACTCACCGGGCTGGAAGCAGCCATCGGCCGCGCCGACCACGTGATCACCGGCGAAGGCCGGCTGGACGAACAGTCGCTCGAAGGCAAAGTGGTGGGTGGTGTGATCGGGAGTTGTGTCAGGCAGGGCAAACCTTACTCCGTAGTGGTGGGCAGCAACATTCTGTCGTCCGGTTTCGATTGGCCCGGAGAAATGGCCGGCGTGTTGGAGGTGATGTCGCTGGCGGGTTCGACCGAACAGGCCATGGAGGAGGCCGCTGGCTTCCTGGTGCAGCTGGGGGAAAAGGTGAAGCTGTAAAACGGGACCGGTGAAGCGAGGGTAGGGTAGGGCCGTAGGTCCGTCTCTCGTAGCACAGGGGTTTTCCCCTGTGTTTTCGTTATGAATTTCGTGTTTGAACCGTAGCTCTCGTAGCACAGGGGTTCACCCCTGTGTTTTCGTTTTTGGGGCTCGCCCCCACGTTTTCGTAAACTCTTAGGGGCCGTGGTTGAAAGAATGGGGGCACCTCATTTGGTTACACACAATTCTGAAATTCCCAACGCAGACCGCGCCAGGATTCCTACCTTGCCGTCTGTTCGCAGTTTTATCGGTGGTGTTTTCAATTGCGAGGGCCACCGGAGAGCAGTCGCGTCCTGATAATGGTATAAACAATAAAGCAATGATCAAGCAAATATTCCCCCTCTTCCTTTTATTCTTTACCCTTGCCGCCTGCAACGACAGTAAACCGGAAACCGCTGCAGAAGCGCCCGCAGCCGAGCAGGAACTCGACGTTACCACCGATTTTGGTGGCCTTGCCCTCTACACCCTGCGCGACACCCTGGCCGGAGACCCGAAGGGCGTGCTCAAAAAGGTGGCAGACCTCGGTTACAAATACATCGAAGCGGCGGGCTACAAAGAAGGTAAGTTCTACGGCATGACGCCCACCGAGTTCAAAAACTACCTCGCAGAGGTTGGCCTCACTCCCATCAGTTCTCACCACAGCGACATCACGATTGAAACTACCGATCAGGTAGTAGCCGACCTCAAAGAAGCCGGCTTCCAATACCTCGTAATTCCCATCCCTCCCATGGGCGCGTTCACTTATGACGCCGAAACCAAGACGCTGGGCATGAACCAAAGTGCGGAAATGGTGATGAAGAACGTCAACGCTATTGCCCAGAAATGTGCCGATGGTGGCATCCAGTGCCTCTACCACAATCACGACTTCGAGTTCATGGCCGGCGAAGACGGCATCGTCCCGATCGATTACTTCATCGAGAACTCCGATCCGGAAATCCTCAACTTCCAGATGGACCTGTACTGGGTCACCAAAGCCGGCGCCGACCCTGTTGCCTACTTCGATAAAGCGCCCGGCCGCTTCAAGGCGTGGCACGTGAAGGATATGGACGATCAGGGCCGCTTCGCTCCCGTCGGCGAAGGCAACATCGACTTCAAACGAATCCTGGCCGCCCGCGAAAAATCAGGCATGGAGTTCTACCTCGTGGAGCAGGACATGTGCTTCAACCACACCGCCCTCGAGGCCATCGCCATCAGCCACAAAGGATTGCGGGAGATCGGATTTGAGTAAACACAGAGGTGGGGAATTGTCCACTTTGACTCCCGACTCCCGACTCCGATACTCCCGACTCCAAACTCCCGACTCCAAACCTCCTACTTCAACAGCCGGTCTTCGATCATTTCCTTGAAGGCGGGGCGGTAAGTGTCGCTCACCGGCACCAGCGTTCCGTTGATGAGTACTTCGTCGCGGTAAACTTCCTCGACCCATTTCAGGGCGATGATGTAAGAGTGGTGAACGCGGACAAACTCGTTGGAAGGAAGCATTGCCGTCAGCTTTTTGAGGCTTTGCAGCGTCGTTATTTTCTTGGCCGACGTGTGGATCCGGACGTAGTCTTTGAGACCTTCGATGTACAGCACGTCGGCGAAGTTGACGCGGACAGACTTCGTCCCGTCCTTCACGAAAAGGTATTCGGGTAAGGTGTCCTGTTCCGGCGCGGCCGCAGGTGCAATGCCGGGCTGACCGGGAGCAGGGTGGGGCAGGGTGCGCGCTTTGTTCTGACGGATCTTTTCTATGCACTTCAAAAACCGCTGGAAGGTGATGGGCTTGAGCAGGTAATCGGTCACGTCGAGTTCGTAGCCTTCGATGGCGTATTCGGAGTAAGCCGTGGTGAGCACCACGATCGGCTTTTTCTTGAGGATCTTGAGCAGGCCGATGCCGGTGATCTCCGGCATCTGAACGTCGAGAAAGAGCACGTCGGGCTCGTTTTCTTTCAGGAACTCGAGGGCCTCCAGCGGGCTGGAGAGGGAGGCGAGAAGCTCGATCCCCGGGATTTTTTCGACGTACTGGGTCAGGAGTTTACGAGCCATTGGCTCGTCTTCGACGATCAGGCAGGTGAGGGTCATCAGAGGGTAATTTTGAGGTTGACGCTGTAGCGTTCGTCATCTTCGGTGACGTCGAGTTGGTGATTGCCCGGGTAGCTCAGATCGAGGCGACGGCGGACATTGGCCAGGCCGAGGCCGGAGGCCTCGCGCACGGTTTTTTCGTTGTGTTGGAGCACGCTGTTCGCGACCTTGTATACAATGGTGCCATCGTTGACCGTCAGGCTGACGGTAATCCAGGAGTTGCCGCCGTTGTTGCCGATGCCGTGCTTGAACGCGTTTTCCAGAAAGGTGATCAGGATGAGCGGCGTGACCCGGGCCCCGGCAATGTCTCCGTTCACCTCGAAGGTGATGGGAACCTCCTCGTTGAGCCGGAGCCGCTCCAGGTCAAGGTAGTTTTCCATATACTCGACTTCCTTACTGAGGGGAACTTTCTCGGCGTTGCTCTCGTGGATCATGTAACGCATCATGCCGGACAGCTTGGCGATGACCTCCGGGGTCTGGTCTGATTGGTTGACGGCCAGGTAGTAGAGGTTGTTGAGGGTGTTAAAGAGAAAGTGCGGGTTTACCTGCGCTTTCAAAAAGCGCAGCTCGGAGGTCAGTTGCCGGTTCTCGAGCTCGCGATTGTGGGCTTCGAGTTCGAAATAATCCTCTACGAATTTCATCAGGCCGACAAAAGCGGTAACGAAAAAAGCCGCTACGAACACATTCAGACCGAAGCGAAGGGAGTACATCCACGTATCGTCGTGCGTGAACCGGTCGAGCAGGTACTGTTTCCCGAGCAGGGCCAGGTAGGTCATCCCCAGGAAGATAGGTACGTACGTGATGAAGTACTGACCGATCTTCCCGGTTTTCAGCAGACGTGGCAGAAAGAAAAAGTAATTGACGTAACTGATCGCGAACAGCGAAATAACGTGGAACAGAAAATCGGGCATGATCCGTTCCCAGTCCGGTTCCCCTTTTCTACCGTAACTGATGTTGTAGAAAAAATAAGAAGCGTACATGGCCCAGAAAGCGACGTGCAGTAAGGTTTTCTTGTGACGTTGAAAGAAATTTTCCATTGCGTGGTGCTGACTTCAGCAGCGTTTTAGAGTAGAAGATTGGGCGGGTGATAATTTAAACCTCCGGTGCCGGCGTCAGCAATAGCCAATATAAGGCTCCGGGAATTTATCCCGGAAGTGGTGAACGTCGCCCTGAATAAGGTGCCGGTAGACCTAAGCCGGAGTGGTTTGGGGCAATTAGCGAGTGAAAAAGTCCCAAACCACTCTGACTTAGGTATAAATGCCAGACGGTGCTCGTGGTGCAAAAAGAACACTGGTGTTGGTTTGCGTCCGGTTATCATAGTATCGGCAAGGGTAAAGATAGAGGAGGGCAACAGCCCGGAGTCGTTGCATTCTACCATTGCCCCTTTTCTATCTACCATCCAGCAAAACGACTCTGAGATAACGGATATCAGGAGAAAAGCCGGATTGTCGATCCAATACACCTGACCGTCGAACGCGCTCATACCGCCCCGAAAAGCACCCGAAGTTTGTGTCATCAAATTAATAAAGATGAAGAAGCAATTCGCTACAAGGACGCCGAACGATTTATATACAACGACAGCTTTATCGCTGAATCAGTTTAGCCCCGGCTGGGGAACGACCCGGAACATCGGGCGGTATCCTGTCACTTCGGCGTTCCTCACCCTGCTCCTTATATTTTTACTCAGCACCTGCGTCAGCGCCCAAAGTATTAAAGGAAAACTTACCGACGGTATAACGCAGGAACCTCTGGGCTTCGCCAACGTAAGCGTTTATGATGCCAGCGATAAAATGGTGAAGGGAACCAGCACCGACTTCGACGGCAACTATGAACTTATTAACCTGCCGGCGGGAACTTACCGGCTGGAAGCCAGCTTCCTGGGGTACGCGACTGAAACCCAAACTGTAACCGTTACCGACGCTGAAACAACCGTAACCGTACCTACTATTGTACTGAACGAAGGCGGCAACAACCTCAACGAAGTAACCGTAACGGCCGAACGCGCCGTGATGGAACTCGGCCTGGACCGCAAGGTGTTCAACGTGGAAAAATCAATCGCCGCCTCCGGCGGCAACGCCGAGGACCTGCTGCGCGAAATCCCCAGCATCACCGTCGATCTCGACGGCAACGTATCGCTGCGGGGCTCCGAAGGCGTCCGCTTCCTCATCAACGGTAAACCCAGCGCAATCACCCAGCAAACCAACTTCCTGCAAACCCTCACCGCCTCCAACATCGAACGCGTCGAAGTGCTCACCAACCCCGGTGCCCAGTTCGACCCCGAAGGAACTGCCGGCCTGGTGAACATCGTCCTGAAACAAAAATCCGAAGACGGATTCAACGCCACCGTAAACCTCAACGGAGGTACCGGAAATAAATTCGACGGAAGCGTTGACGCCAACTGGCGCAAAGGAAAGTTCAACACCACCCTGGGCGTTAACGGCCGCTACGACGAACGCTTCTTCCGCGGATTCCGCGAGCAAACGGCCACTTTCGCCGATACCTCATACAGCCGTTACTTCGACTTCGACGGCCTGCGCCAAAACGAAAGCGCCGGCTTCAACCTCGGTACCGAATATACCCTCAATAAATACGCCTCCCTGGGCGTAAGCGGCAACTACCGCAAGAGCAGCGGAGAAAGCAGCAACCTGCGTACCACCGAGTTCTACGACGAAAACGGTGAACTCGATTACATCAGCAGACGCGTCGAAACAGAACCACAGGAAGGCGAGAACTTCGAAATCCGCGCCGATTACAATACCACTTTCGCCAAGCCGGGGCGCAACCTCTCGGCCAGCTTCCAGTACAGCGAAAACGAACGCTCGGAAGTAGAAAATTACGACGAATTCAACTTCGACCCCGAAGGAAGCCTGATCGGCGAAGACCTCCAGAACAGCCCCGCCTCCAACGGCAGAACCCAATACCTCGGCCAGATCGACTACTCCCATAAAATCGGCGAAGACTTCAAATTCGAAGCCGGATGGCGCTCTACTCTGCAGCGCATCGATAACATCGCCGATTTCAATATCTACGACTACGACCTGCAGGAATTCACCCGGGTAGACACCAACAGCAGCCGCTTTTTCTACGACGAAGACGTACACGCCGTGTACGGTACCTTCGGCGGCAAGGTCGACAAAATAACCTTCAGCGGCGGACTGCGCGCCGAGCAGGTGTACACCACCAGCTACCTGGCCGAACCAACGGGAGAAACCTTCACCAACGATTACTTCAAGGTGTACCCGAGTGTGTTCCTCGGCTACTCGCTCTCGGAAATGAGCACGCTGCAGGCCAGCTACTCCCGCCGCGTCAGCCGTCCGCGCGACCGCGATCTTAACCCTTTCGTCGACCGCGGCGACCCGCTGAACCTGCGTACGGGTAACCCTTTCCTCCTGCCCGAGATCATCAACAGCTACGAACTCAACATCCAGCAACGCTTCGGGCTCGGCACCTTTACCGGAGGTATTTACTACCGCGCCAAATCCGACCTCATCACCCGCGTAACCGAAACCCTGCCCGGCGGCGTGCAGATCGGCACTCAGGCCAACCTGGACAGTGGCCGCGACTACGGCGTGGAACTGATCACGACCCTGCGCCCCAGCCGCAAGTTCGACCTCACTGCCTCCGCCAACGCCTACCGCACCGAGCTGGACGGCAACCTGCAGGAAGGAGCCGTACAGGCCGATGGCTACAACTTCAGCGCCCGCCTCCAGGGAAGCTACGAGATGCCGTGGAACGTATCGAGCCAGTTCACTTACTTCTACCGCAGCTCCGGCGTAACCTCGCAGGGCCGCCTGAACGCCATGCAAAGCCTCGACCTCGGTTTCCGCAAGCCCATCCTGAACGACCTCGGCGCCATCACCCTCCGCGTCACCGACCTCTTCAACCAGCGCAAATTCGGTTACTCCACCGAAATCGACGGCCTCGTAACCAGCAGCGAATTCCAGCGCGAAAGCCGCATCGTGTACGTTGGCTTCACCTACAGCCTGCGCGAAGTGAAAGGCAAGAAAAAACCATCACAAAACCGCAGCGACGACGGCGGCGGCGGCGACGATTTCTAAATCCTCCCGCCCACAAGACTAAACTTGACAGGACATTAGTGAGAAGTATTGTTTTTTTAAACTCGCCCGGCCGCCTTTTGGTGGTTGGGCGGTTTTTTTTGGGAGGGGCATTCCTCCTGCTCCTGAGAAACGATGGGGCGGCGCGAACGCGGGTGCAGGGATGGTTTGTGGGAGGGGGAGGAGCTGTTTTATGGAATGCAAACCAAATTGTCGCTTTTAGGCTCCCCGGCTCCTGGTTGGGGAAAGAAAAGTGACGATTTAGTTTACGCCCGTGCAATGGTTGAGACGCTGTGCGTCGAATGTACGTTCCGATCAATGGACAGCGTATTCCCCAAGCATACCGGACCTGAAATCGGTTCAATTCCCGAAGGACGAATTAAGAGAGGCAAACCGGAACGGAAAGAAGAAACTCCACTGCAAACTGTCCGGCTAAAGCCGACCACCTCAACGAGCATTGGCTAGAAAGTATGAAGGGTAAGTCCGGAAAACCCCAATCTTGACCCTTACAGTTTTGTTGCTGCCAGTAGACTTAAGCGCTCCATCGCTTGACCTACGATTGGGGTGTCTGGGAAAACAATAAAACTCTATCCTAAGCCTACTGATAATCAGATCTTCGACTTAATAAACTCAAACATCGGCCGGAAAAATTCAAAGTGTGCAGCATCAATTTTAGGGACGATAATCTTAGAAAAGTCAGTTTTACGCTTTTCCCTGAAACTGATAATCTGCCCGCCACCAGGCTTACTCAAAATCTCGAAGAATTCATGTGTTTGGGGATCACCATAGAAAAGATGTTCGATCGCTAATTTGGATTCTCCCAGATAGGTAGTCTTTTCTGATTTGTTTTTGATTACTTGCCCCTCAATTGCTGGAATCTCTGGTACAGGTAGTAACAAAGCGTAGCTATTCTTAGCTTTTATCTTCTTAACTAATCCCTTGTATGGATCGTTTTCAATTATCTCTTCAGTGGCCAAGCTATTCCATTGATCGTAAGCCATGTCGAAGTCGAAAAGACCAAATGCCGGCTGACCGTTCAGCTCTTTCAATATTTGCTGGTCTATGAGTAATAGTCGCAAGTACGTACAACCAAAGGCAAACACAATATGAAAAGGAATTGGATCACTATATAGCTTACTCCAAGCGATTTTGAGAATGCGAGGATCGGTACTTCCTTCAGTAAAGAGAATAGGCTTATCTTCTATAGTAATCTGATTTATGATGCTAATGATCTGCTCATCTTCAGAGTACTTTATCATCTGAGCCGACAACTGTTCTATAGCGTAAGATTTTGGAACATTGATACAGCGCACCCCGTCACCAACGAAGTTAAAAAGATTCACGTCCCTACTATCGTGGGGAATCAGTGTTACGGCGCTGTGGCTGCTCATGAGTACATGGTTGTCCACGGTAGCATCATCCGCAATTTCAAACACCTGTGTCAAAAAATCAAACTGCCATTCCGGATGCAGAAACGAATCCGGCTCATCCAGCAGAGTAAGACAATTTTTACCCCGAAAAAGCTCTACAATTGTATAGATGTAGATCGACTGAAACTGCCCGTCACTAAAATGGTCAACCTCAGATTTTGTTCCGTCGGTTAGAGTCAGATTAAGTGAAATGTCATCCAGCATTTCAATTGTCCTTAGGTTGTCCAATTGACTGAATAGTTCCTGAGAATTCGTATCTGCAAAGGCCTGCTGAAATGCTTCAAGGTCTAGGTACAACTGATACACGTCATCGTAACTCGTCTCATCTTTGGGCGGCTTGTAGCCTTCGTCTCGTTCTTTCGCCTGTTCGGCTCGCTTGACTCCGTCAATTTGATCTAAGAATTTTTTTGTGATGCCTTTAGCCTTCCAAAAACTGGTCGCTTGATCAAATCGATCTACCTCGTATCCTTTTTTCCTCGCATAGTAAGGACGCTTTAGTGAGATGAAAACCTCATTACCAATTGAGACTATACCGAGCTTTTCTTTTATAAAAGCTTTCGCCTTACAGCCCTCTGGCTGTAATAAAAGAACCGATAGAAGTAAGGCTTTATAGTCCTTACCAATCCCGATAAACTCACGAATGTCTCCTTCGTTCGCTTCTTTCAAGTCACGTTTAAAGCCTTCTTCGTAGGCATAAATCAATCGAGCCACTTTCTCATTATGCCCAGAGTAATATAAGATCACATTATCGGGTAGATCTTCTTTGGCGACCTTCTTGATATCTTTTCTCTCTCCGTCTTCAGTCTTATAGTAGCGCTCCGCTATCCATTCCCAACCAACGAAGTGGTCACTTCCGTCGATTTCATATTCAAGTTCAAAGTCAAACCCAACCTGAAAATCTTTCTCATAGAGCTGCCGGAATATCTCAATCAATGCTTCAAACATATTAGACTTCCCCGTCCCGTTCTTCCCCACGAAAACGTCGATGAAGCTACTCCCCGTGAAGTTGAGCGCAAAGTCATTCAGGTTCTTATACTTACTCAGGTATAGCCGCTTCAGTCTCATGCTTCCACCTTTTCTGTAGCCGCCAACAACTCCCGCACCGAAGCCCGCAAAAAATCCGCCCCAACAACCTCCCGCTGCTCAATCCGCTCCTGAAGCTGATCGCATAGGGCCATCAACTCGTCCACGATCTTTACGATGGCGCGTTGCTCGGAGAGGGGAGGGAGGGGAATAAGAAATTTTGAAATGTTCCCCATACTGAGGTTTGGTCTTGCATTATCAACCTGTTTGTCATACATGTATGAGATACACGTAGGACTATTTAGAAAGAGTAGGAAGTATTCTCTGGAGGCTTGCTCTATTAGTCTGATGATTGTAACAGCCTGGTTAATATTAGCTACTATATCTAAGTTAAAAACGGCGGTTCTTCCGATTGAAGCTCCTACTATATTCATCAAAATGTCTCCTTTCCTCAGGATTGAGCGAGGCTCTATCTGATTGAATTTTTCTTCAACGTATTTTCTTCGCTTCCAGATAAGTTTAAAATTTCCAACATTTTCGCTTGTCACAAATAGTATTCCTTCTCCTTCATTTACATAACTAACCCCTTGCCATTTTGGAGATGATCCCTTCGTTATAACCTCGGTGGCATCTGCAAGGCGGCACCATTTCCATGATTTCGGTATATTGAAAGAAGTCTCTTTGGGTTCAATCAAAGGAGGCTTTTTAATCTTTTTGATAAATCCCTCCCGCACCAACCGCGCCTTCTCCTCCCCAATCCGCTCCAGCAAAACACTAGCCGGCTCCACCTCCGGATGCTCCTCTCGCCACCGCGCCGTCAGCTTCCCCTGCACCGCCAGCTCCAGAACCGCCTCCCGCAGCCGGTCCACCCCGTTTTGCTGGTCGAAGAAAGCCTGGAAGTGCGGCCGCAGGGCCGCCCAAGCGCCGGATGAATCGTCCCCCGTCAGCTGCCGCAGCGAGGCGGTGACGTAGTCTTGGCGGAGGGCGCGGAAACGGGTGGTTTGTTGTTCGAGTTCATCTACTTCCGCCAGGAGGCGGTTTACGGTGGCGACGATGGCGTGTTGTTCGGGGAGGGGAGGTAAGGGGAATAGTGTAGATTCCCATTTAGTCTTATTTATTATTGGAGTAGCCGAACCAGTGGCACGATCTATAATTGATTTATAGAAGTAATGCGTTGCGCAAACGTTCTTTACAACATCAGATAGTACTTCTATGGGGGTTAAAGTATTTATCTGCTGGTTACAGCTAACATCTATTGTATTGACTCCACACTTACCAATGCTACCTCCAATACATACCATCATCAGTGAACCAGACTGGATGAGACGTCCATTACTTAGTCCGGCTTTGGTTAATCCGATTTCAGGAAGTTCTACTCCTGAAAATTTTATGTTTGCAGGGTTAACAAACGGAATATAATTGCCCCAAAATTCAGGGTTTCTTTTTGAAGGTGTGTATCCAGTTTGAGTTATTCCTGTATCCCTAAGATAGCACCAAGACCAACTTTTAGGAAGTTTAAATGGATAATCAGCTTGTTCAATTTCTTGAAGTTTCTTCTCCTTCCGTATCACCTTCTCCCTTACCAACCTTACCTTCTCCTCCCGAATCCGCTCCAATAAAACACTGGCCGGTTCCACGTCCGGATTCTCCCGCCGCCACTCCTCCGTCAGCCGCCCACGGATGGCCAGCTCCAGGATCAGTGCCCGGATTTCTTTTGCGTTTTCTGGCCGGAGGCTGAGGGTGTCGAAGTACTTTAGGAGGTGCAAAGAGCGTTGGTTTTAATTCGTCGGCCGAGCATTGCGCTGGCCTGGCTTGGCCGATGGGTGGAGTGGTGAATACTTACTGAAGGAGTAAAACGTCGAAAAACTCACCGTCGAGGTGAGCGAAATCTTTGTCGGAGGTGATAAGTGCGGCGTTGGTAGCTACTGCTGTAGCAGCAATCCATACGTCGTTTTTGCCCATCTTGATGTGGCTGCCGGTTCGTTGCCTGGTGGGGTGAATGTTCCGGTTGAACTGCTCTATTTCGATGTAATGATCGATAATGTCTTGGTAGGTTAGTTCAACGATGACCAGCTTGTCGATCAGGCGCTGTATCAGCTTTAGCTTGCGGTCGCCCCATTTACTGGCACTAGCCAATACCATGATCTCAGCGACCGACACGATGGAAATAATGGCCTCGTTACCGGGATTGAACGGGCCATAGTTCTCTTCAATGAAAGAGCTCGTTTGGTCGTCCCTGACGTAAAAAAGCAGCACGTTGGTGTCAAGTACGTACTTCATTAATCCAATTCTTGCAGCAGCTCGTCAATAGACTTATCCCATTCCAGCTCACTTGCTTCCTTTCTGAACTCCGCCATGTCAAAATCAACCGGGGGGCGTTCTTTTTTAATGGCTTCCAGGTCAACCTTAGCCTTAATGTTTGCGTGGCGACTCAGATCAAGCGTGTATTTGGGGCGGGTAACTTTTTTTACCAGTTCCTCAATCATGTCTATCATATCTTCCTGAGAGATCGTCATGATCTCCTGAATGATGGCGTACTTTTTATGTTCTAAGGTCATGGCTTGTCAGTTTGTCTCAAGATAAGGAACACGGCTAAATCGATTTCGTTATGAGTTACTCAGTGCTTTATCCAACACCGCCATGATCTCCTCCTGAATCTTACCGATCTTCTTTTCGGATTTCTTCAGTTTCTTCAGCAGCACCTCCGGGCTTTCCAGGTTGTCGGCTTCCTCGTAGGGGTTCTTGATGTCCAGATTGTAATTGCGCTCCCGAATCTCGTCGATGCCGACGCGCCAGGCCTGTTTGGTTTCCTTGCGGTCGGTCCACCAAGCTTTCTCGGTGTCGAACTCCTCCACCGTGATCGGCTTCGACTTATTGTAGCTTTTGTAGCCTTCCGGGTAGGGGTGCTCGTAGTACCAAATTTCCTTCGTCGGCTTGCCTTTCTCGAAGAACAGCAGGTTGGTTTTGATGCTGGTGTAGGGCGCGAATACGCCATTGGGCAGGCGGACGATGGTGTGCAGGTTGCACTTCGTCAGCAACTCTTCCTTCAGGCGGGTTTTTACGCCTTCGCCGAACAGGGTACCGTCGGGCAGCACGACCGCCGCGCGGCCTCCCTTGTCTTTCAGTAGCCGGATGATAAGTGCCATGAACAAGTCCGCCGTTTCCTTAGTCCGGAACTTCTGCGGGAAGTTCGTTTCTGTTCCGTCTTCCTCCACTCCGCCGAAGGGAGGGTTGCTCAGGATGATGTCCACCTTGTCCTTCTTACTCCAGTCGGTATAGGGCTTGCTCAGGTAGTTGTCGCGTTTTACGGCGGGTACGTCGAAGTTGTGCAGCATCAGGTTGGTGGTGCACAGCAGGTGGGGCAGGGGTTTCTTCTCGATGCCACGGATGCCCGCCTGCAGGGTCTGCCGCTGCTTGGGCGTTTTCACCTTGTCGCGCAGGTGATCGATGGCGCAGGTCAGAAAGCCGCCCGTGCCGCAGGCGGGGTCCAGCAGTGTTTCGCCCAACTTCGGGTCGATGATGTCGACCATAAACTGCGTCACGCCACGCGGGGTGTAGTATTCCCCAGATGAGCCGGCCGATTGCAGTTCCTTCAGGATCGTTTCGTAGAGGTCGTTAAACAGGTGGCGCTCGCCCTGGTCGTTGAAGTCGATCTTATTGATCTCGTTGATCACCTGCCGGAACAGCGTTCCGTTTTTCATGTAGTTGTAGGTGTCTTCAAACACCGAGCGGATGATGGCGGCCTGGGGGTTGAGGCTCACGTCGAGTTCCTTCAGGGTTGGGAAGAGTTCGTTGTCAACGAATTCCATCAGCTGGTCGCCGGTCAAGCCTTCGTCGTCGGCCGCCCAGCTGTCCCATTTCAGTTGTTCTGGCAGGGGGCTTTCGTAGTTCTCGATCGTCACGTCCCATTCCACCTCTTTATCGGCGAAAATCTTCATGAAGATCATCCACACCATCTGGGAGATACGCTGCGCGTCGCCGTCTACGCCGGTGTCTTTACGCATGATGTCGCGTATGCTCTTGATGATGCCGGTGATGCTTGCCATGAGTAAGGGGGTAAAGGGTGAAAGAATTAAGGTGCGCGTACGCGGGTGCAATGATAAGGTTTTAAGAGCATTGGTTGAGACGCTGTGCGTCGAATCTAAGATTCGACGCACAGCGTCTCAACCAAGAATATCAACCCGTCCGGTAAATCTCCCCCTCCAGCTCTTTCACCGCCGCGATGAAATCCTTTTTCTTCCCAAAGGCACGCACCAACTGAACGGGGGAGCCGAGTTCGTTAAGTGGTTTTACTTTTAACACTGCGCCCTGTTCCAGCGGGCCAACGCCTGCTTCCTCGTACTTATCGAGCAGCTTATGGATCACCTGCTGAGCGAGTTCACTGTATTTAGCGAAGTAGTTGCTTTTTCTCACTTTTCCTGCTCGTTCTTTTCGGGTCAGCGGCGGCTGGTCGTAGGCAACGTGGCAGATCAGGTCAAAGGGGTCCAGATCTTGGCCAACGTCTTCGCGCAGGGCTTCGATCAGTACTCCCCGGTCGGCTAGGTCGGCGATCAGGTCGGCCTTTTTCTCGGCATCGTTCCAGTGGCGGATAAAATCGGTGGAGGTGGGGAAGTTGTCTTTTACCCGTTGGCGGGTGTAGTCCTTCAAGGATTCGGTAATCAGCTTTCCGTCTCCGCTCAGGTACTGTACGCGTTCGTGGGCGATGGTCACCCGTACACCGTTGACGTAGAATTTACGCGGAGTTTCCGGGTCTTCCAGGATGTCGACGTTGGGCGGCAGGCCGTAGCCGGGCGGCGGCAGGTTGATCTCTGTTTCTTCACCTTCCACTGCACCTGCGTCCGCGCCCGCTTCTACATCCGGTGGAACAATCGGATCGTCCGGCCCTGGCTCATAAATCTGCACCGGGTCACCATCAAACTCCGGGTCGGCGAACAGGTTGGTGGCCTTGCGGAAATCCATGATGGTGAAGTACACTTTTCCCTCCTGCTCCCGTAAGCGTGAGCCCCGGCCGATGATTTGCTTGAATTCCGTCATCGAACCGATGTTGGTGTCCAGCACGATCAGTTTTACCATCTTGGTGTCTACGCCGGTGGTCAGCATTTTGGAAGTGGTCGCGATGACGGGGAAGGTTTCCTCTACGTCCATAAAATTGTCCAGTTCCTGCTTGCCCACTTCATCGTCTCCGGTAATTTTAACGATGTAGTTGGGGTGCTCGGCGGCCAGGTCGGCGTTGGCGTTGATCAGGGCCATCCGCATCCGGTTGGCGTGGTCGATGTCTACGCAGAATACGATGGTCTTGTCGTAGCGGTTGGTGTCTTTCAGGTATTCCGTAATGCGATTGGCCACCAGCTGCGTCCGCTCGTCGATGGCCAGGTTACGGTCGTAGTCCTTCAGGTTATAAATGCGGTCGGCGACGGCCTGGCCGTACTTGTCGATCAGCCCCTGGGTGGGCCGCCAGCCGTCGTCGATGGTGGTCGTCACCCGCACAACTTTGTAGGGGGCCAGGAAGCCATCTTCGATGCCCTGCTTGAGGGAGTAAGTGTATACCGGCGGGCCGAAGTAGTGGATGTTCGAGACGTCTTTGGTTTCCTTCGGCGTAGCCGTAAGGCCAATTTGGGTAGCACTGCTGAAGTAGTCCAGTACTTCCCGCCAGGCGGAGGCTTCGGAGGCACTTCCCCGGTGGCACTCATCGATTACCACGAGGTCGAAGAAGTCGCGACTGAATTCTTTGTATGCGTTCTTGGATTCCTCGTTGCTGGTCAGGCCCTGGTACAGCGCGAAGTAAATCTGGTACGATTTATCAATCTTGCGGTGCTTGATGATGTGCATGATCTCGGAGCCGAACGGAGAGAAATCACCGGTCTTAGTCTGGTTGAGCAGTACGTTGCGGTCGGCCAGAAAGAGAATCCGTTTTTTTAGTCCGCCTTTCCAGAGTCGCCAGATGATATTGAAGGCGGTGTAGGTTTTACCGGTACCCGTGGCCATCACCAATAGGATGCGTTCCTGCCCGGTCGAAATGGCTTCAATGGTCCGGTTAACTGCGTTTTGCTGGTAGTAGCGGGGCGACATGCCGGAGGTGTCCGTATAGTAGGGCAGTTCCACCACCTCGCGCACGCTTTCGTCTTCCAGACCTTTGTGAGCGAGGTACTTGCTCCACAATTCGGTGGGCGAGGGGAATTCTTCCAATTTAATTTCTCGCTCGGTGCCTGCAGTCATGTCCTTAAAGACAAACGAATCGCCGTTGCTCGTGAAAACGAACGGAATCTGGAGCGCTTCGGCGTATTTCATGGCTTGTTGCATTCCGTCCCCAACCGGTCGGTGGTTGGCCTTCGCCTCAATAACGACCAACGGAATGTTGGGCTTGTAGTAAAGGATGTAGTCGGCTCGCTTTCGCTTTCCTCTTGCGTAGAGTTTGCCCTGAACGATAATGCGGCCATCGGTAAACGGTACTTCCTCCCGCACCTGCTTCCTCAGGTTCCAACCGGCCGCCACTACCGCTGGAGTAATAAATTGAGTGCAGATATCCCGTTCTGAGAGTTGTTTTTTGTTCATGGGGAAATGTTGCCAGCGGCCTGTTCATAAAAAAACGGCTAACCTGATGGCCTCAAGGTAGGGAATAAACCGATAATGCTTTCTGTCAAGACAGAGCATATCTATATAATAATGGATTGTTACGATTTTTGACGTAACATGCTTTTCCCAAGTAAACCGTCGCCTTCGGGCTATGGACATCTTGCCCTTCGACATTCCTGAATCAGGTTCAATAACGATTGCGATAGACTCTACCGGAGTCAAGGTTTATGGAAATTGAAACCCAGGAAAATAAAAGTGCTCTATCAAATTAAAGCCCATAGCATGCCTGTATCTCAACCGAAAGACGCGTAATTGAATGAGACATCAGCGCAAGCTTTGTCCTAATTCTTCATACAACAACGCCCGTGTGGAGCAGTAAAACCAAGCAACTTGCTCGCATCCGGCCGGGCAATTTCAGTCCGCCAAAAACAACGTGTTTGTGGGTCGGGACTTAAAACCCAGCGTCTGCCAGGGAACACAACCCTTCCCCATCCTTCCCCCTGCACCTGCGTTCGCGCCCAAAAAAGGGTCAGGCATCGCTTTCATTTTAACCGGGAGGAGGTATTATCGTGCAATTGGTGATGCTCCGTCAGCCAGTGTAGGCAACAAATTATACATAACCTTTCTTGAACGGTTCTGCTCAAGGACCGAAAGCCTCTCTCTCGTAGCTCAGGGGCTCACCCCTGTGTTTTCGTTGGTGCAAATTGTTATTTACGCCCCATCTGGTGTGTATCACGAGATGCACTACTATCACGAACTTGCCGCTTGTCACGTCTCCCCTCTCCCGAGGAGAGGGGCCGGGGGAGAGGGGGATCCGTGCATCTCGTGATACACACCCCACCTGGCCCCAGTGTAAAAATATTAAAATTTGTGTATATTTGTAAATGTTGCAACAAAAACAGGCAATTGGTGGCCGCGGTGCCCAGCTCAACCCTGCCAATCCGTACCATAACCTGCGGTACGACGAGTTCCCCGATCCGGACGCTGCGCTCCGGACCGAGTACATCCCGACCCACCCCAAAACCATCCTGAATAAAGTGACCAGTCCTGATCTGGGCTTCGGTTACGGACTGAACTGCTACCAGGGCTGCGAGCACGGCTGTGTTTACTGCTTTGCGCGAACTACCCACACCTACTGGGGCTACAGCGCCGGACTGGATTTTGAAACCAAAATCCTCTACAAAGAGGAAGCGCCTGCTGTGCTGCGCACCAGCTTGCTGAAGAAGAACTATGACCCGCTGCCCATCATGATGTCGGGCAACACCGACAGCTACCAGCCGGCGGAGAAGAAATTTGGTCTTACGCGTCGTTGCCTGGAAGTGCTCAGCGAACTGGACCATCCCGTAGGGTTGATCACCAAAAACAGTCTCATCGTGCGCGATCTCGATTTACTTGCGCCGATGGCGGAGCGCGGCCTCGTCCACGCCTGCCTGAGCATCACGACCCTGGACGAAGACGTGCGCCGTATCCTCGAGCCCCGTACGGCTACCATCGATCAGCGTTTCCGGGCGGTAAGTGCCCTGGCCGGGGCGGGTATTCCCGTGGCGGTCAACATCGCGCCCGTAATCCCCGGCCTGACCGACCACGAAATCCTCGGCATCGCAAAACGAGCCAAAGAAGCGGGTGCCCGCCGCATCGGTTACAGCGTTGTCCGGCTCAACGACCAGGTCGCTGATGTCTTCACCGACTGGGCGCACCGCACGCTTCCCGACCGCGCCGACCGCATCCTCAACCGCATCCGCGACTGCCGGGGCGGCGACCTTGGCGAGAAACGCTTCGGTGTCCGCCACCGGGGCGAAGGCGAAATCGCGGGAATGATCAAGCAGCAATTCGAGCTGGCTAAGCGGAAATTCTTTCCCGGAGAACCCGACTGGCCCGACTACAATTTTGAACTGTTCAGCGCCAGGAAGAAGCCGCAGCTTAGTTTGTTTTAGGCCCGGAGGCTGCATCGTCCATTCTGGCAGATTCCACGGTGCGGTAGCACTACCCATTATTCTCCCAAAAACAGCCGTACTGCCTCCACCCGGTTCACGACCTGAAGCACGCGGTAAATGGCGTGGACGTGTTGCTTAACGGTTCCTTCGGTGAGGCCCAGGTCGCCGGCGACTTCGCGGTTAGACTTGCCTTCGGCAAGCAGGCGGAGAATATCGTTCTGCCGGGGCGTCAGTTGGTCGAGCGCGCGCGGGCCCTCGGTGGGTGCCTGGCGCAGGCTGTCCAGCACCTTGCGGGCCATCGCGCCGCTCATGGGCGCGCCGCCGGCGGCGAGTTCCCGGATGGCGCGCACGGCGCCACCCAGTCCGTCTTCCTTCAGGATGTAGCCGTCGGCACCGAAGCGCAGGGCGTTGAAGAGTTTGTCGTCGGTATCGAAAACGGTGAACATGAGAACGCTCACGGCGGGGAGCATGTCTTTCACGCGTACGAGGCACGCGAGCCCGTCCATGCGCGGCAGGCCGATGTCCATAAGGATGATGTCTGGCCGGTCAGAGGCCATCACTTGCAGGGCTGATTCTGCGGAGTAGTAAACGCCGGTGAGGGAAAAATCGGCGTCGCGGGCTACGGCGCGGCCAATGGCGTCGGCGATTTCTTTGCGGTCTTCAACGATGGCGATTTTTTTCATTTCGGTATGGATTTTCTAATTGGATGATCGTGGAAGTCTCCGGTTCACCCCAAAGGCAAGCGCAGCGTTATCGTGGTTCCTGCTCCGGTCTGGCTGCTGATGGTAAGGGTTCCGCCAATGGCTTCGGCTTTGTTTTTTATGTTTCCGAGGCCGTAGCCTCCGGTAGATTTCGCCGCGTTATCTGCCGTCAGCCCACGACCATCGTCGGCGATGATGATGGTCAGTATTTGCTCTTCGCATCCGAAACTCATCGTTACTTTATTGGCCTGGGCGTGCTTGATTGTATTGTGCCACGCCTCCCGGACGATGGAGAAAAGGTTGCGCTTTTGGCGACTGTTCAGGGGGCGCTCACCGCGGGTGCAGTGCCCGTTGAAGGAAAAAGCAAGGTGGTGGTCCCGGAAGAACTCCTGCCCGGCGGTTTCAATCTGTTCACACAGGTCGGCAACGGTTGCCCGGCGGTTGTCGAGAGCAAAGATGATGTCGCGGATATTGTGCAGCGAGTGCTGGGAGAGTTCGTTGATCCGGCCCAGTTCGTACGCGAGGGTGGGCGCGGCTTCGGTCATGAGCAGTTCTTCGCTGAGAAACATGATGGAGGAGAGCTGGCCGCCGAGGTCATCGTGGACTTCGCCGGCGATCCGGTCGCGCTCGGCGTTCACCAGGGCTTCGCGCTCCCGCCTTTCGTTTTGTTTGCGGCGTTCCCGCCGGAGGAGCTCGCTGTAAACGATCATTGCACCCAGCGCCAGCGCCAGCAATACGGATACCCGGAACCAAATGGTCTCCCAAAAAGGAGGGTTGATCACGACTTCAACGGTCGTCGTCTCCGAGCGTTCGCCCCTGCTGCCGATGGCGGTAAGTTGCAGCTGGTATTCTCCGGCGGGCAGCCGCGGATAACGGATCACTTCGTTGCGCGCCACGCGAATGGGCGCCAGGTCGTAGTCCCGCAACTGGTACTCCACCATCCCGTCCCCGTGCGGAAGCAAGCCGATGAGCCCGAGACGGAAGTACAGCGAATTCTGCTGGTAGCCCCGCTCTACGCGGGAGAGTTGCTGGCCGGTAAGCTCCCTGGTCTGCGCGATATCATTGACCCAAAGCCCGGCAACATAGGGCGTCAGCGGTTGCTCCGGAACCGACAGGGCGTCCGGATGAAAGCGGACGATGCCGCTCTTGGTCGCCATCCAGATGGTGCCGTCGTTCAGTTGTACGGGGTCGGCGGGGAGGAATCCCTTTTCCGGCAAACCTTCGGCTGCGCCGAAATGAATCTGCTCGTTGGTGCCGGGGGTGTAACGGACCAGGCCGTTGCTGGTGCCAAACCAGAGGTCACCGCTTTCCTGATCCGTTATCATGCTCATGATCCGCAGCGGATTTCCCTGAGGGTCCTGGCTTAAAACGGTGACCACGGTGTCCTTTCCTACTTCGAGTAGCCCGGAATTGGTACCGAGCAATGTTTTGTCGTTCCATTGCAGAGCGGCGTTCACCCGCCCGCTGACGGGCAGGCGGGCAGCGATGGTAACGGAACCGTTGCTGACCGTACACGGCCAGATCTCGCTGCCACGTTCCCAGACCAGAAAGGTACTGTCGGTAAGGCCAAACAGACCGGTATAGCGCATTCCGTCGGAAGGAGGGAAAGGTAAAAGAGGCTGAAGGCGCAGACCGTCGGCCGTGAACTTTACGGACATGACTCCCTTCTGGGAGAGCACGACAAGGAGTCCGTCGCTACTCCGGTACAAGTCGCTGATGAGCTCCGGAGGGCGGTCGTACCAGACAAAGTCTCCGCGCTTAAAGTCGTAGCGCCCGATCTGGCGTTGGTTGCCGAGCCAGACCTCCTGCCCGCTGCTGTTGAACCGCAGCCTCCCGGCCCGGTGGTCGCCATTGCGCTGGCTCGGAATATCGGTGATGGCCGGTTGGGCGCGTGTCGCCCCCGCGAACCTTTGGATCCGGCCGCGGCGGTCGCTAACGAGTACATCCTGCCCGTCAGGAGTGTGGAGGTCCGAGATCGGTTTGTCGTGCGCAAGCTGCAGAACGGTGAAGTTGTCCGGTTGCTTCGAGATCACGTCGAATCCTTTTCCGTACTGGGCTGCCCAAATTCGTCCCTGGTGGTCCTGGGTCAGGTGTTGGGGAGCTGCTCCGCTGAGCCCGTCGGCGACCGAGATCACATCGGTCACTTCGCCCAACGCGGGATCGAAGCGGAAGATGCCGGTGTTGCGGGCGATGCACCACACGCTGCCGTCGGCGTGCGGCATAACGGCTTTTGTGCCGGGCATCGGTGCGGCCAGGCGGAAGCAAAGGTCTGAGGTTGAGGTTGGGAGTTTGAGGTGGCCGAGGCCGGGGTCGGTCGCCAGCCAGAGAGAATTATCATCATCCCGGGCCAGGGCGAGCAGGCGGTGGGGGAGTACCACATCTTCCCGCTCGTAGGTGCCGCCACCGGGGAGTTGGTGGAATACCTCCAGCGTATCGTCGTACCTGACCGCTGCCCAGGCTTCGTCGTGAAGAGGTACAAACATAGTTCCCTGCGTGGGGCCTGCTGCTTTGCGGTAAGCTCCGGTGTGGGTGTCGTAACTCCAGAGGTAGTTTCCCGCCCGGAGGAATGCTTCTCCGGTAAGGGAGTCGATCCGTAACAGCCGGTAGTTTTGGTTCAGCACCTGACCGCCGTCCATCAGTTGGTAGCTGAGAAAGGTTTCTTCCCCGGGGTCGAATACGTGGAGGCCCTGGTAAGTAGAAATCCAGAGCCGCCCGTCGGGGGCCGGCATGAGCGGAGACTGAGGGTATTCGCCTATCTGGAGTGACTTCGCAGGATCGTGGATGGGGAAGAGTTGCCCGCTGGCACCATCGAAGCGGATGATGGAGTTGCCCGAGGTGGCCCAGTACCGGCCGTCTGGTGTTTGAGACAGGTAATGAAGGCTTTCAACTTCGGGCAGCACATCCTCCCCGATGCTGTGTACGAGGTACTGTCCGCTAACCCCGAAGGAGGTCAGCAGCAGGACTAAGTACGGCAGGTATGTTCTACTTCCTGCCGCCATCACGCCATTGGGTCAGAAGGTCGATGAGGAAGGTTAGGATGCCGTAAGACCAGTGCCTGCGCTCGGCGTCCACTATGGCGGCAAGCGAGAGATTCACGCTGGTGGCTTCGGGATCGGAAACGACATCGTCGACTTTCGCGAGAAACTCCATAACCATTTCTGCTCCGTCGGTAGAGTTGATGTTGAGGTTCGTCCCGATCTCTTCGATGATGTCCCAAAACGGAGGGCAGGGAGTGGCCATTACGGCTCCGGGGAAGCGCTCGTTGCCGGAGGTGGTACCGCGCTGGCTGTAGTCGGTGTCGGTGGTGGCTCCGAGCAGGTCGATCATTGCGTTGCCGGAGGGAACGGCCTGGTCGGGGTTCATGATCGGCTCAGCTTTCATGGTGAAGGCCCGGCCCGGATCGGGGATGATTTCTCCGTTGGGGTCGAGGCGGGAGAACTGCTCTACGCGGAGCCTGGGGTTGTGCATCACGTCGTAGCGTACTTTTGAGCCGGTGAAGAACATATCGTTGTACTTGTCTGCCTGCGCCAACAGGAGTAACTGCATGAACTTGAGGTCGGAGCGGCGGAAGAAGTTGGCCCCCGACCAGTTGGTGTAATGAGAGAGGTCTTTTACCTGAGCCGAAGGCGAGGCGTGCAGCTGGCCGGCCGTGTAGCCCATCGACTGGGCGTAGGTGCTCGCGGCGTTCTCTGCGACGGTGTTGCCGATGGGGAAGTTGGGCTCGGGGTTCTGGGCGAAGACCTTGAACTCAGCCAGCGATTCGCCCTTGGGGCCGGTCATGGGGTCGATGCCCAAACGCGGCACGCCGTTTTGCTGGCGGATGACCAGGCGGCTGAAGCGTAGTTTTTGCGAACTGTTTTCGGCGGGCGAAGGCATATGCACGAACCAGCCGAGTACGCCCCGGTCGTCGAGGGTGTCCCCGATCAGCTGGGCGCAGTTCCTGATGGTGAAACCTACGGTGAGCAGCCGCTCTCCTTTCGCGGGCGGGATATCGGCGCTGAGGCGGGCAATATCCGGCCCGGTAAGCGTCTCGTTGATGTTGGCTTTGTTTGACATGTCTGGGTGTGTTGAACGGGTGAAAAAGTGCGGTGCGTGATCCGCTGATACTTCGTGCGTATATCAAATTGCAGGTTTGAGTACTTTTTCCTCTCCTGAGCCGTCTCCCTCTCCCGAGGAGAGGAGCCAGGGAGAGGAAGACGGCTCAGAAGCTACAATCTGTTATTCGCACGATACTTCAGTAAGTTAGGGAGTTAAGTGTCTAAAGGAGAGGTTAAAGCTGATGAAACGGAGGAGCAAACAGGACGAACCGCAGTAGTTTCCCGACCAACGGTTCAAAATATCGCGGTGCAACGGATTACTGTTTTATGCGGGTTAGTGCAATTCCGTTACGTACGGCGCGGCCGCAGGTGCAGGGCAAGGGACCAAATACAGAGCCCGGGAAAAGAAACGTCGGTAGGTGCTGGTGTCGGTTTTATATCTGCAAAGTTGGGGCGCAGCAATTGCCTGCAAGACTAACTTTAGTTAGGGAGTGGGGTGTGAATGACAAATTGCAGGAGTCCACGCAAATGTCGCGAGTGCTTAGGGCCGGCGGTCCGTCTCACGTAGCACAGGGGCTTGCCCCTGTGTTTTCGTTGGTGTAATTTGTTATTCACACGGTCGCGGGCCTGCGGGCTACCGCAGGCAGAGCGCCGAACCTTTCCCGGCGAAGGCCGTAGCCTTCGTTCAGGGAGTCCTGCCCTTCAACCCGCCCGGCACCTGCGGCCGCGCCCGCCTGGTCATATATAGTTGCCTCGGTCATCAAAGGTGAAGCCAGATGATAAAGCGGCCGCCAAAAATCACTTGGGGTGGCGGAGGCAACCATATATAGGTATGGATGGTTTTGCGGCGGTTATGTGTGCCCCTGATTCCCTCACCGCACGGAGATACCAGCAAAAACGCTGCGCGTTTTCGGCTAAAAGACAAGGCAAAGCGCCGGAGTATAACTTTAGTTACTAGCCCGCCCGCCCGGGGTGCCCCCACCTTTGTATCAGCGGGAACGGAATGTTTGCACAACGTTCGTTTCTGCTCATCCCGTCCAGAAACCTACCTAAAACAAACCACCGTGAACCGATTTATAATTACACTGCTCCTTTGCGTCTGGGCCCAGGCGGCCTTCGCCATCGTGAAGTACGACGAAGGCCGCCGGACGATCGATGGCATTATCCTGTTGCAGGACAGTGATGTGCCGACTGATTATTACTACTTCGCCGATGCACCCCGCCTGGCGGTTCGCGAAGATGGTACTTTCGAGCTTATGTGCATCAAGTACATCGGTGGTCCCGATCCCGCCGACAACGGCGGGCTGCTGCACGCCCTTGTGGAATTCAGCCTTACGCCGGAACGCATCCGGGAGATCGAGGCTGAACTTCGGAAAGAAGTCCCCAACGGCCGTATCGCCGGACCCGTGCCGCTGCACGAAAACATCCGCGACGGCGAAGAGGGGATGGGGAGCATGGAGGTCGTCTCTTCTGTCCTGTCCGATACGGAAGGGGAGAAACCGCTCACCCAGTCTATCGTAAGCAGCAATCATTGTCCGTTGCTGCCAGGCTCGCGCGCCGCCATCGCCGCCAAGTTGAGCCAGGAAGGCGCAACCCTGCTGTGGAGTTCTTTCGAAGGAGCCACCTCGGATGTGTCGGTCAGCATTAGTGGCTACTACGAAGCCTACGTGAAGGGGTACAACGCCGTGATCGAGGCAGAGGCCAGCACCGTTTACGAGCACTTTAGTCTGGTGTTCAACGAGCAGGGCGGGTACGACCGCTCGAGCCTCCGGGAAGCGGTGAATGAACTGATTCAGGACCAGAAAATAAAGGTGGAGGTCTTCGACCGCTCCGAAGGACTCGGCATCGATACCAAAGACATGGCCGCCATCGTCGACCTCGTTACCAATAAGCTCATCGAGCTTATGTTCGACGCCAAACTCGGCTGGGCGGCCCGCCCGGAAACCATCCCGACCCTCGATCAGGGCCAGATCAAAGGCCGGCAGGAGCGCGGCGGATTCTCCCGCTTCTTCGCCGGAACCGGAGACCAGAAATACGTGACCGACAACCAGTTCGTCCTGAAAGACGAAAAGTACATCCGTACCAGTAAGTTCTACCTCAACCTGAGTAAGGCGACTTCCATTAAGGTTCCTTTCTTCACCACCGGCAACATCCGGGGGATGTACGACCTGTTCAACGAAGACGGACCTTACTTCCGCGTCGTCAACCTGGAAGAGGCCGACTTTGCCAACAGAGAGGTCATCTTCCAAATCGACGGATCCTTCGCTGAAGCCTTTAGCAGTATTCTCAATTTCGTAACGGTCAGCTTCCGCAAGCGCTACGGGAACGGGCAGGAACCGGTCACGAAAGAAATCGTAATAACCGGTAAAGATTTAAAGACGGGAACCGATTTCAAAAGTATCGTTTATCCCGCGCTCGGGCTCAGCGGCCGCGACCTGCTCAACTATAACTACCGGCTGAGTTGGAGTTTCAAGGGCGAGTCCCAGACCGTTAACCTGCCCCACAACCCGGACGATTGGTTGGACGGCGCCCTGGGCGCGGTTTCGCTGAAACCGCCCTTCGCCAAGTCCCTCGTCGAGGTGGATGCAGACCTGGAATCCTTCGGGGCCAAAGGCATGCAGGCGGCAACGGTCGTTTTCTTCACCGTGCTCAACGGAAGTCCGCAGATACAACAACGGCTGACCCTACGGGCAAATGATACGGAGAACACCCACAAAATAGCCCTCTACCATGACCACGAACAAACGACTGCCTATCAGATCAGGTGGATAGCTGCCGACGGCAGCGGTTCGGAGGCCACACCGATCCGGGAACTTACCGATGGGTACTTATTTCTTACCCCCAAAGGCGGTTAGCGCCTGCCCCCTGGCGCGGGGAGGAACTGCACGCCACCGCCACCTGATCCGCCACAATTATCTCGGTCGTAAAGCATCCGGACTACCGTCCTGTTCCCCTGCGCGATCCCCAAACCCAAACACCCCAATGAAAAATCTGCTCTTCCTATTCGTTCTGGTTCTCCTGGCCGGCCTGCCCGAAGCGGCAGCCCAGCAGTTGCTGGCAGACCGTGGCGTACAGGCCGCCGGCCTGTGGTGCTTCCCCGTCTACGGCGACGAACTGAGCTACTACTACCTGCCGGGGCGTGGCCGGTTGGGGCATACGTCAGACTCCATCCCCGAGTTTTCCTTCCTCCGCTATGTCACCGAAAAACCAGCCGGAGACGATGCCCGGTCGGTTTCCGCAGCGGGTGGGGGAGGGATTGTCAATTTCCTGGTCCTCTATGATACACCTGCGGAGCAGGTGGCGAGGGCCTCGGCCGCCCTGCGCGAAAAACTCGACAACGATGAGGTCGTGCTGAAAGGTCCATGGGCGTTCACTTCCGGCCGCTACCTGCTGGTGTCCTTCATCCTCCAGCCCGACGGCACCGAAAAACAAGCGGTGCTCAGCACCGGCACCGCACCCACGCTGGAGAACAACCGCGTCGCTTTTTCCTTCAGCCTCGATCCCCAACGGGCGCAACTGCTGATGGAGAGTTTCAAAATGAAAACGCCGGACATCTCCGTGGTCTTCGAACTCGACTACGAAGGGCTGACCGAAAGCTACGAAGCGGAGATCGAAGTCGACTTCGATGAAGTCCGCAAAAGCGAAAGCTACAGTGCCGGAGGATCAGTCTACTTCGTTGGCGCCGACGTGGAAGTTGCCCTCGACAAAATGCGCCGCAACAACGCCATCAAAATGACGACCGCAGGCTCAGACGAACACCTCGACGGGCTCCTCTCCACCGTGTACGATAAGCTCTTGACGATGCTGTTCCAGAAGGTCGAACCGGAGAAAGTCCCAGGCGGAGGAGCAGGTATGATGGATGCGCTGGGCTCGATGCTGGGCGCCAACGGCGCCCTCGGCAGCCGCAACACTACCGGATTCGGCTTGTCGGTCGGCTTCAAATATAAAGAGTTGAAGGTGTCGGGCAAGTCCCACCTGAAATTCAACGGCCGCTCTACGGTAAGCCGCAAACACTTCATCACCTTCAACATCGGCGATTTGTGGCAGCAGTACGGCGACCGGGAGGATCTGTTCCGCAGCGTTGCGTTGTACGATCCTGCCTTTCAGCAGCGCGCCGTTCACGTAAACCTGGATGGTTCGCTGGAGCGGGCCTTTGCCGACATGGTCAACAGCGTAACCGTCCGGATGCGGAAGGTGCACAACAGCGGCGCGACGACGCTGAAGGAAGTGATGGTGGATCGCCGCAACTTCCGTGATTCTACCGGTCAGTTTCGGATGGTTTACCTCAACGACCGCGACAGCAGCATGACCGAGTGGCTTAGCTACGAGCACCAGGAGGTTTGGCAATTCACCGGAGGCGGAACTTACACGACGGACTGGGATACGACCAGTGCCGCGATGATCAACCTTTATACGCCTTTCGAACGCAGAAGCATCTCGTTGGAGGGAGATCTGGACAACCTGCAAAGCCAGGGAATCAGGGCCGCATCCGTCAAAATAACTTATCCCTTCTTCGATCAGGAACGGACCGACAGCCGGCTGCTGCGCCCGGGCGATGACCCGGGCCTGGCCCCCTTCGAGGTGACCCTGCCGCTGGGCCACGAAGCGATCGATTACCAGATTTCACTGATGAGATCCGACGGCACACCCCTCCGCTGGAGGGGAACCGATCAATTCGGACTGATCTTTTTCGACGAGCCACCCAAAGACTAATCCCATGACGCACCTGCCGAAAACCCTGCCTTTAACCCTTCTGTTGCTGGCCGCTCTCCACCTGAGCGGCCAGCGCGACCGGCCGCTGGAAGTGACGCTCCTCGACGGAAATAAGGTTTCGCTGTACGAACGCTACACGCTCGACGGCCCCGATAAGGGCCGGATGTATGCGCCCTTCAACCTCCGGGTAGCCGAAGCACGATCGGGGGATAAGGAGTTCTCGTTCCTGGCTTACCGCCAGGACAGTACTTCAGAAATCCTTGGCGGAATCCTCCATTTTCTGCTGACCTGGGGACCGACTGATTCGCAGGAACGAGAACTGAAGGACCTGGTCCGGATGCGGACCGACAGCAGCCAGTACGTAGCAGGAAGCCTGCCACTGGAGCGGGATACTGTGGCCAAAGGCCTCGAGATCGGCCCGCCGGATCATCCTCTCGCGCAGCTGCTTTTACGCGGGCTGAATTCAAAACCGTCTCCTCCGGTCAACGCCGGGGGGAAGATGGCTGCCTCGTTCAGCTTTTCAGCCGCAGATGCCAAGCTCCTGGCGGAGCTGCTGCCCGATAAAGAAGCGTGGCAGGAAGTCTATCTGCGCATCCATCTCAAAACATTCGCCGGTGCTTACCGCCCGGTACCACCCACCCGTTTTTCGCTCACCAAAAGCTTTTCATCATGTCTCGAATCACTTTGATTTTACTGGTGTTCACGGCCTTCTTTGCGGCGCGGACGCAGGTGCAGGGAATGGCTGCTGACGCATACCTCGTCTTCTACGCCACCTACGGCGGTAAAACCGGACACGTCGGTATCGCCGTCGACAAAAACAAGATCCGGATCACGGACTGTAGGGACTGCCCCGGTGGCGTCCGCTACGATACGGTTAAGACCGGAGAGATGGTCTACTTCGATCTGTGGCCCGCCGAAGAGAGGTACACCTATAGTTTCTTCTTCGGGAGCACGCCGGCCAGATACTACCGCTTGCCGACCAGTTCGGCCGCAGCGCCCGTCACCACAAACAGTCTTATGGAGCAGGGGCTGCCCCACGCCATGAAAGACGGGGTGGACGGCCTGGCCCGGCTGCCCACCAGTCCTGCTCAGGATGCTGAACTGATCGCCTTCATGCAGCGGATGATCGATGAGCAGCGCCCTTTCGACCTGTACGATTTCAACTGCTCCGACTTTGTCTCCGCCGGACTCGCTTTAATCATGCCCGAACCACCGGTGGCGGAAGAACGCGTGCTTGCCCGGATGTCTACAACCCCTAACCGGCTGTGGAAAGCGGTTGCCAGTCAGCCAGAAACCATCATCCTGAAAGACCCCGGCCCGAAAGCTGATGGTCGTTTCAATTCCGAACGAATTTTCTCCCTCCCTACAAGCCCAAAGTGATGATCATTAACTTTAAATCAACCTTCCTTTTAGTACTGTTTATCAGCTTTTTAAGTTGGTACGCCAGTGCACAAACTTTAGACTTCGCCAACCGGGTGGATGTCGTACTGTCTGACGGACTCTCCGTGACGCTCTATGGCCACACCAACTCACTGAGTAAAGACTTTACCGGAAGGTACAGTTACCTGCCCGCCGGACTTCGTCTTTCGAAAAAGGCCGACGGTACACCGATGTTTCTGTTCAGCAAGTTCACCACCGAAGACGCCGAAGACGATGTGTCCGGAGCGCTGATGCACTTTCTGATGGAATGGGGGCTTACCCCTGAACAAGAGGAGGAACTACAGACAAAGCTTACCTCCCGCATCGAAGGCCTTTCCTCCACAGACCCCCGCTTCGCGGCGGTGGAGAATCCCCGGGTAATGGGGGCCGTGGACGTGCGGACCGATCCGGACAACTCGTTCGAAGTGATTTCTGCGGTACTCAGCAACGGCAAAGAAACCCCAACCCTGGTCACTTCGGGCCGGGCGCCCATCATACCGGGCGGAAAGGTCGCAGTAGCTGCCATGATGGAGAAAAACGCAGCCCAATTGCTGGCTGCGAGCTTTGAGGAGAGCAGTTCCATCACGGATGTCTCTCTGGCCCTGCGCTTTGAGTACGACCTGCTGATGCCTGCCGTTGACGGAAGAATTACGGTAGACTGGTCGAGTGTGGATTCGGTGTACCAGACGTACACCCGTACGGCCAACCGCAGCAACGACAAAAAACGGGACCGCAAGGTGAGTATTTCTGACACAGAGCGGGATTCCCTCTTTTCGCAGATGCAGGAGCAGAAGGCAGTGGTGGTGCAGCTGGACAACCTTCAGCCCGACAGCGAGGTAGCCAAACAAATGGTAACCGCCTTCATGGAATATTTCCTGCGCTCGGTTTCGGAGCGGGAGTTCCGTCCGCCCGGCGAAGAGGAGGACCCCGACGATAAGCGCAACGATCAGCGGGGCTACGATTACCGCTACCGTGGCTACACCGTGAACCGGGAACGACTGAACATCAAGAAACAGCGCCGCAAGGAAACCTACGAACTAAGCGTACGGCTGCCCATCACCCGGCAGTTTGAACTGGTCGAAAACCTGGCGTCGTGGTACGATGGTGTGCGCGACAACGAGAAATGCGTTAATACCGTAAACCTCAACGATCCCACTTTCGAGCACCGTGAGATTCAGCTGATCCTGGATCTGGACGCCGAAGATATGTTCGGCAAAGAGCTCAACTTCGTCTCCGTCGACATTCGGAAGCGCCGCAGCGCAGAAGGCGCCAACGACTTCCAGCGACAGGTCACCTTCGACAAGAGAATGTTCGAAGAGGAGGGCAACCGGACCACCATCACTTACTCAAAAGCGGAAGACGAAAACCCCGACCTGTTCGAGTACCGGACCCTGTACAGCCTGCGCGGTGGGCGGACCTTCGTACCCGACACCAGCTGGACACAGGGCAGTTGGCAGGGCCTCACCCTGGCCCCGCCGGTTACCCCGACTCCGCTGCGCCTGGAAGCGGACCTGGAGGCGATGAAAGACAACGGCATCCGGAACGTATCGGTACAGGTACGGTACTACAAATTTGGCGTACCAACGGAGAGCAATTTCAACCTGAACGTCTCGCGCCAGATCGGTTACCTGGAGGACAGAATCTTTATGGACCGCAATACCCAGGGTTACGCCTACCGGTATGTTTTCTTCCACGAAGACCACGGTCCGCTGGCCACGCCGTGGGACGCGAAGATCAATACGGGCTACCTGTTTGCCGTCATCCCCGAAGAACTGCGCGACCGCAAGCAGGAAACCATCGACGAGATGGTCGAGCTTGGTAAGGCCGTCGCCGGAGGGGAGCAGGCCGGAGACGTGCTCGACAAATTTAAAGACCTGATTATTAAAGACTGATCCGGGGCCAGCCGTCGCGACAATCCCTCTACCGTGCCCTGCACCTGCGGCCGCGCCACTACCCTGAAATTTCACCTTATAAACCAACCATACCATGAATGTATCAATAAAAAACACCCGCCGTCTGGCCCTGCTGGTTCTGGCACTTGCGCTAAGCCTCTCAAGCATGTGGGGGCAACGATTACTGGCCGACACCCGGTTGCAAATTACCCTGGACGATGGTACCGACGTAGTGCTGTTCCGGGCCGACCAGACGAGCAACTGGTATTACCTGCCGCCCTCAGAAACCATCCGCATCGCAGAGCGTGAAAACGGAGACAAGGAGTTTCTCTTCATCAAGTTCACCACCGACGACAAGGTGGAAAACGGCGGTGCTCAGGGCGGACTGCTCCACTTTCTGGTGGTTTGGGGCCTGGAGCCAGACCAAACCAACGAGTTGGCTTCGAAACTGAAAGAAGTCCGCTCCTCGCGGGCTAAAGTCGCCGGTCCCGTAGAAATGCAGCCCCGGGAAGGCACATCATTCGCACTGACCAGTGCGACCCTGCTCGACAAAGATCTGACCCGAACGCTGGTCATCTCCGGAGTCGCTCCGGTAATGGAAGGCGGCCGGGCAGCAATCGCTGCGCGATTGGATAAAAACGGTGCCCAGCTGCTGGAAGCAGCGATGAAGAAAAACCGGGGCGCAACGGATTTCTCTGTAGAGTTTTACTACGACTTCACAACCGTGGTTTCCGCTGCCGATGCGACCTACAAATACAACCTCGACATCAAACAGAGCCAGGGCGACGCCATGGTATACGACCTGATTAAAAAAGAACTGGACAACGAACCCGAACTGTACGACCAGGCAATTGCCCTCTACGACAAAAACAAAACGGAAATGCCCAAAGGCTGCGAAGTCGCCGATGGGTTACAGAACCTCATGGCTGGCCTTCAGGCCATCGATATTGTAGCCGGAAATACATCTGGTGGCGGCACGGGGTCAGCTTTTGAATACGGTACTTCGGAGAGCATGATGCGTAAAATGTACGACTTCTTTCGCCAGAAAGAAGTCGTGACGGTAGAATGGAGTTCAAGCATTGCGGATGAGCGGGTGGACGCCGTCCAGGATGCCTTCTTTCAGATGTTCCTTCAGGATGCGGCAGAGCCCACCATGCCCGAATATATGAGCCTGAACAGCAACCCGGGGCAGCAGATAGAGATGGGAGACGACGCCGTTAAAAATTCTGCGCAGGGTGGCTATCGCTTCCAGTCGTGCACCCAGCTGAAAACGCGGCGTAAAGTGAGCAAAGAGATTTCCCTCAAGAAATTTGAGTTGCCGGTAACGAAGCCCTATCCGATGGTCTACAACCTGCCGGGAGGGTTCCCCGTCCGCGAAGTAAACCTGAACGACCCCTTCTTTCAGCACCGGGACATAAACTTCATCGTGGACGTAGAGGCGATGGATATATTCGATCAGGAGATCAACTACGTTACGGTCAATGTGCGCAAGCGTCGCTCCGGTACGGAAGACTTTACGGACGCCGCCACTATCAGCCCTGCCGTTATGAAAGACAAAGGCCGTCTGGCAATCATTACTTACGCCCGGAACGGAGATGGTAATACCGAAACCTATGAATACCAGGCAAAGTGGTCTTTGCGGGGTGGTGAGGTCTATCCGGAAAACCCGAAATGGTTAAAAGGCAACTGGCAGGCGGTAACTCTGCAGGCCCCGATCCGGCCCCGGGACATCGAGTTTGAAGGAGACCTCGAGGAACTCAGGGAAGCCGGAATAACCAGGGCTACTCTTCAACTCCGCTACCTGAAATACGGTAAGGAAACGGAGACGAATATTCCGCTTACCGTATCGAAAAATGAGCCCCTTGTTACCGGCCGGATCTTCACCGATCGCGAGCAGACCGGTTACGCTTACCGCTTTATAATCAACCATAAAGAACAGGGTAAACTGGCGACAGAGTGGGAAGCCAAAATCAACGACGATTACGTCTACGCTTCGGTGCCGGAGGAGCTTCGTGAAAAAGACACGGCCTGGCTGCAGGCAGCGAAAGATGCCGCCAATGTACTGCTGCAACCCGGCCCGGACGGAACGATAAAGCCGGGAGAAGGAATCCTGGGCAAGTTCAAGGAGATCCTGAATTTGATCGGAGAGTAGGCGCACTGCTGTGCCCAAACTCAGAACCCATAAAATTAAGAGAGCATGAAGTATGTAATGGTATTCACGATTTTTCTTGGTTGGTTCTTTACGGCGGATGCCCAGAGAATCATCCTTGACCTGCCCACGAAGGCGGGAGAACTCACCCTCTTTCCTGAGGTCGGCAACGACAAGAATTACTACTACGTTGCGGACAAAGCCCGGCTGGCCGTTGACGAAAGCGGGAACCCCCGGTTCTCCTTCCTACGGTACGTAACCAACGCGACCAGCGAACCCGGCGAAACCGATAACACGCGGGGAGAAGGAGGCGGTATCGTGCATGCGGTGGTCAGCCTGGCGGTAAGCGACGAACAACTGGAAGAAGCCCGCAGAGAACTGAGACAGGTAAACCCGGATGGCGAAATCATCGGGCCGGTCATTTTTAAATCGGGCACCTTCGGTTTGGTCAGCTCATTTACGGGAGAAAACGGCGAACTGAGCAGCCAGGTGGTCGGGTTGGGGCAGGCACCGATCCTGGACGGCCAGCAGGCTGCTGTTTCGATGCACCTGACTCGTCTGGGAGCGACCCTGCTTTGGAACTCCTTTCAGACTTCGACGCCAGACATCAGTTTCTCGTTTAACATGACGATGGACGGTTACAGACTGCCGAAGGAAGCCGTGATTGAAGCCAACTTCGAAGACCTTTACGAATCGATGGAATTTGGCCTGCAGGCGGGGGTCGGCGGAACGGGGTCGGCGGCAGCGACCGACGGTAGTTCGGAAGCCCGGGGCACGGTACCGGTCTACTTCGGTGCCGACCTGAAAGCGCAGTTCGAGAAACTGCACCGCGACGGTAAAATCAAGGTCACCCAGATCGGATCAGACGAAGGCATGGATAAGCTGTTGGAACTCGCCTACACTAAACTGGCCGACATCATGTTTGACCGGACAGAGGCCCAGAGCACCAGCCAAATGAACCCCGAGCAAATGATGGCCCTCGCCAACCGGGGCCGGAGCGGAGGAGAGGCTCAGCAACCATCATCTCCGGTATCAGGCATCACTTTCTCGTTTTCGATGAAGCAAAAACGCCGGACTGGAACCTTCCGGATGGACCTCAACAAATGGACCACCGACGAGCTGGTGATGCGCTTCGACGAAAACATCGGTAACCTGTCCCGCTTTCAGGGGAATCCTCAGTACTTCCACCAGATCAATACGGACGATGAGCTGTACCGGCAACGGGAGGTCTTCGCGGTGGTTGATGGCTATAACGCGGCCGATTTTGCGGAGTACATCAACTTCGTAACCGTACGACTCAAAAAGGAGCACGCCAACGGCGAGGTCACCCACGAAGAAGTCGTAATTGATCGTGAGAAGTTCAGCAAGAAAGGAAACAACTTCAGTATGGTGTACGGCTGGAAGGGCGACGATAACAGAAACGACTGGATGGAATACGACCACGAAGTCCTCTGGAGTTTCTTCGGAGACGTAGAAGTGGCGGAGCCGCTTAAAACCTCTTCTTTCAACGCCATCAACCTGGCTCCGCCTTACGCCAAGCGTGAAGTTGAGTTCCAGGCCGATCCGACCTTTCTGGAAGATCAGGAAGTGCGGCTTGTGAACGTCAAGCTTTACTACACGATGGGGGAGAAGGAGTTCTTCAAGGCCATCTCCCTGAACCCGAGCCGGAACCAGCTTTCGGAGAAGATTCTCTTCGTTGCCCCGACGGACGTCGGGGAGTATGAATACGAAGTCACCTGGCGGTTGCGGGGCAACCGCGTCGTCTCTTCGGGGCGGTTGACGGCATCGGACAACGTGCTGTTCGTCGACGAACTCCCCGAAGAGGAATAACCGAAGCCTGAACCCCGCCCTGCACCCGCGCTCCGTCGCCCGCAACCTGTTTGCCCTTCCCGAAAGAAGCCCGTAACGACTTCTAAGAAACGGTATTGCTCTCAAAATACAACACGCTCTTTTCCGCCTGCTCTTCAGGCGGCGGAACCTTTCTATCCCAAAATCTAAAAACCTGTACCATGAAATTTCAATTCATCCTGCTCTGCCTGATCGGACTGCTGTCGGTACCGCTTTCGGCTCAGGATATCCTGCTGGACGAGCCCGTTCGTGCCGGCGAACTCACGCTGTTTCAGAGTTTGCGCAAGCACAACGAATACCGGTATGCGCTGGATAAGCCGCAGCTTGCGAAACACCCGAACGGGAAGCCTCAATTCTCCTTCATCCGCTATGTGAGCAACGAATCTTCCGCGCCAGGGGAGGAGGACATCACCGAAGGCCAGGGCGGTGGCATCATCCACGCCGTCATCGAACTGAAGGTAACCGAAGACCAGCTGGCCGAAGCCCGCCGGCAGTTGCGGCGGATCAACCCTAACGGAACCATCGCCGGCGCGGCTCCGTATACCGGAGGAACGGTAGCCCTGATCTCGACCGTTGCCGACCCCGACGCGGGCTTTTCCAAAAAAGTGCTCGGCGTTGGCAGGGCGCCCATTCTGGACGGCCAGAAAGCGGCGGTTTCCATTCAGCTGACCAAGCTGGGCGCTCAGGTACTCTGGCAGAGTTTTCAGACACCCACCCCCGACATGAGTTTCTCCTTCGAAATGGAACTGGAAGGCCTCAACTCACCGAAGGGTGCCGTGATCGAAGCCAACTTCGAGCAAATCTACAAGCACCAGAACTTCGGCGCCGGTATGGTTTCCCGGCAGGGAAACACGATGCTGGGCGCTGAGATCAACGCCACCTTTGAAGATCTTACCCGCAGCGGAGCCATCAAAGTAACGACCATCAACCCCGACGCCGACATCGAGGCCGCGGTGAAGGATGCCTACACTAAGCTTACCGCCCTGATGTTCGACCCCAGCGGGAGCAACACCGGAACGCCCGCAGCGCCGGCCTTGCCGGGGGCTGCCCAGCCGGGAATGCTGGAGCGGGCGCAAACGCTGCTGGCCGAAGGCCGCAAAGACGTGCTCGAAGAACTGGCCATACTGGAACAGCAGAACCCTCTTGACGAACAGGACGATGACAACGGCACCGGTAATACAGGCACCGTCGGAACGACCGCCGGCGACAGCACACGGGCGACGAGTCTCCATCCGGTAGGAGGTCGCCGCCAGCCACAGCCGGCACCGCAAAACGTTCCGCCCTCCCGCTTCAGCTACGAGCGACCGAGGCCAACGCTGCCCACCACAGCGATCGTAGTGGGATACACCATGCGGGACGTCCGCCAGAAAGGGACTTACCGGATCGACCTTACGAAGTACACTACCTCTGCCTTGTCGTTGCGTTTCGATCACAACGTTGGTCCCATCAACTGTGAGGAATGTTTTCAGCAGTTCAACATCGATGACCCGCTGTACCAGCAACGGGAAATTGCCGCAATCCTGGACGGATTCAACGCGGAAGACTTCCAGCGTTCGCTGAACTTCGTATCGGTGGCTTTTCGTAAAAAACACCAAAACGGAGAAACCACCGAAGGTGACATCCGGATCGATCGCTCGCGCTTCAACCAGGATGGGAACTATTTTAAATTCACCTACGGCTGGAAGGGCGACGATAACCGTAGCCTCTGGAGGGGCTACGAATACCAGACGGTATGGAGCTTTTTCGGCGGAGTCACGATAGAAGGGGAGTGGAACCAGACCGACATTAATACCCTGCCGCTCAGCCCACCGTACCGCCTCAAGTCGATCATCGTGGAAATGGATCCCGAAATCATGGCGGAAGAAGAAATCCGGTCGGCCCAGGTCGATGTGTTTTTTACCGTCGGTGATCAGGAACAGACCCGGCAGGTACAACTCCGCAGCCGGGATGAAGTGCCCGAAACCCGCGTTGAAATCATGGAGCCAGCCGAATGGCTGGCGCAGGAACCCGGCTACGAATACCAGGTGACCTGGCGGCTCCGCGACGGAACGGAACGGAAGTCCCCGCGGAAGGAAAGTAACTCTCTGCTCATCTACGCCGATCAACTCTAACCATCATCCAAAACAACCAACATGAAAAAGTTACTAATGTCACTGATCGTTTTTGCGACGATCCTGACCCCACAGGCAGAGGCTGGTTACCGCGAAATCGTTCTCGAAAAACTGGAGTTTTTCTACATCGACAATCCCGGAAATGCCTTTCCCGGCTACGCCGCTACGGAGATTAATAAACTCAAAATTTCGCGGGGGGATACCATCAACAACCCGCTGTGGACGAATCCCGACAACGATGGCCTGCAGGCGCTTCTCGAAGATCTGCTGCGCGAACCCAGCCGGGGCGGAGACGCGCGGTTGCAACGCGTCGTTGCTACAGTACTGGCGATCACAAGCAAGAAAGTCCGGATATTCCTCTACCACGATAACGCGAACAGTGCCCATCATGCTACGTTGCCGATCTACATGCCCGGGAACGGTACCTACGCCGCCGGACACGGCAACGCAGCCTGGCCTTCGGGCAATACCTACCGAAACGACCCAACGTACACCGGCCTTTTTGGCATCGGTTCCTATTTCAATACCGCAGGCCTTAACGCTGGTGGCTGGACGACCGAAAAGGAAAAAAAGGTGGTGTTCATCCACGAATTGGTGCATACCCAGCTTGACCTTGCGTTGGAGAGCACACTGACCACGAATATGTACGGCCCCGACGGCGGGCATACTTTCTGGGAAATGATTCCCAGCAGGAACAGTGCATTTGACGAAGGTATCGCCAACGCATTTGCCTTTCGCTATTATCTACCCCCCGCGTTTAGTGTTACCTCGGCGCTTAACGCCGACCGGAAGCTTTACGCCGAGGATATCGCTTCCTGCGCTTCGGCTACGCCTCACTGTCTGCAACACCGCCTGGCGGCAGATTCAGTTGCTTCGGCGGGCGGCTGTTCTGCAGGCACAGATTGCTACAAAATCAGAGACATCTCGGCCGACGTGATTCTCCACAATGAGATGATCCCTGCCAATGTCCTCTACCAGGTTTGCGCCCAGTTCCGCAGCACCTCAATGTTGGCAAGAGCGACCCGGAGGGCAAAAGCGGATATGGCCAATAGCAGCAATTACACCTTCATGCCGCTCTTCAAAGAACTCACCAAAGCTGCCAATAATTACCACAACCGGAGCAACCCCTCCGGAACCCGGACGCACGGACAGTTCATGCCCGTAGCTATCCTGGACTACTATACCGGCTACAAGATAGACAGCAAAGCATCCCTCGAAACGGTTTTGGGTACGACCTGGTCCGCCACCGATACCAACATCGACGACTACTTCAGCCGTCACCGGGCCACACTCACCGGCTTTCGGCCCAACGCTACAACCTGGCACGTTGGCAATCAGCTCAGCCGACTTTCCCAACATCTGCACGTTCGCACTCCGCAAGGAGCAACGGCAAGCAACAAATAGAGAATTATGAAATACCTGACATTGACGATTGTCTTACTGCTTTTCTGGGCGCTGAACGCAGGTGCCCAGGATTGTTCCCCGCTCAGCCCATCCAACTCCGGGTCTGGCATCTTATCCGGAATACTGGGGGATGATTCCCAGAGCATCGAAGGTGCGTGCGAACTCGCCACCGGCCACGATTACTACACCGCCCGCCTGGAATACACGGGCTACGACGACAAGGAGTACAAACTCATCGGTCGCTTGCTCGATGCCAACCGCCGTACGGTGGAAGGCTGCGCGCCTGTAGCTGTTTCGCTCAGCGGGAAACCCTCCTCCGCAGATATCCGCTTGCGCTTCGATGCCGGAGCAAACAACTCCGAGGAAGACTACATCGCTGTTCGCTACCTCAAGGTCACCATCGTCGCCAGCGATGACCCGCTGTCGGAGTTGGACATGGCTGGCCTTACCCTCACGGGTAAGTCGGCCGAGTTTCGCGTCGACCACCGGTTCCGTGACGGAACCAGCAACAGCGCCTCCTCCTCCTCTGACGTAACCGTTTCCGTAAGTTTTTCACCCGTGGGGAGCGCTTCCTCCATCAAACAATAGCACCATGAAATACCTGATAACAATAGCCGCAGCCTTGCTGTCGCTGTACCCCGCAGGAGCCTCCGGACAAACCACCAAACCGGCGGAGCTCAAGAACAACCGACGGGTCATCATCAATGCCAAAAAACCTGGGACCACTACCGGAACGAGAATCACCGACATCAAGCGTACCGCGGTGTTCAAGCCGAGTATAGTTTTCAAGCCCGGCACCATCACCACGGCTCCTCCCGGTACCAAACCGGAGGAGCCCGCGGAGGCAACCCCCGCCTCCCCGGAAGAAGATCCCGACGCCTACCTGGAACTGGAACGCGAAGGACCACAGAACATTCCCTTCGATCTGGAAAACAACTTCCAGACCGACGTAAGCCGGGTAAAAGACGAGGTGCTCAGCCTGTACGGAACAGTACTGCGCGATGGCAACATCAAGTCGGGTTATTACTACTATATCCCGAAAGAATACAATCTCGGCTGGTCGGCCAGCAACGGCAACTATGAGTTTAACGTTACCTACGGTGCAGCCACAGGAAATGGACCTGGACGGACCACGGTCACCGCTGTCCTGCGCCCCAAACTCCGTGATCAGGATGTGGACATTGCCCGGCAGCTACTGACTGCCGACCTGCGCGGGAAGCCCGAAGCTCAGTTTGGGGTGAAGGAACTAATGGCCATCCCCATGGCCCAGCCGCCTGCAATTGAATTCACCAACCTGACCCAGTTCGGAGTTGCCGCCGAAGACATTTCCCTGCGGGCACCATCCAACCTCGGCGAGCCCATCCTTCTTTCGTTCACTACCGATCAGATCGACGCCCTGATGGCGATGTTTTTCAACAACATCGGCCTGTTCGGCAACGTCATCGTCTTCCCCGAAGGCTCCGACGCGAGTATCAGTATTCCCTTCAACCTTAAAATCGACGCGCCGGAAACCTTCGGTCATCTCGAAATAGAGGGCAGCGACTGGCGCACTAACTGGCGTAATCCAACGGATTATCCGATCCACCTGGGGCACCTGCACATCCTCCGGCAGGAGCGGAACGGAACCTACCGCGTCTACTCCTGGAAGGCTGATGAAATAGAAATACCGCCGGGCGCTAACGTCAACTTCGGCGCAACTACCATTCCCACCTGGGTCGACACGGACCGCCGCGTGAAGCGCGTTTGGATGGATTACACCATCAGCGATTGCGATGACTGCAATAAAGTAGTCAAGAAAAAAATATTGGGCAGCATCGATCAGCACGAAGTGGCTAAACCCGAACAGCTCGAATTTACCATTCTTACCCCGATGGCCTTCACCGAAGCAAGCCTCATCCGGATAAAACTCCGCTCTTTCCAGGCTACTGCTGCCGGAGACGAAAAGTCGGAAATGGAATCAGTCACTATAAATGAAGACGGAACGGTACTCGACGGCGGAACCCTGTATGTCCGCGACGGGAAAGTCGATTTCGAATACAAAATGGTCGTTTACCTCGAAGACGGAACGACTTATGAATCGGAATGGATCCCCAGCAACAGCAAAGAGGTCGTGATCGGATCGCGGCAAATCAGGGATAATATCGCTGAGTTCAATGAGTGATGCCGTTTCGTCTGTAGCCTGATAAAACCTCAAGTAAAACTACCAGATTTTGAAAATACTATCATTGCCGCAACCTTGCGTTTTGAAGCTGCGAAGCAGGAGCCCTGGCTTCCTGGCCGGGTGGCTGACGCTCATTGCGCTTGCCGCTCTGCCCGGGTTGGGGTGGGCGCAACCCTTGCTTTCGTCGGTAAAAACAATTGGCGGGGTTGAGGTCTACGAGGACCTCGAAAAGCCACGCCACCATTACTACCTGCCGGGAGAACTCAAGTTGGCGCGCGAAGAGAACGGGCGCCCCCAATTTCAATTGCTGCAAATGCGGTACACCGGTACCGCACTTATTGGTAACCAGGGCGACCGGGGCTTCGTCAATCTTGTGCAGATTGGCGTAGAGCGTAAACCCGTGAGCAGTCAGGAGTTGCAGGAGATCCGGAAACAGCTGGGGCGGGGAACTACGCTGTCTCCGCTGCCAATCGCCAACCTGGAAGCCCATTTGGTAATGCCCCTGGCCGACAACGATGGTCATTACCAACGCATCGGCCAGCCCGCAGGGCTGGAAAACGGCGATAACGCAACGGGCAATGTCTGGACCGAAAAGTATTTCACCGTTCGTCTGGGCCCGCACGAGGCAGAATTGCTGTGGGATGAAGTAGAAGACGGCAACCTTACCTTCAGTATCGGTTATGCCTTCTATGCCGATGCCGTCGACGACAGGGCAGGGGGGTACGACCTTGAAGGTGATTCGGCCTCGGTCGCAGTAATGGATGATTTGCTCCGGGAACTCACTTTGCTGGATTCAACCAGTGCCCCCCGGGTGGTCCGTACGGGAACCATTCCGCTGGACCTCGATGTGAATAAATGGCCGGATATGAGCCGAAAAATAGACCTCAACGACGGAGCCCCGCCGGCATGGGCTTTTTTGGAGGTCCGGTGCTACGATTTTGCCAATGAATTACGGCCCGACCTGGCGATGAAAAGCATCGAGATAGAAGCCACCGGAATCACCGGAGCAAACATCCGCCTGAAGCCGATCCGTTTCATGACCGCACGCCCCGAAGAGCATACCCGCCAGGTGAGGTTCCCTTACGCCATCGATCTTACCCATCCATTCCGCTACCGGGTGGTGGAGTATAATCTGGAAGGGACCGATAAGGCGGGAGACTGGCAAACAGCCCCTGACTGGGCCAGCCTGCTGGACCTGACTACCGCTCCGGATGAACTTCCCTACACCGAGCACAGTATGGAAGTGGAAGCCGACACTTCTGCCTACCGGGCCGCAGGAGCCGATCTGCTGGAAGTTCACCTGTTATACCAGCGCGACGGTAAGCCCCGCCGGGAAAAAATCAGCTGGGACCTGGCGTCAGCCGATAGTGCCCCGCTGCAAATGCGGCGGTTCTTCGCTGACCGGGAAACGGTCGTGCGTTATGTACTCATCTCCACCGGGAAAACCGGAGTCGGGCGTATAGGGCCCTTGCCCGTTGGGACCGACAAATATTTGCACCTGCGTCCGCGCCTATGATTTCCCTTGAGAAATTTTACGGCGCTGACGCAGGTGCAATGAAATGGTTAGCAGAATGTTTGTGGCGTTTACCGGCGGACAACCACTTTATGCGTCTCTACCGCCTGGCCGTCGGCAAGGGACAGCAGGTAGAAACCGTCGGGCAGGTTGGTTGCGTCGATCTCCAGGGTGATACCTCCCCGGTTAAGAACGCTTTCGCGCAGCAGGCGGCCGTCGGTCGCGAAGAGGCGGAACTGGAGATCGTTGGTGTATGCCTCTTCCAACCGGACATTGAGCATGCCCGCCGTTGGGTTAGGGTACAGGGTCAGGTCAGCACCCACCAGAGGGGTGTACCGCGTGCCAACGATTCCGTTGCTGTTCTCGGCATTGAAAGTCGGGGTCATGTCCATAAAATCACCCGTACCGTTGGGGTAACGGCCGTGGGAAATGTCAGTTTCCTGATCTGCGTAAGTGATGGTGTCGATTAGTGCTTCGTTGGCGTCGGACAGTACTACGGTTTCACCTCCTGCGGACAGTTTGAAGTCGGCGTGGAGACCGTCCTGGTCGAGGTCTTCGTCGGCCCAGATGATGAGGTATCCGTTGCCTGCGATGGTGGTTCCGGCGGGGAAGGTCCACTTGGTCAATTCGCCGAGGTCATCGGAGAGGTAGAATCCGTCGAGCGAGATACTTTCGGAGGTGTTGTTGTACAGCTCGATCCAGTCGTCGAAGTCACCGTCCTGGTCAGACATCGTGGTGTCGTTGGAGGCCATGAATTCATTGACGACAAGGTCGCCGGCCAGCGGGCTGGTGGTGAATCCGGGGTCGGTTCCACCGGGGAGCTGGTCCGTGTTTTCGGCGCTGAAGGTGGGGCTCATGTCCTGAAAATCACCGGTTCCGTTGGGGAAGCGACCGTGAGAAATGTCGGTCTCCTGGTCTACGTAGGAGATGCTGTCTACGATGGCTTGGTTTGCGTCCATGAGGAGCACGGTTTCTCCTCCGGCCGATAGTTTAAAATCGGCGTGAAGCCCGTCCTGGTCGAGGTCTTCGTCGGCCCAGACGATAAGGTATCCGTTGCCTTCGATGGTGGTTCCTGCGGGGAATGCCCATTTGGTCAGGTTGCCCGCATCGTCGGAGAGGTAGAATCCGTCGAGGGAGATGCTTTCGGAAGTGTTGTTGTACAGCTCGATCCAATCGTCGAAGTCACCGTCCTGATCCGCCTGGGTGGTGTCGTTAGAGGCCATGAACTCGTTGATGACGAGGTCTCCGGCGAGGGAACTTGTTGTTTCTATGCTGATTTCGTAAAATTCATGCTCGGCGCGTTGCGGCGCGAATTTCCCGATGTCGTCGTTTTCGGCGTAGAAGTAGTATTCGGTAAGCGGAGAAGAGACGAGAAGTTGAGTAGCGTAGATGCCGTCGCCGGCTGCTTCGTCGTTGTGCGTTCCGTCGTCATACATCTCAATCTGCTCGAAGGGAGCACCGTTCACGCTGCGGTGATTGAGGTAAACGCGCAGGGCATCGGTGACGTTAGCGGTTACGGTTACTGTTTCCCCCAGGTCAGGAGTTGGGTTGGATAACGCAGCGGCATCGATTACGGGCTCAGTTTGGGTAAAATCACTCAGGCCGAGGAGGTAACTGGCGCGGGCGTCCATCAGCGAGGTGATGCCGGGAGTCTGTGCCGCACCGGGGCCGCCACCGCCGGGGCCACCACCAATGTCGCTGTTCAGGTTGCTGGTGAAGTTGGCGTAGGTGAAAAATTTATTGTCGTCGGCCTGCACCGCTTCGTCGATAGTAGACTGGAATTCGATTGCCGTCTGTTCGTAGGTGCCGTTGGAGAAGTTTTCCTGTAGCATCGTTTTTACGTGGGCGAGGTACTTGCGTTTGTACTGAGGAACAGACATCAACTGACTCATAAGGGGCCATGCTGCATCGTTTTCGTGTAGCAGGTGGCTCATTTGTGCCTTTTGGTTGGTACTGTTGTAACGGATGGTGCCGGAATCGCTGAATACACCGAACGATTCGTTGAGGTCCCAGACGGTTGGCAGGAAACGCCCGTAATCGTCGCGGTAGAGGTAATAGTTCTGCGCGAAACTACCGATGTAGCTGTCGAGATTAACGAGAACGTTATCGAAAGCGAGCATCCACAGCGCGCGGTCTACATCGAGAATCTGGTCGATAGCGTCTATGTGGTTTGCAAGGGTGTCGCAGAGGTCGATCAGTTCAGACCAGCCATTGTCGGATTTCAGCTCGTAGGCGGCGTAGTAAGCCGAGCTGTCTTCTCCCCGATACTGCAGATCAGGAACGAGGGTGGTCCCCTGCCCGGCACCGGCAGGAGGGTTGCACTTTACGCGGGTATTGTCCTTCGAGCCGTAGTACTTGTCGACGAACTTTCTGCTGATGGATTCAGAGTTGCTGTAAAGGCCGATGAGCTCACCGTTCACGTAAACGTTTGCGTAATTTGAGAGGGGAGCATCCATATACTGGCGCGCAATCTGGTAGGAAAGGACTTCCCGGACGAAAGACGGGTCCTTGGCAACATTGCTCAGTTTAATGTCAGTGTAGCCATCGTAAATGTGATCTTTGTAGGTGTCCAGCTCGATATGGAAAGGGTTCTTGGTCTGGTTGGCCTGGTAGGTACTGTTGCCCTTGTATTTCACCCCGACACTGTCCATCGTGACGCCGTTCACGGTTACACTCTGGGCGAGGATGTAATCCTCGGTGGTGGCATAAGCCTGGTCGAGCAATTGATCCCAATTGCTCTCAGCGAAGGTGATTTCTATGGTCTGAATGGTCGAAAGGTCGTAAAGACCCTGAGCCCCCGCTGAGGCTGAAACAAAGGCGGTAAGGAGAAGGGGTAGAAATTTTTGCACTATAATATTAGGTTGATGATTTTCCTTTAGACTTCAAATTGAGGCAAATCCTTCACCGGTGAGCAGGAATTAATTGATGTTTTTCGAAATTTGACGCAGCGGTTGATTCTGGTCTGTACGTCAGAGAATGGTCCGCTACAGTTTGTAGCTAATGAGATGACTTTACTTCCGTGCTGCCAGTCATTGCAGGGGCGGAAGAACATCATACCTCGTCATATATCCCGTTTAGTGCTCTGTCAATGTTCAATTTTGGGTTGGAGCCTGTCAAGGCGCTCCAACCGTAGCTTAGCCGTAGCTAAGTGAAGATTTGAGTAACGAAGCCAGCCGCCAAAAGACTCCGCAGCTAACCCGAAAATCTGAGCTTGACATAGCACCTTTGGATGATTCCAAAGTAAGCCCCCGGCAGGCATGTAAGACGGGCTGTTGCTTCTGGTCCCTTTGGTGTGAAACCGACTTTAAACGGTCATTCCATTCTCCGCCAGACGAAAGAGCACTAAAGCGCAGGTGCTGAATGATCCCACACGCGCCTAAAACGCAGTAGTGATCAAGGAGCCAAAATTGTACGGGGCAAGAGTTATCTGAAATCGTAGCGGACCATTGTCAGGTACTTGCACGCGTGACCGGAACCTTAAAAAACGAACGGGTATAAACAAAAAACGGCCACCCCTGATTCAGGGATGGCCGTTTAAGTTGATTTGAAGCTTAAGCTTACGCCTCGAACTGGTTGCAGCCGAAATCGGCGCTGGTGATGATGCCTGAACTGGCAGATGCATCCTGGTTGACTGGGAGTACGTACTTCATACTGCTGTCGGTAAGTACTTCGCACTCTCCGAAGTTGGTTTTGTTTTCTACAGCAGGAGCTTCGTTCTCCCAGTGGTTACAAGATTTGCAGGTGGCTTCCATAATGGATTGTTTTTTATTTCTACGATAAAATCATCGTGCGCTTATAAAAGAGATGAAGAAGGCGTTTTGTTGGCTTAAGGTGCTGATTTAGTGTTGTTTGTAAAAAGACTAAATAAGGCTGAAAGGAGGTTGTCACTCGGTTGAACAGCAGGTTATGGGGAGGAAACCCCAGTTCGTTCAACCATTCACTGCACCTGCGTCCCCGCCGTAAAGCACCTGTGCTTCAGCATGTTTCCGTGGAGAAGCAAAGATGCTGTGCATGGAACGAAGTACTCGTTCTATACACAGCATCTCAATTGAAAAAAGCCTGGTCATTGGGCTTCACTCAGCGGAGCCGCAGCGCTTTCCCTTTAGCTCCATCCGCCACCCAGGGCGCGGTAGAGGGTAACCATCACGTTCATTTGCTCCTTGCGGGTTTCGATAAGTTCCTGGCGGGACTCCAGCGCTTCGCGCTGGGTAAGTAAAACCTCCAGATAATCGGCGTGTGCCGACTGGAAAAGCAGGTTGGCTATTTCGATCGACTCATCCATTGCTGCTACCTGTCTTTCCCGCTGTTGAAACTCGCTGGCGAGGTTGTCAACGGCAGAGAGCTGGGTGACAACTTCGAGATAGCCCTGCAGGATGGTCCGTTCGTATTCGTAAGCGGCTTCGATCTGCCGGGCGTTTGCGTTTTGGTATTCTGCCGTGATGGCACGGCGGTTGATGAGCGGCGCGGTGATGTCGCCGGCTAATGACAGGAGGGCCGATTCGGGCGCCCGCACCAGATACTTCAGGTTGAAAGCCTGAAAGCCAAGCCCGGCACGGATGCCGAAGGAAGGCAGAAAGTTGGCCCGGGCAACCTTCACATCGAGGGCACTCGCCTGCATTTCCAGTTCGGCCCGGCGGATGTCGGGACGGTTGCGCAGGAGGTCCGAGGGGAGGCCATAGCCAATCACCGGGGGCTCCCGCTCAACAAAACCTTCTGAGTTGCGGGCTACGGCCTGAGGCATTCGGCCCGCCAGAAAGTTGATTTCGTTCTCCACTTCAACGATCTTCTGTGCGAGTGTAAATACCTCTCCCCGGTTTTTTTCGATCTCTGCCTCAAAACGCTTGACAGCCAGTGCGTTCGACCGTCCGGCCTGTTGAAGAAGTTTAACCGTTTCGAAGGCATTTTGCTGCAGTTCGAGGTTTTGGCGGAGGTTGAGAAGTTGGTTGTCGAGCGAAACCAGCTCGTAGTAGTTGCCGGCGATTTCGGCTACGAGATTACTGATCAGGAAGTTTTTGCCTTCCAGTCCGGCCAGGTATTCCATAGCCGCCACTTTTTCGGCGTTGTGGAGTTTCTTCCAGATGTCTATTTCCCAGGAGGCGAAGAGTTCGGGCTGGAGGTTTCCGAGGAATTCAGGAATGTGTTTGCCTTCATCTATATCCAGGCTTTCTTCTACGGCCCCGTTGCGGGTGTAGCGGCCGATCTTTTCGATCTCGGCGCCAAAACCGACCCCAACGGAAGGAAGGTACTCGCCCTTGCGGGTACTTACTTCGTTGCGCGAGCGACTGAGTTTCTGGAGCAGGATATTGACTTCCTGGTTATTGACCAGAGCTGAATCGATGAGTCCCGCGAGGAGTGGGTCATCGAAGAATGCTTTCCAGTCGAGGGACTGAACATCGGTTGTAACCGACGAGGAATCGTTTGCTGAATGAAAGGAAGCGGGCAGCGAAACATCGGCTTGCCTGGCAGTTACTTTGGGGATTGAACAGGAAGTCAGTCCCGCGATGGTAAGGCTGATCGTGAGGAAGAACAGTGCTTTATTATACAAGGTCATTATTGTAGTCGTTTTCGGTTAGAGGATTAAAGTCTTCGTCTTGAATCAGCGTGCGTCCTTCCCCTATCTTGGCGAAGAAGTAGTAGAGCATAGGGATTAGGATGACGCCCGCCAGGGTGCCCACGAGCATTCCTCCCAGCGCGGATGTTCCGATTGTCCGGTTGCCAATTGCGCCGGCACCCGTGGCGATGGCCAGAGGGATCAGGCCCGCGATGAAGGCGAAGGAGGTCATCAGGATGGGGCGGAAACGCGCCACGGCACCCTCGATGGCTGCCTCGCGAACGGAAGCGCCCTTTTGCTGGCACTGGACCGCGTATTCTACAATGAGCACCGCATTTTTACTCAAGAGGCCAACCAGCATCACGAGGCCCACCTGGGCGTAGATATCGTTGGACAGGCCGAGTACTTTCAGAAGCAGAAGAGAACCGAATACCCCGGCGGGCAACGACAGGATGACGATGAAGGGGAGGATGAAACTCTCGTACTGGGCAGAGAGCACGAAATACACGAAGATCAGGACGATCGCAAAAATGACCACCGCTTCGTTGCCGCGGCGGGCTTCGTCGAACGAAAGGCCCTCCCAGGCCACATCGTAGCCTTGGGGCAGGGTAGTTTGGGCGACCTCTTCCACCGCTTTGATGGCGTCATCGGTGGTGAATCCCTTGGCCGGAACTCCCCGGATAGTAGCAGAATTGTAGAGGTTGTAGCGGGTGATTTCGTTCGGGCCCTGTTTTTTGACAAGTTTCATGAATGCGGAATACGGGACCTGCTCGCCCTCTTCGTTTTTCACGTAATAGTCGAGAATATCGCTGGGGTACCGGCGGTATTCCGGCCCGGCCTGGGTGTATACTTTGAAGAAGGAATTGAAGCGAACGAAGCCCTGCTCGTAGGTACTTCCGATCATGATGTTGAGGTTCTCCATCGCGTCGCCGATGGATACACCTTTCTGCATAGCCAGGCTGTTGTCGATCTCCAGTTCGTACTGAGGGTAGTTGGCGGCGTAGAAAGTGAACAGGCCGTCCAGCTCCGGTCGGTCCGCCAGAGCTTCCATGAAGTCCTGATTGATGAGGTCGAATTCGTGGTAATCCGTACCGTTGGTTTTGTCGAGCAGGCGCAGGGCGAGACCGTCGGCCGAGCCGTAGCCGGGAACAGCGGGTGGCTCGAAGTACTCGATTACAGCACCGAAATCTTTCGTTTCTTCTTCGAGTGCTTCGATGATGTCGTGAATGGATTGGTCGCGCTCTTCGAAGTCCTTGAGGTTGATCATACAGGTTCCGGCGTTGGAACCCCGGCCTTCGGTCAGGATTTCGTAGCCCGCCAGAGAGGAAACAGAGGCAACGCCGTCGATTTCTTCAGCGACGGCCTGAAGTCGCTGGGCCACTTTATTGGTGGCTTCCAGGGTGGTTCCCGGCGGCGTCTGGATGATGGCGTAGAGCATGCCCTGGTCTTCGCCGGGGATGAAACCGGCGGGTAGTGATTTGCTGGTAAAGAACGTTGCTGCACAGAAGGCACCAAGAAGCAAGACGGTCAGGATGCGTCGGGTTACCACGACGTTAAGTACCCGCTCGTAGCCGCCGGTCAGTTTCTCGAAGCCCCGGTTGAAGGTGTCGATGAACCAGGTGATGGGATTCTTGCGTTGCTTCTTTTCGCTGTGCGGTTTGAGGATCATAGCGCAGAGCACGGGGGTAAGCGTAAGCGCCACGATGCCCGAGAGGATAATCGCAGCTGCCATGGTGATGGAGAACTGGCGGTAGAAAACGCCAACCGGACCACTCATGAAGGCAACGGGGATGAATACCGAGGTCATCATAAGGGTGATGGCAATGATCGCTCCGCTGATCTCGCCCAGCACTTCCTTCACTGCCGGGAAGGGCCGCAGGTGCTTCTCTTCCATTTTCACGTGGACGGCTTCGACGACAACGATAGCGTCGTCCACCACAATCCCGATGGCAAGTACGAGTGCGAAGAGGGTGATCAGGTTGATGCTGAGTCCGAATACCTGCATCACGAAGAAGGTGCCCACCAAAGAGATGGGAACCGCCAGAATAGGGATGAGGGTGGAGCGCCAGTCTCCCAAAAACAGGAAAACGACGAGCGCCACCAGAAAGAATGCTTCGCCCAGAGTATGGGTGACCTTTTCGATCGAAGCGTCGAGAAATTTAGAAACGTCGTAGTTGACTTCAAACTCCATCCCGGGCGGGAAGGACGGTTCCAGTTCGGCCAGTTTTTCTTTCACCTGTTCAATCACGTCGGAAGCATTGCTTCCGTAGTTTTGCTTGAGGACGATTGCTGCCGAAGGGTACCCGTCTTTATTGGAGTAAATGTCGAAGAACTCACTGCCCAGTTCTACGTCGGCGACTTCTCCCAGTTTCAGCTGCTGGCCGTCTTCGCCGGCCCGGATGATGATGTCCTTGTACTGGTCGGGTTCGTTGTAGCGCCCTTTGTAGGTCAGTACATATTCCAGGCTTTGGGCCTCGATCCCGGAGCTGCGACCCAGCCGGCCGGGCCGGCCGATGATGCTCTGCTCGTCGATGGCCTCCATTATCTCTTCGGAGGATACGTTGTAGGCCCGCATACGGTCGGGCTTGAGCCAAATACGCATTGCGTATTGCCGGCTGCCAAGAATCTTAGCGCTGGCAATGCCGTTGATCCGCTGGATTTCCGGTATGATGTTGATGTTGGAGTAGTTGTAGAGGAATTTCTCGTCGGCGTCCTTGTCTTTACTGAAAACGTTGACATACATCAGCATACTCGGCTGGACCCTGGAGACGACGACGCCCTCCAACTGGACCAGCTGCGGCAACCGGTTGATAACCTGATCGACCCTGTTTTTGACGTTGACGACGGCCTGGTTGGGGTCGGTGCCCAGTTCGAAAATGACCTGAATTGTAGCTTCCCCCGCACTCGTGGCGTCAGAAACGATGTACTTCATTCCCTGGACTCCGTTGATGGATTTCTCGAGCGGGATGAGGGTGGATTTCACGAGAACATCTGCGCTCGAACCAGGATAGGCTACGGTGATGAGCACCCGTGGAGGAGCAATTTCAGGAAATTGAGAAATGGAGATGGTCTTGATGGACAGTACGCCGACGAAGACGATCACCAGAGAGATCACGATCGCCAGGACCGGTCTCTTTATGAATGTAGCAAACATGCTTATTGTTATTTAGCACACGACCAGAGATTCTGATTTCTTCTCCTCCGAGCCGCAGCGGGCGCAGGGTAGGGCAGACAGTCAAAATTGTCCGGTAGTGTAGTTGTTTAGGTAGCGTGAGGTCCACGCAGCAGTGCTGCTGAGAGCCGTTGACCTTCAAGGCATCAGAGTGAATGATGGTCAACGAGTTTCCGCCCGAACCTCACGGTAGGTAGAAGGCGTACTGCTGCCTACTCGGCGTGGAGATCGAGTTGGGCCAGAACGGCCTTCGGGGCTTCTCTCCTGACCTTGATTTGCTGTCCGTTTTTTACCCGGCGGAGTCCTTCAATCAGGATGTTGTCTTCCGGCGCGAGTCCTTCGTTGATGATGTAGAGGTGGGGTAGTTCGCCGGCGATTCCGATTTTACGTTGTTCAAGTTCGTTTTTGTCGTTGACCACGTAGACGTACTTTTTATCGAGAATCTCGAACGTAGCTTTTTGTGGAATAAGCATGGCGTCTTTGAAGGGCAGGGCCATTTCGATGTTGCCCGTTTCGCCGTGCCGGAGCAGGCGGTCGGGGTTAGGGAAAGTTGCCCGGAACTCGATGTTACCCGTTTGGTGGTCGAATTCCCCCTCAATGGTGGAGACGATGCCGTGATGGTCGAATATGCGGCCGTTGGCGAGTTTGAGCTCAACGTCGGTCTGGCGGGAAGATTTATTCGCGGCGTAGTCGAGGTACTCCGCTTCGGGAACGTTGAAGTAAACCCACATTTTGCTGTTGTCAGACAGCGTTGTCAGTAGTTCTCCTTCTTCAACGAGGCTTCCCTCCCTTACGTGGAGATGATCGATAATACCGGTATAAGGCGCCGATATTTTGGTGAAGTCGAGGTGGGTTTGGGCCAGCGAGACTTCGGCTTTTGCTTTAGCCAGTTTTGCTTCGGCGAGGGCCAGTTCGTTGGGGGATACCACGTTCTTCTCGGCCAGCATCCGGGTGTTTTTGAGCTCGATACTTACAATGTCTGCTTCCGCTTCGGAGAGCTGTAACTCGGCTTCGTAGATGTTGGGCAGAATGCCGAACATCACCTGACCCCGCCGGACGGTTTCCCCTTCGTCTACGTAAATATGTTGCAGGTAGCCTCTTTCCAGGGCCCGCAACTCGATGTGCCGGCTGGCGTGGATTTGGGCAACGTACTCCTTGAGTACGGTCGTGTCCCTGATCAGAGGAGTCGTAACGGCCAGCGTGGGCGTGGCGTTGTGGTGCGATTCGGTGTGGTGCTCGCTTTCGCAGCCAAACAGAAACAGGAAGGTCATGACGCTCAGGGCGATTAGTAATTTATTCATAATTATTTTTTGAGAAACAAGTACAGAAGTAGCCTTCCACGACCATGTTGTCTGGTCTGGTTAATGAAAGGCGAATCCAATAGGTAGAGCGGCCCGTTTAGCCCGGAAACGGACGCACGGAACCTGCTGTCAGACCGAAGTCTGAGCAGTTTCAGACACCTTCATTATCAGCGATAAGAAGGCTCAATAATGGTTGGAGATGAAGTCGATTTGAATGCTGCTCAATATCGTCGTTACAGACGGGAGGGCAGTACTGTGGAATACAGACCAAAATCCTTCAACTAAAATGGGGGGAGTACCAGCTTAAATACGGAAAACCTGGTGCTGCACAGTCTTAGGAACAGACCTGATGCAACGGCTCCAGTGCTGAAATACAGTAGGCAGGGGCCGGAAAGACCGGTGCGAAATGGCCGGTAGAGAATGTTTTGCCTGACGGGTAAAGTCAGTGCCGGGGTCGCCAACTTCCAGTTCTTCTTCGAAGTCAATCTCGGCGAAAAGATGAAGGCCGTCATGGCTTTCGATGGCAGAAAAGGAAAGGTGATGCGCAGTAGAGGCAGCATTGCTCTCATCGGTGTGCACGTGGTGCAGACCGTAGTCCCCGGAGACCACGACAGTATTTGTGAAATTTCCTAAAAAGGAAAGGACACTAAGTACTAAGGCTAATAAAAAGGGGACAATTTTCATTTGGTAATTAAAACTACACAAACTTAATGCTGCGTTGCTTGACTGTGCAAATTTTAATACGCTTTTTAGCGGAGTTTTGTAAATCAGGTGAGCTGGCTAAACCGGGAGAGCTTCAAATATCAGGGAAGGAAGGGGCGCAAACCGGATTGTTGCTCACCCCCTCCTCCCCAAGGCTAACGCATAGGATAGTTAAGACGTATTAAACCCCCAGCCCAACCCCTCCCCACGGGGTATGGGCCAGTGAAAACGCTACGCGTTTTGGGTTGCAAGCTGTTAGGCAGTGACTGTAATCTCGAGTTAAAAGCTTAAAATCGAATCCTATACGTTAGACCTGCCCCCCTCCCCGAAACGCTGTGCTGGGGAGGAGCAATCGCGACAATCCGGTTTGCGCCCGAAGGAAGCAGGATTATACCCTGCTGTAGTTATACCGATTCTGTAACCTCACTCTGTTGAATTTCTGATGTTTTTAGCCCCGACTAATGATGGTTAGCGCCACTCAACTTAAATGCGAGGAGCTTAGTCGAGTTTGAAAATGCTGATGAGGGATGGGGTGTTGGCCATCCACTCTTTGAGGCTGCCCAGTAACTGCAGAGGGTTCAGGTTTGCAAAAGAGCTCAGAAGCTGTCCTGTAGGATGAGCACGGGAATAGTGGTGGCCATCGTAACCCTGTTGGCTACGGAGTGCTTAGCGTTGGCGCTGAGCCAGTGGTTGTCGCGGTGGGTAACGACCAGCATGTCTGCCGCGGTAAGGTCCGCAAAGCTCACTACTGCGTCACTAATGGGTTGGTGGTTGTCAGCCTGATAATAGAACTGATGCTTTACGCTGTTGAGGAGCCGTGCGTACGCACGGTGCGGAGTAGCCTCTTCCGTTGCTTGTTGGAAATGGAAGAGCATAAGCTGCGTGCGGTCGGTGGCCAGTAACTTCAGAAGCGGGGCGAGTTGGCGTAGATCTGCCGGGCATTGCTTATCCGTTGCGAGCAGGAAGCGACGTGGATATTTTACGGGAGCGTAGTCGGGGACAGCCAGAATAGGAGTCCGGGTGTCGTCCATCAGTGATGTTGTGGTACTGCCCCAGGGATTGTTGGGGGCAAAATTCTCTCCCTGACAACCCATCACGACCAGATCGCAATCGCCCTCGTTAATTATTTTTTTTAAGGTTGGAACGACTTCGCCCCGGTAGGCGCTTACCAGGGTAGGGATGCCGCGCTGACTAACGCTGGCTCCGAGGGCAGCCAGCTTTGCACTCGCTTCTGAATAAAGCCGGAGGTTATTGTCGTCTTCTGCCGAATCATCGCCGTTGTCCCGCGGGTGAACATGGATAAGGGTGATTTTGGCGGAAAAAACAATCGCGATTTCTTCAGCGTACGCCAGGGCACGATCTGCGGATTTACTGAAGTCGATTGCAACTGAGATGTGTTTCATGGCAAAGGGAATATTCCGGTGGAGTAATACCACCTCTGACTCCAAAGATGACGGCGGAAAGCTGAATTTCTTATGATTTTTATCATCGGTCGCTCTGATTCAGATCAGGACTTACCACGGGTGTTTGCCCCAATTTTGACGTATCACCAAACGACTTTACCATGCGCCGAGTTAATTCCATTCTGGTTCCCGTAGACTTTTCCAGGATTTCAGCCAATGCTTTCCGGTATGCACTCCGTTTAGCGGACCATCTGGATGCCAGCATCGATCTTCTACACGTAGTGCCTTCCTCAGATGGCAGCCTCGTGTCCATTTCGCTCAATTCGCAACTGATCGGGATCGGAAAAGACAAACTGACGGACATGTTTACCCGTGAAATGACGGCTGTAGCGACGAAGCTGGAACACGTTCCTGCCGTTCGCTCTTTCGCAAAAGAAGGAAACCTAAGGTCTGTTATCCGCCAGCACGTAAAGGAGGAACGCAACGACCTGATCGTGATGGGAACTCATAAAGAGAATGATGATGTGGACGACATCTTCGGTACCAATACTTCATTGCTGGTGAGCAATGCACCTTGTCCGGTACTGGCCGTGCCGGAAGGTTTCACTTTCCAGCCCCTGCAGTCGATTTGTTACGCTACCGACCTTTCCCACGTTGATGCATTCCACGCGGGGCACTTGCTGAAAGTCCTGCGGGTATTCCGCCCCCGACTGGATTTCGTTCACGTCAATACCGGTAAGTCCGGCAAAACGAAATTCAACATGGATTTGCTGCGGGACGTGTTCGACCGTCCGGATACCGGGGTGGACACCGGATTTCATATTCTGGAAGACGATGATGTTGCGGAAGAACTCTTCGAGTTCGCTGAAAAGGCCAAGTCGGACCTGGTCGTTATGCACCGACCCCGCCGGGGCTGGCTGGGGCGCCTGTTCGGCAAAAGCAATACGCGCGAAGCCGTGCTGGAAGCTACCATTCCCCTCCTTATCCTGCCTCAGGGAGAAGGGGAGGAGCCTGAAGTTGAATAGCCTCAGCGCTAACTTTATAAAACCAGGTTGTCGTACGCAATCCGTATCCACCACATAAATCTGTTTCCTATGAATACCAATATGAGTACTACCGACCGGATGCTGCGGATTGCCGCAGGCATCGCTTTAGTCATCCTCTTTTACACTGGTATTTTGGCTGGTACGCCAGGCATTATTGGCTTGGTGGTCGCGGTCGTTTTTCTGGGCACCGCCCTGCTGGGCAACTGCCCTTTGTACTCGTTAATCGGAGTGTGTACTTATTCAGGGGAAGACTGATTCTCAGACCCGCTCTTTAGCTGGTATAGCTTTTCGGGCGCGGCGCGCAGGTGCATAGGAAGCTCAATGGAGAGCAGTGCAGCGTTGAGGAGATTCCTTTTTTAGCTGCCACCACCTCTGCTCATAAAAACCTTTTCCGGCACCCGCGTTCGCGCCCACTAAACCTCAGCCTGATCCACCATGCCAATGAACCCAACCCCACAACACCTCGCCAGGATCGACGCTTACTGGCGGGCCGCCAATTATCTGTCGGTCGGTCAGATGTACCTGCGCCAGAACCCGTTGCTCCGCCGCCCACTGCAGGCGCCCGATCTCAAGCCCGTGCTGCTTGGGCACTGGGGAACGGCTCCTGGTCAGAACTTTATCTATGTTTACCTCAATGAAATAATTAAGCGCCACGAACTGGAGATGATTTATATTTCCGGCCCCGGGCACGCTGGCCAGGCCATGATCAGCTGCGCTTACCTTGAGGGCACCTACTCGGAAGTCTACCCGTCCTGTTCTCAGGACGAAGAGGGAATGGAGAGACTCTGTGCCCGGTTTTCCTTCCCCGGCGGTGTGTCCAGCCACGTCTCTCCGGAATGCCCCGGCTCCATCCACGAAGGGGGTGAGCTTGGCTATTCGCTGAGCCACGCCTTCGGCGCTGCTTTCGACAACCCAGAACTGATTGTTGCGTGTGTAATCGGCGCGCAGGTGCAACGATTGTTTTCAGGCACGTTTTACCGCGAAGGATCCGTTTCCAGCGGGGAAATTTTTAATCCTCCTTCTTTGGGGCTGCCAAACCTCCGGACAAGCCCCCACACCGCTGCGTCGGCAGCGTCTACGTAAGATTTGGTGAGGACATCGTCTTCTTGCTCGAGGGAGGCTTTGAGCTCACCCATCAGGCGGTCCAGCTGGTGGTGGGCCTGATCGAACGAGGTGGCATCTTCATCGGAAAAGAAGTATGTCGACGGCGAAGGGGAGTAGCTTCGGCTCTGGCGCCAGAGTGCGTGAGTCGCTTTGATCTGCCGATTGATCGCCCGCCAGTCGCGCGACGAAGCATCCTCCCTGCGGGAGGTGCGGCTTACCTCCATCCACGCCGCAAGGAATTCCTGAATGTTGACCACGTACAGTTCTCCGAATCCGGGAATGCGCGCCGCCCTCAATTCCTCCGTGGCGCGGTTCAGTTGAATCAGCGCTTGCTCCAGCTCTTCGCCGGAGATCGACGCTCGTACCTCCATGTAGTGCTGCTCCGCCCGGTCGAGGTGGAAGCGCAGGTCTTCGGTTTCGGTTTCCGAAAGCAAGGGGTAGCTGCTGGCGTCGAGCCCGGCAATGCTCTTCGTGAAATGCCGGGAAGCCTCTTCAGCGCCCTTCTGGTCATGGTGATGCAGCGCGTAAACGAGGTCTACGTAGTACATTTCGGCGGTGTGGGCGCTTTCGAGCGAGTCTTCCACACAACCGATGAGCAGGAGAAAGAAGAGGGGAGTGGCCAGGATGCGAAGGAAACGGTTCATAAAATGGATGGTTAAGTAGCTCCACAAAGTTGGGGCTCAGACAGGACTGTTTTGCTGATGCAACTCATCGTAGTGAGTGACCAAAATCATGGCCGTAACCAGTAGCTTGTCCTATTTTTCATTTCCGAAACCATACCCTAACGGGGCGGCCTGTTGGCCGCACCAAAAATGAAAGCTGATGAGCGTTGTAGAATACCATGTGTCCGGAAGTATTGACCCCAACCGGGAAGCCACCTATTCCGTAAAAAAGAGCAGCATGACGTTCGGTATCCTGAGCGATCAGGAAGACCTGCCCAATCCTGCAGAGTTGCTCCTCGGGGCGTTTGCTGCCTGCTGCCTGAAGAACGTACAGCGGTTCTCAACGCTCCTGGGCTACGATTATACAGCCGCCAAAATAGAAGTGAAGGGAGAGCGACAGGAGAAGCCCACCAAAATGATTGCCATCCGTTACATCATCCGGATTGAGAGCGTAGACGAAAAGCTCAACCTGAAGCTCCTGCACCGGAACCTCCGGAAATTCGGGACCATCTACAACACGCTGAAGGAAGTGTGCGATGTATCCGGAGAACTGATCGTTTCACCGTAAAGAGCCTTTTGCCTCCGAAAACGCCCTCTGGCACCTGCGGCCGCGCCCGATGGTACGCTGTTTGGTAGTGATCAGACCTCGTTCTTCTCGTGCAGGAACCGGCCGATGACGCCCTCGATGGTAAGCCCCTGAACGAGGATGGAAAACACAACGATGATGTAAGTGATGACCAGAAACATCTCCCGGTTCATCTCTTCCGAGAGGCTGAGTGCCAGGGCGATGGATATGCCGCCCCGCAGTCCGCCCCAAGTCATGATGGCTGTGGTGTGCGGAACAAAATCGAGCCGTTTCTCGAAGATTTTGACGGGCAGAAATAAGGCTGCGTAGCGACTAATCAGCGTGATCGGGATGACGATCAGCCCGGCGATGATGTAATCCGTTTTAAAGGTCAGGACCAGAATTTCCATCCCGATCAGGACGAACAGCACGGCGTTGAGCAGGATGTCGATCAGCTCCCAGAACTTGTCGACGTACAACTCGGTGGTCTCCGACATTGTGGCGTCCCGCACGCGATCGTCGCCCACCAGCAGCCCGGCCATCACCATAGCCAGCGGAGCCGAAAGGTGGAGCTGATCGGCGATCACCGTGCCGCCCATCACGGCGGCGAGGGTGATGATCACCTCGGTGCTGAAATCATCGATGGACTTGAGGAGACGGTAGGTGATCCACCCGATGATGAGCCCGAGCAAAATGCCTCCGCCAACTTCCTGGCCGAAAAGGCTGAGGATGTCGAGCGGCTCAATCGACGCGCCGGACGAAGAAGCAATCTGAAATAAAGTAAGGAACAAAACCACCCCGATGCCGTCGTTGAACAACGACTCTCCTACAATCTTGATCTCCAGCTTCTTCGGCGCTTTGGCCTTCTTCAGAATGCCCAGCACCGCGATGGGATCGGTAGGGGAGATGAGGGCCCCGAAGAGCAGGCAGTACGTGTAGTTGATCTGCTGGCCGAGCAACTGAAGCGTATAATACGTCGCAGTACCGATCAGAAAAGTGGACGTGACGACGCCGAGCGTCGCGAAGGCAATGATGGGCCAGCGCAGCTTTTTGAGTTCCTGAAAGTTGGTGTGCAACGCCCCGGCAAACAGCAGGAAGCTGAGCATGTAATCCATCAGCACCGTTTCGAAGTTGATCTCCCGGATCAGGCGGGCTTCGGCCATCAGCAGGGTGTCATCGAAAAAGCTGATGCCCCAAACGAACGCAGAGTACACGATCGTGATCGCCATCAGGCCGATGGTGGTGGGTAGCTTGAGGAAGCGGGCGTTGATGTAGCCGAATATCGCGGCCAGGAAGATCAGACCGGAGATGATGATGTAGTAGCTCATAAAGGGGGGAAAGACATGCTGTTGAACAAAAGTAAGGAAGTAAAGACGGGGCGACCTGAATCGTCCGCTACTCCTACAACCCGCCCTTTGCACCTGCGTTCGCGCCCGGCAGATATTTCGGCGCAAACGCAGGTGCAGCATTGGTTAAACAGCTCCGCTCTCCGGCGGGTGGGGTGAGTCTACAGCCCGAAAGCCCGGGGCAGCCACAGGGCGATGTCTTCAAAGAAGGTGATCAGCATCAGTACGAAGACCATCGCGCCCAGAAAGGGGAGGAGGGGCTTGATGACCTTTGAGACCGATATCTTGGCTACGCCCGCCCCGACGAACAGGATCGTACCTACCGGCGGCGTACAAAGCCCGATGCAGAGGTTGAGGACCATGATGATGCCGAAATGCACCGGGTCCATGCCCAGGCTGACCACCACGGGCAGGAAGATCGGGGTGAAGATCAGTACCGCCGGCGTCATGTCCATAAACGTACCTACCACCAGAAGGGTGAGGTTGATCAGCAGGAAAATGAGGATCGGATTGCTTACCGTGTCGAGTAGGAAGTCGGTCATCAGTTGCGGGATGCTCTCGAAAGAGAAGAGCCAGGACATCGCCATCGAGGTGCAGATCAGGAACATCACCACCGCCGTGGTTTTGGCGCTGGCAAGGATAATCTTCGGCAGCTGCTTCATCGTGATGGCTCCGTAGGCAAACCCGAGGATCAGCGCGTACAGAACTGCAATCGCCGCGGCTTCCGTGGCGGTGAAGATCCCTTTCACGATACCGCCGACGATCACGAACAGCATGAGCAAACTGAAGAAAGCCTTGCGGAAATCCTGCCAGACCGTGCTCAGCTTAACCCGTTCGCCGCTGGCGAATTTGCGTTTGCGGGCAATTACTGCCGCGACTACCATCAGGGCTACGCCCACGAGGATACCCGGCAGGTAGCCGGCGATGAACAGCGCCGCCACCGAGGCCGCGCCGCCACTCGCCAGTGCATACACAATCAGAACGTTGCTGGGCGGGATGAGCAGCCCGGTGGTGGAGGCAGTAATGTTCAGCGCGGCGCTGAAGGGGCGGGGGTAGCCCTCATCTTCCATCCGGTCGGTCATCACACTGCCGATGGCGGAGGCGGCCGCAACGGCCGAGCCGGAGATGGCCCCGAAAAGCATCGCCGCCAGGGTGTTCACGTACGCCAGTCCGCCGGGTAAACTCCCCACGAGCGATTTGGCAAAGTTGATCAGCCGGTTGGCTACGCCGCCCTGGTTCATCAGTTCTCCGGCCAGCACAAAAAAGGGGATGGCGAGCAGGGAAAAACTGTCGATACCGGTCGTCATCCGTTGTGATACGGTCGTTATGCCCGGCAGGAAAGCAATGTTCAACAGAATAGTCAGGGTCGTGGAAATTCCGATACTGTACGCTACGGGAACCCCGTAGCCGAGGAGTCCGAAAAAGCTGACAAACAGCAGGATGATACTGATGACTTCAATACTCATGGCGGCGGTAGTTGTAGATGGAAAAAAACATGATGAGCAGTCCGCTGACCGGGACAATTGCATAGACAAAGCCGAGGGGGACGTTCATGGCTGCAGAAAGCTGTCCGAGGCGCAGGGTGGTGTACACCAGGTTTCCGCCTCCGATCACCATTACGATGAAAGCGAAGACGAACATCAGGAGCTCGATCAGTTTTAAACGCTTGGCCCGGTCTGCGGGGCTGAGCTTGTTCAGCCAGTAGTCCATCGAGAGGTGTTCCCGCCGGCCGTTGAGGTACGCAGCTCCGAGAATAGTGAGCCAGATGAGCGCGAAGCGGGCAAATTCCTCGGTAAAGGAGAAGGACTGGTTGAGGACGTAGCGGCCAAATACCTGCCAAAGTACGTCCAGTACCAGGAGGCTGAAGATGAGAATCAAGAGAAACTCAATGGCCCTGTTCAGGTTTTGATAAAGTGATTTCATTGCATGATCGTTATTAAAAATAAACTGAGGAAAACCGGGGAGCCTGATTACTGCTCCTGAATCTCCTCCACTAGTTTCTTCATCATCGGGTCTTCGCTGAATTCGGCGAGCACGCCTTTTGAACTCTCGGCGAAGAGCTGTTTTTCCGGCTTGTATATTTCGACGCCTTCGGCGGCGAGTTTGGTCATACATTCAGCCACGTTTTTGCTCCAGAATACTTTCTGCGCCTGGGCTGATTCTTCTGCAGCGGCCATCACCCACTCTTGTTCCTGCTCGTTGAGCGTTTTCCAGAACTCGGTACCCATCACCAGTACGTCGGGTACGGATGTGTGCTCGTCGAGCGTGTAGTATTTGGCGATTTCGTAGTGGCCCGAGGTTACGAACGAGGGAGGGTTGTTCTCGGCGCCGTCTACCACGCCCTGTTCCAGGGCGGAGTATAACTCGCCGTAAGCCATTGGGGTGGCTGAGCCCCCCATCTCATTCACCATGTCTACCGACATCTGGTGGTTCATCACTCTTATCTTCATTCCCGCCAGGTCTTCCGGAGTTTTGATCGGCTTTTTAACGGTGTAAAAACTCCGGCTCCCGGCGTCGTAGAAGCAGAGCCCTTTGAGCAGGTAATCGCTCCCCGCCTTCAGGATGTCTTTGCCCGTTGCGCCTTCCAGGACCTTGAACATGTGTTCTTTGCTGCGAAAGAGATAGGGGGCACCGAGCACTTTGTATTCCGGCGCGAAGTTGGCCATCGTTGCGGTGCTGACTTTGGTCATCGCGATGCTTCCGATCTGCAGGAGCTCGAGGACTTCCCGTTCGGTACCGAGCTGACCGTCCGGAAATATTTTTACGTCCATCTCCCCCTGCGACCGTTTTCTAAGGCTTTCGGCGAAAACTTCTATGCCCTGGTGTACTGGGTGAGAAGTAGGGAGGGTGTGGGCCAGATACACGAATTTTTTGCCGCCGAGGTCCTGGCAACTGTGGAAGGAAAGGAGGCAGACAACGGCCAGTAAATACATGGAGTATCTCATACTGCTTAAGCTTTTTGCTGATGAAAATTGAAGTACGACCTGGCGTTGCGGTAGCAGATGTCCTTTACGGTGTTTCCCAGAAGTTCGAGGTCATTGGGCAGCAAGCCTTCGTGGACATCGTTGCCGAACTGGTTGCAGAGTATCCGCCGGAAGTATTCGTGACGGGGGAAGGATAGGAAACTCCGGCTGTCGGTCAGCATCCCCACGAAGCGGCTGAGCAGGCCCATGTTGGAAAGCGTATCGATTTGCTTTTCCATTCCGTCTTTTTGGTCGAGGAACCACCAGGCCGAGCCCCACTGAATCTTACCCGCAAGGCTGCCATCGTTGTAGTTGCCCGCCATGGTGGCGAAGAGTTCGTTGTCGCGCGGGTTCAGGTTGTACAGGATGGTTTTGGGCAGTTGGTGCTTCACGTCCAGCCCGTTGAGGAAGGATGACAGACCTTCTGCCTGCGCGAAATCGCCGATGCTGTCGCAGCCAACGTCGGCTCCGACCGACGAGAGCAGCCGGCTGTTGTTGTTACGGATGGGACCGAGGTGCAACTGCATTGTCCACCCACGTTGGTGGTACATCGTGGCCAGTTCGTGGAGTAGCGCCATCTGGAACTGCCGCTGCCCGGCGGGGGAGACCTCTTTCCCGGACCGCCGTTTTTCCATCATCGCGTCCAGGTTGGCCCCGGCGTAGCTGTCCGGAAACAGTTGACTGAGGCCGTGGTCGGAGAGTTGACACCCCAGTTCATGGAAGAAGTCGACCCTTGCTTCCAGAGCTGCCACCAGCTGGTCGAACGTCCTGATTTCGCTGCCGCTGATTGCTTCTAGCTTGTGCAGAAACTCCAGGTGATCGTCGGCTCCGATGGTGAGGAATTTATCGGGACGAAAGGTCGGCAGCATCATAAGGGCGCGGCCGCGGGTGCGGTGCTGTTGATGAAAGAGCAGGGAGTCGGTTGGGTGATCGGTAGTGCATACTACTTCCACTTTCATCTGCTCCAGCAGACCTACGCTGGTGTAACCGGACTGTTGCAGCTGTTGGGTGGTGGCGTCGTAGACGGCGTCGGCGTTGTCTCCCGAGAGCAGGTCGCTGATCCCGAAGTACCGTTGCAGTTCCAGGTGCGTCCAGTGGTAGAGCGGGTTGCGGATGGTTTTGGGTACAGTCTCGGCCCACTTCCGGAACTTTTCCCGGCCTGAGGCCGGGCCGGTAACGAAGTTTTCGTCGATGCCATTGGCGCGCATTGCGCGCCATTTGTAGTGGTCTCCGTTGAGCCATACTTCGGTGATGTCGGCAAACTTGTGGTCTGTGGCGATCTCTTCGGGAGAGAGGTGGTTGTGATAATCAATAATGGGCAGATCGGCGGCGTACTCGTGGTAGAGTTTTTCGGCCGTTGGTGTTTGCAGGAGGAAGTTTTCGTCCAGAAAGTTTTTCATTGTATTGGTTTTTCGGTCTGTACGGTAAGGGATTAATGTGACCGCAAAATTCCCAACTCCAGCCCCCGGAGTTCTGCCAGCCCCCGCAGCCTGCCGATGGCGGAGTACCCGGGATTGGTTTTTTTGTGTAAATCATCGAGCATCTTGTGTCCGTGGTCGGGTCGCATCGGGATGCTGACGTCCTGCTGCGCGGCAACGGTAAGCAATTCTTTCATGACGGCGTACATGTCTACGTCACCGTCGAGGTGATCTGCTTCGTAGAAGTTGCCCTCCGCGTCGCGTTTGGTTGCCCGCAGATGGATGAAATGGATGCGATCGCCCATACGTTTCACCATTCCGGCCAGGTCGTTGTCGGGGCGGGCACCGTAGGAGCCCGTACAGAAGCAAAGCCCGTTGGCGGGCAGGTCTACGGCATCGAGGATTGCCTGAGCGTCAGCTTCGGTACTCATGATGCGCGGCAGGCCGAGGAGGGGAAAGGGTGGGTCATCGGGGTGGATGGCCAGTTTCACCCCCGCATCCTGAGCAACGGGTACAGTCTCTTTAAGAAACGCGATCAGGTTATTGCGCAGGGTAGGGGCGTCGATACCTTCGTAGCTGTCCAGGATAGCCTGGAAGTTGGCGAGCGATTGCTGGCCTTCGGTCGTTCCGCCGGGTAACCCGGCGATGATGAAGCCCGTCAGGCGCTCCTGCTCGCTCGTGGTCATGGCGTCGAACCGGGTTTTGGCCGCTTGCCGGACGGGTTCGAGGTAGTCTTTTTCGGCTCCGGGCCGTTTGAGGATGAAGAGGTCGAACGCCGCGAAGGCGGCGTGTTCGAAGAACAAGGCCTCGCTACCGTCGGGGAGTTTGTGTTCCAGTTCGGTGCGGGTCCAGTCCATCACTGGCATGAAGTTGTAGGTCACGATGGCGATGCCGCAGGATGCAAGGTTGCGGATACTGGCTTTGTAGTTCTCTATATACTGAAGGTAGTTGCCCGAGCGCCGTTTGATGTCTTCATGGACGGGGATGCTCTCTACTACCGACCAGTTGAGGCCTGCGGCCTCAATCATTCGCTTACGCTCCATAATCGAGGCTACGGACCACTCTTCTCCGTTTGGTATCTGGTGGAGAGCCGATACAACACCGGTGGCTCCGGCCTGCCGCACGTCGGTTAGACTGACGGGATCGTTGGGGCCGTACCAGCGCCAGGTTTGTTCCAGGTTTTTCATTGTTGTTGGTTGAAAGTCTTGTTGGTTTTACCGACATGTCGACTTGTGTATAAGTCGACAAATCGACATGTCGATATATCCGAGTTGTGTTTAAACATGTACCTGCTCCGCCACAAGGCCGGCAGGTATTATTCCTCTCTGCTATACTCCGCAAAAAGCGCTGAATCCACCGTCCACCGGCACTACGATTCCGTTGACAAAAGAGGACTGGTCGTCGCAAAGCCACAGCAGGGTACTCATCAGTTCTTCCGGCTTGCCGAATCGCTTGAGTGGCGTCTGGCTGATAATGGTGTTGCCTCTTGCGGTCAGGCTACCGTCTTCTTCCAGCAAAAGCCGGCGGTTTTGCTCGGCGATGAAGAAGCCCGGAGCGATCGCGTTCACCCGGATGCCTTCGCCGTATTTAGCGGCGAGTTCTACCGCCAGCCAGCGGGTGAAATTGTCTACCGCAGCTTTCGCTGCGGAGTAGCCGACTACCCGTGAAATCGGCAGCAATGCTGCCATTGAGGAAATGTTGACGATGCAGCCATTGCCCTGGGCTACCATCGGCTTCGCGAAAGCAATGCTGGGGATGACGGTACCCAAAAGGTTGAGATCGTTGACTTTACGGAAGTCGTCGATGCCCAGTTCGAAGATCGAACTGTCGGGGCCAACGGTGGCTCCCGGCCGGTTTCCTCCGGCCCCGTTGACGAGTATGTCTACCCGGCCTGCTTTGCTCATCACTTCTTCCACTGCACCTGCGACCGCGCCCTCGTCAAGTACATCGCATCGGATGGCTTCGATCGTAAGGCCCTGCCGGGCAAAATCCGCAACTACTTCTGCCGACTTTTCGGCATTCCGGCCTAGAATGAATACCCGCGCGCCAGCGCCCGCAAGACATTTTACGAAGGCATTGCCCAGTGTTCCGTTTCCGCCGGTTATCACGGCTACTTTGTTTTTCATATTGTACTTTTACTAGAGTGGTAAGTTAGAGACCGCGCATAGATAAACAGGTACTTCGCCTGAACTTACTTGTAAGCATTTTCCACTCAGGAGACACCGCAGTTCCAGGACGAAGGGCTGCCCAAAGTAGTTTTACTTTGTTGCAGCTTCTACCATCTCTTTAAAGTCGGTGGCGTTTGTTGTCTGACTCTGGTCGCGTTCCCAAACCGCCATAAAGCGATAGCTAACCTTTTCGGTCGCATCGAAAACAAGCAGGTGACTGAGTTCGTCCTCAATAGCCTGAGGTCCGTATTCTGCCTTTGCCATTACGGCCATGCCCATACCTTCTTTGTGGAAGCTCTGTTTGCCCCAGTTCATCAGGTAGTCAAAACCGTTGGCCGTGCCGGACGTAACCTCCGGCAGGAGGCTGACAATCCCGGTCGCGAACCGCATTCCGTCTGGCAACTTCACTCCCTCCGGCATATATAAGTCGATAGTGGAATAGTAATCTCCTGCTTCTATGGTCCAGTCTTGTACAATGTCCATTGTTTTTCCACCGATCAGGAGGCCTTTGAAGGTCGTCCGGATCATGGATTTTTCTCCGCCCGTCTCGATCACTTCAATGGTCTTGGTGTCGCAGTTGGAAAAGGTATACACACTGTCCTGGAAATATACCGCAGGGCTGCCGAGCCCCAGAGAGTTGCCTACCTTAAGAATATCAGACCCCCAATCCATGATGTCGTGGTATTTCCAGCTTACGGTATCCATCACCAGGTCAGGAACTCTCTTGCCATAAATATCGAAACGGTGACGACTGTCGGCGTAAAAACGGTAGGCGACCTTGTCGTTCTCTAGTACGGGGCCTTCAAACATGACCCATTTATTTTGCGGGGGCAGGTCGGAGGGTATCGTAACTTGTTTACGTTGCTGGTAGGGGCCGTCTACTTTGTTCTTATCGTTGAGATCGAACGGCATCTTTTGGATCAGCAATAAGGCCTGAGTTAGGTGAGAACCGGTGTCAGGTTGTTCGGTATCGCTGTTCCCGGTCGGATTTGAAGGCTGGCAGCCACAGGTAATCGCAACCAGAAAAAGGAGGCTGCAGCAGTTTTGTAAAAAGGATTGCATGATGATAAGTTGAGAACTGTATCGTAAAAACAACAGAATGATAAGGCGAATATAGGAAATTCTGTGTCATTTGAACACACTTAATGTTTTTGATTACATTTTTAGTGATGTAGTCCTTGATTTCAGGGTCTCGGTTGTGCTCTGAAAATGGTGGCTTTTACTTGGTCCTGATTGAACCCAATTTTCAACAAGTGTGTCTATTTGACACAAAAAGCAGCGATGAAAACACAATTTTAACACTTAAAATGCATGTTTTTTTCGCCGCCAGAAGCGAAAACAGGATGGTACAGGATGGTTTGGAAAGCTCATTTTTATTTGCTTTACGACCATAACGGAGGAATTCGGGTAAATTCGAAGCCCTTGGTTTATGATACTTTTTCAGTTTTATTTCAAATCACTAGGTCATGCAAAATGAATTAAAGTCGACTCCTGACCGGAGGCGAAAATCGGGAGGTTTCTTCCTCCGTACCATAGCATTCGGTTGCTTTTTCCTTCTCAGTTTTATCGTCGGAGCCCAGGAAAGGGTGAGTGGAACGGTAACTTCCGGAGACGGTGAACCGCTCATTGGGGTGAGTGTAATCCAGATTGGTACTACCAGCGGAGCAGTCACGGATATCGATGGAAGCTATTCCTTCACCCTTGTCTCGGGCAAGGAGAAAACAATCCGCTTTTCGTACACTGGCTTTGCGTCTCAGGAAATCGAAGTTGGCACCCAAACGGTAATCGACGTAACACTCGAGAGCGATGCGGAACTACTGGAAGAAATCGTTGTAATCGGCTACGGGACGGAGCGCAAGCGGGATGTTCTTGGATCGATCGCATCCATCAAGACGGAGGACATTGCCCAGAACACACCCGTAAGTGCTTTTGATGCAATTCAGGGCCGTTTATCCGGTGTCCAGATTACTGGCGGCGGTGGTCCGGGAGAGGGAACGGATATCCGTATCCGGGGTACTTCAACCTTATCCGGTGGCGTCGGCCCGTTGTATGTAGTAGACGGGCAACAGCTGGAGAACATAGACAATCTGGACCCAAACAGCATTGCTTCAATAGAAGTCTTGAAAGATGGTGCTTCGGCAGCTATTTATGGCTCTAAATCAGCCAACGGTGTGGTTATCATCACAACTAAAAAAGGAGAAAGCGGGAAGGTTTCCGTTGAGGTGACTCACAACACGACCGTTGGGGAGCTTTACCGTCTTCTTCCTGTAGCTAATACGCGCCAGCGCCAACTCTTCGAAACCGGCCGGAACGGCGGGGAACCGAGTGATACAGACGCAGACTCCCTCAGTACCCGTTTTCAACAACAGGTTGATATTCAGGACTTGCTGACGCAGACGGCTGTTCGTAACCAGACGAATCTCGCTGTCAGTGGTGGTGGTGAAAAAACTAAATTCTACTGGAATACCGGTTTTCTGGACGAAGAAGGAATCGTTTTCAATAGCTCTTACCGCCGGTACAACACCAATCTTACCGTAGACTTTAACCTGGGGAAGAAGTTTAGTGCAGGAACGCGTCTGAATGCTTCTTACGAGTTTCGTAAAGGTCTCAATGAAAGTTCCGTGTTCCGCCAACTGGCAGAACGCCCTGCCTACCTGCCTGTACGCGATTTTAACGGAGACCTGTTCCCTGAGACATTCGGCCGGCAGAACCCCGTTGCCGAAGCACTCGAAACGCGCCGTGATGATCGCAACTTCCGGACAAACCTCTTCAACTTCCTTGAGTTTAAGATTACACCGGAGTTAAGCCTCCGGTCTACCGTAGGTGTGAACTTCCGCCTACGGAAGCGGAACAATTTCGATCCGCTCATCGTACAACGCCCCGGCAACCCGGCTACGGGCTCAGAGCTCCAGGATCTTACTCACGATATTCAGCAGGAAAATTACCTGACTTACAAGAAGAATTTTGGGAAGCATAGCATTTCGGCTTTGGCCGGAACACAAATCCAGAAGTGGAACATCGAGTTTTCCCGCCTTCAGGCTGTATCTTTTGCATCGGATCTGGTGGAAACCTTCAACAACGTTGCTGAGCTAAACCTCGCAAATACTACATCAACCCGCCAGGGCCATGCGCTGGCTTCGTTCTATGGCCGCCTGAGCTACAATTTCGATGGTAAGTACCTCATTGCGGGTACTGTACGTCGAGATGGCTCATCTCGGTTTGGTTCCGACCGTCGTTACGGCAACTTTCCTTCTGTTTCTGCTGGTTGGCGCGTTTCGGCCGAACCTTTTTGGGATGGTCTGCGTAGCACGATCTCAGACTTCAAGTTACGTGTAGGCTACGCCGTAACGGGTAACGAAAGGATCGGAAATTATGATGCACGTCTTCTTTACAGTCCTGGTTTTATCTATAACGGTGTAAACGGGGTTGCCCCGACGCAGCTGTCTAACCCGGCCCTGGGCTGGGAAAGCACCAAGCAGGTCAACTATGGTGTAGATCTGGAATTCTTCAATGGTCGCGCTGCAGCAACTATAGATGTTTACCGAAAAACCACCGATGATCTGCTTTATAATGTACCCCTTCCCGAAGAGTCCGGCTTTGGTGGCGTAATTCAAAATATTGGCTCGATTGAAAACTCTGGTGTTGAGCTCACGCTTAGCGGTACGCCCATCAATACCGGCAAGTTCAAATGGTTCACCAGCTTCAACATCGCTACCAATGACAATAAGGTACTGGACCTCGCTGACGATGATGGCTTCGAGTCGGGTAACTTTATCATCAAGGAAGGTGAGCCACTTGGTAACATGTTTGGCTATGTGTACAATGGCGTGTTTGCCTACGATGAATCAAATGCATTCACAAACGAAGGTGTGCAGTTAACGCCCAATTTCGATGATGCCGGAGGCTTTGTGAACTATACCCTCAATGGTGCTGAATTTACCGGTGAAGTAAACCAGCTCCGCTTCGGTAATACCGTTCTTCGGGGTGGAGACATCATTTGGGATGATCTGGATGGTGACTTTACTATCAACTCGTTTGACCGTCAGGTGATCGGAAACGGCTACGCAGACGTATTCGGTGGTTTTTTCAATGAATTCACCTACGCCGGCGTGTCCCTTTCCTTTCTGTTCGACTATAACTTCGGCAATGACATCTTCCGCGCTTACGATCAGCTCAGAAACTATAATAACTCCTTTGGCCGTACCCCAAGCCCCGAACGCATCGAAGGTGCGTGGACTCAGCAAGGAGACGTGACGGAATGGCCAAGTATGGACCGTCGCCGTCCACAAAACCGTATAAACCCCAGTTCTCAAATGGTTAGCTCCGGTGATTTTATCAAGCTGCGTAGTATCCGTGCCGGATACACCCTGCCGAAATCACTATTGAGTAAAGCCGACTGGATCAGCAATGTGCGCATCACCCTGGCGGTGAACAATCCTGTAACCTGGACGGAATACACCGGCTACAACCCCGAAATTAATACTCGTGGAAATGCCCTTCAGCCAGGTTATGACTTCCTTCGTTACCCCAGTAAAACCGAATACATCTTCGGTATTCAGGCACGCTTTTAAGTCAACCTGTCGCACCCATTAGTTAACGCTGATAAGTAAACAAAAATGAAATATTTAAACAAAGTACTTTCGGTACTCGCTATTATATCTTTATCACTGGGCTTCGTTTCCTGTGACGAATTCCTTGACGAACAACCGTTTTCACAGGTTGGAGAAACACAGTTCTGGCAAACTGCTGGTGACGTGGAAAGCGGTATCGCTGCGACCTATGACGCCATGCAGCAAGCTTACCGCACAAAGCATTATTTGTGGGGAGAGTTCCGCAGCGACAATCACATCGCCAGTGACCGTGTGTCCGGGGCTAACAGTGAACTCGTGACCAATAACCTTACCCCAGGTAATTCCAGTGTGCTGCGATGGAATGATCTGTACCTCATGATCGGCCGGGCGAACCTGGCTATTCAGCAAATCCCCGACATTTCGGGAGTTGACGACAACCTCTTGGGAGAAGCATACGCCATGCGCGCTTACGCTTACTTCGACGCGGTGCGTGTTTGGGGTAGTGCTCCGCTGTACACTGAACCTGTTACCGGTCTGGATCAGGACCTCAAGCGGCCCCAAACCGACGGGCAGACGCTACTCAACGATGTCGTCATTCCCGATATGCTGCGTGCAGAAGAATTGATCTCCATCCCTTCACGCGAATTCCGCTTTTCAAAAGCCAGTGTGTTAGCCTTCCAGGCCCACGTATACATGTGGATAAAAGACTATGCCAAGGCTAACGAAGCAATGCAGAAACTGATTGATCTCAATGAATACTCTTTGGTCACAAGTGAAAGTGCCTGGCAGGAATTGTTCCTCAATGACCTCAATTTAGGAAAGTTCCAGACGGGCCCTGAACTCATTTTCAGCATACGTTACGATATCCTTGAGGATGGTAACGGAGCTTCGGGTATTTACTCCCTCTTCTTCGCGGGTGTTCCCTCTTTCTTTATTTCTCCTCAGGCAGAATTTAAGTGGATCGAAAAATTCCCCGTTACGGTTGAAGATTGGACCGCTAAATACCCTGATTTTGATCCGCCTATGGTGGTGGTGGGAGCCGATACTCTGATCGGAGATTATCGTTACTATCTCACACGAGAAGACCGGTCGATTGGCGAAGCCCGGGTGGCCAAGTACAACAAGATCAACTTCAGCAACAACGATGATGATACTAACATCTCTGTATACCGCTACGCTGGTATCCTGTTGCTGAAAGCCCTGGCCGAAAACAGGTTGGACAACCCGGAGGCCGCCGCTGCCCTCGTCACACAGGTCCGTAACGCCCGAGGATTGCCCCCGGTCACAGTAGAAGATATGGGAGACGATATGGACGGCCGTGAAAACTTTATCCTCGATGAGCGCCAGTTTGAACTCTTTGCCGAAGGTGATCGCTGGTGGGATTTGCGTATGACCGACAAGGTGAACGTAGCACTGGATACCATCGGACAGGTAACGGATGAACGCCTGCTGTTCCCTGTATGGGAAGGCCACCTGATCGATAACGAAAACCTGACGCAGAACCCCGGCTACTAACTAAGGACCCGCTTTTATCAATTTTTCAATTTAATACAATCATGCAAAATACTTTTGCCACACTCCGTGGGTTGTCTGCTATATTCATAATGCTTTGCTGCGTTACAAGCTGCGACCTGCCGGTACAACCCAAATTTGAGTTCGAACCGGAAATCAGTGAACTCATTACTTTTGAGGACCAAACCGTGCTTGAATGGATGCGCAGCGACGCTTCCATCGGAGGAAACAACAATGCCAACTTCGATATTATGGTCAGCGCCATCGAAGCTACAGGTCTGGAAGACGAATACAGCGATTCTGGTGATCGCCGTACTTTCCTGATGTTGAACAACGAAGCCTTCACTGCGAACGGAGAAATTTTTCAACTTCTTGGCGTTACGGCCGTCGATAGCCTCGACGAGGCAGGCCTGGATCGCCTTCGCACCATTTTGCGCTATCATATCGTCGAGGACTACGTCGATCAGGGCCCGGAAGCCCTTCCCGTACTTCTTGTAGATTATTTTTTCCAAACTTTGATTCCCGGAGATGAGGGCCGCATTTCGGTGAACCGGGATGAACGCTTCCGTTTGAACATTAACCGCGCAGACGGACTACCTGGAAACAGCCGCGGCACTCAGGTTCGCCAACACAACTATATTTTCAGTAACGGCGTCGGGCACCATGTCCGGGATTACGTCCGGAACAGACCATACTAACTGGTCACTCCCTCCTATCCTAAGAGTTTGTATGAGCTTTATGCTATTTTGATCGATTATTTTCAAGGTCTGACCGGAGGTGAAATACCCCGGTCAGACCTCACTTAAGGACAGGTCCGTTTTACCTGTTTTCCTTGCTACGGAAGAACAGCGAACGGGGCCGTCCCATGCTTCTGTGCGTGTTCAATGCACTTGTAGCTTTGCATTTCAACCTATATCCAATCATGCCAAATATCTCCCGAAGTCTCCTGCTGTTATTTGTTGCCATTGCGGCAGGGCAGGTCCTTAACGCGCAAGAGGTTACCGACGACCGGCCGAACATCATATTCATCCTGACCGACGACCAGCGCTTCGACGCAATCGGATATGCAGGTAACGAACTGATCCATACGCCCGAAATGGACAAGCTGGCTGAGACAGGTGCCTATTTCAACCATGCAATGGTCACTACGCCCATCTGCGCCGCCAGCAGAGCCAGTATCCTCTCCGGAGTGTACGAACGAACCCACCGCTTCAACTTCCAGACCGGAGACATCCGTGATGAATACATGGACCAGGCGTACCCGAAAGTGCTGCGCGATGCGGGCTACCATACCGGTTTTTACGGTAAATACGGCGTCCGCTACAAAGGCGAAGCGAAGATGTTTGATGAGTACGAGACCTACGACCGCAACAACGCTTTCAAAGACCGCAGAGGCTATTTTTATAAAACCATCGACGGTGATACCGTCCACCTTACCCGTTATACTGGTCAGCAGGGGCTCGACTTTATTGACAAGAATGCCGGCAATGAAGAACCATTTTGCCTGGCCCTGAACTTCAGTGCTCCGCACGCCCACGACGGTGCCAAAGACCAGTATTTCTGGCAAAAAACAACCGCACCACTCCTTGCTTCTACAACCATCCCTGCACCCGCGCTCAGCGCCCAAAAATACTTTGACATCCTGCCCCAACCGGTACGCGATGGCTTCAACCGCCTCCGCTGGACCTGGCGCTACGATACGCCGGAAAAGTACCAGCACAGCGTGAAGGGGTACTACCGGATGCTCTCCGGGATAGACCTCGAGATCGGTAAACTACGTAAAGAGCTGGAACGCAAAGGCATTGCAGACAATACAGTAATCATCCTGATGGGCGACAACGGTTATTTCCTCGGCGAACGCCAGCTGGCGGGTAAATGGCTCATGTACGATAACTCCGTCCGCGTTCCGCTCATCGTCTTCGACCCCAGAAACGAGCAACACATCGATATCGACGCAATGGCGCTGAACATCGACGTCCCGGCAACAATCCTCGACCTTGCCGGAGCCGAAAAACCCGCTACCTACCAGGGCCAGAGCCTGCTCCCGGTAGTAAACGGTAAAACCAAAAAACTGACCGATCGTGATACTGTCCTGATCGAACACATCTGGGATTTCGACAATATTCCTCCCAGCGAGGGAGTCCGGACCAAAGACTGGAAATATTTCCGCTACGTAGACGATCAGCGCGCCGAAGAACTCTATAACCTCAACGACGATCCTCAGGAAATCAATAACCTGGCGGGCCGGCCGGAACAACGTGAGGTACTTCTGGCCCTCCGTAAAAAATGCAACCAGTTGATCGCTGCGTACAGCGATGACTTCTCTGCCGCTCCGACGGAACTGTCGGTTGAATACATCCGCGAACCGGCCACGGTGGTCCTCCGTGATCCATCTCCCGAATTCGGTTGGGTGGTGCCGGCAGGAGCCGGATTTCAGGCCGCTTACCAGATCCTGGTGGCTTCTTCGAAAGAAAACATCGACGCCAACTACGGTGATGTCTGGAACAGTAAAAAGGTGAAAGAGCGGCGCAATTTCAACAACGAATACAAGGGCCCTCCCCTCGACGCCAAAAAGGAATACTTCTGGAAAGTGCGCATCTGGGACGATGTCAACCGGCTTTCGCGGTACTCCAAAGCCCAGCAGTTCCGCGGGGTAGATACAGAGACCGGTAACTATATCGCGCTTTCCAGTGACGGCGCAGACAAGAAGGGGAGCCCGGGAGGAAAATACCTGACTACCGGAAATATCTTCCAGATGGACCGGGTTAAGCCAGTTGAATTTGAACGTCGCGATGACGCCTGGTTCGTAGATTTCGGAAAGCACGGCTTCGCCAATATGGAACTCACCTACACCGCCAAACGGAAAGGCTCCCTTACCATCCGCATTGGCGAAAAGCTCACGGACGGCAAGATCGAGATGAACCCCGGTGGCCACATCCGGGCCCAGGAAGTTGAACTGCCCGTGATGAAAGGGACGCACACCTATCTGCTGCCCCTCGTGCCCGATGCGCGCAACACCAAACCCCTCGCGGTACAACTGCCGGACAGCTTTCCGGTACTGATGCCCTTCCGGTATGCGGAAATTATGGGCGCGGCCGCGGGTGCAAAGCGTGGTTTTGAAAGCGAGGACCTTACCCAACTGGTTTATTACACTTACTGGGACGATGACGCCAGCTACTTCACTTCCGACAATGACATCCTGAACCAGGTATGGGAAATGTGCCGCTACACGATGAAGGCAACCTCCTTTGCCGGGCTCTACGTAGACGGCGACCGGGAGCGTATCCCCTACGAAGCCGACGCTTACCTGCAGCAACTCAGCCACTACGCTACCGACCGCGAATACGCCATCGGCCGTCGCACCATCGAGTATTTTATGGAATACCCGACCTGGCCCACCGAGTGGCAGCAACACGTTGCCCTGATGTTCCACGCCGATTACATGTACACCGGCAATACCGAACTCATCAGCAAATACTACGACAAGCTGAAACACAAAACCCTCGTGGATCTGGTAGGCGAAGACAATATGGTCAGTTCGTCGCGGGTGACACCCGAACTGATGAAGAAACTAGGCTTCGGTGAGCGGAAGGATAAACTGCGCGACATCGTAGACTGGCCATCCGCCAACTGGCAGGGTAATCCGGAAGTGACCGGAGAGCGCGACGGCTTTGTGTTTATGCCCAACAACACGGTCATCAACGCTCTCTTCTACAAGAACATGCTCATCATGGCTGAATTCGCCGAGATACTCGGCAAGCCCGATGATGCGCTTGAGTTCAACATCCTTGCGCTGCGCGCAAGGCAGGCAGTCAACAGTACCATGCTTGACCGGGAGAAAGGGTATTACGTTGATGGTGAAGGCACCGACCATAGCTCGGTGCACGCCAATATGTTCCCCCTGGCGTTCGGGATGGTGCCCGATGAGTACAAGAAATCCGTAGGCGAATACATCAAAAGCCGGGGCATGGCCTGCTCCGTTTACGGCGCGCAGTACCTAATGGAAGCCCTTTATGAAGCGGAGATGGAAGACTACGCCCTGGAAATGATGGCGGATTCTACCGGAGACCGCAACTGGTACAACATGATCCGGGAAGGCTCTACGGTTGCCCTGGAAGCCTGGGGCTTCAAGTACAAACCGAACCTGGACTGGAACCACGCCTGGGGGGCTGTGCCGGCCAACATCATTCCCCGCCAATTGTGGGGCATTCAGCCGAAAACGCCGGGCTACGGCGTCGCAACCATCCGCCCGGCAATGGGCAGCCTGAAAAACAGCACAATCAAGGTCCCTACGCTGCGTGGGCCCATCACGGGAGAATACCAGTATGTAAACGGTAGGAAAGAAGTGTACACCATTGATGTTCCGGCAAATATGGTGGCTGAATTTAAGCTCAACCTTAAGGAAAATCAGGCGCTCAGCCTGAACGGTAAGCAAGAGAACCTCGCGTTTGGGTACGTGCAGTTGTTACCGGGTAGAAACGTCCTGGAAGTGAATGTCAATTCCTTCTAGAACGGAAGCTTTTGACCATGCTCAGGAGCAATGCTGCCGGGAGGGAAATACCATGCACCTGCGGCCCCGCCTGAAAGAGACCCGAAGGAGTTTGTCTACACATTCAAAAAAATAAAATGAAACGATTTACCACTCTTTTACTGTTGCTGTTGAGCGTTTCCGCCTGCGCTCAGAAACCAAGTCAGATTTACCAGGACGCTAACCGCTCCATCGAAGAACGCGTAGCTGACCTCCTCAGTAAAATGACGGTGGAGGAGAAGGTGATGCAGATGCGCATCTTCCACGCCAATAAGGGTGTCGAGATCGACGAAGAGGGTAACCTGACGATGAGTGACGACGTAAAGGAGCGCTTGAAAATCGGTATTGCCGGCATCAAGAATCCTGGCGAGCACAATACGCCCGTAGCGGCGGCAAAGGGGAACAACGCCCTGCAGAAATACATCATCGAGCAGAACCGTTTCGGTATTCCGGCACTGTTCGTGACCGAGTCGTACAACGGAGTGGATGCCGAGGGCTGCACGAAGTTCGGCCGGCCGATCACCTCGGCGGCCAGCTTTAACCCTGAGCTTACCCACCGGCAGTGGCTGGTGGTGGGCAACGAAGCCCGCCTGCGGGGCATGCACATGTGCCACAGCCCGGAGGCGGATGTCGTCCGGGATCCACGTTTCGGGCGAATGAGTGAGGCCTTCGGAGAAGACACCTACCTCGTGAAAGAGAACGTCGTTGCCGCCATCACCGGCGTGCAGGGCAACTACGACGGGCTGGGTAACGGAACCCACATCGGTGCGGTAGCCAAGCACTTCGCCGGTTACGGACAGGTGTTGGGCGGTACGAATTTCGCCGCCATCGAGATCAGCGAACGCACGCTGATCGACGAAATCTTCCCGCCCTTCGAAGCAGCGGTGAAAGAAGCCCGAACCCTGGGCATCATGGCCAGCCACGGCGACCTCAACGGCGTTGCCAGCCACGCCAACCCCTGGCTGCTGACCGATGTATTGCGCGATCAGTGGGGCTTCAAAGGCTACACCGTTTCCGACGCCAACGACATCGGACGGCTGTTCTACTTCATGGGCGTAGCCGAATCGGCCGATGCCGCCGCACTGCTCGGCCTGACGGCCGGAATGGACGTTGACCTTTACGCCGATGATGCCTACGCTTTGTTGCCAAAACTCGCACGGGAGCAGCCCGAAATCATCGAACTGATCGACCGCTCCGCCGGGCGGGTGCTGCGCACGAAGATGATCCTGGGACTGTTCGAAAACCCGTACGTAGACGTTCGGGAGACAGAGCGACGGGTGCGGATGCCTACTAGTCTGGCCCTCGCGCACGAGGCCGACGAAGAATCCATCATCCTGCTTAAGAACGACAACAACACCCTGCCGATTGACGAAGCATCCGTGGAAACCATCGCGTTGCTCGGTCCGGCTTTACGGGAGAAAACCCGCACGCACTTCCAGAACATTATGCCCTACAAAAACTACATTGTCGAGCAGGGATTCAAACTCACCGACGAGCAGAAATCGGTGCCACGGGTAAATACGGAAACCGCCGCGGGCGTCGACAGACTGGTAGAGCTGGCCCGCGAGGCCGACGTTAATATTCTCTTCCTTGGCGGAGATGAGCACACCTCCAAAGAAGCCTTCTTCAACGGCGCACTCGGTGATCGCGCCAGCATCGATCCGGTGGGGCCGCAAAACGAACTTCTGCGTCGTGTGAAGGCGCTCGGGAAACCGACCATTGTCGTCTTTACCCACCGCAGAACCCTCTCCATTACCGGCTTCGCCGAGCACGCCGATGCGATACTGGACGGATGGGACCTCAGTGAATTCGGCGATGAAGCGATGGCGAAAATGATCTTCGGTGAAGCCAACCCCAGCGGAAAATCTCCGGTGACGATTCCGCGCACTATCGGTCAGCTGCCTTTCCATTACAGCGGCAAACGCATCAACAATAAAAAAGGCTACCTATTCATGGAAAACGGGCCGTTGTACCCCTTCGGGCACGGACTAAGCTACACCAGTTTCGCCTACACCAATGCGAAGGTTTCGGCCCCGACACTAACGGTGCCCGGTATGATCACGGCCAGCGTAAAAGTGACCAATACGGGCAGTATGGCGGGCAAGGAAGTTGTTCAGCTCTACCTGACCGATGAAATCGGATCGGTGACGAGGCCAGCCAAAGAGCTCAAGGCTTTCAGGAAGATTTTACTTCAGCCGGGAGAATCAAAGACAGTATCGTTCAAAATCACACCTGAAATGCTCGCGTTTACCCGTCTTGATATGACAAAGGGGCTGGAAACGGGAGACTACACCGTCTTGCTGGGAACTTCTTCGGCAAAGGGCGAAACATTAAAGTTCAGACTAATCGCCGACTAATGCCAAGATCAATTTTGCAGTACATTATTGCCTGTATTACGCTGGTCGTTTCCGCTGGATGCGGAACGGCGAACATGGGGCGGGAGGAAGTCTCCGATCCGGCGCGAACGCAGGTGCAAAGTGAGCTTGCCGAAGTGCAACGCCCCATGATCTGGGTGCGCCCCTCGGAGCGCCCGGCCATCCTCGCTAAGATTGCGGGCAACGAGGCTGTAGCCAGTTATTACGAAGCCTTTACTGCCCGGGTAGAGAAAGACCTGGCAACCTGGGGAAACGACCCCGCTGCTTATTTCCAACAGCTCCCCCTTGCCCGGGAGGATGCCGCGGAGGGTAGCACTCCACCCTTCAAAACTTACACTTCCTTCGACGGTGAAGAGCGGGAAGAACAGACGAGACTGCACCATCAACTTCAAACCGCCATCGACTGCGGTGTGCTTTACTTTCTCACCAGGGAGGAACGCTACGCACGTTACGCTGCCGATGTACTGCACAATGTGGTGCAAGCCGTACGACAGCTACCGCTGGACAGCGAATTCTTCAACGCTGGTTGGATTTATACCAAAGACCACCTGCGCGAAGCGCGGGAGATCGGTGCGCAAATCCCCATCATCTATGATTTCGTACAGCCTTGGCTGACCACGGGGGGGCGGGTTTACGATCTCGGCCGGGAGGAACGCATAAGCTTTGACTTCGCTGCGGCCGAGGCAGTCTTTCGGACTTACGCCGAACTGGCAATCAACCGTGGCGGAACCGGGACCAACTGGCCCATCCTGGAGGCATCCAGTTTGGTGGGCAACGCCCTCGCCCTCAGCGACCCCGCCGAGCGGGCCAAATACCTCAACTATTTCCTGAAGGAGAGTACCTCCCGCCAGGATGCGCTGCCTGCAATCGGCTCCTTTTACGATGCCCACGGTGGCAGTTGGCCCGAGAGCCTGAATTACTCGCAGCACGTCGGGGAATTCCTTACGTATCTCTTCACGATGCTGTCTCACCACGACCCGGATTTGAAATTGGTGAGCAAGTATCCGCAGGTAACGTCAGCGCTGCCCGAGGCCTATTACCTCACCTACCCGGGTGGGGAAGAAACGATTCTGTTCGGCGATGGCCACCGCGAATATCACCCGATGCTGGATGGCTACGAAATGGCCTATCACCTCGGCCTGCGGGAAGGCAACCCTGAACTGCTGAAGGTTTTCGGTCCGCTCATCAACCACTCGGTGAATAATGGCGGGTACCGTCGGTTCAGACTACCTGCGGAGCGGAGCTATGGCGCAGCCATGTACCGCGAGCCAACGAAGCTCCTCTGGTTTGCCGCTGACGTGCCAGGAAGTGCCGGTGAGTACCCTCTGCCCGTTACGGCCGAGCTGCCCTTTGCCGGGATCACCCTGCAACGGAACCTGAGCCCATCGGGGAAACCGGAAGACGGACTGATGGGCTTCGTGGGCGGTGGAGCCTACGTACATGGCCACGCCACCGGTATGGGTATGGAGCTCTTCGGCAAGGGCTTTGTGCAGGGTAGTAAAGGAGGACGTACCCGTTACCGCACCGAGATCCACGAAAACTATTACCGCATTTTTGCCAGCAACAATACCGTAATCGTCAACGGAGCAACCACCTCGGACAACGGCTGGGTAAACCTGGGGACCGACAAGGTGCAACGGATAGCCGCTGAACCTGAACCTGGGGAAAACCCGGTGTCTCCCGACTTCAGTTTTACGACTTCGTCTTTCCGGGACACCGTTGGCAACGCCGCCGAGGCCTACCAGGAACGTACGCTGGGCATTGTACGGACGACCGATTCGACGGGCTTCTACGTCGACCTTTTTCGTTCACATTCCGAGCTGCCCGGCCAGTACCACGACTATATCTACCGCAACGTCGGGGACCGGTTATACCTGATGGATCGGGATGGAGAAATTGACCGGGCGGCTACTCCGGACCGGTACATGGCGAATGCTGATGCCGAATGGCGTCAGAACCGCGTGTACCGCCAGCCGGGATGGCATTATTTCAAGGACGTAAAGACTTCGTCTGAATACGGATACGACGCCCTGGCGGTTTTCGTCGCAGACAGCCTCGGTCCGGAACCCGTAGAAATGTGGGCGCATATGCCTCTGGTTGACAAACGGGAGTTTACGACCGCCACTTCGCCACCCCTGACCGAAGGGCCGCGGGCTTACCGAAAAAAGCGTTCACCCACCCTTGTAATTCGGCAAAAAGGATCGGCGTGGGACAAACCCTTCGCCCTCCTCTACGAACCCGTTGTTGGTGGAAGGAACAGCATCGACCGGGTAGAGACCATCTGGCCTTTCCCGGTTTGGCAGGGAATGATTGTGAAGAGCAACGAACGGGCCGACGAAATAACCCAGTACGTACTCTTACCCAACGACCCCGATGAGGAAACGAGTTACAAAACCCATTACCTCGACCTCAGTTTTCGGGGACGGTATGCAGTGGTTACGATCGACCGTTCCGACAAGCTTCAATCGATCTACATCGGAGAGGGGAAGAGCCTGCAAATGGGAGCAATATCGATTCGTTCTGCAGAAGGAATAAATATGGCGGCTTCGATAGATTTCTCCGGCCAGGAACCTGTGGTTTCAACGTCGCAGCCTCTTTATCTCAGCATTGCTGGTGGTGCCGAACAACTTTTTACACCCAAATGAAGCCAATCGTATGAAAACCCATCATCATTTATTCTTTCTGGCGTTGGCCCTGGTGTTTTTCGGATCCTGCGGGGGACCCACAGAGGCGGTCAGCGACACCGCCGGGGAGGAAGCACCGAACATTGTTTTCATCATCTCCGACGATCAGGCGTGGACGGACTACGGGTTTATGGGGCATAGACAGCTGAACACCCCCAACCTCGACAAGCTGGCCAATGAAGGACTCACCTTCGTGCAGAGCTACGTTCCTACTTCGCTTTGTGCGCCATCCCTGGCCTCGATTGCAACCGGAGTATACCCGCGCCGCCACCAAGTGCTGGGCAACGACCGGATGCTCCCCGACGATAAGCCGGAGGACAAAGAGGAAAGGAAAAAAATCCGGTCTGAGCGTTACCGGCCGGTAATTGATCACTTCAGGCAACTCAATACCTTACCCGATATGCTCAAAGAAAAGGGTTACCTGTCTTTCCAGACGGGTAAATGGTGGCTGGGGAACTACGCCAATGGCGGCTTCGATATGGGGATGACGCATGGTGACCCGCAGCGTGGTGGGCGGCATGGCGATTATGGCCTGGAAATAGGCCGGAAAGGGATGGATACCCTTTACAATTATATCGATTACGCCCTGGAGGAAGAAAAACCGTTCTTCCTTTGGTACGCGCCTTACCTGCCTCATCGGCCCCACAACCCGCCGGACAGCCTTTACCAGAAATACCTGCCTCTGGCTCCCAGCGAATACGTTGCCAGGTACTGGGCAATGTGCGAATGGTTCGATCACACCTGCGGCGAATTGATAGACTACATCGACGGCAAGGGTTTGACCGGGAATACGCTCTTTGTCTACGTATGCGACAACGGGTGGGTACAGGAAGAAAACGCCGAAGGATACACCAAAAAATCCAAACGATCCCCTTACGATTATGGCCTGAAAACACCGATCATTTACAAATGGAGTGGGAAAATAGCACCTCAGTACAACACCCGCTCCCTGGCCAGTAGCCTGGACATAGTTCCTACCGTCCTGGGCATGCTGAATATGGAACGCCCCGAGGGGCTGGATGGTATCGACGTACTGGATGAGAGCGCACTGACAAAGCGTGAAACATTGTACGGAGAAATTTACGCTCACGACTTCAGTACCATAGACAACAGCCTTTTCTACCGCATGGCCATTACGGACCCGTACAAGATAATCGTCCCCGATGAAAAGAATAAGCCGGGGGAGGTGGTCCGGCTCTACAATCTGTCTGAAGACCCTTTTGAGGAAACGAACCTGGCGGATCAATATCCGCAGATAGTCGATCAGCTAAGTACACGGATCGAGGTATCATGGAAACAGTAATTTTTTCTGTGTATATTTAACACAGAATAGAATTGGTTTCGATCATCACTTCAGTTTTCAGAAGAAGATCACTTTATAAACATTACAAATCAAGCTTAAATGAAAGTATATCAGTTTACCTTCCCATTGCTCCTCGTCCTATTCTTTGCATCCTGCGGCAGCGCCCCCAAAATTGCTTCGCCAGCAGCGATCGAAACCGCAATGGCAGATGCTTTGAAGTGGCAGGAAGCCAACCCTATATACGCAAAAGACCCCACCGACTGGACCAACGGTGCTTACTATACCGGTGTTGCCCGGGCCTACGAGTCGACGAATAATCCGGTTTTTCTGCAAGCAATCGAAGACATGGGGAATCGTACGAAATGGGAAACCTGGGAGCGTTTTTACCACGCGGATGACATCGCGATTTCATATTCTTACCTGGTACTGGATGAGCATAAACCGGGTGTCGTGAACCGTGAGCCGACCGCTGAGTGGATCGAGGACCACCTTTACAAACAACACGAATGGAGGGATGGAACCCGCTCTGATGATAAGGTAACCCTCTGGTGGTGGTGTGATGCCCTGTTTATGGCTCCGCCGGTACTCGTGAAATGGGCTAACCTGAAAAACGATCGCCGGTACCTCGACCAGATGCATAAGTACTATAAAGAAACCTACGACCTGCTCTACGATCAGGAAGAGAACCTCTTTGCCCGCGATAACCGGTTCCTGTGGACCGGGTCACCTAAAGACCGTAAAGGCGGCAACGGTAAAAAAATCTTCTGGAGCCGCGGAAACGGCTGGGTTCTTGGTGGCCTTGCCCTGATCCTCGAGGACATGCCGAAAGACTATGAGCACCGCGACTTCTACGTGAACCTTTTTAAAGAAATGGCGGCTAAGATCAAAAGCATCCAGCCCGCCGATGGCCTGTGGCGCGTCAGCCTGCTCGAGCCAGAAGCCTGGGACCACGGCGAAACATCCGGCTCCGGTTTCTACACCTTTGCCCTTGCCTGGGGTATCAATAACGGACTACTTGACCGTAAGGAATACCTCCCCGCTGTCGCTAAAGCCTGGAAAGCCCTGGAGGGGGTGCAGCAGGCTGACGGCAAAGTCGGTTGGGTTCAGAACATCGGTTTCGACCCGGCCCCCGCTTCCGTCGATAGCTGGCAAAACTTCGGGACGGGCGCTTTCCTGATGGCCGGCAGTGAGGTGAGGAAGCTTAAGTAAGTTTTTTTGGCGCAGGCCGGCTCTTCCGTCTGCCCCTCGATTTTCGTCATGCAAAACCAAGGATTTTATGAAACTCCCTCACGTAGTATGGGCCGCAATGCTTGTTGCTTGTTGCTGTGCCTGTGCGGCAAAAAAAGACGCTGTTTCGGCCAGAAGCAAGGAGCATCCTAATGTCCTTTTTATTGCAGTAGACGACCTCAACACACTCTCCGGTGTGCTGGGTGGTTATGCTGATGCGAAAACGCCGAACCTCGACCGCTTGGCGGCACGCGGGGTAACGTTTTCAAACGCCCATTGCCAGGCGCCACTTTGTGGCCCTTCCCGGGCGTCGATCATGACGGGGTTGCGGCCGTCGACTACCGGCATTTACGGGATGATACCGGACGAAAAGATCCGTTCGGAAAACCCCGCCACCAAGGAAATTCTGTTTCTTCCCGAATACTTCAGCACTCATGGCTACCGTACGATGGGAATCGGAAAGCTGTTTCACACTCATGCTCCCAAAGGGGTGCTCGATGAATCCGGAGGGCGGGAGAAAGGCTTTGGCCCGCTGCCCCCTGAACGCTTTGTGTGGGATGGCTTCGGTACCTCGGACCGGAAGCGCTACGGGCGAACGAGTACCGACTGGGGCCCGTTCCCTGCGGCCGATTCGCTGATGCCCGATCACCGGTCCGTCGACTGGGTTATAGATCGCCTGGAGCGCGATTACGACAGCCCCTTCTTCATGGCGCTCGGCCTGCTGCGCGTTCACGTGCCGCTGTACGTGCCTCAGAAATGGTTCGATTTGTATCCGTTGGAGGACATCTCGACGCCGGTTTATCATGAGGGAGACCTGAACGACGTTCCGCCCGTAGCCATGAAGATCAATGACCTGCCGATGATGCCGACAACCGAGTGGGCAATACGCAGCGGAGAATGGCCGAAAATCATCCAGGCTTATCTGGCCTGTATCAGTTTCGTGGACAATGAAATAGGCAGGGTCCTGGACGCACTTGATCGTAGCGGCCACGCGGATGATACGGTGATTGTACTGTGGTCTGACCACGGCTACCGTTTAGGGGAAAAGGGAACCTTCGCGAAGCATGCGCTCTGGGAACCGGCCACCAGGGTGCCAATGATGTTTGCAGCCCCGGACCTTCCCCGGGGAAAGGTTATTGACGATCCGGCCGAATTACTTTCGGTCTACCCAACCTTACTGGAACTTTGCGGATTACCGCAATACAGTAAGAACGAAGGGGAAAGCCTCGTACCGGTGATGAAAGGAGAAAGAAGTTCCGCCCACGCGGTGGCGATTACAACCCACGGAATGAACAACCACGCCGTTCGGACTGAGCGGTTCCGGTACATCAGGTACGAAGACGGAGCGGAGGAACTCTACGATCATACAACCGATCCGGATGAGCTGATAAATCTGGCCGGTCAGCCACAGTACGCAGGAGAGATCGAGAAAATTAAGGCTTACCTCCCCCGAACGAATGCCCTTTGGGACGCAAACTCTTCTTACACCTTCCAGCCTTATTTTGTAGAGCAAAAGGCCCGGACGAGTTCACCCGAGCGAAACTCGAACCCAATGCAGGTTTCCGGGCAACTCACCAACTACGACCTGGCAAAAATTACCAGCCTCAGGGAACAAATCAGAAACAACAGGCTCCATCAGGAGCTCTATCGCAGGACGATACGAGATGCCGACAAACTGATGAAAGCTCCGCTTAGCTCGGTGATGCAGAAAACGGTAATGCCCCCCAGCGGAGACATGCACGATTACATCAGCCTGGCTCCCTACTGGTGGCCTGACCCAAACAAGCCGGACGGCCTGCCCTGGATCAGAAAAGACGGAGAGGTCAACCCTTTGACCAAGGACGGTAACACCGATAACCAGGCGAAGAGCCGAACCTGGCGAACCATCGGGAAACTGGCCCTGGTGGCCTGGCTCTCCGGAGACGAAAAGTACGGCAAGAGGGCGGTCGAGCAGATCAATACCTGGTTTCTGGATCCTGACACTAAAATGAACCCTAACCTGAATTTTGGCCAGGGAATACCAGGAAGAAACGACGGGCGGTGTTTTGGGATTATCGAGACCACGGCGATTCAGGACATTGTCGATGCATTGGAGCTGCTGGAGCTCGGAAAAATGTTGCCCGAGCGGACAAAAAAGGGAATGCACACCTGGCTGAACGATTTTGTCGGATGGCTCCAAACGAGCAAACTTGGAGTTGAGGAAGGCACGCGCCCCAACAACCATGCTACCTGGTACGATGTGCAGGTGGTTTGTTTGCTCCGCTACCTGGGCCGGGAGGAGGAAGCGCGTGAGGTGTTGAAATCCGGTAAGTCGCGGCTGATTGACGTTCAGATAGAGGCCGACGGCAGCCAGCCGCACGAACTGGCACGGACGAAATCAATCAGCTATTCAACCATGAACTTGCGGGGTATGACGCGCCTGGCATGGCACGGCCGGCATCTGGGTGTAGACCTCTGGAATTACCAGAATCCCGCCGGAGGGAGTATTCGTGCTGCCTACGATTACCTGAAACCCTACGCTTTCGACGGCAAAAAATGGGAATACCAGCAACTTGGTGATAAGGAACATCACCTGAAAAGCCTGCGTAACCTTTTTTACCGGACGGGAGGAATGATGAATGTAGAAGCATACTGCAGGTTACGGGCTGAAAACGAAGACCCACCGGATAAGCTCGAAGATGTTTTGTTTGCTTGTCCTGACGCGTAATATTCCGCATTTCGGGTACCTCCTCCAAACCGCTTTTGATCTCCATTTTAATTCCTCTATCATGCAACGCCGTACTTTTTTAGCGCTCTCTGCCGCCGGGCTGCTGCTGCCCATCAATAGCTGTTCAGGAACAACGAGTGAATCAATGGTAACTTCAGGTCATTCGTTGGAAAGTTCTGATTTTGAGGGGCTAGTGGAGCGTTTGTTGCTGAGATGGGGCGACGGAATGCTTGCGATGCAGGTTGATAGTCCGGGCGACCCGACGACCCATGGAGCCCTTATGTGCCCTGCCTGCGGCCGTATTCACGGGCGGTGTATGGATGCGGTTTACCCCTTCGCGCACCTCGCTAAAACCACGGGCGAAGAGAAATACCTCACAGCGGCCATGGGGGTGATGGAGTGGGCGGAACGCAACGTTTCGCAACCTGACGGAAGTTGGACGGTGATGCCGAACCCGAAAACATGGCGGGGAATTTCCGTTTTCGGAGCCATTGCCCTCGCCGAAACCCTGAAGTACCACGGCGGTATTTTCCCCGTTGATCTACAGAAAAGATGGCGGGCGCGGCTGAGTCGGGTAGGGGAGTACCTGCTTGCCAACTTCGACCTGAACTTTACCAATATCAACTACGGCTTCACGGCTCTCCACGCCTTTATCCTTATCGGCGAGGTGCTTGAGGAAGGCAAGTATGAGGCGCGGGCGCGGGTGCTGGGAAAGGATGCGAAGCAGTGGTTCACAAAACCCAATACCCTCCTCTTCGGGGAAGGAAAGCCGAGTGACGCACTTTCATCGAAGGGGCTTCGCCCCGTCGACCTCGGGTACAACGTAGAGGAGTCCCTCAACGGGGTGGCACACTACGCCCTGCACGTGGGTGACGAAGAACTGCTCGACCTGCTGACCAGGTCGCTGGAGGGTCACCTTGCGTTCATGCTTCCCGACGGCGGCTGGGACAACAGCTGGGGAACCCGGCAGGCCAAATGGAGCTACTGGGGCAGTCGGACTACGGACGGTAGCCAGACGGCCTACGCCCTCATGGCCGGCCGCAACCCCGCCTTCGCCACCGCTGCCATCAGAACCACCCAGTTGTTAGAACGCTGTACGGCTGCCAACGGTCTCATTTACGGCGGTCTCCACTACGCCGAACACGGAGTGCCGCCCTGCATCCACCACACCTTCGCTCACGCCAAGCCGCTGGCCGCCCTGCTCGACGGCCCGGCCGCCCTGACCGCCCTGGAGCCCGGGGATAAGTTGCCCCGGGAGGTAGCCGACGGAGTACGTCACTTCCCCGAGGTCGACGTCTGGCTCCTGGCCCGTGGCCCCTGGCGGGCGACGGTTTCTTCCTACGACTTCATCTACAAAGAACACTGCTTCGCGGCTACGGGCGGAGCACCCGGTATGGTCTGGCACGAAGCCGTCGGACCGCTCTTCGTCGCCAGCATGGCCGAGTACATCCTGGTGGAAAAATTCAACCAGCAACCAGATCCGGACGACGAAGAATTTGCCCTTACCCCGCGCCTGGAAGCGATGATAGACGGGAAATGGTACACTAACCTCTACGACCTTGGTGCCAAGGTGGCAACAACGGAGGGTGACGGTAAGGTCAACGTATGGGCGGAAGTTCAGCTCCTGGACAAGGAGCAACTCCCGCCCACTGCTGGCACGTTACCGTATACGATTGCTTACACCATCGATGAGCAGGCCTTCACCTTTTCCGTTGAGCCCAGCACTGAGGGCGGGCCGGCGGTTCGGCTCGTGCTACCGCTTGTTTCAGTTGCTACCGACGAAGTGAAGCGTATCGATGAGAAGACCTTCCACGTAGTAAAACCCGATAGCATGGTAGTTGTGCAAGCAACCGGTCCTTTACAGATCAAGGAAACCAAGCGGGAGCGGGTATTCAATATGGTGCCCGGGGTGCAGGCTTTGCCACTGTATGTGGAAATGGGCACGGAGGCTGTTAGCTGTCGGGTGTTTCTTGCTGGCTAACGCAGTCAATCGAGCCTTGCCGGCAATTCATCATTCTGATTACGTGAGGAAAATTAGGAATAAATCATATTTTCAATGAATAAGAAACTACTAGTAATAATCAATCTGAGTTTATGTTTTTTTCTGCTGGCTTGCACCGTCAAAGAAAAACCTCAGGTGGAGAAAAGTAATGATGAGCCATTGGCCGATTTTTTTGCGGACAATGGTTTTGGCAATGCGGTCGCTGTGGTACAGCATCCTGCGGGAGTGTACCACAAGGGGATCACCTATGTTTGTTACCAGGGGCCCCTTGAAGACCCTTACGTAGCTTCATACAACCATAAGACCAAGGAGTGGAAAGGGCCGTTTAAGGCGGGCGTAAGTGAAATGGGTAAAGACCCAGACCGAAAAAAAAGAATAGACAATCACGGTAAACCTTCGATCATAATTGATGACGCCGGATATATTCATATCGCATTCGGTGGCCATGGTGGAATGCGTAAGCATGGAGAGAACGTATTAGGGAACCATCATTATGGAAGAAACTCACACGCTGTATCAAAAAAATCTTTAGATATCTCCAGCTGGGAGACGCTGGATAATATCCCTCCTTTTGGCACCTACAATCAGTTCATTAAAATGGACAATGGGGATATATATTTATTTTATCGTCATGGCGCTCACCGGAGCAATTGGGTGTACCAGAAATCAACGGATAACGGCCGTACATTCGAGGACCCCGTTTCGTTTTTGAAGCACAAACGTAGAACCGATCAGTCCGCGGAAGACTCCTGGTACCCCTGGATTACGAAAGGAAATGGAAATGAGTTGATCGTTGCGTTCGATTATCACCTCTGCAGCGACGGCGATAAAACAGGACAAAGCTTGGGGCACATAGCGAAGAGGTATAATTTATATTATATGGTGTTTGACACGAAAACCGGATCGTGGCAAAACGTAAAGGGTGAGCCCATGAAGGTGCCGGTGACAAAGGAGGAAGCGGACGCAAAGGCATTGGTTACAACAACACCAGGGAACTGGACTTTTCAGGGTGTCGTGGACTTAGATACTGATGGGAATCCTCATGTCGGTGTCACCATTGGCAAAGATGTGGGGGAGAGAAGGAGTGCGCCAAAAAACATGCACCACTTCCGATGGGATGGAACGGAATGGGTGCAAAACGAAAACGCCGGCCTTCCTGTTGGGGGAGGGAATATAAAAGCAGGGGCTCCTAATGAAGTGAGTGCTTACCTGGAGAGCAAAAATGAAGAAGGTATTGGTGAGGTAAGTCGATGGGACAGCTTTGATGCCGGAGCTACTTTCAGTAAAGCCAATGTTTTTTTGAGCAGAAAAAAATCCACGTTCGCCATTTCTTCTTTGATTGAAAATGCACACCCTGATGCCAGAGTTATTGTCGCTGAAAAGCAAAAAGGAACTGATTATCGAAGAATGTATGTCTTAGGGGACAGTGGCCCTCTTAAACGTATCAAAAAGGAGGCGCTATGCCTTCAGCAAAATAATTGATGAATGCAAAGACCTATCCTCTTTTCCCTGCTCTTTATCCTGTCACTTTGCACCTGCGGCCGCGCCCCAAAAACCGCTACGTCAGGTAATCTATTGCCTTACCCTTCAAATCAACAAGAGCGCCTGAGACCAGGAGCTATTGCATTCGAGCGCCTGCTGTGTAATTATGCAGAAAACCCAATGGTCATTGACGGGCTGAAGCCCCGGTTTTCCTGGGTTGTATCGGCGGGAGGGACCAACCGTTATCAATCCGCTTATCGGCTACTAGTCTCTTCAGCTCCGGAACTGTTGGCGAAGGACGTGGGAGACGTATGGGATTCCGGGAAGCTCGCGGCGGCCAGCTCCGTTCACAACGAATTCGGCGGCGAGTCACTGGAAGCCGGGAAGACCTACTACTGGAAGGTTCGAATCTGGGATGAAGCGGCCTTGGCTTCGTCCTGGTCCCCGGTACAAACGTTCACGACCGGGCTTCAAGGAGAAGAGGCATGGACCGGTGCACGTTGGATCACGGTACCCGCAGACGAACGAACATCGGAACACCGGTTCAGAAACGTACAAACGGGTAAAATGGAAAAACCGATTTCAGCGACCAGTTTTCCGGCGGGTTACTTCCGGCGCGAATTTATCACCGGGAAGAAGGTGACGGACGCTACCGTCTACGTGACGGGCCTGGGCTACTACGAGGTGTACCTGAACGGGAAAAAAGTTGGTGATCATAAGCTGGACCCCGCTCCGTCGAATTACGATAAGACCGCCTATTACGTGGTTCTGAACGCCAGGGAACATATCCTTGAAGACGCTAATACACTCGGGATAAAACTTGGTAACGGTTTTTACGGGCAGAACCTGGCTTTCAAGCGCGATCCCGAATCCGAAAAAAACCTGGCTTACGGTCCGCCGGCAGTTCGTTTGATGCTTAAAATCAGGTACGAAGACGGTACTTCGGAAGCCATCGTAACGGACGGGAGCTGGACCTCAGTTCCCGGCCCAATCGTGTTCGACAACATCTACGGTGGAGAAACCTACGACGCGCGCTTTTCGAACAAAGGATGGAACGAAAACGGCTACGACGATTCCAGAAATCGAAAAGTAACGGTAACCAGTCCGGTAGTGGGAACCCTAAAGCCACAGGTAATTCCTCCGATCAGGAAATTGAAGGCGTTGGAGCCACAAAAAATCTTTCGGGCCACGAACGGAAACTGGATCATCGACTTCGGCCAGAACATCGCTGGCTGGATTCGCCTCAGCGTCCGGGAAAAAGCGGGAACGAGGGTTCATTTGCAACTGGCCGAGGCGTTGAAGCGGAACGAAGACGCGCTCTTTCTTGGTTCTACCGGTGGTGGTGCCAGCGGCCTGTCTCAGCAACTGGTGTACGTGTGCGGAAGTGATGCGCGCGAGAGCTGGGAGCCAAGCTTTACCTACCACGGCTTCCGCTACGCGGAAGTAGAGGGCCTTAGCCAACGGCCGCGCAAAGAGGACTTTACCGCCTATCTGGTGAGTACTGACGTGGAGGAAACCGGAGATTTTCAGTGTTCGGATTCTCTGCTGAACCGGATGTTGGAAGTCAGTAAATGGACTGTTGTCGATAACCTTCATGGCATTCCGGAAGATTGCCCGCACCGCGAGAAATGCGGCTGGCTGGGCGATGCCCACGCCGCTGCGGAATTTACTCTTTACAATTACGACGTGGCGTCGTTCTACGAAAAATACATGGAAGACATCCGAACGCAGTTTCGGAGGGTAAAAGGAGCAAAAGAAGAAAAGGATTTTCTGGTGCCCACGATGATCGCTCCCGGCCGGCGGACCTCGACCATTGCAAAACTTGACTGGGGTGTTGCGGCTATCTACCTGCCCTGGTATCATTACCTCCATTACGGCAACGAGCAAATCGTCCTCGACAACTACGCAGACATGAAGCAGCTTACAGCCTACTACCTCAGCTTTAAAAATGCTGACGGAATTATCGAAAATGGTATGGGAGACTGGTGCCCTCCGCGCTGGGATCGCAGGAAAAACCCGTCGGCAATGGAGTGTCATCCGGTTGTCTCAGCAACAGCCTATTTTTACGACATTTTGAAAGTCATGAAGACCTTTTCGGTCTTGGTGGAAGACGAGCAATACACCCGGTTTCTTACGAATGAGATAAGCGACCTGAGGGCTGCGTTTAACCGCGTATATCAGGAACCGATACCAGGCACCAATCACCGCTGGTACGGCAGCCAGACGGCCACTGTGATGGCTATGCAGTTCGATCTCGTACCCGGGGAGGAAGAGCAAAGCGTTTTGAACGGTCTGATCTACGATATTGAAGAAGTCAATAATGGCCACCACACCGTCGGCATTCACGGAAATCGCTATTTATATACCGTATTGAGCGATTACGAAAAGGCCGACCTCGCCTATAGTGTACTTACTAACCCTGAGTTCCCCAGTCAGGCTTTCATATTGAACACCGGTTTCACGACCTGGCCGGAGCGGCAGTTCGACTGGTCAACAGGCATCGAGTTCAGTAATTCACTCAATCACCCGATGCACAGCGGTTTTGCCGCTTACTTCTACGAGCGTTTGGGTGGGATCAAGCCGGTAATAAAAGGCCCTGGCTATAAAGAATTCATCCTTGATCCCCTTGTTCCGGAGGCAATCGATCACGCCGATACACGCATCTCCAGCCCATTTGGAGTGATCGAGAATAAATGGAAGAAACAGGGTGAGCTGTTTTCAATGCAGCTTACCATCCCATTCAATACTACTGCGATCTTACCTCTCAGCGCCGCCAGAGCCGGAACGGTGAAAATGAATGGTGAATCCTGGTCAGGTAATGCAGTACCGGGGGCTTCACAAACACCAATTACTCTGGGGTCAGGAACATATACGGTTTCGTACGAACTGGAGTAGGAGGGGCGTTTGGGCGAGCAATGCCGGGTATCGGTCTTGTCGGGCTAACACCCTGAGGTAGTAGCTAATCACCCATCCATCCCATTGCACCTGCGCACCGTCGCCCATCAACAAATCAATTACTTAAGCCGGAAATTGAACCACAGACGTTTTTCTGTGTACATTTGACGCAATTAAAAAAATACAGTCATGAAAACCCGCTACGGGGTCCATCCCGAACACTTCAAAACTTTCACTACCGACCAGACGCGTACAGAGTTTCTTGCTCAAAACATGATGGAGGCAGGAAAAATCGAATTGGTTTACTCGCATTACGATCGCTTCATTTTCGGAGGGGTTGTTCCGACGTCGGCTGCCATTGAGTTGCCCAACGACGACGACCTGCGCGCCGACTACTTCCTGGAGCGACGGGAACTCGGTGTACTCAACCTGGGAGGCGCCGGCAGCGTGAGCGTAGACGGCAAAACGTACGAGTTGGATCGTTTCGATTGCCTCTATGTCGGCCGTGGCAGCAAAACCGTTTCCTTCGCCAGTAACGATGCCGGTGCGCCCGCGCATTTTTATCTCAACTCGGCTCCTGCCCATAAAGAATATCCAACCACAAAGGCCACCCAGTCGGACGCCAACCGGGTTGAACTCGGCGACGATGAGCATGCCAACAAACGCGTACTTTTTCAATACATCCACGAGAACGGCGTGCAGAGCTGCCAGCTGGTGATGGGCTTCACGGAACTACTGTCCGGCAATATCTGGAATACTTTCCCGCCGCACACCCACGAACGCCGGATGGAGGTGTACCTGTACTTCGATGTACCGCAGGAGGAACTGGTGATGCACTTCATGGGCCAACCTACCGAAACCCGTCACATTGCAGTGCGCAATTTCGAGGCGGTCATCTCTCCTCCCTGGAGTATTCACAGCGGAGCAGGTACCAGCGCGTACCGTTTTGTATGGGGAATGGCCGGAGAAAATCAGGCATTTACCGATATGGACGCCGCTCCACTGGACAATATCCGATAATCAGGCCTGAGTTGCCGGCAGCTAAAAAAAGCAGCCATTCCTTACCTTTTATAAAATTACTATGATCTTAGAAAAATTCAACCTCTCCGGTAAAACTGCCCTGGTGACCGGCTGTAAACGGGGCATCGGTTTCGCTATGGCCGTCGGCCTCGCTGAGGCCGGGGCAGACATCATCGGTGTGTCGGCCAGCCTTGAATCTTCCGGTTCCGCAATCGAGGAGGTGATTACCGCGCTGGGCAGAAAATTCACAGCCTATCGTTGTGACTTCAGTGACCGGGAGGCACTTTATGGTTTTGTAAAGCAGGTGAAGGCGGACCACGGTACGCCGGATATCCTCGTTAATAATGCCGGTACCATCCTCCGCGAGCCTGCGGCTACCCATTCGGATGAATACTGGGATAAAGTGATTGAAGTCAACCAGTCTGCTCAGTTCATTCTTGCCCGTGAGTTTGGTCGCGATATGATCGAGCGGGGTAGTGGCAAGGTGATTTTTACCGCTTCTTTGCTAACTTTTCAGGGCGGAATCACGGTGCCGGGCTATGCTGCTTCCAAGGGAGCTATTGGCCAGCTCACGATGGCGCTGTCCAACGAATGGGCGGGCAAAGGCGTCCAGGTAAATGCAATCGCTCCGGGCTACATCGCTACCGATAACACCCAGGCTTTGCAGGATAATCCTGAGCGCAGCACTTCCATTCTCGGCCGGATTCCGGCCGGTCGCTGGGGGCAACCCGAAGACTTCAAGGGCCCGACGGTGTTTCTTGCGAGTCCGGCGTCAGACTACGTCAGCGGTGCTGTCCTGCTCGTTGACGGAGGCTGGATGGGCCGCTAAACGTAGGGGTGTAGTCTGATGGTGAAACAGACCGACCGTTTTACCTCAAAACACGTAGCGCTTTCATAAACTCCCTCCCCAGTGGGGAGGGAGTTTTAAAAAGCGGTGAAGTAAAACGCCCTGTTAATCTCAAAAGAACGCTCCGGACAGGGATGCAAGACGAGATGAACACCGGTCAGACCGAAATCGTAGCGGACCATTGTATCGCCAAATGCACTACTATCACTAATTTTCCGCCGGCCATGTTCCCCTCTCTACCGAGAAGGAGGGGCCGGAGGAAAGGGAGATTCGTAACACACTATTTGAAAACAATCTAAGAGCCGCAGCCATTATATTGCACCAGTAACGACAACAAGGATGAACACGAACCATACCAGCAGAGTATCAACAGAAAGCCATGCAGTCGCTCTGACTGCAGACTGCGCCATCTTCGGTTTTTCGGGAGATGCACTACGCGTGTTGCTCGTGCGCCGTGCGGTAGAACCATTCAAAGGATACTGGGTACTGCCGGGGGGAGCTATGCAACCCCACGAAACGCTGGAAGACACAGCGACCCATTTGCTCAGCAATCTGGTGAACGTCGAAAATGTGCCCATTCATCAGGTTGGTACTTACAGTTCACTGACCCGTCACCCCGTCCGGAGGGTTGTTACCACAACCTACTTCGCACTCGTCAGCCCCGAAGACCACGACCCTATTGCACGGGAATACCTCGATAAAGTAATGTGGTGCCCAATGAACAAACTTCCGGACCTGGGCTACGATCACAAAACATTACTGGCCGATGCTTACGAAGCGCTGAAAGAAGAGCTCCGGCAACAACCGTTGGCCTTTCACCTCCTGCCCGACAGCTTCACCCTCAAGGAGGCGCAGGAGGTTTACGAATCCATCCTGGATGAAGAACTGGACCGCCGGAACTTCCGGCGCAAAATTCTTTCTTACGATTTCCTGATCAATACCGAAGAAAAAAAGCCCGGTGTAAAGGGCGGGCCGGAACTCTACCGTGTCGATGATGCCAAACTGGAGGAACACCTGCAGTAAGGGGAGTGAGCGGAAGTCAGAAAGCAGAGAACAGAATACAGAAAGCAGAATACAGAAAGCAGAGCTTCTGTCCGTATTCTGCAATCTGCGCCCTGCGCTCTATTTATCGCACGCGTCTGCAATCTGTATTCTGCTTCTCCGCTCTGTAATTACCGTGATTGCTGTTGCAGTCTCAGGTTATTGACGCCGTCGGAGATTTCATATCCGAGGCGTAATCCTTCCGCACAATCCATCCGGACGTGAACGCCCAGCGGAATACGCGAGAAGGCATTCTCTTCGGCCATCTCCGAGAAGGAGGTGAAACTGCGCGGAGCGCCCCTGAATTCTTCCCTGCCTTCGTGAGTAAGGTCGGTAAAGTCGGTATTGTCGCCGAAGGTGTCGATGAAGATGCCTCCCGCTGCCGAAGCAAAGCAAGAGTGCCCCGATGGATAGCCCGGGAAGCCCGGGTTGGGCCAATAGACGAGACGGTAAAGATTGGTCTGGAAGTCAGGGTCGATAAATTCCTGCAGGTACACGCTCGGGCGCATCACCATGTGTTCGTATTTGTACTTCCAGGCTGCTACGGCAGCATCGTTGAGTGCAAACCCGATTTTCGTGAACAAAGCGAGAGTCTCGGCCATACTCAATGAATATTGGTCGACAAGTTGGTTGGCAATCGTCACCTGCCGGGCTGGTGGGCTCATCATCAGGTCTTCCACATCATCACTCCAGAATTCTGCAATCCAGAGTTGTTCTCCGTCGTCCTCGCGGGCAGCGTTGTTGACCTGGTAGACCTCCTCCATCTGGTCGCGGTAAGGGCTGCCGGGTTCTGTGCTATACGCGAGCGGAGGTACCGTCGTCGTTTCGTCGGTGGAAACCACAAACGTGCGGACCCTTTCCCAATATGGGAATAAAGCCCTTTCGGGGTCTGCGGAATAGGTCCAGAAGCCGAGGCCCGTCGGGGGCTCGTACGACAGCGGGACGGGTTCCAGAATCTGGTTCTCGGCTTCGGTGTCCGTCTGGCTGTAAGCAATCACTTGCTGGGCTACGTAGGTGCCCCAGTCTTCCGAGTTGGTCACTACGCGTTCCGTTACGTCTTCAATCAGTTCGGCGCGGTAGTCGCTTTCCAGTTCAGAGATGGCTTCCTTGCGTGCCAGCGGCACGTTGATGAGGAAGTGGTCAAGTACGTCTGCGAAGCAGGCGTTGAGAGCGATCTCTACGTCGATTTGCCGGCTGGCTTCATCGTCGTCGATATTTAGCCCCTGTAAATACCTCGTGTTGGAGACGTAGCCCCGCATACCGGGCTGTGCGGTTTCGTAGGCGGCCAGGTAGATATAGGCCATGGCCCGCGCGCTGGCGTTGGGGCGCATGCCTCCGGCGTAACGTTCTATTTCCAGGAGCAAGTCGGTCCAGTCGGTAATCAGGTCAGGACTCATGTTGTTGGCATTGCCCCCGTTATTATTGCCGTTACGCAGTTCAGAGTCGGTGGTTTCGTCCGCCAGTTCGGACTCGAGAATTTCCAATTCCTCGTCTTGCTCACAGCTTACGATAAACAAGGACGTGAGGAGCAGGAGGAACAAAGTTCCAATTCGGGTAAAACGCATTCTAGTCGGTTTTGTATGATGAAAAAAACACAGCCTCTAATTCCGGGCTGATCACTGTGGGGAGAACCCCAATGGACAATTTGCAGCGCTGCGCATTACCATTAAAATCGAGTAGAAAAGGAACTTATAGTGTGGAGGTTTACCGGGTTTGACTTCACCTTTTTTAAAAACCTTCGCCATGGGGTTGATTTTTTCAAGAAAAGTTTTGATGGGCGGGGCCGCAGGTGCAGGGTGGGGTTGGAGGAAGAGCGGATGCATGCCATGGAACGTTTCAAAAAAAATCTGCAACCAACCCCGTTGCTACCCGTTTTTCATGCAAATCCCTGCCCCATGCCCAAACGAATAGTAATAACCGGAGGAACCGGCTTTATCGGCCGCTCTCTGGCCAATCAGCTTCACGAAGCAGGTTATGAGTCGGTACTGATTGGCCGCAGCGAACCTAAATGGCTGGCGCAGTCGCCCCATAAGTACGCCCGCTGGGACGGCCGAACCGTGGGCGACTGGGCGCAAAGCCTCGAGGGCTGCACTGCCATCGTCAATCTCGCCGGCCGTTCGGTCGACTGCATCAAATCTCCGGAAAATATCGATCAGATCCTGCGCTCCCGGGTTGAGTCTACTGCCGCGGTTGGTGCCGCGCTCCGGCAAACCACCAAAAAACCCGACGTTTGGGTTCAGATGAGCACCGCTCATCTTTACGGAGACTCGCCGGACATAACCTGTACCGAGGCTTCTCCTTTTGGCTACGGCCTTGCTCCTTTCGTGGGTGAAAAGTGGGAAGCTGCTTTCCGGGAGGCTTTGCCCGACGGAATGCGGGGCGTCATCATCCGTACCAGTTTTGTGCTGGGCAAAAACGGCGGTGCGTTGGAGTCGTTGCTTCGCATCACCCGGCTCGGTCTGGGCGGCACGGTGGGCAACGGAAAACAGGGCATGAGCTGGATCCATGAGCACGATATGAATGCTATCCTGCAACGCGGCATCGAGGACGAGTCAATGTCCGGTCCTTACATAGCTTCCGCTCCTGAACCGGTAGACAACAGAACCTTCATGAAAACCCTGCGCAAAGCGGCCGGTGTACACATCGGCTTGCCGGCTCCGGCCGCGCTCGTCCGCTTTGGTGCACACAACATCTTCCGCACCGATCCCGAACTGGCGCTGTACGGTCGCTACGTAGTCCCGGAGCGGTTGGTCCGGGAAGGCTTCAACTTTCGTTTTCCGCAGCTGGCGGGAGCACTGAAGGATTTGGTGTGATGCAGGGCTTCCCGGTTTCGGTACAGGTTACGTCAGGTGGAGATCGAGATGATTGTCACCGCCGAACAGCTTGCAACCCAAAAACGCGTAGCGTTTTCATAAGCTCCCTTCTCCTTCGGAGAAGGGCTGGGGATGAGGTTCCGAGCGGGAGCGAGCAAAGCCGTTCCAAGGCACCGTTATGACTTCATACTCATAGACGTAAAACCCTAATTCTAAGCGCAACAATTGACGATCAGCCGGCGCCACAGCCAAGGCTTTTACTATCTTCTTGCCTCACCTTGCAGAAGCCGCGCAGCAAAAGTAGGCCGCCGGCAGGTATGTTAGACGAGATATGACGCTGTTACCACCCTGCAAAGATTGGCTTAGTACAGAAGTAAAAGCATCTCATCAGCTATAAACTTTGACGGATCGTCGTATCACGAAATGCACTACTCCCGCGAATCTGCCGCCTGTAATGTCTTCCTGGAAGTTACTCTCCTTGTGTAGGTTTACATCTGCTCCCAAACCCCCTCCCCAGCCCCTTCCCCACGGGCTAGGGGCTAGCGAAAACGCTAGGCGTTTTAAAGGCAAGATCATCCTTAACGAGCCATTTTGAGACTTGTGTAGAGAATATAGCTTCCGAGCGGATGGGCTGGGGCAGGGTTAACGTTTAGGATTCAATTTTAAGCTTTTAGACCGAGATGATCGTCACCGCCTAACAGCTTGCAACCCAAAACGCGTAGCGTTTTCATAAGCTCCCTTCTCCTTCGGAGAAGGGCTGGGGATGAGGTTCCGAGCGGAAGCGAGCAAAGCCGTTCCAAGGCACCGTCATGACTTCACACTCAAAACGTGTAGCGTTTTCATAAACTCCCTCCCCGGTGGGGAGGGCTGGGGAGGGGGTTTAACCGAGCGCTTAACGCATAACACTACCTTTTCTAACCCAAAGACATCCGGTATTCGGGGCCGAGCAAACGGTTTGCGGCCCGGTCGTTGCTGATTCGTTCGGTGGAGGGGTCCCACATCAGCGGACGGCGCAGGCGGTAGGCGATGTTCGCCAGGGTACACATACTTGAGGTCCGGTGGCCCGTCTCGGCCGGGCAGCGCAGTTCGGTTCCTTTCAGAATAGCGTCGTAAAAATCCTGGAAGTGGGCTACGTTTGCGTTGGTTTTCATGGCGGCATTAGTGTCGTTATAACCAACGAGGCCGGGAATCGTGCTGTCGATGAAACCCCTACCCACATCGAGCGAACCTTCAGAGCCGATGAAACGGACGGCGTTACCCCGACCGAACTGGCGGTGCTCCACGCGGAAGCCGTCGTCGTAAAACATAGTCAGGCCGTATTTGGCGTCGCCTCCGGAGGGGAAGAACTGCGTCGGGCCGGAGTTGTCTTTGCCTTTCGCCCACTGCACGATGTCGAACATGTGCGCGCCCCAGTCGGTGATCATGCCGCCGCCAAACTCAGCGTAGTCGCGCCACGCGCCCCATTTTCGGCCGTTGGATTCCGGCAAGAGGGTAGAGTGGTAAGGGCGCTCCACGGTGCCGTCCAGCCAGGTACTCCAATCAAGGCCGTCTGGTATAGGCTCTTCGGGGAGGTCGAAGGGTTTAGCGGGGACGCCGATGCTCACGATGGCTTCCCGGAGTTCACCGATGGCACCTCCCTGTACGAGTTCGACTGCACGCTGGAAGGTCCGCATAGAGCGTTGCATGCTGCCGGTTTGCAGCACTTTTCCGTTCCGTTCCACGGCGTCAACGATGGCGCGGCCTTCCTCGATGGTGTGGGCGAGCGGTTTTTCGCAGTAGACGTGCAGGCCGCGGTCGAGCGCGTCGATACACATCTGCGCGTGCTGGTGATCGGGCGTGGCGATGAGGACGGCGTCGAGTCCGGGGTGATCCAGCAATTTGCGGTAATCGGTATAGGTGGCGGGGGCGGTTTCTTTTCCGCCACCGGCTTGTTCGGCGTAGGTGGCGGCAACAGTGTTGGCGAACCGTTTCAGGTTGGCGGGGTAGACGTCGCAGGCCGCTACGACCCGGGCTTCGGGCATCGCGCTGCCGCGTTTAAACAGGCCAACGGCCTGTTTGCCGGTTCCTATGACCCCGATGTTGATCTGAGCGTTGGGGCTGAAGCCCGAAAAGCCGGCGCGCAGCCAGGATGGAATAAATACGAGACCAGCTCCAACGGAGGCAGTTTGGAGGAAGTTTCTACGGTTTTGTCTAAGCATGATGATTTAAGTATATGGGGTTTACAATTCTGAAGCGAAATGTAGCGGCATAATAGCAAACCCTGAAAATTGTACTATCCTGTACTGTCCTACAAAATCATCAAAATCTAACACTTTTGGTTTTTTGAATCTGACCTTTGGGCATCGGACTGGAAATCTGCGATCGCGGGCCGGCTCTGGCCGGGTTTTGAAGGGCGCCCGGGGGCGCTAGATCATTCCGTTTTCGTGGGCCATCTCGTTCGGAACCTGCTGAATCGCGTCCCAGTGTTCCACTATTTTCCCATCCTCATCAAAGCGGAAAAAGTCCATGGTTACGTACTGATCGTTGCCGGGCCAGGTTTGGTGGGTGTGGAGAGCGACGAGATCGCCTTCGGCAATGCAGCGTAGAAAGCGGAGCGATTTTTCGGGGTATTCGCGGTGCATTCGTTCGAAGTAATCGATAAAGCCTGCGGGACCATCGGCTACGGCGGGGTTGTGTTGAATGTAGGTGCTCCCGACATATTTTTCGACGGCCCCGGCGGGGTTGCCTTCGTAGGCCATGCGATAAAATGCCTCGGCGGTTTGCTTGTTAGTAGTTGGGTTCATCGATATAGTGGTTTTGAAGCTTCATGATATGAAATTTATTCAGGTCCCGGCACTCATAACCTTCCCTGCACCGGCGTTCGCGCAAAATGGTGGTCAAACGGCGCGCACGCAGGTGCAAGATGGGTTAAAATGCAATCCATTGCACGGTAGTCGTTGTAAAAAAAACGATTTTAACACCTTCTGAGTGAGGATGGTGAAAATAAAGGAGTTGTATTAGAAAAATACGTAATTACCTTTGTGGTGTTAAACCGTGTTTTTGCAACACAGAAATGGATCACCCTACAAAATCAACTTGAAGTGCCACGTATTGTAACCTTCGGCGAGATCATGCTTCGCCTCAGCCCTCCCGGCTGGAAACGTTTTTCACAAGCCAACTCCTTCGAAGTCATCTACGGTGGCGGCGAAAGCAACGTAGCCGTCACGCTGGCGAACTACGGTATGGATGCCCGTTTTGTTACCCGCATCCCTAAGAACGACATCGGCGATTGCGCCATGATGGCCCTTCGTGGCCGTGGTGTAGACACCAGCCACGTTGTACGCGGTGGCGAGCGCCTCGGTATTTACTTCCTCGAAACCGGAGCAATGCAGCGCGGTTCCAAGGTAGTTTACGACCGTGCCCACTCCGGTATGGCGACCATCGAACCCGGCGAGATCGACTGGGACTCTGTATTCGAAGACGTAGACTGGTTCCACTGGACGGGTATCACCCCCGCTCTGAGCCAAACCGCTGCTGATGCTTGTCTCGAAGCCTGTAAAGTCGCTGCGGCCAAAGGCATCACCATCTCTACCGACCTCAACTACCGCAAGAAACTATGGAAGTACGGTAAGTCTCCGCAGGAGATCATGCCCGCGCTCGTAGAGCACTGCGACATCATCCTCGGTAACGAAGAAGACGCTGAGAAGCACTTTGATATTCACCCCGAATCGGTAGACGTAACCAAGGGAGACACCATGGACCCCGAAGCTTACCTTCCCGTTTGTAAGGCGCTCATGAAGCGCTTCCCGAAAGCGAAGAAGGTGATCACCACCCTGCGTGGTTCCATCTCTGCCAGCCACAACACCTGGTCTGGTGTAATGTGGGACGGCGAGAAGATGTACACCGCTCCTACTTACCAACTCAGCCACATCGTTGACCGCGTTGGCGGTGGCGACAGCTTTATGGGTGGTCTCATTTACAGCCTCCAGACCTGGCCAGACGACGACGCAAAGGCACTGCGCTTTGCCGTTGCTGCTTCTGCCCTCAAGCACTCCATCTTCGGCGATGCCAACCTGGCTACTCCCGAAGAAGTGATGGCGCTCATGGATGGAGACGGTTCCGGCCGCGTTAGCCGCTAAGGGTGCATTAGCACTCAGGTGTAAACCCAAACTAATCCGTAAGGATTTAATCAAAGTAAACCCCGGACGCAGCGCGTGCAAAGCATGAGCGGAGTCCGGGGTTTTCACAAAGTGAAAAGAATGAGAAGATTAGACGTTTACCGTACGGTACTGGACCAGGCCATCGTGCCCCTGGCTTACATCGCAGAAGTAGACAAAGCAAAAAAAGTAATCGATGCCATCTACGCCGGTGGAATGCGCAGTTTCGAGTACACCAACCGCGGCGTTGGTGCGCATAAGGTCTTTGACCTGATGGCCGAGCACTGCCGCGAGAACTACCCGGACCTTGCCCTTGGCGTTGGCTCCGTGGTGGATGCACCAACCGCAGCACTCTACATTCAGTTAGGCGCAGACTTCATCGTTAGCCCCATGCTCGTAGAGGAAATCGCGCCGCTCTGTAACCGCCGTAAGATCGGTTGGATGCCGGGCTGTTTCACGCCCTCCGAAATCGGCCGGGCCGAAAGCCTTGGTGCTGAAATCGTGAAGTGCTTTCCGGGTAATGCTGTAGCTCCGGGCTTCATCAAGTCCCTGCTCGCTCCGTCTCCGCAAACAAGCATCATGGTTACCGGAGGTGTTGCACCTAACGCCGAAAACCTCAGCCGCTGGTTTGGCGAAGGTGCGGTTGCCGTAGGCATGGGCTCGGGTCTGCTGCGCAAAGACCTGCTCGCCAACGGCGATTACAAAGGCATGGAAGAACTTGCCGCTAAGTGTATCGCCCTTGTAGCGGAAGCTAAAGGGTAGGTTATACCTGTACAAAGCGCGCTCAGCGCGCTGCGTTCTGAAATCTGGCTGCCAGCAGCACACTACCCGTGTGTTGCTGGCAGCTTTTGTTTTGGGGCTTTGGCTTTTGTGAAGTGGTAAATAAACCACCGGCTGAAGCCGGGGCTACTGCGAACGGATTTCTGACGGTGGCCGTAAATCAAGAATCAAATGCCGCCGGCTCTTCATTAAGCCGAGGTTCAGAATGTGTTAAAGAACAACAGGGAAGCTAAAAAATCAATAAATCTATTTTTAAATAGTCTAAATAAGTATAGTTTTGCGCCCCCAAACATCCAATAGGAATACTTATGACTAAATATTTTTACCTCCTCCTCTCCATGTGCATCGTAATGAGCTTTACTTCATGTGAAGACGACGACGACATTACGCTTCTTACTTCTCAGGATGAGGTTAAGGCAGATTACGCCGACCTCGTACTCTCTAACTACGAAGCTGCGCGCGCTGATGCAGTAACCCTCGACGCCGCAATTGCTGCGTTCATCGCTGACCCTACCGCAACGACTCAGCAAGCCGCTAAGGACGCATGGCTCGCCGCCCGTGAATCTTACGGACCAACCGAAGCGTACCGCTTCGCCAACGGACCCATCGACGTAATTGACGGCGAAGAAGGCCCCGAAGGTCTCCTCAACTCATGGCCACTCGACGAAGCTTACATTGACTATGTTGATGACGACAGTGATGCAGGCCTCATCAATTCTCCCGCACTGCTGCCAACCATCACTAAGGACGCTCTTGCAGACCTGAACGGACAAGGTGGCGAAGAAAACGTAAGCGTAGGCTACCACGCTATCGAGTTCCTCCTGTGGGGACAAGACCTCACGGCTCCTTCAGCACTCGAAGCTGGTCAGCGTTCCTTCACTGACTTCGTTGACGGTGGCACCGCCGACAACCAGGACCGCCGCCGCGCTTACCTCAAAGCTTGTTCCGAACTCCTGCTCGATCACCTCCAGATCCTCATCGATCAGTGGGCCGTTGGTGGACCTTACCGTACGGCTTTCCTCGCACAGGACGACGCTACTTCACTGAGCGACATGATGACCGCCATTGCTACACTTTCTAAGTCCGAACTTGCCGGTGAGCGTGTATTCGTCGCTTACGACAACCGTGATCAGGAAGATGAGCACTCTTGCTTCTCCGACAATACCCACCGCGATCTTCGCCTCAACTACGACGGTATCCGCGACGTCTACCTCGCCCGTGCCATCAACGACGTAGAAGGCGCTTCCATCGCTGACCTCATCCTGGAAGCTGACCCGGTTCTCGCTGGAGAAATTTTCGCTCACCTCGAAGCCGCTGAATTGGCGGTTTACGAAACCGCGATTCCTTTTGATTACGCCATTTCTGACGACAGCACCCGCCCGAACGTACTTGCTGCTGTGACCGCTCTGCGCGCACTTGGCGACAAGATCGTTGAAGGCGGTGACGCCATCGGCATCGAGGTTCGTATCGAGTAGAAACCGGTAATGAACAATTGATGTATAAAGTGTTTAGCGCTTAGGGGACCCGTTCGTGGCGCCTAAGCGCTAAGTACTTTTATCCCTACACCGAAAATTATGTCCTTTTTTGATGAAGAGTTCCCAATTTACCGTACTGCCAGGGTGGCCTTTTTTAGCCTTTTCCCTGTTGATTTTCCTGCAGAGTTGCGAGAAAGATGATTTGTCTCTTCGTTCTGTTAACGGCGAAGAACTCTCGGGAGGAACGACGACGATATTTGCTGCCGACGATGATGCCTTCAGTTTTCAGGCGCCGGGCCTGTCGGAAACCGACGGTCTCAATTTCTTTACGGGTAATTCTCTCTTCAACCAGAACTGGGTTACCGCGCCGGCGTCGACCACTGCGCGGGATGGCCTGGGACCCCTTTTCAACGCCCGCTCGTGCTCGGGTTGCCACTTCAAAGATGGTCGGGGCCGGCCACCAGCATACCCCGGCGAAGTTTCTCACGGCCTGCTGCTGCGCCTGAGCACCGGCAACGCCCTGGCGGGAGATCCCATCCCGGATCCCTATTACGGCGGGCAGCTTCAGGACCAGAGCGTCCTGAACGTAGATACCGAAGCAGCCTTCTCTATCGACTACGAAACCATTACCGGGAGTTATGCCGATGGCTCTCCTTACGAGCTGCAACGCCCCAATTACCGTATCGGTGAACTGACGCAGGGTGAGTTGACAGCTACCAACATCTCACCCCGCATTGCTAACCAGATGGTTGGCCTGGGCTTACTCGAGGCCATCGATGAAACGACCCTCCTGGCGATGGCGGACCCGAACGACGCCGATGGCGACGGTATCAGCGGGAAAGTCAACTATGTCTACGACGTGGTGGCCGATGATCTGCGCCCCGGTCGTTTCGGCTGGAAGGCCAACCAGCCTTCCGTATTACAGCAGGTTGCGGCGGCTTTTGCCGGCGACCTCGGTATCACTTCCGACCTTTTCCCCGACGAGAACTGCCCGCCCAGCGAAGATTGCAGTGAACTGGCCAATGGCGGTAGCCCCGAAATACCGATGGATAACCTGCAGAAGGTAACCCTTTACTCCAGTACCCTTGCTGTGCCAGGACGTAGAAACTGGGAAGCACAGGACGTCCTGCGCGGGAAAGAAATCTTCCGGCGACTGAACTGCAGCTCTTGCCACCGGGAAGAGATCGTAACCGGCGATCACCCTGATTTTCCGGTTCTTTCGGGGCAGACGATCAGACCATACACCGATATGCTGCTGCACGACATGGGCGAAGGGCTGGCCGATAACTCGCCCGAATTTCTGGCCACAGGCCAGGAGTGGCGAACGCCGCCACTGTGGGGAATCGGCCTTTTCAACATTGTTAACGGACATACGAATTACCTGCACGACGGCCGGGCCCGTGACCTGGAGGAAGCCATTCTCTGGCACGGCGGCGAAGCCGCCGACAGCAGGGAAGGCTTCAAAGAGCTCAGCGCTTCCGAGCGTGACGATCTCCTGGCATTCCTAAATTCTCTGTAATGAAAACGACTTCTTTAGCGTACTGGATCGCTCCGGCACTGTTTACTGTTTTGCTGATCATCGGATGCGGCAAAGACGAATCCGAGCCCGATTATTCCGATCCGCGGGGCCTCCAACTAAGTGCTGTATTCAACAACGGCATTGTCCCGGCCCATGCTGCGTTCGTTGCTGAGGCAACTGCCTTGCAAACCGCCGCAGATGCATTCGCTGCAAACCCGGACACTCAAAATCTGGCGGAAGTACAACTTCGCTGGCGCTCCGCCACGGATCAGTGGAAAATGTGCGAGGTGTACGACTTTGGGCCGGTGTCCAACTTCTTTCTCCATACCCGCATTCACCGTTGGCCGGTGGACACAGAAGGCATCGACGATGCCATCAACGCCGGAGAAACGATCGATGAAGCGTACATCAGCAGCCGGGGATCTTCCATCATCGGGTTGGGCACTTTGGAGTACCTGTTGTTTGCCGAAGACGAATCCACCACGGTTCAGCGCTTCACCAACGATGCCGCGCGCAGGGATTACCTGCAGGCGCTCTCCCATTACCTGACCACGGTGGCAACGGAACTCAACAATCGTTGGTTAGAGGCCGGCCCTGCTTTCACGACGAATACCGGCCTCAGTGTTGGCGGTGGTCAGAACCAGTTCGTTAACGGATTGATCAACCAGCTCGACAAAACCATTCGCTTCCGGCTACGTACCCCGTCGGGCGAAGAGAGTGGGGAGGCTCCTGATGCCAGCCTGGTGGAAACGCCTTTTGCGGCGTATTCGCTTGCGTGCCTTCGGGCAGGTTTTGCCGAATGGGAACTGGCTTACTACGGCGGGGAGTCGGCCGGAAACGGCTATGGCTTCGATGATTACCTCGCGGAGTTGGGCAATACCGACGTCGCGCCGCGCATTGCGGCGGCGATCGAGAAGGTGGCGGCGAATCTGGATGCCCTGAGCCAGCGCAACACCACCCTGGGCGAACTCGTAACCGATGACACAGCGGCCATCTCGCAACTGACGGCCGATTATCAGGCGTTGTTGGTGCTGATGAGGGTCGATCTGTCGAGCAGCATCAGCGTTGTGCTTACGGTAACGGATGCGGACGGCGACTGATCCGGGTTAAGGGATCCGAAGCATTATGCGGCGCGGTCGCAGGTACAAGGTTAAGGACAATGAGCAGGGCCGGAGCGATCTTTTGTCCGCAACCCTGCACCTGCGTCCCCGCCTGCTGATTAGGCGGAGTAATGAAACAAGGCTGACTTATTAACCTCTTTATCTGCTTATCCGGCCTGAAGCATTGCCTTTCATGAACTGCTTTACTTCCTTGAGTCTTACACGGTTAAGGTCTCCGAAAACGGAATGCTTGAGGGCTGAGGCTGCCACCGCAAAGTGAAGCGCTTTATCGTTGTTATCAGGCCAGGTCATCAGCCCGTAGATAAGTCCGCCTACGAAGCTGTCTCCGCCACCGACACGGTCAACGAGGTGCGTGAGTTCGTAGGTTGGCGCCGTGATGAGCTGTTTACCGTCGTACAGCAGTGCCGACCAGGAATGGTGGCTGGCCGAATGAGACTGGCGCTGGGTTGCGATCACCTTTTTTAGCTTTGGAAACCTTTTCATAAACGCTTTCCCGGCCGCCAGGAAAGCTTTATGGTCTGCGGCGACATCCTTGCTTGCATCCGTCTTTGGCAGTTGTAGACCGAAGCAGAATTCGGCGTCGAAATCGTTGGCCAGGATGATGTCGCTGTACTCCACCATTGCGGGCAGGACTTCGCGCGGGTGCTTGCCGTACTTCCACATTTTGGCGCGGTAGTTGATGTCGGTACTGATGGTGAGCCCCATCCTTGCAGCCGTCTGGCAGGCGATGAGGCACTCATCGGCTGCGGCCTGGCCAAGGGCCGGCACCACGCCGGACCAATGGAACCAATCGGAGCCCTGAAAGGCTGCCTCCCAGTCGATCTGGCCAGGAACCAACGAAACCATACTGGAGTGGGACCGGTCGTAGACCACTTTTGGTCCGCGCTGCATGTCTCCCATTTCTATGAAATAGATTCCCAGCCGCTCGCCGCCGCGCACCACGTGGTCGCAGTTAACGGATTTGGCCTGGAGGAAGCGCAATGCTCCGTCGCCGATGCAGTTGTCGGGAAGCCGGGATACGAAGGTTGCCCCGATGCCGTAATTGGCCAACGAGGCGGCAACGTTGGCTTCGCCACCGCCGTACACGAGGTCGAAGGTGGACGCCTGACTGAAGCGCTGTTTATCGGGCGGACTGAGGCGGAGCATTATCTCTCCGAAGGTGGTAAGGTGAGGCATGGTGGAAAGGTAAAGCTTGTTTTGTAAATCATTTTGCCGTACGGCGCAAAAGCGTGTACGGGGTGCCGGGGGGCTTAAACTGAAAGCATCCAGAATAACAAAGACACCCTTACTGTGAAACGGGCTGATCCGTTCCGGAAAACCTTCTTTGGACCTGCGATCGCGCAGACTTATTAGTATGCGAACCGGAGAATAAAAAACCTCAGTTCGGGCACCCGGCCCGAACTGAGGTTGTATTGGCGTCAACGGTGACAAATGCCCTAACGGGTGATGACTATCCGTCGCATGACCGTTTTCCCTCTCTGACGGAAGGAAAGCAGATAGGTGCCAGCGGGAAGGTCTTTTACATCGTAGTGCTCATTGCCCCGGCTTTGTGGCCAGTTTTTAAGTAAAGCACCTTGCAGGTTGTACAGGCTGACCGCCGTAGGGTGCTGTAGTGGATGCTCGACGAAAAAGGCAGAAGATGCAGGGTTCGGATACACTCTGATTTCATCGAGTGGGTGGTAGTTTGAAGTGCTGGTAAATACTTCTACGATTTGCTCCTTCTCTCCGAAATTTGCGGCAATTTCACCTCCTGTATCCTCGAAAAAGAACTCTGTGGGCATTTCTGTAAACGAGACCGAAGCGGTGTCGCCGACATCTCCGATAATGTTGAACCGGAGGGTGAACAGCAGCGCCGAATCAGGAAGGCTTATGGCGTTTTCCTCCGCAAACCAAAGCCAGGGAAGTTGCCCGTCCCGGACGCCAGCGAGCGAGAAATTCTCTTCTGTGAGGCCAAGGGTGGTGTTCTCGTTCTTTATCTCGAGAAGGTCGACTACATTACTGTTCCATGCAAGTGAGAACTGCGTCGCCAGCATATCGGTGAAATTGTAGGCATAAACGTCCATTTCCCACGGCACCCCGCGCACGGGTGGGGCTTCGCCCACCATGAAGGAAAGGTCGTTGAGGGAGCGCCCCGTGGCAACCGGCCCGTCGGGCCTGGCGTTCTGCGGGTCAGCCCCTGAGCTGGGGTCGCCCATTTTCAGACCGATGAAATTCAGCCCGGTTTGGCTTCCGTTCACCCGGCCGAGGTTAATCTCGCGTGGGTACGCGCTTGCGGTAGGATTATCAGGATCGGCGAAAACATGGTCCTGAGGAACGAACTCCCACGAAGGAACACCCGGGAACTCGGAGATAAGACCGAATACAAGCTGACGAATGGATGAGATGTCGCCTGAATTGATACTGCCAATATTGGTGGCGTCGGCGGCTATTCTGCGGTAGGGACCGACCAAAGGAGCGGTGCCAAAGATGTGTCGTCGAACGGCCGAAAGATCGCCGGAATTCACGTGATTGCGGTAATTGATCAGCTTTTCGGGCCGTACGGCATAATCGGCGCCGTCGGGCGTGACCATAAATTCGTATTGTCCGGTAGCATCCGTTATTAGTTGGTCAACGATAATCCCGTTGCGGTACAAACTCACGGTTGCCCGGGCAATACCCTGACCGGTTTCGGTGATAAGTCTGCCGGAGACGTCGACTTCGCTACAAGGGCCTACCGTACCGCGCAACATGCTTATCGGGATTTCTTCGCCGTTCCCGTTTTCAGCGTAACTCGGAACCGGCCCGGAGGCAATTATTACGTCCGAGGAAAGTGGTCCTCCACTCTGAATTGCGACTTTGAGGGTGATAAGCAGGGTGCCGTCGGGGTAAAAGAGGCCGGAAGCATTATCCCATATTACTGCAGCCCTGGCTCCGTTGTAAATCAGGTAATCCTCCACTCCTGGAATATTCTCCAGTTCCAGGCCCACAATTTTGGCGACCGAGGTATCGGTGAGACCCAGGGTAATTTGATAGTTGAGGATATTGGTGAAGTTGTCGGCATAGATAGGGATGTCGATAATTTCACCTGGTTCCCCACACGCTCCGGGTAATGGCCGGAGGATGAGGTCTGTATCGGTGTTGGGAATATTGACCACGCGACAGAATCGCTGACTGCCACAGCTGTTCGTGACCGTCAGGCACAGCGTATAGGTGCCCGGAGGCAGGTTCAGGGTGAGGTCTCTGGAAGCAGAGATGGACGTACCGTCAACTTCCCAGTCATAGGCCGTAACACCGGCTTCGTCGGAAGTATTAAGGGCAAATGTTCCCTCGTCTCCCTGGAGGAGAATGAAACTGGTAAGTGGCAGGGAGCAGTTTGGGATACTGATGTTTTTACAGCAGGTTCTGTATCCACCTACAGTTGTATCGAAGTACTGTACGCACACTTCAGCATTTTGGCCCTGACTGATGGGAACTGCCAGCGACGCACCGCTTCCGGCAGCGTCACCATTCACAAACCAGTTCCGGCTCGCATCTCCAATGTCGGCGGTAACAATTGCATTACCGTTGAAATAGCTGAAGTTGATATTCTCCTCGCAGTTCACCGGAGAACACAAGTAGATCGAGCGGCAACAGATTACCCAACTCTGGCGGAAAGTATCGTAATAGCGAACACTGATATTGCGCGTAACGCAGGTGCCGGGTGGGGCAGGTACAGGAATGGTTGCACCCGAACCAAGGCTGCCGCCGGTGTCATCATCAACCCATGCGATGGGTTGGTCGGGGTCTGCCCCTTCAACGGAAAGATCAAAGGCTTGCGCATCGGCAGCGTATTGGTACAAAATTCCGTCGCACTGGTTTGGGTCGCAGAGGTAAATGGTCCGGCAACAGATGATCCACGCTCTGCGGGTAGCGTCGTAATACCGAACGCTGATGTTACGGGTGACGCAGTTGCCGGGAGGAACCGGAACGGGGATGGTGGGGGTAGTACCGAGCCCGGCTCCCGTATCGTCGTCGACCCAGGCCAGGGGTTGGCTACTGTCTGCCCCCTCAATAGAAAGACTGAAGGTGTTGTTTGCCTCAACGTACTGGTAGCCGATGCCATCGCAGGCGTAAGGGTCACAGATGTATACGGTACGACGGGCGAGCTTCCAGCAACCACCGCTGAAATAACGGACGTAGTAAGTCTGGGTTGTGCAGTTGGCCGGAGTGGGAACATTGGCCGTAGTACCCGACCCACTGATGGGTGGGCCGGAGTTTCCAAGAGAAATCCACTGTGGTTCACTGACCGTACCGTCTTCTGCCAGTTCAAATTGGTAAGTATTTGTTTCTACGTCGTAATCATAGAGAACCTGGGGCGAGTTTTCCTGATTGTCAAGGCAGTACTGCTGGCAGCAGTAGCTGATACACCCATTGGAGTCAGTAATCGGAAAACATACTTCTACATTGTAATTATTGGCCCGGCTCAGGCTGATACTTTGCCCGGTAAAGGCAGTCACCGGTTCGCGCTGAACGAGCCAGGGTTCGCCGGGGGTAGCTGCTCCCTGACTGCTGATGAGAAAGTCGCCGTTGGCGTCAAGGGTAAGTACCTGACTGCCGCAGTTCTGATTGTAAACCGGATCAGGGCAGTTAAGTGGTGGGCAAATGGTCTCGGTTCTACGTTCGATTCGCCAGCATTCGTTTGAATTGTCGTAGTATCGCACGAAGTAAGTTCTGGTGAAACATGACTCTTCCGGATACGAAATAAATACCGATACTCCACTACCGATTTGTATTGGCTCTCCGTCATCGTAATAGAACCAGGTTACGTTGGAAACTCCACCGTCATTGGGTGGGGGGAGTACAGAGAGCAGTAATCGCACCCTTTCGTTGTCCGGTTGATCTTCAGCCAGGAACCTGAATGGAGCATCGTTGGATTCCACGCAGAGGTCTACACATCGGTAGTTGAGACATCCGGAAAAATCGTAATAGGGGTAACAAACGGTGTAATTGCCGCCGCTTCCGGCAAAGTCTATCGTGAAGTCAGCGGTACCGTTTCCTGTAATGGCCAGGCCGGAATTTTCAGCTGGGATGTAGTTGATAAGGTAGCTGTCTTCAGTACTGAAATCTCCCAGAATGCCACCAAAGCTGTACCGGCCGTCTGCGAGCCGGGTGGCCCCAAAATCTGAATCGAAGCTGTATGCGGGCGAATCACATTCGCTTCCCGCGTCGCAACTCATGCTGATGGTGTAATCGCCAAAACTGCCGTACCATCCATCTATCACCAGAAAGTATTCTCCGGGATCGAGGAACAGACTAAGGTTTTCCGGTTCTCCAAAACCTCCGTTGGTGGCGATACCGAGGCAGTCGTCAAATAACGCGCAGGTGCCTCCATTGGCTTCGGGCGTACTGGCCAGAACGATAAGTTCAAAGTCTGCTGTTGATCCGGAAGGAACCGTGAGGTTGAAGTCGTAAGTTCCTGCATCGGTGATGTTCAGGCGGTAGGTATGTTCATTGCCCGTAATGCCGGTTCCTGGCACTGTGGTGTCAATTCCGCAGTAGTTACTGGTAAAATTACCCCGGGGTTGTTCTTCCCGGCTGGGTATTCTGTTGTTAGCAGTGCCTCCACAGCTAAGGGTTGCATCGGTTGTGAAACAGTTAAATTCACAACTCAGGGCGAGTTCGTAACTGCCAACTTCATCGCTGTTTACTCCGTCTACCACCAGGTAATAAGTACCGGCATCAAGCAAAGGGAAATAGATTTGCTCACGATTGAAAGTAGTGCCGGCTACGTTATCGCTTTTGGCAATACATGTGGGCAGTTGTCTGCCCGGTGCAAGCCCGAATGCCTCGCCTCCGTCACAGATTGCATCTTCATGGAGGAAGATGTCAAAATCAGTAGCATCGTCGTTCATCAGGGACACAACGAAGCGGCCTCCGGGATGGTCTATTCTGAATACCTCGTCGCCGCCATTGTAGTTGACGTCTCTTGTAGCACAAGTGTAATCGGACGAAGTGTAGCTGTTGTCCGATTCAAAGTTGTTGCCAAGGAAAGTATAATTACAGTCGAGCGGGATGGCTTCCAGGCAAATATTGGCTTCTCCGTTACCGCCTCCGTCGCAACTGCCGAGGGTCCATTCACCTTCCACGAAGCCAGCCTGCAATCCGGCACACTCGTTGTATAGGTCTTCGCCTAATAAACAAGAAGGGTTAGGTTCGAAACAATCAACAATCACGCCGTTATTTCGCAGAGAAATACACATGTTGTCGATATAGATGGGGCTCTGGCTGGTCGGGAGGTCAGTAGCTACTTTAGCCCAGATGTTGATGGCGTCCAGGGAAAGGCTGCCGAAAGAATCTTCGCCGTCGCTCAGGTTCCAGTCTGCCACGTGGTTGTAGTCGATAAACATGCTGACGTAGTCATCGTCCAGGTCAATGACCTGGGCTACACGGAACCAGCGCCCCCGCGGGTAGCTGATGGAGGTAAGTTGTACGTCACCCTGACCAAGAAGAATGGTCGCCAGCCCGCTACCGTTGAATTCGATCCGGTAGGCCCAGTTGCTGTTGGGCCCGCTGGTTCCATCAAAATCGTTGATCAGGCCTGCTGTAGCTGCACTACCCACCGGTAGAAACATCATCCACTCAATGCGGTAGCGCCCGGAGGTGGCGGGGTTCATGTAGTAGACTACATCGTCAAAATACCCTGCGTTAGGACGATCAAGCCGTAAGGCACGGTTGCCAGAGAAAGTCTGTTCGTTCGTAATGGTTGCATCTGAATCTGCGCCCGGAAAGTTGGCCCAGAAGTCGGATCCACTCTCGACCAGTGAGCCTGGGGAAAGGTTGTCAAGGGTGTTGCAGGAAGTTGGGCTCCAACTCGGATAGAGGATTTGAGCCCGCACCTTATTGCTCACCTGGAAGGTGAGGAACAAGGATAAAATAAGGAGGTTGAGTTTTGTTTGCATATGGGAAAGTGTTTTACTAGAGTTATGTCGGCTTAATGAGCCGACTGTAATTGAATGCTTCTTTGGAGGTGTTTGGGAATAAGGAAAACCAGTGCCCTGATCGCAGTATGCAGTCGACAGACTTGTTACTTGCTGATTGGACTAAAGCAAATAAATCTCTATAAGGAAGGGATGGGGAATAGTAAGGTGGCTCTAAAATAGGGGGTTAAAAGCAATTAATGAGGTGTCGAGTGGAAATAAATGAAATTGGCTAGTGTTAATTACCAGATTTTTAGTTGCATCTGAGAAGGCATAGGTATTTTTTCCCCGATTGACCACCTGGAGATAGTGTTGTGTTGGATAATGAAACTTAAGATTAGAGAACACAAATCGGTTTTTTCCTGCTTCTTTTGGTTAGTTCATGAGTTCGCAGAACGGCAACTTACAGTTGATCAACCGGCATAGTCAACTCACTATGCTCTTTGTTTTTTACTTTGCACCTGCGTCAGCGCCCTGATCAATCTGTTCGGAGCCACGCCCGACGGGTAAGCTTACGAGTAGCGGTCAGGTCGTTAATGCATCAGGATGTTGGTGGAATTGTTGATGTTTATACGGCTTGGTTAAGAAGCAGGAAAAGAAAGTGCCTACCCGTTTTTTATATTTTAGGAAGCTTAATTTTGATGATGATAATTTGCCAGAAGATTTCGCCGCGTCAATTGCTACGGGTTTCGTTGCTCCTGATGCTGGTTTTCTGTTCATTTTCGCCCCTGACAAGCCAGGAAGACCGGCTGTACGTAGACCGGCTGGGCTCCCAGCAGGGGTTTTCTGCCAACTACGTCACCTGTAGCTTTCAGGACGACGACGGGTTCATGTGGTTCGGCACCTTCGCCGGGCTCAACCGTTACGACGGGTACGAGGTAAAGGAATTCAAGCCAGACCCGCAGGATTCCAACAGCATCAGCGGTATCCGGATTTTCTCAATAACCGACGATGAGAAGGGGAACCTGTGGATCGGCACTACCGGAAAAGGGCTGAATTATTACAACCGTTCCACCAATAATTTCCAGCGAATTACCCACGATCCCGCTGATCCGCAAAGCATCCGATCCAACACGATAAACGTCCTCCTGTCGGACAAAAAAGGCCGGCTGTGGGTGGGCACGAATAAAGGACTCAGCGTACTGAAGAAGTTTCGGGAAGGAGCCGAACCCGAGTTTGTTCATATCAGCTTACCGGACCCTTCTAAGCCCTTCTTTATCCACTCTCTTTTCGAAGACGCCTCCGGAAACATTTGGTTCGCGGCCCAAAACTCCCTCTTCCGGGTGGTGGATGATGATGAAATGAGCCTGCGCAGAATCGATCTCAAAAATATCGGAAATATAAACGCAACCTCTATCGTGCAGCTAGCCAGTGGAGAGCTCTTACTGGGATGTGGCGCAGGGCTGTTTATGCAGCAGTCTGCCGACAGCGAAGCGTTTAGGTTCGTAGGCCACCTGACCGGAATCAACGCACTGGCCTACGACAGAGAGATCGATCAGCTTTGGATCGGGGCGTCTACCGGATTGTACAAATACTCCGTTGGCCGGAACGGTGAAATGCCGGAGGAGCTGGAGCATTACACCTACGATGCCCTGGATCCCCGTAGCCTGAGTAACAACGACATCACCACCCTCACCATCGATGAGACCCGGATCATTTGGGCAGGAACCAGTGGCGGCGGCATCAATAAATTCGATCCGTTTCGTAAGCATTTTTACCATCATAAGGACGTAGGCGGGGCTGCTGCCACCATTCGGGCGTTGTACCGTGATTCGGAGCAAAGGATCTGGGTGGGTTCCGACGGGGGCGGAATAGAACTCAGCGATGGCCCGTTACCGCTGAACGAAAAATCGACCTTCCGGCATTTTCAGCGACCCCGGAGGGTGTACTCGATCATTGAGATCAACAACGAGGTGGAACACGCCATGTATTTTGGCTCCAATAGTGGCCCCGGCCTGTTCAGGGCCGACCTGAACCGGGAGGATATATCGATTGAACCTATCCGCGAAGTAACAGGCTCGGTCTTTGCCATGTTGGAAGACAGCCGCGGCGCGTTCTGGATCGGCAACTATTTTGATGGCTTGATGCGGTGGACTCCCGATCCTGAGGCTGAAGGGGGCTACGTAAAAACCAGGATCGGAGAAACCGGAGGGAACGAGCTGCCAAGTCAGATCATCCGTAGCCTGGAAGAGGATAAGGCCGGAAATATCTGGGTGGGTACGGGAGACGGACTGGTCTTCATCTCTTCGTCCGAAGCTGCGAAAGCAGACCCTTCGCACCAGTCTTACAAGAATATCCCGGAAGACAGGAGCTCGTTGAGCAACAGCTACATTTTGCCGATCTACACGGCAACCGACGGCACCGTTTGGATTGGGACCTTTGGTGGAGGCATCAATAAATACATGCCGGCAACCGAGGGCGAGTCGGTAAGCTTTAAAAGCTACGGCGAATCCGACGGATTGGTCGACGGTGTCATCAAAGCAATTACCGAAGACCAGAGCGGCAACCTGTGGATAAGCTCCAACCGGGGAATTAGCAGGTTTGACCCCAGAAAGGAGAAATTTGAAAATTTTGACATAAATGACGGTTTACAGGGCGATGAATTCGGAGAACTGGCCGTTTGTACCCAGGCCGACGGCAGCATCATCTTCGGGGGGGTCAATGGTTTCACGGCTTTCTACCCGGAGTCGATCAAGTTGAACGCCATCCCGGCCCGGCCGGTGATCACCGGCCTGAGCATCCTCAATAAGCCAGTAGAGGTGGGGGAGGAGAGAGACGGCCAGGTAGTATTGCCGCAGGCAATCAGCAATCTCGAGCGCATCAACCTCATCCACAGCCACAACAGCGTCTCTTTTCAACTGGGAGCTCTCCATTACGCTTCCCCGGAGAAGAACCGCTTCGCCTATAAGCTCGACGGATTCGATAAGGACTGGATTTTTACGTCTGCCCGCCAGCGGGTAGCTACGTACACAAACCTTCCCGCCGGCAATTACACTTTCATGCTCAAGGTGAGCAACAACGATAAGGTGTGGAACGAGGAGGTGCTCACACTTGGCGTGGTCGTGCAGCCACCTTTTTGGCGAACCAATGCCGCATACTTCCTTTACCTCTTGCTCTTTGTCGGTTTTCTGTACCTCCTGCGCCGTTATTCCATCATCGATATAGAGGAGAAGAATCGCATCGAGCTCAAAAAAGTCAATCAGGAGAAAACCGAGGAACTCAACCAGCTCAAACTGCAGTTCTTTACCAATATCTCCCACGAATTCAGGACCCCGCTTACGCTCATTTCCGGCCCGCTCGAGTCGCTCATCCGCAACCAGTCCAGCCTCCAGCCGGAGCAACGCAACCAGTACTACCACCTGATGTACAAGAACTCCAAATACCTGCTGCGACTGGTCAATGAGTTGCTCGATTTCAGAAGGCTCGATCAGGGTAAGCTCAGCCTGCGGGTAAGCAAAAACGATGTGGTGGAACACATTGAAGGAACCGTGGCTCCGTTCGAGTTTCTGGCGACCAAAAAAGACATCAACTTCAGGGTAGTGGCCGAAGAACGCCCCATCACGACCTGGTTTGCTCCCGAGATTCTCGAAAAGGTGCTTTTCAACCTGCTGTCCAATGCTTTCAAGTTCACACCCGAAGGCGGAGACATTCTGCTGGCCATCGAAAAGATAAACCAGGACGACCCGCGCTTTAAAAAACACCTGCCCGGCTACGGAACGCTCCTCATTACCGTGAAAGACTCCGGAGTGGGCATCTCCGACAAAAAGCTCAGAAGAATCTTCGATCGCTTCTATAAAGGAGCTCAGGAAGACAGCATGAACAGAGAGGGAGCCGGCATCGGCCTTGCTTACGCACAAAGCCTCGTCGACCTGCACCGCGGGCTCATCGACGTGAAGAGCAGCCTGGGGAAAGGAACTACTTTCTACCTGCGCCTGCCACTGGACAAAACTGTGTACCAGAAATCTGAACTCGAACAGCGTGATCTCAGCGATTACGTCCCGCAGGCAGATCCGGTAGACTATTTCATGCCTGAAGAGAACAATAAGGAAGAAGAACTGAACGCACTTCAGTTAGGGGCGGGCATCTCTCCGCAACAGGAAGATTCGGATGATTCGTCTCTGCTCCTTTACATCGATGATAACCCCGATCTGAGGAACTATATCCGTCATACTTTCGCAAACGATTTCCGGGTCATCGCCGCTGACAGCGGTGAAGCCGGCCTCGAGCTTGCGCTCACGTCTTCGCCGGACATCATCGTTTCCGACCTGATGATGCCGGGAATGGACGGCATAGAAGTGCTGGATAAGCTGAAGAGTAACCCCCAGACAAGTCATATCCCGGTTATCCTGCTCACGGCAAAAGACACCGAAGAAAGCCGCCTCGAAGGCCTCCGGTACGGCGCCGACGGGTACGTAACCAAACCCTTCGATCAGGAAGCTTTGCTGCAGCAAATTCTGAACATCGTTCAACACCGGGACATCCTGCGCGATCGTTTCCGCAGAGAAGTGATCACCGAGCCGGCCGAAGTGACGGTGACCGACTCCGACGAACTTTTCCTGCGCCAGGCGATGGACATCGTGGAAGAAAACATGTCCAACACTGAATTCAGCGTCGATCAGCTGGTAAAGGAGATGGGCGTTTCGCGCAGCAAACTTTACCTCAAACTGAAGGCACTAACGGGGCAGTCTTCCAGCGAGTTCGTCAGAACCGTACGTCTGAAAAGAGCGGTGCAACTGCTGGAAAACAGCAATTATTCCGTCAAGGAAGTGATGTACATGACCGGCTTCAACACGGCGAGTTACTTCTCGAAGTGTTTCAAACGCCAGTTCGGCATCGTGCCGAGCGAGTACGTGAGCCGAAACAAGCAATCGAAAAAATAAGAGCAGGGGAGGTGCCCGGTCAGGTTCAGGGCGGCGGAGCGCAGGTGCAAAGTGAGGACGAAATGATCGTTAGCACCAAAGTAAACCATATGGTCTAATGAAGAACCCATTTACACCAGCGGGAAACGTACGTCAGGAGGATATTTGAGCCTCATCAAAACCGAACCCTACGGGGTTCAGCCGTATTCCCATGAACAGATCATCTCTCCTGCTTACATTCCTCTTTTTATCGATAACTGCCGCCGCTCAGCCAACTTTTGCGCCGGGCGAAGACCCGGCCCCCGCCGACAAAAGCTGGAGCCCCGTCCCCGAACTGTCCGACGAATTCTCGGGGAGAAAAATCGACCGTACCAAATGGCAAACCGCTCCGGTGGGCAACGACTGGGCCTGGATCGGGCGTCCGCCCGGGCTCTTCCTCGAAGACAACATCAAGGTGAGAAAAGGAAAACTCCAGGTCGAAGTTGGTGTGCTCGACGAGCCACGCGTCATCAAAAACGATACGTTCCTGTACTACGGCGGTATCGTCCGGGCTCTTAACCCCGGCCAGCACGGCTGGTACTACGAAGCCCGCATCAAAGCCAACCACACGGAAATGTCGACAACCTTCTGGCTCATGTCCAAGTACAACTGCGAGCAAAAGCAGGAGCTCGATATCCTGGAGTGCGTGGGCGCCGTCTCTCCCGAAAAAGCAGATTGGGTGAAGGACTGGGACCAGATTTTTCACTCCAACGCCATCCACCGCAAAACGTCCTGTAACCCCGAACCTACCCAGATTCAGGGACAGATGACCCCGGAAACAAAGAACTGGAAGCGCTACTACGTCTATGGTTGCTGGTGGAAATCGCCCGATGAGCTGCGGTTCTACCTCGACGGCAAATACGTCTACTCCATCACGCCCAGCATCGGTTTCAATATGCCGGCTTTCCTGCACATGGCCATCGAAACCTACGATTGGAACCCGGTGCCCGCCACGGGCAGCTTTCTCGCCTCACAAAACAAAAAAGGACGGACCACCAGCTACGACTGGGTACGGACCTGGAGGCTGGAGTAGGTTGAAAAAGCATCTTGCATGAGTAGTTTCAATATATACTCCTTTTCTTATCGGGGATTGGCTTTGGTGGTAGCGGGTTTTCTGCTTTCCGGATGTGCGGCCAGCATTGCACGCCCCCCCGACCGGCCACCCAACGTCATCATCGTACTCACCGACGATCAGGGAAGTGGTGATCTGGGGTGTAACGGGAACCCCTGGCTCAAAACCCCGAACATTGATGGTTTCTACGAAAGAGCTGTACGGATGACCGATTTTCACGTCAGCCCCCTTTGCACCCCTTCCAGGGCTGCCCTGATGACCGGAAGGTACCCAATCAATAACGGAGCGTGGGCTACTTTCAAAGGACGGGATGCCCTCTCAAAAGGGACAACCACCCTCGCTGAGGTGTTCCGTGACAATGGCTACCGGACCGGCATTTTCGGTAAGTGGCACCTCGGTGACAACTACCCGGTACGGCCGACGGATTGTGGGTTCGAAGTGGCCGTGCACCACAAAGCCGGTGGAGTGGGGGAGCTTTCTGATCACTGGGGCAACAGCTATTTCGATGATGTGTATTACGTCAACAATACGCCTGCATCTTTTAAGGGATACTGCACCGATGTATGGTTTGAAGAGGCGACGAAGTTCATCGCCGGGAACGGAGATGATCCCTTCTTCGTTTACCTCTCAATCAATGCCCCGCATGATCCCTGGATCGTAGCGGATGAATACGCGGCGCCTTACCGTCACCTGGAAGGCAGCGAAATTCTCAGCGCGAATTTTTACGGAATGATCGCCAACATCGACGAAAACTTCAGGAAGCTGGAGCAGTTCCTGGAGCAAAGCGACCTGCTGGACAATACCGTCCTCATCTTCATGACGGACAATGGTACGCGGGGCGGGATCAGCGCAGACGGCCAACTTGGCTACAATCACGGTTTGCGCGGACGCAAAGGAGCCGTCTCCGAAGGTGGTCACCGTGTCCCTTTCTTCATCCGTTGGCCCGGCGGCAGGGTAGAGGGTGGTCGCGATGTTGGGGAGCTCACCGCTCATGTAGACCTGATGCCCTCTCTGGCGGGCCTGTGCGGATTCCGGTTGCCGCAGGGTGTAAAAGTTGACGGAGTGGATTTTTCGCCTCTGCTAACCGGAGCTAAGCAGGAACTGCCTGACCGCAATGTGTTTGTTCACCATCGCCAGGACTGGCGTCCACCCGCGGCTGTAAACAAAGCTGCCATCCTGAACGAAAAGTGGCGTTTATTGAACGGAGATGAACTCTACGATGTGGAGGAAGACCGCCTCCAGGATCGGGATGTCGCCGCTCAGCATCCGGATTTGGTGAGAAGAATGCGTGCCGATAACGCCCGCTTTATCGCTGCGGCGCAGGCCGTTATCCGCTATGATGAGTTGCCCTGCACCGTAATTGGCAACGAAGCCCAGGAGGAAGTCAAACTTACCATCCAGCACGCAATTGGCGAAGATGTCGGAATCTGGAAAGCGGATCAGGTGGCTGCCGGTATGAAAAATTCTAACAACACGCACGCCATCGAAGTCGAGCGCGAAGGATGGTACGAAATCGCCTGCCGGCGGTGGCCCAAAGAATGCCCGGGCCCGACCTGGGGAATCCCCGCAGAAAACCCCAAAAACCTTTACCAATATCAGCCGGTAAAGCCGGAAAGGGTACGGATCAGTATAGCCAATCAGATTCTGGAAAAGGACGTAAAGGGAAACGAGGAAGCAGTCGTGTTTCGCGTGCGACTAACTACCGGTAAAACCCTGCTGGTAAACGACTTCATCGAAGGAGGCGAACACTACGGCGTGTACTACACTTACATCCGGCCTCTGAGCGGAGGCTGATCCATTCTGCCTTTTGGCAGAATGGTGGATACTGCTCCGTAACCGAGAAACGAGAGCACGTAGAACGAAAAAACAAAAGCAACATGCACTACTTCAATTTCTGTGTTCAAGGCCACTTTTTCGGCCGTAAACGGGTGATTTGTCTTCTGCTGCTCATCTGTATGTGCTTCACATCGACGTATGCTCAGGAGCAGGGAAGCTCCCCGTTGTCCGCAAAAGGAAAGGCGCAGAGCAAAATTTGCTTTGCGCTGTATACGGTGCACGAAAGCACCCTGAAGCTCACCGCTCAGTTTTATCCGGTCAGGAACTACGAACCGTTTTCCGCCAGCCTCCAGATTTTGGATGGTGGAGAATGGGAAACCGTTCAGGAAGCACGAATCAACTATCCGGGGTACACGGCTCAGTTCAGAGTTGAGGATTGGGACGAAGAACTGGAAAAGCTTTACCGGGTCGTTTACGCCGACAAGGCTTTTTACGAAGGCATCATTCGTAAAAACCCGGTACAAAAAGAGGAAATTATCGTAGCGGCCTTTTCCTGCTGGTCCAATGTGATCGAACATGGCAGCGACTTACCAATGGACGACATTGTCAATAACCTGGAACGCCTGCAACCAGACCTGTTGTTTTTTGCAGGAGACCAGGTCTACGACCATAGTAACCACCTTGGCAACTGGCTGAAATTCGGGGAGGCATTTGGCGACCTCATCCGCAATACACCCACCGTCACCATCCCCGACGACCACGATATTGGTCAGGGTAACCTTTGGGGGAACGGCGGTAACAAAACTGATACCCGCGACGGGAACAAGGGTGGTTACTATATGCCCGTCGAGTATATCCGGGAAGTAGAACGGGCGCAGACCAGCCACCTTCCCGATCCTTACGATCCTACACCAATCAAACAAGGCATCGGGGTGTACTACACCGACCTGAAGTGGGGTGGCATCAGCTTTGCTATCATCGAGGACCGGAAATTCAAATCCGGCCCGAAAGGGGTACTGACGAAAAAATCTTACCCGGACACACGGGACATGGACGTACCCGGGGCTCAGCTCCTGGGCAAGCGTCAGTTGGACTTTCTGGAAGACTGGACCACCGACTGGGAAGATGCGGAGATGAAAGCGGTGCTCTCCGCAACGATCTTTGCCAATCTTTCTACCCACTCACCAACCCTCGAAAGGAGGAATAAGTACAGCCACGACTCCAACGGCTGGCCCCAGACGGGCAGAAACAAGGCGCTCTCTGTCATCCGCAAAAGTTACGCCTGTATGATCGCCGGTGATCAGCACCTCGGCTCTGTCGTTCATCACGGCGTTGAAGAATGGAATGATGCCGGCTACTCATTTGCCGTCCCGGCCGTAGCCAATTTCTGGATGAGGTGGTGGCTGCCCGATGAGCCGGGCAAAAACCGTCGGCCCGGAGCTCCTCAGTACACGGGGGAATACGAGGATGCCTTTCACAACAAAATGACCGTGCACGCCGTGGCGAACCCCACCAATAAAGACAACTCCGAAAAAAGCGATCCTCTCCACGGCCGGGCCGCAGGGTACGGCATCATTCGTTTCAACAAACAACGAAGAGAGACCACCTACGAATGTTGGCCACGCGGAGTGGATATGTTCGCCCCGGGGAGCAAACCTTATCCCGGCTGGCCGGTAACCTTCGGGCAAACTGATAATTTCGAAATCCGGGATGGTTTCTTCTTGCCAACGCTTACTTTTTCTGAGCCGGAACAGGTCGTGACCGTGCTGGACAATTACACCAGTGAGGTGATCTCATCTCTTCGCATCAAAGGCAATGCTTACCAGCCACGCGTACGCCACGCAGGCAATTACAAGATAGCCGTAGGGGAGGGGAAAGAGATCAAATACTTTTATTCCGTTGCCGCAAAAAAAGTGAACGAGGAAATACTACGGGTAGACCAGGAATAAGAGCTTGTTCCCTCAAACCAGATTTTGCACCTGCGTTTGCGCCCTGAAATCGCATAACGACCGGGCGCGGCCGCAGGTGCCAGGGCGGTTTTAAGCAATGCGCCTCCGGAAAGCTCACCATTGGATGATTTCGTCGGCCTGCCTGCCCGACGCTTCGGGGGGAGGGTAACGCGCTATTGTTCCGCCTGCCGCTGAGTTTAGCTTTCTCCGGTCCGTCATTGTCCCATAACTGGCTAATTTGATTACCTTGCTGTTCTGTTAGGCCTCTTAATAGGTAAATAAAGGGTATGAAAGCATCGGTCATTTTTACGACAATACTATGCGCTATTGCGCTGCAGAGCTGCACCGAAAGCAGCGGGCAACCACCGAATATTGTAATCATCTACGCTGATGATATGGGGTACGGAGACCTGAACTGCCAGAACCAGGCATCAAAGATTCCTACGGACAACCTGGACCAGCTCGCTGCCGAAGGCATGCGCTTCACCGACGCGCACAGCTCGTCCGGAATTTGCTCCCCCAGCCGTTTTGCGCTGCTCACGGGAAGCTACCACTGGCGCAGACAACACGGCATCGTCAATTCATTCGGTAAACCTTTTTTCCAGGATTCGGACATCACCCTGCCCCAGGTGCTGAAAAGTAATGGTTACCGTACAGCTTGTATCGGGAAGTGGCACCTGGGTTGGGATTGGGAAATTGCAGAAGACACCACTGCCGTTCTGGGCCCGAACGGCAAGGTCCGCCGGATAGTGCATTCAGATGACATCGACTGGAGCAAGCCCCTCGCCGGAGGCCCGCTGGACCGTGGTTTCGATTACTACTTCGGAGATGGTACCATCAATTTCCCTCCGTATGCCTGGATTGAGAACGACCGGGTACTCGAAGCGCCCACCGAAGAAATGACCACCGAAAATATCGGTTTCACGACCAAGGAAGGACGGTGGGAGTTTCGTCCCGGCCCGAGGGTGAAAGGATGGAACCCGTACGAGGTGCTGCCAACCCTCACCCGGAAAACGGTTGAATGGATTGACCAGCAGGAAGAAGACAAACCCTTCTTTCTCTACTTCGCTTTGCCCTCGCCGCACGCCCCCATCATCCCGAACGACGAATTCGACCAGAAATCGCAGGCAGGTGCTTATGGTGACTTCGTTGTACAAACCGACTGGGTAGCAGGGCAGGTGCTGAAGGCACTGAAGGAAAAAGGACTGGAAGAGAATACCATCATCGTGTTCAGCGCCGATAACGGCACCGAGTCTTACGCATGGGAACGCGCCGAGAAGTACGGTCACTTCAGCATGGGCAATTTCCGGGGGCTGAAACGCGACGTCTGGGAAGGAGGGCACCATGTGCCTTTTATCATCAAATGGCCGGGGGAAATCGAAGCGGGCGCTGTTTCTGACGAACTGATCTCGCAGGTAGACATCATGGCCACGCTGGCAAACCTAACCGGAACGACCCTGCCGGCAAAGGCCTCGCCGGATAGCTACGACTTCTCTCCCGTGGTACTGGGCACTGAGTATTCATCCCCGCTCAGGGAAGCGACCGTTCATAATACGTACAACTCGAAATGGGGCATCAGGAAGGGAGACTGGCTCTACATCAACAGTTCCTCCGGAGGGCACCGGAAGCTCCCTGAAGGATTCAAAAAACTGACCGGCTACACTGATTTCGATACCGAAGGAATACTCTTCAATATGAAAGATGACCCGGAGCAGCGCGTCAACCTCTACGGTGAGCACCCGGAAAGGATCACCGAAATGAGTACGCTTCTGCAGCAGTATCGTGAAGACGGCTATTCCGTAGTTCGGTCCGGCGGTATGAAATAGAGAAGGATAACTCCGGGACTAATCCCCTGCTCTGCCACCGTCGGTTCTCAGCTTTCCGTGCCGGATGGCGGTGTATCTACCCAACATATCCTTCACCCTGCCGCTGTACTTCGCCTGCCCGATCAGGTCGCCTGCCGGAACTTCTGCTACGTTGTCCTGAAGGTCGAACAGGGAGACGGGCGTGAACTTTTCCCCGGCTTTATCGGACTGCATGATGAGTTTCCACTTCCCGTCGCGGAAGATAACCTTGCGGTCGGTTCCGCTCTGAATCATCAGGTATTCGCGGGAGGGAGCGTCCGGCTGGCCGAGCATCAGGCGGAGAAAATTGTAAGAATCCATCGCCTGGTGCGGGGCCAGTTCCTGTTGGGTAATCGCGGCCAGGGTGGCCATGATGTCGGTGCCCGATACGAGTTCGGGCGCAACGGTTCCGGTAGGGATTTTGCCCGGCCAGGAGGCAATGAACGGAACCCGGTGGCCGCCCTCGAAGCTTTGGTTCTTGCCGCCCCGGTAAATACCGGGCGAGTTATGACCGGCGTCGATGCTCTCCTTGCGGAGCAGCCCGCCGTTGTCGGAAGTGAAGATGAAGAGAGTGTTGTCGTATTCGCCCTTCTCCTTCAGGGCGGCTACGAGCATCCCGACCTGAACGTCCAGTTCTTTTACCATATCCATGTGGCTGCTGGGGGTTGTGCCCCGCACCTTCTGGCCGTCGAGGAGCATCGCGGGAGTGTGCGGCAGGTGAACCGCCTGGCTGCAATAGTACATGAACAGCGGTTGGTCCGTGCGGGCTTCCCGGATGTAGTTGACTGCTTTATTGACCAGCAGTGGGCCCATATCGTAAGCGTTCCAGTTGGAGTCTCCCATGCCCTCCATTTTGTCGATTTTGAAGCCGAAGCGGTTCAGCTTCGACTGGGTGACCTCTGTGATTTCCGAGCCTGGGTACAGCGGCATCCAAGTGTCGTTTTCGTAGACGGCGTAGGGAACATCCTGGATGCCGGCCGGGAATACGAGGCTGTAATCGAAGCCGTGGTCCGTGGGCCCGTTGCCGACGATACGGCGGATGTCTACGTCCAATTCCGGCTTAGAGCGGTCTCCCTGGCGGTAGATTTCGGTGGTTCCTTTGCGGTAGTAATCGCCGCCGATGTGCCATTTGCCGAGGAAGGCCGTTTGGTAGCCAGCCTGCTGCATCAGCTTGCCGAGCGTCATGTCGGTTGGTTTGAGCGGGCTTTCCTGATAGGCACCCCAAACGCCCCAAGGCGCGTAACTGTGGTAAGTGTTGTTGCCCGTCATGATGGCGTAGCGGGAGGGAGCACAGAGCGCATTCGGAGAGTGAGCGTCGGAAAAAGAGGTGCCGTTCGCCATCAGCTGATCGAGGTTCGGGGTTTCCAGAATAACCTCCTGGCCAAGCAGGCGGCGGTAGGCGGAAAGGTCGCCGGGGCCAACATCATCGGCCAGCACCAGCACTACGTTGGGCAGGGATGTTTGCGCACTTATGTATGAAGTCAACGACGCAAAAAAGAGCACAAGCGAAAAGAGAGAAGTTTTCATGATCGTCAGATTTTAGAAGCTGATGGTCAAGGTATCGGTTCAGGAGAGATTACCGACCGTACTGGCGGGGCAAAATGCTGTGAAAAACCGGTAGTTGTTCGGAAATAACCAACAGTAACAGTCCGGAACTGGTGGTACATCCATATTTGCTTTTGTGATCCGGGGAGGTATTCTCCGAAGGAGGGGGATTTCTTCGTTTTGCTCCTCCAACTTTTCCATTGCACCTGCGGCCGCGCCAGAAAGAACATGTGGTCCGGGCGCGGCCGCAGGTGCAATGAAAGTTATGATGCGCACGGGAGAATACACCTGGAAATAATCGTAAATTAAATTCCAATGAGCCGATTTTTAAGCCTGACGCTAATCATTCTCACGGCAGCATCCTGCCTGTCCCGGCAGACTGGCGTCTCCGTTATTATACAACCTGAAGATCCGCCCAACATCATCCTCGTCCTGACCGACGACCAGGGCTGGGCGGACGTCGGGTTCAACGGCAGCACCGACATTCCGACGCCACATCTCGACCGGCTTGCCGGCCAGGGCACCATCCTTTCCAATGGTTATGTCTCTCATCCGTACTGCAGCCCGTCGCGGGCTGGCCTGTTGACCGGGCGCTACCAGGCCCGCTTCGGCCACGACTGCAATATGCCCTACCATGGCAACAACGATGAAACCGTTGGTACGCCGCTGTCAGAAACAATGATCTCTGAAGCACTGAAAAAACAGGGCTACCGCACGGCCGCTATCGGTAAATGGCACGTGGGCGACCACCCCGCGTTGCACCCGCCCGCGCAGGGTTTTGATCACTGGTTCGGGTTCCCCGGCGGAGCCATGAATTACTGGGGCGACCAAACCGACGAGCTCCGGACGATCTACCGTAATGGTACTCCCGTCGCGCCGGAGAACCTTAGCTATCTGACGGATGATTTCACCGATGAAACGATCTCGTTCATCACCGACCGGCAGACGAGGTCTCCATTCTTCGTCTACCTCGCCTACAACGCTCCTCACGCACCCGACCACGCGCCGGCGAAATACCTCGAACGGACGAAGCACATCGAATACGGTGGCCGCAGCGTCTACGCCGCCATGGTCAACGCGGTAGACCACGGTGTTGGGCGCATCGATTCGGCCCTGATCGCCAACGGCCTCAAGGAAAACACCATCATCGTCTTCCTTAGCGACAACGGTGGCCGGGGGCAGTATGCCGACAACGGACCCTTCCGGGGCTATAAAGGAATGCTCTTCGAGGGCGGCATCAAAGTGCCGTTCTTCATCACCTGGCCGGCGGGGCTGCCAATGGGAAAGACTTATCCCGAAGTAGTCTCCGCTCTGGACCTCTTCCCCACTTTAGTGGAGGCCGCGGGAGGGGAAGCTACCGCTTTTTCCCACCTCGACGGGCAAAACCTCGGCCCCTACCTCCGTGGTCAGAAATCGTCGGCTCCGCACGACGTCCTGTTCTGGCGCGCCGTTGGCGGCTGGGAGTCCGCCGTGAGGGACGGCGACTATAAACTCATCGAGAATACCCGCAAGGGTAGAACAATGCTTTTTAACCTTGCTGATGACCCCCGGGAACAAAAAGACCTTGCCGCGGCTGAACCCGATATCGTTCAGCGCCTGAAGGCTGTCTATGCTGATTGGGACCGCCAAAATATCGACCCCGGCTGGGAAGACCCCCACATCGAAGGGTCGCTTAAGGCCGAGCGTCGATGGGAGGCACAACGGCGCCGGGCCACGGGCCCGGATAGGATGAGGGAGTAAAGTAATTTTTATCATCGGATGGCGTGGCGCTGAAAAAAAGCTTGCTCCTTCAACCTTCCCCTTGCACCCGCGTCTGCGCCCGTAAATTATTCGAAATGAAAATCAATTCAACTATGTATCGACTAGTAATCGTAGCGTTATACCTGAGTCTGTTTGCCGGTAGTCTGGTGGCCCAATCCCGCCCCAATTTCGTCTTCATCCTGACCGACGATCAGTCGTACGGTTACCTGGGCTGTACGGGGAATGAAACCGTGCAAACGCCAAACATCGACCGGCTCGCCAAAGACGGCATCCTGTTCGACAACGCGCACGTGACCAGCGCAATCTGTACCCCGAGCCGGATCAGTATTCTGTTGAGCCAGCACGAGCGGCGGCACAACGTTAATTTCAATTCGGGTACCAGCGTAGCGCCGGAAGCCTGGGCCAATTCCTATCCCGTAGTGATGCGCCAGGCCGGTTACTACACCGGCTGGATCGGCAAAAACCACGCGCCCATCGGTGAGGGGGGCTACGGTAGCGGGCTGATGGAAAAGAGTTTCGATTACTGGTACGCCGGGCACGGTCACCTGGGGTTTTACCCCAAAGAAAGGCATAAGATTTTTAAGAACGCTAAAGTCGATACGCAACTGGAAATCGTTAGCGAAGGCATCGATGATTTCCTGATGACCAACGAACGTAAGCTGGAGGGCGCGCTGCATTTTCTTGATGCCCGGCCCAAAGACCAGCCTTTTCTCCTCTCCATCAACCTCAACTTACCCCACGGAGCGGGGACCCGCTCGATGCAAATGCGCGATACTGACGATGAGATCTACCGTACCCTTTACCGCGATCAGGACATTCCCCTGCCTGCCTACTATGTTGCAAAGCAAGACATTGACCAACCCAAGCTGCCCGCTAATCTCCTCAGGGCCGAGGACCGCCAGGCGGGCTACGACTACGTCGATTCGCCGGAGACCAACCGCGAGCAATTGATTCGGGAATACCAGGCCATGACGGGCATCGACCGGCTGGTGGGGAACCTGCGAGCGGCCCTGACGAAGGCCGGTCTGGCCAAAAATACCGTACTGATCTTCACCTCCGACCACGGTCTGTTTCACGGCGAGCAGGGGCTGGGCGGGAAAGCCCTTTGCTACGAGGAGACGACCCACGTGCCGCTCATCATCTTCGATCCTGAGCAACCCAAAAGGAAGCGGGGTAAAAGGAGCATAGCCCTGGTGCAGTCAATCGACATTGCACCAACCATTCTTACCCGGGCGGGTGTGCCGCTTCCGGCAAGTTTCCAGGGGGAAGACCTCGGCCCACTTCTCGCGGGGAAGCAGGAAGCGGTGCGGGAGTATCTGTTTACCGAAAACCTTTGGTCGACCAAGTTCGGCAACCCGCGCTGCGAAGCGGTACAGAACAAAGAGTGGAAATACATCCGGTATTACCGTAACTCGACCTTCCCGGCCAGTAAGCTTATCTCCACGGCTAAAGAGCTGGGCATAAACCCCAACCTCATGCTGTACCCCGTTCATGATCCGGGGATTGCTGTTTACCGGGATTACGTAGAGTCGCCGCTGCGCGGCGAGCAACCGGTCTACGAGGAACTCTACCACCTGGCGGAAGACCCCGGGGAAATCCACAACCTGATCGATGCGCCGGAGCATGCAAATGTGTTGCAAACCCTGCGGGCTGCCTGGAAACGGGAGATCACCCGGGCGAGGGGAGAGGGCCTCCCGCTGATTTTGCGGTACACGGCGGACAATGGCGCAGTGCCGGGGTAGGGGAATAGTCGCGTTTAAAGCAGGGTAGTCTCGCTACCCGGACTGATTAGCCCGCAGGTTACTACGGATTTGTAGACCATAAGGCGGCACCTTTGAGCATCGCTCTTCGTGGGAGTTTCAGGCCGGCGAGGATCAGGTCCGCAAAATCTTCTGGCTGCAGGACGCTGTCCTGGGAGCCTTCATTCGTGAAGCCAAGCTCAATGGTCATGTCCGATTCGATGGTGCTCGGCGTCAGGGTGTTGACCCTGATGTTGTTCTTACGAACCTCTTTCATGAGTGATTCGGACATCCCGATCACCGCAAATTTGGAAGCTGAGTAGGCCGATACGTTTGCGTTGCCGTTCAGCCCTGCGGTAGAAGAGACATTGATGATATCTCCTTCGTTTTTTTCGAGCAGGTAGGGTAGTACCTCTTTGGTGACGTAGTACATCCCCATGACGTTCGTTTGAATGATCTGGCTCCAAAGACTTACTTCCATTTCGTTGAAGGAGCCTACCGCAGCTATTCCGGCGTTATTCACCAAAATGTCAACTGATCCGAGCCGGTCCACGATATCCTTGATGGCGGTTTTTACTTCTTCGTAGTTTCCAACATCGAATACGGAATAGATCGCCTTAACACCGGTTTTTTCGAGTTCAGCAACGGTTTCTTTCAGCTTTTCTTCGTTTCGGCCCGTGATGGCGACATCGATGCCTTCTTTGGCCAATGCCAGAGCGGTAGCTTTTCCGAGACCTCTGCTGCCACCAGTAATTATCGCTTTCTTTCCTGTTAAATTGCTCATTTCTGTTTGGGTTATTGAATGAAGTGATGCCGGACGGAACCACTATTCGGCTTTTGTCCAGTAGTCCATCACGAAAACATCCGCGATGATAGGCCCTATTTTGCTTACCAGGTCTAAATGCGCTTTATGAAAAAGATAAATTTCTCGCGCGTGTTCGTCCTTAAACGTCAGGACGAAGGAATGGGTGAACCCTTTGCTGGCTCCTTCGGTGCTGTCGTTCACGCCCCATTCAATGTCGGTAATTCCCGGGATTTTATCTTTGAGGTCGACAAACATCGCTACTGCGGCATCGACTTCTGCGGCAGAAGCTTCGTCTTTATACCTGAGGTTTACGATGTGCCGTAGTACTTTCTCCTTGCGGTCGATTGCGGGAGCTACTTCATAGGAGACTACTTTTCTCAGATCAAACTGATTGGAGCCTGCAATCAGGAAGTGTTTGTCCCCGATTTGGTGTGACCTCAGGCCGTAATAGATCGAGAATCCGGTTTCGAGGTAATTGACCGGGCTAAGAACGCCAGCTTCGTTGAGTTCGCAAAGCTGGATGCTTGCGTCATCCCTGGTGCCTACGGCAAGAATGGCTTTATTGGCGCTTACGGAAACAACCTCGATCCGGGTTTGCCCGGATAGTTTGGTCGTTTTGTCGTCCTTCAGCACGGAGTGCGGGACGAGGGCGCCTTTTTCGTCGACTTTGAAAACACTGACAGCATCGCCGTGGTAGATGAAGTTTTTTCTTTTGATGAAGTTCCCTCTTTTGTAGTACTTATGATGGCGGTGGCCTACAATTACGTAGTGGTTGTCGCCCAGGGTTACTCCCGTTACGGGATAGGCACCGGTGAGGTACCGATCGGTGGTGTTGTCGCTAATGCTGTTGACATGCTTGAATTTGCCGTTCTCTTTGATACGGAAGCTACTGACACCATTGTCCTGGAATCCTCCCGTATACAGATAGGTTGTGTTATCGATTTTGGCGGTGTGCATCCCGATGATGCCATCGGTGTGAATTTCTTCCGTGTCCGGCATTGACTGGACGTGGGTTAGTTTGCCGTCGTCCTCAATTTTGAAACTGCTCAGGCCCGGAGTTTCTTCCAAGCCTCCGATAAACAGATAGGAGGCTTTGTCCATGTGAACGACCTGAAGGGTAATGGCGGTGCCCAGGTGAGTTTCGTCGGTGTCGAGGGTCAGGGACGCTCGTTTGAGCGACCCGTTGCTAAGGATTTCAAATGTCTCGATAGCGTCTCCGTGCTTATTGGCTACGAAAAGGAAGTCTGTTCCGTTGATGTTGTCGGCAACCATGCCCCTGGCCGGTCCTTCTTCTTTGTACAGTTCATGGCTGCTTAACTCCGTTAGCTGGCCATCTTCATTTAAGCTGAAAACATCAATGCCTTTGAAGCCTCCTACGTAGACGAAATGGGAATCGTTTTTGTCGTAACTGGTTACAGTAACCGTATTGTTGGCCGATAAACCTTTGAAATCCTGGCGATACAGCATCAACTCATCTGAAGACTGCGACCAACAGACCTGAGAGAAAAACACTAACCCGAACAGTACGATATATTTGATGAATGGCATGATTAAATTTGAATTTTTGTAATTATGACCATACTACTGGACATTTTTGATTTTCCACCTCACCCTCCGTCCTTTCCAGCAAGGTTTGCTTCGCAGTACTTCGTGCTCGCCTAAAGCTCAGCGGAGAGGGAACCAAAAAAGTTCAGTAGTATAAATTATGATCCAAAACCTTTGGTTTGGGTGAAAGAGGCGTTTAATCGATAAGCGCCGCAGCGCCCGCTGTAGCAATCTCCCTGTCTTGTTCAATGGTGCCTCCGCTGACACCTATCGCTCCAATGATATTTCCTTCTTTGTCTTTGATGGGGACCCCTCCGGGAAAAGTCATAAGCCCGCCGTTAGAGTGCTCGATGTTGTAGATGATCCCTCCGGGCTGGGTCAGGGTTCCCAGTTCACCTGAGTCTATGTCGAAATACCGCGAAGTTTTGGCTTTCTTGATGGCTACATCGATACTTCCCAGGTAGGAACCATCCATACGCACAAATGCTTTCAGGTTCGCACCCGCATCAACGACGGCGATATTTACGAGCACATCGGTATCCTCCGCATGTTTTTTGGCCGCCATCATGGCTTCCAGGGCCTCTTCCTGGGTGATGTCGTAAGCGTTTTGGGCGCAGACACTTGTACCTGTCATCAGAAGCGTCAGTACTAACAGCCCGTTACTGAGGAGAAGGGTGAAGCAGTTCGTCATGGTCCGTTTGTTGATCATTGTTTGCTGTGTTCAAGGGTAAAGGTCAGACGGAAATTCCGGTAAATACTTGAACTTGTTCAATAGGTGTCAACTAAATCTGGCAGTTGGAGGGGGAGATTAATGCAGGTACATCAACGGGCGCAAATCAGATTGTCGCGATTACTCCTCCCCAACGTAGCGATGTGGGGAGGCAGGGAGGGGGGTGAGCGACAATCTGGTTTGCGCGCTCATCAACTCGCCTCAGTAATTTAAAATCAACTTGCGCTCAAACCGGACAAACATTGTGGGGTAACCTCATTGAAATTTAATGCGCGGATACACACGTCCTGAAGCTTTAACCATTTGTATTTCCTCCGGAAAAGCCTACCTTCCGCTTACGGAAGAACGCTTCCGCCGCCGCCGACTACTACCCCTACGGGAAAATCCTCCGCGAATACAAGGCCTGCAACCAAAACCGCTACCTCTCCACCCACCACGAGCGGGATAAGGACACGGGGTACGATAACCGGGGAGCTCGACTTTATGATTCTGAGATCGGGCGGTTTTTGGGTGTGGATGCGTTGGCGGGTATGTACGCGCCGTTTTCCCCTTATAATTACGTTTTAGGGAATCCGATATCTAATACTGATCCTGACGGGCGAAGTGTTGATACTGATATTGTTGATAAAGATGGAGTCCTGATTGCTAGAGTTGATGATTCAACACCTGATCATGTTGCTGTTGTAGATGGTTCCGCAAGCAAAATTCAGCAAAAACTTGCAAATGGAGATGTCACTACTGAGCAATTAATTAGCGGTGCCAAAATCAAAACGACAGCTACGAATATTCGAGCTGCGGCACAAGTCTTATATCGAACAGAAAACAACGGTGGAGATTATGAAGAAGCTTCATTAGTTGAAGGAGGAGTAATAAGCACTGGAGAACGTGGGGCTCAAGAAAGTGCGACTGTTCCTGGAAGAAGTGGTGTTAATGGAGTCAGCATACATTCTCATGGTTTGAACGCAACTGAAGATCCTGGAGGTGGAGTAAGAAGTTACAGCGCTTTAAAACCATCACTTACGGGGCAAAAGCCTGCTGGCGAAGCCGACCAAGACGCGTTTCCAAATTTCCTACAAAACATCATTGTAGGTAGGCTAGGAAATGCATCAAAGACTTCTTCGGGTATATCACAACCTAAGCTGGGAGCAGCGTTTTATGGTAGAGGAGAAGTAAAGCCTCAGGGAACGCTTACTAAGTCTGCTATGCAGCAAATCCTAAAGAATAGAATAAAGCTAGAAGCTGGTTTTTAATCGCATGATAAATCATTTAACATGAGACGTGTTTTTGTTTTTATAATTTTGGAGTGCTTGCTATCTTCTGTAGACGCATCAGCTCAATCTCGCTTAAACGTTGTTATAGAAAGAAATGGTTGTGTTGAAAGTAATATATCAGACTTTGAAATAGTTTTTCCATCACCTGATTCTACTCATTTATACGATACCCTCAAGGTAGCTTATAGGATCGGAGAAGTAGTGGGGGGCGAAAGTATGTATGAAAGCATCATGCTAATGCCGCCAGACTCTAATGCTCTCATAAGTTTTAAATCGTGGAGGTTGGTGGATGGCTTTATAAGAAACAAGCCGTATAGCTTTAAAACAAAAATAGATGTTTTTCAGCAAGCATACTTACATATAAAAATATTCGATCTCCCTTCAAAAATGAGGGCAGAATATAAAACAGATTTCTTATGGGAGTATGCTACTGACTACTTTTCTTCAAGCAATGTGACAAAGAGGGTTAAAAAAGCGGCACAATGTGAATGTCAATGAAAAATCAAATCGGTTAAGCTAACTCCTGCACCCTCCGTTTAGTAACCAGCGCATCAATAAAAGTCTTAACCACATAGTCTGATCCGAAACGTCGAGTTTTTCAACGGCAGCGAATAGTTCCAGTAAGTCCCGGTCAATAATCTTACCGGCGGCGACGGTCTGGCTGTCTCCGTTCATCAGAAAATCGGCGGTTGTGCCGAGGGCGTCGGCAAGGCGGCGGACGACGTCGGGGGAGGGCTTGGATTTTTGCTATTCGTAGCGGCTGATCTGGATGTTGGCCAGGTTCACCTTTTTCGCGAGAGCGGACTGGGAAAGCTTCTTTTATTTGCGGGCTAATAGACTTTCCTCTGGGTAATGGATATTATTTTCAGCCATCTTTCCCTTGCACCCCGAAGGTGATCGGGGTCGGAACCTGCGTCCGCGCCCAGATGCCCTCGGCCAATGACTGTTCTCGCCAATCGCCTTATCTTGTAGCCCTGTGAAACCGCTCCGCCCCTTCATCATCACCGGCCTTACCTTCCGCGCCGACGGCGCGGACGCCATCCAAATCGACTACGCCGCCGATTACTACCCCTACGGTAAAATCCTCCGCGAGTACAAGGCCTGCAACCAAAACCGCTACCTCTCCACCCACCACGAGCGGGACAAGGATACGGGTTACGATAACCGGGGGGCGCGACTTTATGATTCTGAGATTGGGCGGTTTTTGGGGGTGGATCCGTTGGCGGATCATCCGAACCAGATAATGATGTCGCCTTATCAGTATGTTTGGGGAAATCCAGTGAGCCTTACTGATCCTGATGGGGAGTGTCCATGGTGTCTTGGAGCTCTTGTAGGTGGAGGAGTTGAGATCATTTCTCAGATGACGACAAATTTAGCAACAGGTAAACCTATTTTAGATATAGACTATTATGATGTCGCGCAATCCACTATTACCGGGGCATTGACTGGTGGAATTAGTACACTTACTGCAACAGTTAAAGTAGCTAGGATTGCTAAAGTAGCACTTGTCGTAACTGACGAATTAGCTAAGGCAAGTACTGATGTAACATTCAGTGACGGGGAAATCAAAGTTGAGTCACTAGCTAATGGTTCCAAGGCGGCAAGTGATGTGGCAGTAGAGGCCTCGATTAGTCTCTTAACTGGCAAAGTCTCAGATGCTGCTGGAGCAAAATTAGGAGACGCCGTAAATGCAGGGCTTAGGTCTACAGCAAGGAGCGCTGCTAACAAAATCAAGAAGTTTAGACCCGGATCAAATAATCATACGCAAGCAGTTGCTCGTGAAGGGAAGATACAGGGATTACAATCTGCCAATGCAGAAACTATGACTAGTGCAACTGGAATATTCGCCGATACAATGAAAGAGCCCGTCACTAATAAAGCAAAGGCAATGTTCAATCAAGCAATAGGTAAAGATGAAAAATAACCAAAGTTGTCTGGCCTTGTTTGGAACCATTATGTTAGTTGTCTGTATAGGATACTACCAGCTATCTAGCGGTAAGCAGAAAATGGATTATCTTCAAAAATCAGGCCTTGCCACTATCGGGCGAGTAGCAATAGAATATAAAGGATTAAGCTATTCATACGTAGTAAATGGCGTTACATATAAAAACGCACAACGCTATTCCCCGAGGGGGCTTTTTAATGATGAAACTTATAAAGTTATTTACGATCCTTTAAATCCAGAGGTTAGTTCAATTGACTTTACCTCACCAGTATTTGACACAACAGCTTATAGCAAGATATGCCAGCAAGGGTTTCAAATTGTCGGAAATAATTCCCCGGAACTCATTCGATACACATTTGAATATAACGGAGATGTCTTTACTCGTTATCAAATAGCTAACGCAAGTCAACTTGATCTGTCAAACTATTTTGTATGGGTAAATAAGGGGGAGCCACATCTGTCTTATTTGACAAATATGCCTTGTAAATAGTAGCCACTTTCCGGAATTCGTTGAGCCGATCCGTTTATGTGATGGCGTAAGCCCGCTGATTTTTTTAAGTCTCTGATAAGCCCATCCATCGCCCGTAGCACGAAAGAACGATCATCATCAGATAGATCGGAAATCGCTCGTACCTTGCTAAGTGTGTCCGCGTCGAGTGCGGTATCGACTTTACCTACTAGATAATCAATAGATACTTCGAGGACTTCCGCCAACTTGACGACAACGTCAATAGACGGCTTCATCTCGCCACGCTCGTAGCGACTGATGACGAAAATGGAGGTGCTGAGTTGCTTTGCCAGTTGAGTCTGAGAAAGCTTCTTGTCTTTGCGGGCTAATAGGCCTCCCTCTGGGTGATGGATATTATTTTCAGGCATATTTCCCTTGCACCCCGAAGGTGATCGGGGTCGGAACCTGCGTCCGCGCCCAGATGCCCTCGGCCAATGACTGTTCTCGCCAATCGCCTTATCTTGTAGCCCTGTGAAACCGCTCCGCCCCTTCATCATCACCGGCCTTACCTTCCGCGCCGACGGCGCGGACGCCATCCAAATCGACTACGCCGCCGATTACTACCCCTACGGTAAAATCCTCCGCGAGTACAAGGCCTGCAACCAAAACCGCTACCTCTCCACCCACCACGAGCGGGACAAGGATACGGGTTACGATAACCGGGGGGCGCGACTTTATGATTCTGAGATTGGGCGGTTTTTGGGGGTTGATCCGTTGGCTAGTGAGTTCCCAGCATGGTCACCGTATAATTATGTGATGGGGAATCCGGTGAGATTGGTTGATCCGGATGGGAAAATGGCTACTGGGCCTGACGATCCACCAAAAAAAGTTCGAACAGATTGGTACTCTACAACAACTTCTACTGCTCTGCCAAATAATGGAGTTAGAATATATAATAAAACAACTACCAAAACCCAAACAGAGTTTTTTGGGAGCACCAAAAAAGAGATAGTAGTTACTACAGAGTCCTCTTATGTTGATGTAGCAGATGATGGAGTAGTGACAAATGCTACAACCGATGTTGAAACTCAAACGACAGTAATTGATGGAGTTACTCGTAAGGAGTCTAGTTGTAGTACATCGTGCGGAGATGCTGCTGTTACAAATGGTAGTGTTGATCTTCGGAGAACTGTTGGAGAGGCGGTTTCATTCGGGAAACAACAGAGTTTCGATGCTGAACCTAACCGAAATTTCAACTATGTATTCTCAGGGCAGCAAGCTCAAGAACAAAATAGAAGTAATATGTCTACGGCAGCTTACGCTGCTAGTGTAGGAGGGTTTACATTGGGCGTAAAAGTGTTGAGTGGCGTTGCTTTGGCAGCTGGTGGTACATTGCAGGCTACTTCACCTCAACGTCAACAATCCACAGTTACTAAATCAAACCAAAGAGGGGGTACAACATACTACGATCATGATGGTAAATTTAAAAGGTAATATGTTGCGTGTTATTTCTCGAGTTGTGCAGTGGGTGTCACTTCTTGTTATTGGCATGCATATGTTCTTTAAGGTAGATTATAATGTCTTGCCAATAATTAATGGGGGGCTTGTTTTTAGTATATTAGTCGGGATATCTATTAATGTTCGAGCTGTACTAAAGCAACCTTCCAGTTTGCTTCGTCCGCTTCCACTAATGGCTTTGTTCTCAATACTTGTTGCTATTTACAATTATGACAATGTTTTGGCAGTAACATGTTGTTTATGGTCTATATATTTGTATGTAGACGATTTGTACGAATAAAATGGGAATGTTCTATAAAAGTATGCCCTTCATTCCGCCGTCAGTTCCCTCAACTTCACATCCCGAATCATCGCATCGAGCGCAAAAAGCACATGTTTGCGCTCTTTGTCTCCCCCAATGAATAGCTACCCGCAGAGACCTCAGCACTTGTCGACTAGCTGCTATTGATTTGCGCCATCTTTCCCTTGCACCCCGAAGGTGATCGGGGTCGGAACCTGCGTCCGCGCCCAGATGCCCTCGGCCAATGACTGTTCTCGCCAATCGCCTTATCTTGTAGCCCTGTGAAACCGCTCCGCCCCTTCATCATCACCGGCCTAACCTTTCGCGCCGACGGCGCGGGCGACATCCCAATCGACTACGCCGCCGACTACTACCCCTACGGTAAAATTCTGCGCGAATACAAGGCCTGCAACCAAAACCGCTACCTCTCCACCCACCACGAGCGGGATAAGGATACGGGTTACGATAACCGGGGGGCGCGACTTTATGATTCTGAGATTGGGCGGTTTTTGGGGGTGGATCCGTTGGCTAGTTCTTTCCCTGGGCATAGCCCTTATAATTATGTGTTGGGGAATCCGATTAGTCTGATCGATCCAGATGGGAGAATGCCAAGTAATGGGGGGAATTCCGATAAAAAAGAGAGAAGACGGCAAAGAGCTAACCGCAAATTCCGAGAAAAGGTTAGAGAACCCTTGGAAGCAATGTGGGCGGATGCCGTGAAAAGCAATAACTCATTGACATTAGATGATGCTAGGTCTGTGTTAGGGCCTGAGGCTAATCGATTAGCTAAGAAGTATGGAAAGAGAAAGTGGATGTGGGGAGGTAGTCGGTCTTCAACTAGCGGTAGAATGGGAAGAACTGCACCCACTGGACAACGCGGTAACATAAATGTCACTATTGAGTTTGCCAAGTCGAAAGCCAAAATAGGTTCATTTGTGGATGGTAATAGCGCATCATCTGCCGTACCAAATCTTGGGTTTGAAGAAACGACAACATTTGGCGCGCCTGACGGTTTAAGTTCTGCTCAAATTAGCACAGGCCAGTTTGATGTTTCATTTGATGGAGATAATCTTCCAGATAGATTGACTGTAAGTCAAGGTGGTGGTGGAGAGACTTTGATGACTGGTGATTTTGGCCTTAATAATGGGCCTTCACTTGATGGACAAGTAACTTATTCCGGCTCTTTCTCTGGGACAGTAACAGGTGGCTCTATAGACATCACCGTGAGTAGATCACCGAATGCACCTGCCCAGGATTCCAGGTATCGGCTTAACCTTAGTTTTTCATATTTAGAAATTGTAAGATCAACTAGAGTGGTCGATGGTGTTAACAATAATTAACTTATGATAAATAAAACAATAAGTACTCTGCTGTTTTTCTGTCTATTTTTCAGCGTTCTTTGGTCTCAAGATTGCTATTTAGATGGTAATGGTTTGAAGCAAGGCGATTGCGTCGAAGAATACGGAGAGACATTCATTTTAAGAGAATCAAGATATGTGGATGGCCAGCTCAATGGTGCCTACACCATTCGCTATAAGTACACAAATAAGCCATTTATTATTGAAAAAGGCAATTATCTGAAAGGAAGAAAGCACGGCCTTGAATATCAATACGATACTAAGGGGAGGTTGTCTAGAGTCAGTAATTATGTAAATGGTATTCTTAGCGGTTCTGTCTCCCGTTATGTTAAAGGCCGCTTAACCATAGTTGAGCATTACGAGAATGGCTTAGCTCACGGACTATGGCAAACATATCGTAGAGATGGTACTCCGGACACCTACTTTTACTGCGAAGATGAAATTTTGGGCCCTATTCATTATTTGGGTAAGAACGGTGACGTTGAGAAAATTGTACAACGGAAAAAGAGATCGAAATAGTTGTATCAAACCCAATGAATAGCTGACCCGCAGATGCCTCAGCACTTGTCGACTAGCGACTATTGATCTGCGCCATCTTTCCCTTGCACCCCGAAGGTGATCGGGGTCGGAACCTGCGTCCGCGCCCAGATGCCCCGGCAAATGACTGTTCTCGCCAATCGCCTTATCTTGTAGCCCTGTGAAACCGCTCCGCCCCTTTATCATCACCGGCCTAACCTTCCGCGCCGACGGCGCGGGCGCCATCCAAATCACCTACGCCGCCGACTACTACCCCTACGGGAAAATCCTGCGTGAATACAAGGCCTGCAACCAAAACCGCTACCTCTCTACCCACCACGAGCGGGATAAGGATACGGGGTACGATAACCGGGGGGCGCGGTTGTATGATTCTGAGATTGGGCGGTTTTTGGGGGTTGATCCGTTGGCGGGGGAGTTCCCGGATCAGAGCCCGTACCATTATGCTTACAATAACCCGTTGCGGTTTATTGATCCGGATGGTCGGAGTGGGCAAGACATCATTGTGAATCAGTCCACCAGAGACGATGGTACAATAGTCTTAGATGTAACGGTTACTGGAAAGGTGATAAATCTTAGTTCGGGTAGTCTGTCAGACTCCCAGATTCAAGATTATGCAAAGCGTATTAGTGGCATAGAAACATTCAATGGAAGGACCGCTGCTGCTGGCGGCGGATCAGATCGCACAAATTTTGAGTTAAATGTCACCTTTGACTTTGAAGTTGCTTCGAGCATCGACGATATAGGCGAGTCTGACCACGTCTTAGCTGTTGTAGATGCAATTTCAGATCAAGGTAAGGGCGAAGGAAATCCGGCCGGTATTGCCCAATTAGGTGGTCATATAGCTGCTGTAGAATCTAAATACATTAGTGGAAGTAAAACTGTGACCGCACATGAGCTGGGTCATAACCTAGGGTTAGAGCATTTATCAAAATCAGGTTCGCTAATGCACCCGACAACAGGAAATGGTAAAAATGTGTCCTTTGCGGAGAGGAGGCAAATAGTTGGCGGTTTATTAATGGGAAAAGAGGGTAAGACGCGAGTTGGTTCTGTGAATCAAACAGACCCCTCGAAACTATCCAGTCAAACAGATTTGCGTGATTTTCTGAAATCAGTAAAGGCAGATTACAAAAAGCGTTAGTATGAGAACTTGTCTTGTAACTGTGTTGCTGTTTTTTCTGTGTTTTCTTTCTTGCCGGAATAGCTCTTCCTCAGACAGTGTTGAGAAACCAGAATATAGTCATTGGATAGAATCGGAAAACGGATACAAATACGTATCGCTTGATAGTCAGGTCGTTGATGTAGAAATAACGAATTTGGAGATATACAAGTCGAAGGTCTCGAACACCGGAGAAGAGCTTTTATTGGGTTCGGACCTATTCTTTTGGCTATGCTCGGATTGCCATGCACCGAATAGAATACTTGATACTAGCGGCTTCTACAAGATGAGTTTTGACTTGAAAAGCATATTGCTTGAAGAGTCTGAAAATCATGGTGGCTGGCCGACTTATAGGCTTGAGCGAATAGACTCAGCTGATGTTGCAGCTATACAATATTACATAGATCGCTACAAACGGAATGGGCCAATTTAATGCTACCTAAGGTAAAGTTACGTTAGCCAGCAGCGTACGCCATCCTAGTTTTGTAGTCCCGAATTACAGCGTCAAGGTTATACAGAACATGATCGCGCTCCTTTTCCGGCAGCTCACTAATGGCGATAAGTCGACGTAGCATGGCGGGGTCTTTCAGTAAATCGCGATCGGAGGTCTCGCCGAGTAGATAGCCTACGGTGGTATCAAGTAAACCGGCTAGTTTTTTAGCGTTGTCAATGGACGGTGTCATCTCGCCACGCTCGTAGCGACTGATGACGAAAATGGAGGTGCTGAGTTGCTTTGCCAGTTGAGTCTGAGAAAGCTTCTTGTCTTTGCGGGCTAATAGGCTTCCCTCTGGGTAATGGATATTATTTTCAGCCATCTTCCCCTTGCACCCCGAAGGTGATCGGGGTCGGAACCTGCGTCCGCGCCCAGATGCCCCGGCCAATGACTGTTCTCGCCAATCGCCTTATCTTGTAGCCCTGTGAAACCGCTCCGCCCCTTCATCATCACCGGCCTTACCTTCCGCGCCGACGGCGCGGGCGCCATCCAAATCGACTACGCCGCCGACTATTACCCCTACGGTAAAATCCTGCGCGAATACAAGGCCTGCAACCAAAACCGCTACCTCTCCACCCACCACGAGCGGGATAAGGATACGGGGTACGATAACCGGGGAGCGCGGTTGTATGATTCTGAGATTGGGCGGTTTTTGGGGGTGGATGCGTTGGCGGGGGAGTTCCCAGGGTGGAGTTCTTATAACTATGTGTTGGGGAATCCGGTTAGGTTGGTTGATCCGGATGGGATGGCGCCAGAAGACGTTATCATTTCCTACAATAAGACAAATGCTACACTTAGCGTTGTTGACCTAGATCATTTCGATCCGAACTTGTCGACTAAATATGTCTCAGCGGCCGATTATGTTCATGGTGGTGCTAGAGATGCCAATGGCAACCTAACTCATAATCAAGTTTTAGTGATAGAAAATGTATTTTCCGGAGGAGGAGTAAACCAGACTGATGGAAATTTCGAGACAAATCGTAACTTAGCCGAAGTTGAAATCCCGAACGGAACATTTGACATTTTGGAAAATGGAGGAAATACAAATCCTTCTCATGATGATTGGTTCAGAATTGACGCTCAAGATGGAACCCCACAAAATGATCAATATGATGTGCCCGGCGTGACTAATCATCAAGGTAAACCGAGAAACGGATTTCGTTTGCATATAGGTGGCACGAGTCATGGCTGCGTGACAATTTGTAGAACGGCTACTGATGATAGATCCTCCGATTGGACTGCCCTACAAAAAATATTGAGCACTACTAGTACTAGGGTGTTCCGTCTGTTAGCTTCAAGCCGCCGCTGATTTTAGCTCCCGATTCATACGGCGGACCAACCCGTATCGATTTTCGCAGACGTACTGGGTTTCCCAGTCGTGTACCGCCTGATAAGATACACATGATAAGGCTTTTTGGA
>NZ_VOXD01000079.1 GCF_008014675.1 Neolewinella aurantiaca | reverse complement strand
CCCGCCGGGCGCGCAGCTTGCCCGTGGCGCGGCGGCGCAGGGGAAGGCGACCGCGAGTGGCGGTATGGAGGGTGACGAGGGGGATTTCGGCGGCGGAGGGCTCCGGCTTAGCCGAAGCCTTCATCGTAGTGACTTCGGCATCCGCTGCCGGGTCTTTTTCGCCACAGCCGGAGCAGAGCAGCAGCAAGGGCAAGAGGCATATCCCCAGGAGCGTAGGTAAGCCGACACCGGAGACGCGGGACACGTCAAAAAATACCGCAGCTAGGCGATACGGGAAGGATGCGGTGCGTTGCCCCCCGGATGCAAGCCGGGAGCAAGTGCGATAATGGTTGGTCATATGGATCTGGTGTACGCTGTCGGTAGCAATGGGGTTTGGTCAGCGGGCAACGGCCCGTAATATGGTTCTAAAGCGGTTTCAAAATGTGTTGTGTATAAAAAAACAGCGTACGCCGCAGAGCAGAGGTTGCGAGATACAGGGGTAATATAAGGGTATTCAGGGTTTTGTACAAAAAGCGATCAGCATTCAGGCGCGTTGGGCCTGAATGCTGATCGTTGGAAAGTTCTATGTTATGGTTACTACACTGCTAGACCAAAACACCTGAACGCTCGCAGGTCCGACTACGTCAGGACGCTACGAGGTTCTACGTCCTTATTTGCCTAGCAGTATAACTATGGTTGCTTTAGATTTCTATCGACCTTACGTGTGTCTTTTGGGATTGAGCTTAGCTCAATTGTTTCTGTTGCGTCTGTGTTGGTGCCGCTGCTCAGGAGGAGGAGCATTGTTAGGGTGTATAGCGTAGTTTTAATCGGATTAAATTTTGGCTAGAGATAGAAATTTGAGCGTTTTATTCCGTACAGAATGCTGACTTATTTTCTTGTTTCTGAATGCAGAAATGTGTTTTCCTATTTCAAGCCTGTTGGCACCAGCAGGCCGGGAACTATTGCTGCCAGGGTGATTAGGAGGACCTCTATGGGGCGGTTTACACCTAAGTCAGAGTGATTAGGATAGGGTTGAAGCAAATTTGGAATCTAATTCGATTACAACTGCAATATACTTTTTGGAGTTGCACCGGATGTTATTCCGAAGAAATAATTTGACTTTTTGTAACGACTAGCACGACACCCTCGCCTTTTTCACTAATCTGGTCCGCACGTTTCTGAAAATCCTCTTTCCATTGCCTTGAAGGATGAAAATTGATTTCAGGTAATTCTTGTAAAGCTTCGTGCTGGTATTCCGGATATATTGAGAGAAAAAAACCATCATCACCATAAAGTGAAGGAGCCATAAAAACGGTTTCTCCTGCAACGAGCACGTTAGAATTGATCAGGGTCTGCTCAGGTGTAGCAATGATAAAATTGTTCTGCCGGTTATAATCGAAAGAAACAAAAAGATGACGATCATTTCCAACAAGCCAAACGGGCTGAACATAGTTTGCATTAGAAATATAGGTAAGTGCATTCTTAATCTTAGGATCCCGAAATATTTCTGGCGGGGGTGCTCCCTGACTAAATGAAACCGTCGCTATCGCAGAGAGCCGCTTGTCTAAACTATCAAACCGATACAATGAATCTTGATGAGGTCGAGAATAGTAGATAGCTCCACCGTAGCGATATAGTGTATGAGAAAAGCTGAGATGACGATCTGATGCGGTAGGATTACTTACTCTTCTATAGTCATGAATAACTTCCTCTCTGGTCGAATTGGCCAGCAAGTAACTGTAGGCGTATTTACTCGTTTCTGGATACCGACCTCTCGTTTCCAGGAGATAGGTTCCATCCGTTAGTAGCAATGCATTGTCGTGCGGTATATTTAGAAAGTGCTCATCTATAAAGTTTCCTGCGGCATCAAAGCCTTTTAAAACCTTCTGATCAGCCGCCATAGTCCATATCTCACCGCGGACTGCATCGTAAAAAGCATAAAAGAGTGGATTAAATTCATGCGTCCTAATTGTTTCAGCAGTGACATGCCAAATAGGAACACCCTCTTTTGTCAACCCAGTCATTCCATTTTTTTGATCAATAACAATAAGAAGAGAATCTACAACAACAAAGAATTTTATATCGTTACCAACAAGCCTTACTACGTCTGGAGACAGCTTGATTACTCGATTAATACCAAGCAGAGAATCTACATTTGCATATTGATCACGCTTAGAGTTATCCAGGTTAAAAGTTGACACAGTGCCCGAGGAGAAACTCTCAAAACATGAACAGCATATCATAGTAAGTAAAATTATGCATATACTAACTCGCATTTTTTTCAATTTTAAAGTACAAAAAAACACTTATCTAATAAAGTTTACTGCGACTTAGTTCGACACAGCATTTCATCTTTCAAATATTTGAGACAGGAATAGAACAGTTAGCAACAGAACTAGTATTCTTTCACTTTGATTATGTAATAACATCACCGCCAATAGTGACAATTCAACTAAGAGTATCCTAATACTTGTTTGAGGTGGCCGGCTTTAGCCTAGTTGAGAGTTCGATAATATATCTCATCTTCTCCAAGGCTACTTCTTCCATATTCAAAATGAAGATTACCTTTATCAACGTAACAATTAGAAGGCACCGAATATTTTGGCAACCTCCCTTCTTTAAGAACCTTAAAGTCTTTTGTAAACTTACGAACTGCGCCTACTCTGACTTTTCCAGGTTTTTCCAGACTTGGCACTAAGAGCGTGTCTAAAAATTCGAGTCAAGATTTCTCTGTATTGACGATAGAACCATCTGAATGTTGGCCATCAAAATGAATGAAGCCGAATTTTCTATCGTTCGTTCCAGGTCCTTGGTGATT
>NZ_VOXD01000078.1 GCF_008014675.1 Neolewinella aurantiaca | reverse complement strand
TCTTGAAGCTATCCTTGACAAACTCCCAAGTCGATTAAGGCAAAAATGTCAATTTGCTACTGATCATTTTGAAAGCTACTACCAACTAATCCCTCCAGAGCAGCACAAGCCGGGAAAAGCCTTCACCTACTATATAGAGGGCTACTTTACCGGTGTAAGGGCGCGAGTTAGCAGGCTCGTCCGAAAGACGCTCAGCTTCTCGAAAGACCTCAGCAATCATGTCGCAGCAATCCGATATTTCTTGTGGCAACGAAACCTAGATTCCTATCCTTACATTTGATACACCGCCAAAAAACGATCAACAAAAATTTCTCAACTCCTCTGGCTATAAGAACGCGAAACATCAGGAAGAGATTAGCAGTTTACAATCTCACATAGCTGCTAGTGATAAGAGACTGAAAGAAGAGAGAAAGAAACACATGTCCGAAAGGGCTAAAGACAGAGCTTGGTCTGCGTGGTGTCGAATGTGTGACAAAGAAGGATTAGACCCAAGAAAGGCCCAAAGAGACAACCCAGGATCTTACTGGGAATGGATGTCTAGGTTTAAGTAGGATCGTTTTATTTAGCCTAATTCTACAACTTTTGAAGCATAATCTGTTTCATAATCCATGTTATACCTCTAAGTACTGATAACCAGTTATTTGAAGTGTTTTTAAATCCTCAACTATATACCCTACTTATACTTCATTTCAATCGATTCTAACTACTTCACAGAAACTCGCGCTGTGAAGACAGCTTCCGAAAAATATCGTAGATTGCACCGTCTGACAAGACATTTTTACTTCATTTCAGTAACAGATGACTGTTAAGACATTAGGGATGATCGCTTTGGTTTTACTTTGACTGTTCACCATCTTCATCACTCTGTGTAGCTGTTTGATCGTGCTCCTGAAAATTCGCAATGTTTTAATGGACATTAGAAGGTTTAGGATTCGTTCAAAGAATAAGCTTAGAGAGATGTGGCGCGGATAGAGAAGAAAGACAGGGATGATTATCCCTTCTTTTATCCTGTTTTCAGCATCGCTACAATTATGTAATAGACAATGTAAGTCGTCGCAGCAATTGTTCCTACCCCAATCATGATCAGTATTGATTCTGCTAATAAGAGCAATGTGTCTATTAAAAGGTCATGTATGTAGCGAATCAACATAGCTTTTCGTAGATGGTAAACATAGGGATTTTAGCTCTGTTGAGTTCAGAAGCAAACCGAAAGTGAATAAAGCATATGTATTGATTTTGAATTCTCTTTGAATAACCTGACTTCTCTACTTCTCCATAAATACAATGGGTAATTACGTACTCCCAAGTGACCTTTCAAACCATCTTCAAACCTCTTTGAAGACAGTTTACAATTACCTCAAGAAAGGGCACTCAAAAATCCGCATCACAAAAAGAGATTGAAAGACTTTTGTACATTTTGAAGACTTCAATTCATTTTACAACCAAGGTAAACAGTCGTACAATTGAGACACATTCTCTTCGGAAAAAAGAGAAGCAAATCAAGACTTTGAACCGCTTCAGAAACAGGTTCAAAAACTACAATCTGATTTACAAGAGAAGGAAAATATTGTAACCGATCTTTCAAAATACAATTCAAACTTAGAGAGCCAGGTTACAAAGTACAGTCTCCTATTGACGGAAGAGAAGAATGAAAGGAAGGAAGCCGTTACAAATTTTCAAAACCTGCTTCAAAAGACCTGAGAAGAACGCAACCAGCGAACCAAAAAGTACTATACCCTTGCCGTCGTGACCATCATCTTCGGACTTGTAATCTTGGCGTGAACTATTCTCTTTTTTCAGCTTGACCTCAATTTCAAAATCAGTGGTTAAGGTCGCTATTCAATACCCTCGAAAAAGCCTTATTCTATGGCGTTAAAAATCGCGCTTTTGAGCAATAAAAGTTTCTAGTGGACATTTACCGCTTGTTGTTCTTCTGAACTCGCTGTTGCTTTGAAGTCCTCGAAAGAATGGTATTTTTTAGGAAGTCGCCTGGAAGCAACAAACCTCACATAAATGTTCTGAATCATAGGATGTTCAAAATCCTTGGACTTGCTGACTGATTTGTATCGAATGTTGTCCTCGTTTTCTGCAAGGAACTTGTTTTGAATTGCTGACCGCTCTTCTTCAGATAGTTTTTTGAGGTAATCTTGGACCGCCGCTCTCCTCTGCTCTTCAAAATCTTTCTTGAGCTGACTTTCTTGATCAAATAAATCAGGAGCAACTTGCTGCTTAGATTGTACTTGTCCACGTTCTATTTGCTCACTGTAATCGTCGGCAAAAGCTTTGAGAAGGTAACCAGCAACGTTTTTGATTTTCCCCTTCCTGTACTGCTCTTCGACCACAGCGATATTTACTCGCAGGTAACTTTCATCGTGGTTTTCTAAAAGGGTTTCAATAACAGAATCTTTCAATCAAAAGGACTTTAACTTATCACGGATAGCCGATTCTGCCCCGTGTTCTACTATTGATTCTTTCTTACGTTCCATTTTGAAAACTACGGCGGTTATTTTCCTTCCCGACCTCTCAAGATCATAGGCCACCGTTATATCTGACTTATCATTAATTTCGTCAACGGCCACATCCAGCACCCTTTTACGAAGCATGGTAAACGAAGGGTATTGTCACTCCTCTATCCCCATCAAACGCCTGAAGTCATCTGACTCACAACGAAAAGAGCTAAGGTTAAGGTAGTCAGCCAGAAATTCGTATAGTGCTAGACTGTGCTTGCTTGTGAAGCCTCTTAGCATCAATAAATTCAGCTTAACGTAAATTCTAGGATGCTTGCGTATTCCGGCAGCTTTGACCCCCCAGTTCCGAAAAGTACTGCCCCCCCAATTCCGGAGTATTGACCCCACCCCCTGTGGAAAACATTCCGGAGTATTGCCCCCCTCGGTTTACGTGGAGACTCGTGCTTGATCCTCCCATCTTCGCCGCTCATCAAGAGCAGCGACAATGGGCAAAATCAAGCGTATGG
>NZ_VOXD01000077.1 GCF_008014675.1 Neolewinella aurantiaca | reverse complement strand
ATGCCATCCTGGACAGGATCATCCCGAAGGCTCATCGGGTCGAACTCAAAGGAAAAAGTCTGAGGAAACGATCTGAAAACTTATCTTCGTAACCCTAACAAGCGCGAGTTATCCACATGGGGGGTCAATACTCCGGAATGAGGGGGTCAGTAACTCCGGAATACGCATTGTGGCAACGAAACCTAGATTCCTATCCTTACATTTGATACACCGCCAAAATTAGTGCTCAGAATTGGCCGGAAGCTGAAAATCGTCGAATTTTGGGATACTTGGGGATACTTAGGGGTAATCCTTTAATAAGGGCCTAATTTTGGTTTTGACAACAGGCCTCACTTGCCTTTTTATGTGGCCCGATACTTGAGAGGGAGAGATCAAGTGCAAATTATTGCTTATGAAAGCTATAGTTGCTAAGTTCTGTAGTGTTCTAGTATTAGCCCTTTTTTGCTTCATTCCTGCTGCAAATTCAACTGGTGGCGGTGCTGGTAACTCCAGTAATACAGGGTGTCCAGGTGATCCTGCTTGCGGTATGGGCACTGTTGCAAATAAAGGGGCAGAAGTAGTTGGAGGGAAAGTAACTTGCACGCTGGATGATCCTTGCAAATGTTGCCAGCCATCTGCTGAGCCTGAAGACCCAGGCAATGAATAAATCAATTATGTAGTGGAAGCATTCAATAGACTTTTTTAACTTCATACTCAAATAGAAGTCATGGTGAGGAAACAGAAGAGAATACATCTCTTTTGTTCTCTCTCGCTTGAAATTGTCTGGCTAAAATAAGTTTGTGATTCACATATTTTTTTCTGCTAGGATTTACATTGGATATTAAAAACAATTATAATGAAATTGATTTTTGTTAAGTTTACGGTGGTGGTCGTGCTAATGCTAATATTGGCTTGTGAGAGTGAACGAAGTTCGGAAAATGGTTCTATTGCTGTCGTGGAAATTGATAATAGTAGGGAGCACTTTATTAGTTCACCAAAACTGCTTGCTCAAAACAAAATTATAATTATTCCTAAGGCGCAAACTTATCAAATTGGAAATTTTTTTACGGAATTCCATTCTATAGGTGAGAATTTATTGTTGGTCGATAGAAGAGTTTCAGAGGTTACTTGTATCAATGAAGATGGAGATTTAATTTGGAAGCCGATTCCTCCTTCGCCAGGGGTTGATAGGTACGAGGTGATAGGGTCTGTAGATGTCGATAAGTTCAATAGGGAAATATACATCGAAGAGCGTATGAGCGGAAAAATGGATGTGTTCGACTTTAAAGGAAAGTATGTTCGAACGATACAGAAGGTTGCTTCGTTCATTGAGGCTGCAGTAATTGGGGAGAATAAACTATTGTATGACATTAGTTACAGACCACAAGGTGGGGTCAATATCGATTCTACTGGCCCAATGCGCTTCTTGTTTAGAGATGGAGAATCTTTAAGATACACCACACCTATGTTAGCTGCTGCGAGCTATAACTCAATACCTGTTAATAATAATGATAGATTTAACAGAATAAATGGAAAGTTACAACACAGGAGGCCCTTTGGGAACGTAATCTATCAAATTGATGATGAGGCTAACGCTAAACCTGTGCTGTCTTTTTCTTTTGCTAGGGACTTTGAGTTTCTTGCAGTTTCAGCTAATCCAAATGTTGAAAATACTTGGCAAGAACTGTTCGAAAAGGGTTTTCCTCTGCCATCAGTATTTGTTTTTGATGAGGACAAGAATAGGTTGTATTGTAACTATCAGGTCGGAGAAGATTTCTATTTTTCGTGTGTTGATAATGGTAAGCAAATCATAAACCCAAGTAAATATTATGACTTGGGTGGAGAATATGTAAGGGCTCCAAGAATATATAGTGACGGTGTTTTTTACCAGCAGATGTACAGATATGAGTACGAATATATTCAGGCTGCCTTTAGTGACCAATTGTCAAAGGAGGATGTTCAGTCAGGGCTCGAAAAATTAAGAACTATTAAGGGAGATAATGATGATGTATTCATTATTGCTACAGTTTTTGGCTAGCTCTCTTTTTAGAATCAACTTGATGAAAAAGTGTGCAGATAGGTACGAAAAAGGCTGCTGATATTTGGTGGAGACCTATGGATGGTCGAGAATTCGGGAGATGCTTGGACCTTTCTTTGGTTAAAGGACTCGACATTCCTGTTTTATTTTGACCCATGTCTGGGTGGGAGAAACCAAATGTAAATCATTGCTTATGAAAGCTATATTTGAGTTTTCTAGTCTTAGCCCTTTTTTGCTTTATACCATCAGCTTATTCTACCGGAGGGTAACGCACCGCATCCGTTCAGTATCGCCAAGCCGCGGTATTTTTTGATGTATTCAGCTTCTTCGGCGTCGGCTTGCCGACGATCCTGGGGGTTTTTCTTTTGCCCTTGCTGCTGCTCTGCTCCGGCTGTGGCGAAAAAGACCCAAAAACCTTGCGCAAATGGATTGATGCCATGCCCTATGAGTTTCCATACTTACTTACTGCTCCTTGGCAGAAACTTATTTACAGCGAACTTGGATATCCTCCTGGCGTTGAAGAGGGCGATTTTGCTAAAATCAAAGCCCCGAAAGAATATCGAGGGGAACAGTAAAAATGGGCGCAAACCAGATTGTCGCTCAACCCCCTCCCAGCCTCCCCACACCGCTGCGCTGGGGAGGAGCAATCGCGACAATCTGGTTTGCGCCCGTAAAAATTAGCGTTCAGAATTGGCCGGAAGCTAAAAACCGTCGAATTTTTGGGATACTTGGGGATACTTGGGGATACTCATGGAAACCTCCACTTAATTTGGGACTGACAACAGGCTCCATCAAGCCTTTTAAATGTAGGGTGTTCCCTCTGATACGAAATCGTCGAGGCTGATTCTGGCTCAAAAAAGATGTGCTCTCAAACTGTTAGTTTTGGGTTACGAAGCACAAAACACAGATGAGAGCACGCCTCAAAGCTAAGGCACAGCGGTGGAAATCAGCCGCTCTGCGCACCACAAAAAAACAACGCCTCTATCGGGAGCGGTTACG
>NZ_VOXD01000076.1 GCF_008014675.1 Neolewinella aurantiaca | reverse complement strand
GTTATACCATATCGACATCTCGCTAGATTTTGTCGATCGCGCCCTGACTACCGTAACTTACCAGCAGGTCTACGACTGGGAAACCGCCAACACCTGCCCGACGCGATACACTCAGCTAAGAGTGCTCCGAGAGAGGACGGAATCGGCCACGGCCGCAGCCTAACAGAGGGAACACCCTACTTATAAACCATGGTGGAACTAAGGGGAGTTACCGAGAGAATTTATTAATTTCTCTTTTAGAAAAGTATGTCCCTAAAAAATACTCAATAAGTACTGGGTTTATATATGGAAAGCCCTACCAAATTGACATAATTATTTATGACAGTCAGAATTTCATTCCCTATTTTAATGAAGATAATATTATAGTTGTATCGCCAGAATCTGTTAGGTGCATTTTAGAAGTAAAGTCTACATTGTCAACTAAAACCTTGAGGGAGGCAATCAACCATTTAGACAAAGCCGATGATAATGTGACAAAATTTCCAATTTTTAAAGGTGTCGTTGCATTCAAGCGCAATGAGAATTCTTCTACTGAGAGTTTGCTAAGAGCAATTAAAAAATTTTACTCTCAACCAGAACATAATTTTCAGGATATACCCGACGATTATCTGGGTGATTTTGAAAAGACTTTTGAATTTATGAGAAGATATAGAGTTGATGGTTTGCATAAAATGTTTACTGGATTATGCGTACTTGATGACTTATATATGAAGACTACCTTTACTTATAATAGCTTTGATTCACAAGGATACGATCAGCCAGTTATCGAGTATTATGAGGAACCAGAATATTTTAACTTAGCTTCTTCACAGTTCTTAAAGGACTTATTTAGTCATCTTTCATTAGCTAAATATGCAAAATTAGATAATGATGATGTACCGCTGGACTACAGGTATAATACATTACATGCAAATCACGAGATGATGTATGATGAAGAATGGTTCCCCCCTGGGGATTATTCTGATTATCGCAAATCACCAGAAGCATTCAGAGAGGCATATATAAAATATTTGAGATGGAAGGAAGGTAACTCTTCTGATGAAACCTTTATTTCAGTATTAAAATAAGAAATGAACCTTGTCAAAAACGTGGAGACTGCTTCGAGTATTTTGTCCATTTTATTAGAAGTAAAATGCGCAGAACACTTAAATCTCAAAGGCAGCCCTGACGCAGTCGGGCCTGCCGTTGCGCTTTTGTTGGACTAACCCGCCATCCCACGATCCGGCCCTATGGGCATTGAACCAAAGCCGCCCGTTTGGATCGTGGGAAAGGAGGCGCAGAACCATGGTTCCCAGGAAAGAATGGGAGGCCGGCAAGTCAAAAATCCAGGCTAGAATCCGTTGATTTTAGCTAAAATGCGGTCGGGGTCGCCGAGGACTTTGCCGAAGAAGTATTTCAGCGCACAGCAAAGGGTATTGAGGGTTGATTTCCCTATTGATTTTTCCCGCTCGGCGAGAAAGGCGAGGATGTCCCGGGCGGTGATGGCATCGGCTTCCGCATGGTGGTATTCCATGAGGTCGCGCAGCGACCGGGCGTAGTTAATAATGGTACTCGATGTCATACCCGCGACCCGTAAATGGGCCACGAACCGGTCGAGATCCGGCTGACAATCGGGGTGGTGGGCTATCTGAGCCCGGGACTTTTTTTAGTCACGATGGAATGGTTTGGTTAATAGGTAAGATAGGGGTATTTTTAGGAGACGGTTGGTTATGGCGCGGCAGCGGTTGGCGCGGAGCGGCTTAGTTCAACATCGTACTCACGGACAGATTTTCGCTGCGCTTCAATCCGTCGTGAGTACTTGTTCGTTGGTGGCAACGCTACGCGTGTTGAAGTCAAGAAACAATATATATGTGTCAATGTCTAATCATAAACTACTATTGTAAATAACTTTATGACTCAGTATGTGATTGTTATTTATGAATGGCCGATAAAAATGAATACTCATGAATTCTCAAGAATGGATAGGAATACATTTTAATTTTACCAGCGATAACAAATTGCAAAAATGGCTTGAGAAGTACGAAAATTCAGGTGTGAAATTGGATGAAGACCATGTTACAGTTGAATTTGGAAAAAATGAATTGAAAAGACTTAAAAATGAGAAATCACCAAAATCGGACTTAATAAATAAGGTAATTAGAAGGCATTTAAAAGATAGTGATTATACAAACATTTATGCTTATATAGATGCCGATAAATTGCAAAATCAAAAAATTACATTGTTGGAAGAAGAATTCAATAAGCCTGTTGTTGAATTTTTTTTCGAAGACAGAAAGTCAATCTGTGAAATTTTTAACGCTAAGGTGAATTCAAGTCAAATCAATAAAATACTTCGGAAAAGTGAATTGATGATACCTCTCAACACGGTTTTTGAGTTTGTTAGAGATAGAGATTTTGAACAAGGTCAGAAATTAACATTGGAATTAAGGTATGAGGATAAGGAAGAATGGGGAAGCAATAGAGATAATTTAAAGGTGTCAATACAAGTTGAAAACCCCTGAAATGTTAAAAGTATATATCGTAATTACAATTTTATTAATTGGCGATTTGACAGTTTATCTGACAAATGGAATTTCTATTTCAGGTCAATTAATTGATAAAATTATTTTTTGGACATGGGGGATTTTAAGCCCGATTGTAATAGTAAAATATTCAAAGCGAATATGGGTAAAATGGTATTTAGGGTTAGTTCTATTTTTGATAACATTGAGTTTTATTCCTATGGGGATTCCGTTTTTAAAAGTTGCTTTATTTGCGACTGAATTTAATAATGAAAGAAGAATTAGAGGCTATAGATTAAGAGAAGGCGCTAAGAGTGTAATTGCTATTCCGAAAATCAGTTTAATTAAGGATATCGGTGTTTTTGAGAAAGAAATAGGTGAGATAGATTTTTATATTGAGATCGATGAAAATAGCTATCGTCTTTCAGAAATCGAAAAGATAGATATCAATGAAGAAGTTGATAGCGTGATCATTGAGTTTGCAGTGGAAAATCAATCGACAATTCAGAAAATAAAAAAGAATTGAAAATTTGCCACCAACAATGCTGCCACAACGTTTGTTTCTTCGGTTTGAAAGCTCTAAATTAGTCACGTTAAAACCATGTAGCAACGTTGGTTAAGGCGGACACTGCGCGGCACCGAGACGTTGGGCGAAATTGAATTTTAGACGAGAAATTAATTATGCTTGAATGGGCTTAGATACGGTGATAGAGATTAAGAGAAGAGGGGAGGAGGACTCTTCATTTTACCCTAGCAGGAAGTTTACTAATCTGCTAGTTGACTAAGAGCGTGTCTAAAAATTCGAGTCAAGATTTCTCTGTATTGACGATAGAACCATCTGAATGTTGGCCATCAAAATGAATGAAGCCGAATTTTCTATCGTTCGCTCCAGGTCCTTGGTGATTCTGCGATAGAAATTCATCCAGGCGAAGCTTCTTTCGACTACCCACCGCTTGGCTTCTACTACAAACCCCTTCGAGCCTTCCGGTCTTGATGGGCACTCAAAGACA
>NZ_VOXD01000075.1 GCF_008014675.1 Neolewinella aurantiaca | reverse complement strand
TGCGCTTGACCTGCTCCGGGTCGGTAAAAAGCTCTTCCAATGAGCGTGTCTTTTTGGTTTTCTTTGCCATAATAATCGTATCTAACTGTAAAGTAATGTAGACACACTTAGATGAACAGTCTCAAAAAAAATATCCCAACCCAGCCTATTCCACGGGTACTGGACGCTCCCCCCTATGCCCACCGCTTAAACCCACACCCCCGCGAAAAATTACTACATCCATACATCGCATAAGGGTTCCCCTTCTTACTGACCCCTGAACGGTAAACCAGTCTCCCCGTTTTGCACTCCGGACACCGCTCAACCTTGGCCCCGGTATCCTGACCCTCCAGCTCCAGAATAAACTTAGACTTATACCTATGGTCGCAAACCAAATAGGCATGCTCTTTAGCTCGAGTAAGCGCAACGTAGAACAGTCGCCGCTCTTCTCCATTCTCAAACTGATCCGCCTGACTTAAAACAAGATTCAGCATCGGATCATCCGACATCTGCGACGGGAATCCATACTTGCCCGTACTACAGTTAATCAAAATCACAATGTCCGCCTCTAAACCTTTAGCCTTGTGTATAGTCATGAACTTCGCCCGCAAGCTTTGTCCTCCCTTCCGGTATACCACTAACGAAGGACTAACCTCAAACGGACTATACTTGTAACTCAGTCGGTTCCTGTCAAGATTGTATCGGCCCAAAATCAAAATCTCCTTCTCTTCAATGCCCGGATAAAGCGAAAGAAGATTATTAAACAATGCGGCTGTCCGCGCACCAACTCCCGGAAAATCCTTATCAATATACTCAATACTATAGGTCGTCCTTTTTCCGGCTAACCCCCTCAGTTTTTTAGCCGTCTGGTTCGGGTTCGCCATCACGAAATCCGAAGAAGTCGCCAGCAGGGGATCCTGAAAACGGTAGGTCGTCTCAATCTTCAACTTTTCGTGCACACCGAAATACTTGCCAAAACTACTGAACAGCGAAATGTCACTCCCCGCAAACCGGTAGATCGACTGCCAGTCATCACCCACACAAAAAATCTTACAACCCGGACGGCTTGCCTGAAGTGCCTTGATCAACCGGTAGCGACTGATCGATATATCCTGAAACTCATCAATAATAATGTACCGAAACGGACTGGCATATTCTCCCCGGGTAACTGCCGCCGTCGCCAGGTTTATCATATCCCCAAAGTCGATCATGTTCACCTCCCGCAAGTAAGCCTCATACCCCTCCTGAATCGGGCGAAGAATGTCAAACATCGCTTGCGAACGATCCCGAAGCGACTTGTCTTCTATCTGATCGATCTTCTGCCGGATGTCTTCCGCCGAGTAATCATTACTCTTCCAAAGGTTGCTGAACGTCTGCGCCAACTGATAAAAAGCGTCAACCTCATTTTGGCCGTATCGCTGGATCGCCTCCCATTTCTCTTCCGCCGTTAGCGGAGTAAAAACAATCCCCGCTTCGGTAAGAATCCTTTCCAACTCCTCGTACAGCGTCCCTTCACGCTTCATAAAACTATACGTCTCCACCAGGGTCGTGCCGTGTGTAGCGTGCAATTCCCGCTTCCACCGGATACCATCGTTATAGCGCTGCTTCACATCCTCATACCGCTCTCCTGGCTTTCCAAACCACTTCGGCACATTGCCCTCCCGGTCTACGCCAAAGTGCTCCAGGTAAACCACCTTGTCTCCCTGAGTAATCTTGAAGTCCGGCCGGTACTGTTTATAGTCTAACGTTTTGGTCTCATGTTCATAAGCTGCTTCGTATTGATAAGACACTCCGTTGAAAAACAAATGATTGGCAATCAGGCACTCCTCGATGCTCTTCACCCGCTCCCGCATCATCGTTTCCTTCGTCGCCCACGATTGATGTACCTCCTTATATGTCGTATAGTTTTGTTCATCCAGAAAAGCCCAATACGCCCCCTGAGATTCAAACTCATCCTGGGGACGATAAGCTTTCAAATGATCAGTAAACAGCATATTTACCTTCGCCAGATAATCAGGGTCCTGAATCAGTGTCCGAAAAACCTGAAGGATAGTATTCTTGAAATCCTTCTCATCAAACGTCGTCGGCACTCCTCCTTCTGCGGCCGCAATAATGTCCTTCCCCAGTTTATGAAACGTCTTCGCCTGCAGCCCTTCAAGCTCTATCCGCTCCTTCAGCGAGTCCGTAGCCTTATTCGTAAACGAAATCAACAATAGCTCTTCGGCAGTAACGTCATACCGCTCCATCACATATTTCACCTTCCCTACCACCGTCGTAGTCTTCCCCGATCCGGCCCCCGCAACCACCAGGTTGGAATCCTCGTCGGTCACAACCGCCACCCTTTGTTGATGGTCAAGGCTTCTCCCCTCAACGTCGCTCAGCAAAGCCGTCGTTCGCTTTACCTCCGCCGGCACAAAAGCCTGATTGAAAGCTTCTCGACGCTCCTCCTTCTCGCTAGAGTATTTAAGAAACTGATCAATCAGGTCCTTATCCTCCTCACTCAGGTACGACTTGCGGTACTTCAGTTTGCCTACCGTTTTAGCAACCGGCCCAAACCGCTCTGTCCATTGGCGCAACAGAAAATGGTTGAAATACCCGGTCTCCTCACTAAGATGACCAACAAACACTCGCCGACCCTCTCGTATATCAGGCAGAAGCCCCTCCAATTGTTGCGTCAAGGCACGCTTACGTTTCCGGCTATTACCAACTAGTAAACCAATTAGCACAATCGCAATGCTCAATAAAGCAACAAGTAGAAGCATCTCAATCGACATAATGATGAGGCTTGTTTTTAAACGAAAGCCGAAGGTAATAATCCCCTGACAAAATATTTGGCCCACTTCCTGTTTCTCTAACACCATTAAGTCTTTGGGCGAAAACGCAGGTGCAATGAAAGTTGGACGAGCAGGGTAGGGGAGCAAGAACGATCAATCAGCCCTCCCAATCGATACTTTTACTATCTTCACCCCCCAAGCGTTTTTCCGCCCCGTTCCGACTTACACCCAGATTTGAATGACATTCCTAGACCTCTTACGCAACTACCGCAACGAAGCAATTTCCACCCGCGACCAAGGCGACCGCTTCGAGCGCCTAATGCAAGCCTATCTCCTAACCGAGCCCATTTATCAGCGGGAAATCAAAACAGTCTGGCTCTGGAACGAGTTCCCCGGTCGCGATTCCATCGCCGGCCAGGATACCGGCATCGACCTTGTAGCCCAAACTAAAACCGGAGATTACTGGGCCGTCCAGTGTAAATTCTACGGAGAGAAGTCCTCCATCTCAAAGAGCGAAGTCGATACCTTCCTCAGCACCAGCGGCCGCGCCTTCGAAATCGACGGTAAACAGCATCGCTTCAACCGGAGACTCTGGATCTCAACCACCAACAAATGGACATCCACCGCCGAAGCTACCCTCAGCGGTCAGGACCCCGCCGTCAACCGGATTAAGAGCGTGTCTAAAATTATGAAAATTTAGATATAAAGGCTGCCAGTCGTATCTTGTAAGTCGCTAAACACTACAAATATGACCAAGCAGTGGACTCGGTTGACTGACAGCCAGTGGAACGAAGTTAAAGATTATCTACCAATCAACCGCAAGACAAAACATCAACTCCGGGATGTACTTGATGCCATTCTGTGGCTGGTGCGTACCGGTACTCA
>NZ_VOXD01000074.1:1910-4446 GCF_008014675.1 Neolewinella aurantiaca | reverse complement strand
AGTAGAGTTTGTATCTCCTGCCGGTTACGAGCCGACGCCATCCGACCAGGGTGACGATGCTACCGACAGCGATGCCGACGAAACCACCGGCCAGAGCGATCCGATCGTTCTTGCGTCCGGAGAGAACAACCCAACCATCGACGCTGGTTTTTACGGAACTGCTTCTATCGGTGACTTCGTCTTCGAGGATTTGAATGCTAACGGCATTCAGGATCTCGGAGAACCAGGAATTCCTGGTGTGCCGGTAGCTCTTCTGGATGAGACAAATAATGTAGTTCTGGATGTCGACGGAGTGCCTCAGACAGCTGTCACTGACGAAAACGGTGAATACCTGTTTGATAACTTGGTCCCAGGAACATATACTGTTCAATTTGGTACGCCTGATGGTTTTGAGCCAACGGCTCAGAACGAAACAGGCTCAACTGAGCAAAACGATTCTGATGCAGATGTGACTACAGGTACTTCAGATCCTGTAACAATCGCTTCAGGTGATGTTAATCTGGATGTGGATGCTGGTTTCTACCAACTTGCTTCACTCGGTGATTATGTATGGGAAGACACCAATGGAAATGGAATTAATGATGAGCCGGGAAGTGCAGGTATTGATGGAGTAACCGTCAACCTCTTGGACGAAAACGGCATGATCGTTAGCACCACAACTACTATGAACGGAGGCTTCTACGAGTTCACCGAACTTGTACCCGGTACTTACAGCGTACAATTCGAAATTCTGCCAAACTACCTCTTTACTACTCCTGATGCAGTAGGTAGCGACGAGACCAATGACAGTGATGCTGATATCAATGGTAATACCGCTCAGGTTACTCTGATCAGTGGTCAGAACTACCCAGATCTTGATGCTGGCGTTCAGCGTAACGCTGAGATTTCCCTTGATAAAGAATTCGTCAGCGCTATTCCTAATACAGATGGTACTTACGATGTTACTTATACCATCGTTGTTACCAATACTGGCGGTATCGGAACATACTCACTGACTGATACTCCTGCTTTCGACAATGATGTAACCATTAATAGTGGTGAATTCAGCGGCGCTGACGCAGGTGCATTGGCAGTTACAGGTGCTAGTACTATCGCCATTGATCGGATGATTGCTGCTGATGCGACCGAAACCTACACACTAGTGTACAATGTTACTCTTGATCTTGAGCCAGGCTCAACAGATGGTGGTGACAATGTTTACACTGAATGTGAAGGTGGAAGCTCTGAAGGTTTAACCGGAACTCCTGGTACCGGACTTTACAACCGGGCTGATATTGATGTCAATGGTGACGGAACTCCTGACCTGAGCGATGACGATTGCGGTGACCTTCCGCTTTTCGATCTTTCTCTTACCAAGGAGGTAACCTCTGGCTCTACTTACACCCAGGGTAGCAATGTGACCTACTCTGTAGCTGTAACCAACGAGGGGGATATTGATGCAGCTAATGTCGCTGTAACTGACCTCCCTCAAGCTGGTCTTGTTTTCCAAAGCATTACACCACAGGGCGGTATCGTTTCTACCGGTAACGGTAGCTTTACTGTCGCAAGTATTCCTGCTGGTTCTACCATTACTGTGGAACTGACCTACCAGGTTAGTGAATCTTTCCAGGGAACTACTCTGAACAATGCAGCTGAAATTACCGCAGACGGTCCTTTCGATGACATTGACTCGGATCCTACTACTGGCCCTGATGTCGATGAAGACGGTGACGGTAATGGCGATGATGATGATGAAGACAATGTCAACATTGAAATCAACCAAAATTATGATTTGGAACTTGCTAAAACTGTTACTTCTGTCGGACCATATGTTCAGGGAAGTACGGTAAGCTTTGATATCGTAGTTACAAATACCGGTAGCCTCAACGCTAATAATGTTGTTGTTGAAGACCGCGCACCAGTTGGTCTGACCTTCGCTTCTGTGAGCGGTAACGTAACCGACAACGGTGACGGCACCTTCACGGTGAACGAGCAGATCGACCAGGACGGTGACACTTTCACCTTCAACGTATCCTACACGATCGACGCAGACTTCCAGGGCACGAGCCTGACGAACGTAGCGGAGATCGTTGGTGACGACGAAGACCAGACGGACGAAGACTCTACTCCTGACAACGACGTACCAACGGAGGACGATCAGGACGACGAGGAAATCACCGTCGATCAGGTTTACGACCTTGAGCTTGCCAAGACAGTAACTTCTGTTGGTCCTTACATTCAGGGCTCTACAGTAAGCTTCGACATCACGGTTACCAACACCGGTAGCATTGATGCCAACGGCGTAATCGTTGAAGACCGCGCACCTGCTGGTCTGACCTTCGCTTCTGTGAGCGGTAACGTAACCGACAACGGTGACGGCACCTTCACGGTGAACGAGCAGATCGACCAGGACGGTGATACTTTCACCTTCAACGTATCGTACACGATCGACGCAGACTTCCAGGGCACAAGCCTGACGAACGTAGCTGAGATCGTTGGCGATGACGAAGACCAGACGGACGAAGACTCTACTCCTGACAACGACGTACCAACGGAA
>NZ_VOXD01000074.1:0-1904 GCF_008014675.1 Neolewinella aurantiaca | reverse complement strand
TCCTACACGATCGACGCAGACTTCCAGGGCACAAGCCTGACGAACGTAGCTGAGATCGTTGGCGATGACGAAGACCAGACGGACGAAGACTCTACTCCTGACAACGACGTACCAACGGAAGACGATCAGGACGATGAGACCATCACTATTGATCAGGTTTACGACCTTGAGCTGACGAAGACACTGGTAAACGGTGGACCATTTGCTCCTGGATCTACAGTACTGTATGCAATCGAGGTTACTAATAATGGAAGTCTCGATGCAGCAGGAATTGAAGTGATGGATACGCCACAAGCTGGCCTCACCTTCCAGTCTTCTACTCCAGACGCTAACGTAACGGTCACCGGACCTGGAGCATTTACAATTACAAGTCTGCCCCAGGGAGCAAGTCAGATAATAAGTGTAATCTACACGATTGATGCTGACTTCCAGGGTGCAAGTTTGACCAACAACGCCCAGATCACAGCCGACGATGGAAATGACATCGATTCTGATCCTTCAACGGATGATACTGTTGACGAAGACGGTGATGGTAATCCGGATGATGACGATGAAGATGAGGTAACCATTCCGATCCTTCAGACTCCATCGATTGACATCGAGAAGTCAACCTTGAACCCGATTACCGGGCTCTTTGAGGATGCAGACTTCTACGACGAGAACTCACCAATGACTTCTCCTACTTATATCTTCGTTGCCGAAGAAGGAGCTACGGTACAGTGGGAGTACACCGTTTGTAATACTGGTACACAGGATCTCGAGAACGTTGTGGTAACAGACGACGTAGAGGGATCTATTGGAACAATCACCTTCCTTGCTGTTGGCCAGTGTGAAACCTTAACGGCCTCTGCACCTGCGATCGCGACTGATCCTGTTTACGTGAATGAAGCTACCGCAATTGGTCAGCCAGTACTGCCTGACGGCACACCTGCAGGAGATCCTGTTTCTGATATGGATCCATCGCACTATGTTGGCGTAAGCTTCAATGTTGAGAAAACAGCCGATCAAATGGTTGTTTGTGAAGGAGAAGATGTCACTTACGATATTATTCTGCGACTTAACGGACCATCTTTCTTCAATGCCCGTATGGTAATGTTGGAAGATAATATGTTCCCGAACGTTGAAGGCCAGTTTGTATCAAGCACTGATGTAAATGGAAACGATCGTCTCGATTCCGGTGAAGAATGGGTATTCAGTTACACTATTCCTCTGACAGAGACGAGAGTTAACATCGCGACTGAGATGTTTGACATCTATTCTAATGAGGTGTTCCTTACTATGATTACGAACTCCGTTGACCTCACAGTAGAAGTACTGGAAGGACCGGATGTTACAGCTGCAGACGCAGAAGTTGATGGTAGCATTTCATGTAACGGAGCGACTGACGGTCGCGCAACAGTAACCTACACTGGAGGAACTGCTGGATACACTGTACTTTGGTCTAATGGTCAATCTACTGATACTGCGACCGGCCTGGCTGCAGGAACTTACAGTGTTACAGTTACAGATGCTAACGGCTGTGCTGACTCTACTGAAGTGACTCTGATTGAACCAGAAGTTCTTGAAGCGACCGCAGCCACTACCGATGTAGACTGTAACGGTGACGCTACCGGAACGATCACCCTGACCCTGGCTGGAGGCACTGCGCCTTACACCGTTGACTGGGCTGACGTAACCGGTACCGACAACACCGCTGACCGCACAGGTCTTACTGCCGGCACTTACACCGGTACCGTAACTGATGCCAACGGATGTACAGAGGCAATCTCTGCTACCATCGACGAAGCGTCTGACCTGACTGCAACCGCAGCCACTACCGATGTAGACTGTAACGGCGACGCTACCGGAACGATCACCCTGACCCTGGCTGGAGGCACCGCGCCTTACACCGTTGACTGGGCTGA
>NZ_VOXD01000073.1 GCF_008014675.1 Neolewinella aurantiaca | reverse complement strand
TGAATGGACTCCAGGCTGGGCTGCCAATCCCTTATCGCTTTTACCTTATCAGTCACGCGTAGGCCCGCGCTTTAGCCGGAGCCTTTAAACATATAAGCCAACGGCTAAAGCCGTGCCTACTGTTAATGGATTCAAGGCAAGGCTGCCAACCCTTATCGCTTTACCCTTATCAGTCACGCGTAGGCCCGCGCTTTAGCCGGAGCCTCAAAACATACAAGCCAACGGCTAAAGCCGTGCCTGCTGTGAATGGACTCCAGGCTGGGCTGCCAATCCCTTATCGCTTTTACCTTATCAGTCACGCGTAGGCCCGCGCTTTAGCCGGAGCCTTTAAACATATAAGCCAACGGCTAAAGCCGTGCCTACTGTGAAAGCAAAAAAACCAACAAGACTTGGTGCTGCGAAGAGACTGTTTCATCCGCTGGACCATGTGTCAAAAGCGTCGTCCTCCTCTCTTTACCCCTAAAGTACAGGATGCCCCCCGCTCTGGCAGCGCTCATCTTTAGCCCCTTCCTTCAGCTATTTATCCCCGATTCATGCAAACAAAAACATACTTCTACCTTGCTCTGCTCTTTGTAAGCGCGTTCTGCACCTGCGTCCGCGCCCAGAGTATTTCCATTGCGCTGGACGCCAGCTCAGCCAACCAACTTACCATCGCCGAAGCTCCCGCAGGAACATACACCATCAGCACCACCGGGCTGGACCCCTACGTGGGCTCGGTACCGCTCACTCAGGCCTACAACCACGACGCAGTGTATGTTCTCAGTTTCGAATACGAAGCAGTTGCCGGGCTCGACAACCTCCAGATTTTCTACGGCTCGCCCTTCAGCGCGCAACGGCAAATCGATTTCGGCAGCCTGCCCGCCGCCTCTTCCTTCCGGACCTTCAAAGCTTTCATGAAAATTGAAGCCCCCGAATGGGACGATGATTACGCTGAGTTCCGCTTCGACTTCGGGGTCACCGCCGGCCAGGACATCACGGTCCGCAACATTCAACTCCGCACACCAACCGCCCGTGAAGTGATTCCTTTCAGCCTCGAACCCACCATGCGCAATCAGGCTCCCATCACAGCCAACGCCAACGGCGGCTTCGAAATCACAACCAATGGCGGAGACCCGTGGGTGCGCAGCACCCTGATCACCGAGATGTACCACCCTGACTCAGTCTACGTGCTCTCCTTCGATTACACCTCCACCAGCGGCATAAACAATAACTTTCAAATCTTCTACGGCCAACCGGACAACCCCGCCCGGCGCGTGCTCTACCCGGCACTTCCGCCAGCCACTGACACCTCAACGTTTACAGCCGTACTTGGCGCCGATGCAACCAATTGGGACCAGTTTTACGACCGTTTTCGTTTCGACTGGGGTACCATGGCCGGCCTCGATATCCAGGTAAGTAACTTTATGCTCCGGGAACCCACCAATGCGGAGAGCAAACTAATCGTTCCACCGGCAGAAACCGTGATGCTTGAGCTGAACACCGGTTTCACGAGCGGTAACATGACCGCCTCCGAGCCCAGCCCCATGATCTATGAGCTCGTCACCGTTGGTCCTGACCCCTGGATTCGTTCCAAACCGCTCTCCACTCCATACAATACCGAGACCAGCTACATTATGGAATTCGAATACAAAGCCACCGGTGCGTACAACGAATTACAGGTTTTTTTCGGGCCACCCATCAACGCGACTCAGTCGTTCACAACGGGGGAAATCCCCGCCGCGGCAGACTGGACCACCTACACCATCAATCCGCGCTTACTGGTCGATAACTTTCAGGTCGGTAACTGGACTGACTTCCGCTTCGATTTTGGCCGCAACGAAGATCCGGCGGTGGCTAAAACCTTCGATATCCGGAACATCAAAATCCGTAAACCAACGGCCCAGGAACTGCTCGACGAGCAAAACAGCGACAAGTTCGTCAGCCGCGCCCTGAATACCGAACTCCAGACCTATCTGGGCGCAACTTTCCCCGGCCTCATCGACAGCGTCATCGTTACCGAAACCGAGGTTAAAATTGTGGGAAATATTCCCTTGGCCACCACCGTCCACCTCGCGGAAGTGCTTCCCGAGGACTACGGATTCAACCAATTCGACTTCGTGTTTACCACCCCACTGAACCAAGATGCGAACGGAGATTTTGTGGTAACGGTAGATCGCTTCACGCCGCGCAACGGCGGCGATGCCGACCGCTTGTATTCCCGCTGGATCATAGTCGAACAACTTACCCCGGGCGACTACACTAAGCTGTCTCATCTCGCCTGGCCGACAGACCTTTGCTTCTACCCTACTTACAACCTTCCGGAAGTGAAAGCATCCAACGCAAAGGGGCTGGACGGGCTTACCACAACCACCCTGCCGAACTTCAGCGACCTGACCGACCTTGGCGTCAGCAGTATGAAGATCAACTTGTTACTGAACGGTGTTTTTTCGCAAAACGGAACAGGCGGTGCCAGCCATACCTTCAACGGTAAAACATACGGCATAAATCAAACTTTCGTAAGCGAGCTGGATGCCCGCGTGAAAGCCTGCTACGATGCGGGTATTAAGGTTGCGTTCGTACTGTTGCTTCCCATTAATATCGGGAACCAGGCATTGCGGGATATTTTCGTCCATCCCGACGCTGTGGGCTGGTCGGCCAGCCCCTACACTATGGCAAACGTAACCAGTGCCGCGGGCGTAGAGCACTATACCGCCCTCGTGGACTTCCTGAGCGAACGTTACTCCCGCACCGACGGGCTGTACGGCCGCGCCGACCAGTGGATCATCCACAATGAGGTCGATGCCCACCAATCGTGGACCTACGCTGGTCAGAAACCCGTCGAGCTCTACACCCAATTGTATGACCGCTCGATGCGCCTGGTACACTACACCATTCGTAAGCACAACCCAACGGCAAAAGTATTCGGCTCGTTCACCAAGCACTGGAACAGCAAGGCGGGCAGCGATGCCAACTTCCGTTCGCTCGACATACTGAACAGCCTAACCGGTCTTAATGGCGTGGAAGGCGACTACGAATGGGGCATTGGCTGGCACTCCTACCCCACTAATCTGTTCAATCCGCTCGTGTGGAATGACGCTCCCGCCCAGACACTGTTCAACTTCAACACCCCGCAGATTACACCAAAGAACATTGAAGTGATCGACGCCTACGTTCGCCAAACCAGTCTGCTGTACCGCGGGAAAAAAGTGCGAACCATTCTACTTTCCGAAAACGGTTTCAACTCTAATACCGCTACCAACGCGAACGCCAACGAAACCACCCAGGCGGCGGCACTCGCTTACTTCTGGAAGAAGGTGAACAACCGGCTACCCACCATCGAAAACATCCAACTGCACCGCTGGGTGGACCACCCCAATGAAGCCGGGATTCACTTCGGACTTTGGTCCGTGCTGGACGGAACGGTAGACGGATTCGATCAGAAAAAGGAATCATGGGACGTCTGGAACGCCGCAGGAACGGCACAGGAAGACAATATCTTCGACCCCTACCTCACCACGGTCGGTGTATCCTCGTGGTCTGAAATCATGAACACCGTAGCCACCGAAACCACTCCCTGGCCCGTCACCATGGCGCTAAACTGTTACGATCCTGCCAGAGAAGTGATGGTGAACTTCAACGGCGAGAAGAAATTCCCGCAGCCAGACGGAAGTCTCCATTTTTACAACGTAGCTTCCAACGTGAACCAGCCCTACGAGGTATATCAGGACGGAGAACTGGTGGCTAGTGATGTCCTCACCGTTTCGGCTCCTCTCAACCTGAACGTAAACCTGTGCGCACTCCCCGTGGCCTGGTTAGCCTTCTCCGCCACTGCACTGGAGAAGAGTGTTCTTCTGAAATGGGAAACCACGACGGACCAGGACAACGCCGGCTTCACGGTGCAACGTTCATCCGACGGGCGTAACTGGACCGATATCGCCAAAGTATCCGCTAATAATTCTGCCCGCCGACAGCAGTATCAAACGGCGGATGATAATCCCCTTGATGGCCGGTCTTTCTACCGCATAGTTCAGACCGATTTTGACGACGAGATCAGTGTTTCCCCCATCAGAACGATTGATTTTGCCGGCACATCGGCTTTGCTGACTATAACTCCTAACCCCAGTACCGGCCTGATTCGCCTCCAACTGCCCGAAGGGTTTGAGTTGAAACAACTCCAACTCACCGACGCTACCGGCAGGACCACAAAGATGAGCCTTCCTGACCACTCAGGGATACTCTGTCTGGATGATAACCCCAAAGGCGTTTACCTGGTCCGTGCTTTCGCTACCGATGGCCGTGTGCTTGGTGGTAAATTGATCCTGCGGTAGTCTAACGGTACAGGGACGGTGACGCTGTGTCGTTGTTTGTGCTGAAGGGGATGAGCTGTTTCCGGAGCGAGGGCGTCGACAGGTGAGGCGGGTGGGAGTCGACAGGTGGTATGGGCGGGAGATGGGTGATGCCGAAAGGAGGCTGTTCGAGGCGGGAGTCGCCAGGCCAACTTTTATCCGGCTTCGCCAGGCTAAAAGAATTGGACTGGCGACCCGACGGGGAGTAGGAGACTGTTCATCTAAGTGTGTCTACATTACTTTACAGTTAGATACGATTATTATGGCAAAGAAAACCAAAAAGACACGCTCATTGGAAGAGCTTTTTACCGACTCGGAGCAACTCAAGCGCA
>NZ_VOXD01000072.1 GCF_008014675.1 Neolewinella aurantiaca | reverse complement strand
TCCAAAAAGCCTTATCATGTGTATCTTATCAGGCGGTACACGACTGGGAAACCCAGTACGTCTGCGAAAATCGATACGGGTTGGTCCGCCGTATGAATCGGGAGCTAAAATCAGCGGCGGCTTAAAGCTAACAGACGGAACACCCTACCTTTAAAGGTGTACCTTTAGAATGGTTTCTTTAAGATGGTGCCATAGGAGTAACCATCACTCTTTATTTGAGAATGGCTAAACATGATGAAGAGACAGAAAAGAGGCTGATTCAGTTGGGAGATAGGATCAAAAATCTGAGAGTTGCCGCCGGTTACAGCAACTACGAAAAGTTCTCTTACGAGCACGACATTAGCCGTAGCCAGTTTGGTCGTTATGAGAACGGCCAAGACATGAAATTCAGCAGCCTTTTGAAAGTCCTGGACGCTCTCGATATTTCTTTGGCTGAGTTCTTCAGGGAAGGGTTTGAAGATGTTGTACCAAAAACGGACGATCCGTGCTAAGTTGCTTTGGGATAGCTTTAGCACGGATCATAGACGTGTACTTTATGTGAAAACATCATGATTTCCATAAGAAACATTATCACACTTTGCCTGCTACTTCCCTCTTATTCATTTTTGCTGGAGCATTTTGGGTGCTGTTACCTTAAAGAGTGACTGCAATATAACCTATCTTTACGCCGTATAGAAGTGTGTAGATTTCATCTACGTACCAAAGCCATATCTAAATTAAACATAAACTGTAAGTAAACTCGATACACTTCGCAACATATTGAATATGTTAAATTTTTCTACAACAGAAAAGTGTAGGTAACAGTTTCTTGTCTAATTTTATGTGAGAACACGCATATAATATGAGAGCTGTATTTTACCTTTTTACTTTTATAAGTTTTTACCTTTTTCTGGTTCCCTGTGATGTTTATGCACAAGAAATATCAGGCATAGTTCGATCTGAAATATCAGGAGAAATATTAGAAGGAGCAAGTATCTATTGTCTAGAGTATCAAACTGGCAGTATTACGAATGAGCGAGGAGCTTACTCTATAAAGTGTAACAGTTACGATACTACATTTACTTTAGTTGTTTCATATGTGGGCCATGAACAAGATACATTTACGATAAAAAATTGTGGTTCTACAGTACAGGATATTCTCTTACGAGGAGAGCTGAGTAACTTGTCTGTAGAAGTAGTTGGTAAATATATTGACTCTGAGAAAGCTACTCATAATAGTACTAACAGACTCACGAACCAAGAAATTTTAAGAATTCCTGCCTTATTTGGAGAAGCTGACCCTATCAGAGCAATGCAAGTTATGCCTGGTGTTCAGTCTGGAATAGAAGGCCAAACAGGTCTTTTTGTAAGAGGAGGAGGAAATGATCAAAACCTTGTTCTTTTAGATGGTCTACCAGTATATAAGCCTGACCATATATTTGGCTTTTTTTCTACCTTTGATATTAATGCTGTCGAGAAGGTTAATTTAATAAAAGGTGGTTTTCCTGCTCGATTTGGAGGTCGACTTTCTTCAGTTGTAGACGTAGAAATGAAAACAGGTAGAGTGGATCAGTCTAGTAGAGGTTTTAGCCTAGGCCCACTCATTACTAAAGCATACATTTCGGGAGGATTTGGCAAGATCACTTATCATATTAGCGGACGCCGTACTCTTTTTGACCTACTGATTGCACCATTTATAAATAGTAGTACTGATAACAATCTGGCTTTTTATTTCGGCGACGCTAATATCAAGCTAGAATATAATATAAGTAAGAATGATCGCTTAGTGTTTTCTGGCTATTATGGAAAAGATCGTTACGACCAGACGAGAATACAACCGCAAAACACTTCTTCAACAGTAAGAACTTCTCAAGAACTCTTATCATGGTATAACTTACTTGGTAACTTACGCTATGATAAGGTTTGGTCAGATCGTCTTACTCAAAATACTTATATTGGTAATACGATTTACTCTTATGAAAATGGAAGCGCTTTCTCCGAAGAAAATCTCTTGCGTCGGGAGTCTTCTTCATTACTATACTCGGCTGATGTAGCTGAGACGATGTTTAGGACTAGCCTTACTTTCAAAGGAAAAAAAAATAACATTTTGAAAGTAGGAGTTAATAGTTCTTACCGAAGATTCATTCCAGGAAGATTTACTATTGCTAATTCTACTACGATTAGTGGTATTGAGGCAAGTCAAGATACGATGTTTTCTCGTATTGCGTCATCAAACTTTGATCATAATTTTTACGCTGAGAAAATATTAGATATCGGTGAAAAAATTAGCTTAAATGCCGGAGTACGGTTTGGTTGGTTGAACGGAGAGCACTTTAAAATTCAACCTAGATTAAGTGTAGAGACAAAGATTAATTCTAAGGACGAACTTAATATTAGTTTCGCTTCGATGCGGCAGAATACGCATCTCTTGATTAGTGGAACCCTTGGCCTTCCAAGAGATATTTGGATACCAGCAAATAATGATCTCCCTCCTCAGGATAGTTGGCAAGTTGCTCTCGGTGTAAAACGTCAGTTGAAACCAGGGTTGCGTGTTGCTATTGAGGCTTATTATAAAAGTATGAATAATGTTGTTAATTACCGACCAGGAGCAGGTGTTACTTCTTCCGAGGATTTTTCTGAATTAGTTGTGAAAGGAAAAGGCGAAGCATATGGACTAGAATGCTTTGTAGAAAAAAGTGTTGGGCGTTTTAGGGGTAGACTTAGTAATACACTGAGTTGGTCATGGCGAACTTTTAGTGAGATCAACCAGGGTAATCCTTTCCCTTATCGTTACGATAGACGTAATAACCTATACATAACAGGGGATTATTCGGTGTCACCGAATAAAATATTACTGAGTGCTGGATTTACATATCAAACTGGAAACCCAATCACTCTATTAAACGATAGAGTACTTCCTCTAAACAGAGAACTCTCTATTGGTTCATTTCTCACCTTTGCTGATGTAAACGGTTATCGTATTCCACCTACCCATCGACTTGATCTTGGTGTTTCGTTTCAAAAAATCAAAAACAACTATGAAAGAGTTATTGCTATAGGTGCATATAATGTTTATGCCCGACGAAACCCCTATTACGTTAATGTTGAAAATGAACGCACTCTTGATGGTCTCAGGGGGCAACTTGTTAAAGTTAGCCTCTTTCGATTAGTTCCTTCTCTATCATATACTATAAAATGGCACTAATATGAAAATAATATTTTGCTCTACTTCTATCTTAATAATCGCATTACTAATTTGCAGTTGTGATACTTACTTTGGAGACACTGTTCCGATTGATACCGACGACTTAGTATCATCGGAAAAATTTACGCTAGCTGCTGCTTTTACAAATGAGGATAGTATTTTATTTTTGCGTAGTGATCGATCCACCGATATTCTTAGGGAATATTCTTTGGAATCACTATTGAACGGAAATGATTACCCTCTTTTTGATGAAGATGACTTAGAAATTAATATTTTAAGTGATAACGATAGAGTTGTTACCAGTTTTCAGTTTATCCCAGTATCTGAAAGAAGGTCAGTCGACAATATTCGCGACTCAACAACTGATCGTGCAACTTTGATTAATAACTACCGAGCATTTCTGACTGAAATTGACACCTTCACTCCGGGAGAAATTTATAAGATGGCTATTCAACATCCTGTTTTAGGTAGTTATCTCATAGAGCAAATGATGCCCTTTTCTGTTGAAGAGGCGAGTTTTCAAGTCGGAGATGACATAGTCAGAAATCGATTTGGATTATCAGGGAGAAAAATAAATTTATCTTGGAAAGATAAAATTGGGATAGAAAATTTTTATCAGATAAAGGTACGTTTGATTAACCCTGAAGATGGCTCTTTCTATGTTTCATACTTGGATGACTTAGACCCGAGAACTAATGCGGCATATGCTTTCAACGAAAGAATAGTTATATCAGATCAAGATTTTGATGGTCAGGATATAAATTTAGATTTTATCGCTAGTAATGCTATAGATATTCTACAAGTACATTCCGTCGAAATTACAAGTATAACGAAAGATTGGTACGATATGGTTAGGTCTTATAATGACTACATAGCTTTGGAAGTAGATATTAGAAATGGGTATGCTGAACCTTTTACCGTATTTAGTAATGTACCTGATGGATTCGGTTTTTTTCTTCTTGGCAACAAATCAATATTTTTACAACGATAATTACAAGAGGTAGTATGGGGCAAACCCATACTACCTCTTAATAATAGTTCCCTACTGTAAAGGACTTTAATTCCAATTAAGATTATCGAACTATGAAAGGAATTTTGTTGACTTCGTTGTCACCTACTACTTGAATTATGTAGTAACCTTTACTTACTACATCATCTAAGTTTAGAGTTGTAACAATATTTTGAATCCTTGAGTTAAGGACAACTCTACCATTTATGTCAGAGATAATGATAGGAGTGTAGCCTTTTTTCTTAAGTAAATTCTTGTTGACTTTAAGGGTAATTGGCTGACCTACACTTACGGGGTTAGGAAATAGAGATGTTCTATCATTGTTATCGCTATCAATATCTATATTTAGATTTTGTTCCTTTTGAGTAAAGCGCTCATTCAGTTCAAGTTCATCCGTTTCTTCTTCGGTGAATGAGACCATGCTAGCTTCTTCCTTATCATTATCGCCACTACCCCTGTAATAAGAGCATTCTTGGTCTGTAGGGTCGCCTGCATAAAACGAAACACCACCAACTATTGGCGATCCGGTTGGACATGTCCAAGTAGAATTAATCGACCAGAAAGCTTTTGAGTGTAAACCATTGAAAGTAGTGTATTGAGAATTTGGTGAGCTAAAATTAGCAGAAGATCCATCACTAACAGTGTACGACCACGTTTTGGAGGTAGCACCTAATGTGAGGTGGTCGGCTTTAGCCGGACAGTTTAAAAGTGGAGTTTCTTCTTTCCGTTCTGGTCCCCCGGCCCCTGTGGAGCGTAGCGGAACAGGGGCCGGGGGGACCAGAACGGACTAATCGTCGT
>NZ_VOXD01000071.1 GCF_008014675.1 Neolewinella aurantiaca | reverse complement strand
GATGTCTGATATCGTGACGGCCTATCGCAACGAACGCATAGCGTATCACCTTTTGGACAAGTGTGGTGTCGACCCACACACGCCCAAAATGCAAGCGGTAATTGCAGAGCTTAAAGTCTTTGGGGCCCGAGCGGCCTAAAATCGTAGCGGACCATTGTTAGGTCACACTCCAACCATAACCTGTATCCCTATCTTTGCTAGTGCCTTGTCAAGTAGATTTCAGGCTTTTTGCATGAGTTCCATCAGGAAACCAATACGCACTGAGATTGTACTTATCATCGGCGTACCAGAAATGCCTTTTGCACTGGTTTCAATCCTTACGGCAGGAATGCTCCCTCCCCCCCCGACAATCGCGTTACAAGCGCTCAATCCAACTCAACGATGAAGTTATTCTCCGCATTAATCCTCGCCCTGACCGCGCTGCTGCTGACCCACTGCGAAGCACCAGCGCCCGGCGAAAACACGACCGACGCCATCTCGGTGCTGGAAGCAACGCGTAGTAAGATGCTGACCACCCCAACTCACCATTACCGTTTCACTTCTGCCTGGGACAACCGTTACTCACGTTCGACCTGGGCTGATTCGATGGACATCACCTACTCCTGGCTGCCTGGTAGCGACCTCGGGTTCGCCTTCTTTGCCGAGGGCACCGGTTCGTCCGTTCTGTACGACGGAAAGGATGAGCTGAAAATCGACCACAACAAACGCAAGGTGATCCGTACCACTGCCGCTGAAATTGGTAACAACCCTGACTACTTCGCGCACGCCATGAGTTTCCACGGCGATCCTAAATCGTTGCCGGAGCCCGCCGCAGTAGACCTCGTATCGGACACAATCATCAATGGCAGGAAGCTGTACTCTTATTCCCAAACGACCAAATCCCCCGCGGCCGGCGGCCCGAACACCACCTACGTGTACCTCCTCGACCCAGAGCAGAAAGTGGTGGACCGCATCCGTAAAATTTCTCACCTTGGGGGAGACACCAGCCAGGTAATCGATTACTTTTTTACCGACTACTCCTTCTCTGAAGACTTACATGAATTTGGCGACGCAGACCGGCACCGGTCCATGGCCTATCGGGAAGTCAGCAAAGCCGCCGACAAAGAGGAGCGCCGGTCAGGGCTCATCAAACCCGGAGCTCAACTCCATCGGGCCGACTATACCGACATCAACTCAAAAAGACAAATGCTCTACGGCAAGAGCAGTAAGAAAACGGTGATAATGTTCGGCTTCATCGGCTGCAGCAATTGTGAACTGGCTTTCCGGGAAATGAAGAAAAAAGAATTTGCCACCAGAGACGATGTGGAGTTGGTGTACAGCAGCCCGGTTAACGATGCCGCTGCCCTGAAGCCTTATTTGGAGAAGAAAGCGTTTCCGTTCACCAGTTTCGGTGAGAACAGCCGGATGAACGACAACTTTAAAGTAGCCGGCTTCCCCACCTTTGTATTGATAGACCAGAAGGGCACCGTGGAAAAGGTGATCGGCGGATACGACAGCGAGGTAGAGAGAATGCTTTTTTAGTAGCTTGTTCCGGAGATGAAAAAATTACTAAAAGATATCAGGGGCTGCAAGGTCTGCCTGCCTCACCTGATCAACGGCGTGAACCCGGTCATGGCAGCCCACGAAGACAGCAAAATCGCCATCATTGGTCAGGCACCGGGAAGCATCGTCCATCGTACGGGTATTCCTTGGGACGACAAAAGCGGAGACCGCCTGCGCGAATGGCTTGGGGTGGACAAGAACACTTTTTACGACACGAAGAACTTTGCCATCATCCCGATGGGCTTCTGTTACCCCGGCAAGGGAAAATCTGGCGACCTTCCTCCCCGCCCGGAGTGCGCTCCCCTGTGGCACAAGCCCTTACTCGCAAACCTGAAGAACATCCGCCTAACGCTCCTGATCGGAAGCTACGCTCAGTCTTATTACCTCGGTGAGCAGAAAAAGCGGACACTGACGGAGACCGTCAGGAACCACGAGCTTTATTTACCGACCTACCTCCCACTACCCCACCCTTCCCCCCGGAACAATATCTGGCTGAAGCGGAATGGTTGGTTCGGAGAAGAGGTTCTTCCTGTGCTGAAGGCTATCGTTGGGGAGGCGCTTTAGCCGGGCAGGCGGGGCCTTGAAGCGCTTTTCGGACAACCGGACAGTAGCTCGTTCCGGAGATGGATCAACGTTTACCAGTAACTATAAGAAGCCCCCAGTCATTGCGGCGTATTGAACGCTGAAGAATGCCCCCGTAGATTCCATTCCTGGACAAAGGGTAGGAATTAACGCTGGAGAATACCCCCTGACCAATCCCAGTTATAGCCCTGTAGTCTGAGGAGGTAAATCCCTGCAGGCAGGTTACTCAAGGCTAATCTAACTTCGTTTGCACCCGCGTTTGCGCCCACATTTCCCTTATTGATTTCCTGGCCGTAGGTATTGTATATGCACCAACCTACATTCTCTTCTTTCGGACTCATCCATGCCACCGTCAGGTCCGTTCCCGACATCGGGTTTGGAGAAACCTTGACCTCCTGCTTATTCCCGACCTGCCAGGTAACTTCTCTTATTACGGAGTGATTCTCTTTGCCATCAAAATCAATAGCGACGACCCGGTAGTAGGATAAAGGCGACGATGCGTCGTCATCAATGAATGTATAAGTGTTTGCGGTGTTGGCCGCAGCCAATTCCCCGATGGCGGTAAAATCCCGACCATCAGCAGAGCCTTCCACCACAAAACGGGCCAGGTCTTCCTCTCCTATAGTTTCCCAGGTTAGCAGGGCGGTTTTTTCTCCCAGGGCAACGGCGCTGAAACCTGCCCAGGAAACGGGCAGGCTACCAGAACCGCTTAAGTTTTCGGCACAACCGATATCCTGATGATCGCCGATCAAGTTGCTGCCTCCAAAGAAATCTTGTGTGCCGATATCGAGGCCGAGGTCTGTAATGGTAAACCCGGCATCAATAGCGGGAGAATTGGGTTGCAGCATAAAGCCCGCCAGGTCGTCAATGTCAGCACCAGGTCCCGGCAAGACAAACTGCGGATCTGAAGTGATGGGAGCCGCTACTATCTGTGATAAGTTGTTGTGTCCCGGCCCGTAAAATATGTTGTTTCCAAACTCCACCCCTCCCATTCCGGCAGAAGAGTAGGTAGCCGTAGCTCCGTTGGCGAGGTAGAAGATGTTATTGTAGAACCCCGTATGGAGTGGATAGCCATCCGGCCATGTCTCCATCAACAGGACTTCAATGTCTGTCCCTTCTCCCATGTAGAATACGTTATTGTAGAAATAGCATTCGTCATAGGCCCCGGTCATCTGAATTAGTCGCTTTTTATATGCACCATCATTAACGCTTATGTTATACCGGTATACCGTGTTTATGAGCTTTGTTGATGAAGGAGCGTCCTCTTCGTAGTTGATGACCAGCGTAAAGCCTCCGTCATTGTCGTGGCTGTAATTATACTGAAAGGTCGTGTTTATGCAGTTTGCGTCGGCATCGAACCCCTGAGCGTCACACCCCCAGGTATCTTTGCCCCAGCCGAATGCCGACTCATTATACTGAAACAATGTATTGTCAGCACTCCACGCCCAGATGCCTGCAGAACAATCTCTCTGGGTTAAAGGCGGCCTCATTCTGAAGTATTTAAGAGTGTTATACTCTACCAACGCACCGTCCGTAGCGATGACTACAATACCATCGCCGCCAATATCGGTTAGTTCATTACCTCTTATAATCAGGTTTGTGCTGGGGTGCCAGTTCGTTCTTTCCCAATAGCCTTCCCCTTTAATTCCATTTCTGTCTACTCGTTCAAGTACGTTGTTCTCGATAACAAGGTCATTGAAAACCGATATGATTCCCCCTGTATTTTTCCACATGATCCCGTTTCCTTCCCGATATCCATTACTAGACCTGCTTCCTTTTACATTGTTCCCATCGATGTCATGGATATAGCAATCGCGAACGTATAAGTGGTCAGCCGTTCCGAAGTTGTTTATTTCCAGCAGTATGCCATGCGCGCCGGTGTATTCGCTGTTGTCTGGCGTATCATTAGACACTTGCAGGCTGTTTATCTCCCAGTAGGCAACATTATAAAAATGTACGGGGATATGAAATTGTCCGTCCGCTGCAATGTGAGGTTTACTGGCGTTATCAGGACAACTTCCGTAGCTGTCAATAACGTTGATATTGCCTGCAGTACCCGACACTGTTGGCTTGAGTTGTTCGTTCCATACTTCACCACACTTCAACAAAATAGTACTACCCGGGCTAAAACTGCTTGCGTTCACTTTGCTCAGGCTTTGCCAGGCGGTAGCAGGGGAAAGTCCGTCGTTTGCATCGTTTCCTCCCGTAGCATCTACGTAGTATGTTCCCTGCGGCAACTCTGCTGAGGTTTCACAGGTAACCGCCTCCAGACTAAAATTGTCTCCGTAGGTAACCCCCGTGAGAATTTCTGAATAGAAGAATAAAGTTGCGGAGGTACTACTTGCGCCTGTGGTGAAGTTGATGGAGATGAGTTTATACCCCACAGAGTCAACCGGGGCGCTCACCACGGCCGCACCATGATTTTTTACTCCGAACACAACATCATCACTTGGGACACTCCTTAAGGCATAGCCGGAAAAGACATACTCCGTGTTGGCAGACAGTCCACCAATTTGATATTCAGCAGAGGCAACGCCTCCGGTTTGTTTAATCGCGAATGCCCCTTCCTGAGGGTTCGCGGAATCTATAGTGACGGAACCCGTTGGCTCCCAGAAAGTCCAGGGGCTGGAATTGCCCGTTTCGAGATCTCCGTTGATCAACAGGTTGGGGCAGTTCTGTTCTTCACAGTCCTCGGTAATGGTTGTCGTAAAGTCCCGACAACAGGGGTTTTCCCAGTTTGCATCGTAACTCCATATCACATAGTCGTGTACCCCGGCGGCCAAATTAAAAACAGTGTAAGAACTTCCTGCGTCTGATAACAGGTACACTCCATCCCCGTACAGTTCCCAATGATCAACAGAGCTCAGGTTACTGAAAGTGATGCTCCCCGAAGACTGGTTGCACAATGCGTTGCTACTGGTTGAAATTATCAAAGAACAATCTACCGAGGTATTTGCCACACCGGTGCTGTGGCCAACCAATAGCAACGGCATAGCTATGAGCAAGAGACCCGCAAGCCTTATGACAACTGAACCAGAAATAGCAATTGTTGTAGGTTTAAAATTCATGAGGTTTAAAATGGGCGTGTCCGTAACTCAATGGTCCGCTACGATTTTAGGCCGCTCGGGCACCAAAGACTTTAAGCTCTGCAATTACCGCTTGCATTTTGGGCGTGTGTGGGTCGACACCACACTTGTCCAAAAGGTGATACGCTATGCGTTCGTTGCGATAGGCCGTCACGATATCAGACATC
>NZ_VOXD01000070.1 GCF_008014675.1 Neolewinella aurantiaca | reverse complement strand
AAGTGGATGGTGAACCAAACAAGCGTTTCTTGGGTCAGGAATCTGATCGACTCCAGGTAATGGATCAAGGGGGAGATTGGTCGTTTCCTTATTTTGCATGACTCAATAACGGAAAACAATCCCGGCTAGATTAATTTTATAGTATGCGTTAGCCCTGGGGGCCGGGGGAGAGGGAAAGCCAAATCTACTACTCCTACTACGCCCTTGCCCGCCTGCGCCGCCTCGCCACCACCCACCAACTGGCCGGCGAGGGGCAGTACGACCTCTGGGACAGCCTGATGAACACCTTCGCCCTCTTCGAAGACCGGGGCATCGGCACCAAGCTCGGCATCGCGCCCCTGGCCGGCGGCTTGTTCAGCCAGGACGCCCTCGGGCCCCTCACCGGCTGCCGCCTCAACAACCACCGCCTGCTGGAAAGCCTGCGCGGCCTAAGCCAGTTTACCGACAAGGACACCGGCACCGTCCAGGTCGTCAACTACGCCAGCCTCGACGTGGAGGAGTTCGGCTCCGTTTACGAAGGCTTGCTCGAATACGACCCCGCCATCGACCTGAAGGCCCGCAGCTTCACCTTCGTGAAGGGCCAGGACCGCAGCAGCTCCGGTAGCCACTACACGCCGGACGAGCTGGTGCAACCCCTCATCAAGCACAGCCTCGAACACCTGATCGCCGACCGCACCGTCGCGCCGGATGCCCCGGAAGATAAGCGGCAGACCGCCCGCCAGAAGCTGCTGAAGCTGAAGGTGGCCGACGTGGCCTGCGGCAGCGGCCATATCCTGCTCGCCGCCGCCCGCCGCATCGGCCTGGAGCTGGCCCGCCTGGCCAGCGGGGCCGAACAGCCCAGCCCGCCCGAAATCCGCCAGGGTACGCGGGACGCGATCCGCAACTGCATCTACGGCGTCGACAAAAACCCGCTGGCCGTCGAGCTCTGCCAGGTCGCCCTCTGGCTCGAAGCCCACCAGCCGGGGCAACCTCTGAACTTCCTCGAACACCGCATCCGCTGCGGCGATGCCATCGTCGGGGTAGGGCGGTTGGAGGATTTGCGGAAGGGCATCCCCACCGAGGCGTTCAAGAATTACCCGGGCGACAGCGACGAGGCGAAGGAAAACGGCAAGCTTCTTCGCAAGCGAAATAAGGAGGAGCGTAAAGTCCGCGAGGCCGGTGGTGGCTCCCTCAGCCTCTTCAACCAACTCGATACCGTGGAGGACCAGCTGGCCGCCTTCCAAAAGAAGTACGACGACTTCGCTACCCTCCCCGAAACCACGCCCGCCGAGATCGAAGCCAAGGCGAACGCCTACCAAAAGCTGACCACCGGCTCTAACTGGTGGTTCATCAAAACCCTGGCCGACGTGCAGACGGCCCAGTTCTTCCTCGGCCTGGGAAACGAGACCAAGGTCGTCACCGACGCCACCTACTTCGAGATGCTCGGCGGCGCCCACCGCCAGAGCCAGGCCGCCGCCGCAGCGACGGGAGCGAGCGCGGAGCGGCGGTTTTTTCACTGGTTTTTGGAGTTTCCGGAGGTGTTTGCCGGGGGAGGGTTTGATTGTGTGGTGGGAAATCCACCGTTTTTGGGGGGGCAGAAGATTTCAACGGCGGCCGGGCGGGAGTATCTTGGTTATATCCATAATAACTATGTGCCAGCAAAAGGGACTACTGATTTGGTAGCCTATTTTTTCCGGCGCATCTTCAATGTACTTGCAAAAGGAGGTTTTCAATCGTTGATTTCTACTAACACTATTGCGCAGGGAGACACCCGCGAAGGTGGTCTGGCGGCTATCAAAAATATGGGCGGTACGATCAACCATGCCGTGCGCTCTATGCGATGGCCCGGAGTTGCGGCGGTGGAAGTAGCGTTGGTAACTATTTTCAAAGGTAAATGGCAACAACCGCTGGTACTGAATGATGCGGAAGTCGAACAGATCACGACCTACCTGGATGATCAGGAGTTTTTAGGTGATCCTTTTAGGCTGGAGCAAAACGCGGGCAAAAGCTTCGTGGGAAGCTACGTCCTCGGCAAAGGTTTCGTCCTCGAACCCGAACAAGCCGTCGCCCTCATCGAGAAAAACCCGAAGAATAAGGACGTGCTGTTTCCTTACCTCAACGGCAGCGACCTCAATTCCCGCCCCGACCAGAGCCCCAGCCGCTGGGTCATTAATTTCTTCGATTGGCCCGAACGGCGGCTGACGGTGGACGAATGGAAAACACTCACGCCCGATGAGCGGGACGCGATCAGGCAACGCATCACCGCCGGTAAAACCGTGGAAGTTGCCCCGCCGGGGTATAACCAGCCCGTGGCTACGGATTATCCGGATTGTTATGGGATTGTGGAAAGGGAGGTTAAGCCGGAACGGCAACGATGGAAGGTCAATAAGAAGACAGGTAATGAAATAGAAGGTGAATATGCTTTGAGGCGACCACTTCCAGAAAGATGGTGGATGTACGGGGAAAAACGACCAGCCCTCTACCGCACCATTGCGGGGATGGAGCGGGTGTTGTCGATAGCTTTGACTAGTAAAACTGTTGGCTTTGCATTTATGCCTACAGATATAGTATGGTCACACGCTACAGGTGTTATAGGATTAAAAAGGACAAGTGAATTTGCCGTCCTTCAATCTAGCTACCATTACTATTGGGCCTGGAAGTATGGTTCATCGATGAAAAACGACCTTCGATATACTCCGTCTGATGTATTTGACACTTTCCCATTACCTACTATTTTAACTGATGTCACTGAAAAAACTGGAAGTGAATACGAATCTACTCGGTCTGCTCTTTGCAGAGATTTATTATTAGGATTAACAAAAGTATATGGAGCAATTGGTAACCCCCACCTCCTCGCCGACTACGACGACCTCTGGGAAAACGACGTCCTGACCGACCCCCAAAAGCTCAAAGCCCGCAAGCAGAGCAAGGAAACCTACAACCTCTGGAGCCATCTGGACCGGACCGAAGGCACCATCGGCATGGGCGAAGCCGTGGCGCGGATCGTGGAACTGCGGCGACTGCACAAAGAGATGGACGAGGCGGTGTTAGCTGCCTACGGTTGGCACGTCACTACGCGGCGGTGGGGCCCGGCTATCCGGCTGCGGCACGACTTTTACGAGGTGGATTATCTGCCGGAGAAAGACAACGTCCGCTACACCATCCACCCGGACGCGCGGCGGGAGGTGCTCAAGCGGCTGCTGCTGCTGAACCACGAAATCCACGAAGCCGAAGAGCGCGGGGTGGACTACGCGGTGGTGGACGGGGAAAAAGTCACCGCCCTGCTGCGCGAGCAGCTGGAAGCCTGGCTGCCCGGCGGCAGCGAAAAGCTACACTGGAAGACGCTCAAATTCCTCTGCACCGGCGAAGATTTGCTGCCTAACCTGGAGCGTAGTTTGACGAAGAGTTATAAGCCTTTTGTGACGGCTTATGCTAGTGGGTTGGAAGCAGAACTGCAACACAAGATTTTCATCGCGTGGAACGAGGAGTTTCAGTCGCGCTGGAAGGTAGAGGACGGTAGTCTGAAAGTCTACCTCGATCAGCAAAAGGCTTTAGACCCCAAGAAACGTCGAATGGATAATTTCGCGAGAAAACTTGAGCGGTCCGTGCTGAAGTATACCCTCGGAGAAATGCAGTTTATTTTGCAGTGGGTCGCCACGGGAAGTACTATAAAGAAGTCTTCACTTCTACAGGACTTCCGCACTTTTGTCGTCTCTTTGTATGGAGAAGCTGTACTGGAGAAGGACTTCCTGGCGCGGATGGATAGTTTCGTCAAGACCTACCGCAACGAGGCCGCCCACACCGGCGAGGTAGATAAAACGATGGCTGAGGGTTGCCGGGATGAGGTGCGGGATATGGTTAAGGTTTTAGTGGAAAATGAGCAGGGATGAAAAGGATAGAAGAAAGGCTGCGGCGTGCCTGGGATATCCTCGTGTCTCGTGCGGTAAAGCATAAAGACAGTCTTCAGGCTGCGAAAGTCGGTTACGAAGATTTTGTCCGTGCAGTCGAAGGAAAAACAGACGACGAGAACGTGAGCGGACGAACTTCTGGTAATTATTTACATCCGATACAGCGAATTTGCGCCGACAGTGACCTGCCTCCGCTAACGGGGTTGGTGGTTCAGGAGCGGAAGGATCATAAAACGGGGGAATACAAAAAGCTGAAGCCCTCTTCCGGATTTGCGGGTTCTGGTCTGCAGACCTATGCGGAAGAAATGTCATCAGTTTTACGACATGACTGGAAAGCGGAGGGTAATCCTTTTCTCGGCGCTGATGGAAAGGCTGTCGACGAGGGCAAGGTGCTAAAGGGGATAGCGACGGGGGCGAGCATTTTTACCTATGTTAAAAACAGGGGCTACGCCCAAACTCTGTTCCGAGACGGATTATTGAAAGCCTACAGTTCGAAGTGCGCCGTCTGTGGAATCGCTTTTGAAGAAATCCTGGACGCTGCTCACATCAAGCCGTGGTCCGTCTGCGAGGGAGAAGAGGGAGGTACGCTATCAAACGGTATCCTGCTGTGCAAGAACCACCATCGCTCGTTCGACCGTGGGTTGTGGTGGCTGTCGGACGACTTCACCATTGAGGCGAAAATTGAGTTTAAAGCTTCTTCTATAGGTAAACGAACGATCACCATCTGGACTCCAGACGATAAAGCTATTTCTCCTGATCCGCTATTTCTGCAGTATCACAGGGCCAACAAACCCGATTAGTAGCATAACTTATGAACTTTTGGAAACTCAATGTTAAAACTGCTCACGACCCTGGGGGCGGGTAGGGGGGCAGGGCTGACGCATAGGATTCGATTTTAAGCTTTTAGCTCGAGATCATAGTCACCGCCTAAGAGCTTGCAACCCAAAACGCGTAGCGTTTTCACTGGCCCATCCCCCGTGGGACCGCCGAAGGCAGCAGCGAAGCTCACGGGTTGGGGTGGGGGCAAGGATGAAGGCTTTGGTTCCTGCAGTCCGTAAGAAGTCTTTAGGCTGCTTCCCGAATGGCTTAGCCATTTCTGTAGCATTGACGAAAGAGGCACCTTCCTCCAATTGAAAGGTGACAACCTTGCCGTCGTATTCAAATCGTTTGATGTCTGGCATTGTCCTTGGTTTACCGCTAGGCATATCTGCCTAACGGTCACAATATGGCATTTTTGTAGTATAATGACTACTTTCAATAGTGTTAAAGAGTCAGGTTTTTTTTGAGCTCATAATTATACTTATGTTAAGTACTATAAATCCACTATTTGTCATACTTCCGTGAAACGGCTAGCGCGTTACACGATTTCCTTTGTGTACAAGCGCCAGCGTAGCCCTATTTTCTGGAAATAGAAAACTGAATATTGTTCTTCGTGGCCAAAATAATATGAGTACACAACTAGTCTGTTAGAGCGTGTCTAAAAATTCGAGTCAAGATTTCTCTGTATTGACGATAGAACCATCTGAATGTTGGCCATCAAAATGAATGAAGCCGAATTTTCTATCGTTCGTTCCAGGTCCTTGGTGATTCT
>NZ_VOXD01000007.1:163247-184953 GCF_008014675.1 Neolewinella aurantiaca | reverse complement strand
CGTAACCGCTCCCGATAGAGGCGTTGTTTTTTTGTGGTGCGCAGAGCGGCTGATTTCCACCGCTGTGCCTTAGCTTTGAGGCGTGCTCTCATCTGTGTTTTGTGCTTCGTAACCCAAAACTAACAGTTTGAGAGCACATCTTTTTTGAGCCAGAATCAGCCTCGACGATTTCGTATCAGAGGGAACACCCTACGATAAATAGTGTTGTCATCTATTGCCAGAATGTCTTCAACGTCGGAAACTGAAAACCCTTTGTGCAGCATAACCAGAACAGTAACCTTACGATACCGACGACGGGAAAGGTCGGGGCGCTTCTGGAGTGCTCGTAACTCCTCATACTGTTCTGGGGTCAACGAAAAGGTCATGCGCTAATGTAGTAATTCTGTCCCAAATCACTTCCCGATCGGTATAACTGCTTTACGGAGAATTGCCTGTACGCTACGTGTGCTATATTGACCTCCTGTCTGCCCTTCAAAAAGCCAGTAACCTGGACGATACTCCGTAAAATAATGACGAAGTTCGTGCAAAAGGCTTTTCGAAAGCGTTGTGTATCGATCTTTTTTACCCTTCCCCCGTGGACAAATATCTGTTCACAGCGGATGGTGATGCATTCCATGGTGGTTCCTTTTTTTCAAAGAACCGGCTTTCCGCAGCATTTAGTCGTCTTTTAAACGCATACTTGCGTTTATAAACGGCTAAGGCTCACATTTTCGGGCTACTCCGGACTCCAGACTCCAGACTCCAGAATACGCCTTCGGCCTCCATCAGTCGGGACAACTTACGGACACGGGTGTATAACGGGCTTAGGTACGCATTAGCGATGGGTGAATATAAGGATTTCAGGGCAGGTGGATTTAGATCAGAAGTAAAAAATTTACACCAGTTCAGCATCACCTTCAGCAAGGTTTTGCCGACAGCCCCGGAGCAGAACAGCTTGCACAAAGCTCAACGGCACCCGGCTGACTCCCCCCGAAAAGTCACAATAAGCTCAAAGAGCATCACACTTCCCCGCCAACCTTCTCTTTAAACCCCACCCTGCACCTGCGGCCGCGCCCGAAACTGCCTGCTATCCCGCTATAATCCGGACCTCCGGCACGACATCTCCGGGTGTTTCAGAGGGCCAACAGGACAAAGAATGAACAGTCTAAAATTCCTACCTTTGGGCCTCCTAACCAACCACCAAAGATCATGAACTTAGATTTCCTCAAAGAATTGGGCCTCGCCGAAGACAACGACGGCACCAGCACCGGCCAAACCAGCCACCACAACAGTGCTGAACACATTGAGTCTTACAGCCCCGTAGACGGCAAGCTGATCGGCAAGGCCAGCGTGACCACCAAAGAACAATACGAAGACGTAATTACCACCGCCGAAGCTGCCTTTAAGCACTGGCGTACCGTTCCTGCGCCCCAGCGCGGAGAAATCGTTCGCCAATACGGCGAAGCACTGCGCAAACATAAAGATGCCCTCGGTCGTCTCGTGTCTTACGAGATGGGCAAAAGCCTCCAGGAAGGCTGGGGTGAAGTTCAGGAGATGATCGACATCTGCGACTTCGCCGTTGGCCTGAGCCGTCAGCTTTACGGCCTCACGATGCATTCTGAGCGGCCAATGCACCGCATGTACGAGCAGTGGCACCCGCTGGGCATCGTAGGCATCATTTCCGCCTTCAACTTCCCCGTTGCGGTTTGGAGCTGGAACAGCATGATCGCCCTCGTTTGTGGCGACGTGACCGTATGGAAGCCCTCCGAGAAAGCCCCCATGTGCGGCGTTGCCTGCCAGAACATCTGGGCTCAGGTAGCCAAAGACAACGATCTGCCCGAAGGCATCTCCAGTCTCGTGAACGGCGATTATAAGATCGGGGAGTACATGACCACCGACAAGCGCATCCCCCTCATATCCGCTACCGGATCTACCCGCATGGGTAAGATCGTTGCGCAAACCGTTGGCGCGCGCCTCGGCAAGTCGCTCCTCGAACTCGGTGGCAACAACGCCATCATCATTACCGAATCAGCCGATATGGACCTCGTCCTCACCGGCGCGCTCTTCGGCGCGGTGGGTACCTGCGGACAACGCTGTACCTCTACCCGTCGCCTGATCGTTCACGAAAGCCGCTACGCCGAAGTGCGCGATAAGATGCAAAAGGCTTACGGCCAGCTCCGCATCGGAGATCCGTTGGACACCAACAACCACGTAGGGCCGCTCATCGATAAAGACAGCGTGAATACGTACCTGAAGGCGATCGAAAGCATCAAGGCCGAAGGCGGAAAAACCGTCGTCGACGGTGGCGTACTGGAAGGCGAAGGCTACGAATCCGGCTGCTACGTGAAGCCCTGCTTCTTTGAAGTAGATAAAGACAGCAAGATGGCCCAGCACGAAACATTTGCGCCCATCCTGTACATCATGCCCTACTCTACCCTGGAGGAAGCCATCGAGATCCAGAACAGCGTCCCGCAAGGACTCAGCTCCGCCATCATGACCACCAATATGCGGGAGAGCGAGCTCTTCCTCAGCACGGCCGGTTCAGATTGTGGTATCGCGAACGTGAATATCGGTACTTCAGGAGCGGAAATCGGCGGCGCCTTCGGCGGCGAAAAAGAAACCGGCGGCGGCCGCGAGTCCGGTTCCGACAGCTGGAAGGCTTACATGCGCCGGCAAACCAATACGATCAATTACTCCACCACACTGCCGCTGGCTCAGGGGATTAAGTTTGATCTCTAAGCAGAATGCAGAATGCAGAATGCAGAATGCAGAATGCAGAATGCAGAATGCAGAATGCAGAATGCAGAAATTTACGGGTCGCATTGCCAGGTAGGTAGTGCGGCCCGTATTTTTTTTGAAAAAACTGGCCAAAAAAAACCGCCCCGAACAAACGCAGAAGCGATGTCGGGACGGTCCACACACTATGAGAACACCCATTAAATTTTGAAACGCGCCGGAAAAAATTATTCCGTTTGCGTCTTCGATAGTATAGACGTTTTAAGGGCCGAAAAGTATGCGTGCCGAACTGTTAATTAACGTTAAAGTCTCACGAAAACGGCGTAAACACTGGCTTTCTGGAAATTCGAAATTGCGCCATTGTCGTGAAATGACGTAAGGGTGACAGTGGGAAAACGGCCTCCTTCTGTATGTGACCTGCTCAGGACCGGAGGTCCGCCTCTCGTAGCACAGGGGCTCGCCCCTGTGTTTTCGTTATTTGCGTTTTCGTTGCCTGCGTTTTCATTGCCTGCGTTTTCATTGCCTGCGTTTTCATTGTTTGCGTTTTCATTGCCTGCGTTTTCGTTGCCTGCATTTTCATTGCCTCCGTTTTCGTTGCCTGCGTTTTCATTGCCTGCGTTCTCGTTGCCTGCGTTTTCGTTGCCTGTGTTTTCATTGCCTGCATTTTCATTGCCTGCGTTCTCGTTGCCTGTGTTTTCGTTGCCTGTGTTTTCGTTGCCTGCGTTTTCGTTGCCTGTGTTTTCGTTGCCTGTGTTTTCGTTGCCTGTGTTTTCGTTGCCTGCGTTTTCATTGCCTGCATTTTCATTGCCTCCGTTTTCATTGCCTGCATTTTCGTTGCCTCCGTTTTCATTGCCTGCATTTTCGTTGCCTCCGTTTTCATTGCCTGTGTTTTCATTGCCTCCGTTTTCGTTGTCCATTTGGTTGTTCCCACCTTACGCTTCCTCACTCCTCTAATGTCTGATTTCTAAGCTATCTTGCGCCTCAACCAATGATCACCGACGAAAGCATACAACTGGTAAAAGACACTGCCCGCGTAGAAGACGTGGTGGGTGACTACGTGAACCTCAAACGCAGGGGGCAGAACATGATCGGTCTGTGCCCTTTCCATGGTGAAAAAACGCCTAGCTTCAACGTCAACCCCAGTCGCAACATCTACAAATGTTTCGGTTGTGGCGAAGGCGGCGACCCTATCAAGTTCCTGATGACGCTGGAACAACTTAGCTACCCCGATGCCATTCGCCGCATCGCGGCCAAGTACAACATCAAGCTGGAGGAAAAGGAAGTCAGCCAGGAGGTCCGGGAGGAACGCCAGGTGAAAGAGGCTTTGATTCTGGTCAACGAGTTTGCGCAGAAATGGTACGAAGACCAGCTTTACAATACCGATGAGGGCAAGAGCATCGGACTGAGCTACTTCAAGAGTCGCGGTTTCCGCCGCGACGTAATGGAGAAGTTCGGCCTTGGTTTTGCGCCCACCGGGCGCAATGGCTTGCTTACCGCCGCAACAGCCGCCGGCTACAAAGAAGAACAACTCGAACAACTGGGTCTGGTCCGCAATAAGAAGGATTTCTTCTGGGACCGCGTCATGTTCACCATCCACAACCTGCAGGGCAAGCCGATTGCCTTTGCCGGTCGCATCCTGAAAAAGGACGTCAAGGCGCCGAAATATGTAAACAGCCCGGAATCGGAGGTTTACCATAAATCGGACGTACTGTACGGTCTGTACCAGGCCCGGCAGTCGGTCCGCAAGCAGGATAATGTGTATATGGTGGAGGGCTACACCGATGTGATCAGCCTGCACCAGCATGGCGTTCACAACGTGGTGGCCACCTCCGGCACAAGCCTCACGCCGGGGCAGGCCAAACTCGTAAAGCGGCAAACCGAGAACGTTACGCTGCTGTACGACGGCGACAAGGCGGGCATCAAAGCCGCCCTGCGCGGGGTCGATGTTTTGCTCGTTGAGGGGCTCAACGTCCGTGTCGTCATTCTGCCCGACGGCGAAGACCCCGACAGCTATATGCAAAAGGTGGGCGTTACCGCTTTCGAGGAATACCTGACCAGCAAGCGCCGCGACTTCCTTTTCTTCAAAGCCGACCTTCTGCTCGAAGAAGCGGGCGACGACGTTGCAGCGCGCTCGGCAGCCATCCGCTCCAGCATCGCTACCCTGGCGCTCGTCGAGGATCCGCTCAAGCGGGCCGGCTATTTGCAGCAGTTCACCGGCCGCCTCGGGCTGGAGGAAAGCCTGCTTGTCAACCTTGTCAACCAGGCCGTTGCCGAGCGGCGCGAGAAAGCAAAAAAAGACCAGGAGCGCGAAGCACGGCGTAAAGAAAGAGAGGCGCGGCCGCAGGTGCAGGGGAAAGGACAAAGGCAGGGCTTGCCTCCCGTCAAACCTCAGCGCAGGGACGACGACTTCCCCCCTCCGCCCCAGGAAGACCGTTGGGCCGGCATGCAGGAGCCCGGCTTCGATCAGGCTACTCCGCCTCCAACGGATTTCCCCGATGCTCCCCCACCCTCCGCAATGGACGCCCCCGATTGGGGTGGCATGGAAGACGACGGCGGCTGGGCCGGCATGCAGGAGCCCGGCTTCGACGGCATGGGCGAGGTATTCGATATGCCACCGCCGACTGTCGGCGGGCAGGTACCCGATGTCCCCTTCAAAGATCCTGTCGCCGAAGCGCTGCTCCTTACCGGCCATACCTTCCAGGAGCAGGATTTGGTCCGGCTACTCATCATCCACGGCGCCAAAGCCTACGATGAAGAAACGAACGTTTCCGTTGCCGCCTTCCTCACCGCCAACGTAGCCGACGTCCTCGATGATTTCGACAACGCCCAGTACCGCAAGGCGGTAGCCCTCGTTACCGATTATGTCGGCCAGCACAAGCAGGGCCCTGCCCCGGAGTGGTTCCTCAACCATCCCGAGGAGTACATCCGCGTACTGGCAACGGCTGCTACCGCAACCGGCTACGCCATGAGCCCCAACTGGAAAGACAAGTACAAAGTCTACCTCCGCCAAAAACATCCCGACGAAAACCAAAAGCTTTACGCCGACAATTTCCTCCGCATCTTCCGCATGGAAAAGGTCGACCGTAAATGCAAAGAGAACATCAAAAAAATAAAGGAACTCGAAAAAAGCGGAGACAGCAAAAAGCTGGTCCTGCACATCAAACTTCAAATGCGCCTCGACGAAATGCGCAAAGCTTTGGCGGCCGAGCTGGGTACCGTCGTCATCTAACGCCCCAACGAACCAAAAGACCAAAGTTCCAACGAACCAAAATACTAACGAACCAATCCATGCTCCCAGCAATTCAAAACCGCAAATCTGTTTTTCCCCAGTTTTTTACCGACAAGCCGGTCGACAAAGAGGTCATCAGTAAGCTACTCGAAGCGGCCAACATGGCCCCCAGCCACAAGAAAACCGAACCCTGGCGTTTCCAGGTGTACACCGGCGCCGGGCGCGCTAAACTGAGCCAGACCATCAGGGAAGTCTACGAAGCTGCTCGTGCCCCCGAAGTTCGTGACCCTAAAGTTGCGCCCAAGTTTGCCAAAAAGGTAGATCAGGCCCCCGTCGTAATCACCGTTTTCCTCCACCGCGACCCCGATGAATCCGTTCCCGAATGGGAAGAAGTTGCGGCCGTAGCCTGTGCCGTGGAAAACCTCTGGGTAAGCCTCGATCAGTACAACCTGGGTGGTTACTGGTCCAGCCCCGGTTTCCTGTGTGGCGACTATGGCCAGTGGCCCGGCACCAAACCAAACGAACGTTGCCTTGGCGTGTTTTACCTTGGCCACTACGAAATGCCCGACCTGCCGCGGCCACGCGGCAACTGGGAAGACAAAGTAAGCTGGATCACGGACTAATCAGGGAAACATATGCGCCATCAACTTTTTAACATAGACACCGCTCTGCTCACCAATCGCTGCGTTGTACGCCGCTTTCGGGAAAACGAAGGCGCAGTTTTTCAGGATCTGATTTACAGAAACCGGGATATCCTGCAGGATCATTTCCCCCTGCTCGTCGGCGAAATTGCCGCCAGCCCTGAAAGCGCCGAAGTCTTTATTCGGGAACGCATTGCCAACTGGTTACTCCAGAACGACTATGCCTTCGGTATTTGGCTCAACGAGACGACCGAACTCATCGGCTACATCCACCTCTTCGATATCAATTGGGAAGTCCCGGCTGCAGAGCTGAGCTTTTTCCTCGACCGCGACCACCTGAAGTCAGGGATAATGACCGAAGCCCTGGCCCGCGTCATTCGTTTCGGATTCAAACAACTGGACATGGAGAAAGTCTACATCAAAACCCTGTCCGACAATTTCGATTGCCAACGTCTTGTCCGCCGTGTGGGCTTCAGCAGAGAGGGTGATCTCCGCGGCGAGTACCGCAAACCCGGCGGTATGCTGGCCGACCTCGTCCGTTTCGGCTTCAGCCGCGAGACTTACGGGGAATAGCCCTTTCGATAGCCTTTAGGCCAACTGTATTGAAACTCCCTCAAGATCAATCGAAATATTCACACACTGGCGCAGACGCAGGTGCAGTGGACGTTTAAGATCCCAACAACAGAAAGCCCCGCTACTCATCTCTGAATAGCGGGGCTCTGTTCCGCAGCCTTCAGGCTGCGTTTCACGGGCGTTAACCCGTAACGATTACTGTACGATCATCTGCTTGGTAGCAGTGAAGTCGCCAGAAGTCAGCGTGTAAGAGTAAACACCAGCGGCGCCGATGTTCTCCAGCTCAACGCGGTTCATACCGGCAACACCATCGACTTCAATGGTTTTAACCAGGCGACCAGCTACGTCCTGAACAGTCAGGGTAGCAGCACCAGCTGCAGCAAGTTCGAAGCTTACAGAAGTCACGTTAACCACAGGGTTAGGTGTGTTCTGGAAGAGTACGCTCTGTGCAGTTGCACCTGCGAAGTCAGCGTTGAAAGCAAGGTCGAGACCGTTGCTCGTTCCGTTCAGCGCTACACCTTCACGAACCACTACGGCGTCGCTCAGGCTGATCAGCTCGCTTACCAGACCAGAAGTCGTTGCGCGAACCTCCAGCACAACAAGGCCACCGGAACGCTCAGCGTTCCCGCTAGCCCCTCCCCCGTGGGGAGGGGTTGGGGTGGGGGTTCTCACGAGCACCCCAACCATACCTTCACCAGCCCGGTTCAGGTTCAGGCCACCTTCACCGATGATCTCAGCAGAGATCAGCTCAAGGCCGGCAGCCAGCTCGATCGTACCCTGGAAGCCCGCCATCTGCGCGCCGTCAAGGATGATCGTGCGGATCTGACCGCTTTCCAGTTGTACGTCGTCTATGTTCAGAAGCTGAGCCGTACGACCGGTGGCACCGGTCAGGTTCATCTTCTCTACCGCTACGAAGTCAGCAGTTACGCTGCCCTGCAGGTCGTTGGCGTTGTATACCTCGGGGAAGGCTACTGCGTAAGGGTTGCTCATGTTGATGCTCGTTCCAGCCTCAAGCATGAACCAGTTGCCTCCGGCAAAGCCGTTGTCAAGGCCAAGGATGGCACGCTGACCAGCAAGGATATCGAATACGTCGAAGGAACCGTCCTGGGTTACATCACCAGCTACGAACTGGTAAGCACTTGTGAACGGTGCAGTTCCGAGGATCTGGCCGATACCGGCTACGAGGTCAGAAGCGCGTACGTTCTGTGCGTTGAACGCAGCGTCGAAGACAGGCTGTACGGTGTAGTCAGCGTCCAGTGGCAGACCACTGAAGGTGTACGTTCCGTCAGCACCGGTAGTGAAGGTGTCGTCCATGCCAGCTGAGCTGGTCAGGTTGACCTCAACTCCGGCAATAACTTCATTGTCCTGTGTAGCGATCAGACCGGAAAGGTTGCCGGTAGAACCGTCACACCAGCCCATGTTGTCCTGTACTTCTACGATTACCTCACAGTAGTCAGGTGTAGAACCGTTGTCGTCGAAGGCGTATACACGTACGTTCACCGTACCATTGTCGAAGTCATCACAGTCGATGTCGTCGATACCAAGAACACCAGCTACTGGTGTGAAGCCAGCAGTGCCAGCTTCGCTGGAGCGGTAGAGGCTGTACTTGTCTACCAGGTTGCCGAAGCAGTCTTCGATCGGAGATGCGATGAAGTCAGATGCCCAGATTGCAGCGATTCCACCACCGTTGCCGTCGTTCATCAGCGTAACGGTCAGGGTCTGGATACAGATCGGAGTAGGCGACTTGTCAGCAGTTACACAGAACTCGATGATCTGAACGTCGATGTTGCCACAGCCGTCAGAAGCGCGAACGCGGATCGCGTGGTCACCAACCGGTACGTTGGTAGCAGTTACGGTGTAGTTTCCGTCACCGTCGTTGGCTACACTTACGCTTACGCCAAGAGCTGCAGCGTTGTCAGCAACAAAGGCACCGGTGAAGTTGGCGTTGAGCTCAACACCAACCACTGCGTCAGAACATTCGTCGGTAGCGGTGAACTCAAGCGTTACCGTCGTGCGGCACTCTTCGCCGGAACCAGCGAAACATTCAGCCGGCTCAGTGAAGGTGATCTCAGGAGCTACTTCGTCGTAGATCTTGATGAACTGCGTGTAGCGGAAGAAACCGCGGCTGTCGTATACGTTGGTACCGTAAGTGTCGTCATCGTTGATGTCGCCACTGCCGTTGTCACCAAGCGCAACGTCACCCTGAGCGGATGGTGCCGGGTTGAAGATACGGTCGGTGCTGATCAGGCTGTAGAACGCTACGTCGTCGTTGATGGTAGCTGTGCTCACACCAGGCGTAACGTTTACGTAGAGGAGGTCTTCTTCGATATCACGCGGGTTACGGGTGCGGTCGAATGCACCGGGAGCATCGCGACGGATCACGTAAGGCTCACCGAGTGAGTTGTACTCACACCAGTTCACCACGTCGTAAGTAACGCGCAGCTTGAAGCATTCCTCACCGGCGTCCTGCGTGCGCAGGGTGTCAACGTCAACGGTGGTCGTGATCAGGTCACAAGCCAGCTCTTCAGCCACAACGCCGTCGTAAGACGGTACTTCCATACAGTCACCAGACTCGTCGGTCGGGAAGGTGATGCGGTAGTCGTGGATGCCGATCACGTCGATGATCTGGCTACATACGTTGGTGTTGGTGAAACCAGCTCCGTCGGTAGAAGTGAAGCGACGCGTGATGCGGCCTACGCCACAGCTGTTGATCGTTCCGGACACCGACTGGGTGATGGTCGTACCACAGTTGTCTACACCGGCAGCTTCGCCGAAGAGGGCGTCGAGCTGAGCGAAAGTAGCGTCGGTGATGTCGTTAGGCAGGCTTGCGTTGTACTCAACACAAGTGATGGTAGTGTTACCGGGAGCAACACAGGTAGGAGCAAGCTTGTCCTCCACCAATACGTCCAACCAGCAGAAGTTCATGTTACCAAGCGCGTCGGTTACTTTAAGGCCAACGCGAACAGTACCAATGTCGGCACAGGTCAGGGTGATCTGAGGACCGTAAAGGCCGATCGGAAGGTCGTTGTTGCCTACACGGGCGATCTCGAGGGTAACACCGGAACAGTCGTCGTAAGAACCGTTGTCGATGTTTTCAGGCGTCAGAACTGCGAAACCGTTGTTCGCACCGCTGCCGGCGAGGGAGATGTTCAGGCCGTCCTCACAAATAGCAACGGGAGGCGTCTGGTCTTCCACGCGGAAGTCGTAGTCGGTTACACCGGTGTTGCCACATACGTCAGAGTAAGTGTAACGGAGGATGTGCGTACCAGCAGGGATCGCAGAGCTGAGCTCAGGTGATCCGCCGGGAATTACGGTGAAGGCACCGATCGGAGCAGCAGTGAGGTCGCCGTTAGGGAAGATCTCAGCAGAAACAGTAACTGCACCATCACAGTTGTCGGTTACGCTTACGTCGTCAAGGCGGAGGTAAGCAGCACAGATGTTACCGGCGTTGGTGCCGTAAACGAGGGTGCCGTCAGCGTCGGTCTCTACGTTAGGACCAACGAAGGTCGGAGCGGTAGTGTCGCCCACTTTCACCACCTGGGTGAAGGTGCGGATGTCGCCCGCATCACACCAGTCGATAACGGTGTAGGTACGAACGAATTTGTACGTGTTCGGGCAGGTAACGATGCTCGGTCCGTCGGAGTAAGTAACGCCGATGTTGCAAACTGCAGTACCAGTGGAGAGGTTGAAGGTGCGGTCACCAACCACCAGGAACGGGTAGTCGCTCGCGCGAGGAGCAGGACGAACAGATGCGTCAGCACCACAGCTTTCGATCTCAACAACGTCTTCGATGTTGTCCCCGTCCAGGTCGTCCAGCGTCGGACGGTCGAAGGTGATGGTGTAAGAAGCAGTAACCGATGGGTTTTCTTCGCCGGAAGCAGAAGCACAAACAGCGATCTCAGTAGCAACGAAGGTGCGCGTGATTACCACGTCGTCACAGTCAGGATCGTCGCCGTAAGCAACGGCGTCGCTCACACATACTTCGATTTCCTCAGAACAACCATCAGTGAAGGTCGGTACAACAGGAGCGGTAGTGCGGGCCAGCAGGCGTGCGCGGAGCGCAGATGCCATGGTGCCGGGAACGGTAGCGCCGGTAGAGGCGTCAACAGTGTAGCAGCGGCTAACGCTGGTAGGCAGAGTGGCGAGGTTGTTACCGTCGAGGTCAACACAAAGCAGGTCGATGTTAGCTGGAGTAGTCACCACCGCAGGTGGTGTCTTGTCTTCAGCGCGAACAACGCCCCAGCAGGTCTCGAAATCGAGGGCCAGCTCGGAGCCAAGTCCGTCAACCGAGAAGTTGGAGATCGTAAGGACCGTAGCGAGGATATCGCCGAATGGCTGGAGACCGTCATCTTCAATGCGGAACTCAAGGGTGTAACCAGCTTCTACGTCGAAAGAAGAAGAACCAGTGGCAGGTTCGTCGGTGTTAACCACTTCCTCTACAACTTCTCCTTCGAAGTTGTAAACGATGATCACATCATCGAAACCAGCGTCAACGCCGTTCAGGTCGTAGTCGAAAGAAACAGTAGCAGAAGAGCTGAACATGATAGATGTGGACAGTTCGAAGTCTGTGCCACCGCCAACACCAAAGGGAGAACCGGTGGTAGACATTACAAGCGTCTCGGTAGTAAAGGTGGCAGATGCAAGTTGTTGCTCATCCGCGTTGGCGTTGTCGGTAACCGTCCAGTTGCTGCCAGCGAAGCTGCCAACAAAACCAGTCACGCTTTCATTAGCGGTTGGTACAGATACAGAGTAAGTGAACTCACCACAACCGTCAACGATAGGACCATTAGACGGATCGCTGTCGTTTACTACGATTTCGAATGGGAAGGCATCGATCAGGCCAACGTTGCCAACCAGTACCATACGTGGAATTACCAGTGCCTGACACTCATCGTTGAGCGTAAGGTTGATCTCACCGATACAAGCGAGGTTCGGCTGATCGAAAGTAACGACTACCGTTACGGTAGTTGTAACTACGTTGCCGTTGGCATCGGTTACCGTAACCGTAAGGACTTGGGTACCAATGTCGTCTCCATCGAAAGTAAGCGGACGGTCGAACTCGATGGTGATTGGATCTCCACAATTATCGGTAGCCGTTGCAAGATCAGAAGGCAGCAACGTCTGGCTGATGTTCCCGTCGTTGAGAACGATTACCTGGTCAGTCGTCGTAACTACGGGATCGATGTTGTCTTCTACCGTAACGGTGGCGGTACAGGTAGAGGTATTGCCGGAAGCATCCGTGACCGTAAGGGTAACGGTATTTTCGCCAATATCAGCACAAGTGAAGTCAGTTAGGCTTTCAGAGAAAGTAATATCGCCGCAGTTGTCGGTAGAACCGCCGTCAAGTACAGAGCTGGTAGCGTCGTCGTCATCATCATCGTCATCTGCTCCTTCGACAATCGCCATGCCGCCATTTTCGCCGGAAATAGAGATTTCGTAAGCTCCGACAGCCAAACCACCGGCAAAGGTGGTGGTAACAAGAGTGTACTGGCCAGGAACCAGGGTCAGCTGGATCATGAGTTCAGGATCGAGTGAGCCTGAAGCATCATCATCACCTTCGAGGAAGTTGTCACAAGGGGCAGCAGCATCGAAACCGCCTTCGTAAAGCACGAAGAAAAAGTCACCGTTAGCATTTGGAGTCATGCTCAGGGTGTACATGTCTTCAGAGTCGATGGTGAAGTTGAGCACGTCGTAGTAGTGGTCATCACCAACTGAAGTGGTACATGTAGTTCCGTTAGCATTGGGGCGGGCGAACTGTGCATCCGTATCGTCCAGTGAACCGGTTACAATCACAGCGGCAGTTCCGGTACCGGCACCTACACCGTCGAGTGAACCAAGGCCCGTAGCGTCGAGTTCAACGGTAACATCCTGACAAACAGCAGTTGGAGCGATTTCGTCAACAGCAGTAAGACCAACCATACAGCTGGCCGTATTGCCATATGCATCAGCAACGGTTACGGTAGCAGTTCCGGTAGTGCCATCACAGCTAAGAACCGGAGCGTCAAGCGTAACTACGATCGCAGCAGAATCGGTACAGTTGTCAGAAAGAGTAAGGAGAAGAGCCGTAGTGTCGGTTACACTAGCGCTACCCATCTCATCAATAGCGATTGTCACATCCGTTTCACACAGCAGCACCGGACTGATCGTGTCGAGAACAGTGATGGTTGATGAGCACTCGGAAGTATTACCTGCAGGGTCAGTAGCCGAGAACGGAATAAACTGGGGGGTACCTACCAGCGAACAACCAAATGCTGCGGGTGCACCGATGTCGAGTGGATCGGGGGTGATACACGCATCGGTCATAGTAACGAGGTCGTTCGGCAGAACCAGACCAGCCACGCCACTTTCGTCGAGATAGATCGTAGTATCGGCACAAACAATGACCGGCGCAATGGTATCCAGAACGGTGACGTTCACCGTACAAACTTCGCTGAGATTGCCGGAGGCATCAGCGTCCGTCTCTTCGTAAACGTAGGTTTCTCCCGCGTCTCCGCAGCCGAAGACCACCAGCGGATCGCCGATAACGACTTGCGGAGGACAGGCATCGAAGGTCTCCAGCAACTCGCCGGGAGCAATGGACACAAAGCCGTTTTCATCCAGGTAAACCGTAGTGTCCGTTACGCAGGAAACGATCACAGGAGCGATGGTGTCCAGAACGGTGACGTTCACCGTACAGACTTCGCTGAGATTGCCGGAGGCATCAGCGTCCGTCTCTTCGTAAACGTAGGTTTCTCCCGCGTCTCCACAGCCGAAGACCACCAGCGGATCGCCAATAACGACTTGCGGAGGACAGAAATCGAAGGTCTCCAGCAACTCGCCCGGAGCGATAGACGCAAAGCCGTTTTCATCCAGGTAAACCGTAGTGTCCGTTACGCAGGAAACGATCACCGGAGCGATGGTGTCCAGAACGGTGACGTTCACCGTACAGACTTCGCTGAGATTGCCGGAGGCATCAGCGTCCGTCTCTTCGTAAACGTAGGTTTCTCCCGCGTCTCCGCAGCCGAAGATCACCAGCGGATCGCCGATAACGACTTGCGGAGGACAGGCATCGAAGGTCTCCAGTAACTCGCCAGGAGCGATGGACGCAAAGCCGTTTTCATCCAGGTAAACCGTAGTGTCCGTTACGCAGGAAACGATCACAGGAGCGATGGTGTCCACTACGGTGATGTTGACCGCGCAACCTACGCCCTGAACGCCCTGCCCTGCGCGGTCGAAAATAACCACGATGTTCTGGAAGTTGAACTGTCCGGTTGCCACGTCGCTGCAGTCATACTCCTGAACAAAGGCGTTGGTATCGGTAACCATACAATTGTCGGTAGCCGAGATGATAAGTCCGACGGGGTCAAGCGTTGCGTTCCCGGTTTCGTCGAGTTGAACAATGGTATCGCTTACGCAGACGAGGACGGGGGGGACCGTGTCCTGGAGTGTAAAAGTTTGTACGCAATCAGTCGTCTGGCCACAACCGTCAGTAGCCGTGAAGGTGAACGCATAGGTCGTACCCGCTTTACCCGGCTCACCGGTAATTACCGGGGCGGAAACGGTTACTTCAGGGGTGCCACAGCCTGATGTTGCTATAGCTGTTGCGGGGTCGGCGACAGGTATTACATCACAATCTACCAGCGAGTCTGCAGGGCAGGTAATTTCTGGCGCAGGGCCGTCGTACTCAATGATTCCCCGGAAGGTGATCGTATCCAACGACCTGTTGCCTGCAGCATCGATAGCAACGTACTGATTAAGAATTTCAGTAGAGCATCCCGGAACTCTGTTCTCCTCGGAGGAAGCAACGACTTCTACGCGGATGTCGGCCAGATCCGTACAATTGTCAGAAACGCAACTCAGGTCCAATGTACTCGTGAATGTCCCTCCTACCGTTGATGAGATCATCCCATCGGCTCCGATGGTAAGGACAAGTCCGGGTGTATTGAAACTATGGTTATCCCCACAACCCGAGAAGGTTTCGGAGAATTCAGTACAGGTTACAACCGGACGGATAGTGTCGCTCACGGTAACCAAAGCGTCACAGCTGTTTGTCAGAGCAGAATTATCGGTGACCGTCATGGTAACCGACAGAGGGCTTCCGAGAGCGTCGTTACAATCGAAAGAGCTAAGTGAAACCGAAAACTCGGCAATCTCACAGTTGTCTGAAGAACCGTTGTCTACGGCGTTGGAGTCGATAGTAACCATTCCGGTTCCATCAAGGTAAACTTCGATATCCTGACACTCTGCTTCAGGAGGGGAAGAATCTATATTGTTGAGGACAAAACGACAAGTATCTGACGTATTTCCCTCGGTATCGGTCGCTACGAGTTTAATCTCATACATCCCTACGCCCAGCATTGTCCCTGTTGGTGGAAACTGCGTGATTACGATGTCAGCCTCTGCGTCACAATTATCGGTTACGGTAACAAATACGGCATAATCCGGGGTTGCATTCAGGCAGTTGAATCCTACCACGCCGTCAGACAGAGTCGTTGGACAGTTGGAGATAACCGGCGGTTCTGCATCAGGGGTATTAGTACAGTTACAGTCAATATCCTGGGTATCAGTGGTGCAAGGATCCCCGTCATCGCATGAATTGAGGCAGCGCATATCCTGGGTGCCGGAGCCGGTAACCATACCCATTTCAGCGGTACAGAAGCCAGAGCCAGTGTACGGGCTGAATGAAGAACTTGGTGGATTGGGGGAGGAAGCCTCGGCGCTGGTAAAGAGCACCGCCATTCCTGCGTTGATTTCGCGCACTTCCCAATTCATCGTAGTGGAATTGTAGAGTACTTCAAGGCTCTGTCCGGTGTTTCGGTAGATATTGCGGCCAGTAGCATCGGTGCCGTCGAGGGTAAGCAGAATGGAAGTCTGACCAAAACACGGAGACTCAATCAGGAAACCATCGGCCGTAGTAGGGTTGGCGTCACAGCCGTCGGGTATACCGTCACTGTCCATATCTGCACCATCATCGGAACCGGGACAAACATCGTTATCGTCGCAGACGCCGTCCATATCCGAATCTCCACCGAGAGCGTCACAGGGATCAGAGCCAGAGGTGGTTTGGGTGGCTGGGCCGGTTATGGTTAGTGGTGTCGTTCCGGTACAGAAGCCGGTTGCTGTCCAGGTAGCCGTATTACTGTCGGGCGGGTTGGGGCTGAAGGTATTCGGCCCGGTGGTGAACAGAATATTGGTGGAGTTACCTTGTTCAGAGATGACCCAGGCGCCGGAGGGAATATCATAGCGAAGTTCGGCACCGTCAATGTTGCCCATACCGTCGGCTATTTCTACGAACGTATTACGTCCGCTTCCGTCTTGTCCAGATATATTAAATAAACTGGTGTTGCCGAAGCACTGACTGTCGATAGTAACGTCTTGGGCATTGGCTATACCAAACAGACAGAACAGCAGGCTTGATAAAAAGTAAATCTTCTTCATGGGATTTAAGAATTAGACAAGTTGTAGAGATTGGGTCGTCGAAATTTAATTTACAGGTTTGCGGATCATCCCTTTCGGGCAATGATCTGACATTCATTTTGAAGTTTCAAGATGTCACGATCGCGAAGTTTTTCGTTGGGTAAAACGAGACACTGTCTCATTTCATCGGTATGAGCGGGAGTGATTCCTTCCAGGCTCTCAAGTTCGTTTCCAGCTACGGAGAGGATTTGTATTTTGGTCAGGTTGCGGATCGGCTCCAGGCTGGTAATAGCGTTTCCCTGTGCATAGAGGTTAACAAGGTTCTTATTTCCCTCTATACCCGATAAAGAAGTGAGCCTGTTGTTCTGAACGAATAAGCTGGTCAGGTTTTGCAGCCCGGCGAGTTCGGAAACGCTGGTTAGCGCTCCTTCCGTAACGGATAGAAAACTCAGTTTCTGCATAGCAGCAATACCAGACAGATTCGTCAGTTCGAAGCTAAGGTTGGGATGAGGCGCCCGTGGTCCCGCAAGGCGTATATTCTCAGCGTCCTGAAAAAGATAGAGCAAATCGTCGTCTCCGGGCACATCCTGAATATTGCCCAGTTGTAACACTCCTTCGTTAAAGGCTTGCTTCCACTGAGCCTCCAGCCCACTCCACCATTGGTGGGCGAGCTGGAGAATTGATTCAATATTTGTCTTAGTCGTGCTCAAGGAGGTGTTCGTTAGTTACGGGAAGGGAAGATGCCCTGGGATGCAATGCAAAAGGTGATTACCAGGTAGGGCTGCATATTGTTGTGAGACTGGTTACCTCCTCCACCAACAACACCGTTCAGCGTAGCAGGAGGTGTTGCAGGCCCGGTCGCGGTGAAAATCGATTCACCGAGTGAGTTGGCCGCCAGGTAGTTTCCACCACCCTGCCCGAGGGTACCGGCACCAGCACCAAGCTGAAGTGAGCCCAGTCCGGCGGGAATCTGATTTGAAGTAAGTGTTACGCTTTCCTGGCCAGATCTCTGTCCCAGAGGGCGTGAGGTCAGCCCGGGTCCGGTTCCCTCGTGCATCGGCACACGACCACGAAGGTCCGGCAACCCAAATGTGGTCCGTCCGTCGCCACCATAAGTGGTACCAAGCAGAGAGAAAAGCGCAGTGTACTGGGCTATTGGCAGCAATTGCCCATCGCAGCGGAAAGTGCCGCGTGGCGCAAAGTTCCAGCCGCCCATGATGATTTGTCCGAGGTAGTATTCCATCTGTAAGAATTTATGGGTTTGATGAGAAGCATGATCGTTCGTGCCCCTATCTTGATTAATTTCTTTTTTATCAGCCGAGGAGACTTGCGGTGATCCGGTCACCGGATTTTTTCAATTCGCAACGCTCGCCTGTAAGTGAACGGAAGCGAAAGATGTTCTCATCGGAAAATTCAACGGAGGCGACGGAAGCAAGTTGCTGCCTGATTAAGGCAGAACAGGGGTAGTCGGTCAGCGTGAGTTTAAAGGCCGCTAGCAGGTTCAACTGACTTGCCGTCAATGTAACTGAAGGTGCCGTCATGGCAGCAAGCCCCATTGGAGCAGAGATGCCAGCAAGTGCAATCGAGGTATTCGTTAGGAATTTGCGTCTTTTCATTCTTAGGTCTGAGATTGTATGGATCGCTTAAAACTTAAATCACTTATCTGGCGACAAACTGCCGGTAAGACCCTGCAAGATAGAACTTTGTGGAAGTGAATTGTAATTCCCGCCAAAAATGTATGAAAACAGGTAGTTTTACCTATTCCAAAACCACCTTTCCGGGCCTAAAACCAGCAATCCCCCTTATTTCGGAGAATAAGGGGGACTGAATTGAGCCAGATTCAAGACTCTAAACGGGCGAAGTCGACCGCTAAAAACGGAAGCCGACGCTCGCCTGGATAGAGCGGCTGTAGTCTTTATCGTCGGTATTAAATTCGCGCCCTTCTACCCTCGCTTCGTTGGTCAGGCGCAGATCGTTCTCTCCTTTGGTAAGGTCCGTAAGGCCGTGCTGGTAACGCACACCTACGAAGAGGCCACTATTTAGGAAGAAACTGGCACCACCAACAAGCGCAAAATCAAGGCGGCGGTAAAGGGTTTCATCGCTGTTGGAGTTGTAGTACGTCGAGATTACCGATGGTGGAAACACGTTCGTAGTGCCCGGCAGGGGTGTTGTGGATCGTGCTTCAATACCGCCAAAACCGGCCTCATCGGAGAAATAGCTCCCGTCGACATTGAACACGATATCCTCGCCACGTCCAATTACGGTTTCGGAGTAAGACAGCCCGCCGGAAGCACGACTGCTAACCAGAAAGCCCATGCTGGCACCGCCTTCAATTTCAATAGCGCCAATGCGGTAGTAAGCAGTAACCGGGATGTCGATGTAGCTGTTTACCACATCAATTTCACCGTTCAGCACGCCAAAACTGACGGTTCCTTGCGTGTCGGTTTCATCGGAGTACAGGTAGAAAAAAGAAGGAACGTCGGTGTAGTCCTGTTGTCCGCCCTTCTGGCTGTACATCAGGTTGGCTTTGACCCCGAAAAGATCCGTGAAGCCAAGGGCGAAGGTTGCTCCTACGTGAAAGCCGGTGGTACGGGCAAAGTCCTCGAAAGTCATCGTTCCGTCGGCACTCATTTCCTGGTCACCGTCGAAACTGATGAAATTGAGACCAGCCCGGAAGCCGCCACTAAACTCCTGAGCGAACAGAGGAGAAAGGGTACAACATAGAAGAGCAGTAAGTATAAGGTTGCGCATTGGTTGGAACTTTGGTTCGTTGAGTCTTTAGTCCGTTGGGGCAAAGATGGTGTTTTAGCCGGAATGGTTGGTATTTTAATACTGAGAGTAAGCGACTAAAAGGCATCAAAAGTTCACGGAGCCGTAATTTTTCCTCTCCGGTAAACACACGGACACCGGCGGAAAGCGAAATACACCGGCCGGCACGCTATGCGGCAGCAAGCCATTGCTCGCACCATATATAAGGAAGAGGCGGGGCCGCAGGTGCAAAGAGAGTCTGATGCAGGTCCGGTTTTTGCCAGCCCTAAACATTTCACCGAGCGCTGTACTCCCTTTCCTACCGAAAAAAAGCACGTGCCAGTCCCGTTCCTCCTCCAAAAAGAGAACCTTGCACCCTGCGTTCGCGCCACAAAATCACTTTCCTGACAGAAACATTCTGCCGTCTCTTAAACCCATCTCCGTCCGGTGGTGTTTAATACCTCCAGGCTCAGTGCCTCATCAAAATAAAACTTATGACTCCTACCGCAACCAAGCGTCCGGTTTTGCTCTATACCGAACAAACACCGAACCCCGAAAGCCTCAAATTTGTCACAAACCGTATGCTCTACAACGGCACGGCCGAGTTCAAAGAAGAGGATTTTGCCCGCGAGTGGTCTGCACTCGCCGCGGAATTGTACGACTTCCCCTACGTGAAGAAAGTGTACATCGCCAACAACTATGTTACCCTGACTAAGGAGTTCAACTACAGTTGGGACGATGTAATGCTGAAGCTGAAGGAATTTATCAAAAATTACCTCACCGAAGACAAGCCGATCATCAAAGACGGGTTCGCCGAAGAGGTTGCCCGGATCGAGGAAGAACGCGGTGTGAGCTACGAATACAGCGAAGACGACGCCGAAGCGGTTAAGCAAATCAAGGAACTGATCGATACTTACGTAAAGCCAGCTGTGGAAATGGACGGCGGAAACATTGAGTTCAAATCTTTCCACGAAGGCATCGTAACCGTTATCATGCAGGGCTCCTGCTCCGGTTGCCCAAGTTCCACCGTGACCCTCAAATCAGGCATAGAATCTATGCTGAAACGGATGATGCCACAGGTAAAGGAAGTGGTACAGGAAATGGGATAACACCCCGCAGGATAACAGACTATTGTTTTACCTTTGGGCCATTCCCTTCCCCCCAAAGCTCTGCCTGTGCTGCGTTTCCTTTTCTCTACCCTAATCGTTATAGCCATCGCCTGTCCTCTAAGCGCACAGGATGGCTTGTTCCCGGTATTTGATATTCGTAGCCGGCTGATGGGCGGAACCGGAATATCGGCCACCGGTATAGATGGCCTGTGGACCAACCCTGCCGGGCTGTCCGGCAGCGAGCAAAAAACGGTCAGTGCTGCAGCATCCGCCGAGCAGCGCTTTGGCATCAGTGAACTCACCTCGGCTAACATCGGAGCGACTTACGGAGTAGGCGCAGGTGGTTTCGGACTTCAGCTGGCCAGCTTCGGATTCGACACCTACCGGGAAACACGTGTGGGCTTGGCCTACGGCCGTAAGATCACCGATAAATTCAGCATCGGAGCAGATTTCGCCGGATTTGCAACCAACACGGAAGCCTACGCCAGCACGTTCGACGTAACCTTCGGGCTTGGGATGCAATTGGAGATTATTCCGGAACTCCACGTAGGTGCGCGTATTTTCTCTCCCTTCCGGATGGAGCGTCAGGCAGACGAGTACCTGCCCCAATTATTGGCCATCGGCCTCAGTTACCGTCCCTCCGACAAAATCATCCTCAACGCCGAAGTACACCAGGACACCGACCACCCCGCCCGGGTTCGGGTAGGCGCGGAATACCTGCCCGCCGAACAGCTCTCCATCCGGCTCGGAGTAGCCACCGAGGCATCCGAAGTTTCATTTGGCCTCGGCTACGAAGTAGCCGATCGTCTCGACATCAGTGCCGGCGCGGTATGGCACGAAATACTCGGCGTCTGGCCGGGTGTTGGGGTGCGCTGGCGGTAATTTGCTCACCGCTTTTTTGTAGAGATCAAAATGCAGAATGCAGAGTGCAGAGTGCAAAACGCAGAGTACAGAATGCAGACTCCGTAGCTCCGGCCTTGGCACCGGCAGTGGAATCCGGTTTTTGAAGCCGTTAAAAAATCGAAACTGTTTGAGCGTTCCCTATAGCCCAAGAAGTAACCAACCAGACCTCAACGAACCGATAGGTTCAGAAGCAACCCGACAAACGCCGACGCGAGTTCTTTCCATTTTAGGCTTCGGAAATCGGATTCCACGATCAGCCGGTGGCACAGCCTTGATTTTTTGGTTCGTTTTTTATCAAGAAAAAATGAACGGGCAAAACAGGAAGAAACGCAGCTTTCGGGGTGAGTACATCATCTTTGCATCGCTCACCTCACCTTGCCTGCCAACAGCCT
>NZ_VOXD01000007.1:0-163151 GCF_008014675.1 Neolewinella aurantiaca | reverse complement strand
ACAGCCTTGATTTTTTGGTTCGTTTTTTATCAAGAAAAAATGAACGGGCAAAACAGGAAGAAACGCAGCTTTCGGGGTGAGTACATCATCTTTGCATCGCTCACCTCACCTTGCCTGCCAACAGCCTTCTTTGACCGGGTTACCTTTCAGAGAGATCAACCCGGATCTGGATGCCGAATACTTGCTCAGTGATCTATGTGCAGAGTGCAAAACGCAGAGTACAGAATGCAGGAACCAGAACGCAGAGTACAGAATGCAGACTCCGTAGCTCCGGCCTTGGCACCGGCAGTGGAATCCGGTTTTTGAAGCCGTTAAAAAATGGAAACTGTTTGAGCGTTCCCTATAATCCAGGAAGCAACCAACCAGACTTCAACGAACCGATAGGTTCAGAAGCAACCCGGCCAACGCCGACGCGAGTTCTTTCCATTTTAGGCTTCGGAAATCGGATTCCACGATCAGCCGGTGGCGCAGCCTTGATTTTTTGGTTCGTTTTTTATCAAGAAAAAATGAACGGGCAAAACAGGAAGAAACGCAGCTTTCGGGGTGAGTACATCATCTTTGCATCGCTCACCTCACCTTGCCTGCCAACAGCCTTCTTTAACCGGGTTACCTTTCAGAGAGATCAACCCGGATCTGGATGCCGAATACTTGCTCAGTGATCTATGTGCAGAGTGCAAAACGCAGAGTACAGAATGCAGGAACCAGAACGCAGAGTACAGAATGCAGTCTCCGTAGCTCCGGCCTTGGCACCGGCAGTGGAATCCGGTTTCTGAAGCCGTTAAAAAATGGAAACTGTTTGAGCGTTCCCTATAGCCCAAGAAGTAACCAACCAGACTTCAACGAACCGATAGGTTCAGAAGCAACCCGACCAACGCCGACGCGAGTTCTTTCCATTTTAGGCTTCGGAAATCGGGTTCCACGATCAGCCGGTGGCACAGCCTTGATTTTTTGGTTCGTTTTTTATCAAGAAAAAATGAACGGGCAAAACAGGAAGAAACGCAGCTTTCGGATCCACGGCCTGACAAATGAGATGACAGGGCGCTTCAAGACCCTCATGGGGTGGAATCAGAACGCAGAGTACAGAATGCAGTCTTTCGGGCTTTGGTATAGTTTCTGCTCAACGCGACTAATAGTACATTAGGCTAACTTTCACATGTAAATCGCTTAGGTTTTCCCCGAAACCGCACCTCCACAGACCATTAGAACGGTGAAACCTCAATATTCATCGCTTTATGACACTTGTTCTGATAATCTCTAAAGGCGATTGTCCATAAGACACGTACCCATTCTACTCCGCCTGAGGTATCTTCGCGGCCATGAAGAATCCGGAAATTGCCCGTCACTTTAACACCCTTGCCAAATTGATGGAATTGCACAAAGACAATCCCTTCAAAATCAGGTCGTACGTCTCGGCTTACAACAAACTGCGCAAGATGGACGAGCCACTGGAGGGTAAGTCCGAAAAGGAGTTGCAGGAAATTGAAGGCGTGGGTAAAGCCATTGCAGCGAAAATATTTGAACTGTGCACCACCGGCAAGATGGAAACCCTTGAAAAGTGGAAGGCAAAGACGCCCGCAGGAATTCAGGAGATGCTGTCTATCCGCGGATTCGGACCTAAAAAAGTAAAAGCTGTTTGGGACGGACTCGGCGTCACCACCGTCGGCCAGCTGCTCTACGCAATCAACGAAAACCGACTGGTGGAGCTGAAAGGCTTCGGAGCAAAAACCCAGGAAACCCTGCGGGAAAAGCTCGAGTTTCATCAGCGGAGTTCGGGCCAGTTTCTTTTCCGCACACTTGACGTTGCGGCCACGGCCCTGCTTACCCAGCTGAGAACAGAATTTCCCGGAGAAGTATTTGAACGAACCGGCGCCCTGCGGCGCCTGTGCCCTACCCTCACCAACATTGCTATTTTAACCTCGCTGGCACCTGCGGCCGCGCAAAACATCAAAGCCGCCGAAGTAATTGAAGCTGCTGCCCAGTCTGCAACCCAGGATTCCGGCAGTGCCGTAACGAAACTCGAAGTGGATGGCTTTCCCGTCCGGCTCTATCACTGTACCAAAGAGAACTTCGGCAGTAAACAATTCCGGCATACCGGAACCCCGGAGTTCCTGAATGCCTTCGTTGCGGCATTTCCCGGCGTAGACTTTCAGGATTGCGCCACCGAGGCTGAGGTTTTCGCCAAAGCGGCCTGTGGCCCCATCCCCGCAGAATTGAGGGAAGACGACACCTACATAGACCTGGCCCGCAACGGCCAGTTACCAGAATTGCTCGAAGTTTCAGACATCCGGGGCGTGGTCCACAGTCACTCTACTTACTCCGACGGAATTCACAGCCTCCGGCAGATGGCGGAAGCGACACGGGACAAAGGCTACGATTACCTGGTCATTTCGGACCACTCCAAAACCGCCGTTTATGCTGGCGGGCTAAGCGTGGAGCGTGTAAAAGAACAATGGGAGGAAATTGACGCCCTGAATCAGGAGCTGGCGCCTTTCCGCATTTATAAATCTATAGAATCAGATATCCTCACGGATGGAAGCCTCGATTACGACGAAGAGATTCTGCAGGGTTTTGACCTTGTAATTGCGAGCGTTCACTCAGGTTTGAATATGGATGAAGAGAAGGCAACCGAACGCATCCTTACGGCTATCCGAAATCCTTACACCACCGTACTCGGGCACCCAACCGGGCGCTTATTGCTGAGCCGGGCCGGGTACCCGCTTGATCATAAGCGGATTATCGATGCTTGTGCCGAAAACGACGTGGTGATTGAGCTGAACGCCAACCCTTACCGACTGGACATGGACTGGGAATGGATTCCCTACGCAATCGAAAGAGGCGTCCCCATCAGCATCAACCCCGACGCACACTCCGTGGGAGGAATCAACGACATCAAATATGGGGTATACGCAGCAAGAAAAGGAGGACTAGAAGCAAAAAACTGCTGGAATGCAGGCACTTTAAGTATGTAATACCACGGGCCAAAACCCATCGCAAACGCACTACATCCACCACATTGTTCGGTGACAAACGGTTAAAGTTTTGACTTTAAATATCGATTGTCAGGCCCGAGACATTAGCCGGTTTGGAGCACAGAACCAAGCAGCCCTTCTTGTACTTTTGTCGTTCTGACACCGCAGTTTTTGACTTAAAGTAAGATTCATTGCAATTGGCATTTTGTGCCAAACCCGAATTAACGAAGACCTATTTATTAACATTCTCAGCATAAAATAATTACGTCCGGCACGCATTGCCGGATGCTACATCTATTTACCTCACTATTCAATTAATAACCAAATATGCATAGATTTAACCTCTTGTTTTGGGTACTGATGCTCAGCGGCTTTACCGCTCTGCAGGCCCAAAATACGGTGACCGGTACGGTCACCGATAATTCCGGAGAAACCCTAATCGGCGCCTCAGTTTTCGTAGAAGGCACCACTACCGGTACCGTTACAGGAATTGACGGAGACTTCTCCCTTACCATCCCCGGCAACGCCGAGAACCTGATGGTAACCTACACTGGTTTCGAGACTCAGCGGATTCCGCTGGTACAGGGCCAGACTGTTTATGACATCGTCCTCAGCGAAGGTGTAAACCTTCAGGAGATCGTTGTTTCCGGCCAGGGTGTCGGTATCGAGCGCAAGCGTCTTACCACTACGGTAGACGTAATTACCAGCGAGCAACTCGAACTTGCTCCGGTAACCCAGCTCGACCAGATCCTGCAGAGCCGGATTCCCGGTGCTCAGATTCGCCTGTCTTCCGGTCAGCCCGGTACGGCGTCTATCATTCGTAACCGTGGCCCTCTTTCTGCTAATGGCTCATCTACTCCGGTAATCATCATCGATGGTGTACGGGTAGACAACCTGAACTCTAACGCCAGTCTCAGTCTCGACACTGGTGGTGCGAGCTCCAGTGCCCTGGCCGATATCCCCGTGGAATCTATCGCCCGCGTTGAATTCATCCGCGGTGGTGCTGCCACTACCCTTTACGGTGCGGATGCCGCCAACGGTGTGATTCAGATCTTTACTAAGAAAGGTACTGCCGGTCAGGCACGTCTTTCCGGTGGTGTTCTTGTCGGCTCCATGGTAGGAGAAGAGAAGTTCCTCCGTTTCGAAGAAACGGCAGACATCCTTTTCGAGCCAGGTCTCGTTCAGCAGTACCGTCTTGGTGTTGACGGCGGTAGCGACAAAGCTACCTACAACTTCAGCGGTAGCTTCTACGACGACGATGGCTTCAACGACATCAACTCTCAGCGTCGCATCAACGCTCGTTTCGGTGCATCTGCCAAGTTGAACTCTAAGCTCGAGTACAACGGTTCTGCTGCATTCTCCAGCAACTACTTCACCCGTGATTACAACGCCAACACCAGCTTCGCTCGTTTCGGTGGTATCGAGGGTGGTAACTACGGCCTGATCAACGAAGCATCTGCCGGCCGCATCGACACTATTACTCAGGAGCTTCGCCTTGCTGGTGAACTGACTGACATCACCGAAGCGGTTCGTCGCTTCCAGACTTCACAGCAACTGACTTACAAGCCTTTCCGTGGCTTCACCAGCCGTTTGATTCTCGGTCTCGACTCTCGTCGCAGCCGCCAGGACGAAATTGCTACCAACGCACTCCTCATCTCTAAAGGTGCTGTAGCTGAAGGTACTGCTGACCAGGGATCTATTACCCGCGCTACCCGTGACTTCGTCACCTTCACCAGTGACCTTGCGCTCGGTTACGAATTCGACGCAGGTGACTTCACCTTCACGACCAGTGCTGGTGCTCAGCTTTTCCGTAATCAGGATGAGCAGCTGCTTCTTGGTGGTACCAACCTCGTTGAAGGTTCTACCAGCTTCAACAACACAGCCGAGCGTACCACTACCGAGTTCTTCCGCGCCATCGCATTCGGTGGTTTCTACCTCGCCGAAAACATTGGCTACAAGAACAAACTGTTCCTTGACCTCGGTACCCGTTGGGATTTCAACTCCGCCTTCGGTGATGACATCGGCCTCATAAACCTTAAGCGTATCGGTCTCCGGTACAGCCTGACCGACGAAGCCTTCATGCAGACCGGTTCTATCTCCAACATCGTTACCCGCGCAAGTTTCCGCGCCAACTACGGTGAAGCGTCTAACTTCCCGACTCCGTTTGCGCGCGACCAGGTATTCAACTCTAACGCTTACTTCGGCCTTCCCGCTTACACCTTCGGCAACCCGGGTAACTCAGAGCTTGGCCCTGAGATCGTTAAGTCCCTCGAATTTGGAGGTGACTTCAGCTTCCTCCGTGGCCGGATCGGTGTAAACGTGACTTACTACAACACGATTACCGAAGATGCCATCTTCACTCCTGCAGGTCTTCCATCCAGCGGACAGCTCGCTCAGGAAGCCAACGTTGGTGAGATCGAAAACAAAGGTTGGGAATTCGAGACCAACTTCAGCATCGTGGAGACCAAAGACGTCGACTTTACCGTAAGTGCCTCGCTTACCACCAACGAAAACACCGTAACCGACGCGGGTGGCTCTCCTGAGTTCTCCGTAGGTGGTTTCACCTTCCTTGGTTCTTTCGTGGCCGAAGGTCAGCCCCTGGGTTACCTGCGTGGTGCCCTCGCTACCATCGATGAAAACGGTGAATTCTCCGCTAAAAGCAACTCTTACCTCGGTAAGCCTAACCCCGACGGTTACGGTACTGTAGGTTTCAACCTCCGTTACAAGCGTTTCAACCTTTTCGCCAGCTCTGATTACCAGTACGGCGCCCAGGGTGTAGCAGTGGATGATGTACTGCGTTACTTCAGCGGTGTTGAAGACGAAGGCCGCATCCCCGAAGAGGCAGCAGCTCAGGCTGGCAGCTTCTTTGACCTCGCTGGTTACTGGGTGGAAGATACCGATTTCCTGAAGGTCCGCAACGTTGGTCTTTCTTACAACGTCCCCGTTGAGAACTCAACTTTCAGCTACCTGAAAATTGGTTTCAACATGCGTAACCCATTCATTTTCGCGTCTTCTTCTTTCGATCCGGAAGTAACTGGTGCCGGTATCGGCTCACAGGGTGGTTTCGCCGCAGGTGGTTTCGGCTACGGTACGGAATCCGCACCGAAGCAGTACCTGTTCAGCATCGACTTTGGTTTCTAAGAAACCTCTGCTGAACAACGAATCACCTTATTTCAACCAATAAATCAATCAGAATGAAACTCATTCAGTGTATTAAATATGGTCTCGGCGTTGCTGCAATTGCAACCCTGACCTGGTCTTGTGAAGACCCGAACGAAACGTTCGAACCTACCAACCCCAACCTGAGTTCAGACAACGTACTGGGTACCATCGAATCAAGCGCACGTCTCCTCAACGGTACCGAGCGCCAACTGGCCCTGACGATGAACGAAATTGTCGCACCGATGGAAATCGCCACCGACAACTACGAGAACACTCAGACTTTCTTCAATCAGTTCCTCGACGACCTGGCCATTGACCCGACCGACAGAGACATCGAAGAGATTCAGTACTCCATCGCACGTCTGCGTGAACTCGCCAGCGCCGGTATCAACGATATCGTACCTGCTGACGAGGGTTCTACCGATGAGCAGCTTGCCGGATTCTACATGCTGCGCGGTGTTGCTTACCTTCTTGGAGGAGAGCTTTTCACCACTCTACCCGGCGAGCCAATGGGCCCTGCCCTGCCGGCTACCGATCACCTCAACGCTGCGATTGCTGATTTCAGTGCTGCGATGGACCTCGGAAGCAACCAGTACTCCGAAGGTGCACTGATTGGTCGTGCCCGCGCCTACTACCGTCTGGGCAACAAGTCTGCGGCGGTTGCCGACGCAACACTTGCGATTGCAAACACGCCTGCTTACGTTTACTTCGCCCGTTACGACGGTGTTCAGGGACCTGGCAACGTAATGCAGGACGCACTGTGGGACCGTGGTAGCTTCGATGACCTCCAGCCACTGCCAACTATGGATTTTCTGGACCCTAAGTACAATGGTGCCACGCCTAACGTTGAGGTAAACATTCCTCTGCTGAAGATCGAGGAAGCTCACCTCATCCTGGCTGAAGCAGCACTGTCTGACGGTAGCCTCGACGACGCCAAGCAAATCATGAAGAACATCGTTGGCCTCGTGGCTACCCGCCCGGTAGACACATTCAACGACGGTGTAGAAGGACGCACCCAGGATTTCCCGGGTAGCCGCCCTGACAACTCTTCTATTATGGTAGCAGCCGGCCCCGACCTTCCGCTCATGTCCGGACTCGTGATTGACCGTGGCGCTGAAGATGTTACCATCCCAACCGTAAGCGGAACGCACTACACCGAGGACGAAATCGACGCAATCGACGACATCGACTTCGCTTACGAAAGCCTTTACCGCATGCGCCAGGAGATCTTCTTCGCCGAAGGTCGCCGCGTAACTGACCTGGGCATCCGCCTGGTGGTTTCTCTTACCGAAAAAGTAGGTAACCCCAACATCACCGATGCTGATCTCGAGCCTACCATTCCATCATGGCTCGAACCCATCAAAGCGGAGTTTGACGCGTTCACTTACGACACCGGTGCTGAGACAGCAACCGTTACCAACAACCTTAACCGGTTGATTTCAGAGAACCGTGGCAGTGACCTCATTGCCCCATTCGAATAATATTCATTTTAGTTGATTACTAGTTTTCGCCCCGCTTCAGGTTATGAAGCGGGGTTTTTTTATGCGCGATCGCGGGTGCAAAGCAGGTTGACAGTCAGGGATTCTCCTTTGTTAAAAAAAGCAAACCCCACACCAAATCTTAACCCTAAAGCCATTATCTTTAGCAAAAGCCAGTCGTCCGTCATGCTCCGTTTACTATTTTCCCTTTTAGTTTACACCTCCCCCCTGTTGCTATGGGCGCAGGTAATGGGCTATGTCGACAGCGTCGAGGTTCACCGGACGGATACCATCTATTTTGAATTTGGCAGCGATGAACTGGACGACACGGCCCTTACGGCGGTAAACGCCCTCGCTGCCGACCGTCCCGGTGCGTTAGAACTCTACCTGGAAGGACATACCGACGCCGTAGGCTCCGATCAGGCCAACGATGACCTGGCCCGCCGCCGTAGCGAGAACACCCGCCAGAGCGTACTCGCCGCCGGCTGGCCGGAAGAAGCAGTAGAACTTCGGTACTTCGGAGAAAACCGACTGGCAGTCCGCTCGGCGGGCAAGGAGCGGCTCAACCGCAGGGTGCTCCTGCGGTCGGGACTACCCCGGCGGTACGCCCGCTTCCGCGGGCGAATCACCAGCGAGGACGGCACCCCGATCCCCGGAGGAGCCATTGCCCGCAGCCGCTACCTCAAGGACACCGTCCGGGCCGATGATCAGGGATATTATGAACTCATCCTTCCGCTTGACATGGGCATCCGGCTGGACATATACGCCAGGGGGCACTTCTTTTCGAGCCAGACCCTTATTCTGTCTGAGGGCAAGCCCGTGCCGCCGCTGGTTACGAAGCTATCTCCGGCAATCGTTGGCAGTAAGATGAAAGTGGAGGACCTTTACTTCGTGGGTAACCAGACGAATCTCCTGGCGGAATCCGCACCAACCCTGCCCCGGTTGCTTCAGTTTATGCGAACCACACCTGAGCTGCGCATCGAGCTCAGCGGCCACGTCAACAACCCCGCCGAACCGCAGGGGCCGGGATCATGGTCTTACAACCTCGCCATCAACCGGGCAAAGGTGATTTACGATTACCTCGTAAAATTCGGGATCCCGAAAGAACGCCTCTCCTTCAAGGGCTACTCCAACTGGGAGATGGTGAACCCGAAACCGAAGAACTCAGAAGAAATGCGGGCCAACCGCCGGGTCGAAATCAGGGTATTGGAGGTGGTTGAACCCGGGAATTAGGAGCAGGGACTTTATTGAAGAGCCCCCTCTCCCCCTAAGGCTAACGCATAGGGTAGTTAAGTCGTGTTACCCCCCCCCTCAACCCCTCCCCACGGGGGATGGGCTAGTGAAAACGCTACGTGTTTTATAGTTGCCCCGGTCATCAAGGATAAATTTTGGCCAGATGATAAAAGCGGCCACCAAAAATCACCCGGGGTGGCTGAGGCAACTATGGAAGCGATAAATCGTCGAAGACGCTGACGGCAAGCTTACGTCCCCTACCCTTTACCCTTGCTCGGCACCTGCGGCCGCGCCCTCTGACACATTTGGGTATCAGGAACCCGCGTTTACTCCTAACCGGCTCGTGATCACTGGCCGGAACAGCCTGCCGGAACTCAGGTTTTTCTATTGGGGAAGCACTTGTTTTTCATACAATTAAAGTACTTTTCGGTCAACTATAATCATTTGTCGTAGGTTTGCGCTTCGGTAACTATTCCCTAAAGCCTATGATCACCGTTATTTCTGGTACTAATCGTTCTGGCAGCCGCACCCTGCTTTTTGCTGCTCATTTTGTTGAGCAATTAAAGGCCCTTGGGCAGGATGCACAGTTGTTCGATCTCGCGGAACTTCGCCATGAATTCTTCCCCCGAAACATGTACGATGCTGGTGAAATGGCTCCGGAACTATTAGATTTGCAGCACAAATTTGTTCTGGGCGTCGAGAAGTTTGCCATCTTTGTGCCCGAATATAACGGCAGTTACCCGGGAGTACTGAAAATGTTCATCGACGGAATTTCCGTAAACGAGTACCCGCGCAACTTCAAAAACAAGCACGTTGCCCTGGTTGGTATCGCCTCCGGGCGGGCCGGAAACCTAAGGGGAATGGACCACCTGGGAGCTTCGATAAATCATATGGGAGGTTGGCTGCTGCCCAACAAATTACCCCTGAGCAACGTCGAAGACCTGCTGGAAGACGGTAAGCTGACCGACTCAGAGACGATAAATGCTCTGAAATCCCATGCGGAACAACTTATTGCTGCCTGAAATCGTAACCTTACTATCCCTGACATTAAAATAGTCCACACAGTCTGATCCCATGTCTAAAAATTTATTGATCGTCGAGTCGCCGGCAAAAGCGAAAACAATTGAAAAAATTCTCGGTAAAGATTATACCGTAAAGTCTTCTTTTGGTCACGTGCGTGATCTGGACAAAGGTGATGGCGCAGTTGATGTCGAAAAGGACTTCAAACCTAAGTACGTTGTCTCTCCCGAAAAGAGAAAGGTGGTAAAAGACCTCAAGGCAGCAATGAGTAAGGCCGATACCGTCTGGCTCGCGACGGATGAAGACCGCGAAGGAGAAGCCATCAGCTGGCACCTTTGCGAAGTTCTCAAGCTCCCCGTAGACAGCACCAAGCGGATCGTTTTCCGTGAAATCACCGCTCCGGCAATTACCGCGGCAATCAATAGTCCGAGACTGGTGGATGTGAACCTCGTCAACGCACAGCAGGCGCGCCGCGTACTCGACCGCCTTGTTGGTTACGAGCTCTCGGGGGTACTGTGGCGCAAGGTAAAGTTCGGCCTGAGCGCCGGCCGCGTGCAGTCGGTTACCGTAAAGTTGGTGGTAGAGCGGGAACGCGAAATCATGGCTTTCGAAGCCAAACCGTTTTTCCGGATAAACGCCATTTTCAGCGTTCGCAACGAACAGGGCAAAACGGTACTCCTTAAAGCAGAGAGCCCCGACCGCTTCGATAACAAAGCCGGTGCCGAGGATTTCCTGAAAAAATGCGTCGGAGCTGAATTCAAGATCAACGAAATCGACGTGAAGCCGGTGAAGCGCAAGCCCGCTGCTCCCTTTACGACCTCGACCCTCCAGCAGGACGCCAGCCGGAAGCTTTACATGAACGTAGAGCGCACCATGCGCGTCGCTCAGCGCCTCTACGAAGCGGGTCTGATCACTTACATGCGTACCGACAGCATCAGCCTTTCGGAAACGGCCCTTGCGGCCATCGAAAAGGAGGTGAAATCTTCCTTCGGTGATAAATACAGCAAAGTACGCCGCTTCAAAAGCAAGAAAAAAGATGCACAGGAGGCGCACGAAGCTATTCGCCCCAGTTACATCGATCGCCACTCCATCACCAGTGGAGACCGCGACGAACAGCGCCTGTACGAACTGATCTGGAAACGGACGATCGCCAGCCAGATGGCAGACGCGGAACTGGAAAAAACCACCGTCAACATTGGCATTTCTACCGTACCGGATGCCAAACTTCGGGCCCAGGGCGAAGTACTCAAATTCGACGGATTCCTGAAGGTGTACCTGGAAAGTAAAGACGACGACGATGACGACGACGCACAAGACGAAGGCATCCTCCCACCCCTCAGCAAAGGTCAGGTGCTTCCGCTGAACGAAATGACCGCTACCGAGCGCTTCACCCGCCCACCCAGCCGGTACACCCAGGCCAGCCTGGTAAAGAAACTCGAAGAACTCGGCATCGGCCGCCCGTCTACTTATGCACCAACGGTGTCTAAGATTATGGACCCCAAACGCGGGTACGTAACTTCCGAGACAAGAGAAGGAACCGAGCGCAAATACGACGTGCTTACCCTGAAAGAAGGTAGCATTACCTCCGAAGCCAAAACGGAAATGACCGGAGCAACCAAGAACCGGTTGTTCGCCAGTGACATCGGCCTTGCCGTCTCCGACTTCCTCGATGAGCACTTCGAAAATGTGATGAACTACAACTTCACCGCTGATGTGGAAGAGAAGTTCGATGAAATCGCAGAAGGGCAAATCTCCTGGACGCAAATGCTCAAAGACTTCTACTTCCCCTTCCATGAGCTGGTAGAAGACACCACCGAAAACGCAGAGCGCGTCTCCGCCGAACGCAAACTCGGAATCGACCCGGATACCGGCAGAACCGTACTCGTACGCCTGAGCCGCAACGGCCCCGTACTCCAGATCGGAGCACCAGACGAGCTCCTGCCGGACGAAAAGCCCAAATACGCCAACCTGCCCAATGGCATGAGCATGGAAGAAGTGACCATGGAAGTAGCCATGCCACTGTTCGCCCTGCCGAAAACCCTCGGCGAAGTGGAAGGGAAAGAAACCGTAGTCGGTATCGGCCGGTTCGGACCCTACGTACGCTGGGGTGAAACCTTCATCAGCCTCGATAAAGGAGAAGACGTCCATGCCGTTACAATGGACCGGGCTAAAGAACTCATCGCTGCCAAGAAGAAAGCCGACGCGCCCGTGATGACCTACAAAGGTCTGGACGTAACCCAGGGCAAGGGCCGTTTTGGTCCCTTCCTCAAGTGGAACGGCCTTTTCGTCAACATCCCCAAGCGCTACGACCCCGAAAACCTGAGCAAGGACGAAATGACCGAGCTCATAATGGCGAAAGAGGAAAAAGAAGCCAATCGCTACATCCAGCGTTTCGAAGCCGAGAAGATCGACGTGGAGCAAGGCCGCTGGGGACCGTTCATCCGCTATAAGAAAAAGTCCATCAAGCTCCCAAAAGACGAAGATGGAAAACGGATGACCCGCGAGGCCGCAGCTGAGCTTACCGTTGAAGAATGCATCAAAGCGATTCAGGAAGTGATGCCTACGGCCTTTAAGCCGAAGAAGAAAAAAGCGCCAGCAAAAAAGAAAGCGCCGGCGAAGAAAAAGGCTCCGGCGAAGAAAAAGTAATTGGGTCGTTGGTGATTTGGTTCGTTGGTCATAATCTGGCCGTTTAAGCAGTCAAATCACCAACCTACCAAATTACCAGTGTTCTAACAGACCAAAGAACCAACAGACCAAATTACCAACGTCCCAAAACACCAATCATGGCTGACGAAAAGAAAAAGCCCCAGGGCAACAAACTGAACATCGATCTTCCCGAAGACATCGCGGAAGGCGTTTACTCCAACCTCGCCATTATTGCTCACAGCAACAGTGAGTTTGTGGTAGACTTCGTCCGCATCGTCCCGAACGCCCCGAAGGCAAAGGTGAAGAGCCGGGTGATTCTCACCCCTGAGCACGCAAAGCGGTTAGCCGCTGCACTCGCCGACAACATCCAGAAGTACGAAAACCAGTTCGGCCCCATCGGTAACCCCGGCGGAAACAGCGGCAACAACGGACCTCAGTTCCCGCCGATGAGCTTTACACCAACAGCCCAGGCGTAACCCGTTCGTTCAGTATTCAGCCCGGTACTTCTGAACAGGGCTGAATGCTGTGCGTTTCTTTGGCGCGGCCGCAGGTGCAAAGTAAGTTGGGATTAAGGCAAAGAAAATTCGCTAACTATTTCCTTCTTTCACCGACCGTCGTATATTTGCAGCCGCTTAAGGCATTGTGCCTGAACTCCGGCAACTTTTCGTGAACGAACGAGCATTGTTGGAAGGTATAAAAGCACACCGGGTCGATTAGCTCAGTTGGTTTAGAGCGTTGCATTGACATTGCAGAGGTCACAGGTTCGAGCCCTGTATCGACCACCCCTTAAATACCCCCGTTCGTGGCCTCCGGCCACGATCTTTTCATCCACTCGGGATGTGGCGCAGCCCGGTAGCGCACACGCCTGGGGGGCGTGGGGCCGCAGGTTCGAATCCTGTCATCCCGACTACCTTGTTTTACAAAGCCCCTGACTATCAATTAGTTAGGGGCTTTTTCTGTTTATAAGGGTGCAAATAGGTGGGCAAATAGTGCTTTTTTGTGTAAAAACGGCGGCTCTGGCTAACGTTGCAACTGGTTAACGGCGTCGGCGTCGGCGTCATCAATACAATAGAGACGTAACGATCATCCGGAAACGGCTCAAAGTGACCTTGCTTACAGTAAAGACGCAACTACGGCGGCTCTGGCTAACGCTGCAGCTGGTTAACGGCGTCGGCGTCGGCGTCATCAATACAATAGAGACGTAACGATCATCCGGCACGGCTGCAAAGTGACCTTGCTTACAGTAAAGACGCAACTACGGCGGCTCTGGCTACCTGATCTACGGCGGCGCGGCTCCGGGCCTTCGGCGGTGGGTGGGTTGGTGCGGGTAGTTCCTCCAAATAAGTAACGGCCACGGCGGGCGCGGTGGTGAGCTTCAGCGGGCACGGCTGCAAAGTGACCTTGCTTACAGTAAAGACGCAACTACGGCGGCTCTGGCTACGGCTGTATATCTTCGTTTATATCGTCCTCGCTCGTAGGGATAGGCGGACCGGGCAGAACCCTAATGTCAATAGTGGCCGGGCCTCCGCTTGGTCCGTTCTGCTCAATACGTTGCGTAGGCTTGCCGTATCGGTATTCAAAGAACATCTTAATGGCCCAACGTTCGCCAGCCTTTAAACTAACCTCTAGTTGTTTAAATGCTTCATCATCAAAGGGGGTTAACCGGTCTATCAGTTGTTTATCTTGTTTTTTGGGCTTGCGCCCGGCAGGATTTCCGCTCTGACCTTTTACAAATGGCATAATCTGTTGTTATTTACATTGCTAGCAATAGTATCAAGATAGTTCTATTCTTTAGGAAAGTAAGGGGTTAAGTATCTGTACCGGGCTGGGTTTGGTGGCGGCTCCAACGTTTCCAGTTCCGCCGGAGTCAACCGGGGTAACTTTTTGAACCGGCCCAACCGAAAGTATTTTTTGCCGTTTGCTGATCTTGCGCCGGGCCGAAGGTAGGATATAAACGCGCCGTACATACGTTCCTCAAAAACGTCTACAAACAGTAACCAGACCTCTATCCCGTTTTGCTTTTCAAAATCAATGTAGAATTTATAATCCGCTAAGTCTATACCGGTTTCCTCCGATGAAAACAGGCGCGGGTACGTCTTTACCTCTACGGCTATAAGTTTACCGCTGGCGGGGTTGTACACTATAAAATCGACCGGGTGCGGGCCTTCAACGCCTACGGGGTAAGCTATCCAACCACGGCCCGCAAAGTATTGCAAGGCTATTGCTTCCCCGGCGGCCCCTTGTTTTGTGGTGGCAAGGTCTGCAAATTCCGGCTTTATCTTCCTTTTGCGCCTTTTGGATTTGTCCCGCGTCATCAGTCCCAGTTTACCGGTACAAGTGAATCCGCCAGCCGGTTAACGGACGGTAATAGCCGGGCGGCGTGAACCTGTTTTTTGTGATAGGGCATTATGTTATGTTCGGCCGCAATTGCGCGGGCGTATAACTCCGGCCCCCGCTTTGCAATGGCGGCCCCAACGGCTCCGGCCGCGTTCCGTAGGTGATCGGTTATAATTGAATTTATAAGCCCGTCAGGCAGCCCGCAACCGGCCCCGGCTATTGTATCGGTAAGGGGCTTTAAGTATTGCGGGTCAAGTAATACGGCGCGGGTCATTCGCTCCAACTCCGGCCGGGTGACTTCTACTAAATAATCTCCTTCGCGGCCATCCGCCATTAGTTTTTTATCTGCTTGTTTTGCTCCGTAGGTTGCGTTTGATTTGCGGGCTGTTATCCGTTCCAGTTTGGCGGGCCGTTTATCGTTTACGGTTCCCCATTGCTTTTTATAGTTGGCGGTGATCGCTTCCCAATCAAAGAATGGAACCGTCTTTTTAGTATCGGGCTGGCGGAAACTAAACCCGGTTTCACAGTGATCTCTAAAAGTCTTTAACCGGGCGGCCGGGTTAGTTAACGTCTCCAATGTTACCGGCTCCCCATTAAAGGTGTGACTACCCTTTATCTTCTTAGGCTTCAAATTCCATTCCAGGCGGCGCAATGTTAGGGGCGCGTTTGGGGGTATTACGCCAGCCCTGGCGGCCGCGTCACCAATGTATTTTTTGTTCCTACGGCTTAGGCCCGGTCCGTTACTGTAAACGTTTAGATACCGGTCTGATGTGGAGGCCCCAACGTTTAGCCGTACAAGTTGGCCGGAGCCGGTCCGGGTTTCCGTAACCCTACCGCCGTGTTTACGGTGCAGCCCGGCGGATAGAATAAATTCAGCAACTTTGAATACCTCCGGCGCGTCCGCTGCTATCTCCCAATGGCTTAAACCGTGCTCTGTTATCCCTAACGCTTTTATCAATTCCAGCCCTAACGGTACGGCCTGGCGGGTGTAGTGTAAATGGTTTTCCGGGGTAAACCAAACCCGGTTTTCACTGCCTTTAGTGGGGTGGCTTTCCAGGGTCGCTATTTGGTCGGAATGATGGGAATGATAAACCCGGTAAAGGCGGGAACAAACCCCGGCGGCCGGGCCGTCATGGATTAGGGTAAAGGATCCAAATTTTATCTTTTGGCCGTGCTCAGCAAATAACAAACGACTATTGCCCCGGCTATCGGTTGGCCCGTTTTTTGTGACGGCGGGCGGGTCGATATCCAGCCCGGCCCAATGGCGGGCGGTGGGTAGTTCGGCCCAAACCTTTAAGCGGTCATCGTGAATTGATAGCCGGGTAAGTACGGGTTGACCAAACGCGCCGGGGCGGCTATTGACGGGCGGCCCGGTGACGGCCTCCGGGGCCGGTGTAGTCGCGTTGTCATCGTCTCCGGCGTTGTCCTCTAATTGATCGCCTCCGGGGCCGTCAGGCGGCCACGTTCCGCCGTACTGATCGGCTCCGGGTTCCATTATAGAAAACGGGGACGGGCTTACCATTTGGTAGCCGTCCCCACTTTGGCGTAAATTTGCCATTGTGGTTACTTAGTGGCCGCGCTTTTGTTGGGGTCGGTTTCATTGTTTGGCGACGTGAACCGGCCCCGCTTATTTAACGTGAACCTTAATTATCCCCGCCCGATATAGGCGGGGTTTGTTGTTTATAGTCTCCGGGCTAGTTTTTCAACTTCGCCCCGCTCAAATCTTACGTTGCGCGTTCCTATTTTTAGCTTGTTCAATAAGCCGTCAGCAACGTAGTTGTCTACGGTTCCGGTGCTTACTTGTAGCATTTTAGCGGCTTGCTTTTTCGTTATTAGTTCAGGTAGATGGTCGTTGCCGCTGGCGGGGGGCGGGGTGGTCTCCGCTGCTTTACGCATGGCTACGGTAACGGCATCCGTTACAAGCTGGCGTAACTGATCGGCGGGTATTACTACAAAGTCGGTTAGCATGGTAAGGGGGGTTAACTGTCGGTTCATCGGGTTGCGTTTTGTTAGGCCAAAGTTTGGGCGGCTTTGGCGGTACCTCCAAAGGGGTACCGGGTACTTTTTTGGTACTTTTTTAGTAGCGGCCGGTTATCTCGAATAGATATTGATTGTCTATCGGTTTACCTTCATCCTCCAACTCTTTGACAATGCGGTCGGTAACGTCCGGCGTTATCCAGGCCGGGCGGGCTTTCCATTTGCTGTAAAGCGTCTTAACTGATTTATCACTACGACGGCCCCCGTCAACCTTTGGTACCGCATCAGCTACGGCGCGGTAAAGGTCATTAGACCCGCCGGAGCCGTCCCGACGTGCAAGGAACATTTTTAAAATCTGCTCTTTAGGGTCCGGTTTGGTGGTGATCTCCGGCCCTATCTTCCCCGCCTCCAACCATTTAAAATAACGGTATACGGCTACGGCATCCCCTGGCTTAAAAATGGTTTCTCCGGGTACAACCTCCGTAAAGTCTACAGCGCGGGTAATGTCTCCGGCGCGGATGACATACTGACAAACCAAACCGGCTATATCATTCTCCCATCCGTAGGGGTTCAGGTTACCGTACTTCGCCCCTAATGCCGGGGACCAACTACCGCCCGCCCGCCGGTATGTTACAAGCCCTACAAGCGTCCCCGCGTCTTCATCGAAGGCGGCGCGTTTATACGTTTCCCGCTCTCTATTTAACAGCTGGTCCGGTTCCTGGCTTCGGTTGTACCGGTCGGTAAAGTCGGCTTTATACTTATCCAGGATTATCGTAATATAGTCCTCAGCTAGTGCAGCGCGTTCGTCTTTAGTCAATTCCATGTTTGAGCGTTTGCGCCGGGGCGGTATAGGTCCGCCCCGGCGGGTTTGTGTGTGATCTTAACCGGCGGTAGCCAGCGTTAAAAGTAGGGCAACGGTAACGGCGGCAACGGCCCAACTATCCGCCCGCGTCCAAAGTTGGTTTTTTGTATTGGTTGGCATCAGTTCCACGGTTTACGGGTTGGGTCGTATGGGGTTCCGCCGTGCTTTTCCGCGTGGTAATCTTTACGGCATTGAGTAGAGCAAAACCGTTGCCACGTTGTACGCTTCCGGTAATCGCTTCCGCAATGATCGCAAACCCCTATTTCGTGGCTTGCTGGTTGCGTCTGGCTTGCGTCCTTAACGCAATCCGTTAACGCATTGTCCGCCGGGCTTGCGTCTGTTTGCGTCTCTGGCGGCTGCTGACGGCCCGCAAACCCAATTTGCCGCCGTCCTGGCTCAGCACTAGCGGCCGGGGCTTTGCGTCCGTTAGTGGGCTTTATTTTGCGTCTTATTCCTTGCGTCTTATTAGTGCGTAGGGTGGCCGCGTCACGGCTCCAAACGGTGGGCGCGGCTACGGGTTCCGGCGCGTCCGTTGTACGCTGTTCTATGCGGTGTATTAGCCCGTAAATGAACCGATTGAAACGGCCGGAGACGGCAACGGCAAAGGCGGCAAACGGCCCGGCCTCAAAATCAAACGCGCCCGGCTCAATCTGTTCTTCTATTCCGGCCCCGGCGCGGTGTAATTCCTGAATGATAACCGAAAGGATAAAGACGGACAAACAGAATAGAGTAAAGTACGCCAGCCCGCCCCCATAGTTTGCTACCCTGGCGGCGGTAGCGGCGCGGGCGCGGTCGTTACTGGCGGCTATGGTTTCGCGGCCCTGGCGTTTGTCTTTACTGATCGTCTCCAACTTCGCCCGGTGGCTACTTTGCAGGGCGGCCACGGCGTCAGCTTCGGCGGTTCGTAATTCTGCAACCTTTTTATCTCTGGCGGCGGTAGCGGCGTCTATATCCGCCCGCGTTTGTGCTTTGCGGGTAACGTAGCTTTTGCCGGTACGGTCCTCTTTATCCTCTAAGCGTCGTAAACGGCCTGTTAGCTGCCTTAAATCGGCGGTGGCGGTTTGCTCTACTGCTTTAATTAAAGCGGCGTAACGGGCGCGGGTGGCGGCCTCTCCGTCATTTAGCAGGGCAACGGCGGCGGCGGTTTCAGCTGTGGCCGTGCTATCCGTTGCGGTGGTGCTGATCGTCTCCGGCGGCGGGGCTACACTTTCCACTAATAGCCCGGAACCTTTAAACGATAACAGGCCGGAGGCTACAATAAGCCCGGCGGCAACGGCTAATACAAACGCGGTTATCCATCCGTCCCAACCTTTGTACCTTTTATGAATAATTGCCCGCGCCCCGAACGGTACGAACTTCCGCAAACCTAGTTCCAGGAACAACGTACCGACGGCGGAACCGGCTACGGCGGTGGTAGGTGCAACGTCAGGCCAAAACGGTACTATTGAGCCGTAAACCACGGCGTACAGTATTCCGGCCTCTGTTAGTGCGCTTACAATTTGCGCTAAATATCCTAGCTTGTTAAGGGTCGGTACTAAGGATGCGTACCGGGTGTAGAACTGTTGCGTGTCCTCCGATTTGGGGACGTTATAAAATAGCTTCATCTTTGTGGCTGTTACTTTAGTTAGTAATAGCCCCGCCCTTTAGTCCGCTTTCCAGGCTTTTCGCTAAAGGTGCGGGGCGTTTTTGTTTAGGATTGTGCGCTTCCGCTCTGATCTCTCCGTAAATCTGCTAAGTACCGTTCCGCCTCTTTACGGATGGCGCGAATACGGGCAATTTGGGCGGCGGTATCGGTGCGGGTTGGGGTGGTGGGGTGTTTTGTATTCGCTTGCATATTAAAGGGGGGTGGTGGCCGTTGTTCGGCCGGGTTAAATGAATCGCAAAGTCCTATCTTTGGGCTTTACTAAGTATTTTTTTACGGGCGGTCCTTTGCGGGGCTGCCCTTTTTTGTTGTGGTTTATACTGCTCTTAATTTGCCTTTATTCCATGCGTCGTTAAGGTCACGGCCCAATTCTAACGCCAGAGTTTCAGCGTCGCGAACGTCGTACCCGTCAAGCTCTGACAACGTAGTATGCCCGGTCATTTTTTGTATCTGATCGTCGGGGGCTTTCATTGATCGTAGTAACCCAACGGCGGTCCGGCGGGCGGCGTGGCTTGTTATCTTTTCCCATTTGAGGAACTCCGTTCCTTTGTGATCTACCTTTTCCCGGTCGTTATAGACTGTAATTTTAGCGTCTGGCAAAGCCTGTTTTACAACCTCTTTTAAGTAGTCGTTAAAACGTTGCCCGCTGATCTTTGGCGGGTTAAATTCACGTCCTCCGATATAACCGTATTTTTCCAGCGTCGGTACAACCCAATCCATAACAGGCCCGCCAGCCTCTTTACTTGTTTTCTGTTGGCTTTGGATAAAATAGCGGTAGCCGCCGCCGGGCAACTGGCGGAAGTTCTTAGGGGTCAAAATACTGTAATCGCTCCAACGTTGAGCCGTTGCAACTCCGATCAAAAACAAGTCCCGTACCCGCTCCAACCGCGGCGCGTCGGATAAGTCCAAAGCTATAACCCTATCAAGTTCGGCACGGGTTAGGGCGGGTTGGGGCATCTTTCTAAAGTCCTGTTTGGCCCAACTACGGAACCGCCGCCCGTAGGTCATTAAATCCCGATCTGCGGCCCTACTAGCTATGCTGCGTAACGTAACCATTACTTTATGAACTGTGCGCCGGTTGTGGCCTTTCGTGCGAAAAAGGAACTTTTTAAAGCCCTCAATAAATATTTCGTCTACCTCTTTAAAAGCTACCGTTCCACCGTGCCGGAGGTCCGCAAATTCTCTTAGCAAGTTCACATGGTTGTTTAATACTTTCCACGTCCCGCGTTTAATCCCGGTGCTGTCTTTTCGATGATTCCTAACGTCTTCGGCAAACCGTACAAAATCGGAGGTATCTAGCTTTTCCGTTTTATCCTCCGGGCGTTCTGCAAACCCTAAGCGGTATTCTAATTCCTGTTTGAATTTGGCGGCGTTGTAGTTCGCCAGCCCCGCCGGGGTGTTAAGTTCCCAATCATTAAACAGGGTGACGGCGGCGGCGGCGTAACGGTTTAAGCGTTCGTTTAGGGCTTGCGTTTGAGTATCGCGGGCGCGTACTATTGCACGGTTGGTTTTCTTACTCCAATTGTTAGGGTTGACCTTTTCCCCGGTTGACCATTTGACCCGCTTACGGTCAATGCTTATTACTAAACTAATAAGCGTATTTGCGCTTTGGTAGTCTTTTAGTTCAAACCGTGCCTTCGCGGCCCTCTGTCGGCGTTGTCTTTTCATTTTACTAAGTATTGCACACCAAAGTTAGGCAGGTGAGCAATTTAGTGTGCAAGTAATTGCCTACTATTTTTTGTCTTTAGTCGCTTTTTTTTTCAAAGTACCAGTATTTATTGGACTTTTACTAAACTCTCATCATCATCAGTAACAAAGCAAAATACAGGGTTCGAATCCTGTCATCCCGACCACTAAGACCTTTCAGTTTCGACTGAAAGGTCTTTTTTATTTTCCAATGGCCATCCTCCAATGGCCGCTAAAAGTTCGGGCGCGAGGGGAGGTTGAAAGCGATGATCTGCCAACCGTCACATACCGATAGCTTTTTGCGCGGGAGTTCGTGATTGGCTTTGCTTGCTCTTAAAACCTCCATTGCATCCTGCGTGCGCGCCACCTATTTCTTTTCTCTTCAATCTCTGCCTATTTTTTCGTGCGGGTAAACGCTTCAAACGTCTCATCGATCCGGTTAGGGTGATGTTTCAATTCGGCGTCGTTTGTGTTTTTCCACCGGCCGTTCTGCTTGCTGCGGCAAGCATTACTCAGACGGCTCGGCCAGGTGCCGGTCAAAGTATTCGATGATTTTGCCAAACAGGTAACGATCATAATGGCGCTCACGGCTCCATGCGTGCGTAGCCCCTGGCGCAAACGCAAAGTCGAAGTTTTTCCCCTGCTTAATCAATTCTTCAGCTAATGTAGCCGTAGTTTTGAATGGCACCACATGATCCTGCATACCGTGGATGAACAGGAGTTTCCCTTCCAGATTCGCCGCATATTTGAGCGCTTTCCTTTCGAAGATATCCGGGTGCGTCTCGGGGCGACGAACAATTGCAACATCATCGGTGCCAAAGAACACCGGATCGACCGCCGCGGCGGCGGCAATACCTACCTGGAATAATCCCGGCTTCATCAGCATAGAATAAACGGAAAGTGTGCCGCCATAACTGCTGCCCCAGATACCGATGCGCTCGGGATCTACGTAAGGCAACGACTCCATGAAGGCAACGGCACTCGCGTAATCATCGATGTCCTCCCCCGCGAAGCCCAGCAAAAATTCTTCGCGGAACGCCCGGCCATAACCGTTGCTGCCACGGGAATCCACCTGCACGATGATATATCCCTTTTGGACCATCAGCTGTTGCACAAGACTGTAGTTACCGGCCCATCGATTCCTCGCTGTATTCGAATACACAGGCCCGAACACCACTGGATATTTCTTACCGGGCTGCATATTAGCCGGTTTCAGAATCCGGGCGTGCAGCGTGTAGTCATCAATGAGACTGGGGAAACTGACGTATTCAGCAGCGGCCCATGTCCGCTCCGTGAAGGCGGGCAAGGGTGAGTGAGTTACCCGCGTAGCGTCACCACCATTACTGCTTACTACGTAAAGCTCGGCCGGTGATGTGTCGTCGTTGTGCGTGAACACCAGGTGCCGGCCATCCGGTGAGGGGTAGCCATCGTTACGGCCAGCAAGGCGCGTTATCTGCTCGGGGTCGCCGCCGGATGTATTCAGGCGGTACACGTGCTGCTCGTAGGGATTAACACCGTTGCCAGGATAAAACATTGTGCCACCAGCAATTGCGGGGGCGGACAGAACATCGTAAGACGGGTCCGTCAGGAGCTGCGGCTCATCTCCGGGCGACGAAGGATCAATGACGTAAAGGCCATAGCGATCCCCCATGTCACTTAAGAGAATGACCTGTTTTCCATCCGGATGCCACGCAGAACCGAAGGAGGTATACATACGGCTCTCCCGAACGCCCCGCCAGATCTCGCGCACCTGGCTTTCTCCGGGTGCAACGACGAACAACTTGCGTTCAACCGCCGTGTCGGAGGCGATGTCAACCAGCAGCGCACCTTCCGGTGACCAGTTGAAGTCAACGATTTGGTTGGCATGCGGGTCCGGTAAATCGAGGTAGGTGATATTACCGCTTTCTACATCGAGCAGACCAACCCTACGAATCTCGTTCGGATCACCCGGGTACGCCCGGCGTACCTCGTTGGGGTTGGTTTCGGCAGCGAGGTAATCCGGGAACGGCACCTTTCGCATCTCGCGCCGGTCGACGGCGTGAAACGCTATGGTTTTGCCGTCCGGAGACCACTTGTACGCTGGCCCACTCCAGATGCCCGGACCGATTTCACGGTCCGGCCGGCTGTAGCGCCCCTGCGGTACGCCCGAGATACTGGCGACGCCGATATCAGTAAGTTGACGGTTCTCTTCCGAATGGAAGTCAGCCAGCCACAAGTCACCGTCTATTATGTACGCTGCCTGGCCGCCAACGGGCGATAGTGACAGGTTATGCGCACCAGCCCCGACGGGCATAAGCGGGAGGTCTTCTTCCTGGCTCAGCGACGTCTGCCACAGGTTGTTGCCCCGCAGACTGACAATTGTGTTCGCGTCGGCCCAAACGATATCGCGCACTGAGGCGGATGCAGTATCGGCACTGAGGCGTACCCTCTCCCCGTTGCTTGGGGATACCCAGAGACCACGGCCGGAACCTCCTGGTTCATTCCAGGAGAAAGCGAAATGCTCGCTGTTCGGAGCCCATACAGGCCGGGACGGGCTTGTTCCCGTCAGTTTTGGCGTTGCGAATAGCTCATCGAGTGTCAGTTCACCTTGCTGCGCTGAGGCCGTTGCGGACATCGCCATAAGTAAGCCGGTTACTATCAATACTTGCCAAAAAGAGGTATGATGCATGTGTTTGTTTTATTGACGGTCTGGTAAAATTGCCTTGTACGGCTCAAACAGGCGCCCGCCGCCGTTGAAGCGTGCGCTTTCTATGGCTCCATCAGGTTGTTCCTCCTGGTTTTCTTGTCACCTCCTCTCTAATGTGGAACGAAAGTTGGGAAGACAAAGCCCCGGCTCAAACCAATTAACGATCCTGAAATCAGCAAGGTACCAGCCATCCGGCCGCTCGCAAAGTACGGTAAAACCGTAAGATCCGTAAGTGATTTTCAGCGGCAAAAGTGTAAATTACCATAAGATAAGGGCGCAAACTGGATCGTGGGATGGCGGGTTAGTCCAACAAAAGCGCGACGTCAGGCCCGACTGCGTCAGGGCTGCCTTTGAGCTTTAAGTGTTGGGTGAATTTTCTTTTTTTGTTATTTCTTAAGCTTTGAAGCTATAACTCTTTGAACATTATATAGGTATCTATCAAACCTAATCTGGCATGTCTGAATCCTTTCGGTGTTGTACCTATTATTCTAAATCCAAATTTTTTCCACAATTTTACAGCTCCTATATTTGAACTCACAACAATATTGAATTGTATTCCGAAGTACCCACTTTCTTTAGCAAAAGAAATTGAATGCTCGCATAACTTTTTCCCAATGCCTTTTCCTTGTTCTTCTGGATTAACCATATAACTGCAATTAGCAATATGATTTCCTAAATCAATTTGATTTGGCTTGATAATATAGGTGCCTAATATTTTGTTTCCTTCCTCTGCAATAAATGTTTTCATATAATCTGCAAACCAATATTTTTTCAAATCAGATTTTGGCGTTTTTGGTGAGAAAGTATAAGTATCGCCAGTTTTGATTACCTCTCTGAATATTTCCCAGACTGGCTCGAAATCTTTTTCTGTAGCTTCTCTAATTTGCATTGATTTTTTCTTTTTTTTAATTGATGCCAACGGTTGGCTATGCGCCGTGCGACGCAGGAGCATGGACGTCATAGCCTGTGTTATATGAATTCCACTTTGATTAGGTCACACAATTACAGACAGTTGATCTGCTTGCATGCCTAATCGTGATATTTTTGCCTCTCTCAGAAATATAAAGATCCTTGTACCAACAAATTCCACAACTCTCGGTCATAGTATGACTTGCAATTAACACATCAAGAATTCCATCCTGATTGACATCCGTCACTAATATGATAATTGGCGTATTAAAGTCAGCGTGGCGTCTTAAACTCTGCTGACCCCTTAACTCTAACGGTATCTCATTCAGGTTAAAACTCCTATTGGTAACTGAATACGAAATACCATACTTAATTTCATTTTTGCTATCATTAGCATCTACGAATGCAACACCTCGCAACACATGGTTCGTATTTCTGTAATAAAATTTGTACGTCTGCTCTGGATACAAAAATCCAAATTCTTTACACCTGTCATTATAGCCACTTTGATATTCATTCAATAGATTTTCATCTTCGTATGTTTCTAGCTTATTTGCTGACCCCAAAATAAAGCTATTCCCAAATTCCGAATTTACAATTATTCTGAATGGGAAATTAAACCATATATCGTCATATTTTTCTTTCAATTCAGTTGAGAAATGTTGTCTCAACTCGAACTGGATGTATATTTCTCTCAACTTAATAGAGTCTGAAGTATGGGATAATTCATAGTAGTTATAATTATTAGAAAATTCAATAGGGTCGCAACTGAAACCATGCTCAAACATCACATAGGACAATGTATCGTTAGGCTCAGTAATAAAACTTCCTCTTATTAGGTACCCACTAAAAACGAATCCTTCGATATCCTCGAATGAAACATGATGCCAGAAACCATTAAGCCCCTCTGAAGTAAACCTGTATTTAGCATCTATAGCATCTAATTCACCATACTCATAATATTGTTGTACATCGAATGGCATCCCTTTTCCTAAAACATGCTTACCAAAAGGTATGGATACTAAAACCTTTGAATCAATCTCAGGGCCTTCACGCAGTTGAAGTCCACTTTGAGCCATGACAGTATATTCTACATCATACCCCATCAAGAAACTAGTGGAAAGCAATAATAGTGAAGCTGTTAGCAGCAAGTGTTTCATTTAGCATGTAATTTATTGAGTATAGCTTAATCTTCAATTATACTATTTTGTTGTTTCGTACAACGGATGCACCAACGCAGCCGGGCCTTAGCCCGGTTGACGGTGGCGCTGTGTTGAACTAAGCCGCTTCGCGCCAACCGCTACCGCGCCATGACCAACCCGCCTCCTAAAAATACCCCTATCTTACCTATTAACCAAACCATTCCATCGTGACTAAAAAAAGTCCCGGGCTCAGATAGCCCACCACCTCGATTGTCAGCCGGATCTCGACCGGTTCGTGGCCCATTTACGGGTTGCGGATATGACATCGAGTACCATTATCAACTACGCCCGGTCGCTGCGCGACCTTATGGAATACCACCATGCGGAAGCCGATGCCATCACCGCCCGGGATATCCTCGTCTTTCTTGCCGAGCGGGAAAAATCAACAGGAAAATCCACCCTCAACACCCTTTGCTGTGCGCTGAAATACTTCTACGGCAAAGTCCTCGGCGACCCCGACCGCATTTTAGCTAAAATCAACGGATTCCAGCCTGGATTTTTGACTTACCGGCCTCTTGTTCTTCCCTGTGAACCATGGCTTTGCGCCTCCTTTCCCACGATCCGGACAGGCGGCTTTGGTTCAATGCCCATAGGGCCGGATCGTGGGATGGCGGGTTAGTCCAACAAAAGCGCAACGGCAGGCCCGACTGCGTCAGGGCTGCCTTTGAGCTTTAAGTGTTGGCTGCATATAATTATTCTTCTTCATAGGCATTCAATCTATTAATTAGATCTTCATAATCTAAATACCATTGTTGCAAATAGATATTGTTTCTTACGTTTAATATGCTATAACTTGAGCTATCATAAGCATGTCTATGAATAGAAGTCTTGGGATTAATAAACCTAATCAAGTCATTAAGAGTCCAATTTTCACCATCTCTTAACTTAAAGCTTGATATCTTTCCATCTAGCTGGGCGAGCCTCCACGTCCCCCTCTCAAAAAAATTCTCAAGTTCATTAATTGTTCTTACACTGAATCCATTAGCTTCGAATCCCCACATGCGTCTATTAGTAGTTACAGCTAATCCTTTAACTTTATAGTCTTTCCTGTCTCCTAATTTGACCAATTTAGCGAACTGCTCCCATATTCTATCATCATCTAAAGCAGCACAATTGTATTCTAACTGAGAACCAGCCTTTTGCATAACTCCTAGGACTGTTCTATCTTCATATACAGAAATCGGCTCAATCCCGTCTTTACATTCGATTACTAAAACTAAATTATTTTTAACTGCAAAAATGTCTATATCAGAATTTGGTTTTCCTTTATAAAGGAACTTCACATCAACCTCTTTTAAAACATCAAATCCATTAGCTGATAGCAATTTTTCTATTCTGCTTATCAGTTGATCATATGATTTAGTTTTAAGTGAATTTAGGTTAATTTTCTTACGTGCTTGATTTAAAAAAACGTTTCTCCCTAAATTTGACTCATAACCCACAGTTGGCAAGTAAATATATATTCCATCAATGAACAATATAGGATTATATTGCAAATCAAGAAATTTATCTTTTCCTGCTTCCCAAGTTAAAGAATCCAAATATTCATCTATTTTGCTTTGAGGTAGCATTGAATATTCAAAAAGACTATAAATATCTTTCTCAAATGAAAACAGCGGATAGCTAATGATCGTAGTCGATGAATCATCTGTCGTACGTAGCCGTAGTGAGTACGCAAAATACATCAACCTAAACATCCTATTCAAGACAGTAAACTCAAACATTGTAAGCGAATTAGACACCTTGAAATCTCGAATTTGATCATACGTCATATTCATCTGCTTAGAAATTGCTATCTCATTAGCCCACTCCTGCTGAGTAAATGTTCTTTTATCCTGAGAAAATGCTAAACTCAAAAGAGTAGAATCTATCTTTGGAACATATCTGGAATAAGGTTCTTCCAAAAATATTACAACATTCTCTACGTGATCCCATATATACTGTAAAAATAGTTCATCTGATAATGCACCCTCCAAGTTCTTCATATTCCGTTTATAATCAACAACATTTTGTGATTGACTAAATATTCCTTGGATACTCGAACATTTTGCGGCTCTCTCATTAGACCAATAAAAGATAAGGCGACCGTCATCAACAGTACAACTGTACTCTAATGATTCGACCATAATTTCTTGTTCCATTAACAGTTTTAAAATAGTTGCCTCAAATGTCAATTTTTCTAGTGTGCCATTTTCAATAAGACTTTTATCGACTCCATTAGTGTCCTGTGCAGTAAGTTCATATCTATCGTCATACTCTTGAATAAGAAACGATATACCTTCAAGTAACTGCTCTTTATTGAAATATTGTGAGTCTATTATTGCATCTACATTCCTATTGCCTACATTAAGTGGCTCAAATATATATTCAGCATATCCTAAAATCGTTCTAATAAATTTATCTGAAGATCTTCTGTACCTTGAATTGATTCTCTGTAACTCTTTTACAATACCTTTATATGTAGATTTCATTTCGTCATAAAGAACTTCCATTTTTTTTAAATTTTCAAAGTATTCAGCTATTTCCGGAACAATAATTAGCGATTTTATTTTCTGTAAATTTTCTATGTAATACTTAATAGGTGATGAAGATTTGTTAATATATGTACTGTGCCTTAAAACAGACATTCTCAAAACTCTATTATTAAATTCCTTCTCATCGATAAAATATCCGACAATTAGTAAGGATGAGATATAATTTACCTTGCCTGGTACTACAATCATATCAGTAATGGTAGCTTCAACATCCTTAATTATTGACTTCTTTCTAGACTTAGAAACTTTGCTGACTTGATCAATTATCAATGAATAATCATTATTTATCTTACACTGCTTAAGTGATCTTAATAAATTATCAACCATGATTCTATTTTTTTATTGCAGCCAACGTCCCGGCTAAACGCAGGTGGGGCGCATAGCCCCACTTGCCGTTTTAGCCATTGTTCGGTGCATCTTTTAATTATCTTTTAAGAAGTGTATGTATTTTGGGTCTTTTATATATTCTTTCAGAACAACCCTTAAAATCTCATACACTTTACCAACTAATACATCAAATCCTTTCTCGTCTCCGTCATCATACTTCCCTAATGATTTAATATATTTTTTTATTGCTTTAAAATTACCATGAGCGATATTTGACCTCTGATTATAAATTGTAGTTAATAATTTTTTCGTTTCGATCAGGTCAATTGAATCATCATTCTTGTACAACAAAATCGAAGTCTTTAATTTGAATTGTTTGCTAATTGAATCTTCAACATTGAATCGATTAAAATTAGGGTTATGGGTTAATAGAAGTTCTATCACACCTACTAAAGAAACCAGTTTTTGCTTATCATCATTTATTTTGCTATTGACATTCGCTAATAAAGAACCGATATACATAATAGTATCGTATTCGTCATTTAAAATTGGCTCTATTTGATTTGCCCAGTCAATTATATTATTTAAACTAATTGATAATTGATACTTCCATGGAGGAGAATGTTCAGAATTATCTCTTGGAAGTGATAAGCAGAAAAAAACTATATTTCTATTCAGTTCTCTATTGATGTGATTAAGTTGATTAAAGTCTTGTTCATATGGCACAATTAAATCTCCGTAATAATCGTCGTCTTGGTCTGGTACTATTAAGTGAGAAAGAAATGAAGAATAGTGATATGCTTCTTCAAACTTCTTAAACCTAATATGTGTACCGTCAAACCAATTTAGCTCTTTTGTGTCTGATTCTTCATCTACTAAGAACTTCGTGTTTATTATGAGTTTTGAACTTGGTTGAGAATGTGATTCATCTGCATCGTATCTTATGACCACCCACATTTGAGCAAGGTTTTTTAGGCTATTATCTTGAGTTAATTTGTCCTTGAATTTTTCAACGTATTCCGATTTAGGCAGGCTCTCTAAAAATCGATTAATTGTAAGTTCAATCGTGATAATGTCTTTATTTTCATGCTCAGGAGGGAATCTCATATCTCCAAAGGAGTATGCTTCAGGTACATTATTGTAAGAGGTATTTATTATTTCATATAGTTCTTCTATCTCCTCATCTGTCCTAAGATTATCAAGGAATAGTTTTCTATTCTCACTTAATAGAATCCTATTTTCTAAAGGATGAATATATGTTGTTAATATATAATTCATTTGTTTTTTTGTTTTTCTTAGTTGCCGCTAACACAATTACACACGCATTGCGCGTATACCTCATATCTCTGCTGTACACCAGTTGCGCTTTAGCCCTGCCAATATACAGTAAACACGCAACTTATCACTCCTGACGGATGAAATCGTAACGGCGTGATTACCGCCAATATCCCGCTACTCAATACCGATCCAACGAGCTAATCTCCCGCTGACGCTTAGTCGTGGAGATGTGAGGGTAAATTGGGGCAGTGGTGCTGTAGGCACGGCCCGACAGTCCCTGAAGGGCGCAACGATGCGGGGCATGCCCTACTTATCTCTCAGGCGAATCACCAAAGAGAAACCGCCTGTAACGAAGTAATGATTTCCGGAGGCCCAACTTTCGCTACTCCACTGCCAAAAGGAAACGGTAGGTAGCTACCAGCTTCTCCCGTGCGAAGCGTAGTTTCACCACACTCAACCGTGCTTTGAGCAGGGCTTGCTGGCGGGTATTGACCAAGAATTGGGTACTCTCCCCCAGCGCGAACAGTTCCTGTTCGGCGGCGAGTAGGCGGGCGGCCTGATCGGCCAAAAGTTCGCCGGAGGCGATCTGGCTGGTGTAATCCTCGATAGCCTGGCGATAGGCGAGTGCTTTTGTTCGCAGTGCCTGACTCTTGTCGGTCAGTTTGTTTCCGGATTCAACTACTTTAAGCTGAGCCAACTGCGCTCCGGCTCTTGCTTTGCGGTTGAGCAACGGATAGCTTGCCGTCAAGCCCATTTTATAGGCTTCGGACAGGACGTTATCGGTTTCGGGCAGATCGAAGCCGTCGCCCAGCAGGTAATATTCCAGGTTGAGGGTTGGTTTGCGGGCTTCGTTTTTCAGTTCCAGGCTGAGCCTGGCGTCGGCCAATGCGAGGGAAAGCTCGGTCAGTTGTGGATGCCTGGCCAGCGCGGAGGTATCAGGGAGTGGCCCTACGGAGACGGGAAAAGCTTCGGGGCTGTCGTTGGGGGTGAGTGGCCAGTACAGTTCGGCCAGTGCCTGGCCGGCAAGATCGCGGTCTACCCGTGCGGCGGCTACCGCCTGGCGCTGAAGGCCGAGATAAACGGTCGCCTCCAGTGTGTCTACGGCAGGCTTATCTCCCTGCCGTACAAGTTGTCGGTAATCCACCAGACGTTGTTGCAGTGCGGCCTCTATTTCTTCGTTCAGTATAACGGAAGCGTCGGTAAAAGCCCATTCCAGGTAGCGTACGCGAAGGTCGTACCGCAAATCATTACGGATCACATCGGCTGCCGCACGCTGGCGGTCGGCGGCCAGTTCTCCTTTTCGGAGGCCGATTCTGGTTTCGTCGGTGAGGAGCCCGCGCAGCAATGGTAATTTAAGCGCCAGGTAGGCCTGGCCTTGCTCCGGCAGGGTCCTTTCTGCGTTGAGGTAGGTGCCTTCGGCCACTTGGTAGCCCCCGGCAATCTTCAGTGCATACGGGCTTTGCCAGCTGACCTCCGCCTTGCCGTAATCGTAGTATTCCGTGCCCTTGAAATCCTTGCGATCGTACGCAATATCTATTTTGGGATCGAGGGCTGCGCGGCTGGCCAGCGCCTCTGCGATGCCCCGTTCTTCAACGGCGTCTGCCGTCTGTGCCAACGGATGATTACTCATAACCCAGGCCTTTACTTCCTCCAACGAAAGTATATTTTGCGCGGACGCAGGAGCTGTGAAAGTTGTAAGGAGCAGGGTAAACAAAACTATCTTTCTCATCGGCCTACATTGCTATTTAAAAACGAAATTCTGCACCTGCACTCGTGCCTGATTATCTCTGCCCCGGCTCTTCGTCCTCAAGCCGGATTATATGTTACTTAATAACCGTCCGAACGGGCGCTTTAACCTTCAGGCCTTCTTCAGACTTGGTCTGGTAACGGTCAACCTGGTAAAAGTCGGGCGGGAAGGCATTCAACTGACGCCATCCTTCGTACCACAATGGCACATTGCCCAGCAATACAACTCCCTCCGCCCCCGAGCCCGGTCGCAGCGCGGTTGGCCAGGACCGGCCATCTTCTGACGGAGCAACAAGTACCCGGTAAAGTCCTTTGCGGTCAACGGTATTGTCGATCGCGACCACACTCCCCGTAAAAGTACCGTAACTCATGCCTGGCCAACCACTGAACACAACGGCGGGCCAACCGTCAAAGATGAAGCGAACCTCCTGGCCAATGCTCACCAATGGTAAATTGAAGGGTTCCACAAACATTTCTACTGCCGAGCGGAAAGTTCTGGGCAAAATCGTAACGATAGCCTCTCCTTCCTTGACCGTTTCGCCGATACCGGGGGTGAGAATTTTACCAACTACACCGTCCTGAGGCGCGGTAACATAGCCAAAGTCGCGACGGATACGGTAGTTCGTTTCGCTGGTTTCGAGCTTAGCGACGTCACCAACTGCGGTATAATACTGCGTCATGGCGCTTTGCCGATCACCTTGTGCTTTAGCGATCTTACCCTGATAGGTCGGTTCAATTGTGGCGAGGCTCAGCTCGGTCTGTTCCACTTCGGTTTTCGCCTGATCGAGTTTGTTCTGCAGTGCCGTCAGTTTGGCCCTTGCTTCTCTCGTTTTCAGGAGTTTTGCTTCGGCATCAGACAGCGACTTCAGGCCGCGCCCGTACAGGCTATCGGTACGCGCTTCCTGAAAGGCAGCAACCGCCACCTGGGCTTCCTGCTGCGCCAGATCGGCCTCCAGGGTGGAAACGTAGAGCCTGCTCTGCTCGAGTTTATTACGCCCTTGTTCCAGTTTCAGGACCAGTTCCTGCCGCATAGTAGCAATCTGCCGGTCGAGTGCAGCAGCCTTAGCCAGGTAGCCATCGGCGCTGTTGCTTTTTGCGTCGCGCATAGCCGCAGTTCGTTCAATGAGTTGGGGATCGAAGTAGTCAGACTTCACCTCACTAAGGCGGGCGATCGTGTCGCCTCTTCGCACAGTATCTCCTTCAAGCAAGTACCAGGCTTCTACTCTTCCGGGAATAGTTGCGTGGACCGACTGGGGACGATCAGCGGCCCCCAGCGAGGTGACATTTCCTTTTGCCCGGAAATTCTGAGTCCAGGGCATAAAACACAGGATGAGGAAGAAGATGAGGCCTACCATGATCCACCTGCGGAATAAGTACTGACCATTGGGCAAGTCCACTTTTTCTAAAGCAGACAGGTTCATGGAAGTCACGTTATGTAGTACACGTTGTCGGGAGAGGTTCAACATAATTTACCAAATATGATCGGGCTTCAGCCCCGGGTTCAGAAGGTATCAAGGGGCTCAGGAAGTACCGTTGGTTACATTCCAGATTTCTTTCGTTGGCGGGTGGTTCAACACCTCATCGGGCGTACCTTCAAGCAGGATTTGCCCACGACGGAAAACCATCACCCGGTTGCAGGCCTTTACGATTTCGGGCTCGTTGCTCAGGATTACCAACGTCCAGGCCTGGCGTTTATCCGCGAGTTGTGTCACGATCTCGCGGCGAATCAACGGCTCCAGTTGGTCGAGCAGGTTGCCAAGTACCAACAAGCGGGGCTTACGCACGATGGCTCTGGCCAGTAACAACCGCCTGCGTACCGAACTGGGTACATTAAGGCCTTCGGTGATCAGTTCGGTATCGTAACCACGTGGTTGTTCAGACATCCAGGAGTTGAGCTGGGCAACGCCCAGCGCCCACTGCACATCAGCAAAACTTACGTCGGGATGCCCGAGACAGATGTTGTCGATGATCGTCCCGGGAATAATGCTTTCCTCAGTGGTATAATCACCGATGGCCCGCCGCAGGCTTTCCAGTTGGAAGTTTGCAATCGGTACCCCGTTGTAAGCCAATGATCCGGAGAAGTCCTGCCGGATGCCGGAAAGCAATTGAACGAGCGTTGAACGACCGGAGCGATTGTAGCCGGCAATACATATCCGCTCGTTAGCGGCAATATCGAAGCTGATTCCTTTGATGGCCTGGGTGCCGGAGTCACCATATACAAAACTCAGGTTAGCGGCCTTCACCGCTATGCCGCTGCCGGTATCAACGGTTTCAAAATTCAGCATGCCCTCCCCTTCCAGCTTCAGGTCAGTGACCGTACCGATTTTCTCGACACCCGTAAGGGTATCGTACACGGCATCGAGGGTAAAAATCAGTTTCTCTGCAGAACTGATGATGAGAAGGATCACGATTTCGGCCGCAACGAACTGGCCGATATTTATCTGGTTTTCGGTGACCAAAATCCCTCCCAACAGCAAAAAGCAAGCCGTCACGAGCGCCTGAAAACCGATCAGGCCTCCGTAGTGGTACAACAGTATCCGGAAGTGCGCTTTGCGGGCATCGAGGTAACCTTCCAGCAACTCGTTGGTCCGCGACATGGTCAGGCGTTCCCCGCCGGCCAGTTTAAAAGTGTTGCTGGCCCGGGCGATGTCCTCAAGCCATCCGGCTACCCTATACTTGTATTTACTTTCTTTCAGGCTGGTGGCCAGCCCGGTAGGTGCCATCACCCGCAAAATCAAAAAGAGCAACAGTAGCAAAGCTCCACCGAAGGCAGCAAAGAAGGGATGGTACAACGACAGCAGCACGAGGCCGAAGATGACCTGCATTACGGCACCGCTGAAATCCAGCAAAATTTTGGGCATCCCTTTCTGGACCGTGATTACGTCGAAAAAGCGATTGACGAGTTCCGGCGGATAATCGTTTTTGAGTTCTTCAAGTTTTATCCGGGGCAGCCGGTAAGCAAACTCGAATGAAGCCCTGCTGAACAAGCGCCGCTGAAGGGTTTCCGCAATTACATATTGCATCACTTTCAGGGTTCCGACCAGTACGGACGCGCCGGTTACCACGGCTACGAGAATAACAAGCGAAGCATTGAAGCTACCACCTGCAATAAGGTTAATAATCGCCTGAACACCCAGAGGGCTCACCAGGGAGAGGATTCCGATCAGTACGGCGTACAGGTAAACATAACCGATGTCTTTTCGGTCAGGTCTCAGCAAAGAAAAAAATCGGCTAAGTGGAGTTGGGTCTGAGGATGACGCCATAGAAAAGTTTACTGTCCAGGAATTAGTCGTTACACCAAGACAATTTTGATGGACCGTTGTTCAGATGCTCTGTTATTTTAGTGTAAGAAAATAGTTAATACGTTCACAGATATCACCAAATACACCATTCTAGAGCCGGCGCAAACCAGTTTGTCGTCATTGCTCCTCCCCCAGCTTAGCGATGTGGGGAGGCTGGGAAGGGGTTGTGAGACAAAATGGTTGACGCACCACCAAAGGCTTTTTGTCTGCTGAAGACTATATCTCCCGGCGAAGAAGTGGAAGATGCCTGAACCCATCGATTTTTATTACCCGAACAAAGTAGTTCGCGTATAAAGCGGCGCGGACGCAGGCGCAAACCAGGTTGTCGAGATTGCTCCTCCCCCAGCGTAGCGACCTGGGGAAACAGGGAGGGGTTGTGCGACAATCTGGTTGGCTCCCGTTACGCTTACGACAAACCGGTTGTACTACAAACGTAATATTAACCTTACCTTGCCCCCCGACAAAATCAACAATATGCGGCTTCTATCCTTATTCCTTCTCTTCGTCCTTCCGGTACTTCTCTTTTCCCAACAGCGCAAAAAAGTAGACTCTACCCTAACGGTAAGTTTCGAGGACTACGACCCACCCAGCAGCCTGGTCGTGCCCGAGCACATTATAACTTCGGCCAGCATCCCCTTCGTCGATGTCCACAGTCACCACTGGCGCTTGGGCACCCAGGATCTGGACAAACTGATCAGTGAGATGGACGAGCTGAACATGAAAGCCATCGTGAACCTTAGTGGCCGGGGCGGCGAGGCCCTGAAAGGCATGATGGACAACATCAATAAAAGCGGGTACCAGGACCGGATCATCTGCTTCACCAATATCAACATCCGCAGCATCGATGACCCTGACTACCTGGAGTCTACCCTCGCCCAGTTGCGGTTCGATAAAAGCGTGGGTGCACGGGGCCTGAAGATCTACAAATCACAAGGGATGACCCACACCGACAACGCAGGCAACCGGATCAAAATCAACGATCCCCGGCTGGCCCCTATTTTCGAGCTCGCGGGAGAATTCAACTGGCCCGTACTCATTCATTACGCCGACCCCAAGCAGTTCTGGCAACCCCACGACGAAAACAACGAGCGCTGGCTGGAGCTGAAACTCAAACCCAACCGTAAGCAGGAAAACGAACGCGTCAGCTGGGAAACCATCGCGGGCGAAGCCCACGATCTTTTCAAAAAACACCCCAACACCAACTTCATCGCCGCCCACATGGCCTGGTACGGCAACGACCTGACCCGCCTCGGCGCCTTCCTGGACGACAACCCCAACGTAAACGTCGAAATTGGTGCCGTCATCGCCGAACTGGGCCGTCAGCCCCGTGCCGCCAACCGGTTCTTCGAGAAATACCAGGATCGGGTTCTCTTCGGCAAAGACGCTTACAATCCCGGCGAGTACGCCACCTACTTCCGCGTACTGGAGTCCGACGATGAATACTTCCCCTACTACAAACGCTATCACGCTTTCTGGAAAATGTACGGATTGGATCTGCCCGTGTCCGTTTTGGAAAAACTGTATTGGAAAAACGCCGTACGACTGATTGCGGGGCTGGAAGCGGAGATGTGGGAATGAGTCTTTGAGTCGGGAGTCGCTGCGTGAGGAGTCGCTGCGCGAGGAGTCTTGAGTCGGGAGTCTTGAGTCGGGAGTCGGGAGTCGCTGCGCGAGGAGTCGGGAGTCGCTACCGCTTTAGCCGTTTGCTGCGCTGCGCTTGCTCACCTCAGGCGAACAAGCCCCGCACAGTGAGTGGAAACAGCGGCAGCGACTCAAGACTCAAGACTCAAGACTCCCAACTCCCAACTCCCGACTCGGCCAAAGGTGAGTAAGCGTAGCGCAGCGAACGGCCAGCGCGGCAGCGACTCAAGACTCCCGACTCCCGACTCCCGACTCCAAACTCGGCCAAAGGTGAGCAAGCGTAGCGCAGCGAACGGCCAGCGCGGCAGCGACTCAAGACTCCCGACTCCCGACTCCCGACTCCAAACTCGGCCAGAGGTGAGCAAGCGTAGCGCAGCGAACGGCCAGCGCGGCAGCGACTCAAGACTCCCGACTCAAGACTCCGGACTCCAAACTCGGCCAAAGGTGAGTAAGCGTAGCGCAGCGAACGGCCAGCGCGGCAGCGACTCAAGACTCCCGACTCCCGACTCCGGACTCCAAACTCGGCCAAAGGTGAGCAAGCGTAGCGCAGCGAACGGCCAGCGCGGCAGCGACTCAAGACTCCCGACTCCAGACTCCAGACTCCAAACTCTCGACTCCCGAAGACTTCGTACCTTGCCCCACCATTGCCCGCACTACACACTACCGACTACGAACTACCTACTAATATATGGCAAATCTGATCGACGCTAACCTACAGGCCAAACGCGCCCGCCTCGAAGAGATCATCAAAAACCTCCACGAACTGACGCTGCGCATCGGGCATGAAGAGATGGCCCAAACGGTCAGTGAACTACGCAACCGTATTTTCGAGCCCTTCATGTTCGTGATTGTAGGCGAAGTGAAAGCCGGGAAATCGAGCTTCGTGAACGCCCTGCTGGCCACCGGCCGGGAGATCACCAAGGCTGCTCCGCAACCGATGACGGACACCATCCAGCAAATCATCTATGGCGAAGAAGAGCGGACGGTAACGGTCAACAAGTACCTGAAGAAGATCTTCATCCCCGTCGAAATCCTAAAGGAAATCGCTATTGTAGATACGCCCGGCACGAACACGATCGTGGAGCACCACCAGGAAATCACCGAGCAGTTCATCCCGGCCAGTGACCTCATCGTTTTCGTCTTCGAAGCTAAAAACCCCTACCGGCAGTCGGCCTGGGACTTCTTCAAATACATCCACGGCGACTGGCGCAAGAAGACCATCTTCGTACTGCAACAAAAAGACCTCGCCAACGAAAACGAGTTAAAAGTAAACCTCGAAGGCGTAGCCGAAAAAGCCCGTAAAGAAGGCATCGATGATCCCAAAGTGTTTGCCGTCAGTGCAAAGGCCGAAGACGAAGGAGACGCCGACAGCGGCTACGCTCCGCTGCGTAAATACATTACCGAAAACATCACCGGGGGCAAAGCCCCCGGCCTGAAACTGAACAACAGCATCCTGACGGCGCAAACCATCAACGAACGCATCGCCGACGGGCTACTCTTGCGCCGCCGCCAGTTCGAAGCCGATACTTTCTTCCGTCAGGATATCCAGGAAACGCTGGACGAACAAACCAGCCAAAGCAACAAACAGGTAGACCTCATGGTCGAGAACCTGCTACTGACGTACGACGGCATCACGCGCAGCAAACTCGAAGAGCTAAAGGGCGGCCTCAGCATTTTCGGACTCATGAAGCGTAGCCTCTCGGCTACGTTCGGCTCCACGCCCGACGCCAAGACGTGGCTCGGCAACCTCGCCAAAGACCTGGAAGAAGAGCTCAACACCAAAATGCGCGCCCGGCTGAACGATAACGTGATCGACCTGGCCGATTCCATCCAACAAATGGTGAAGGTGATCGACCTGAAAATCCGCAGCAGCGAAACCATCCTGAAGAACGATCACGAAATCTTCAGCGACATCGCCGAGCGGCGCGAAAACGTACTCCGCGACCTGCAGGACCAGTTCAATCGCTTCGTCTCCAAAACCGAAAACTTCACCGACGAAGAACTCTTCGCCGACCGCGAAAACCTGACGCCGAACCTCGCCGCGGGCGGCGGCATCGCAGCACTTGGCGTTGTGCTGATGGCCCTCTCTTCGGCTTCTGTTTTCGACATTTCCGGAGGCATACTCACTACCGTCGGTGTATTGTTCGCGGGCTTCAGCACCCGGGGCAAGCGCAAACGCATCGTAGACGGTTTCGAAGCAGAAATAGTAGTTGGCCGCCAAAAGCTGGCCGCCGAACTCGAAGAAAAACTGAAAGCTTACATCGCCAACCTGCGCGTAAGAATCGAAGGTAATTTCGCCCGCTTCGACGATACGCTTGCCAGGGAAGAAAAGAACCTCGCTATTCTGGAAGGCAACCACGTTGAAATCCGGGAAGAGCTGGCGGAGATGGTCGTTTAGCGCTTAGCACCCGCCCAATCCACAAAACGCTAAATACGCTCTTTATGACCCTGGCAATTATACCAGCCCGGTACAACAGTACCCGCTTCCCCGGCAAACCCCTGGCCGACATGGCCGGTAAAACGATGATCCAACGCGTGTACGAGCGCGTGAGCAGTACCGAAGACATCCACCGGGTCGTCGTTGCTACCGACGACCAGAGAATCTTCGATCACGTACTCAGCTTCGGCGGAGAAGTGATGATGACCAGAAACGATCACCCCAGTGGAACAGACCGCGTTGCCGAGGTCGCAGCGCACTTCCCGGAGGCTACAATAATCGTAAACGTACAGGGAGACGAGCCCTTCATCAACCCTTTGCAAATAGCAGCGGTTGTAGCGCCCTTTGCCGACCCCGAAGTTGCCATTGCCACCCTCGCACGGCCGATAACGCAGGAGCGGGAATTACTTTCGCCCAACGTGGTGAAGGTGGTACGCAGCAGCTCGGGCCGCGCATTGTACTTCAGCCGGCACGCCATCCCGTTCCTGCGCGATGTACCGGTAGGCAAGTGGATCGACCAGAAGAAACACCTGCAGCACCTGGGGCTTTATGCCTACCGCTCGGAGATATTACCGGAGTTGACCTCGCTGCCCAAAGGGGAGCTGGAAGGAGACGAATCACTGGAGCAACTCCGCTGGCTGGCGGCGGGGTACTCGATTCAGGTGGGCCTCACCGATCTTCCGGCAATCGGGATCGACACTCCTGAGGATTTAAAAAGAGCGGTAACGATGCTAAGCAAGGAGTAAAAGCAGAGAACCGGATTTGACTGCTTGAAAGAAGCCCTCGGAAGGGGCGCGGCCGCAGGTGCAAAGAGATGTTTGACACTTAACATTTCAGCGTCGAACACGGGTAAAATGGCTCACGTTTTACGGATGATTCAATCATTTAAATCAAGCAAATCCATGCGTAAATCATTCCTATCTCTCCTGGCGGTTCTTTTTCTGGCCGCTCCCCTGTCTGCTCAATATTTTGGGCTCCGCGCTGGCGTCAACGCTACCGACGCTTCCATTGATTTCGACAATGCCGAAATAGAAACCGACGGTGAATCCAACCTGATGCTGGGTATTTTCCTCGACATTCCCCTCGGTACCGACATCATCAGCATTCAGCCCGAACTCAACTACCTTAACCGTGGCTACTCCATCGATGCTTCCCTGGGCTCCATCGCTTCCTTCGAACGTACCGTTTCCTTTGTCGATCTCGGTGCGCTGGTAAAACTGAACTTCGGCCGTCCTGAGGGGATCGGTTTTTACGTTGGTGCGGGGCCGTCCTTCTCCTACGCTGTGTCCGGAACCGTTACCGACCTCAACGGCGAACGGGATGTGGACTTCGATGCCGACCGTATCAACCGCAGTGGCCTCGAGTTCACCGCAGTAGGCGGCCTCACGATCGATATCGGGCTGAAACTGTTCGTTGAAGGCCGTTACAATGGCAGCTTCACCGATCAGTCAGACCTGGACGACTCCGAAATCCGGCAGCGCTACATTGGTATCAATGGCGGCGTACTTGTGCCCCTCGGCAACTAAATTAAAACCAGGGATGCCTCGTTTCCGGATTTCGATCAGAGATCCGGATAGGCCCCCCGGTGCAGTATTTTTTTACCCAGGCGTCTGTTCTCGAAATAGCGCCGGAGGGTAAACGTAGACGAAGTGAAAGCCATCTCCTCCCAGGGGATGGCTTTCTCGGTAAAAAGAGCACACTCCGAGCTCTCCTCTCCTACACCAAACGCTCCGCCTACCAGTTCACCGACAAACTGGAGATAAATCTGGTTGATCTTTGGGAGATTGTAAAGCGTGATGAGATAGTCTAATTCCACCTTTGCGGCGGCTTCTTCCCATACTTCCCGTTTAGCGCCGTCTTCAACGGATTCTCCGTTTTCAAGGTAGCCACTGGGTACGTTCCAGAAACCGAGGCGGGGTTCTATCGCCCGCCGGCACAACAGCACTTTGTCTTCCCACACGGGCAGGCAGCCGGCGACAATATTTGGGTTTTGGTAGTGGATGATCCCGCAGTTTCCGCAAACGTAACGTTCGCGGTTGTCTCCCTGGGGAACAATCAGTCCTATCGTATTCGAGCCGCAGTTGGAACAGAAATTCATACCGGTTAAGGTAGGAAAAAAAGATTGCCTGTCCGGGCCCTATCAGCTCGGGTGTAACGATCATAACAGCATCAGAAGCCTGACCTTGCGGTGAGTAAGCGGTGTTTCAGCCTCCCGGATGGTTACGCTGTCGATTATCCGGGGAGAGCAGGTTGAGACGGCAATATTCTTCGGGCCGGGAAACGATGCTCTTAAGCCTTCACTGCACCCGCGGCCGCGCCCTGATACTAAAATGCCGGAAATACTAACATATTTACGTTCATACGGATTACCTTCGCCCCTATGCCAGCCCAGCGCATCATACACAACCGAGAACGCTTCGCCCTCACGATCACCCGCCTCTGTAGCCACCTGATCGAGGAGCACGGTGATTTCTCCAATACCTGCCTCATCGGAATCCAAACCGGTGGAGTGGAACTGGCTGAACGCCTCCGAAAACGCCTCGCCGAAATGGGCGTAACCGACTACGATTACGGCAAACTGGACACCACGTTTTACCGCGACGACTTCCGGACCGCAAAGGGTGGGCTCACCCCCCACCCCACCGAAATCGACTTCCTGGTAGAAGACAAACGGGTCGTCCTGGTGGACGACGTCCTCTTTAGCGGACGAACCACCGTAAGTGCCCTCACCGCGCTCAACCACTACGGCCGCCCCGCCCAGGTCGAGCTGCTGGTTATGGTAGACCGCCGCTTCCGGCGCACCCTCCCCGTACGCGCCAACTACCGCGGGCTCTCCGTCGACACCCTTGACAATGAGTACGTTGAGGTGCAATGGGCCGAAACCGACGGCGAAGACCAGATCATCCTCCGAACCTCCTAATCAATCAGATGCCCTCCGACCAGCAACTATCCACCAAGCACGTTCTCGGCATCAAATACCTGACCGCCGCAGACGTCGAGCTTATTCTGGACACCGCCCGTGAATTCAAGGAAGTCATCAACCGGCCGATCAAAAAAGTTCCCAGCCTGCGGGACGTGACGATAGCCAACCTCTTCTTCGAAAACAGTACCCGGACCCGCATCAGCTTCGAGCTTGCCGAGAAACGCCTGAGCGCAGATACGGTAAACTTCAGCGCGGCTAGTTCTTCGGTCAAAAAAGGCGAAACACTACTCGATACCGTCAACAACATCCTGGCGATGAAAGTCGACATGGTCGTGATGCGGCATCCCGCCCCCGGAGCCCACCATTTTCTTGCTTCCAAGATAGACGCCAGCATCGTCAATGCGGGAGATGGCACCCACGAGCACCCGACTCAGGCCCTGCTCGATGCTTTCTCGATGCGCGACGCCGTTGGCGGAGACCTGCGTGGGAAAAACATCTGCATCTTCGGAGACATCACCCACTCCCGGGTGGCACTTTCCAACATATTCTGCCTCCGCAAACTGGGAGCACACGTAAGGGTCTGCGGGCCACCAACCCTGATCCCGAAGCACATCAGCAGCATGGGCGTCGAGGTCAGTTACAACGTAGACGAAAGCCTCGCCTGGTGTGACGTAGCCAACGTATTGCGCATCCAACTGGAGCGACAAGACACTAAATTCATCCCCAGCCTACGCGAATACAACCGTCAGTTCGGTATCACCCGCCAGCGGGTGGATAAGCTCGACAAACCCGTCGTGATCATGCACCCCGGCCCGATCAACCGCGGGGTGGAAATCGACACCGCAGTAGCGGACTCCGAGCACAGCATCATTCTGGAACAGGTCGAGAACGGCGTTGCCGTTCGTATGGCCGTGCTGTACCTGCTGGCTGCGCGCCGGAAGGAAGGGTGATCTTTGATCTTTGATCCTTGATTTGCTTAGCAAGATTTATACGCCTGCCATCCCTCTTGGCTTTCGAGGAATTAAGTTCCTTACACGAACATATAATGAATTTTCAGGAATGATCCTGACCTAAAAACGCGTAGCGTTTTCACTAGCCCATCCCCCGTGAGGAGGGGTCTGAGGTGGGGGTTTAACACGGCTTAACTAGCCTATGCGTTAGCCCCACCATCCTCCCCCAAAAAAAATGTGTCCCCTGCTCACTACCTTGCATCTGTGCTGAGATCTCCCAACAGAATTTCCCGGTTTGCTTTTCTGCTCGTCTTCCTCGTGATGGCGGCCACTTCCCTGATTCGCAATGAAGTCTTTCGGGGCACGACCAACGTAATAACCTGGGATGGCTACGGCTATTACGCCTACCTGCCCGGAGCCTTCATCTACGGTGACATTGAGCACTACGCCTTTGCGGAGCAGCACTTCGAAGATTACGACATCAGCAGCAGCATCTACCAGCTCAACCCTACCGAAGACGGCGGCCGCTTCCCGATCTACAACATCGGCTTGTCGGTCATCTGGACGCCGGCTTTTTTGGTGACCCACGGCATCGTTTCGGCGACGGGCATTGCGCCGGCCGACGGAATGAGCTATCCCTACCAGCTCATGGTAGTACTGATGGGGCTGCTGTTCGCCTTTCTCGGGCTGCTTTACCTGAAGCGATTCTTAGCGCTTTTCTTTTCTGATTTAGTGGTGGGGATTACGCTTCTTGCCGTTGGGCTGGGCACCAACATCTTCTACTACATCGTGGAAAAGCCGGACATGACGCACGGATATTTGTTTGCGCTGTACTCGGTGTTTCTTTATTACTTCAGCAAACTGGTGATGACGAAATCGTCCATAGGTGTAACGTCCGCAACGTCTACATCGCCTCCACTGTCCGCCTACCCACTACCTGCTACCCACTACTTACTATTAGGCCTCCTGATCGGTCTGATGTGCCTGGTGCGTAGTTCCGAGATTGTGGTGTTTGCGATCCCGGCCTTTTACGGTCTGAAGAATTGGGATACCTTCAAGCGCAATTTCGAACGCACGCTGCCCATATTCTTAGCCGCCCTGGCTGTCTTTTCGATCCAGTTGATCTATTATAAAGTCGGGACGGGCAGCTGGTGGCAGGATGGTTACGCAGGGCTGAGTTTCGACTGGCTGGAACCACATTTGCTGGATGGACTCTTCAGCTACCGGCGCGGTTGGCTGGTGTATACGCCAATCATGACATTGGCTTTCGTTGGTATATTTCGCTTGCCGAAAGCGTGGATACTTCCCGTGGTGATTTTCCTGATCGGCAATCTGTACATACTCTTCAGTTGGCACATCTGGTGGTACGGCAACACCTTCGGGAGCCGGCCGGTTACGCAGAGCTACGCTTTACTGGCTTTGCCGCTGGCGGCTTTTGTTGCGTGGGTTTTGGGCGAGAACGCAGGTGCAGAGCGAGGTAACGTGGCCCTCTCCCCCAGCCCCTCTCTTCGGGAGAGGGGAGACGTGGAAGGTGGTACAGGCCATACAGGCCGCTTCACTAGTAAGCGCTCTTTGCACCTGCGGTCCCTCGCTCCCTTACTCCTTCTGCCGTTCATTTTCCTGAACCTCTTCCAGCACTGGCAATACAACCAAAGGATCATTCCTCTGGACTTCACCAACAGAACCTACTACTGGGAGGTATTCGGCAAGACCTCGCTCGACAAAAAAGACCGGGTTTACCTGGACACCGACGAGAAAATGCCCGTGGGAGAATACGTCACTACTGAACTGCTGACAACCGACACCCTCGTCAGCGTTGCGCCGAAATCCAGCCGGGAATTTACCAATCTGCTGGAGCACAAGGTTACGGCTACAGAAGCAGCAGGAACCATCTGGCTCGGTACCAGCCTTGCCTTTTCGTACTACGGCGACAGTTACGACAAGTGGAAATTCCCCTCCGTTGTAACCGAACACCGCCGCGGAGCGGAGACCCTGAAGTGGGTTCAGGTCAGGATACCGCCGACGATGGATACGCCGGAAGACGACTACCTCCGTTTCAACCTGAGCCTACCCGGATTGCAGGAGGGCGATGTTGTAAAGCAATACCTCTGGAACTTGTGTCAGGACAGCATGGTGGTACGAAACTACGATGCGGAATTGCTTACCGCCGGAAGAGGTTCGAAGTGAGTTTTACGGCGGGGTTGTATTTTGGCCCCATACGGTCAAAAACTGTCCATCCGGGCTACTACGCAGCAAGTACCAGGAGGCGCAGCCCCGGGCCTTCGAAAACCACAACCAACTCAATGATCTACCAACTTGTCCGTCCCGTAGCCCGCTATGTACTGCGCTATTATTACCGCAATATCGACCTGACGGGTTTGGAGAACATCCCTAAAGACGCGGCGGTGGTGCTGGCGGCGAACCACCCGACGGCTTTTATCGAACCCTGTATCCTGGCCTGTTTTCAACCGCGGACGCTTTGGTTTCTGGCGCGGGGCAACCTCTTCAAAAACGGTTTTTATAAGGGTTTACTTTCGGCGGTTCATATTCTGCCGGTCTTCAGAATTCAAGACGGCGGTTACGGAAAGCTGAAGAACAACTTCGGCACCTTCGAGGCATGCTTCCGGGCACTCAGCCAGGGCAAAGCCATCATGAACCTGGCGGAGGGGCGGTGCATTCACGAGAAGGCGTTGCGGCCGATGCGGAAAGGGACGGCACGCCTTGCCCTGGGGGCAATGCAGCGCGACGCGACCCTGCGGGAGGTTTACATCGTGCCGGTCGGCTGTAACTTCACGCACGCTGATCGGGTCCGCGACCAGGTGATGATCCGGTTCGGGGAGCCGATCCTTGCTTCGGAGTTTATGGACGAGTTCCGTAGCAGCGAAGCAACCGCCATCAAAAACCTCACTTCGCACCTGCGTTCGCGCCTGAGCCCGTTGGTCGTGCAATTCCCCGACGGGGAGCGTGCAGCTATTGGTGAAGCCCGGCTGGAGCTCGACCGCGCCAGGCACAATGCGGACCTCGTGCACGGCATCACGCACGACGGCGCGCAGCTGGACCGCGAACTGGAAATTGCCGCCAATACCCCCGCAGAAGATGCCCCGCTGACCCGTTTTTTCAATCGTCTGGACCGGCAAGGGGTTCATGTGGGCGCGGTCGCAGGTGCAAGGCGGGTGGTGAAGCAAAGTCCCATTTGGCTTCGTTTATTGCTGGCTGGTTTGCTCCAACTACCGCAAATCCCACTCTGGGTTCTGGCTGAATACATCGGCAGCTCCAAGCCAAAACACATTGAGTTTTACAGCCCCGTACGCTTCGCTGTCGTAACCGGAGGAACCTTCCTCCTCTACCCCATCCTACTGTTATTGCTGCCCTGGCCGCTAAAGATCTGGCTCGTCGTTGCGCTCCTGACGGTCAACTGGTCAGCCCGCCAGTTGGACAACCTCCAGCACTGGTACCGCCGCCGGAAGGTAGAGCGAATGGTGGATGCTGAACGAAAAGGGCTGATGGCTGAGGTGGAAGGACTCAATAATAGATATTATGGACCCTGAACTCCACCCGACGATTTGCCTCATGTTCATCATCCGAGCAATCCACTCCGTCGGCACACCCATTTTTCAATTGGGATTCTCCATAACCCCTTGCGACCAAACGATCACGATGGATGCCACGGGAAATTAGATAACTCGCGATTAAGTTGGCGCGACGTTCAGTAAGCCTCTGATTTCCGGATTCAGATCCACGAGAACCGGTATGCGCGCCAATCTCTATGCGAATATTGGGCCGGTCACGCAGTAACCCGAAAAGCCGATTATCCAAAACGCGTTTGGCATTTTCCGGATCCGAAAACTGTGCACTGCCAAGGTCAAAGTGTACCGGCAAAATATTGGAGCTGGTCAGTTCACAGTCGATCTCTTCGTAGCTGGACAGGCCTCCCCGCTCAACCAGAAACATGCGTTCTATCTCCCTGTAAAACGGGTTACCTACGGAATCAACTGCGGGCTTGTAGATGGTATCATAGGTTGCGGGGTAGGTTCGGTAGCAGAGCACCTGACAATCGTTGGGGTCGTCACTTTCACCACCTTCATAGGTGGTTGTTTCCCACTGACTGTATTCCGGAGTTAGCTCAATCTCCAGAAAAGTGTGTGCATACTTCATGGCTTCCTCCCGCGAGTAGGTCAGTACATCCTCGTATTCAACTTCGTATACATCGGGTGTAACAGTACGCACGTAGCATTTATCAGGGTCAGGATTGGAGGGAAGCTGTTGGGCCTTGATGGTGAAAACCGCCACAAGACAGAGCGCGGCAGCCAGGGTAAAACGTATCATCGTGTAAATAGGGTTTCGTTAGCCTAAAGGTATTAATTTGCCCGTTATATTGCGACCACTTCCGGAGGCTGTGTGTATCACGAGATGCACTACTATCACGAACTTGCCGCTTGTCACGTCTCCCCTCTCCCGAGGAGAGGGGCCGGGGGAGAGGGGGATCCGTGCATCTCGTGATACACACCGGAGGCTGCGCGGGACAATCGCAAAGGGCGCAAACCAGATTGTCGCGATTGCTCCTCCCCCAGCGTAGCGATGTGGGGAGGCTGGGAGGGGGTAAGCGACAATCTTGTTTGCGCCCATCGCAAAGTCCTAGCTGCCTTACGACAACTGAAGTTGCCGCCTGTAATGAGCAAAGCCCCTTCAGGACTGTTCGAAAAATAAAACTCACGCGTTTGCGGTTGTCCTGGGAGGCACCAAAGTGCCAACGAACCAACGCCCTAACGAACCAAAGTACCAACACCCCAACGAATCAATATGTACCCAATAGTCTACCTGAACGGCCAGTACCTGCCCAAAGAAGAAGCCGACCTGAATGTAGCCGACCTCGCCATCCTGCGCGGCTTCGGCATCTTTGATTACTTCCGCTACGCGGACGGAAAACCGCGCTTCATCGAAGATCACCTCGATCGTTTTCTGCGTAGCGCTGAGCTGCTCGACCTGAAAATGCCAGCTTCCCGGGATGAACTGCGCGACGCCGTCCACGAGCTGATCAAACGCAACGGTGAGCCTTCCGGCGGCATCCGCTTCGTCCTTACCGGAGGCTATTCACCGGATGGCTATACCCCAACCAACCCTAACCTGGTAGCAATGGCCTACCCCTTTCAGGCTCCTTCGGCAGAGCAGTACGAACAGGGCGTTTCCATCCACCTCCACCACTACGAGCGCCAGCTCCCCGAAGTGAAATCCATCGATTACCTCGAGGGTATTCGCATTCAGCCAATGCTGAAAGCCAAGGGCGCAGATTACTCGCTCTACGTAGACCGCGACTACAACGTTCGTGAATCGGACCGGTCTAATTTCATGATCGTTCGGGACGGTGTGCTGATCACACCTGCGGACAACATTCTCCTCGGTATTACCCGCAAGCACCTGCTAAGGCTTGCCCGAAAATTGGATATTTACGTGGATGAACGGCCGGTATCAGTAAACGAGCTCAAAAATGCGGACGAAGTGATCATCTGCAGCTCGACCAAAGGAGCAATGGCGATTACAAAAGTAGACGGCAAGGTAGTCGGAGACGGAAAGCCAGGCCCGATTACCCGGCAATTGATGGAAGCATGGACGGAATACGTAGGTTGATGGCCAGCGAATAACTCCTTCATCGGTAACAAACAAAGAACCCCGCCAGTACATCCGGCGGGGCTCGTTCCAACTTACTGATACCAAATAAATCTCAGACAGCCGTTAAGCTGCTAAATCTGGGAAGGAGAACCAGAGGTTTGATATCCTTCCGCTGGTAAAATTAGGACACAGCCGCCGCGCTCACAAATGAAACGGGCAAAAAGTCTTGAAATAATCCTTGGCGAAGTTTTGTAATTCTTTTGCTGAAAGAACTATAAAACAACCACTTACGATTTAACAAAATAAAAGATACGATCACAGGCTTGATCTATGGGGCCAATTTAAGTCGTTATATTTTTCCTGATCAGCTTGTACGCAATTAGTGAAAGGTGACGGTTATAGCCTTACTCCACCGGCCCCAGAATGCGGCCCACAAAAGCGGCTGTGGCAGCCGCCACGTCATGTTCTCCCGCTAAAGCCCGGATGAATGCACTCCCGATAATGGCACCGTTTGCGTACTCACAGGCGGTCCGGAAACTCTTAGCGTCGCTGATACCAAAACCAATCAGGCGGGGTTGGGGAAGGTTGAGCGAAGCAATGCGTGCGAAGTAAGCTTTCTGCTCTTCCGTAATCCCTCCGCTTTTACCGGTGATGCTGCTGCTCGAAACGACGTAGATGAAACCGGTACTCAGGGCTCCGATTTTATTGATTCGCTCGCTCGACGTTTGAGGGGTAATCAGAAACGTTACCTGAAGGTCGTACTTCTCGGCAATGGCTTTGAATTCTGTCTCGTATTCATACACCGGAAGGTCCGGAAGAATGAGCCCGTCTACGCCGGCTTCGTGCGCTGCTTTACAAAAACGCTCGGGGCCGTACTGCATCACCTGGTTGAAGTAGCCCATCATCACCATAGGAACCTCCGTGTGCTCACGGGCCGATGTAAGTTGTTGGAAGAGGATGTCCAGTGTCATCCCGTTTTTGAGCGCCTGCATGCTCGAGTTCTGGATCGTCTCTCCGTCTGCCATCGGGTCGGAGTAAGGTACACCAACCTCGATCAGGTCGGCTCCGGACTCCGCCAGACTGCGGATGATGGTTTCGGTACTGTCCAGTTCCGGGTAGCCGGCAGTAAAGTAAACGTTCAGGAGGTTTTTATCTTTCGCTGTAAATAGCTTGCTGAGTCGGTTCATTGATATTTTTTTTGAGGAAGTGAATTGGTTCTCTGATCCTTCGGAGGCGGTAGGCGTGGCGGACACACAACCGCTACTACCTTACGTACAGCAAAGCAGTAGAGATTGGCGCGGTGCGCCGTCCGGCCCGAAGGCAGGTAGGAACCATTCTTATGGCTACAGCCCGTCCAGGTAGGTGGTGAAGGCCGCCAGGTCTTTGTCGCCGCGTCCGGAAAGACATACGACCACTACGTCGTCTTTACCATATTTCATCTGATCGAGAGCAGCAAACGCGTGGGCAGTTTCCAGGGCGGGAATGATGCCTTCAGTTCTGGCCGTAAAGAGTGCTGCTGCCAGCGCGTCTTCGTCGGTAACGGCAATGGCTTCGGCCCGCTTTGAGTCGATCAAAAAAGCGTGGAGCGGACCAATTCCCGGATAATCCAGACCCGCCGAAATGCTGTAAGGTTCGATTACCTGTCCGTCTTCGGTTTGCATCAAAAGGGTACGGGAGCCATGAATGATCCCTTCGGTGCCCAGCACCGAAGTAGCGGCAGATTCTCCGGTATCAACGCCCATGCCGGCCGCTTCAACGGCGACGAGTCGTACCCGCTGGTCGTTGAGGTAGTGGTAAAAAGCACCTGCGGCGTTACTTCCTCCTCCAACGCAGGCTACGATCGCATCGGGATAGTCGCGGCCGGTGTGCTCCTGCAGCTGCCATTTCATCTCTTCGGAGATTACGCTCTGGAAGCGCGCAACCATATCCGGGTAAGGATGCGGACCCACCACCGAGCCGATGATGTAATGCGTGTCTTCCGGGTTGTTGATCCAGTCGCGGATAGCTTCGTTGGTAGCATCCTTCAGGGTTTTAGAACCAGATAACGCAGGGCGCACCTCCGCCCCCAGCATCCGCATACGGGCAACGTTGGGTGCCTGGCGTGCTATATCAATCTCTCCCATGTAGACGATGCACTCCAGACCAACGAGGGCACAAACCGTGGCGGTTGCCACACCGTGCTGACCAGCTCCGGTTTCCGCAATGATTCGTTTCTTACCCAGGCGCTGGGCGACCAGAATCTGCCCGATGGTATTGTTGATCTTGTGCGCTCCGGTGTGGTTAAGGTCTTCCCGCTTCAGGTAAATATTGGTCCCATAATGCTCACTCATTCGCTTGGCGAAGTAAAGCGGACTGGGCCGGCCAACGTAATCTTTGAGGAGCGCGTCAAACTCTTTTTTAAAGTCAGGCTCCGCAATCATTCCCAGATACTTGGTCCGTAGTTCCTCAACGTTGGGATGAAGCATTTCAGGGATAAAAGCGCCACCAAACCGACCGTAGTAGCCGCGGTCGTCTATTTCGGTGTGAATATTTTTTGACATAATAGTTTTTTTTGCAGCCTCCCTGTTCTTGCCTGAGAACAGGCTCAGGCGGAGTTGGGAGGGGATCAGTAAAAAGGCGGGGTTCCGCCTTATTCGCGTTATAAGTTTATTGAGCCGGAAATGTTGCCGAACCGGCCGTATATAGAGCTCGTTGAGTCCGACTTGAGTGGCGGGCGACCGTGGATAGTCATACCTTCCCACTCCTTCCCTTCAAGTCTGTCTTTGGTGAACTGCACCAAATTGTGGATCATCAGTCGTCCGTGCTCCGTCATGATAGACTCGGGGTGAAACTGGACACCAAAGATTGGAAAAGACCGGTGCTGTAGTGCCATCACGCCGCCGTATTCTCCGGTAGCGGTTACGACGAGTTCTTCAGACAACGTTTTCGGATCAATCACCCAACTGTGGTAACGGCCGGCGTTGAAGGTCTCCGGGACATTGGCGAAGAGGACATCATCGGTGGTTGTACGCGTCATTTCGGTTTCGATACCATGATGAACCTCAGCGAGGTTAATCAGTTCACCACCGAAGGCTTCACCGATCGCCTGGTGACCGAGACATACCCCGAAAATCACTTTTTCACTTGCGTATTTCTTAATCAGTTCGGGCATAATCCCTGCTTCTGCGGGGATGCCGGGGCCCGGGCTCAACACAATAAGATCGTAAGCACCAACTGCTTCGAGGGAGATTTTATCGTTACGGAAAACATCTACTTCACCGCCGGTTTCTTCCTCGATGTACTGCACGAGGTTGTAGGTGAATGAGTCGTAGTTATCTAGAATTAAAATTTTCATGGTCGTTGTTTACGGCTAAGTTTACGGCCCTTAAAGCCTGGCTTGGCAAAAATGGTTTTCTAAAGCGTTTCTGCTTTGTCGAGTGCCTTGGTCAGCGCGCCCAGCTTGTGGTACACTTCCCTCATTTCGGAGTGCTCATCGCTGGCAGCGACCACGCCCGCTCCGGCCTGGTAGTACAGGGTGTTGTCCTGGCTGAAGAAAGACCGAATCAGGATCGCCTGGTTCATACCTCCCGCAAAATCGATCAGCCCGATGGCCCCTCCGTAAAAACCGCGTTGCTGGTTTTCGTATTTATTGATCAGTTCGATGGCTTTATACTTCGGGGCACCAGAAAGCGTGCCGGCGGGGAAGGTATCCCCGAAGATGCGGACGGTTTGGTCCGTACGGTCAAGCTCCCCTTCCACCGTAGAGACAAGGTGAATTACGTGGCTGTAGTAATGAACCTCGCGCAGGCTTTTCACCGTCACCCGTTTGGTGTGCCGACTCAAATCGTTCCGCGCCAGGTCTACCAGCATCACGTGCTCAGCGTTTTCTTTCGGGTCTGCCAGTAGTTCTTTGGTGGCCGCTTCGTCTTTTGCCTTGTCTCCCGTGCGGCGATAGGTTCCTGCAATAGGGTTCAGGCGCGCGATTCCCCCACCGATAACCATCTGGCTTTCGGGGCTCGACCCCATTATCCGGTAATCGCCGTAATCGAAGTAAAAGAGATACGGCGATGGGTTTATGCTCCGCAGGGCCCGGTAGACCTGGAACTCGTCGCCCCGGAAGGATTGCTGAAACTGGCGGCTGAGCACGATCTGAAATACGTCTCCGATACGGCAATGGTGCTTCCCGGTTTTCACCATTTCCATGTACTCCTCATCCGTCATGTTACTGCTGTCCTCGCCGTGGCGCCGAAAAGGATGAACGCCTCCGCCCCGTTTTATAGCAGCTTCAACTTTATCGGATCCACTCTCTTCGCCCTCGGGCTGATTTTCAATTATGATCAGCTCGTCGCGGTAGTGGTGAAAAATAAGAATGTAACGGTACAGATGGTACCGCATATCCGGTGCCCGCAACACCTTTTTATTATCGAAGGTCAATGTATCGAAATACTGAACGCCTTCGAAATTGGTATGCCCGATCAGTCCGTTAAATTGCTTTACGATGGGGTCTGTATCGGCGTAATCGAGTTCAAATCCACCGAGAAAATCGTGCAGCCGGTGCGACACAGTATCTGCATTTCCGACGGCCTCTTCGTGGGCCCACTGCCCGTGCTTGCGGGTCGTGATGATACGATCATCAACAGAAAAAGAAGCGAGCGTTTCGAGGCCGACAATCGAGTAGTAGTGCTCATTATCGCGGGCCTCGTTGGACTCCAGCAGAACAGGGTCGGTAAATTCATCGCGTACCGCCAGATAAAGCATCACGGGGGTCAGATGATCGGCATTCATCCGTTTGGTACGGACGTTGATTTTTGTTTTAGGAGGAGTAGCTGTAATCGTTGACATAATTATTTTTCGCTGTGCGACCGGGGCATATCAGGCGCGGCCGCAGGGTGCAATGTAAGTTTAAGGGCAAAAAAAAAAGCCCGACGGAGCAAATCCGACGGGCTTAAAATTTCTTTGTTTTACACAAACGAAGGCCGTTCAGGATGCTCGGAGAGTATCTTGAAGCCACCACCAGTTGTTACGGGTTATTGTTTGCATGGCTGCAAGGTAGGGTTGCAAAGACGGAATTTCCAAATTGCCGGGGAGTTTTCATTCCGCTAAACTCCTCTCTGCTCGGGTGTAGAACACCCACGAGAAACTTACAATGCCGACACTCCCACCGAATTTCCTCTTTGGCCTTACCGATCTCCGACCATTGCATTATACCTTGCAGTTATGTCGACACTGCCCCCCGACTCCAAAGCCGAACGGAGTATAGTACGTCTCTTTCGCAACAATTGGTTGTTTATAGGCGGTACACTACTGTACCTGATCTACAACGCCATCATGCTGCTTTCCCGCAATCAGGGAGACACCCTGGTAGCCATCAATAAAATGCGAACCCCGTTCTGGGATGTGTTTTTCAAGATCGGGACCCACTTCGCTGAGCCTGAAGCCTACCTGCTGGCCATCATCATGGTCACTGCTTTCAGTTACCGCAAAGGCATTTTCATCGTCCTGACGGGAGTTTTTGCCGGCGTTACCGCCGGCACACTTAAGATCATCTTCGCCCAGGCCCGGCCGATGCGTTGGTTCTTCGACAATTACGAGGAAATCTGGCATTCGCTGAACCTGTTCGAAGAAGAATGGCGCAGCTGGGATGCAGGCAGCAGCTTCCCCAGCGGACACGCGACTTCGGCCTTTGCGCTGTATAGCTTCCTGGCCTTCAATGCCCGGAGGGGCAAGCTTTCCATCAGTGCTTTCTGCTTTTTGCTGGCCACCATGGTGGCCTTCAGCCGGATGTATCTTCTGTTCCATTTCCTCCGCGATGTAACCGTTGGCGCAGCGTTGGGGCTCTGCCTGGGCGCGGTAGTGTATTACATTCAGAAATCATCTTTCCCCGATCACAAGTGGATAGACAATGGCTGGCTCAGTTACTTCAGGAAATCCTGAGCCTATAATCCGGACGGCCCGTAATTGTGAGGGTTCTGCCTGCGGCCATTCACCTGGTCATCTGAAACTTCCAGCAAATGAGATGTGGCCCAACTGACGTTTATAGTTACGTCCGGACCATCGAATTCGGAGTAAAGACACAGGTAGAGCGATCGCATACCCGTAGTCTAGTCCTGAACAATCCCGAAGGGATTTTGCTGATTACAGGCGGCAACTTCAATTGCCGTAAGGCATGAAAGGACCCCAACTAGCTTGAAACCAGAGCGTCCTAAAACAGAAGCGGGCCGTTGTTGTCCCAAACAAAATCAGGCCCTAATTCAGCAACGTCCGCTGGCCACTTCAGGATTGATTTCTTGGGTGTTTGCAGGACGACTAAGTCTCGGTTAAAAAACGCTGCCGATACCGTACCTTGCATCCTGCGTTCGCGCCTGAAAATGCAGCGCCCCAACCAAAACCAGAGCGGCAAAATCACCACAATTATCCGCTCACCTAACCAAGAGTCTATATGCCCTACCCTTCCATCGCTGTAATCCGTGAAGAAAAAAATCCGCCCGACGCCAGGGTTCCGCTGACCCCAAAGCAGGTTGCCCAACTGCGTAACGATGGCATAGATATTGTGGTACAACCCAGTGAGGGACGTACGTTCAAAGACCACGAATATGCCGACCTGGGAGTTCCTGTTGTGGAAAAAATTGATGACCGGGATCTTTTACTGGGCGTAAAAGAAGTCCCGGTTGACAAACTGATCCCCGGTAAAACTTACTGCTTTTTTGCCCATGTGGCCAAGGAGCAACCCTATAACCAGAAGCTGATGCGGGCTTTTCTGGACAAAGGCATCACCCACATCGATTACGAATACCTGACCGAAGAAAAAGGTAACCGCCTGATTGCCTTCGGCTACTGGGCGGGCATGGTAGGTGCCCACAACGCGATCTGGACCTACGCCCAGCGGACGGGTACCTTCACGCTCCCCCGCCTCAACGCAGTCCATGATTACGCCGCCGCCAAAGAAGTGTACGCGAAGCTTGAGTTGCCTCCCTTCAGGGTGGTCCTTACCGGAACCGGCCGCGTGGGCAAGGGAGCCGCGCGGGTACTGGAAGACATTGGCCTGAAAAAAGTTAGTCCGCGCGACTTCCTCAACGGAGAAGGCGAAGCCGTTTTCACCCAGCTGCACGTCCGGGACTATGCGAAACACCCCGACGGGAAGCCAATCGATAAATACCATTTCTACCGCAACAGCGAAGAATACCAATCGGCATTTTTACCCTATACAGAAGTGGCGGACGTGTTCATAAACGGTATATTTTGGGACGGCAAAGCCCCCGCCTTCTTCACCGCCGAAGACATGCAAAAAGAGGACTTCAATATTCAGGTAATTGGTGATGTAACCTGCGATATTGCGCCCGCAGCCAGCGTTCCATCCACTCTGTTTGCATCCACCATCGCCGACCCTGTGTTCGGCTACGACCCTAAGACGGGAAAAGCGGTAGACGCATTCACCCCTTCAGCGGTAGATGTAATGTCGATCGACAATCTACCGAGCGAATTGCCCCGGGACGCCAGCGAAGCCTTCGGTGCAACCTTCATCGAAAAAATCCTTCCCGAGTTCAAAAAAGAGCATTCTGACATTTTGCAACGGGCCAGTGTAACCATAAACGGAGAGCTGGGGCCTGACTTCCAGTACCTGCGGGAATACGCAGGGATAGAAGCATAGAGAACCCGATTCTGACAAACCAAATAAAACCAATTCAATCATGCGTAAACTATTGTTCGCACTTCCATTCCTTTTGCTGCCCCTGGTTCTTTCCGCCGGAGGCGGAATGTGGCTGCCCCTTCTCCTTGAAAACCTCAACGAAGAGGAAATGAAAGGAATGGGGATGAAAATCACTGCCGAGGATATTTACAGCATCAACCAGGGGAGTCTGAAAGACGCAATCGTCCACTTTGGTGGCTTTTGTACCGGCGAAGTAATTTCTGACCAGGGCCTCGTGCTTACCAATCATCATTGCGGTTTCAGTGCCATTCAGGACCATTCGACTCTGGAAGACAACCTGCTGGAAAATGGTTTTTATGCGCAATCAAAATCCGCAGAAAAAAGCAACCCGGGCCTGTACGTGATGTTCATCGAGCGAATCGAAGACGTGACGGGCAAAGTCCTGAACAACGTCTACGACGACATGTCTGAAGATGAGCGTTCCAAACTGATTGCTGAAAACCTGAAAAGCACCAAAGAGAACTTTGAACTGAAAGCACACGAAGAGCTGATCGTTAAGCCTTTCTACAACGGCAATCAGTATTTTGCTTTCGTCACCAAGCGCTACAGCGATGTACGCCTTGTGGGAGCGCCGCCGTCGTCAATCGGCAAATTCGGTGCCGACACCGACAACTGGGAATGGCCACGGCACACCGGTGATTTCAGCTTGTTTAGAATTTACACCGCTCCCGACGGTAGCCCGGCAGAATACAGCGCGGATAACATCCCCATGAAGCCAAAGAAGCACCTGGAAGTAAGCCTGGAAGGTGTGAAGCCGGGTGATTTCTCCATGATTTTCGGGTTTCCCGGCCGTACCGATCAGTACCTCTCCGCAGATGCGATGCAGCAACGGACCGAAGTAATCAACCCGATCCGGATCGGGATGCGGGACCTCAGCCTTGCGGTAATCGACTCAGCTATGCGCGCCGACGCACAAATCAAAATCGACTACGCCAGCAAGCAGGCCCGGATCGCAAACGCCTGGAAAAAATGGCGGGGAGAAAGCGAAGGCGTAGCTGCTGTAAATGGTATAGAAAAGCGTCGGGCAATGGAGCGCGAGTTCATGAACCGCCTGGAGCCCAAGCCCGTAAAGTCTAAAATCTACACTCCCCTGCTTGGTCAGATCAACGACCTCGTAACCCGCCAGGAAGAAGTAGCCAAAACCAATGCTTACTCCGGCGAACTGAACTACAACATCGATATGTTCCGCATCGCAAACATCCTGCGCCGTCAGGTAAAGATTGCGGACAACAATGGCATCGAAGCCTTTAAGCAGCGCCTGCCGGCTATCATCGGTTACCTGGAAGGATTCTATAAAGGTTACAATCCTAAGGTAGATATGGAGGTCGCTAAAGCACTCCTCCCCGTCTACTACGAGAACGTACCGGAAAAGCACCTGAGTTTCCACTCCCGCGACCAGGTGGAATTTGCGGGCAGCATGGACCGGATGATCACCGACCTGTTTCAGCGCAGCTATCTTACCAAAGGTGACCGGCTCATTGCCCTGCTGAAGAACGACCCCGAAAATGCGCTTGACCTTCTCCGTGGCGATATGGGTTATGTCTACGTTGCACAACTCAACCAGCACAACGAGAAAAGAGTGATCAACATTTACAACGAGATCCAGCAGCGGGCTGAGCCGCTGCAACGCCAGTACATGAAAGGGCTCATGCTGTTCTTCCCCGAAAAACGCCTCTACCCCGATGCCAACAGTACCATGCGGGTGAGCTACGGTAAGGTCGAAGGTTTCACCGGGCTGGACGGCAAGAAGTTCGATTACATCACTGATCTCGACGGCGTCATCGCCAAGTACCAACCCGGAGACTACGAATTCGACCTCCCGCTCGACCTCATCGAACTGCATAAAAACGAAGATTACGGAAAGTACGCAATGAAAAACGGTAAGCTTCCCGTCTGCTTCCTCGGTTCTAACCACACTACCGGTGGCAACTCCGGTAGCCCGGCACTCGACGCCAAAGGACGCCTCGTGGGGCTTAACTTTGACCGGACCTGGCAGAGCACCATGAGCGATGTAAACTACGACCCGTCTATTTGCCGGAACATCATGGTCGACATCCGCTACGTTCTCTTCCTTATCGATAAACTGGGCGGCGCGCCTCACCTGGTGGAAGAAATGACACTCGTCAAATAACGAAATTATTGAAGCGCAGCGTTGTGGTCATCGTCCCCGATTACGGAAGCACTGACCACAACGCTGCAATTTCCTGTTGCGGCCACTGAATTATCCACTCAGAAAACGAACATCCGCCGCCATCCTCCTTTATACATTTTTAGCTAACATTGGACCTTCAAATTTTATCTTTCAGCTATGCAGAACCGTTCAGTAATTGATAACGTAAGCCCCGAGGTTAACAACGGCAGATTCCCGATTCAAAAAGTTGTAGGCGAGTGGGTTCACGTCACTGCTAATATCTTCGGAGACGGACACGACTACCTGCGTGCTGTAGTTGAATACAAGACGGCTAAAGCCCGCAAATGGACATCCGTTGAAATGGAAGACGAAGGCAACGATGCCTGGTCGGCCAGCTTTCAGGTAACCGAACAGGCTGTTTATCAGTACCGGCTCGTTTCCTGGGTGGACCACCTGAAGACATGGCTCAGCGGATTCAAGAAGAAGCAGGCCGACGGCCAGCCAATGGGCGTGGAACTCGTAATTGGTGCTAACTTCCTCAACGAAGTAGCCAACAAGCTAAAAGGAAAGGAAGCACTTGAAGTAAACGATGCGGTGAAGAGCCTTGGGCAGGAAGATGAAAGTCAGGCAGTCAATTACGTACTCAGCAGTCCGTTTGCTGAGCTGCTCAAAAAATATCCTCTCCGCCAGTACGAAACGATTTACGACCACGACCTTAAAGTAAAAGTAGGTCGCCAGCGGGAGCGCTTCAGCGCCTGGTACGAGCTCTTTCCGCGATCAGCCTCTCCCGATATTAACCGCGCCGGCACTTTTAAAGACGTAGAGAACCTGCTGCCCCGAATCAGCGACCTCGGTTTTGACGTTTTGTATATGCCTCCCGTTCACCCCGTTGGGCGCAAGAACCGCAAAGGCCGTAACAACGCAACCAACGCGCTGGAAGGTGAGCCGGGAAGCCCCTGGGCCATCGGTGCCGCCGAAGGCGGCCATAAAGCACTCCTGCCCGAGCTGGGAGACATCAACGATTACCAAGCACTGATCAATAACGCGAAGACGAACTACGGCATCGACATCGCCCTCGATCTCGCGTTCCAGTGCGCTCCGGACCACCCGTACATCGAGGAACATCCCGAATGGTTCATCTGGCGGCCGGACGGAACAATCATGTACGCCGAGAACCCACCCAAGAAATACCAGGACATCGTCCCGATCAACTTCGAGACATCTGACCATAAAGCCCTGTGGAAAGAATTACTCTCGGTGGTGATTTACTGGTGCAAAGCCGGTATTACGGTGTTCCGGGTCGACAACCCACATACGAAGCCCTACCGCTTCTGGGAATACATCATCGAAGAGACGAACAAGAAGTTCCCGGATGTCATCTTCCTGGCCGAAGCCTTTACCCGCCCGGCCATCATGGCCGAGCTGGCTAAACGGGGCTTCCAGCAGAGTTACACCTACTTCACCTGGCGGACCACCCCGCACGAAATGCAGGAGTACCTCGAAGAGCTCACCTCAGGTGAGCTGTCCCAAACGATGCAGCCCAACTTCTGGCCCAACACGCCCGACATCCTGGCTTACGAAATGATGGGCGCCAAGCAGCCCCAGTTCATCAAACGGCTACTGCTCGCAGCAACGCTTTCCAGTTCTTACGGCCTTTACGGACCGAGTTATGAACTAATGGAAAACCGCGGCAACACCAACGGCAAAGAAGAATACTACGATTCGGAAAAATACATGGTCCGCCATTACGACTGGACGTACGAAAACCGGATCACGCAGGCTTACCGGATCATCAACAGAGCCCGCCGGGAGAACGCTGCTTTGCAGCAGACCAATAATATCCGCTTTACAAGCTCCGAAAACCCCAACCTGCTCAGTTACATCAAGTGGTCCGAAGATCGCTCCAGTTTCATCTGGACCATCGTAAACTTCGATCAGGACAACCGCCAGGGTGGCCACGTCCGGGTTCCTAAAGACCTGCTCGGGGAGAACGGCTTCCGGGTTACAGATTTGCTGACCGGCAGTCAGTACTGGTGGAACAGCAATTCCAATTACGTGGAACTCGATCCGTGGAAGTGGCCCGCGCACGTGTTCAAGGTAGAGTTTTAACCGACTGTACAGCAAGCATTGCACCTGCGTTCGCGCCCTGGTTCCCGGGAGTCGTACGCAGTTTCGCTATTGCCAGGAATAAGCTTTTTGTGCCTTTGCGAATTTCTTATTTTTTGGTGCATACCGCTGTGCCAGCTGTCGCTGTGCAGCAGAAGGAAGATCAGCAACAGCACTGGCCAGCATGCTACCGAGGGATGGCGGGTGCGACGGGCGCCCCGAATTTGCAAACGCCGGTAACGCCCGGCTATCACCGCTTCCGTAACTGTACTTGTTCGACCAATTAGCCGATCCGCCTACCCTGGTACGCCACTCGGGTTTATTCGAGGCCGGGTAGTACACATCCAGTTTTCCGTAGGCCCGGACGTTGCAGGTTTGTCTACACGCCGTGACCGAGGCGTAGACCTTTTTGTAATGGTTTATTTCCACCACTCTCGTTATCACCGTGCTGTCATTGATGCGAACCTCTTCTTCTTTTTTCTCTACGTAATCAAGCACCTCTTCCTCGTATTCTGTGGTTGAGCACCGCTCCTGAACACCACTATCGGAATAATCATCGAATACAAGTTCGGCTTCAAGGTCGATACGTTTGCCAGTTTGCCAGGTTGATATTTCGGTCCAGCTACGGGAGATCGGCTTTAGCAACGGTAGTACGTTGTGCATTTCCTGCGCATAATCCCCTTCCGGGGCATAAAGTAAAATCCGGAGGGTACCGATGTCGACCAAACTGTCGCGCAGCGGAGCAAATTCTTCGTTGCGTTCCGGCAAAAAATAGGCAATCCGTTCGTGCAGGCAAAAAGCCTCGCGGGCAGCGGGTTTTTCCATGGCGCGCGCCGCCGGAAGCAACTGTTCCACTAAAGCGAGATAATACCTTCCCGCCTTCTTGCGTGCCTCTTCCCTCAGTTGCTCCAGGTGAGCCGGAGCGAGATTCGGGTAGCGGTCAAAGCGCGCCGCAGACGGAACAATGTTGATAACATCGATGCTCCGTTGGTAAAGATCATTATAAATCTCGTAGAGCGGTGCCCACTTTTTGGGGTCACTCTTTTGTGCCAACGAAGCTGCCGACGCCTGATCGCTGGCCTGGACGGCAGCGTAGGCAGCAACGAATTGATCCAACTGTTTTACCGAAGGGGCGCGGCCGCGGGTGCAGTGTTTGTAAGCAAGTTCGTACGCTTCCGCAAAGCGTCCCTTTTCAAGCAACTCGGGGACGGACAAGCAGCCGGTAAAAGTTAAAAGCAGGGCAAAAAAGTAAAGGTGTTTCATCTCGGGTCAGGTTTCCCGGATGAAGATAAACTGCCTCCCTTTCTGATTCTGTTAGGGTTGGGTTAAGGTCTGTTAAACCACACTACTCTACGGTTATCATTTTCCAACTCTCCCCCACCCTGTCCAACAAATTTCGCCTAAGGCTCAGCGCAGAGGGAGCCCAAAATGCAGAGTAATGTGCTGTTAAAGAGCTTATTTCGCCATTCCGCCCACGATCAACTCAGACAGGTCATAAACCATTGCTCCGCCTTCCTTGGCGGTTACACCGTCAGACATCATCGTGAGACAGAAGGGGCAGTTGACAGCAATCACATCCGCTCCCGTACCGAGCGCTTCCTCGACGCGCTCCATGTTGATCCGCTTGTCGCCCGGCTCGTCCTCTTTCCACATCTGGGCGCCACCGGCGCCGCAGCACAGACCGTTGGTTTTGGAGCGCTTCATTTCCACCAGTTGGGTATCGAGAGACTGAAGTACATCGCGGGGTGCTTCGTAGATACCGTTGGCACGACCGAGGTAGCAACTGTCGTGGTAGGTAATACGACGGCCCTTGAACTCGCCACCGCCGGTCATCTTAATGCGGCCGTTGTCGATGAGTTCCTGCAGCAACTGGGTGTGATGCACGATGTCGTAATGTCCTCCGAGTGCGGGGTATTCGTTCTTGATGGTATTAAAGCAATGAGGGCAGGCAGTGACCATCTTCTTAACGCCGTACATATTCAGCGTTTCGATATTCTGGAGGGCCGTCATCTGGAAAAGGAACTCATTCCCTGCCCGACGGGCGGGGTCGCCGGTGCAGGCTTCCTCATCTCCGAGAACCGCGAATTCGATGCCGGCAGAGGTCAGTATTTCTGCGAAGGCGCGGGTAACCTTCTGGGCGCGGTCGTCGAAAGAGCCTGCACAACCAACCCAAAAAAGAATCTCCGGGATTTTATTTTCGGCGGCAAACTGGGCCATTGTTTTAACAGTCATAGCAAAGGAATAAAGGACATTAAGGAGATAAAGGAGGTAAGGAAGTGATGACAGAAAAGGCTTTAGTAGCGGCACTTCTGGTAAGAACGGTGTGACTCCCGTTTCCTGTACAGGAGCTCACACTTCGGGTGAGGATACATGTGCGAGGCGGTAAGCACATGACCCTGTCCACTTACTTATTCCTCAGCCCAGGCGGTTCTGGATGTACCAACCGACCAGGCGCGCTGCTGGTTTTCGATTGAGTTGAACAGAGGCAGCCAATCCTGAGGGCCGGCGGCTTCCGTAAGTATTTCGTGACGGCGGAGCTTCATGATCATCTCCAGCGGATTGATCAGTACCGGACATGCTTCCACACAGGCGTTACAAGTGGTACAGGCGTGAATCTCTTCGCGGGTGATGAAGTCCCAGAGGTTCTTACCGTCGTCGTAGTTGTCCGCAGAAACGGGCTGGCTGGCGTCTTTAGCGAATTCAGCGTTGCCGGAACGGATGTTGGCACCAACCTGCTCGCTGCGGTCGCGTACGTCCATCACGATCTTCCGGGGGCTCAGCTTCTTTCCGGTAATATTGGCCGGGCAAACTGAGGTACAACGCCCACATTCGGTACAGCTGTAAGCGCCCAGGAGGTCGATGCGGCTCATTTCGAAGATGTCGTTAGCACCGAACTCAGGGAGTTCAGCGTTCATATCTGGTTCCGGGGCATCGGGATCGCCGAGGCCCATCATTGTTTTCACCTCGTTCATGATCTCCGGCATATTGATCATCTCGCCTTTAGGCTTCAGGCGTGCGTACCAGGTATTAGGGAACGCGAGCAAAATATGCAGATGCTTGGACTTAGGCAGGTAATTGAGGAACACGAAGACCATAATGATATGGCCCCACCAACCGATGCGCTCCAGCACTTCGAGTGTTCCTTGTTCCAGTCCTCCGAAAATCATCGGGCCGAGCCAGCCGGTGATGGCCAGGTGGGTATCCGGGTAATGCGCGGGGTCTAGTCGCTGCAGCACTTCATCGGTACCGTTCATGGTAAAAATGCAAAGCAACAGGATGAGTTCGAAGATCAGGATAAGGTTGGCGTCGAGTTTGGGCCAACCAGTCATCTCCGGCTTATTGAAGCGGGGAATGAACAGGATGTTACGACGGATGAGGAAAATCAGCGTCGCTACAAAAGCAAGAACCGAGAGAATCTCGATGGTGCTGATGATAAAGGTATAGAGCCCTCCGAGCGGTTCGGCAAAGAAGCGGTGAACACCGAATATCCCGTCGATGAAAATTTCAAGCAGTTCAATTTGGGTGAACACAAACGCTACGTAAAGCATCAGGTGAAGAACCGCAGGGATGATCCGCTTAAACATCTTCTTCTGTCCCATCGCAACGAGGAACATATTTTTCCAGCGCTCAGCGACCGGACCTTCAACGGTTTCTTCCTTGCCCAACTGAATGTTGAGGTAAACCTGTCGAAACTGCCAGAATGCATAACCAAGTGCAGCAACGGAAACTAAAATAAAAATGATCGACTGTACCATGTCGCCAAAGGTAAACTATGTGGCCGTGCTTAGCAAGAGTAGATTAGCGAAATTTCGCTAAATTCGATTGCGTCACCATGGAACAGCCCCCTACACCTGGTACTATACCGGTTCAGCACCTACTGTAATCAGTATGGCCGCCGAAAAGCACTTACGCTATAAACCACTGATTTTCAGATACAACGATGCTATTTACGGTGACCCATAGTGGAGATCACAGGTTCAGCGTTGCCTTGTATTAAGCTTGCCCATATTGTATTTAGACCAATTATGTCTTGAAGGCCTAATACTTCCAACAGCAGCTTCTTCGCTCCTCCAAGCCTTTATAGCTTGTTGTGCTGAGAAAGAAAAATCACTCCAGTCTTGATCTACTTCCGGCCAACTTACTTTGCACCTGCGTTCGCGCCGGACGGGAAGACCGTTGAAAACTATAAACAGAAGATTACCGATCCGCTTCAGTCTCAGAGAATGTTCAGGAGGTAAACCGTAAGGAAAGAGAGCACTGCCAGTGCTAATCCGCCAACGAACGTATTATAACTGATGGTGAGGAGCAGGTATTTCCTGTGCATGACTGCACCAAGGTCATAAAGGTCGCGGGCCAGGTCATCGTACAGCGAGTTCTGATCGAGCTTCATCGTCGACATATATTCGATGAACTCATTCTTTTCGAGCTTGAGAAAATTGCCGAAATAGAGCAGACTTGCCTCTTTACTTTTGATCAGTTTATCCTTCTTCACCCTATATTCGGTTACACTGGGGCGGGCAGAAAAAACAGCGAAAACAACCGCGATCAGAGAGCTGAGCAGCAGGCTGATGATTGGGATCAGGAACTCGGGATTTTCAAAAAATGTTTCTTCGAAAAAGCTGAGACTCGCTCCGGAAACGGTGATGACGATGGATAGGATGATGGTATTGATCGAGATCATCATATTGGCCTTTCCGTCGGCCAGGCGGCTGAGCGTGATGTGGTTCCGGAAGGAAACCCGGTACATGGTATCGATCCCCCGGCCAAAATTTTTGCCCGTCCGGGCTTTCATTTCATCCTGAGTGATCTTGTAGTTGTCGCTGTGCTGATCGGTGGCATTCTTGCGGCGGCGCTTGTCGAATTCCTCGCGCCCTGCGGTGGTGAGGTATCTGAAATGCAATAGTTTTTCCTGCATTTCCTGCCCGAAAGCGACCGGGTCCCCTTCCTTTCCGGTACGGCCCTGCCGTTCCATTTGCAGGAGATCATAGCGCCGGTCGTAGCGTTTGCGGCCCAACCATCCCCACGCGGCATCGTGCAGGAGCCGTACAGGCAGAGGGCTTTCCTCGGTTGCCTTTTGCGCAGCGGTGATCCATTTATCAGCCCCCTCCAGGGAGTAGTTGGCGTCTTTGGCCCACTTCCGCATTTCAGTACCTGACCGCAGCCATACTTCCTTCTCGCCGCCGATGAAGCCTAAAGGATAAAATAAACCTACGATATGAAGCCGTTCGGCCTCCGCTTCACCGAGGCCTGACTTTTTCGCAAGCTCTGCTGCTTTTTCGCCTACTTCTACCGAATACGTGAAGTTATGAAACAGGTAGATCGGCGCAAGCTCCTCATTGAAGCGGCGCTTCACATAAGCCCTTGCCGAAGCCAGTGTTTGGCTGACTTCCGGCTTTTCATTTTTCTTCGAGTCGTCCTTACTCATTAGGTTGCTTTTACTTCGGCTTTGATTTGCCACTTGTTTCATTCCGCCGGAAGGTAACAATTACCGCTTTACCACCACGGCCTTCGCTGCTGATGAACAGGTCTCCGGCACGGTTAAAGGTAATACCTTCGGGCTGAGTAAGGGTTTTCTCTTTTAGCAGTTCGATTTGCTTGATGTTACTTTCCCGGTCAATCACTACCATGATGTTACCGACAGAAGCAATTACGTAGACATCTCCGGTTAGTGGATCCACAGCCACTCCGCTGGGTTTCATCTTGTAAGGTTTGCGCTTACCGTAGACTACTTCGCCGATGGCAAATTCATCGACGTAGAACCGTGGTTGCGGTTCCAGTTCTTTCGTTTCGAGATCTAACGCATAAACGCCGTGCCGGTAGTCTTCGTCCTGAGGGTTCAGTTCCTGATCTTTGGGTACAATGAGGAGGCTGTTCGTGCGCTCGTCATAACAGATTCCCTCCGTTTCATTGCGGTAACTGAAATCGGTTTCCAGTTTCTTAGATTCGTAGACTTCCTGCCCGGGTTGGTATTTAAGATGGTGAATGTCGCCATCTCTTTCGAGGACATACACCATGCTGTCGACCCTTGCGAGACCTTCGTAGTCCCGGTCCTTCCCGAATTTAAAGTCAGATTTGACATTCCCGGTTTGGGTATCTACAATGAACAGGATTCCGTCTTCGTCCTGAACAGCGATTACATCGTCTTCGACGAACCAGTTGGCAAGCCCGCTGATTTCTTCGAGATCATTGGGCAGGTCCACCGAATTGCTGGGGCGCTCGAAGTCAAAACCGAACTCATGATCGGCATCGACGTCGTAGTGTTCCATCTCGGGGCCCTGGGTATAAGTGATGAGGCCATAGCCACCGGCGATGATCACAACACCACTCAGAATAAGAAGTGAGATAAGATTCGGCTTTTCTAAAAGGCTCATAAACGAGTATTGGATCGTGTTAACCCGGGTAAGTTAAGGTTCGTAGCGGGAAGCTGCCGGTTTGGTACCGGTAGTCGACATCAAAGGTATTATTAAGTGATTGCTTAGAAAGGGAAGCCCGCGGCAAAAGCGATTCGCTTTTGCTCACTGTCCTGAAAGTAAGTGAGGCTTAAGATCGTTGCTCCGAGCGGGGCGGCCCACAGGCCACCACCGTAGCCGATGTGCCACATGTCGCTTTCTTCTTCACCTTCAAGCCAAACGCGACCATAGTCGAAACCGAGAATAAAGCCGGCAATGGTTGGCGCTTCTTTCTTACCCAGCGAAAAGCCGAGAAAACGCAGGTCGACGTTGTGGGTAAACAAAGTATGGCCCAGGTAGCGGTCGGCACGGGCGGCGCGGTAGTTCACGCCTCCTCCCATACTGGCCAGCTGATAGTACTCCGGTGTGCCTTCATTGTGTTCGAAACTTACGCGGGTAGCAAAGTTGATCGCTTTGGTGACCATCCGGTAGAAACTGAACTGACCACCAATCTTGAAGTTCGTCAGGTCGCTGTTGTCGAGGTTCCAGGTATGCTTTGCGTAGAGATCATACTTCAGCCCGTTATCGGCCATGAGCGGAATAGCAAGGCTGTTGACCGAGAAGTGAGCGCCGATACCTGCGTAGTTCTGCTTGTCGAATACGCGATCGGGGATTCCATCAGTATTTCGGATCAGGGTATATTCCGGTGTATCATCATCCAGGCCGATAGACTGGTAAAACGGTCCTACACTGAAAGAGCGACGGCTGTTCTCGCCTCTGAACCGTATTTCAGGATTCAGGAGCACCTCTTCGCGGCGGGCACGGTTGTATTCCAGTTCATCGTCCTCGTCCAGTCCTGGGATTTCTCCTTCTTCGGGCTGACCGGGGCTTTCGTTGCCGATCCCGAAGAAGTTGGCGACGGAGCCGGGGCTATTGTAACGGCCCTTAACCGTGAGATCGACTTTCCGGTGGAAAAAGTCATTGAAGATACCGTCGTATTTGAGCTTGTAGAATTCGTTGGTGCTGTACGTAGCCAGAAAGGTGTGCCGCGTGGAGTAAGGATCAGGCTTAAACCCGTTGAGGGTGGTAGAAAAACCTGCGCCGATGAATATTCCATCGTCTACGTTGAACCCGATAGCCGGTACGGGAACTGTAGTATTAGGTTTGTATTCTTCAAAGTCGTACTGGTTCAGGTCCGGATGCCCGTCGCTGGTCCTGTCCATAAGGTTTTTGGTTTCCCCCTTCATCTTGATGCCATCCACTTCATCGTAGACGCGGGCGCGCAGCCTTCCATTCGCAGTTACCAGATCTCCGTCGGTGCCGCCTATCAGGCGGAGGGAAATGGTGCTTTTAGCACCATCCAACACAAAATGATCGTCGCCATCGAGGCCGTAGATTACAACTTCTTTCGTTTCGTTTCCGTGAAAAACCCGGTCGTAGTATAGTTCGTCTGCTCCCCCTTTCTTTTTGGCGTCGTACAACCGTACGTGAAGATCGCCGTTCTCCAGTCCTTCAGCCGTGATATAATCATCCTTCTCGGTTCCCAGTACGTTGACGCGGGCTGCGAGGTTGAGGTAGTAGTCGTCGGCGGTCTTAACGAGGGCTTCCCGGCGTGACTTCAGTTTCTCACCGATGAGCTCATTCCTGAGGCTGTAATCTTTGACTTCCGGTGGAAATTTATCCAGGGCTTCGTCAATTACATCATCGGTTAGGGTATTCACGATGGTCTCCGCCTCGGCCTTCATTTCTTCGCGGGTGATCTGATTGAGGAAAACCCGGTCGTTCCACTTACCGTTGAAAGCCCGCCATTTAACTTTATCGAGTTCATAGGTAAACGGTCTGAATTTCCGGGCTTCGCCCACAAATACCCGGGCGATACCGAGCAACAGACCGTCGTAGTTGGAATAAACCTGATCGCGGTCGCGCGCAACGGCTACGTAACGGGTGCGTTTCCCGTCCGGGAAGGCAGCCCAGCGCCACTGGTCGCGATGACGGTCCCAGTCTCCGATCCAGATATCGAAGAGGCGGGCACGGGCAAAGTTCTTGTCGTCTACGTATTCTTTCCAGCTCTTGCGCACCTCTTCGCGCATGCTGTTGTTACTGATGATTTCTTTACTTCCACCAAAGAATTCGGTACCGCTCCAGTCTTCATCCGGTCGCTGCTCCAGCCAATAGAGTTCTCCGCCGAAATTAGTGTTGTAATCGCCCAGGCCTGTCTGTTTAGGGACGTAATACAAGCCAGGGTCTGCTCCGTACAGCCCAAGCTTTTTCTGCATCGGTGGTAACGTCAGCGGCGCATAAGGATGAACGGAAGTGAAGACATCCGCCACGAGGTCTGCGGCGAAGGACTGCTCCAGCAGGCTGGGCAGCAGCTGCGACGGGTTTTTCCGAACCGAACGCATCTGATACAAGTGCCCATCTCCCCCTGCGGTATGAAGGCTCATGGTTGCCATCCCCCCTCCGCGGCGGTAAGGGGTAAGGCCTCCGTTGATCTCTTCCACGTTCAGCACCGGAACTTTGATGGGTACGTTGTACAAGCCACGGTAGTGGCGGCCCAGAATCGTTTTGGCTGCAGCAGTTGATTCCTGGTTTTCTTCTCCGAAAACAGATGCCATTACCAGAGAGTCTGTGAGCTTTTCGACGGGTACCTCCTCGATGTTTTCGTCTTGTTGGAGGTGGCGGTTTTCGATGATCCGGCGGTAGTAAACGCGTTTATCGTTACCTGCTTCATCGACGGTATAAAAACCGGTGAATACTGAGCCATCGGGATAGAAATCAAGGCGGCTGTATCCGATTTGCCCGGCGACGAAGTTGGCATCGTTTCCGCCGTTTGCCGGACCGCGAACGCTGCCGGACCCTGCGGTTATTTTCACGTATTCTTTTTCGTGCGCTAACATCATGTTATGCTCATGCCCACTGACAAAAATCACGTTGATTTCATCGTCGATACCTGATTTAAGCTTATTGATGAATTGCTGGTAGCGCAGGTTGTGGATATCCTGCGGGCCACCACCAACGCTCTGAACGGCACGAACAACCGAACCAACCCCGGGCAAAGGCACGTAAGCGCCGGGGATCACGTCGGCCAGCGGGAATAAATGCTGGCTCAGGCTGAATTTACCGCCCCGGTTGCCGTTGCTCTGCAACGGATGGTGCATCATCACAATTTTGACCTGATCACGGTAGCCCTTTATTTCGTCGATGAGGGCGAACATCATGGCGTCCCGGTTGCGGTAATCGCAACCTTCGCTCACTTCTTCGTCGCGGGTCCAGTCGGCCATGTACCATGCAGTATTGATACCAAGCAAGCCGACGCGTTCAAAGATTTCTTCATCATCGGGCCCCGAACAAACGTTGTTGGGCATAAAACGGACCTTTTTGCCGAATTTCTCTTCGTTGTCGTCGAAGTAATCCTCCAGGCGGTCCAGGCGGCCAAACTTTCCGTCGTTACCGATCTCGTTCTCACCGGGCGTGTAGAACACCTTGCCCGGTACTTTGCCGAGCAGTTTACCGATAGCATCGAGGTGATCCCGCTCATCGCCGTCTTTTTTACGCAATCCTTTCTCGCCGGTAATATCTCCGAGGAGCATCAGCGAACTCTTCTTCTTGCCGGGGGGCATGGCCCGAACCATGGCGTCGAGCGTGGTGAGGCCACGCTCATAATCGTACCCCAGATCGCCGACCATAAAGGTTGAATATTCGGGTTCTCCCACCGGAGTTACGTCAGCCGTCAGGCCCGGCTCGTCTTCCAGCGTATGAATCTGATAGTTTGCACATCCTGCAAGCAGCAGTGCAAGTGTAACGGTGAGAAGAGAACTAATTGGGGAGTAAGAGTGAGTCAAAGTAGTAGATTGATGTTGGGTGTATAACCTCCTGTTCCTCCTCTGGGTTCAGTTTCATTCAATTTGGAAAGGCGCAAGATCAACGAAAACAAGCCGGGCGCGGAGCGCGGGTGCAAAGGAAAGGTAAATAGCCGGGTGCGAACCGGAGTAAAGGCCTCCCTCCTTCCTCTTGTTGACTTTGCCCAAATTAATTGTAATATAGCGACACTAACCAGCTGATAAAAAATGACAAGACTACTCCAAACACTGCTCCTCCTGACCTTTGTTTGCACCTGCGGCCGCGCCCAGGGGAAAATAAATCCCGTCGTACCGAGTTTTGGTGGCATCTACGCCATCCCCGAAGCTACTGTCCGCCCAGACAGTAGCATTGAGTACAAAATAGTGGTAGACGTGAAAACCGGCAGCGAAGCACCAGATCAATACAGCGCTGGCCTTCATAACGTTGCCAGAATGCTCAACCTCCACGAAGCAGGAGGCGGTTTCAATGACCAAATGACCGTTGTGCTGGCCATCCACGGCGGAGCCACCTATTCTGTACTAAGCAATGACGCCTACAAGGAGAAATTCGGCGTCGACAACCCCAACATCGACCTGATCCGCGAGCTCAAGGTGGCAGGAGTTCAACTCACCGTTTGCGGGCAATCGCTTAAAGGAAGAAAGGTAGATACCCAAACGGTGCTCCCTGAAGTCGAAATAGCAACTTCGATGCTTACCACCGTTGCCACCTGCCAGATGAAGGGCTTTGCGGTTTTCCAGTTTTAAGCTTACCTGTATTTCCGCAGCGAAGGCTACAAAAAAAACGGTTCACTGAGCAGCAACTCAGTGAACCGTTTTTACTTCCGGGCCAATGCCAATCCTACTGCTTGGCCACCTTGCGGGTTAGGGTTCGCCCTGTGGCATCCTGTAGCATTACGAAGTAAGTACCGGCACGATGAGTGCTCATGTCCAACTCCGTAGTGCCACCGCGGAACGACTGACGCAGCAGCTCCTTTCCGGATACGTCGAATACCCGGGCGGTCATTTCGAGAGTTGCATCAGCAATGCTGACGTGCAGAACATCGGTCGTCGGGTTAGGCCCCATGGTGATGTCGAAAGGAAGTACGTCACGACCACGGATGTTTGTGATCTGGCCTTCACCGTCAAGCACCAGAAGCAGTACATCGTTGGAAAAGCTTGTATCCGCCCCCATGGCGGTTGCGATGATAGCGGTCCGTTCTTCGTCCGGGAAAGCAATTCCGACAGGTTCTGTATTTCCGTAAGGGCTGGACAGTTCGAATTCATTGACTAAACTGAACGTCACCGGATCAATTTCCTTGATGTGTAGTACTTCCGAACCGGTTTCGCCTAAGGTATTGAAGCCGTAGGCAAGCGTAAGCGTACCATCTTCACGGCTGGCAACCTCTACGCTCAGTATCTCCACGCCACCAATTTCCAGTGGGAGCCGGGCCATCTCCGTCCCGTCTGCCGCAAGCTTGACGAGATCCAGATAAACCACTCGATTTTCGTCCTGCATCCTGTTATGACCGGAAGTCACCACCCCAATCGATCCGTCAGCAAAAACAACCGGAGAAAAAGCCGAGCTGAGAGCGAAGTTTTCGTTCAGGTCGGTGTAGCGCCAGTTCTCGGCACCCGTTGTCAGGTCGTAACTTGCGATGAGGGCACTGTCGATCGAATAAGTAGACCCCGTAATGATGACGTTCCCGGCTCCGTCGGTAACCATTCCTAAAACAGCTCCGGTCCGGTTCGTCGTGAAGCTGTTAATGGTTGCTCCCGTAGAATCGGAATGGGTGATCGAGCTTGCGAGGTATGGGTTGGAAAAATCGTCATAGTCAACGTCTGTTTCTGTCCATGCAAATGTTCCTTCACCGAGATCAGCGACAGTGGTAACTACAGACTGGAATAATTCGGAATCCATTACAGCCGTCCAGATGGTGTTTCCGGAGGTATCTACCTTTTGGACAGTTGTGTTTCTGAAGCCGCTGCGGTAAAGCAGGTAGTTGCCGTCTTGAGCCGTAACAATCTCAGAATTAGCGGAGGTAACAAATTGCTCATCGAGGATATTTCCTTCTTCGTCCGTTTTCCAAAACTCGATAAATCCGTTTGCGGCATTGGCCTGGAGCAGGAACCCGCCACCAGGCAAAGCGGCAATACCTTTTGCTTCCTCGTCACTCCCGTAACTCGGGATTCCTCCCTCAATGACTTCATACGAGAACGTATTTTTATTGAACCGGAAGAATGCCTGGTTGTCACGTACAGTGCTTAGAGCAGAGAGAACCACACCTCTATCGGCCAGGTAATGAGAACTCCGGACTGAAACGCCTTCGGCGGTGCCTTCGCCCGAAAATGAGTTGCCCGTGGGGGCATAAGCCTGCAGGTCATAAAGTTCAAAATACCTGGTAGTTTGATTATCTACAAATAAAACATTGTCTTCGTACCAGTGAGCTACTTCTCCTTTCTCGATCAGGGGACTCCCTTCAAGGTATTCTTCCAGGCGGTTACCAAGTGTGTCCATAACGATAAAAGCACGGCCCTGCGGGCGTTTACCGGTAACCAGAATTACGGTATCACCGGCTGGGCGGTGGGCTCCGGTCAGGTATTCATAGCGGTCAGTGAATGCTTCATAAATGGTCTCTGAAAATTGCTGTTCCCAGATCGCCGCACCTTCAGGAGAAACCAGCGTGACAAAAACCTCAGAGCCTGTCTCTCCGGCCAGCAAGAAGTTTCCGTCGGCCTGCAATTCGATGCTGTTCACCTCAGAATACTCAATATTTTGGTAGAGGAAAAGCTCGGTAACACCCTCCGTAGCAGACACCGTAGCGATGCGCGAACCATATTCCGGCCAGCTGCCGTAAGAAGCATAGAGCACGACGAATTCAGTTGGGCTAACAAATTCAACTCCGCGAATTCCTTCGCGCAAATCATTGTAATGAATAAACGGTTGGTTCCAGCTGAGTGAGCCATCCGGGTTAAAGTAGGAGAATTGGACGGTATCGCGGGTGTAGGTATCGTACGTAAAGTGCGAAACCAGAAAACCTCCGTCCGGGCCAGCGAAGGTTCCGATGATCTGCTGGTCTCCCGGCAAAACATACACGGAACTGTCCCGGAAATTTCCAAAGTCACCGAAGGTCCAGAAAGCTATGTCTATACCCTGAGACGCAGCGTTTTCTCTCGTCCCGATCAGGACATAATCTCCGGGGCCTGTTTCTTCAATCGAAAATCCGTCTTCGTCGGCAAAAGCGTAAGGGAGGCCGTAGTATTTACGGAAAGTTTCTTCCTGGGCAGTCAGGAAAATGGGAGCCATCAAAAGAACGATGGCAAAACGTAACATTATACGCATATAATAGAGTTGAACGGCTACCACCGCAAAGCAACATCAGGTTTTATGGGCGGTAACAGGTGAGTGTGAAGTAGATAAATTATTTCAGCGCCAAACCCGGGCGGGAACGCAGGTACAAGGCACGGTTAAAGGTAACAAGTCTGACCCCAAAACGCATAGCGTTTTTACAAATACATCCTCTTGTAAACCACAAAAAACGCCGCGAAGCACGCAGAAATTTGCACCGTGGCCCGGTAGCTAAAAAAAAGGGAGCAAGCCATTATCTGTCGCTCTGATTCTGGCTTGCTCCCACGCCGACTTTCGCCGGAACTCGTATGTTTTAAATTGCTCTAAGCGGAATTACTCCTCCAGCACTGCCTTCATCGTAAGGTCATGCCGCACCATCCACTGCGCCAGGTCTCCCCAGTTTTCGCCGTCGACAACTACGTCCATACCATCTACCCGGCCGAGAACGGTAAAGCCGACACCGTGCTCACGCACAAAGTCTTCGAAGTCTCCCGTCCGGGATTCATCCACAGAAACGACAACCCGGCTCTGCGCCTCACCGAAAAGGAAGGCGTCTTTACGGAAAGCAGGATCGGTATCCAGCGTGAAGCCGTGGCCACCTTCCAGTGCAGACTCGGTAACGGCCTGGAACAGGCCGCCGTCGGATACGTCGTGGGCCGATTTAATGAGTTCTTTCTGGATAAGACCCGCAACGGCCTTATGGAGTTTCTGCTCTTCTTCCAACTCGAAATGAGGAGCGGGGCTGTGCTCAACGCCGTGAATCCGGCGCAGGTACTCAGAGCTGCCGATACAATCCTGGCTGTCTCCCACAAGGTAAATCACATCACCACGGTCTTTGAAACCAAGCGTCATGCGTCGCTTTACGTTATCAACGATCCCCAGCATACCGATGGTCGGTGTTGGGTAAACGGGCTCTACGCGTCCGCCTTCGTACTGGCTCTGATTGTAGAAACTCACGTTGCCGCCGGTAACCGGCGTGCCGAAGGCACGGCAACCGTCGCCCATACCTTTGATGGCGTTCACGAACTGGTAGAAGGCCTCTTTATTGTAAGGGTTACCGAAGTTAAGGCAGTTGGTAATGGCTACGGGCTCACCACCGGAACAAACGATGTTTCGGGCGGCTTCCGCAACCGCGATCATGGCTCCTTTGTACGGATCAGCGTACACGTAGGTTGAGTTACAATCGGTGGTTACAGCAAGGGCCTTATCGGTTCCCTTTACCCGGACAAGCGCTGCGTCGGATTTATCGTTTTCCGACATGGAGTTGGTCCGTACCGTACCGTCGTACTGGTCCGTAACCCAGGCCTTGGAAACCAGGTTCGGGCTGATGAAGAGTTCCTCGGCGGTTGCCTTCAGGTCGGCAGGTACTGCGACGTCTTCGGCCTTGAAGGCTTCGATCTTGTCCATGTACTTCGGGCGGGCGGTTTCGCGCTCGTAAACCGGCGCTCCGCCACCAAGGACGAGTGGCTCCGATGGAACGTCAGCAACGAGTTCGCCGCCGGCGTAGAAGTGCAGGCGGCCGGTGTCGGTTACCTCACCAATTTCTTCACATTCAAGGTCCCATTTATCGAATACGGCCAGGAGTTCTTTCTCCATGCCTTTCTTGCAGACGATGAGCATCCGCTCCTGGCTTTCGCTGAGGAGGATTTCCCATGGCTTCATGTTGGCCTGGCGCGTAGGTACTTTGTCGAGGTCGATCCGCATTCCGGTACCGGACTTAGCCGACATCTCGGAGGTAGAACAGGTAATTCCCGCTGCGCCCATGTCCTGCATGCCAACAACAGCACCGGTTTTGATCACTTCGAGGCTGGCCTCCAGAAGCAGTTTCTCCTGGAAAGGATCCCCCACCTGAACGGCCGGGAGGTCTTCGGCACTGTCCTCCGTGAGGTCAGCCGAAGAGAACGTAGCGCCGTGGATACCGTCTTTGCCCGTTGCCGAACCGACGATGAAGACCGGGTTACCCGGTCCGTCAGCCGCAGCAGAAACCGTTTCACCGTGTTTCACCAAACCAACGGACATTGCGTTGACCAGAATATTCTGGTTGTAAACCGGGTGGAAAACCACCTCGCCGCCGACAACCGGCACGCCGAAGCAGTTACCGTAATCGCCAATACCACGGACAACACCATCCACGAGGTGCTTGGTGTGCGGCAGGCTCGGATCACCGAAACGGAGGCTGTTCAGGCTCGCAATCGGCCGTGCGCCCATCGTGAAGATATCGCGGTGGATGCCACCAACGCCCGTCGCAGCGCCTTGGTAGGGCTCCAGCGCAGAGGGGTGGTTGTGGGATTCGATCTTGAAGGCACAAGCCAAACCGTCACCAATATCAACCAAACCGGCGTTTTCTTCTCCGGCTTCCACCAGCAGACGATCGCCTTCGCGGGGCAAGGTCTTGAGCCACATGATGGAGTTCTTGTAGCTACAGTGCTCTGACCACATCACCGAGAAAATACTCAGTTCATTGAAGTTGGGTACCCGACCCATGATTTCAACGATTTTGTCGTATTCCTCTGCCGTAAGGCCGAGGTTCTTTGCTACTTCTACGTCTGCTTTAATTTCGTGGGCTGCCGCCATGGGGAAGGGGGATTTTGGATAAGCTGCAAAGGTAGGAAATAGGGAACTAGAAATTAGAAATCAGAAACCAGAAATCAGAAGGCTGAAATCCGGGAGGCTGAAATCATGATCGTTCGCAGACAGTCCCCTCGTTTCCAGTTCACTTACTACTAATTTCTAGTCAGCTGGTTTCTAGTTCCTAACTTTGCGCCGATGACTGACCCTCAACGCCAGGATGCCTTTCGCAAATACTTTTACCGACAATTGGACAAGATTGCGGCAAATACGGATTATTCCGACGTAGAACGGGCTCTGGCCCTGCGCCGCCTCAACCTCGAGTTGTTTGAGCGGGCCACCGAAAAGGACAAACTGCACTTCAGTACCAACTTTGCCCGAATCAGCTATACCGCCCATAAATTTGGCATCCCCAACGTCCATATTTACCAGGAGCGGCGCTTCCGGCAACGCCGGCCGGCAAAACTCAACGCCGAAGAACTGGCCGATCACCTCACCACCGGTTACCGGGTCGCGACCGAACTAACGCGGGCCCTGTTTGGCGGGGCCGTTCCCCAGCCCTGGGTAGATTACCTCACCCTGCCCTACCCCATTCCCTACGTAAAGGCTGAAGTAAAGCAGCACTTCCCCGCACTGCGGGTCGTAGCCGTTGAGTTCTCCGAAGAGGACGAACTGCTCTACGTCAGAGAAGAAGAACGGCCGGAGCAGGTGTACAGCATCCCCTACGGAACCGAAGAGGTTCCCAATCCCTTCATCGCTCAGGCTATCGCCATCGTGAAGCAGGTCAGCGGGCTTCCCCGTACGCTCAACCTGCTCAACGCCGAGTTGCGCGATGATGACCACCTCTACCCTTCCCAGATGGTCGTTGAGCCCGACTACCTGATCGACGTTACCGCCGTAGCCGAGAGTTTCAGCGGAACCCACCACTACCAACCCTGGACGGCAGTCGCAAAAAAACTGGTGCCGATGAAACAGGCGCTGCCGCTGGTGCGGGGGAACCTTGTAAACTTTTTCCTGGACCGCCTGGTGGAAGACCCCGAGGTAAGCTTCCGGGAACTCATCGGGAGCATCTTCCAGACCGCTCCGCTGGCACTCTGCCTCTTCGACGACCAAAAGATAAAAGAGCTCATCGGCCAGCTCAACACCCACTTCGTCACCCTGCAGAAGTTTGTCCGGCAGGACCTCGCACGCATCGACATCGACCGGGAGCAGATCCTCCTTGAACCGACCTTCCTGAGCCCCAACTACGGGGTACAGGGTCGACTTGATCTCCTGCAGGCGGGCAAAGACCGCGATGCCCCCACCACCATCGTTGAGCTGAAAACCAGCAAGTACTGGAAAACCAACCGGCACGGCATCAATCAGACCAACTACATCCAGACGCTGCTCTACGACCTGATGATCAATCAGGCACTCGGGGAGGGAGCCAACGTTCGTAGTTACATCCTGTACAGCGCCGACTTCGAAGGCGGCCTTAAGTACGCTCCGCCGGAAAACCTCCAGAAGCTGGAAGCCATCGCCGCCCGCAACCAACTGCTGGGCGTAGAACTACTGCTCGGCCAGTTGGGTGCTTCACCAGACGAAGACCTGGAGGCCCAAACCACCAAACTCATCAACCGGCTGCAGCCCGCCCGCCTCAAAGACCTCAGCAGTTTCGCTAAGCGGGACCACGAAGCCGTCCTCAGCAAATTCAGCAAACTTACCGGCCTCGAAAAAAGGTACTTCGGGGCCTTCCTCGGATTCACCGCCCGCGAGCAACGCCTGGCCAAAACCGGCGAGCAGCGCCTCGAGGGCGTCAACGGCCTGGCCAGCCTCTGGCTGGACGACCGGCTCCAGAAAACAGAGCGCTTCGAGCTACTCGACGGGCTGAGCTTCGAAAGTTACGACGAGGAAACAGCCGTCCTTACCCTCCTTCGACCCGCCGAAGACGAGCGCCTGGTGAAGTTCCGGCAGGGAGACATCATCGCACTCTACGCCACCCCAAAGGCCAACGCCAACCCGCGCGATGTCCTCGCTTCCCAGATTCTGAAATCGACCATCGTAAACGTTGATCCCCAAACCGTAAGTGTTCGGCTGCGCAGTCAGCAGCTAAACGACACGGCCTTCCGCAGGGGGAAATTCTGGAGCATCGAAAAAGACGTCCTCGACAGTAGTTTCCGGAACCATTATCAGGGAATGCTCATCTGGGCCTCCGCCGAACCGGCACTACGGCAAAAGTGGCTCGGCCAGGCCGCTCCGCGGCAAGCGGAGCCCTACGGAGAAGACATTGCCACAACGCTTACCGACGAGCAAAATAAAATCCTTCGCAGCATCATCACCGCTCCCGATTATTTCCTGCTCTGGGGGCCTCCCGGAACGGGAAAAACGAGCCAGATGCTTCATCACCTCGTTCGTCACCTGCTCAACAACACCGGCGAAAGCCTGCTTCTGGTTGCCTATACCAACCGTGCGGTAGATGAAATCTGTGAAAGCATCGAACGCATCACCAAGGCCGACGGCAGCAGCTTCAGAGATTACCTCCGGATTGGGAGCCGGTACGGCGTAGACCCCGCCTTTCAGGACCAGTTGCTACAGCTCAAGAGCGAAAAAGTAAACAAGCGAGCGGAGCTGAAAGAACTGATCCAGAACACCCGGATCTTCGTAGGTACCGTTGCGAGTGTGGGCGGCAAGCATGAGCTGTTTGAGCTCAAGCAATTCGACCGGATAATCGTGGACGAAGCGAGCCAGATTCTGGAACCTTTGTTGGCAGGTCTATTGCCCCGCGCCCCCCGGTCATTACTCATCGGAGACCACCGCCAATTGCCCGCGGTGGTGCAGCAGCGTGCTCAGGATACCCGGGTTTACGATGAAAAACTGACTGAAATTGGCCTTAAAAGCCTGTCCACCAGTTTGTTTGAACGCCTGTACCTAACTGCACAACGAAAAGGATGGACCTGGGCCTACGACCAACTCAGCCACCAGGGAAGAATGCACCAGGACATCATGGCCTTTCCCGCCAGAGCCTTTTACGACCAGCAACTCCGAATACTGCCGGAAGGCATACCTCACCGTCTTACCCAGCTCAGTCAACTAACCCTTGCACCCGCGGCCGCGCCCCAGAACACCCCTGCTTCCGAACTCGAAAAACAGTTGAGCCGGAACCGTCTCGTTTTCCTGCCAACGCAGCCGGATCACACCCACGCCGACCCCAAAGTGAACGGTTTCGAGGCAGACCTTATGGTGGAATTGATCGCCGCCTACACCCGCCTGTACGCAGCAACTGACCGACCGTTAGTGGCCGGAGACATCGGCATCATTACGCCCTATCGCGCTCAGATTGCCCACATCCGGCGTCGGCTCCGCGACGCCAATTTAACCGCCGACGACTATCAGGTAGACACCGTGGAACGGTACCAGGGCGGGGCGAAACGAATTGTCCTCATGTCGCTGTGTACCAATGAGTTCAGCCAGATTCAGATGCTCTCACAGATCAGCGACGAGGGCGTAGACCGCAAGTTGAACGTAGCCATGACCCGTGCACGCGAACACCTCGTCATTGTTGGCTGTCCGGATATTTTGCGCCAGAGCATGGTCTATTCCGACCTTCTCGATTTTGTGGGCGAGGGCGCAGGTGCAGAGTAAGGACGAAGGATTGGACCGGCCTCCGGCTAAGCGTACCACCAGCAAAGCCCGAAAATTACCGTCATGTAAATCCAGAAAATTACGGCGATTACGTGAATGAAAGTTTCGAATCTTTTGCCGCGCCACAGCTCGGAGGAATACACAAAAAACTGGAAAAACAGCCGTAATCCCCAAAAGAACGAAAGCCCCAAACAGAGCCTGTTGCCGAGGGGCGTTGTCAGTAAATCCTCCGTGGAAGTGACGCAAAGCAGGCCAATTGCGAAGACTGTAATGGCGATAAAAATCATGTGGGTGCGCATCATCTGCCGGTTCATCAGACCGATGGGTGCGAGGTCTTTTTTCCAGTCGAGGTAGCCCGGTACGAAATAATGCAAAAGGGACAGGAGCATGAGCAACCAGCCGATGACGTTAAGGTGAATCCACATCTTTTATCAGGGTGAAGGTGGTTAGAAACGGCGTAATTTTTTCTTCCGAAATCTCCTCAAAGCCCGCCAGCGAAAAGGTAAGGTGCCACTCCTCGTACGGTAAGAAGTGGAACACGCCGAAGGAATACGCCAACGTATTCGGGCCGTCGCGCAGGTGCTCAGTGAGTACGACACGGCCTCCCGGTTTCAGCCCTCTGTGGATCCTCCGGAAAAAATGTCCTCTTTCTTCCGCGTCCCTGATTTCGTGGGCAGCCATCAGCAGAAAAACCACGTCTACAGAATCATCCTCCAGTAAAAGGTCGTCCGTAGTGATCCGTATTGTTCCGGGATAAGACGGGTACATTTTCCGGGCACGCTTTATGGAGACTTCGGTGTGCAGTTCCGGATCGTAGAAGTCGAGCACGGTAAGTTCAGCCGTTGGGTATTTATCCGCTAACAATACGCTTGTCTCATCGAATCCCGCGTGAATGTTGACGATTTTAGCTCCGGCGCTTATGTTCGGCAACCACTCAAAGCGGTATAGTTCCGACTTATCGTAGACGTACCAGGAGACCAGCAGCGAAATCAGGGTCGTTGCCAAAACTCCGATGGCGACACAAATTCCCGTTACGTACCAGTATCCGCCCAACCATCTGGCCACCAACAAGCCCAGTGCAACGCCAACCACCGCCAGCACGTAAAAATGCCAGTTGAAGCGCACGATGTTGGCTACGCCCTGAAAGGCAGAACGATGACCTGCGGTATTTAATCCTCGATGCTTGATTCTCGATGCGTGATTTGAATGCGGGAGATGTAACGTGAAGGTAAGATACAACCGTAAAGGCGAAGTTCGCCGACTTTCAGGCCTCCCCCGTCGTCAGAAGTCCGGTTTCTCAATTTTCAGACGCGCTCTACCTTTGCGCCCTAATGCTCCCACGGTTCTACCTTGCCTTTTCGCCACCAGTAGGGAATATCCTCCACCACGAAGGCTGAAGCAAGTACTGCACCGGAGAGGCCGTTCCGGTTCAGCCACGGTAAGCTGTAATGTTCCACCGTTACCGGCTGCGGCTTCCAATTTTGCCGGACGCCCTCTACGATCAATACGTTTTGGTTTTCAGCATCGTAGGTGAACGTGAATGGCAGCGGCCCCGCAAAGCGGCGCGCCTCTTTCCAGTCCGCAAACGGGCTGCCCTCCGGCAGCGCCGGATCGTCATCGTAGCGGACCTTCACCACGAAGTTTTCCGTAGGGCTTCGTACCCCGTAAGTCTTCCGTCCTTCTTCTTCTCCGTAAACCTGCTCCACCCCGATCTTCGTGTAGTTATAATGGGTCATCAGGTTACCCATCAGCTCCATCTTGCGTTTATCGGTTTGGGATTCAAGGATGTACAGTCCACGCAGTTTTTTACCCGCCGCACTGGTGTACCGCACGAAGATGCGGTAACCGGCGAGGAAAAAATCGTTACCCAGCCAACGCGGGAAGCCTTTTGGTCGCAGCGCTTCGGTTTGCACCATTGCCACGGCGACGAAGGCGTGTTGATCCTCAAAAGTATCTAATCGTAGCGGCGGAGGGAGCCTTCTCGCCAGCGCTGCCTGCGGCAGCGCGAACGTGAGCACCAGCGATTGTCGGAAGTGGGCAGCAACGGGAAATGGGTGGCGTTTCAAGGGGTTCATATGTGCAAAATTAAGCGATCCCTCCGGGATCGCGCGCGCCAACCTTCAAGCCCGTATCTATGGGTTCTGGTCATGAAAGGCTCGCTCGCTCGGGTTGTGTTCCCCACCACCAAACAACACCACAAAACAGAAGCGCAAAGACCGGGTTCCAGTACCCCCAAAGCAATAGTTCCGGTACCAAAATACTCTCCAGGGTATTCATCGTCAGAATAATGGCGATCTGAATAACTGCCGTCTGCTTACGGTACCGTCCCGTTAAAATCCATAACCCCATCGCGATCTCCGACACACCAATCATGATCGTTAGTGTTCGAGCGTGGGCTGGCCCCAGAATACCCGCTACAATCTCGGTGTGGCGGGGAACCAGGTTCAGTACTTTAGCCAGCAGGCCGTTGGCCAGCCAGACAGCAGCAACGAAATAAGTGAGTGCTCTAAGCATACGGAAAGATAGGAAGTCGCTGCCATTGATGTCACTTGCTTCGCTAAGTAGTGTGTGTATAACAATGGTCCGCTACGATTTCAGGCCGCCCTGGCTCCAAACAACTTAAGCTCCTTGATCACTACTTGCCTTTTAGGCGTGTGTGGGAATATTCAACACCTGCGTTTTAGTGCTCTTTCGTCCGGCGGAGAATGAAGCGATCATTAGTAAGTAAATCGGTTTCTCACTAAAGAAGCCTAAGCTAACAGCCCGTCTTGTATGCCTGCCGGCGGCTATTCTCCTTTGCGCAACAGTTTCAGCTATGGTCCGGCCGCCTTCATCTCCGGTGAATAGCGGGGATGAGCGACCTCTGGTTGCGTAATTGGCACGTACGAGGTTCAATCGGAGTGAAACTCCTCCACCGATGCCCAAGGACTGAGTCCTCCCCTTTTGCCCGTTCATTTTTTCTTGATAAAAAACGAACCAAAAAATCAAGGCTGTGCCACCGGCTGATCGTGGAATCCAATTGTTGAAGCCTAAAATGGAAAAACTCGCGTCGGCGTTGGTCGGGTTGTTTCCTGGCTTGTTGGTCCGTCGAAATCTTTGGCGCCGATTTCCGGGCTTCGGGAACGCTTAGACAGTTTCCATTTTTTAACGGCTTCAAAAACCGGATTCCACTGCCGGTGCTAAGGCCGAAACAGTAGGGACTGAACTCTGCGTTCTGCACTCTACACTTTGATTGCTGAGCGAATATTTAGAATCTCGATCCGGTCCGACTCTCCTGAAAACTGAAATTTGTCAATGAGGGCTGCCGGCAGGAAAGGTGAGACGGGATGTAGCGCGGGCTCAATCGGAATAGAACTCCTCAACCGATGCCCCAGGACTGCGCTTCTTCCCGTTTCGCCCGTTCATTTTTTCTTGATAAAAAACGAACCAAAAAATCAAGGCTGCGCCACCGGCTGATCGTGGAATCCGATTGTTGAAGCCTAAAATGGAAAAACTCGCGTCGGCGTTGGTCGGGTTGTTTCCTGGCTTATTGGTCCGTCGAAATCTTTGATGTTGATTTTTGGGCTTCGGGAACGCTCAGACAGTTTCCATTTTTTAACGGCTCCAAAAACCGGATTCCACTGCCGGTGCCAAGGCCGAAGCCGGAAGGACTGAACTCTGCGTTCTGCACTCTATACTTTGATTGCTGAGCGAATATTTAGAATCCCGATCCGGTCCGACTCTCCTGAAAAGTTAAAGTTCGGCATTGAGGGCCGCCGGCAGACAAGGTAAGATGGGAGGTAATGCAAAGATGATGTCCCCACTAAAAATCTACGTTCCCTCCCGTTTTGCCCGTTCATTTTTTCTTGATAAAAAACGAACCAAAAAATCAAGGCTGTGCCACCGGCTGATCGTGGAATCCAGTTTTTGAAGCCTAAAATGGAAAAACTCGCGTCGGCGTTGGTCGGGTTGTTTCCTGGCTTGTTGGTCCGTCAAAATCTTTGGCGCCGATTTCCGGGCTTCGGGAACGCTCAGACAGTTTCCATTTTTTAACGGCTTCAAAAACCGGATTCCACTGCCGGTGCCAAGGCCGAAGCAGTAGGGACTGAACTCTGCGTTCTGCACTCTACACTTTGATTGCTGAGCGAATATTCAGAATTCCGATCCGGTCCGACTCTCCTGAAAACTGAAGTTCGGCAATGAGGGCCGCCGGCAGGCAAGGTGAGACGGGATGTAGCGCGGGCTCAATCGGAATAGAACTCCTCAACCGGTGCCCCAAGACTGCGCTTCTTCCCGTTTTACCCGTTCATTTTTTCTTGATAAAAAACGAACCAAAAAATCAAGGCTGTGCCACCGGCTGATCGTGGAATCCAATTGTTGAAGCCTAAAATGGAAAAACTCGCGTCGGCGTTGGTCGGGTTGTTTCCTGGCTTGTTGGTCCGTCGAAATCTTTGATGTTGATTTTTGGGCTTTGAGAACGCTCAGACAGTTTCCATTTTTTAACGGCTTCAAAAACCGGATTCCACTGCCGGTGCCAAGGCCGAAGCCGGAGGGACTGAACTCTGCGCTCTGCACTCTATACTTTGATTGCTGAGCGAATATTTAGAATCTCGATCCGGTCCGACTCTCCTGAAAAGTTAAAGTTCGGCATTGAGGGCCGCCGGCAGACAAGGTAAGATGGGAGGTAATGCAAAGATGATGTCCCCACTAAAAATCTACGTTCCCTCCCGTTTTGCCCGTTCATTTTTTCTTGATAAAAAACGAACCAAAAAATCAAGGCTGCGCCACCGGCTGATCGTGGAATCCGATTGTTGAAGCCTAAAATGGAAAAACTCGCGTCGGCGTTGGTCGGGTTGTTTCCTGGCTTGTTGGTCCGTCGAAATCTTTGGCGCCGATTTCCGGGCTTCGGGAACGCTCAGACAGTTTCCATTTTTTAACGGCTTCAAAAACCGGATTCCACTGCCGGTGCCAAGGCCGAAGCCGGAGGGACTGAACTCTGCGTTCTGCACTCTATACTTTGATTGCTGAGCGAATATTTAGAATCCCGATCCGGTCCGACTCTCCTGAAAAGTTAAAGTTCGGCATTGAGGGCCGCCGGCAGGCAAGGTGAGACGGGATGTAGCGCGGGCTCAATCGGAATAGAACTCCTCAACCGATGCCCCAAGACTGCGCTTCTTCCCGTTTTGCCCGTTCATTTTTTTCTTGATAAAAAACGAACCAAAAAATCAAGGCTGTGCCACCGGCTGATCGTGGAATCCAGTTCTTGAAGCCTAAAATGGAAAAACTCGCGGCGGCGTTGGTTGGGTTGCTTCTAAACCCATCGGTTCGTTGAAATCTGGGTAGCTGCGTCCTAGGCCTTGAGGACAATCAGACAGTTTCCATTTTTTAACGGCTTCAAAAATCGGATTCCACTGCCGGTGCCAAGGCCGAAGCCGGAGTGTCGGAGCTCTGTGCTTTGCTTTCAATTACGGAGCTTAGAGCATTCAGGAAAATCTTTGGTCCGGCCGCCTTCACTTCTGGTGAACAGCAGGGATGAGCGACCTCTGATCTCGTAACTGGCGCGTAGGGGTTCTGTCAGTGTAAAACTCCTCCTCCGGTGTCTTCAACTATTTTTATTGCGCAGCTACTTCGGCCTTGGCCCCGGCCACTAATGCGGTTGCTGGTGGCCGTTAAGAAAAGCAAGTTGTATGAGCCAACACTGAGTTGCTGCATTTCCGAAGGGCTTCGACTCCCGACAGTTCCAGACTTCGAAGGATCAGTTTGAGGCGAGTTTTTGCTTTTTAGGCCAGCAGTGACCGTATTAGTGATCAGCCGGGGACACAGCCTGAGGGGTTTGCTTCTTTGCCCTGACAAAGAAGGCCGCCGGCAGGCAAGGTTAGACGAGCGGTGACGTGTGTTCAATCGGAGTAAAATTCTTCCTCCGGTGCCTGAGGACTAAGTTCTTCCCCTTTTGCCCGTTCATTTTTTCTTGATAAAAAACGAACCAAAAAATCAAGGCTGTGCCACCGGCTGATCGTGGAATCCAATTCTTGAAGCCTAAAATGGAAAAACTCGCGTCGGCGTTGGTTGGGTTGCTTCTAAGCCCATCGGTTCATTGAAATCTGGGTTGCTGCGTCCTATGCCTTGAGAACGCTCAGACAGTTTCCATTTTTTAACGGCTTCAAAAACTGCATTCCACTGCCGGTGCCAAGGCCGAAGCCGGAATGTCGGAGTACTGTGCGTTGCTTTCAATTACGAAAGTTGGAGTATCAAGTATAAGCTTTGGTCCGGCCGCCTTCACCTCTGGTGAACAGCAGGGATAAGCGACCTCTGGTCGCGTAACTGGCGCGTAGGGGTTCTGTCGGTGTAAAACTCCTCCTCCGGTGTCTTCAACTATTTTTATTGCGCAGCTACTTCGGCCTTGGGCCCGGCTACTAATGCGGTTGCTGGTGGCCGTTAAGAAAAGCAAGTTGTATGAGCCAACACTGAGTTGCTGCATTTCCGAAGGGCTTCGACTCCCGACAGTTCCAGACTTCGAAGGATCAGTTTGAGGCGAGTTTTTGCTTTTTAGGCCAGCAGTGACCGTATTAGTGAGCAGCCGGGGACACAGCCTGAGGGGTTTGCTTCTTTGCCCCGTCAAAGAAGGCCGCCGGCAGGCAAGGTGAGACGGGATGTAGCGCGGGCTCAATCGGAGTGAAACTCCTCCACCGACACTTTCGACTATTTTCATTGCGAAGCGACTTTGGCCGGAGACACAGCCCGAGGGTGTTGCTTCTTTGCCCTGTTACCCCGCAGAAGACGCGCAGCGAAAGAAGGCCGCCGGCAGGTAAGGTGAGACGAGATGTATGACGAGATATGACGCTGTTGCCACCCTGCAAGATTTGCTGAGCACGGAAGTAAAGTCATCTCATTGGCTACAAACTGTAGCGGACCATTGTGATACACACCGCTAAGTACGATATGCAAACGTAGCGCAGCAAGTGGCATTTGCAGCAGCAACTCCCGACTCCCGACTCCATAACTCCAGACTCACTAAAGCATCCCTCCCAGTTTCTCTACCACTACATCTACCTCATCCGTGGTATTGTGATGGCTGAAGCTGAAACGAATCGTGTGCCGCTTCGAGTCCGGGTGCAGATGACCGATCACGTGGCTGCCAACGTCTATGCCGCTGGAACAGGCCGATCCGCCGGAGGCGGAAATGCCGTGCAGGTCCAGATTCATCAGCAGCAGGTCACCTTTGTCACTCTCGGGGAAGCTGACGCTCAGCACTTTGAAGTGGCTCTGATCGGGGTTACCGTTAATGGTAACCTCAGGGTAGGTAGCCGTCAGCTTTTCGATGAAGTAGCGTTTGAGAGAGCTTATTTTTTCCGCGCGGACTTCCCGCTCGGCAACGGCTTTCTCCATAGCCTTAGCCAGGCCAACGATGCCGTAAATATTCTCGGTGCCGCCGCGCATATTGCGTTCCTGAGCGCCTCCGTCAAGGTAGGGCTTGATGATGTTGTCGTTATTGATGTACACAAACCCGATGCCCTTGGGACCGTAAAATTTATGGGCTGAGCCCGAAAGGAAGCTCACGTTGGTTGCATCCAGATCGATCGGGAAATACCCCATTGTTTGTACCGTGTCACAATGGAAGTAAGCACCTGCTTCTTCGCAGATTACAGCAACTTCATCCATCGGTAGCAAGTTGCCGATTTCGTTGTTCGAGTGCATCAGGCTCACCAGTGTCTTTTCGTCCGAAGAAGCAAGCTTCGCTTTCAGGTCCTCAGGGTCAACACTTCCTTTTTCGTCGATGCGGACCATTTCCACCCTGGCGCTTCCGCTGGCAACGATGGCGTCGAGCGAGTGCAACACGCAGTGGTGCTCCAAAGGCGACGAAATGATGCGGGTCACACCGAGGTCGCGCACACTGTTTTTCAGTGCCATGTTGTTGGCTTCTGTACCTCCGGAGGTGAAAAAGATCTCGCCGATACTGCAGTTCAGTGCGTTGGCCACCGTTTTTCGCGCTTGTTCGATAATCGCCCTTGCGCTCCGCCCTTCGGAGTGAATACTCGAAGGGTTACCGTAATTCTTCGTCATTACCTCGGTCATGGCGGCAATCACTTCCGGGTCAATTGGTGTAGTTGCAGCGTTGTCGAAAAAGATGCGGGACATAGCAATGGTCTTAAAACTGAGTAAATATTGCGCAAAAGTAACCGCATTGGACTACGAAGACAAGGCAATTAGTCGCCAACTGGTAGTCCACCACTTTCAAACGTGTAGACCACTTCTCATTCATCGGCCTTCGTACTAATCGGCGAGTTCCAGCACGAGTGCACAATGATCGGAGTGCACATCATCTTTACGATGTTCGACCGAAACCACCTGATCCATCATCTCCTTACTCAGGCTGAGGTAATCGATCCGCCAGCCTTTGTTGTTGTTGCGGGCGTTGGCACGGTAGCTCCACCAGCTGTAGGCTACTGTTTCCGGATGCAGGGCCCGGAAGGTATCCACGAGTCCGGTTTCGCTGAACCACTTCGTCATCCAGTCACGTTCGGGGCGGAGGAAGCCCGAATTGTTTTCGTTCCGCTTCGGGGCGTGGATGTCGATCTCCTCGTGGGCAATGTTGTAATCTCCCACCACCAGAATATTCGGGCGGGTCTTTTTCAATTCAACGATGTGGGCAAGAAAGTCATCGAGAAAACGGTACTTATAAGCCTGGCGCTCATCTCCCTGTCCACCGTTCGGGAAATAGCAGTTGAAGATGGTTAAGTCACCAAAGTCCGTCCTGACTACCCTGCCCTCACAGTCGTAGCATTCCATTCCAAAACCGAATTGCACAAAATCCGGCTCGACCTTACTCAGCGTCAGTACACCACTATACCCTTTTTTGCTCGTGGCGCTGTGCCACTGAGCGTGGGTGTAGCCGTGGGCTTCGAACTCACTCATATCGACCTGTTCGCGGTGCGCTTTGGTTTCCTGAATACAAAGGATATCGAGGCCTGTCTGCTCCGTCCAGTCTGCAAGGCCCTTCTTCTGGGCGGCACGGATACCGTTTACATTGTAGGATGCTATTCTCATTGGTTCGTTGGTCTTTTGGTTCGTTGGTCGGCGCGGTTCAAGACTTCAATCCTAGCTCTTCGAAAAAAAGGACTTGTTAATTAGCGCGAACGCGGGTGCAAAGGAACGGTTTTAACGGGCAATGAGTTTAAATGGCGCTCATCAATTTCCCGGGCGGGCGGCCCCGGAGCCTAATCCATGACCCATAATTACAAAACTCAAAACAGCCGGGCGGAGAGCATTGGCCGGAAGGCCTACCGCTCCCCCGCCAAAACCCCTACCAACTTCTCTTCCCGCACCTCTCCGTCCGGATTGAAGAGCTCCACGAAGAGTACGTACAAACCGGCTTTGGCTTTCTGGCCTTCGTCGTTGTCGCCATCCCAGCGGAGGGTTCCGGTTCCCCCCAGGAGTTCGGTCAGGCGGAGGGTCCGGATCGGGCGGCCCTGCGCATCGAAGATGCGCACCCGCGCCAGGAAACCGGTACGATCAGTGGTGTAGCTGAGTTCCAGAAAATCTTCGAAGCTGTCGCCGTTGGGGCTGAAGGTCGGGTTGACGATCGAGAACGTCTCTTCGCCTGCGGGTTCCAGGCCGGAGCGGGCCTGAGAGTTTTCGCGCGTCGGGGTACCAAAGCCTTCGGTTGAGGCGGCACTGAACCAGTTGCTGCCGTCCTGGGTGGTAGATTTCTGGCGCAGACGCTCCAGGCTGACGCCATCGTCGGGGCTCAGGAGCTCGGAGTGAAAGTCTTCGGTGTAATCGAACGCATCCAGGCGGACGATGCCCGCGTCGATGGTAACGTTTCCTTCATCGTCGCTCAGGGTGGGCAGGCGTTGCTCGATGAGCAACTCCGGGTTCACATCCTGAAAGCGCGCCAGGATGTCTTCACGGTCGGGCGTAAAGGTGAGGTAGTCGCCCGGCAGAAACAGCCGCGAAGTGGTGATCTCCTGCGTCGCCGTAGAGCTGCTCGAGAGCAGGTTGGTGATCAACCAACCTTCGATCTGGAACACCTTGTCGGAACAGTTGTAGAGCTCCACGAAGTCGGAGCCTCCGGTAGCGGGGTTGAAAAGGATTTCGTTGATCACCACGTCGCCCGGCAGGGGAACGGTTGGGATGGCGACCGTCAGCACTATGGCCTCACTGGGAGCATTGCCGGCGCAATCCATGAAGTCGGGCAGGATGGTAAGCGTATAAACTGTGTTCTCCTCCAGGTCAGCGGAAAGGAAGAATGAATTATCGCTTATTGACGCCGGCCGGAAAAACTCAATGGCCGGACTGAAGCTGAACAAATCGACGGTAAAGTCGCTAATGTCGATGGCCTCATCGAAGGTGAGCGTGATACCGAAGTCTCCGACTTCGATTTCTGCAATGCCGGGGGCCGTCACGTCGGACGACATGCCGAGAACGGAGTTCACGTTTCCCGGAGTACCACCCTCCAGGGCCAGACTTGCCCTCCAACTGGCACTGCATCCTGCGTCTGCGCCCTCTCCGATAAACTCTATGCTGTAACCACCTTCGTCGCGTTCAGTATCGTTATACCAATCGTCGGTATAGTTGATGGTTTGAATATTCTGGCCCTGATAACCTACCGAAATTTCATCTCCGGCGTTGCTCAGGGTTGGCAGCGAGGCTTCAATCACTGCTGCGCCGAGGGCGCGGAAGCCGTCTGCCTCTTCATTTCCCGTGATCACGACGTAACCCCGGGCGGCCAATCTGCTGCCTTCCGGCAGGGTTACCGGGCTGCCGCCACTAGCAATTTCCAGGCCGGTAAGGTCCACTACTGTATCCGTCGGGTTGTACAGTTCCAGATATTCCTGATTGGGCAAGGCGACTACCGGGTTGGGGTCGGCCATAAATTCATTGATGACGACGTTGCGGGAGGTCGGCGTTGCAGTAATATCGTAGCGAAAACTGAGGCTGAGGTCGCTCAGAATGTTGCCGGACTCGTCCGTGATCGTGCTGACCGTAAGGGTGACATCTTCGCCGTCGGGCAGTTCGTCCGAGAGGCTCAGCGTAACCGTCGCTCCGTCTACCAAAACACTGTTCACACTCAGGCCGGTGGCCGAGAGGCTGTAATTGGCGGGTGATCCCGCCGGGGTCTGCGCGATGACTTCATCAAATATCAGCGTGATCTCATCGGGGTTGGTCAGGGTGCTGCTGATGAGAACGGGAGCGGTTTCATCTACTGCTACTTCCGAGGTGACCAACAGATCATCCCAGCTCATCAGGTCAGACCGGGTGGCGGTGTAACGGGCAGAAAGCGCCAGCGAATCGGGGCTGATGGCCATATCTACCGTGGTCTGGTCCTGAAGAACAAAATTAGTGCCACCGGTATAATCGGCCGAGAGCGTCCAGGTGTTTCCCGCATGCTCCATACGGAAACGGGCAATTGCCGGATTAGAGCCGAGGGCACCAAGAGTTCCTTCCATAGTAGCGACTTCGGTGCCGCCAACCACAAAACTTACCTCCAGCCGGTCATCGCTGCCGGAAATACCGCCAAATTTCATTTCCACCTGCCGCACCTCGGGCAACGCCCGCGCTTCGATGAGCGTAACGGTGGAGAAATTGCTGGCCGAGGGCGCAAAATCCATTTGTACCAGAAACTCGTATACTGTGGTTGGAGCGTCGTAATTGATGGGTGTTGCCACCCCGAGTTCTGATGTTCCCGCGTCGGGAGCCATCAGTTGTAACCGGCCATCGGCAACCACAAAATTGGCATTGTCTCCCGTCCAGGTCGGGTTCAGCAGATCACCATCTTCGAAAGTATCAGCAGTTGTTTGGGCGCTGACGCAGGTGCAGAGAAAGGTAAGGAGCAGGGAGAGGAACGGTAGTCGTAGCTTCATGGGGCTAAGGTAAGCCGCTCTTAGCTTTGGTTGGCCAAACGGAGCTTAACTTTTCCTGCACCAACCGGTCACTTTCGCCTCTATCTTCGGCCGCCTCCGGCGAGACAGCCTGAGGTGAAAAAGGCGGCTATCGAACGTACTGTTGTAATACTTCCTTCAACCGGTTGCGGCTACCGGCCTCAATTCCTGCCAGCTGAATGGTTTTCGGGCTGCCACCTTTATGGGTGTAGATCCTGTAAGCATCGTCCGAATAGTCAATCGACTTAACGTCAGCAAAACTGAAGTTTACCCCGAAGAAACTGTTGACCCGGATCACGATACCACGCTTGTTCCATTCCACGTAATTCCGGTACAGAAAAGGACGAACGTGAACAGAAAAGGCAAGCAAATAGCTGCCTGCATTGAGAAATTTCAGAACGGTAGGATCCATGAAAGAGAATACCTCAAAGAGATTGAGCATGATAAAGACAATGCCTGTTACCATAAGCACCAGCCACGGGGCATTGCTTCCATTGAAAGACAATTCCTGGAATTTAATAGGTTTCATAACTCATATTTCAGGTGCAAAATCCTAAACACGTACAGGGATGAGCGACTCCAGGGCAACAAAAATCGCGCCAGAGGCGCTCAACCCTGTTATTCTTCGTCGATGACCTCTGCGTCATCGATGAGGCTGTCGCCATCACCGTCGGAGTCGAGGAAGCCGGCGATGAGGCCGCCCTTCTCTTTTGGTTTAGCGTCGGGATTGTCCTTAATCTGCATGTCTTTACCTCCTTCGTTGGCGTAGTCGCCTTCGGCGAAGCGTGCGGCACGGTCGAAGAAAGAATCGGTGCCCGAGAGGGTCGATTCTGAGGTGTCGCGCGCTCCTTCTTTCCCGTCGAATGCGCGGGCGCGTGCCTCGGCTACTTCGGCGGCGCGTTTTGCTTCTTCGATGGTTTCTTCCATCTTCATCTTCTCGGCTTCCACGTTGGCGTGGTCGATGAAGTCGGATGCTTTACCCTTCAGGTCGGCGCCGATTTCGGCGCCCCGGTCTAGAATATCGCTGCCTTTCTCAAGGACTTTAGCACCAACGACTTCGCTGACATCGCCAACCTTCCCGGCGAGGATTTCGGCCTGATCTTTGAGGCCAGCACCCGCTTTAGCCGCTGCGTTCAATCCGGTATCAGCAGCCTCGGCTGCTGCTCCGCGGACTCCGGCGGTGGCATCTTTCACTTTGTTGAAAGCATCGCCGGCAGCGTCTTTAAGGCCGGTAGCGGCGTCCTTGACCTTACCCATTGAATCTTCGATGAGTCCTTCTTCGAAATCGATGCTACCTGATTTTGGCGCGGCGGGTTGGGAGACTTCCGTCATCCCCAGGTCTTCGAGGGAAAGGCCGATTTCGGCGTCGAGGTCAACGGGCTCGGGCTTCGGGTTCAGGTCGTCAAGCTTAGCGTTGATGGCCTCGGAGGCCTTGTCTTTCAGTTCTTTTCCTTTATCAACAGCGGCATCGGCTTCGCGCCAGATTTTATCGCTTAAGTCTTCCAGAGCCTCTTTACCCTGATCTACGTAGCCGGGCGCCTTATCGGCAAGATCAGAGGCTGCAGCTTTTGCATCGTCGAGCAGGTCTCCGGCTTTGTCTTTCAGTTCATCGGCCAATCCTCCGGCGGCTTCACTGGCTTTCGAAGCCTGGTGCTTAGCGACGGATTTTGCGCCGAAGAATAGTTTTTTGAGATCGTTGAAGATGGCCATTGCAAGTAGTTGTTTTGTTTGGGTTGTAATTTAAGGTTTTCGGGAGGAACCGGGGAATGTTTTCGACGAACGAAAGCTTTCTGGAAGTCCAGGCCCCCTTAAACCTTTTCACTGCACCTGCGTCCGCGCCGTGTAATCAGGCTAGCATAAAGCGCGGAAGGTATAACAGTTCATTTCTGAAGACCTTGTGGCCCGGCCACTAGAAGGCTGCCTCTACCCTGCGCAGGAATGTCTGGGCGGTGCCCGGGCTCACCGGCAGAATTTCGTAGGTCTCTCCATCGTCCATCTTCATGATGAGGTCTTTAGCTTTCATACCTTCCAGTTCGTTCATGAACTGGGTATTATTGGAAACCACGTTCATGATACCATCCTTGAAGCCAAAGAAGTAGTACAGTTCACTGGGTGACTTGACGTAGATGTACAGGCGGTCGTCGCCGCCGGTGGTCATTTTCACTTCGGCGCGTACTTCGAGCATTTTAGCGATAGGGTTGCCCTTGATACTGGCTACGCCAGAAAGTTTCTCGGTCGTAACAAACGACTGGTAATCGTTTGACCAGCGCATGTTCAGCTGGCTGAAGAGGAACGTATGGTCGTTGATTTTCTCAGGTACCCGCAAGACCGCTGCGTCGAGGCTCGCCAGCGCTTCGTCCTTTTCTTTTGAGACGGGGAAAAGTGTTTCCAACCCAGCGCGGTAAAACTCCTTGTCGGTAACCACGTTCAGCCCCGGGGCGGCGTAGCCACCGGAGATGATGTCGGTCGCCATCATGTTAACCAGTTTGTTGGGCAGGATCAGGTCGATAGCGGCCATTGCCTTGACGTCCACGTCCGGATAGCGCTCAGCGATAGCTCCCTCGATCGTGATTCCGGTTTTACCGTCGGTTGCCGTAGAGTCAGCCGCTTCCGGATCGGGCTTGGTTTCTTCTTCCAGCAAGAACATATTCGGCTTGTCCTCTTTCTTTTCTTCCTCTTTTTCGGCGGGTGCGACGGGCTCCGGTTCCGGAGGACGACGACTACCGGTAGGGAGATCCATCTCTACTGTTCCGTAGGACTTCATGCTGATGTACTTCAGGCGCCCTCCGAGGCCAAGTTCTCCGTCTCCGCTGACCTTTCCGTTGGCATGATCGAACTCCATGAGGTTGCCTCCCGTAAGTGCGGGGTTGTAAACGCGCGCACTGTCTCCGAACAGGAAAACATCGCGGACTTCATCGTAGAGCATCAGCTCGTTGCAGTCCAGAATGGGGTGATCTTTGCGGAAATCAAGCGTTTGTACAAAGCTCGGGTAAATCTGGCGGTTAGGCTTACTGAGGTAGATACCAGTGAATAGAGGCAGGCCTTCGCGGTCTTTCGGTTCAGCCACCCGCAGGGCCAGGTTCTTCTTGTCTCCTTCGGAGCGAATCGTGAACCACTGTGCCCCCGGTAATTTTTCGGCCTCGATCTTGGCGTAGCCGTCGAAGAATAAAGTCTTGCTTCCTGCATCGAGGTTGATGGTACCGTAGAAGCGGGTTTTGTTGTCGATGAAGAAAGGTGTTCCTTCAGCTACTTCGCCTTCGGCCCTCGTGGCAGTTGCCTTTTTGTCGCGGTTGCCTTTACCGATACGTGTACCGACAATATCCTGAAATTCGACTTCCTGGGTATGAGAACCTACGTTGTAAACGTAAAACCCGGAGGCCGTATATTCTTTACGGCCTTTGAGTTTTACGGTTGCCCGCTCAATCACGTGGTATTCGTTGATTGTGTCGGCGACGATGGTTGCGTCGGTCAATTCCGCAATTTCACCGCCGGCACCGATTTCCAGCTTACCGTCTCCGGGAATAATCTTTGCGTCAGCACTTTTCACAAAAGGTACACCATCGACATTCAGGATACTGGTATTGATATCGAAGGTTGCATCCGTCCCTGTGAAATTAAGCTCATCCTGATCCGGGTTTGTGCTCGTAAAGCGGTCTTTGCCGGGTTTGGCCTGAAAAGTAACGTTGCCGCCCGCCATGTTCCAGTCAAAGCGGTCGATACTGGTTTTGAACTCATTGTACGGCAGTGCGGTAGCCAAATCGGAAGAGTTGTTCTCGAAGGAAGCCACCTGGGTTTCAAAGTCAACGTCTGCTTTTACGTTGGTGGTTTTGAGGGCCAGGCGATCATCCCCAGCCAACGACTTGATAGAAACGTTAGCCGTATCAGCATGAGCACCGAAGGTGCTGAAGTCCAGGTCATGGCTGCTCATATCTGCAGCATCCCAGCTGAGGGTACCGTTTGCTTTCAGCGCTTCGGGTGTTAATACGAGGCCTCCCTGAAATTCGTGCGCTCCGGCTTTGAACATCTCGAACGGTGCTCCGGCTTCAGAGTTAACGATCAGAGAATCGGCGTAGGGTTTGAACTCGATATTCACTTCGGTACCTTTTACCTGAGGTATTTCCCTTCCCGAAGTGCTTGTTTCCTGCAGTTCGAAACTCTTTGAGGTTGCGGTGGTACGATCGAGCTGAAAACTCAGGTCTTCGCTGTCGATGTTTGCCTCCAGGTAGGTAAGACGGCCTTTACCCGCCAAACCCCGGTTACTCAGGCTAACTTCTCCTTCGTATTTGCCATGGTTTCCGTAAGCATCCTGGCCACCTTCGGCAGTTTGGGTGACGAAGCCAAGGCTCCCGTCTTCCTGAATGGTCAGCGACTCTTCCATATCGGGAAAAATTCCTCCGCTGAAGAGCTTACCTTCAAGTTCCACATCGGTAGAGATCAGGCTGTCCATTCCGTTGAGGCTGAAAGGTTCCAGCTCAAAGTAGAAGTCTTCGCGGTTGTAAGATGCCGATGTATCAGCCCGGTCGTAGTATATATAACTTTTTGCCTGGGTTTGTAAGGAGGGGAAGTAGGCGATGTCCTCCGTACCCGATTTATTTTTTGGTGCGTCGATGAGCAGGTAGCCGCTGAGGTGCTCAATTCGGCTGCCGGTACTCTTACGTTTCATTCCTTCCCCGAAGGTATCGTCTACCGGCAGAAAGAGGTCGAAGTAACGGACGGAGTCAAGCTTCACCCGGTAGGGCTCATATTCAAAATGAAATCCTTTACCCTGAAACACCATACCTCCGGCGTATATATCGCCGTCGAAGTCGAAGTTCCGATCGCCCTTCACCGTCAACTGGTTGCCCAGAGGCTTGATTGCAATTTGCTTTTGGCGATTGAACTCAATGGGTTTCACGTCATCGATGCGTACCTCCCCGCTTTTCAGGTCGAGGTAAGCATTTACGCTTGATGTATTGCTGATCAGCCGGAGTTTATCATAGTCGATTTCTTCGCGGCTGGCTCTGACGTAGTGCCCGACTTTAGGCAGCAACTCGATGAGTTTCGACTCCGAATCGTACAGCAAAAACCCTTTGGTTTGCAGGTCGAACAAGAGCGGCTGAATGTCGGCCGCTTTCATCCGGGGGTTGAACTTCTTGGCCAATACATTGGCATCAATGATGTCGTTACCGCCCTCGGGGCTGTTGCGGAAGGCATAGATTACGTCCAGCGGGTTACTGCCGGCGATACCTCGCAGGCGGTTGTAATCGCCTTCGTCGAAAAAGTCTTTGCTTTCAAAAACAACGTCGGGCTTTTCTTCGAAAGAAACCGTTTTCCGGCCAACTACGGCACTGTCCCGATCAAGGTATACATCCATGCGTTCCGCATAGATTTGCATATTGTTGAGGCTGTGGTTGAACGGGCTACGGTCGGCACTCGACTCCGACCGGGAAAGCTGAGCGATCCGCTCAGCGACCTGTACCCGTAGCGTTACACTGGGGTGATAAAGGCTATCCTCCCCAAAGTAAACCGTGGTTTTCACGCCCTGTCCGGCAATCGTTTCGCCGGCCTTTATCGCAAACCGGTCGGCCTGAGCTTTTATCTTTTTATCTCCCGAACCGTCCTGAACGCCAAGGGTTACCTGGGCTTTACGGCCGCTCGTTCCGATGGCATAAACGGTATTTCCACGAAGTTCGAAGTTTCCTTTCAGGTCAATTCCTTCCCCGACGTTCTGAATTTCTACAAAGCCGTCGTCGGAGATAAACTGAGGGTACTCCCCGCCGGACCGCGCGCCGCCGGGCTCTACTTTATCGGTAAATTTCCCGATAAGGATCTTGTTATCAAAGTATTCCGGAAACTGCAACTGAGCCGAATCGGACTTGTAGAGGGTCCTGTTCAACTCGATGTCGTAACTCACCAGAATCGCAAAAACCTCTTCGGGGAGGTTCTGCCGTTTCCAGTCCGTTCTACCTCCTGATCCGCGCGCGTTGCCTTCTCCGAGGTTAACGAGCAGTTCTGTTTCGTCGATGTAAATAGTGTCCCGTTTGCCGATCCCGACCAACTGCTGCACGGTATCGAGTTTCATCATCAGGTTCCCGTCCTGAAACGAAAAGACGGGCGCTCCGCCCACCACAAGCCAGCCGTCATCACCGAGGTTGGCATCGAGTCGTTGGTGAGCAAGGTAGCTCCAGGCGTTTTGCAGTGCCCTCACGATTTCTCCGGTACGGGAACTCTCGTCCCTGAGCAACAGGTCAAGGCCATCGTGAAAACCGGCAAAAGCGGGGTTTTCTTTTTCTGGTGTTCCCCCGAGGAAAGGGAGCAGCTCCAGATAAGATTTGAAGCCGGTCGCCGAACTGATGCGTTTTTGCGCTAACAACACAGAGGTGTTGGCAATTCGTTTTTGCTGCTCCTCGGTGAAGCCTCCCCCGAAAAACACACCGGAGAAGTTGGCGTAAGCGTCCTTCGCGGTTTTATTTCCCGATGCGTTCATGAACTCTTCCAGCGATTCGGAAAAAACAGCAGGATCGGTATCCGGGGGTAAATCGGTCAGCTTCTGAGCGAAAGACTGGCCGGACACCAAAAGAGCGGTAAGAAGGAAGAATAGTAAACGCATGTAAATTCTTAATTACGGGTAAAAACGAAGGCTCGCCAATCCGCCCGCTGCCGGGTTTCCTGATGGACAAATCCAAGGCTGGAAAGGCTGGAGACCAGTAAATGTTCGTCGGTGTCGAGAATACCGCTGAACAAAACTGTTCCTCCGGGGCGAAGTCGCTGGTACAACGCTTCGGCGGTGGTTAAAATTACATTTCTGTTAATGTTTGCCAGGATCAGATCATATGGTTCTCCGGCGGGTACATCGTCGAGGGTTCCGTGGATTATCTGGTCCATCTCAACGCCGTTCCTCCGGGCGTTTTCCAGGGTATTCTCAGCCGACCAGGATTCAATATCCACCGCGTCGGCCTCGGCTGCGCCGAGACGCTTGGCGAGGATGGCGAGCACCCCGGTACCCGAGCCGTAATCGAAAACCCGTTTCCCGGCCAGGTCCTGTTCGAAGATCAACTCACACATCATGTGCGTGGTGGGGTGATGGCCCGTACCGAAGGCCATCTTCGGTGTAATTACGAGCTCCTGTTCGATGTTTGGGTGAGGCGGATGAAAATCAGCTCGGATGTAAAGCCGGTCACCAATCTGCAGGGGCTGAAATTGCTTTTCCCATTCTTCATTCCAGTTTTTATCCTCCAGCGGATGGGAGGTATAAGTGAAAGGGAACTGGCCTGAGAGTTCGTCCAGTTCCCGCACCCAGCGGGCGTGGTCTTCGGCGGGAGCAAAAGCCAACAGGCCCTCATCGGTTTCCTGGAAAGAGTCGAACCCCGCCTCCGAGAGAAAAGCCACCAGAACTTCGTTCAGTGCAGGGTCATTATCAAGGGTATATTGCTGAAAGATCATGGTCGAAAATTTGCACGAAGATAAGGGCGCGGCCGCAGGTGCAGGGCAAGGTACACGAATAGGTTGCCAGCTGCACAAACACAGCCTCACAACTAACTTTGCATCCTGCGCTCCGTCGCCCGGAGAGCCATTGATCTGCCACGCCTATATTTGCCGGATATGAAGGTACACGTATACTACATCGGTAAAACATCCGAAGCTTACCTGCGGGAGGGAGAAGCCATCTACGCCAAACGCCTCAAACACTACCTGCCCGTCACCTTCGAGGTCCTCCCCGACGTGAAGGGAGCCGGAAAAATGAGCCCCGAACAACTGAAAGAAAAAGAGGGAGAAATGGTCCTCTCCCGCCTGCAAAATTCGGACGGATTGATCCTGCTCGACGAAGGAGGCAAGCAGTTTGGCAGCGTCGATTTTGCTCACTGGCTCGACAAACAATTGCAAAGACCGTACCGCCGGCTCGTCTTTCTGGTAGGCGGTGCTTTCGGATTTCCTCCCGCTGTCTACGAACGTGCCAACGGCAAGCTATCGCTGAGCAAAATGACCTTCAGCCACCAGATGATCCGCCTTTTCTTTGCCGAACAACTCTACCGGGGAATGACGATTCTGAGAGGAGAAAAATACCACAACGAGTAAGGCGACCAGTACTTTTACGATGCCCCCCCCTCCCTAGCCTTCCGACCCGCCCGAAATTAAAAATCTGCCCCCCAACCAACCTGAAACATCAGACCGAAGGTCTCTGAGGAAACATAAAAATCCTCGGACCCATGAGAAACGTGCTGACTTACTTCCTTCTTTTAAGCTTTACCTCCCTTTGCCTTTCGGGCTGCGAAAATGAATCCGAAAAAGCTTTTCGCTCGGACCTCCCCGGACGCTGGCGAGTCAATGACTTCACCACCAGCGGAACCGAAACCACTCTGAACAACGATGGGACATTCAGCGAACGAGCGGTCACCACAACGGTGACCAACAACGATTTGGAAATCACCTTTACCGACAACCCGGCCAGTTACTACTCCGAAGGCACCTATACCGTTAATTATGTCTACACCGCAAACGAAGTGACCTCCAGCGTCTCGGTCGAGGCCTCCGGCATCGGCCAGGGAAGCTGGACGTTCGATGACGGCCAGATGGAGATGATAAGCCACCAGAATGCGGAAGTCTACCAACTGGATGAGATCACCATCAATGAAGACGGAACCATTGACGCTAGTGGCACATATGAGCTCCGCCGAATCAGCGATGATCAGCCTAAAACCGCAGAACTAACGGTCAGCTTCCAGCTGTCCCCGCTTTAGGGCCGGAAATCCCTCGGTAGCAGGATTGCGTGTAGCAGCGAGCAGGCTTGAGTATTTTGAGATTCAGGGATTTAACTGAAGTTGGCAAGGCTTTCAAATCTTTGTTGTAGCGGCCCGATTGCTTAGTTGTGTGCTTTCAAGACTTATCTTTGCCCGAATATTGCTCCCTACTCAAAGTAATCCTTGAATGAAAATATTTGTTACCGGCCTGTTTATAATGAGCTTTTCGTTTCTTTTTGCTCAGAACACTTACCATCAGGTTACTGAACTGAACAGTGGACAGCAGTGGCTCCGGAGCGCTGCCGCTCAGGCCTCAGCCCCGGGCACAAGCCTGCTGATCTACCAACATGGCGGAGCGAGTATATCTACCTCAGGAGGCAACACCGGTCAGGTTACTAACTATAATGGTGCAGGCCACTACGACCTCAACCGGGTAGACCGGGTCAACGGCGATACTGTTTTCCTGACGCTCCCCATCCGGCATACTTACAGCTTCCTGCATACCCAGGTAGTCCTTTTCGAAACTTCTCCCACCGTTTCTGTCAACGGAGACCAGGTTGTCAGCCAGCCGTTTGATGGTGCCCTGGGAGGTGTTGCCTTCATTGCGGCTGAAGAACGAATTCTCTTTCGTCCCGGCGCGTCTTTGGACGCTTCCGATGCTGGTTTCAGGGGCGGGCAAGGCACCGAATCGGACAGTGACTGTAACCGACTAACCATTGCCAGCTCACTGACCTACGGCCCCGGCAACTGGCGGGGTTCTTCGCGCGGAGAAGGCATTGCCGGTGTGCCGGCCAGCCAGCCTTTCGGTCGTGCGGCCGCCGCCAACGGCGGCGGTGGCGGTAATGACCACAACGCCGGCGGTGGCGGCGGCGGCAACGTCACCGAGGGTGGTGTTGGAGCACGCAACGTGGTGATGGGACTGTTCAACAACGCCTGCCGCGGGAATTACCCCGGGCTGGCGGGGTCCGGCCTCGACAACGACGATCAAAGGGTATACTTCGGTGGCGGCGGCGGAGCCGGCCACGCCAACAATACAACCAATGCCCACGGCGGTAATGGCGGTGGGCTCATCGTCCTTTGGGCTCCAACTATTGATTTCGGAGCGTCCTCAACACTCACGGTCAACGGCCAGGATGGTGCGGATGTAGACGGAGACGGCGGCGGCGGCGGCGGTGCCGCAGGATCAATACTGCTGATCGCCGACACGTTGGTGGGCTCTCCGGACCTGTCCCTCCGGGGCGGAAACGGCGGAGACGTTACCAACCAGCCTTCCCGCTGCTTCGGACCCGGCGGCGGAGGAGGCGGAGGTCGTCTGCTCAACGCCGCCAGAGTAACCGACGATTATAGTCCGGACGCATCACTTGAAGGCGGAGAATTCGGCAAACGACTCACCTCCAATGAATGTGGCCCAAACGATGAACCCGGAGGAGTTGGCGAAGACGGCGAAGAGGAACTTATTGCCCCAATCATCCCCAGTGGTGGCTTCGTACAAAACACCGATGTACTCTGTGGCGGCGAAATCCTTTTGCTTACCGATGCCTCAAATGGTGCTAACAGCGTAGAATGGGAAGTAACCCCACAAAGCAGTGACCTGCGCGTAGACGTTATCGGTCAAAGCCTGCGCGTAATCACTGCGCCGGAGGCCGGGGGCGCCTTCCGCGCCGTTCAAATGCTGATCGTCGACGGTATCTCCTTCCCCGGTGACACCGCCTACTTCACTGTATCTCCCTCCCCCTCGATAACCTCAGCTTCGGTGGTCAACAACGGCGAAATGGTAACTGTTACTCTTCAGGATGCCATCGGCTTCGACTCCATCCGGTACGATTTTGGAGACGGTTACAGCGTAGATACTACAGTAACCAGCCTAAGCCACGTTTATGACGAAATCGGCGATTATCAGATCTTCGTCACCTTACTCAGCGAAAACTGCGGAAACGAAATTGTAGTGAGCAGGCCATTCATCGTACGTGAATTTGCGGCAGTAAACACCGACCTGAAGTTTGCCGAAGGATGTGCTCCACTTACCTTTACTATCACAGATGTGAGCACCGGCTACTACGAAGACCGCCGCTGGAACTTTCCCGGAGGAACCCCCGCGACGTCCAATGCAGTACAGCCGACGGTAACCTACTCCGAGCCGGGTGAATACGACGCAACCCTAACCTTACTGGGCGCATTTGGCCCGGACACCATCCGCATAGTTCCTGTTGCCGTTTTTGCACAGCCTGCTGCGGACGTAAGTGTTTCAGTAGATACTTCTACTGCGACTTTCACGAATAACTCAACCGACGCAACTGATTACTTGTGGGACTTCGGAGACAACAATACAAGCACTGAGGCCGAGCCGGTACACACCTACGAAGCAACCGGAACTTATACCGTAACCCTGATCGCAGACAACTCGCCGTGTACCGACAGTATCCGTTTTGACGTCGTTATCGATGTTCTAAGCGGCCTGGCCGACCTCGAACAGCTGGGTGTCCGGTTGTACCCTAATCCTACTTCAGGCCAATTGAACCTAACCGGCCCGGCAACCATCTTCGGTGTGTTCGATGTTTCGGGGCGGAGAGTACTTGAAGGAGGACAACGGAATACCGACCTCTCTCATTTACCTTCGGGCACCTACATGGTGGGGGTAACTGCCGAAGGGCGAACCCATTGGGTTCGGGTCATCAGGCGGTAAATGCGAAACGGCGCGCTGCCCCTGACAGGGGGGGCGGAGCGCCGTTTCTTATTCCAGAATCCGGAAGGTAGTCCGTCGGTTTCTCTGGTGTTGATCCTCAGTGCAACGCTCACAGATACAACTTTCGATCGGGCTTTCTTCACCGTAGCCTTTAGCCTCGAGACGAGCTCTGTCGACACCCTGCTCCACAAGGTAGTCCACTGCAGCCTGCGCCCGCGCCTGAGAAAGCTCCTGATTGTACCCGGGTTTGCCCCGGCAGTCGGTGTGCGAGCCCATCTCGATCCTAATGGTTGGGTTCCGTTCCAGAATAGTTGTGAGGTTGTTCAGGGTAGGTTGAGCATCGGCGCGGATGAAGCTTTCGTTATAATCGTAGTAGATATTCTTCAGAACGATTTCCTGATTACGGAAAATCTTATCGAGCTCCAGTTCCAGTTCGTACCGCTGTTCGGGGGCTTCCGGGTCTTTGGGCAGGTTCCTGCTTGAGAAACTACCTTCATCGGCCAGGTATTCGTCCCTTTCGGCACGGAACTGGTAGTTCTGGTCGTCTACCAACACCAGGCTCAGTCTTCCTTCCTCATCGGTATTTACCGTTCGCGACTGGTCTCCGATGCTGGCAATGATGGTCGCATTCGGAACAGGCTTGACGCCCAGAATCCGGCTGCTATTGTCCGTTGGGTCTTCGTAGATTTTCTCGACGACGGTTACGTCCAGAATGTTTTTGTACACTACAGGAGTAGGGTCCGGTGGCGGCGGTGGCAGCACTTTTTTGGTGTACATATAGATGTCATCGCTGCCTTCTCCACCGGGCCTGTTGCTGCTGAAGTAGCCCGTTGTGGTATGGTCCAATCCACTTCCCTGTCTCCGTACGACCGAGAAGGCAAAATCGTCTGCGCCGCTGTTTACGGGCATCTTCAGATTTTTGGGTGCAGCGTAGCGGCCGTTATTCGTTGGCCATGTACGGAAGATATCCAGGCCGCCCATTCCTTCCAGGCCATCGCTGCTGAAGTAGAGCGTGTCGGCATCGAGGGTGGGAAATTGCTCGTTGCCCTGGGTGTTTATGGCGCGGTTCATCAGGATCGGGTCACTCCAGCTACCGTCCTCCTGGCGGTTACTAAGGTAGATATCGTACCCTCCCCAGCCATCTTCGAGCAGCGCGCTGAAAAAGAGTTGCTGTCCGTCTTCGGAGAGTGCCGGATGCATGTAATTGGCTCCCGGCCGGACAAAAGACAACAGGCTTGCAGGCCCCCAGCCTTCCCCTACCCGTTCGGATCGGTAAAGTCCGCAGTAAGCGTCTTCGCGCTTACCGGGAGAAGAACAGCGGGTGAAGATCATTTCCTGGCCGTCGGCACTGAAGGCCGGGGTTCCTTCATGATCGGGGGTGTTTACACGGCTGTCAAAAGCATCGACCGAAGAACTGCCCTCAAGATCGGTTACAAATAGGTCGGTGAAGCCACGGCCCGTCCAGTTGAATTTTTCCTCGCCGGCAGCGGCAGCGCGGTCGGAGGTAAACACCAGCCTTTCCTCAAACGGCACGGGGGCATAATCTGCCTGCCGGCTATTGAAACCAGCCGGAGCAACGGTAAATTCCCGCTCCTTGCCTTCAGCTTCCTCCGCGAGCCATTTCTGCGCAAGTTCTGCTCCGCTGATGTCCTTGCGGAACTCGTATTTAGACCCGATCTCGAAACCAGCATCGGTATAGACCTGAATTGCTTCGTCGTAGCGCTCTAACCGTTTCAGCGCAGCGGCTTTTTCCCGCAGTGCTTCCGGACCTGCGTTGTTATCGTAAGCTTTCTGGTACCATTCAATCGCCGCCTCATCGTTACTGGTTTCGACGTACGATTTACCGAGGTTCAGCGCAATTTCGCCCTTTGCCTTACGGGTTTTTGCTTTTTTATATTCGCGTTCCAGCATCGGAACAGCTACGTCGTATTGCTTCCGGTCCACAGCAGTTGCGCCGTCAGTAATTTTAGCGGTATAAGTGCAGCTGATGGAGCAGCACAACAAGAGAAGCAGGCAGAGGTGGCGCATAAATAACGATCTTTCCAAAAAAACGGCTGGCAGGGGTGATTGTTGCCAGATAGATGCAGCTAAGGCTGTGTATTGCACAAATGCCGACGGTTTTTATGCGTTCAATGGCGGCAAAAGGGGCGCGGTCGCAGGTGCCAAGGGCTGTTAAAAGGCCCGGTTCGGAAAGAAAGCATCGTTTCCCGAAACTATGCCGGGCTAAGGTCTCCTTTCTCAATTACGTAAATGACCGAGCTGCCCCGCTCCGCATCGGCAGAACTGGAGAAGAAAGAGCCCAGCCCCTTTAATCCACCCGACACTAGACCACCGCCGGTTTTGTACTTCTGGCTCATGATAGAGACATAAAAGGGATCCAATGGCATGTGGTGGGTTTCCACCACGCGGAAGCCGGAGCTTTCCATCATCCGGCGCATGGTCGCCGGGCTGAAGTGCCACAAATGGCGAGGGACGTCGTACGCCGCCCAGTAAGCCCCGTAGGCTTTGGCATCCTTACTCTTGTGGTTGGGTACCGCAACGATCAACTTGCCCTGATCACTGAGTAATTCCCGGAAGCGGGCCAGGTACGTTTGCGGCTCATAAAGGTGCTCGAGCACGTGCCACAGGGTGATCACATCCAGCGAATCGGCGGGCAGCACATTGAACAGGGCGCCCGGAGGGCGGATGGTGATACCAAATTTGTCAGCACCGTACTTGCGGGCCTCGGTGTCGATTTCAATCCCTTCGGCGGAGTACCCTTTCCGAACCATAAAATCGGTAAAGTAGCCGGTTCCGGTTCCGTAATCAAGGAGGCGCTTCCCGTTAGCTACACGGTTTACCAGCCGGTACTTCTGGGCCAGCATAAAATCACGGGCTTTGTGGTACAGTTTGTTGACTAAACCTTCCTGGTTGTCGGAATGACTGATGTATTCCTCTCCTTTATAGTAGCGGCCCGCTTCTTCGGCCACAGGAGGATCCTGGGTAAAGAGAAAATCACAGGCGGCACAGCGCCAAAGGGCAAAAACCTCCTTGGTTATACTGTGGTCTTTCACCTTTCGCTCTTCAGCGATGGCACTGGACTTACATAGGGGGCAAACATCGTAGTGGAGAATGGACACTGGAAAAATTTGGTGATAAAGGAGGAGGCGTAAGGTAGCAAATATTGGTTGGCACCCGCTGAGTACAGCTGGCGTTGATCAGGCAAGAACCGTTCCGGACTCAATGCCGCTACCCAACAAGAAGGTTTTTACGTCCATTCGCTTCCGGCCGGCTACCTGGAGCTCCAGAATGCTGAGGTAACCGCCTTTACAGGCAACCTTCAGGACGTCTTTTCCATCGCAGACAACGGTTCCGGGAACCTTGTCGTGCTCAGTTTTCTCGGCTGCGCCCCGGATAATTTTGAGCGTAGCTCCGTCCAGTGTCGTCCACGATGCGGGCCACGGGCTCAGCCCGCGCACAAAGTCATGCACAGTTTGCACCGGCTGATCCCAGTCGATTCTGCAGGTATCGCGATGAATTTTAGGTGCCGGGGTGGCCAGGCTGTCGTCCTGCGCCTGCAATTCATAATTCCCGGACTGGATGAGTTTCACCGTGTCTAAGACAAGTTCTGCGCCCTCCAGCATCATCCGGTCATGAACGACACCGGCGGTGTCGTTTGGTCCTACGGGGATGCGGTGCCGGAGGAGGACATCGCCCGTATCGATCTCGTGCGTAAGGAAGAAGGTGGTACATCCGGTCTCCTTTTCACCTTTGATGACGGCCCAGTTGATCGGGGCTGCGCCCCGGTACTTTGGCAGGAGAGATCCGTGAAGGTTGAATGTGCCCATTTTGGGCATATCCCATACCACGGCGGGCAGCATCCGGAAGGCGACAACGATTTGGAGGTCCGCTTTCAGGGCGCGTAGCTCGGCGAGGAATTCTTCATTTCTGAATTTTTGCGGTTGCAAAACGGGGATTCCGTGCTTCACGGCACACTTCTTTACGGCAGATTCCAGCAATTGCTTTCCGCCGCGCCCGCCCATCTTATCGGTAGCGGTGATAACGCCGACCACCGGATAGCCAGCAGCAATCAGGATTTCAAGGCTGGGCACTGCAAAATCGGGCGTGCCCATAAAGACAATTCGGGGTTTTTCCATGGGCCGAAGATAGAGAACAGGGCGGATTATCGAAGTGGGATGAATCAGTTTGGATATGGAGCCCAGGCATTCGCTCAGCTCCTCAGGAGTCGCAACCAGAACGCAGAGCACAGAATGCAGTCCCTTCGGCCTCGGTACCGGCAGTGAAATTCACTGTCCGAAGCCGTAAAAAAATGGAAGCGGTCTGAGCGTTTCCAAAGCACAAAGAGCGGCTACCCCAGACTTCAACCGACCACAGAATCCAGAAGCAACCCAACGCCGACGTGAATTTTTCCACTTCAGGCTTCGGAAATCGGATTTCACGATCAGCCGGTGGCGTAGTCTTGATTTTTTGGTTCGTTGTTCATCAAAAAAATGAACAGGCAAAACGGGAAGAAGCGCAGACCATGAGCAGGACTGGTATTTATCGTCTCCCTTGCCTCAAACGATCTTTTCACCTGCGTACGCGCCGCCATACCATACTCAAACAGACAACGTTAAACTACCCCTTAAAAATCCCATCAACAGCCCGTACATTTACCAGTATGCAAGCAGCCGAATTCAGTTGGAAGAACGATAACGGAAACCAGATCTACGCCGTGGAATGGCCGGTACCTCAAGCCCGCGCCGTCATTGGCCTGGTGCACGGCGTAGGCGAACACTGCCGGCGCTACGATGAAATGGCCGCATGGTACAACGCCCACGGCATCGCTATGGTGGGCTACGACCGGCAGGGCTACGGACGCAGCGAAGGGCGCAAAGGTTACGCCGAAAACTATAAAGAGTACATCGACGAAATAGCTCATCTGCTTATCGAATGCGAACGACGCTACCCCGATCTTCCCGTATTTCTGTACGGCCACAGCATGGGCGGTCACCTGCTGCTGCGCTACCTGATCCGCCGCCATCCAAACATCAGCGGAGCGGTAGTTTCTGCGCCGCACATCCGCCTTTCTTTCCAGCCTAATCCGGTCTTGGTGGGGATAGGAAAAATCCTGCGTAACCTCTACCCTACTTTCACGCAGGAAAACAAGCTGGACACCAATATGCTAAGCAGAACCCCGGGCGTAAAAGCAACATATGAAGCCGATCCTTACGTCCACGCAAAAATCACCAGCCGCACCGGTATTGACATCCTCGAAAACGCCGACGAACTGAACCAATACGATGAAGGTATCGATGTTCCGGTACTTCTGATGCACGGCGAGGCCGATGGCCTCACCAGCCACGACGGCAGTAAAGATTTTGCCGCCCGTAACCCGGAAGGGCTAACTTTTAAATCGTGGCCGGAACTCTACCATGAACTCCATAACGAGCCGGAAAGAGAAGATGTGTTCCGCTACGTTCTCAGTTGGTTAGAAGAAAATATGGACGCGGTTTATCGGGTGCCCAAGTCAGTGTAAAGTTACTGTTTAGAGGGAATTACCGAACCGTGGGGGTCCATTTCCGGATAGCCCAGTTCTTCGTCTACCCGGTCGAGCATGTCGTCGGTCAGGAGGTGTTCCAGGCGCTCGGCTTCGGCGTGGATCTGATCAGGAGTCAGACCTACTTCCTGATAAAGATAGGTCTCCCATAAGCGGTGAGCACGAACCATTTTGATGGCCAATAGTTTTCCGCCATCCGTGAGGCGAAGTTCCGACTTCTCCATTAGGCCCTTAGACCGTAATGCGGTGATTTGCCGGTTCCAGGTTGTACGCCCCAGGTCGAGTTCTTCCCGGATCTGTTTGCCATCGGCAGAACCATGTTTCTGGTTTTGGCGAAAAACACGTTTCAGGATGTCTTCTTTCATCGTAAGCCGGCGACGTTGCAGGCGATACCAGGCTTTTGCTACCAGACCACGACGGGGCGCAAACACCACTGTGAGCAGATAAAACATCGTTGCCACCAGAGCCATTGCCGGCCCCGGAGGTGTATTGAGCCATACCGCGACAACCATACCGATAATGGCCGAAAGCATGCCCACAAAGCCAGCGATCCAGAGCACCCGACTGAGTCGTTGAGAGATAAGCAAAGCCGTAGCAGCGGGCGTGATCAGCATAGCTACAACCAAAATAACACCAACGGTTTGCAGGCTGGCCACTACCGCGAAACTAAGAAGCAACATCAGGAAGTAGTGCAGGAGTTTTACGGGGATCCCCATAGTTTGGGCCACTACGTCCTGAAAAGTAGAGGCAAACAGGTAACGGTAAAAGACCGCAACCGAAAGCAACACATAACACATCACGAGGCCCGTCAGCAGTAAGTCCGTATCCGAAACACCCAACGCATAGCCGAAGAGGAAGTCCTTGAGGTCGAGATGAACCCCGTCGTTGCGGGCGATCCGGCTGATCAGAATTACCCCCAGAGAAAACATGGATGTAAAGACAATCCCTACCGCCGCGTCGTTTTTGGTCTTCACCCGCTGCTGAATCCAGGTGATCAGAAAGGCCGTTACCAGTCCGGCAACCACCGCACCGGCAAAGAAGGCAAGCGCACTGTACCCTACCAGTAGAAATGCAATCACCACTCCCGGAAGAATGGCGTGGGCCAAAGCATCGCCCACCAGAGACATATTGCGGAGTACGATAAAACACCCCAGCACACCACACATCAGCCCTACCATGCTGGAGGCAACGATGGCGCGGATGGCCCAAACTTCAGAGAGAATTTCAAATAAACTGGCTTCAGTCATAGCAGGTGGATAATTGGCACAAAGTTAGACTAATCTAACAATTAACCTCCAACAAATTATTCCTGTTGATTGTTTATTGTGCTTACCAGGGGTTGAGATCCCGTCTAGCTATACGCCCCATGATAAAAAACGAGCATACCACCTCCGGAGAATCCGCTCCCTGGAAACTGATCCTTATCAATGGGTTGGCCTTTAGTCTGCTGATGTGTGGAGTCTACTGGTTGGTTGAATACAGTGGTAAAGGCTCACCTCCTTCGGAGAACTGGCTGGTAAATTTCGCCGTGTGGTTCATGATTGGCGCCGGGTCACATTTTACAGCCTGGTGGGCACAAAGCTACTTTCAGCGCCGGAACGCGAATAAAAACGACGCTTAGATCATTGCTCTTCCGTCCTTTTCACTGCACCTGCGGCAGCGCCCTGAAATAATTATGGCGCGAACGCTGGTGCAAAGAAGGTTTTTAAAAAGACGCTCTTCCCGTAAATCCACCCCAACCATCGGGTAGTTTGAAGCCCCCTTGTTTTTTCCCTGGCTTCGGAAGACGGCGCATTGCGGGTTCTTCGTATTCTTTACGCTCGGTAGCCATAAAAACGCGCTGATCGCCGGTGAGCTGATCGGTCAACACCAGTTTTCCGTCTTCGAGCGAATTGAAATCATAGATCAGGTAAAAGTCCCTTCCCTGAAGGTACCGACGGTGGACTCCCGACTTCCCCATCTGCCCGTCTACGGACAGGGTAAACGTCTGGGCGGCAGAGTCAACCTTCCAGCGCCCCATCAGGTACCGGTATGGTCTTTGGCGGTCTTCACCGGCATCTTCTTCAAAATTTCCTTCTTTGGTCAGTCTGAGTACGTAGCCTTTTCGCTCTCCTTCAGAGACTTCCACCCAATCAGGGGTGGTAAATATCGAGTCATGAGGAATCGCGGCTGGTGTTTGGCAAAAGGCCAGGGACGCAAACGAAGCAAGAAAAACCAGTAAGGTGTAGCGCATAACTAAATCATTGGTGTTGACGCTATTAGGACGGATGAGGCCGAAGAAAGGTCATCTCTATCACTGCCTTTAAGGATGAATTAACACCAAAAAAAAATCGTACAGTCATAAACTGACTGTACGATTCATACACTTAAAACTTGAACAGCACTTAAATTAAAACTACCACCAACAGGGTGGCTTAATGGATGAGAGACGTTGCTGCTGAACAATGACAAACACTATGAACAGTACAAAGATACAATCGTGTGTTTTTCATGAAACGAGAAAAATGTCCTAAGTGAGACTATTGTAAACTCCACGTTAACTCAGTTCAAGCAAACCCACAAGTAACTGAAAAACAACATATTGCACTTGCGCCCGCAGAGATCCGCCTGGTTATTTCAGCTAAGGGAGCCCGCAGAGGTCGTTTAAAAAAGCAGAAAAAGTTGCCACATCGTGGGTTACACTATCAGGAAATCTGCCTTTTACAGCCTGAATTATCCGCACATTTGCTTTATTGACTGCACTCGCCGACGAAGAAAGTCGTTCCCGGACGGCTTTTTTTGACGGAGAGATCCACTTCCCATCACGCGATGTCGTCAGCGTACGGTAGGTATTAAGGATCAGGTGGTTTGCTGGCGTCAGTATTCCCTTCAGCATTCCCTCCAAAGCGAAGTTCCCGGCCTGGACAAAATCGAGATCATATTCACTTAGCCAAACATCATCTACTGTAATTTTCGGCCTGATGGGGATCAGTTTATCATAATCACACAGGCGGTGATACTGATTAAGGTGATTAATTATGTATCCGTTACTATCGACCGCTGCTGGGAAAGAAACTTGTTTGTACCAGTGATACTTACCGCTCTGGTGCCTGATTGGCACATTTGTGGTATAAACGGTTAACTTATTGAACCTCTTTTGTGCAAATCTTCGGGCAACAAGGTAGGCGGCGGCACCAAAACTTACGTGCAGCGGGACCCAATCAGGGTGAATGAGAGAGGTATATAAGTCATACGTAAGCGTAGGCACCCCCAGAAGATGATCTACGTTATAGTCCCAGCTTATCGATGGAGGACTGCTTATGTTGAACGTGAGATAAAAGGAGTTAGGATCTTTCCTATTCTCACAATCTCTTTCCAAAGCCAGAAGATTCTCAACCGAATCCTGGGTTGGCGGACCTATTTTCTGAAGGAAATCCATGAATTCATTTACGTCAATCATCCGTGTGTTATGTTGTAAAGCCAAGAATCAGTTTCTATTTTGACAGCACTCACAGAGTCTTCAGGATTTCCTATCCAAGGTAATAATTTTCTGCGTCAGAACACTAAAGCGTTCTTCTGCTTGTACTCTTTAGTGGCATACCGAAAGTGTCGTTGAGAAAGGATGCCAGATTGCAGACAGTAGTAAGTACTGCTTTGGGAAAAACAAGCCTCGCCTGAGAGAGAAGACGTCCATTTCCTTTATCCAGGGCCTGGACATTTATACCAAGGAAATCAGCAACTTCCTCCCGGCTTGTTCCCCTACCCTCGAACTTCAGGGTTCGGTATGCCCGTAAAATCTTATAAGAAGCGGGTGAAAAGTGGTCTTTCAGGCATTGTTCCAGAACAGGTCCTACGTCCAGTTTGAATTGCACTTCATAAGCTTCCAACGTATTTCCCTGGTAAGTAAGAGACGGCTTATCCGGGACCATACGGTCGAACTCCGACAGGCGATGAAACTCGTTAAAGTATTCTACCAGCGCTCCTTTCTCATCAAAAGTTCCGGCCATCGAGACCTGGTTATACCAGAAATACTTCCCGTTCTCAATTCTTAATGGGAAGTTCCCGGTCATGATGAGTTCCCGTACTCCATCTATGTTCACAGTAGGCTTGACAAGACGGTAGGTTGATTCCACCATGCCCACGTAGATGGGCAGCCAGAAAGGATGAATCGCATCAAAGAACCTGCTATAGGTAAACTCCTTAGGGCCAAAGTGAGCTCTGGTATTGCTGCTCCACACAACTTTTGGTTCAGGCCTTGGATCGACCGTTGCATAGAAAGTATTCGGGTTATTGCGGGCCACACAGTTCCTTTGTATAGTGCGTAGTTCTGCACTAGACTTCAAGGTAGGATCACCCGTATCCTCAAACAGCAACGTGTATGATTGGCTGAAAAGATTATTTTTCATGATAACATTATAAACACCAAAACAGTATAAAGATCATTAAATTCCAGCAAAAGTCGAAAATTTCTTCACTTGAGCGCTGACATCTTCCAGTGGCATTTATGATCCGAAGAGATGATTTTTTGTGCAAAACCTTAGGCCAAAGCTTCGGTCCTACTGCCTCTGATCGCTTATCTTTGCGCGAATTTTAACTTACCCCACAGGCATGCCAAAGGATACATCCATCAAATCAGTCCTCATTATCGGTTCAGGCCCGATCATCATTGGTCAGGCTTGCGAATTTGACTATTCCGGCACTCAGGCCAGCCACAGTCTTCGGGAAGAAGGCATTGAAGTCACCATAATCAACCCTAACCCGGCAACGATTATGACTGACCCCTCCACTGCGGAGAACGTCTATCTTCTCCCCCTTACTCCTGAGTCCGTTGAACAAGTCTTACGCGAACAACCCCAGATCGACGCCGTCCTTCCTACTATGGGAGGTCAGACCGCACTTAATCTTGCCATCGAATGTGGTGAGGTAGGCCTCTGGGAAAAGTACGACATCCGAATGATCGGGGTAGATCTGGACGCTATCGACCTGGCAGAAAACCGGGAGCTCTTCCGGTTGCACATGGAAAAACTCGGCCTCGCCTGTGCTCCGGCCATGATTGCCAACTCTTTCCTCGAAGGAATGGAAGCGGCCCAGGAAATTGGTTTCCCCCTCGTTATCCGCCCAAGTTACACCCTTGGCGGCTTCGGAGGCGGCTTTTGCTTCAAGCAGGAAGACTACGCCGACATGCTCCGGCGCGGCCTCGACGCCAGCCCGACCCACGAAGTACTGATCGATAAAGCTGTTCTGGGCTGGAAAGAATTCGAACTCGAACTACTGCGTGACTCCGCTAATAACGTTGTTATCATCTGTACCGTCGAGAACTTCGACCCGATGGGTATCCACACCGGAGACTCCATCACCGTTGCTCCCGCAATGACCCTGTCCGACAAAGCATACCAGGATATGCGTAACCAGGCCATCATCGCTATGCGGGGCATGGGCAACTTCGCTGGTGGATGTAACATCCAGTTCAGCCAAAACCCTGAGACCGAAGAACTCATCGTTATCGAGATCAACCCCCGTGTTTCCCGGTCTTCGGCACTGGCCTCTAAAGCAACCGGATACCCGATCGCGAAAATCGCCGCAAAACTGGCCCTGGGGTACAACCTCGACGAACTCAAAAACCAGATCACCAAAACGACCTCGGCCTTCTTTGAGCCTACTCTCGACTACGTGATCGTTAAGATTCCACGTTGGAACTTCAATAAATTCCCCGGAGCTGACCACAAACTCGGTCTTCAGATGAAGTCGGTAGGAGAAGTTATGGGCATCGGCCGCAACTTCCTCGAAGCACTGCAAAAGGCTTGTCAAAGCCTCGAAAACGGACGCGCCGGATTGGGATCAGACAAGAAGGAATGGATCAAAACCGACGACATTCTCAACCGTCTCGAGAACGTCTCCGATGACCGGCTCTTCCGCCTAAAGGATGCCCTTCGCCTCGGTGTTCCCCGCAAAACGATCCACAAACTCACGAAGATCGACCCCTGGTTCATCAACCAGATCAAACGCCTCGTAGATTACGATCTCCGCGTACAACGGTACAATGTTCCCGAAGACATCCCCGCTGATTTCTTCCGCGAGCTCAAAGAGCTCGGTTACTCCGACGCACAAATTGCCTACCTGCTGCGCGTAGACGAAGAAGCCGTTACCAACCGCCGCTATGAACTCGGTATCAAGCGGACCTACAAAATGGTAGACACCTGTGCCGCAGAGTTCGAAGCACAGACGCCTTACTTCTACTCTACCTTCGACAGCGAAAACGAAAGCATTGTTACCGATAAGAAGAAAGTCATCGTCCTTGGTTCCGGGCCCAACCGGATTGGCCAGGGTATCGAATTCGATTACTGTTGTGTCCACGGCCTGAGGGCAGTACAGGAAGCCGGGTACGAAGCCATCATGGTGAACTGTAACCCGGAAACCGTTTCCACCGATTTCGACCAGGCCGACAAGCTCTACTTCGAGCCCGTTTACTGGGAGCACATCCGGGAAATCATCGAACTGGAAAAACCCGAAGGCGTGATCGTTCAGCTCGGTGGCCAAACCGCCCTGAAACTTGCCGAGGAATTCCACAACCGTGGCATCAAGATCATCGGCTCGAGCTACGAAAGCCTCGACCTTGCCGAAGACCGGGGTCGGTTCAGTAACCTCCTCAAAGAACTCGACATCCCCTACCCTAACTTTGGCACAGCTAAAGATGCAGACGAAGCGCTCGATGTTGCCAAGCGGGTTGGATACCCCGTGCTTGTTCGCCCCAGCTACGTACTCGGCGGTCAGGACATGCGGATCGTTATCAACGACGACGAACTGGAGCGCCACGTACTGAGCATCTTCAAAAAAGACCCTAACATGGTGGTGCTGGTGGATCACTTCCTCGACCGGGCCAAGGAAGCAGAAGTAGATGCCATCTGCGACGGCGACGAAGTCCACATTATGGGCATCATGGAGCACATCGAACCCGCTGGTATTCACTCCGGAGACAGCTCTGCGGTGCTTCCTACCTATTCTCTCAGCGTCAACGCTGTCAACAAGATGCGGGAGTACACCGAAAAGCTAGCCTTCGCCCTCAAGACCAAGGGCCTGATCAACGTACAGTTTGCCATCAAGACCGACAAGGAAACCGGAGAGGAAAATGTGTATGTTATCGAAGCCAACCCACGGGCTTCCCGGACGACACCTTTCATCGCGAAAGCGTACAAGGTACCTTACCTCAACATCGCTACTAAGGTGATGCTCGGAAGCCACAAACTCAAAGACTTTGTCATCAATCCGCAGCCAAGTGGCTACGCGATCAAGGTTCCCGTCTTCAGTTTCAATAAGTTCCCGAACGTGGACAAACAACTCGGCCCTGAGATGAAATCAACCGGAGAAGCCATCCGCTTCGTGAAGGACATGACCGATCCGTTCTTCCGCGAACTCGACCGTAACCGCAGCGTCTACCTTACCCGGTAACGCCCGGCAAAACAACTGCGTCGTTGTGTTCCGTAAAGTAGCCCCCGGGCTGATTACGAACACAACGGCGCAGTTTTTTTATGCCGTCAACTTCGCGGCGAGCGACTTCAATTGTTTCAGTACCGCATCTTTTTCCTGCCGTTTGTTCGTCCTCAGCGTGATGTTGTAATCGATCAGATTACCGACCCTCCAACGCAAAACGTAGAGGTAATGCGGCCCTTTTTGCCCGGTAGTGTAGATAGTTTGGTCCCCCAGTTCAGCGGGCAGTTCTATCGAGGAAATGCGATCATCTTCACGCTCTAAGTCTCTGATAAAAGCACGCTCCACGTATTTCATTTCAATCGTGCGTTCATCGCTTTTACTGATGGTGATGTGAGCAAGTCCGGAATTGTCGGTAGACATAAACGTACAGTTCTGAACGCGCCCGTCGCTCATGCTATTGGGCTGGCCTTCGCCAGAACCCGCCCAGCCGAAGGTTTCCGCAACGAGATCGTGCGAAAATGTTTTACAGGGAGGATCGATCGGTTCCTGCACAGAAACGGCGATGGCGGGCTGGGCGGTGGCGGGAGCAGCAACAGCTGCTGTCTGGGCATTCTTATCGCCGCAGGATAGGGAGACAAAGAAAAGGAGAGCCAATGAGAGAGATTTCATAAATTGCGTTTGTACCTTTCTATACGCCGGGATACGGTAGCGTTACGCGATGTGTCCATATTTGTGGCGCGGCCGCAGGATACAGGGTGAGTTATTGGTCCGGTTTCTGTTATTTGAAGAGCTTATATTGCACCTGCGACCGCGCCCTTTGTATCTTCCCCAAAATTTAAAGTCGTGAAAACATTCTTTCTTACCCTGGCGATCGTAGCTATCGCCAGTGCGCTCTTTGCTCAAAACCCAAATGGTTTTCCCGTTCACACCACCGTTCAGGGCGGTATCCTTGAGGGAGATTATGACAACAAAACGGGCATCCAGACCTACCTGGGGATTCCTTACGCCCAGCCACCGGTGGGCCCGCTCCGCTGGAAGGCACCGCAGCCCATGAAGCCGTGGTCCGGAAAGAAAATGGCGAAGAATTTTGGTCCGCGCGCCATCCAGAAACACATGTGGGACGACATGCTCTTCCGTTCTGACGGCCTGAGCGAAGACTGCCTCTACCTCAACGTCTGGACGCCCCGGAAACAGAAAGAAACAGGGCTTCCGGTTCTCCTTTACTTCTACGGCGGAGGCCACGTTGCCGGCGACGGATCAGAATACCGCTACGACGGCGAAAGCATGGCCAAAGAAGGCATCGTTGTCGTTACCGTAAACTACCGCCTCAATCTCTTCGGTTACTTCGCCCATCCGGAACTCTCTAAAGAAGCCCCTTACAGTGCATCCGGCAACTACGGAGCGCTCGATCAATCCGCCAGCCTGCAGTGGGTAAAAGACAACATCGCCGCCTTCGGCGGCGACCCCGACCACATCACCATAGCCGGAGAATCGGCCGGATCTATGTCCACCAGCCTGCACATGGCTTCTCCACTCTCACGCGACAACATCGCCGGGGCCATCGGAGAAAGCGGAGCCCTCATCAATCCTACCGGAACGCCCGTCCCCCTCAAGGAGGCCGAGCAGACCGGAGCAGCATTCGTAGCCCAAACCGGCTACTCCTGGGATGAGTTTCGCAAGCTCAGCACCGCTGAGCTTTTCGAATTGTACAATGAATACCGGCCTCAATTGCCGATGGTCCTCGACGGTTACCTGTTGCCAAAGACGCTCCCGGCTATATTTGAAGCCAGGGAGCAAGCAATGGTTCCCCTCTTGCTCGGTTGGAACTCTGCCGAACTCCCAGCCGCGGCCTTCCTGCGGCCGCCCTTCACCCGTGCCGGTTTCGAAGAAATTGTAAAGCAGCGAATCAGCGAAAGCTCCGATGAGGCACTCAAACTCTACGCCGGCCAGTCCGGTACCGAGCTGGAACAAACCATCTCCGACTTCGGCTCCGACAACTGGATTGTTTTCAGCACCTGGAAATGGTTCGATCTACACCGGAAAAACAGCAACCAGCCGGTTTACCGCTACCTATACTCTAAGCTCCGCCCCGCCAACGCCGCCGGAGAGCGTCCGGCAGCCATCGGGGCTCCCCATGCGTGCGAGATCGAGTACGCCCTGGGCAACCTGCACCTTGTCCCTGGCTGGCAATGGACCGAGGACGATTACAAAGTCTCCTCGACCATGAAGAGTTACTTCGCTAACTTCATCAAAACCGGAGACCCCAACGGTGAAGATCTCCCCGGGTGGCCTAAGGTCGCCCCCGGTGATGATAGTCCACCGGTGATGGTCATCGACGTGGAGAGCAAAGCTGTTCCTGCTAAGAATGATGCGCGTTACCGCTTCCTCAACCGGATGTACCACGGCGAACAATAACAATGCCCATTCACGACCTCAACGAACTGTTGCAGCACGCACAACCAAAGCTCCAACCGGGAGCTTTCGTCTTCGTCAGCCTCCCGGACTGGCCGGACCTGCCCCTGAAGGACGTTCTGATGTCCTTTCAGGAAGACGAAGGTATGACCTTCATCCTGAGGCAAAGCGTCGCCGATCAGCTTGGTTTGCAGTACGAATACGTTGCCGCCTGGATCACTATGGAAGTTAATTCCGCGCTGGACGCTGTAGGCTTCACGGCCGCCTTCGCTACTGCTTTGGGCCGGCACAACATCAGTTGCAACGTTGTAGCGGCTTTTCACCACGACCATTTATTCGTTGCGAAAAAGGATGCCGCTCTGGCAATGGATGTGCTCCAAAATTTATAATGAGAGATATGCTACTCTACATTTTTGATTTCCCCCCTCTCCCCCCGCCCTCTCCAACAAGCTTCGCCTAAGGCTCAGCGGAGAGGGAGCCAAAAATGTAATGTACTGTGAATGAGAGAATACCTCAAGGATTTCCGTTAATGAACATGAAGGGCCAATAAAAGAGGGTTTCCTGTTCACACAGGTCAGAAGATTCGGGCAATAAAGGATATCACACCAGTGCCTCCAGCAAGGCCTGCTTCCGTGCAGCAGCAACGATCAATTCCGTCCCATCCTCTAACGTTACAGACCCTCCTTTGCCACGGTGATAACGGCGGACCAACGCCAGGTTGACCACCGTAGACCGGTGAATGCGGCAAAAACCAGCGACAGACAGTAAAGCGTCGTAGAATTTCAGCTTACGACAGATGAGGAGTTTGCGTCCGTCGGTGAGGTGGAACGAAGTAAAATTGTCGGCTGCTTCGAGGTAACGGATTTCTTCGGGAGTGATGATTTCCAGCCCGTCTATCAGGGGCAGCGCCAGGCGCTTGGGCGCTTCCTGTCCACCGGTTTTGAGGTTGTCCAACAGCGCCCGGGTGACCCGGCCCTGCTCCCGCAGACCAAGACGTTCCTTCACCCTGGCCACGGCTCCGATCAGATCGTCGATATCTACCGGTTTGAGGAGGTAGTGGGCGGCGGAGAGCCGGAGCGCCCGCAAGGCGTACTGCTCGTAGGCCGTTACGAAGACGACTTCCAGCTTATGATCGGGCGGAAGTTTTTCGAGGAGGTCGAAGCCATTGCCGAAGGGCATTTCGATGTCCAGAAACAGAAGTTCTGGTTGGAGCTTACGGATGGCTTCCAGAGCAGTTTCGACGCTTTGGGCTTCTCCGACCACCTCGACGCCCGGGCAGTACTTCCCCAGGTAATGGCGCAGGGCTTCCCGACTTGGCTGTTCATCATCGATTATCAGGGTTTTCATGCTTGCTTGTATTATACCCTCAACCGGACCAGGGTTCCGGGAAATTCTGTTCCGGGGAAGGCATCCTCCACCTCCACGGAAAAGTTCTTTCCGTAATATGCGTTGATGAGGTCCAGGCGCTGAGCGGTCGTTTCCATCCCTGTGCTCTTATGACTGAGCTGGTTTTTCGTTTTCAGTTTAGCGGATTGGTTTCGGCCGATTCCATTATCCGTAATCCGGATCAACACACTTTCGGCGTCACGCTCAACATCTACGGAAAGCTGGCCTCCCGAGGGGCGGTAGCGTAAACCGTGCCAGATGGCATTTTCGACAAAAGGCTGCAGAATCATCGGTGGCAGCTGAACGTCTTCCAGACCGGATGCATCGGGGAGCAGGTAATCGAACTTCCCGGTGAACCGCTCCTTTTCCAGTTCGAGGTACAGCGCGAGTTGTTCCAGTTCCTCGCTCAGGGAAACGAAGTCTTTGCCCGATTGATCAAGCACGTTGCGCATCAGTTTTGCGAAGCGGCCCAGGTAGCGGTTGGCACTCCGCTCATCCTGCTGCGCGATGTAATTGTTGATGCTGTTGAGGCTGTTGAAGATGAAGTGAGGGTTCATCCGGGTTTGCAGGTTGCGGAGCAACAAAGCCTGATTAGCGCGGCGGCGTTTACCGACGTTGCGGAGAATCAGGAACACGGAGAGCAGCGCGCCAATCAGCAATGCCCCCAGCAGATAAATCAGCCAGCGTTGCAGGTTTACCCGGTCGTTCAGCAGTGCTCCTTCCACCTCCGCTGCGCGGAGGTCTTTCAGGCCAAGGTCTATCTTTTGCTGCTCGCGCAGCACGGCTACCTGCTGATCAATTTCTTTGCGGCGCTCGGCCAGCAGCTGATCGTTGGCGGTGGTATAGTTGCGGTAAACCTCCGCTGCGCGGCCGGGCTGACGGCGATCGAGGTAAAAATCAGCGCCGGCAGCGTAGAGTTCGGATGCAATCGTGGCGGGTGTTTCACTGTCGACCGTTTTCAGAGCGATCTCCAGTTTGTCCTCAGCTTCTCTGACTTTGCCGACATCGCGCAGGGCCTTGAAACGGGTCAGGTTATCGGCAGTGACGAGGTCGAGCGGAGCCGCGGGCAGCGCCTCCACAACGTCGACGTCGAGGTTAGGAGCTTCCTTGATCACCGCGCTACGTACTTTTGAGTTCACCGCGTAGAGTCCCTCGGCATCCTCCTTGCTCATTTTAGCGTTCTTCGGCACCTGCGTCAGCGCCTCGTTAAGGCTGTTGTTGGCCTCTTCGATGTTGTTTTGCTGCAGATAATTACTTGCCTGTTTGATGTTGACGCGTGATTGCGTCAGGCTATCGGGTGCAGCAAATTTCACCTGCTCATAGTAGCTGTTACTGACCGAAATGTTGTTCAGACGCGACTCGAGGTCCGCCAGTCCTTCGGTACATTCAGCGTGCAGGGCGCCGGACGCAGGTGCAAGGTCGAGACAACGGGCAAAGTTCTCGCGCGCAGCAGCAAAGTTCTCCTGCCGGAGGTAAGCCGTACCCCGCCGAAGCATCACCAGGGCCTGGGTCTCCTGGTCCTTTACCGATATCACCTCCAGCGCCCGGTCGTAACGCCCGACAGCGAGGTCCTCCTGACCGATGTCTGCGTAGATGTCTCCCAGCAGGATGAATGCATCGGTCAGTTCGTCAGCCCCCGGCTTTTGCTGAATAACCTGATTCAGCAGGCGGATCGCTTCAGCCGGGTCTTTTTCTCTCAGGTCAGTTGCCTGCTGAAGCCGGCTCACCTTCTTAGTCCTCGTTTTCAGCGATGACTCCACAGATTGCCCAGTCAGCGCAGAGGCCACGCTGAAAAGAAAAGCAAGGATGAAGAGGCGAATTGACATTACGGGAGGTAAGATAAGGAGTTCTGGAGTCGGGAGTTCGGGAGTCGGGAGTCGGGAGTCGGGAGTCGGGAGTCGGGAGTTCGGGAGTCGGGAGTTCGGAGTCGGGAGTCGGGAGTCGCTTAGCGCACCAACCCGAAAACGAAGCTTTGACGCACAGCGCCTACTGCAGGACGAGCGGCACAACTTTACCATCAGGAGTAAGGTACATAAACTGTTTTTTCACTTCAGTGATTGTTCGTGGTTTTGCCGGAGCTTTAGGCGGATAAAGCGTAAACCGGACCTTGAGACTGTAAGAAAACTGAGCTGCCGGCTCCAGCAAATCAGGATTGATCACCAGGTCGTAATCATTGGCGGGGATCGCCTGATAGAACCGGAGTGTCGGCTTATCGACCTTGCTGACCAGGGCATTTTCCATATCCTGCTTGCTTAGTTTCTGCGATGCATGGGCTGAGTAACTTTCGTACCGGTCACCGGGGTAGACGACCCAGGCGCTTTCGCCCACGTGCTGTTGGGCCGTATCGAGTGCGATTCCGTTTTCGGCGTACAGTTCCTTGATCCCGTCGAGGTAGGTAAATGCCATCTCGCGCAATTCCCGGTACACATTCTGAGGCTCGCTGACCGCATAATCGACCTTGATGATGTCGTAGATTTCTTCCTCGGCTGCAACCGTGATGATTTCATCGAGCAGCTCCGCTTTACGGTAACGAACGTGGATGTTCTTCTGGAGGTTAAACCCGGTTGGCACCTCCGTCAGTGTTTTCTTCGAGAAGATCTTCTTTTCGGTGTTGAAAGCGTAAGTCGGCAGGAAATTGACCATGTCGATGTAAATGTCTTCCGGGGCGATGCCCAGTTTTTTCAGCCCGGCTTTGACCGCATTCAGCCGCTGGTTCATGGCTTCGTTTACTTCACGTGCGGTTTTACCCGATTGAAAAACGCTGAAGAGGGCGTTGTAAGAATCTGCTGGCTGGTTGCTTAGGGCGTTGACCGTCATTTCGATGACGTTTGCGTTGGGGTTCAGGTTGGCCGCCGTCTGAACCCCGCGAAACTTTGGCTGGTAGTTCTGGATCCGGACATTCTGGTTTTGAGACTGGTAGTTGCCCATCACCTGAGCGGAGAGGCCGGCGGTGAGGACAAAGCTGAGCAGAAGGATAAAGGTGCGCATGGTGCAATCTGGTTTTGAACAGTTTGGTAAAGGAAAGAAGCGCTGAAAATCCATTGCTTCTGCCAGCAAAACTAGGGTGCAAAACCTGAGGCCATCACCGCGGGACAGCCAAAAAAGGTGGCCTTTGGCCACCTCTGCCCAGTGACCGGTCAGCTTCACAAAGTGAAGGATCAGATTGATAAAGTGCCGGTCAGGTTAGCCCGAGCGTGTTGAGTAAGAGGAGCAAAACAACCGCATAAACGCCAGCAAAAACCAGCAATTTATCAGGCTTAGCCCAGTACCGCAGCAGTAAGTAACCATACCCGATACTGACCAAAGTACTGCTCGCCAGCCCGAACCACATCAGTTGGCTAAAGGCCTGTTCTTCCGCAACGAGGGTAAACAGTAATCCAAAAGCGATCAGAGCGATCATCAGCAGAAATACACAGAAGATACGGGTGATTTTAAGTTTCATTCGGGGTGTGGTTTGAGTTTACCTGAGGGGTTATGACTACCGCGCTCCCGTGGAGATGCCTTCAGCCATAAGTTGAGGCAATTCAGGTGCCGCGCCAGTGAGAGCGCATGCGGAACCTGAGGGCATGTATCCGTTTTGGATAGCGGCGGACCGCAAAGCCACTTTGCTCCTTAAAGCCCGGTATGCACCTGCGGCTGCGCCCGAAAACCGTCCATCATCCCATTAGTTCCCGGACGTGAAACATCACGTTCATCGCCATGATGGCGGCAAGCGCCAGCCCCAGTAAACGCAGCCAGGTACCGTTTTCCTGCCGGAAAGCCTCGGCCCGAGCCCGGGCTTCCGGCTTGCCCATGCGAACAAGTCCGCGAGCGAACAAGTAGATATATATACCAATCGCCAAGAGGGCAATTTCGATGATTAAGCTGATAGTACTGGAAGTCATACGGCAAATGTAAGGTATGCGCTCTATCTTGGCGACCTTTGGTAGTGTTAAGCGATTGTAGTTTAGGTTCTGGCTGCTGAACATGACGTGGCCCGGACGTAAAGCACCAACCGCTGCGCACTCCCCTACCCTAACCACCACCACCACGAAATGACTAAACAAGAACAAGCTGCCCTGGAGCACGAAGACGCCATGCAACTCTCTCTTTCCCGCCTCAATCACCGGCTGGAGAAAATAAAAGAAGGAGGCGGTAAGAAACGCATCATGAAACAGCACGACAAAGGCAAACTGACCGCCAGAGAACGTGTTGCTCAACTCATCGACCCCGACACCACGTTTATGGAATTCGGGGCCTTTGCCGGCTACGAAATGTACAAGGAGTACGGCGGCTGCCCGGCAGCCGGTGTCGTAACCGGATACGGCCGTGTTCAGGGCCGACTGTGCGTCATCGTTGCCAACGATGCCACCGTGAAGGCCGGAGCCTGGTTTCCGATCACGGGCAAAAAGAACCTCCGCGCTCAGGAAATCGCCATGGAAAACCGGGTGCCGATCATCTACCTCGTTGACTCCGCAGGCGTTTTCCTTCCGTTGCAGGACGAGATTTTCCCCGACAAGGAGCACTTCGGACGCATCTTCCGTAACAACGCAAAAATGAGCGCAATGGGGGTGCCGCAGATTGCGGCCGTGATGGGCTCATGTGTAGCCGGAGGCGCGTACCTCCCGATCATGTCTGATGAGTCGTTGATCGTTGAAGGCACCGGAAGTATTTTCCTGGCCGGGCCTTACCTCGTCCGCGCAGCCATCGGCGAAAAAGTAGACGCCGAAGACCTCGGCGGAGCCGAAATGCACGCTTCCGTTTCCGGGGTGATCGACTACAAATGCAAAGACGACCACGAATGCCTTTCCACCATCCGCGACCTGGTGGGCCGGATGCCGGAAACCATACTCACCAACTTCAACCGTGCCGAACCCGCATTGCCGGAAACCTCCGACGCCATCATGAAGGTGCTCCCCGAAGACCGGGCAAAACCTTACGCAGGCATCGACCTCATCAAGGCAATGGTAGATAACGGAGAGTTTACCGAATTCAAAGAAGAATACGGCCAGACCCTGCTCTGCGGCTATGCTCGCATCGATGGCTGGAGCGTCGGCATCGTGGCCAATAACCGCCTGGTCGTAAAGTCCGGCAAAGGAGAAATGCAATTCGGCGGAGTGATCTACTCGGATTCTGCCGACAAAGCCGCGCGCTTCATCATGATCTGCAACCAGAAGAAAATCCCTCTCGTGTTCCTGCACGACGTATCGGGTTTCATGGTGGGCAGCCGCTCCGAACAGGGCGGAATCATTAAAGACGGAGCAAAAATGGTAAACGCAATGGCCAACAGCGTGGTGCCTAAGTTCAGCATTGTAGTCGGCAACAGCTACGGTGCCGGCAACTACGCCATGTGTGGCCGTGCCTACGATCCACGCCTGATGCTCAGCTGGCCCAGCGCCCGCCTCGCCGTAATGGGCGGAGCCCAGGCAGCAAAAGTACTCCTGCAGATTCAGGTGGGTAGCCGCAAGGCTAAAGGAGAAGTGGTTTCCGCCGCCGAAGAAGAAGCCCTGCTTAAGAAAATCACCGACCGCTACGATGCTCAAACGAGCCCGTACTACGCCGCTGCCCGACTGTGGATAGACGAGATCATTGATCCCCGGACAACCCGAGACTGGATCTCGACCGGAGTAGAAGCCGCCCAGTTTGCTCCGCTCGAAGAGTGGAAAATGGGGGTTCTGCAAACCTAATGCTACCGGAAGAACTCTGTGGAGCAACTAATATTTTCCGGCGCGCACGCAGGTGCAGAGTCCGTTTGAAACAAGACGGATCAATATTTAACACGGGGAATAGATCGACGGTGCATCTATTCCCCATCTAATATTGTTCCCGTCGACATTCTATTCAATCAAACAATAATTGCGACTCGAAATGGAAAAAGTAAAATACCCCAGATCCTTCTCACACATCGGCATAACCGTTCCTGACTTGGAAAAAGCCGTGGATTTCTACGAAAATGTGATGGGCTGGTACGTCATCATGAAGCCTTCCAAAATCAAAAAGGAGAAAGACACGGCCATCGGTCAGATGTGTATCGATGTCTTCGGAGACGACTGGGAAGAATTCGAAATCGCTCATATGTCAACTTCCGATGGAATTGGCATCGAACTTTTTTCCTTCCCTCACGGCGTAAAGGAAGCACCAGAGTTCAATCCCTTCAACACCGGCCTTTTTCACTTCTGTGTTCAGGATCCGGACATCGAGGGGCTCACCCAGAAAATTGTGGATCACGGAGGCAAGCAAAGGATGCCCATCCGGGAGTATTACCCGAACGACAAGCCCTACAAAATGGTCTACGTTCAGGACCCCTTCGGTATCGTATTCGAAATCTATACCCATAGCTACGAACTGACTTACTCTTCAGGAGCTTACCAGGACTAAATGAGGGATATTGTTGTAACGAAGAAGCTGATAACAAAGCGCTTCGCTTACGGGCGCAAACCAGATTGTCGCGACTGCTCCTCCCCCAGCGTAGCGATATGGAGAGGCTGGGAGGGGGGTGAGCGACAAACTGTTGCGCCTCCGCAAACCGTATCTAAATTTCATAAATGCACCTTTCGGAACCATCTCCGGAAGGTGCATTCTTGTTAAGAAAAAGACCACCGCCTTAGTATCGGGAAAGCGCAAAATCAGTACCTTGTCCAAAACTATTGAATATGTCTAAGCAGGAAATTCCAATTGTCAATTTAAACGCTAAAAATGATCTTTCATCTTCCATATTAATTATGGAAAATGAAATTAAGGACATTGAAATCGAACACATTTCGAATACAGCAGGATTAACCATAACCGACTCAACCAAAGAAGGTTACAAATCAATTTACATATTCACAAAAGGCACGGGAAGCATTATTGCGGAGGACAAAAATTATGAGATTGTTCCGGAAACGATTTTCCTCCCTAATATTATTCAGAGCATTGAAATCAAAGCAGATGAAGCCGCTCCCCTTCATTACCTGAAAATCACAAGTAAGCTATCGGAACAGGACCAGAAAGAACTGGAGGATTTCCCCGCGGAAGACACGCAGAACGTCTATTACGCCAAGTTCAGCGACTGTCAATCGTACACCGAACCCATCAAAAGTCCGGGCACGATCAGCAGGACCATTCTTCCCAATAAAATTATTCCCCGGGTAGCAATGGGTACTGTACAAACGAAAGGACCTGATGAAGTTGGGGCGCACGAGCACCCCATGCTGGAGCAATTGTTCTTAGGCCTCGCGGGCAATAAATGTACCGTTTACGCCGACGATGCTCAGGTTGAATTCCCGGAACACAGCTTGCTCCACATCCCGCTTGGCTCCCGACACTCCGTCACCGTAGACGAAGGAGAAACCCTCCACTACGTATGGATGGACTTCTTCATGGACAGCAAAGGGGAAGAATGGCTGAAGACCCACATCGTTGACGAAGAGAGTTAACCGGCATATCCGAGATTTCAGGCAGAATGCTTTAGCCCGCTACCAGCTGCCATACTCCCCTGATTCCTACCGCTGAGGTAAAAATGGAGAACAGAAGAATCAGAAACAGGATTACATTTGTAGCTGTACTGTTTTTGTGTACCCCCATGAGGTCTTTCCTGTTGCCCAGGTAGAAAATCCCAGCCACCGTGGCTGGAAGAATCACAGCGTTAAACGCCTGAGAAGCAATCATCACGAATACAGGAGGAGCATTAAAGATTGGGACCACCAGGCCCAACAGAGAAATCAGAACCACCATTATCCGGTATTTAGGACGGGTCATTTCGCGCTCCGACTGATTGTAGTCGCAGAGCAACCATGGCAGCATGAGTACATTGGGGATCTGGGAGGAGACGCCGGCAGCAATAATTCCGAAGGCGAATATTGCGGTGGCCAGCGGGCCGGCCAGAGGCTCCAGCAAACCAATCATTTGTGATGCTTTGGTAAGACCGATATCGGCTACGTAAAGTGTTCCGGCAGCAGCAGCCATGATCGACATGCTGATCAGAAACATCAAGGTTACCGACACGATTGCGTCTTTACGCTGCACTTTCATGTCTTTCAGCGTCCAGCCAGCTTCCTTAACCAAAGTGGTCCGAATGATAAACAGGCCTGAAAAAACGGTAGTTCCCACCAGGGAAGCGATGACCAGAAACGGTCCTTTCCCCTGATCCGCCGGTACTTCAGGGATGTTAGGAATCAAACCTTTGACAATTTCCAGCGGCGGAGGCATCAGAATGAAGAAGTTAGCGACAAAGCAGGCGGACATGATAGCGACAATCACCGCTAAGGCTCGTTCAAAGAACTGCGTTTTACCATTCCAGAAAATGACAATCACCAAAGAAATGAAAGCAAGCGCGAAGTAAACCGGAGCGATTCCTCCCTCCACGAAACTCTTGGACCATTCAAAACTGATGTCTGCCACAATCCCCATTACCCCCATTACGCTTCCCATCACACCGGCGGTAAGGGCAACGATAAAGAAAATACCAACCGCCGGATGGATGTGTTTTCGGAAGGCATGAAGAGCAGTCTCCCCCGTCACCAGAGTATAGCGACTGTAAAGATTGATCATGAAGTAAGTCGTCAGACAGGAAGCAACAATCGTCCAGAGGAGAGACATACCGTAGGTTGCCCCTGCTTTTGCCATTGCGGTAACGCTGCCGGTACCGATGTTGAATCCTAAGAGGAAAATACCGGGGAGAAAAGCTGCCAGGCCCGATAAAATTTTGTCTTTTGTAGTTGCCATTCGACTCTTATTAAAACACAAGTGGACCAACCTGGAAGAAATCCCTGGTATGGTCCACTTGCTATTTTCCGTAAATTTTATAGATAAAGGAAAACCCTATCAACCTGAGGTTGAAACGTAATCGGTTACGCTTTTAGATTCCCAGTGCCTGGCCACCTCCGACCTGTACGGTTTCGGCGGTGAGGAAGGCAGCATCTTTGCTTGCCAGGAAAGCCACAACTCCGGCAACGTCATCTGGCTGACCGAGTCGGCCCAACATGATGTTGTTTGCCCACGAAGCAAATACTTCAGGCTTGGTGGATTTGATCTGCTGGTGGAAAGGAGTGTCGATAGTACCCGGAGATACTGCGTTCACCCGAATACCGTACTCGGCCAGGTCTTTGGCCAGGGCGCGTGTGATGGTCTGAACGCCAGCTTTAGAAGTACCGTAGATACCAGCTCCCGGACCTCCTGCATTCCATGCAGCGTTAGAGGTGTAGTTGATGATGGTCGGGTTCTCTCCTTTCTTGAGGAAAGGAATGGCTGCACGTGATGCGAAGAAAACGGAATCCAGGTTCAGGGCCATAACAAACCGGTAGAACTCAGTGGTCATGTCTTCGAAACGGGACCGTCCTCCCAGTCCACCGGCGTTGTTCACCAGCACGTCGATACGGCCGTACTTCTCGCCGATTTTGGTGATGTTTTCGGTTACTGCTTCTTCATTCGTAACGTCGAAACCGTAGTACTCGGCTTTGATGCCTTCTGCTACCAGTTCCTGAACTCTTTCAGCTCCAACCTCATCCCGAATGCCGTTCAAAATAACGGTGTATCCGTCCTGGCCTAATCTTTTAGCTACTGCAAAACCGATTCCTCCGGTGGCACCAGTTACGATGGCCACTTTTCCATTTAAATTAATCATTGATGTGATGTTTTGATTGATGGTTTAGTGATATTTCCAAAAACTCAACCGGTAGGGATGATAAACCGGCGACAATTGGAAATAAATTGTGTAATAGTACACTGCGTACTATTTAATCGTTTATTACTTGATTTTCAAATCTATTGCAAAACTCCATTAAACGGTCAAAATGAGTTTCCATACTTTCGATTGCCATGGCTGAATCTCTTTTTGCAATAGCCTCAAAGATAGCTTGGTGCTTCTGAAGCTCCAAAATATTATCATCGAATTTACATACTCGGTTCGTTTCAAAAACATTAATAATATTAGGTGTAATCTGTAGTAGCAATGCATTCATTGTTGTGTTCCCGCTAGCCCTTGCGATGGCCAGGTGAAACAACAAATCTTCCTGTAATGCATCCTCCCGATTTACCACTTTTGCTTTATATGCGTCAAATGTTGTTTCAATTGCCTTCAAATCTTCTTCCGTTCTTCTTTTAGCTGCTAATTCGACCATTCTCAGCTCTAACAAAATCCTGGTTTCCACCAATGATTTGAAATCATGTCTTCTTAATCGTAGAATATCGTTAATTATTCCATTCAATGCTGTTTGGCCAATATTTGCGACAAATGTACCGGACTGAGGAATTGATTCTACCAATTCATAAAGCTCAAGCTTTTGTATCGCTTCTCTGACGTGTCTTCTGCTGACACCAAATTTTTCCGATAATACCCGTTCCGATGGAAGCTTGTCTCCTGGCTCCAGATTTTTGTGATTAATTAAATTCCTTATTTTCGATATAATAAGGTTTTGGATATCGTGGTTATCATTTTTTGTATTTAAGTCCAGTTTCATCATTGAAGGCAATCTATTCAATTTTAAATAATTAGCTCATATACCCGAAAGCGATTATCTGCTCATATTTCACATAACCGGATGATCCGTTTTACTTATAGCAGAGACAATTGCTTCCTGGGACAACTGCAGTTTGCTCAACTCTGAGGTTGAAGAAGCAATAAGAGCAAACAACCCTTCAGACTTACTTTTCAACCTGCAAATATCGCGCAAGATACAAGACTCAGATCAATCGATCTCTAAGTAAAGAGGCGTTCTACAAGCCAGACAGGCCAATAAAACGCCTCTTAATAAAACGTGCTAAGAAGAGGAAGTGCTGTTGAAGCAGCTATACTCTGTTTACAGAATACGAATTGCCCGCCTAGACGACGTTGATTTCCTAGTACCCTGGGTTCTGGGTCAGATTAGGGTTACGCTCCAGCTCATCAGCAGGAAGTGGCAGCAGGTAATCATCGGCAGTAAAGAACTCTTTTTCACCTTCAAGACCTGATGCGCTGAAAACTTCGTCCCCGATGCGGCGACGTACAATATCGTACCATCTCTTACACTCAAAAGCGAGTTCGTAACGACGTTCTTCCAGGACGTCATCTACGGTAACGGTTCCGGTAATGTCTGCAGGAACAGCACTTGGTTCAGTATCATTCCACGAGCCACCAGAGCGTGCACGAGCCCGGACCTGGTTGATGTAGTTGGTTGCAGATGCATTATCGTTGAGTTCAACTGCGGCCTCGGCAGCAATCAGGAGTACCTCTGCGTAGCGAATCATTGAGTAGTTATGGCTCGTTGCCCGTGCGTTTCCGCGGGCGAAAGGGCCGGGGAAGCGAGTGTACTTAGCGATGTACGGATTGTTCTTAGCGAACTGGTGACCGCTGATGTCGAAGTTAGTGAAGCTAACCTGAGTACCACCAATTGAAACCTCTTCGTCCAGACTAACGGCTCTGCGGTAGTCACCTGCGGGCCAGGTCGTGTAAACTTCGAGGGTAGGAACAGCAACGGACCATCCGCCACCTGAATTTCTGTCATCACCCCGGATACCGGTCATGGGAGCAATCTGATCGTAAGCATTGTTAGGAGCTTCAACGTTGTTGTAGTCCAGTGCAAAAATCGGCTCTTTAGAACCATCAATCTGATTAGCGTCGAACAGAACCTGAAAATCTGGTTCAAGGGCCAGGTCATACGTTGCCGCATTGTCGATAACCTCTTTGGCTTCAGCGAATGCCTGATCGTAGTTCCCCATTGTCAGATGAACTAAAGCCAGGTAAGAACTCGCTGCTGACTTGGCAGGAATAGCACGTGAAGACTGGGTGTTAGGCAACCAGGTCTTTGCGTACTCCAGGTCGGAAATGATGTTCTGGTAAACTTCAGCAGCAGGAGTTTTGCTGATCGATGCTGCCGCAGCGGCATCAGCGATGGGTGCATCGATGTAAGGAACATCTCCGAAAAGACGTACCAAATGGAAGTAGTAAAATGCACGGATAAAGTAAGCCTGAGCTGTTACCGGGTTTTTGAGTTCTTCCGCTACATCAACATTTTCAGCACCCGCGATTGCCTGATTGGCGGCAGCGATGCCCTGGTATGTTTTAGGCCAAAACTCGCTGATCATTCCGTTGCTGGCAAGTGTGGTGAATTCGTTATTCTCCACTCTTCTTGTTTCGTTTGAAGCAAGGTCTACCATGTCAGAACGTAACATGAGTGCGATGGACAACTTCCGTCCCCAAAACTTCTCATTGATAGCGTGGGTAAAAGAGCCATCAACGGCTGTCTGAATATCGTCTGTAGATTTGAAGAAACCATCCGGAGCTAACAGGCCCACCGGCTCTTCAACCAGGTCGGAACACCCGACCATTGCAAATCCCACCAACAGGATTAAATATTTCAAGTTTTGCATGCTTTTTTATTTAAAAAATGATAATAAGTTAGAATAGCCTCCATTCTCTACCCCCCGAAAGGGTTGTTGATGTTGACTAATGCATTAACACAGTTACGGTTTAAGTTCTTTTTCGGATTACACCGGGCGTAAGCCAAATCACCCGCTTCGTACTCCTGCGGAGCCTGAAAGGGGATGATTTGGTCTTCGCCCGATGGAGTTAAAACTGAACGTTGAGGCTGAAATTGAATGATTTTACCGTTGGGTAGTTACCAAAGTCAAAACCTTGTACCGTGTTACTGGAAGTGTTGTTGTCGCCACTGGCACCGAAGTAGTTTACCTCAGGATCAAGGCCGGAGTAGTCTGTAATAGTCAGCAGGTTCTGAGCGCTTACCGACAGGCGGATGCCACCAATACCCAGTTTCTCTACAGTTGCTGTAGGCAGGTTGTAACCAAGAGCGATGTTCTTCAGGCGGATGTAGCTACCGTCCTCAACGAAACGGGAAGAGATCTCCCGGTTGCTGTTGTTACCAACGCGAGGCTGGTCGGTGTCGGTGTTGGTTGGAGTCCATGCGTTGTTGAAGTAGTCACGGGTGGTATTTGCATCACCGTTGTTCAGCTGAACGTTGGTCATGTTAAAAATATCACCTCCCTGAGCCCCCTGGAAGAAGATATTGAGGTCGAAGTTTTTGTACGTGAAGTTGTTCGTGAAACCGAAAGTGAAATCAGGGTTCGGGTTACCAATGATGGTTCTATCGGCTTCAGTAATCTCACCGTTACCATCAGTATCTACAAACAGTGGATCGCCGGCTACACCGCCGGTAAGTGTTTGTGTTCCGGCAGGCAGGTCGCCTCCCTGGTAAACACCGCTGTACTCGTATCCCCAGAAAAGACCTACTTCTTCTCCAACGCGGAGAACGTAGCTACGGTCATGGCTGAAGTAACTCGGTGCTGCGTTGCCGAACAGGTCAGCATCGTTGATCAACGCCGCAACCTCGTTCTTGTTAGCAGACAGGTTGAAATCGGTACTCCACCGGAAATCACCTTTCACGATGTTTTTGGTGTTAAGGGAGATTTCAAAACCTCTGTTGTTGATCTCACCGAGGTTGGTCAGGATCTCATCGTTCTGGAAGCCGAAGTACTCAGGAATACCGTTGTTTCCGAGGATCAGGTCTTTGGTATCGATGTTGTAGTAGTCTACCGACAGGTTAACGCGGTTGTCAATCAAGCCTAAGTCTACACCAATGTTAGTCTGGTAAGAAGATTCCCATTTCAGGTCAGGGTTAGCTGGCTGGTCTGGTGTGATGGCGAATACAGTCTGTCCGTTTCTGGAAGCGTAAAGGCTCGCAAAGCGGGCAAGTGACTGGTAGGGGCTGATGGAAGGGTTACCCGTAACACCGTAGCTCACTCTCAGTTTGAGGCTGGAAATGGTTTCGTTGTCGATCAGGAAGTCTTCATTAGAGATTTTCCACCCCAATGCAGCAGATGGGAAAACAGCGTATTTGTTGTTCGCAGCGAAGTTCGAAGCTCCGTCTCTTCTTACCGTAGCGGTAACGAGGTAACGGTTGTCGTAGTCGTAGTTGAGTCGTCCGAACTGAGACTGAATCTCTGTTTCGGAAAGAGAAGATGCTGGCTGGAGCAGACCGGTAGCAGTACTCAGGGCGTAGTAAGAGAATGCGTCAGACAGGAAGCCGGTACCGGCAGCAGCGAATGCCTCGTTTTTGTTTTTCTGGTAAGAGTATCCACCCAACAATGTTAAAGCACCTTTGCCGATCTCTTTTGTGTAAGTCAGGTAGTTTTCGCTGAGTACGCTGGTTCTTTTAGTATTAACCACGCTGGCTCTTCCGCCTACTGCCGAGGCAGTAATCTGAAGCGAAGAAGGCTGGTAAACTCCGCGGGATACGTTCTCGCTGCTCAGACCGAAAGTGGTCTTAAACGACAGGTTCTTTAAGATGTCGTAGTTAGCGTAAACGTTAGCCCGGAAGTTATCCGTAACGGTCTCATCAACGCGCTGAGTGGCAACAGCAAACGGGTTGTCTACTTCGTCACCAATTACGTCGTTGGTAGTAAAGTTCCCGTCTTCGTCCTGTACGGGCTTGTCCGGTGCAAACCGCATCGCAAGTGAGATAACATCATCACCACCAACCGTTACCGAACCGTCAGACTGAGTTGTTACTCCGTCCTTGGTGCCACGGCTACCAAAAAGATTGAGCCCCAGCTTGAATTTATCATTCACCTGCGCGTCGATGTTAGACAGGAAGGTAGCTCTTTCGAAACCGGAGTTCACCACAATTCCTTGCTGATCGAAGAAGTTACCGGAGGCGTAGAAGTTCACTTTATCTGATCCACCGGAGAGTGAAAGCTGGTGGTTCTGGGTGTTACCCGACTGGTAGATCAGGTCTTGCCAGTCTGTATCGGCAGGGCCTTGTGGATAAGGCGTAGAAATGCCGTTGTTTGCTCTGATCTGGTTCTGGTAGTCGGCAAATTCGTCTGCATTCAGGAGGTCAAGCTCGTTTGCAGTGTTCTGTGTTGCATAAGTTGAATTAAGCTCAATAGACAAACGTCCGCTCTTACCTTTTTTGGTCGTTACCAGAATTACACCGTTCGATCCTCTGGAACCATAAATAGCGGTCGCAGATGCATCCTTCAGTACTTCCATGGAAGCGATATCGTTCGCCTGTGGCATAGTAGCACCAACAAATCCATCAACAACAATCAGCGGTGAGCTGTTGGCACTGATAGAGGTGTTACCACGAATTTTAATGTTGATCGGAGCACCTGGCTCACCACCATTGTTAGACTGAACAACCACACCGGCCGCGCGTCCCTGAAGTGCCTGAGCAGCATCCAGTACGGGGAAAGCGTTGAGTTCTTCGGACTTGACCGAGGATACAGCGCCCGTGATATCACTCTTCTTCCGGGAGCCGTAACCAACAACTACAACTTCTTCAAGTACCGCAGCGTCTCCGGCCAACGTCACGTTCAGTTCAGTCTGGTTCCCGACGGTGATCGTTTGAGAAACATAGCCCGTGTAGGAGAACTGAAGCACGTCTCCGGTGCTTACCTCCAATTCGTAATTCCCGTCAAAGTCTGTAGAAGTACCCCGGGATGTACCGGTAACGAGAATATTGACGCCGATCAGTGTAAAATCGTCAGCATCCGAAACCGTTCCGGTTAAAACGCGTGTATCCTGCGCGAATAGTGAAATGTTGAGGAACAACAGTCCAACCAACATCAGTTTGGTCCTTAAAATCATTCGTAATGAATTTTGAATTTGTAGTGAGTAAAGAATCAAGTTTTGCATGATCAAAGCTATGGGGAAAGGGAACGAGCCCTCTCTGGAAAATCCACTACAACTTTTACGTTCTATCCTTTAAGGCAGCTATGATCGAAAATTAAACTGGTAAACCAAATTGGTGCACCAGTTTGGTTCGCCAAATATACACCCAACTCTGACAATTCCAATCTTTTTTAATTCTTAAAGAGCCTCAACACGCAATTTTTTATACCGAACCACGATTTTACACCGCTTTCGGTGACCTAAAGGTCCCCGTATCGGCAGTGACGGACTCATTCCTGAAGAGCAATTTATCAAAGCTTCCCCTGCACCTGCGCTCCGCGCCCGGAATCATATTCCGAAGACAAACGTCCCAGAATTGTCAACTTTACCTCCTCCCCTACTAACACTCCCTCTTATCTGCTACCTTCGCGGCCGATGACTAATTACGACAACGACCTATTCCTCCGGGCCGCTCGCGGCGAACAAGTAGAACGCCCACCAGTATGGCTGATGCGCCAGGCCGGCCGCATTCTGCCTCAATACCGTGCCCTGCGGGCCCAACTAAGTGGATTCATCGAACTGGTAACCACGCCCGATCTCGCAGCCGAGGTAACCGTTCAGCCTGTCGACGAACTGGGCGTCGATGCCGCAATTATCTTTAGTGACATTCTCGTCATCCCCGAAGCCCTGGGCCTTAACTATACAATGGTCGAGAAAGTGGGGCCCCGCTTCCCGGAAGTGATCAAATCAATGGCCGATGTAGAAAAACTACGCCCGGCCCACGACGCTCCCAGCCACCTGGGGTACGTGTACGATGCACTGGATGCCACAAAGAAGTTACTCAACAACCGCGTTCCACTCATCGGCTTCGCCGGCGCTCCGTGGACGCTTTTCGCCTACATGACCGAAGGCGGCGGTAGCAAAACATTCAGCAAGGCCCGCGCCATGCTCTACCGCGACCCCAAGCTTGCCCATGCCCTGCTGGAAAAAATTGCCATAGCAACGGCTGCCTACCTGAAAGGTAAAATCCACCACGGAGCCGACCTGATTCAGATTTTCGACAGCTGGGCCGGCGTCCTGCCTCCCGCACACTACAAAGAATTCAGCCTTCGCTACATCAAACTCATTATCGATGAGTTGGGTGGCGAGGTCCCCGTCACCGTTTTTGCGAAAGATGCCCGTCACGCACTCCCTCAGATTGGTCAGCTAAATTGCGATGTCGTGCAGTTGGACTGGATTGCCGACCCCGTTCAGGCGCGCACGCAGGTGCAGGGCAAGGTGCTTCAGGGTAATCTCGACCCCGTTCAGCTTTACGCTCCGCACAACGAAATCATCGCTGCAACCAACAGCATGATCGACACCTTCGGAGGAAACCACATCGTCAACCTCGGTCACGGCGTATACCCCGATACACCGCTCGACGGCGTGAAAGCCTTTGTCGACACCGTGAAGGCTTACCGCTACTAACGGCAAAGGGAACTCTCTGCGAATCACCATGTCCGGAAACAGAAGGCCGCTTTGCTAGAAAGTTGAGCGAACCATTACTTTCTCTTTGGGGATTTCCAGCGGGTTGGCGTTGAACCAACTCACGAAGGCATCGAATTCTTCCTGGTGCCCATCGAGCCAAAACTCCCAGCCAACCGGATCTCCCTGGCTCATAAGCCAGTAGTTGTAAGTTTCGAAGTGGCCGGCATCGCGCACCGTTTTCTGGTAGTCCAGCAGAATATTCGGGTATTCACTGAAGTACCCCTTGTCTTCCCAGTAACTAAGGGTTTGAGCCCGGAGTTCGTGCAGGGTTGTGCTGTTCAGGTCCGTTTTGCCCGTCACCGCCGTAGTACCAAAAGTAACGGCGGTGGAATAGATCAGCGGGGCAGGAAACTTGAGCTCCATTGCGTCCGTCATACTCCAATTGATGGACTGGTAAAGGTCTACCGTAGCACTGTCCTTTTCCAGTTTTACGGATTCGCGCCAGGTAACATAGAGGCTCTCGCTCATCAGCGGCGTCCGCCTCGAGTTGCGCTCCAGATTCATGAAGATTTCACCGTAGAGTAACGCCCAGATGCGGTTATCGGTCTGAGCAAACAGGTTGGCGAGATGAAAGTAATTGGAAGGATAGTTCGGTTCGGTAACGATGCCTTGCTCCCAGTACTTTCCGGCTTCGTTCCAGTTGTTGCGCCGGCCTTCCAGAATGCCTAGTTCGACGTAGAATATGCCAGACTCCGGATAATTCTTTATACCTGTTTTGTACGCCTTTACCGCCTTCTTCTGGTTGTCAAGGTTGTCATAAGCATTGCCCAGCAGGCTGAACACCTGTTTGCCCGCTCCTTGCTTTTTCGAGAGTTTCTTCAGCACCTTAACGGCCGCTGCGTAGTCTTCGTTGAGGTAGTGAGCGTAGCCTATCTCGTAAGGATACAACTGGTTTCCCGGATCCATCTTCCAGGCCTTTTCCAGAAGCTCCAGTGCTTCGCTTATATCACCATCGTCCATTTTAGTGATGGCGGCTTTGGCCATTTCCAGCGCTTCTTCGTTCTGGGCCGGGAGCGCAAAACTTAGCAGTAAGAAAAAGGAAATGAGAGAGAGAATACGCATCGGGTTCAGGTTTTAATTTGTAGATGTGTCGAGCCGGGAAAATGTTGGGCAGGCCGGTTAACGGATAAGTTATTTCTCCGTGTCGGTCGCCTGTCCGCCAAAAAACTTGCACCAGCGTTCCGGGCACCTCTCCGCAAGGCCCGCTAATGAGCCCGCGGAGAGGTAACTAAATTGCAGGTTACGTACTTTATAAAAACGCTCATTGCACCTGCGGCCGCGCCCGGTGTTTCCCCCCTTAGCGTTTAGACGCCGCCAGGGTATTCATCATCAGAGAAACGATCGTCATTGGCCCTACCCCACCCGGCACGGGAGTCATGGCGGCCACTTTCCCTTCGAGCCCGGCATAATCGACGTCACCACAAAGGCGGTATCCTCTTTTGCGCGAAGCGTCCTCGACGCGGTTAATCCCGACGTCAATAATTACAGCGCCTTCTTTGACCATATCGGCGGTCACCATTTCGGGGATGCCGATGGCGGCAATCAGGATGTCGGCGCGTTTGGTGTGGAAGGCGAGGTCTTTCGTGCGGCTGTGGCACATAGTAACGGTGGCATTTCCGGGGTTCCCTTTGCGGCTCAGAAGGATCGTCATCGGGGTTCCTACGATGTTAGAGCGACCGAGTACGACCACTTCTTTACCGCTGGTTTCGATGCCGTAACGGTCGAGCATCGTTACGATGCCGTTTGGCGTAGCAGGCAGGTAAGAAGGCAGCCCCAGCGTCATCATGCCGATGTTTACGGGCGTGAAGCCATCGACGTCTTTTTTCGGATCGATGGCGAGGTTGATCGTGTTTTCGTCCAGGTGTTTGGGCAGCGGAAGCTGCACGATGAAGCCATCAATGTCCGGGTTCTTGTTGAGTTCGTCCACGATTTCCAGCAACTCCGTCTGTGTAATCTCCGCGGGCCGGCGAATCAGGCTCGACTGGAACCCCACCATCTCGCAACTCTTCACTTTGTTGCGCACGTACACCTGAGAGGCCGGATCTTCGCCAACCAAAACAGCAGCCAAATGAGGGATTTTTCCGCCCGCAAGGCGAATAGTATCAACTTCTTGCTTTAATTCTTCTTTAATTGTGGCCGCGAGCGCCTTACCGTCCAATACTTTCATACTAAATTTCGTTTTCCGCCAAAGATAGTACGTCCGTTCAAAGTTTCGTCCAACGGGATGTTCAATGACGGGCAAGCTCCCCTAACAGCCCTTGGGTTTTGTCGCCAGCGCGTCCGTGGCTTCAGCTCTCATAAATTACCTTTGTCTCCCGGCACTATTTGCTGTTCCCTGATGATCCTCTTTACGATACGAGCATTTTCAGGCGAGGCCGCAGGTGCAATGAATGACCGATCTAACATCTCTCCGATGCCCCAATTCTACGCTCGTCTCCTTTTTTTCTTTCTTGGCCTTTTCACCCTGTCTTCGGCAGTGGATGCTCAAAACATCCGGATATCTCAGGGTGGCCGGATTAATACCTGCACGGGGGTACTTTTCGATTCCGGAGGCGCGGGAGGAGACCACGCCGCCAACGGCACGACGCATCAGATCACGATCTGCTCAGACGACGGTGGCGCCCTGAGCCACATCAGGGTAGACTTCACAGAACTGAATATAGACGGAGAACTGACCGTCTACGGCGGAGACGATACTTCCGCTCCCGTACAAACTACCATCAACTCCGGAGATTCTCCCGGTTTCAACGTAACCGCAACCCAGAGCAACCCAACGGGTTGCCTCACTTTCGTATTTACCAGTACCGGAACGGGAGCGGGCTGGTCCGCCTCCATCAGTTGTGTCCGGTCCTGTCAGTCCATCGACGGAATAATCACAACGGTACCGGCCCAGATGCCCGCAACGAACGGCTATGTCGACATCTGCCCCGGCGATGAGATCATCTTTACCGCCGAAGGGGTTTACGCCGAGAACAACCTGCGCTACACCCAAAGCGACGCCACGTCTTTCTTTTCCTGGAACTTTCAGGATGGCACCATCGAAGAAGGTTTCGGCCTTACTTCAATATCCCACATCTACGACGACCCCGGGGGCTACCTTGCCCAGCTCACCATCAGGGATGCCGACGGGTGCGAAAACAGCACCCGTATCAGCCAGCGCGTGCGGGTTGCACCGCCTCCCGTTTTTTCTTCCCCGGATAATCTTCCCTCCTCCCTTTGCGTCGGCGAGGAAGTGATCCTAACCGTTGGCCGTGATGGCAGCCCTAATTCCATTGATTATAACCCGACTCCGGTAGAGTTCTCGTTCAACACCAGCCAGAGCTTCACCGAACTTACCTTCCTGCCTGATGGCAACGGATCGGAATATTCCAGCCCGCTGGTATTCTCCAACTTCAACCCGGGCCAGACCCTGGGTCAGGCCAGTGACCTCGTCCGTATTTGTGCCACCATGGAGCACAGTTACCTCGGCGACCTGGATATCTGGATTACCTGCCCCGACGGCAGCATCCTCGACCTTCACCGGTACTCTACCTCCGATGATGTTCAGCGCCAACTTCTCGGCCAGGGTGATCAGGACACCAATACTCCTGACCCGCCCGGACGGTACTGCTGGACCGCCACAGCCCCAAGGACCATGGCCCAGCACGTCAGCCAGTTCAACATCGGATCCGATCAGACCATGCCGGAAATCGACTACGCCGCTGAGGAAAGCTTCAACACCCTTGTCGGTTGTCCGCTGAACGGAGAATGGGCTCTGAATATCCGTGATAACCTTACCAACGACAACGGGTACATCTACGAGTGGTCCATCGAGTTCGTAAACTCCCTGTACCCCAATCAGGAGACCTTCGTTGTACCGGTCAATGATTTCAGGTTTGAGGATTTCGACAACTTCAGCTTTTACGGCACCGACAGCGTAATCTTTGCCGGTCAGAACCCCGGCCCGAACTCCATCCGGATCGTTTCCACCGATGATTACGGCTGTGTGTACGACACCAGCGTCACGATCAACATTCTTCCTCCGTATGACCCTGCATGTGCTAATTGTGGCCCGCTGGTAGACCGGGAAGTACTCGACACCTCAATCTGCCTCGGAGAATCCTTTACTCCCGACGTCATCGGAGCGATGGCCACCGACACCTTCATCACTTTCGAATCTTTTGCGAATGCTCCCTTCGGCAACGCTTTCTATCCGGATGACATGACGGCTTTCCTGAATGATATTGTAATCACCGACTTTACCCCAGACCGGATCACGAACGTAGCCGCCGACCTGAGCTCAATTTGTGTCAATCTGGAAAACACCGGCGATCTCGACGATGTCACTATTCAGATCATTGCTCCCAACGGAAGGGTGCTGACGCTGGTGGAGAACTTTGGCGGCAACGGAGAAGACCTTACGCAAACCTGTTTCAGTCCTACCGCAACAACTCCTCTGAGCAGTGGCACGGCTCCGTACACAGGTACTTTTGCCCCGATTGGCGGCAACTGGACAGCCTTCAACAACTCCCCCATCAACGGTACCTGGCAACTGTTGGCTTTTGACCGCCAGGGCAACGACCTCGGCGAGCTGATAGGCTGGTCTCTGTCCCTCAACTACGACCGTGGTTTTACTTACGAATGGTTGCCCAACGATGGCAACCTCTCCTGTACCGACTGTCCAAATCCTACCATTACCCCGGATGGCCCCGCTACCTACACCCTGAACGTGATGACCGCAGCAGGTTGTACGGACATGGCAACAGTAAACGTCAGCATCAGTACGCTGGATATTTCCGTGACTGAAGTCCTCACCAATCCCTCATGCCCCGGTACTATGACCGGAGCTATAGACGTAACCGTTACTGGCAGTGCCCCGAGTTACAACTACATTTGGAACGATGGCGTAATCACTGAAGACCGTACTTTCGTCGGAGCCGGTACTTACACGCTTACGATCTCTAACGACCAGGGCTGTGAAGAAACATTTTCATACATGCTCACCGAACGTCCGGCGCTGGTGGCTACCCTCGATGAAGTTATCGATGCCAGTTGTTTCGGGGCTTCCAACGGTGAAATTCGTGTAACAACCACCGGAGGTACCCCGCCCTATACCTTCTCCTGGGACGACCCCAACGCCCAGGTAGACGAAGATGCCGGCGCACTGACAACGGGAACCTACAACTTGCTGGTTACTGACGCTCTCGGGTGTACCACGACCCTGCAGGCCGTTGTTGATCAGCCCGATCAGCTCGCCATTACTTTCCGCTCCAGCGACGTTACCTGCCGCGACGGAGACGATGGCAACGCCGTCGCTCTGCCTACGGGTGGCAATGGGATTTACTCCTATATGTGGCAAACTGGATCCGACCAAGACAGTGTTTTCAACCTGACAGCAGGAACTTATGAGGTAACAGTAACCGATTCAAACGGCTGTACCGCATCAAATACCGTGACCATCGACCAGCCCGCAACACCGCTGACGGCAACTGTTGTACAGGATCGTCAGGGCTGTTTCGAAGCTTCTGCAAACCAGGCTACCGTTACCCCATCCGGAGGTACTCCCGGGTATTCTTACTTGTGGAGCAACGGCGAAACGACCGCCACGGCACTCGCTTTACCGTCGGGATTAAATACAGTTATGGTAACCGACGATGGCGGATGTGTCGAGACCTTCTCCGTCACCCTTGAAGACTTACCTGAAATCACCGTAAACATCATTGCGAATCTCCCCAGTTGTAACGACCGTACCGATGGCCGTCTTGGTGCCATACCAATGGGTGGAGCGGGCACCGTAGAGTCTGATTACACCTACCAATGGTCTAACGGGCAATCAGGCGTAGCCATTTCCAACCTGCCCGGCGATTTGCTTTATCGTGTTACCGTCACTGGCCCAAGAGGCTGTACAGGAGAAGGTGAGCGTTTCCTCAATGCTCCGCCTCCCATTACTTTTACGGCAGACGAGACTCCCGTAACCTGTTTCGGTGAATCCAACGGAGCGCTTACCATTGCCAACATTTCCGGACCAAACCCGGGCAACTATGACCTGCAATGGGGACCTGAAGCTGGCAACAGCACCGCAGCAATGGTGTCCGGTTTACCCGCGGGAGACAACTACACCCTCCGGATCACCGATGTGGATGGCTGTACGATCGACACTGTCCTCCGGATTACGGAGCCCACAGAATTAACCACAAGCATCAACAAATTCGACGTTAGCTGCTTCGGCGAAACGGACGGCCGCATCTCAGCCCTGGGCAACGGCGGAGCGGGTGGCTATATCTACGAATGGAGCACCGGCAGCGGCCAGAACCAAATCGTGAGCCTGCCAGCCGGCAGCTACGAGCTAACCGTCACGGATGGTAATCAATGTGAGGACATTTCGACCGTCGAGATCGTCCAACCCTCAGCTATTTCTATCTCAGCTACCAGTACCGCTGCTATTTGCGAAGGTGAAGCTACGGGCACCATCAACATAACCGGTGGTGGTGGACGACAACCATACGTTTACGGCCTCGAGAACCAGGGATTCACCCGCAATTCAATGTTCATTGGCCTGCAGGCCGGCGAGTACATCGCTTTCGTGCGTGACAGTTCAGGTTGCCAGACCAGTTCGGTGGTTCAGGTAAGTGACGGGCCTGAATTCAGCCTGATGCTCCCTGCCGACACGACCATAATCTTCGGTGACAGTATTGATCTCATCCCCACCATCGTTGGCGGTATCGACTCTCTGATTTACAACTGGACGGGCTCCTACGGAGGAACCCTGGACTGCGAGGATTGCCCGACTCCCAACGCGATGCCGGAATATGAGATCGATTACAGCCTCGTGGTTGCGGACGCCAACGGCTGTACCGCCGAAGATCGTTTCCGGGTAAGCGTAAGAAAGATTCGTGAAGTAGCCGTGCCTACCGGATTTTCTCCTAACGGAGATGCATCCAACGATGTACTTATCGTTCATGGCCGTCCGGGCACCCAGGTTGTCAGTTTCACCGTATTTGACCGCTGGGCCAACGTCCTCTACGAAGCGAGTGACTTTGCCGTCAACGATGCCTCAATGGGCTGGGACGGAACGGTTAATATGGAACCGGTCAATGCTGGCGTTTACCTGTACAAAATCGTAGTCCGCTACGACGACGATTCCGAAGAAGTGCTCTCCGGAGAAACTACCTTGATCCGCTAAACCCTATTCAATCGCTTCCGGAATTCCACGTTAATATGACCTTTTTTTCTACCCTCCAGCGCATTGCCTTTTTCTTCGTCCTACCGCTAACAATCGCATTCCTTACGCCTTCTCTGGCGCGGACGCAGGATGCAAGGTACAGTCAGATCGCTGCTTCGCCCCAACTGACCAACCCGGCAATGACGGGCCTCATGAACGGTCAGCTACGGCTCACGGCCAACTTCCGCGACCTGTATTCCAGCCAGCTGAGTAATGAAGGTTTTAAAAGTTACGGCGCCGGCCTCGAGCTGCGTCGAAAGGCTGGAAACGGCAATTTTGTAGGCATTGGTTTTCAACTCCAGCAAGACGAAGCGGGCACCAGCGATTTTCAGCGCAACCAGGGCCTCGTCAGTTTCAGCTACCAACAGGACCTGGGAAGACTTGCCGGACGAGGAACCGGACACTTTCTTGCCGGCGGAGCATCCGTCGGCTTCGGCACCCGGGGCCTGGATATCAACAAACTTTGGTTCTCCAACCAATACTTTGTCAACGATGCCACCCGGGAAGCCTACATCGATTCTAACCTCCCCACCGGAGAGGGCGTATCCGGAAGCGGCAACAGCCTCTACCTTGACGTGAACGCCGGGCTGGGCTGGTTTGCCAACCTCGGTGACCGGCGCGGGGCTTACTTTGGTCTTGCGGCCTACCACCTCAACAGTCCCGACGTTTCTCCCATCACCGGCAACACTGATCCGCTGGATCAGCGTTATGTCGTTCACGGTGGTGGTGAGCTTCCGCTCGGTAGCGGAGACATGAGTCTCTTGCCCGCTGCCCGGTTTATGACCCAGGGACCGTCTTACGAAGCACTCTTCGGTACCAACATCAGGTACACCGAACGCAACTGGCGTGAAGTAGCCCTCCGTGCCGGCCTCTGGGCCCAAATGAGTAACCAACTCGAAGACAGCCCCGGCCTGAATGCGATCATTGTCTCAGTAGGCCTGGAAACAGAAAAGGTACAATTTGCCGTCAGCTACGATATCTCCGCGGGGGAAGTCGGTACAATCACCAACAGCCGTGGCGGCTGGGAGCTTGGCATCATCTATACCCAACCCGCCAAATACCGCAGCCGGGTTATTTGTCCGAAGTTCTAGCAAGAGTTAACGGGTGGGACCGGGCCATTTTATCCTGGTTCTGCACCTGCGGCCGCGCCAGCAAAGGATTTAGCTTTTTCGGTACTGACTACTTTCATCGAAAATAGCGTCGAACATACGGCTGTGCGCGTCGGTAAACTCTACCTTCCGTCTTGCCATTACACGTTCTGCCGTGGCCTTGGCTTTTTCGATTTTGTAGGTCATCACTCCGCCAGCACCGCCCCAGATGAAGCTGGGCAGGAAAGTGCGGGGAAAGCCCTCTCCGTAGACGTTGGAAGAGAAACCAACCACCGTACCGGTGTTGAACATCGTATTGATTCCGGCTTTAGAATGATCGCCCAGCACCAACCCGTGGAACTGCAAACCGGTCTTGGCGAAACGCCCCTCCGGATAAGACCAAACGCGTACTTCTCCGTAATCATTCTTAAGGTTAGAGGCATTGGTGTCGGCGCCTATGTTGCACCACTCGCCGATGGCAGCGTTGCCCAGAAAGCCATCGTGGCCCTTGTTGCTGTTGGCCTGAAAAACGACATTATTGACCTCGCCGCCCACCTTACATTTTGGCCCGATGGTGGTACCTCCGTAAACTTTGGCTCCCATCTTCACCACGCTGCTTTCGCCAAGGGCCAACGGCGAGCGCAGCAAACTTCCCTCCAGGACAACGGCATTTTTACCGATATAAACCGGGCCGTCTTCCACATTCAGAATACACGCCTCCATCTTCACTCCTTCTTCCAGAAAAAGGTTCTCCCGGGGGCCAATGATGGTGTTCGTCGCAGAGGGCTCCTCAGAAGTCCGACCAGCCGTAAGGAGTGCAAAGTCTTCCCGTAGGGCCAGGTCATTCATACCGAAGACATCGGCCGGCCGGCTGATGCGAAGCAGCGGCTGATCACCCAAATCAAAAGCATCCAGTTCATCAAAATCCTGGTCTTCGGCCAAAGCTGCTACCGCAGCTTCATCGAGGCAGGCAGCAATCAACTCGCCGTCCTTGATGTAAGCTTCTCCGGGAGAAAGATCGAGAATTAGTGCTACGATTTCAGGGGTAGGTAAGATACTGCCGTTAACCAGCAGGTTTTGTTCGCCGTAAGCCAGGGGAAAAAGTTCTTGCAGATAATCCTGGGTCAGATAAGATACCGGCATGCGCAGGTGGCGCTCCCATTTTTCAGCAATGGTCAGGATTCCGACGCGTAAATCTCCAACGGGGCGGGCGTAAGTAAGCGGCAACAGATGAATACGAACCTCAGCGTCGAAGAGGATAATGTGGGACATAGGAATGAGTACTTATTGGCTTTCTGTATCAGGCAGGGGCAACAGGAAAAGCCCGAAGTAAACACGGGTTCACTTCGGGCTTCAGCCACGTTTTCACGCAGATGGAAAATTTAGGCTTCGGTTGCAGGAGCTTCCTCTTCACCCAATTTCTTAGCGAAGCGGCTCTTGCCAAATTTCTTGTTGAACTTGTCGATACGACCAGCGGTATCAACAAACTGCATCTTACCGGTAAAGAACGGGTGCGACTCACTGGAAATCTCCAGTTTGATCAGCGGGTACTCGTTACCATCTTCAAATGTATCGCTGTCGCGTGTCTTAGCACAGCTCCGACCAAGCCAGCTTACGTCGGCGTTGATGTCACGGAAGATTACAGTACGGTAAGACTCGGGATGAAGTTCCTTTTTCATTTCCTTTATATTTTCGGACCGCAAAGGTACTTCTTTCATTTATCATTACCAAACGTTTCGTTGGGAAAGTTTTTATAAAAGAAGCAGCTGAACTAAAACGGTTGATTTGTGTCGTTTCGTTGCCTGGGGTCGTTGTTGAACCCGCAAGATACAATACAAATTATACCATTCCCCATCCTAAGACTTAGCTTTACGCTTTCCTACCAGTTTCAACCATGACGATCAATATCTTTTCCCGCGGCCCTTCCCTTTATTCTACTCAACGACTTGTGGAAGCCGGTGTAGAGCGGGGGCATCAGACGACCGTTGTCGACCACGGTCTTTGTAGCCCCAGTTTGGGGGAGCATGGCCCTTCTTTATTGCTGAATGGGACACCTATACCTAAACCGGACGTTTCCATTCCCCGCATTGGGGCCAATATCACCAACCGTGGAGCGGCTATTATCCGTCAGCTCGAAGTACTCAAAGTACCGACGACGATTAGTGCGAATGGTCTTTTGCTGGCGCGCGATAAGATGTCGTGCCTTCAGGTTTTGGCGGGCAACGGCGTGCAGGTGCCGGGTACGGTTTTGTGCTTCACCCTCCACGAAGTTCGCCGGGCCGGGAAGACGATGGGCTCCTATCCTATTGTTGTAAAGCTGTTGGAAAGCACGCATGGCGTAGGAGTTGCGCTGGCGCACACCCCTTACCAATTAGAGCGGATCGCGGAAGGTTTTCTCCGGCTTCAGGACCGGGTGATCCTGCAGGAATTCATAGCCGAAAGCGACGGGAGAGACATCCGGGCATTTGTAGTCGGCAACGAAGTGGTTGCTGCGATGGAGCGCAAAGCCGGACCAGACGAGTTCCGCGCCAACATGCACCGCGGGGCTACAGCCCGCCAGGTAGAACTCTCCGCCGAAGACGAAGCACTTGCCATCCGGGCGGCCAAAATCGTGGGCGTTGAAGTAGCGGGCGTAGACCTAATACCCAGCAACCGTGGCCATTTGATCATGGAGGTCAACGCCAGCCCCGGGCTGGAAGGAATCGAGACCCATACGGGTATAGACATTGCCGGAGTCATTGTGGAGTACGCCGTCAATAAAGCCTTTAAACTCGACCTCAACCTATGAAAGATATCCAACCAATGATCATTGCGGAGGGAACCTTCTACCCCGGCCAGTCCGGCACGGTGGAAGTTGTAGCCGGGCAGCTGCCCAGCGGCAATCAGGTCTCTATAAACGCCCATGTTTTCCGGGCTTTTCAGCCCGGGCCTACGGTGATGTTTCTGGCTGGTGTTCACGGAGACGAGGTCAACGGAGTTGAGATCGTACGGCGGTGCCTGAGCAATAAAATGTTCGATAAGATTACCGCCGGGACCGTTATCGCAATCCCTCTGTTGAACGTTTACGGCTTCAACAACTTCAGTCGTGACGTTCCTGACGGCAAAGACGTTAACCGCGCCTTCCCCGGCACCTCCACCGGCTCCTTGGCCAGCCGGATTGCCAACGGGCTAAGTAAAAATATTCTGCCTCACCTCAATCTGGCCGTAGACTTCCATACGGGTGGCCGGGGAACGTACAACTTCCCACAAATACGGTATAACCCCGAGGACCCCGAAGCAGAACGCGCAGCCCGGGCTTTTGCATCTCCCCTGATCCTGGGGAAAAAGGCTCCGGCTAAATCACTCCGGCGGTCGGCGCTTAAAAACCATCAGGTGAGTGTGCTCACTTTTGAGGGCGGAGAAAACCTGAGGTACGACTCTACCAGTATCGATGCTGGAGTTGCCGGGCTCCACCGCCTTTTGTATGATCAACAGATGATCCAGGTAAAACCACCCGACCCGGTACGCAAGACTGTTCATCTCAACAGCAGTGTCTGGATCAGGGCCAGTCGGGCTGGATTGTTTCAGTGGACAAAAAAGTCGGGCTACCCGGTACGGAAAGGGGAAGTTATTGGCATAATCGTAGACCCGCAGGCTATCCGGAAAGACAAGCGCATTGCCTCTCCCCGCGACGGTATCATCATCGGGCACGCCAACTCCGCGGTCGTAAGCCAAGGCGATGCACTCTTTCATATTGGCTGGAAGCAGTAGCGGAGCTACTCTGCCAGATAACAGCACTTACAATCGCAAACCCGCAGGTGCAACAGCCTCAACTCCTCAGAAATGAATATCCTTCTTACCGCTGCGACCCTCTTCGAGATAGAGCCGACCGTTAATTGGCTTCGGGCGCGTGCAGAAACGGAAACCGGCAACGTCCTCAATTTTGGCCAGGTCACCATCGAGGTCGTTTTTACCGGAGTTGGGCTCACAGCGACCGCTTACGCGCTGGGCGCAAGGTTTGGGGCGGGGAACCTGCCCTCCCTGGCCATCCAGGCGGGAGTAGGCGGTGCAATAGATCAAAACCTCGAACTGGGTCAGGTTGTCCGGGTAAGCTCAGAAAGATTCGGAGATCTGGGTGCCGAGGACAAGGACGGACGGCACCTGAGCCTGGCGGAAATCGGTCTTCATCCCGGCCTGCCCTTTAACCAGCAGGAAGTATTGGAATCGCCCGCAGGATTGGCCTCCCTACCCTTCCCCCATGTGGCAGCCATCTCGGTAAACAGGGTCAACGGATCCGCAAAAAGCATCGCCATGATGAAAGCACGTTTCCCCGAAGCACAGGTTGAAAGTATGGAAGGAGCAGCCTTCTTTTACGCCTGTCTTCAGAACGGAATCGAACCGCTACAACTCAGGGCCGTCAGTAATTACGTTGCCCCCCGTGATCGGGACAGTTGGCAGATGAAAGAGGCGATTTTGGCCTTAAACGAGCAATTACAGGCACTGCTGGGTGCATTTATTGCTCCTTAAAAACGGGCTTTCACCTGCGGCCGCGCCGGAAACTTCCTTTTATTATTTACCGATCGTTTTCAGGTATTCCTGATAAGTCTTGGTCTTATAGTGACCGCCCTGAATAAAGTTGAGCTCGTTGATGAACTTATTGGCCGGCTTGAAACCGGGGCTGATGGAAATGCGGTCGCGGTTCTCGTCGAGGTAAACAATGCTCGGGTAGCTCATCCGGCTGTCCAGCAGAGCCACGGCCAGATCGTGAACTCCACGACGGGTGGCTTCGGGGTTGAAGTTGAAGGTGTAGCCATCGTATTTGATGGCCCCTTTTTGCTCGGCGTCGAACTTTACGGCGTAGAAGTTCTCCTTTACGTAAGCTTCAATTACCGGATCCGTAAAGACAGCCTTGTCCATCTTTTTGCACCAGCCGCACCACTCGGTGTAGACATCGACAAGCAGTTTTTTGGGCTCTTTTTTGTTGGCAGTAATAGCTTCATCCCAGCTCATCCATTTAATCTGAGCGGAAGTAGTTGACGTAAAAGAAAGCACGGCCACAAAGGCCAGAGTCAAGCGTAAAAGCGACATAGGAACGATTCTATTATTCTGGTTAATTGTTTCAGAGAGGACACAAAGCTACGAAATCACCCTGTTAACTAACCTTTTGAAAAACCTACCACTCTGTTAAATGACGGCAATTCCCCTTCTTATTTACACGGTAGAAGTACCATGGTGTAGGAAACATCAGAATTTAGGACACGGTACCGCTTCGTCATCGTTTGTCTTTCCGAGGTAGGCGATGTTGAGTTCGAAAGCCCCCTGGTGGCGGCGGTTGGTCTGCAGGCCGTTCAGTCCGGCATCGTAGCTCATCCCGACGAGAAAGCTGTTGAATTCGACCCCGAACATGCCAACTGCGCTATCGATACCGTACTCTACATCGCTGCCAACTCCCCGCACATAAGCGCCAAGGTGCAGTGCAGCTCCGTTGCTGTCGTTTAGCAAAAAACGCAGGTTACTGCCCGCATTGGTAACAAGGTGAGGTCCCTGAGCGTAGGCGTAAACCCTGGGGCTGAGGCTCACATCTCTCCCGATCGGAAGCCTGAGGTTCAGGTATCCGCTGTAGCGACGGTAAAGCGTTTGAGTAACCTCTACGTCTTCTCCCTGAGTGATTTCAGCATAGAAGCTCTGCTCGGGCTGATTGAAGTGATGGACCGCTGCACCGAGATAAACGGCCACTTTATTCTTGGGCGCGTAGGCATAATTCAAGCCCAATTGGTAGTCTCCGAAGGCGTAATTATTGGCCGGGAGTTCCTCGGCAGAAGCGCCATCTACGTATACAGATGTTCCGTCGAAGGCGTCCTCGAAGGTAAGCTGATCGTAACTGACGTTGCGCTGTACCACACCCAGCTGAAAGCCAAGGCTAAGGGTTTGGTTGCTCCGGGGGTCAAGGGCTTTGTGAAAAGCTCCGCCGACCATGATCTGGTTGACACTGTAATTAAATTCAGACAACCGGTCGCTGGCAAAAGATACGCCGACGCCAAAGGCGTCTTTGTAACGCCGCTTCTTAGGGTTGACGAAATACTTAAAGTCGGCAGAGAAGGCGGTAGTAGAAAACGGTGTTTCCAGGGTTTGTGCCCACTGGCTGCGATGCGACAACGCGACACGATAAGTACCAGGGAAAGCCCCGGTCAGGGCCGGGTTCAGGGTCAGAGGTGCTGCAAAAAACTGGGAAAAGTGATAATCCTGGGCAGAAAGTCCGCTTGCACACAACAGAAAGGTAAGGACCAGTAAAGGAAACTTCATACGGTAATTTTGGGAGGCCGCAAAGGTACGTCGGACCTTGGCGGCCACATCACTTTTACCAACGGAATTCGGCCCGGCTTATTGCAGTTCACCAAAAGGCGAGGCTCATGAATGTCCGTATGGCTGGCGCCCTTGTGGTGCATCCGGCCGTCAGAACCGTCGACAACCGGCAATTTATTTTATCTTGCAGCCGTATGTCAAACTTTGCCCTCGGTCGCTTTACTGCTGCCGCCATCCGGAGCCACGCCAAGGCTAAATCTGAAATGATGTCCCAGTTGCTGCTGGGAGAGCCGGTTACTATTTTGGAACCGGGAAAAACATTTTCCCGTATCCGATGCTGTGATGATGATTTCGAGGGTTTTGTACGTACCGATCAACTCCTTACTGCCGATGAGCGAACCTTCCGGCTGCAACGCGACAACCCTGCCTTTGCCCTTGACTTGTGGTCGGCTATTCTGGGCGAGCAAGCGGCCGTTCCGATTACCTTCGGGGCACGCTTACCTGGTTTCGACGGAATGCGCCTGCTTCACGGCCAGCACGTTTTCAACTACTCCGGCCAGGCCGCGCTTTCCGAAGACCTCCGTACCGAAGCGGACCTCATGATTCGTTTTGCCCGGCGCTGGCTCTTTGTCCCCGGTCTCGCCGGTGGCCGCACGCCTACCGGCATCGATCCCGCAGCACTCATTCAACTGGTGGCCCGGCTGATCAACATCAAACTCCCCCGAACCGCCGACGCGATGAGCAATCACGGCCGGATGGTGGACTTCGTGATTCAGGCCCAACCGGCAGACCTTGCTTTCTTCGACAACCGAAAAGGCCACATCGAACACGTTGGGCTGTTACTGCCCGACAGCAAAATCCTGCACGTCGGAGACCGGGTGAGAATCGATAGCGTTGACCATTACGGAATTTTCAACCAGGAAACCGGACGGTATTCTCACCGGCTGCGCATCGTAAAGCGGCTGCTCCCTGATATGGACATCCCGAACGTCTTAATGCGCAAGCAGAAAAAGGTTGAAGCCAACGAAAACCAGATGGCAATCTTTTAGAACGATCGGCATTAGCCCTGTCGCGCTTTCAGGTTGTTCATATGGCGCGAACGCGGGTGCAAAAAAAGCTTTTAAATAGAATTCCGGTCCTTGCGCACCTGCTTTTACGAAGGCGTCGGATTCTGGTCAGTGCTCCGTGCGTTTAACAACGTCTGTTGAGCAAAAGGAGCCTCATCCCCGGCCGGCCTGTAAGGTCTAATGCACACCATCAGGCTTAAGTCCGGGGTTTTCCCGTTACCGTTCACTACCTTCACCCCGAACCGAGAAAAAAAACATTCAGCCATCAAAACTTACGCAATCACTACCTTCGAAGGCTTCGAAGAAATCCTGGCCGCCGAACTTACAGCCCTCGGTGCAACTGACGTCGAACCAGGCCGCAGGGTTGTGATGTGTAAAGGCGATAAAGCCTTTATGTACCGCGCAAACCTGAACCTGCGGACAGGCATCAGGGTACTTACCGAAATTGCATCGTTCCGGGCCCGCAACGAGCAGGCGATGTACGATCAACTGAAAGCAATTGACTGGAGCCCCTACCTCAAAGTAGACGGTTTCCTGTGGATAGACGCCAATACACAATCCGACTACCACCGCAACGCGGTTTACCTCAGCCAGTTGTTCAAGGACGCTATCGTGGATCAGTTCCGGGCAAAGACGGGTGAACGCCCGAGCGTAAGCAAAGAAAACGCAGACCTTACCCTGAACCTGCACGTAACGCGCAACGACGAAGTGAGCGTAAGCCTCAACAGCTCGGGCGAGAGCCTTCACCGGCGTGGTTACCGCAAGCGCACCGGAGGTGCGCCCATCAATGAGGTACTGGCAGCAGGCCTGGTTACCCTCTCCGGATACGACGGCGAAGTTCCGTTCTGCGACCCGATGTGTGGGTCCGGAACCATCGTAGCGGAAGCTGCAATGATTGCAGCCCGGCAAGCGCCGGGCCTCAACCGGTCATTCGGGTTCGAGCGCTGGCCGGATTTCGACGCCGGGCTTTGGGCTTCCATCCGCCAGGAAGCACGCGACAAGGTTCGCACCCCGCCCCAGCCTATTCTTGCCAACGATATTGATGAACTCACGCTGCACCTCGCCAAGGTTTCTCTGGAGCGAACCGGCCTGATTCAGCACATCGACTTCGAGTCATTGCCTTTCAACCAGCTCTCTGCACCTGCGCCCGCGACCGAAAAAGGTGGAATCCTCGTCACCAATCCGCCCTACGAAGTTCGCCTCAAAACCGGCAACATCGAAGAACTGTACGAAATGATCGGCGACACCTTTAAAACGAACTGGAAAGGTTACTCTGCGTGGTTGATCACGGGTAGCCCCGAAGGCTTGAAGTCGGTAGGGCTCAAAACCAGCCGCCGGATTCCGCTGATGAACGGGCCGATCGAAGTGAGATATGTCCGTTACGACCTCTACGCGGGCTCGCGGAAGCATAAAAGCGAAGAAGAATAAACGGGAGTGTTTCCCGCATAAAACACCGTCGCGGAGCGCAATTGCACTCCGCGACGGTCAATCTCAGCATCCGGATTTAGTGAAGCAACTGCACCCAGGTTTCGCCAAGGGGATTGGCAAGGGCACTCTTCCAAAGGGTGTTACTTTTCCAACGTTGGCGCTGTGAGCCCGCGTCGGAACCGGTGGACTCCGCAGCCAGAAAGTCTGCTTTTGAGGGCCAGCTGATACGCTGCCCTTCTGGCAGCTTCTCGTTCAATGCTGCAACCGAGGTATTGAGCATGCTTTCAAACTCTGCTTTCACTTTCGCCATTTCATCGTGGATGCGCTTTGCTTCCTGCATCTGACTTCCGGAGGGTTTGCCGGGGAAGGTGCTTATATCGAAGTATAGGTTGCCCATCTCTTCCCGGAGGCGCGCGCCTTCATCGACGTAAAAGTCTCCACCCAGAAACACGAGTCCTGCTTTCGTTTTAGCGGCTGACTCAGCGATCATTTTGGCCATTTCTGCCACCTTTTTCTTCTCTGGCATCAGTGCTTCGGCTTGCTTTTCCACCTTCTCGTAGGTATCGTAGATCCAGGCCAGTTCTTCGGTATCGTTGTACACCTGCATGAGTAACTTCCGCTGGGCTTCGCGTTCCGCTACGCCGTAGACGTCTCCTTCCTCAACGGTTAGTTCGATTTGAGTTTCAAAAGTTTCCTTTCCCTTGATGAGTTTTACATCGTAGACTCCGGCGGGAAGATTCGGACCGGAGAGCGCGCCGAATAAAGCCATGCGGTTGTTGGTCGGCGCAGCTTTCGGCTTTTCAATAGAAGTGGGTAATTCCACCACGTTGAGGCCGGCGCCTTTACCCGCGGGCAGGGTGCGGAGCAATTCGCCATCCTTCCAGACTTCCACGTACATTTTGCCGAACATGTGACGACGCTGGTTGTAGTACATGATCCGCGCTGCACGCGGCTGATTGGGCCCCACGAACGTACCACTGCCGCCAAAATCTCCCATTCCCATACCGGTTCCGCTGCCCAGGTAGGCAGGCTTCACCTTCAGGAAAGTGAACTTCTTACTGGTTATTCCCGGCGTCAGCTGACGCAATGCTTCGAGATCGTCCAGAATAATAATTCCACGGCCGTGCGTAGCCATAACAAGGTCTGACTCCCGCTCCTGAATCACCATAGCGCGGATACCAACCATCGGCAGGTTGTTGTTGAAAGGAGCCCAACTGGCACCGCCGTCGAGACTGATGTACAAACCGAACTCTGTACCTAAAAACAGCAAATCGGGGTTTTCAGTATCCTGGCGAACGCTGAGGGAGTAGCCGCTTGCGTAAGGGTCGGCGATGTCCGTCCAGCTCTTTCCTCCGTCGGTTGTTTTGTAGAGGTACGTTTTCATATCTCCCGTCCGGTGGCCGTCGAAGGTCACAAATGCGGTATTGACGTCGTGCGGGCTGGGCTCAACGAAAGTTACCCAGGTATTTGCCGGCAGCCCGGGGATGTTTTCGTTTACCTTGGCCCAGGTCTTCCCTCCGTTGCGGGTAACCTGCAGGTTACCATCGTCCGTTCCGGCCCACACTGTATTTTGGTCCAGGGGGCTTTCGGCGATGACATAAATAGTGGTATGGTTCTCGGCGGTGGAGTTGTCGATGCTGAGGCCTCCGCTGAGGTGTTGCTTTTGTTTCTCCGGGTCGTTGGTCGTCAGGTCAGGGCTGATGCGGTCCCAGCTGTCGCCGTCGTTTGAAGAGCGGTAGAGGTACTGAGCGCCGAAGTAGAGCCGCTTACCATCTTTGCTGATGTGTACGGGAGCGTTCCAGTTGAAGCGAAGCGGGTCCTCCCCCGTGGTTGCGTAGGGAGGGATCGACTTCGCCTGCCCGGTTCGTTCGTCGAAGCGAACGAGTTTTCCGCCCTGGTATTCGCTGAAAACGATGTGTTCTTTGGTTGGGTGCCGGAAGCTGTAGAAGCCATCACCCCCGAAGGTCTTTTTCCAGTCGGAGTTGGTAATTCCTCCGGCGCTCGTTGCGGGCGCGAACCAGGAACCGTTGTCCTGCAACCCACCGTAGACGCGGTAAGGTTTCGCGTTATCGACGCTGACGTGGTAGAACTGACTTACCGGCAGGTTCATCCACATCTTGAAGGTATAGCCCCGGTCGTAGCTTTCGTAAACGCCACCGTCGGTACCAACCAGGATGTGCTTGCTGTTGGCGGGGTCGAACCAGATGTCGTGAAAATCTGAGTGAACGGCGGGGTCGAAGCTACGCCAGATGTTTCCCTTGTCTTCACTGATGATTCCGTTGAGCCCGCATTTAGCCACGATGTCGGGGTTGTTCGGGTCAATTTCCAGTTCGCTGAAATAGAACGGACGAATACCCGTGTTTTGGTTACGGCCAATCATTTTCCAGCTGGCACCGGCGTCTTCGCTGCGGTACATTCCCTTGGTTTCGTTTGTGCCGGTTTCTACGCTGGCGTACAGGATGTTGCTGTTGCTCGGAGCGACTTCGACGCCAATACGGCCCAGCTTTTCATCGGGCAGGCCATTGGTCAGTTTGTTCCAGGTTTTACCGCCATCGGTTGTTTTGTAGAGACCTGATTTTCCGTGCAGGCCGGAGTCGAACGTCCAGGGTAGACGACGGTGACTCCACATTGCGGCGTAGAGTACTTCGGGGTTATTGGGGTCCATGGCCAGGTTGGCAGCACCGGTGTCTTCATCGATGTACAACACCTTTTCCCAGTTTGCGCCGCCATCAACGGATTTAAAAACGCCACGCTCTTCGTTGCTGTCCCAGAGGTGCCCCATCGCAGCGACGTAGAGAACGTTCTCGTCTTCGGGATGCACAGAAATGTCGGCAATCCGCTCCGTGTTTTCAAGGCCGATGGACTTCCACTTCGTACCGTTGTTCGTTGATTTGAAGACACCGGCTCCGACGCTGATGCTGTTGCGGGTCCACGGTTCTCCGGTACCGACGTACACGACATCGGTATTGGACGGCGCGATGGCTATCGCCCCGATACTTTGTGGGTGGTCATCGAAGACGGGCTGGACCTGCCCTCCGGCGGAGGTGGTCCGCCAGACGCCGCCGCCGGCGGCGCCCACGAAAACGGTGGTGGCATCTTCAGGGTTTACGGCGAGGCAACTGATGCGGCCGCTCATTACGGCCGGTCCGATTTGCCTGGCCCGCAGGTCGCCGAACAAAGCAGAAGTGGTTTTGAATTCGCTTTGGGCCGACAGTGCCGCAGCAAAGGCCAGCAGCAGGAGGGTAAACGTTTGTCTCATGATAGTAAGTGGGTTGTAGCAGTTCGTGGATGTGCCGCCTTGAGTGCAACGGGCTTTAAAGCAGGCGCGGCCGCAGGTGCAAAGCAGGTTGAAGGGCTGGGTTTCCGCCCCGTACATCAGTTACCGTACTCCCTACTCTGCACCTGCGTCAGCGCCTAAAAAACGGCCGGGTTCTCCTGTACTGGAAAATCCGGCCGGAATGAATACCTAAAGAGCTGTATTAGTCTTTTTTGGGCATGGAGAACATCGCCTTATCGATTTCCGGGTTGAGTACTACTTCGGAAAAGGTCATTTTTTGCATAGTACTTCCGTTGAACTTCACTTCCATGAACATAGGTACCACCAGACCCTCTACTTCCTGGTAGTCGCTCATGTAAGTTTCAACAACAGCACCTTTCTGCGGACCAGACTTGACGGAACTGGCCATCATAACCGGAATCATGTATTCCTGATCGAAGTAGTACGTGTGGTCAATACCTTTTTCATCGGTCACGCGCACGCCGTAGGTAGGGGTTCCTTCTACTTCTTTACCCTCTACACTTTCCAGCGTGATGCCGCGCTCTTTTGAGTCAATGAACTCAGAAAGGAAGCGCATTTCTTTAGACTGCTCAGCCTGGTCTTCCGGCATTTCCGTAGGCTCGGTGATGCCCTGAAAAGGCATGATCTGCCACGCAGTTTCGCCGTCGTACGCCTGGACGATCTTCTGCCCCTGCACGTTCACTTCCACGTACTGCATGTCGCCTTCGGCGGCGGTGATGGAGATGGGGAATTCCATTCCCTGCATGCTTGCGGTGCCTTTCATGGTAGTGGCTTTCAGCGCCTTCCAGGCATCTGCACCGCCAATGTTTTCAATGTACGTTGCGGCAATTTCTTCGGCTGTCGGGGCTTTTTGCGCGAACAGGCCGGTAACGAATACCAGCATAAGGGTCAGGGTAAATAACTTCTTCATCGTGTTGTTGGTTAATGCAGCCCACACAAGGGCTACGGTTAATTTGTTGCTCACAAACTTACTATCGCCAAGCCGTGGAAGAAGGTTTGTTGGACGGAAGGCAGGTTTTCTTCGATGAGTGAATGTTTACACCGCCGCGGAACATGGTAATTATGCAGAACCGGCCTCCGGCGGCAATAAAATTCAGCGTTGGCGGGGCGTCGTGTCGGATTACGGACCGGCCTAAACCAAAAGAGCCCGCCCCTGCGGTAAAACCGAAGAGGCGGGCAAAAACTACGAATCAAACTACTCATTAACTCTTTGGCGGCGTGGGCCGGGTAGCGGATGGCTTTACCGTTTCGGGCTCCGATGTTTCGGCGTCCTTAGCGGATTCCTGCTTCACGAGTCCGGCAGGCAGGCTCATTCCGCTCTGACTCAGGAAGTCATTGAGCTGAGGAACCATCCCGTAGAGGCCGGAGACGAAATTGCTTACGCCCTGTCCGTTGCCACTGTCGTAGACCACCACCTTGTCGATTTCGATGTCTTTGATGGCGTCGGTCTGAATCTTCGTGAGGGCTTCGAGCTTATCGAGCATCAGGTAATTGATGGCGCTCTGGGCGTCTCCGCCAGCAGCAGCAACGAGTTTCTGGAAACCTTCAGCCTGCTTTTTCAGCAACTCTTCCATACCCTGGGCTTCTGCCTGGTACTTAGCGAGGGCTGCGTCGGCTTCACCCTTCGCGATCTCACGACGGCGCTCTGCTTCTGCCTGGGCGGCGATGATGGCCTTCTGCTTCTCGATGTCGGCCTGAACGACCTGCTCGGCTTCCTTCTCGGCTTTCTCCTTCAGGGCGCGGGCTTTTTCCGCCGCTTCCTGGGCTTTGTAGGATTCTTCCTGGGCCTTTGCGATGGCGACCTTGCGGGCAGCTTCAGCGCGGCGGTTGGCTTCTGCGAGGGCCACGTCGCGGGCGGCGTTGGACTCAGCGATCTTGATGGCCGCTTCGTTCTTACCCTCCTGGGCTTCGGCGTTAAACTTCGATTCTCCGATCTCGGCACGGGAGTTGGCGTCGGCTACCTTGATCCGTTGCTCCTGGGTCGCTTCAGCTTCACCGACCATCGCACGGGCGTTGGCGTCGGCGATTTTGATGCGCTGCTGCTGAGCAGCTTCTGCTTCACCGATCTCCGCCTGGGCGGTAAGGGCGGCTACTTTCGTACGCTGCTCCTGCTGTGCTTCGGCACGACCGATGCTACCGGTACGCTTCTCCTGCGCAACCTTTACTTCGGCTTCGTTGATCGCACGAGCGGCAGCTTCCTGACCAAGGGCAGCGATGTAGCCCGACTCGTCCTGAATATCGGTTACGTTTACGTTGATGAGACGCAGACCTACTTTGTGAAGCTCTTCGCCTACGTTGGAGTAAACGCTGGAGACGAACTTGTCGCGGTCGGTGTTCAGCTCCTCGATGTCCATATTGGCGATCACGAGGCGCATCTGGCCCATGATGATGTCCTGACTTAGGCGGGCAACCTGCTCGCGGGTTAGGGAAAGGAGACGGTTGGCAGCAGCCAGCATCAGGTTCTCATCTTCTCCGATACCAACGGTGAACTGAGAAGGGACGTTCACGCGGATGTTCTGCTTCGAGAGTGCGTCTTTCAGGTTCACGTCGATGCTCAGCGGGGTGAGATCGAGAAATTTGTAGTCCTGAATGACCGGCCAGACGAAAGCGGCACCACCGGCATAACACTTAGCGGATGCTCCGCCACCGGTTTTACCATAGACAACCAGAATCTTATCCGACGGACAGCGTTTGTAGCGACTGACCAGAAAAAAGACGAAAAGAACGATTAATAAGGCAACGCCTCCAATTAATTCTAGCATGATATAATGGGGTTTAATTTTCCCCGCTGCGCGGGGAGGTGAATGTGTGATTTTTTCGTGATTGCCGGCCGATGAGCCGGTAACCCTTATGCCGGGCTGACGACGACAATGCCGTCTCCCCCGATTTCGTCCACTACGATCGGCGCCCCCGTTGGGATGTCTTCCGTAGCGACAGAGCGAGCTTTAAGCTCGCGTTTGGTTCCTTTTACGTTTACCCGGACAATGCCCTCGCCACCGGCGGGGATGCGCAGGTAAACCGTTCCTTTCTCCATGATAGCGTCGTGCACCGTCCAGTTTACGTTAGCCTGCTGCGAGAGCAGGAACTTCAGGATCAGACTGAGCAGGTAAACGCCCACTGCACCTGCGGCCGCGCCCACTACAAACGCAAGCACCGGGTTAGCTTCTGAAATGAGAACCAACCGTACCACCCACGATCCGATAGAAAAGAAGGTCAGAACGCTTTTCATAGTTCCGAGTCCGTCGGAGTCTACGTCCAGGTCGAGGTCCAGACCTCCGATGATGGAGAGCAAAAGCAAGACCAGCAGCAGACCGCCACAAATCAGTGCTATATAGGTGAGAATCAAGATCATGACGGTTTGCTTTTATGGTGTTTCGTAACTATGCCACAAGAACGCACAAACACACGGTTTTGGGTTAGTCGTTCGTCGAGGAAGGTGCTAGGTTGGTCGGTTACCAGGAGCTAGGAGCTAGAAACTAGAGAACTAGGAGCTAGAAACTAGGGAGCTAGGAACTAGGGAACTAGGAGCTAGGGAGCTATGAGCTAGCTTCTAGTTCTCTAGTTTCTAGTTTCTAACCCCTAGCTCCTAGTTTCTAGTTCCTAGCTTCTAACTACTCCTCTTCCACCATCGTCAGATCCCTGCGTACCGCAATTGCGGCGTTGAGTTCGAACCCTATAATAAGGATAAGCGCGTTGAGTTGCAACCACAGCATAACAATGATGATGGTAGCGATAGAACCGTAGAACTTGATGTAAGTATCATAACGGTCGAAGCCATCGATGTAAAAACTGAACGCCACGGAGGTCGTCAGGGAGAGCACCGTTGCGAGCGTAACGCCCGGGCTGAAGTAGCTGAATTTTTTGTGCGTAGCCGCGCCGTAACGGTAAAGCGTACCGATAGTAACGTAGTACAGGCTGAGCATTATCACCCACCGCAAGAGACCGATAAAGAACGCCGTAAGGCTTCCCAGACTCAGTGCTTCGGCCACCCAGTAGATGATGTAGTCACCCATAATCACAAAAACGGTACTGGACACGATGAACAGGCCGATCAGAAGCGTCAGGCCCGCCCCAATGAGGCGCTTTGCCACCCAATTGCGCCGCTTAAAGGTTTTGACGTAGCTCTTGTCGAAAGCCTGCATCAGGGCCAGCATGCCGTTGCTACTGAAATAGATGGCCAACAGAAAACCAAAACTCAGCAAGCCCAACCGGGGAGAATTGGTGATCTCCTGAACGAAAGCGAGCACAAATTCTCCGGCCTGACCGGGCATCACCTGGCTGATTTCCTCGTCCAGCGTACTTTGAAAATTCTTCAGGCCGGGGTACCAGGTTTCCAGTGCGTTCAGGGCGAAGGGAACGAGGGTAAAGATGGTGAGCAAAGAAGGAAAAAGCGAAAGGAAAAAGCTGAACGCTACGCTATTTGCGCGGGTAAACAAATCATCGCGCAGCGATTCGTGGTAAACGAATACGATAACGTCGTAAATAGGAACGCCGTGGAAGCCGATAAAGGAATTCTCCTTGCTGTACTTCAGCATTCCCAGCCAGACCGGGTGCTGGGTGAAGTAATTTTTAATATCCGCAATTGAAGGCAGTTTAAGCTTCTTCAAAGTAGGGGCGCAGTTTTTCCAAAAGGTATTCCGGAGCGGGAACAGCCCGTCCGGTACTCATGTCGACGAAACACAATTTTACGCTCCCTCCGTTGACTAACTTTCCTTTTTCGTTGTGAATTTCGACGTGGAAGGTAATTGTATCGACCGGCAGCTTGCGCAAGGTAGTGTTTATGGTAAGCAATTCGTCGTAACGGCCGGGGCGAACGAAGCGCTGGTTGAGACTCATTACCGGCAGCATGATGCCGTGCTCGGCCTCCATATTGGCGTACGTAAGCCCGAGTTCGCGCAGCATTTCTACCCGACCGATTTCGTAGAGCAACGCATAATTGCCGTAATAAAGGTAAGCCATCTGGTCGGTTTCGCCGTAGCGTACGCGATGGGTGGTGGAAGTTTGATACATTGGGATGTTGGTTCGTTGGGAGTATTGGAACGTTGGGCGCAAAATACCAACATACTAACGAATCAGAACAACAATAGGGCGCGAACGCAGGTGCAAAGATGGTTGAAAGACAAAGTATCTTCCCCGGTTGAAGCAGTCTCCGGCTGCAAACGGTCGACGCGCGCTCCGGGCGCAGACGTATCTTGACAGGTCACTCCCGGAGAATACCCGGACCGCTCTCGCTCGGAGAGCCGTTTGGCCGAGGAGGTGTGTATCACGAGATGCACTACTATCACGAACTTGCCGCTTGTCACGTCTCCCCTCTCCCGAGGAGAGGGGCCGGGGGCAGGGCTAACGCATACTATCTAGAAAAACTTTATCACGGGCCTTATCGGACCACATCGCTCGCATTCGTTTATGCTTAACACCAGCTTTACTGGGTCCATCAGCGTGTAAATTGATACTC
>NZ_VOXD01000069.1 GCF_008014675.1 Neolewinella aurantiaca | reverse complement strand
GTTATACCATATCGACATCTCGCTAGATTTTGTCGATCGCGCCCTGACTACCGTAACTTACCAGCAGGTCTACGACTGGGAAACCGCCAACACCTGCCCGACGCGATACACTCAGCTAAGAGTGCTCCGAGAGAGGACGGAATCGGCCACGGCCGCAGCCTAACAGAGGGAACACCCTACTATTTATCGTTATGTCGGTGGTTACTTCAAGGTTGATCTCGAGACGTATCTGTCGGACGATTATGTTCCGTTCTCTGGCCGTCTTACCGAGGAACAAGAAAAGCAACTGGCCAACCATCTGGATGATTACTTTTACCCCGACGCTAAATCAATTTGCGCTTATGTGAAAGAGCAATTTGGTATGGATTACACCGTAGCGGGAATGACCGATTTGCTCAAACGTTTAGGTTTTGTGTACAAGAAGAGCAAGTCGGTACCAGCTAAAGCTGAGGGTGAGGCCCAGCAAGCCTTTTTAGAGGAGACAGTACCTGAGATCCTTGAAGAGGTAGATGCCGGAAATGCTGTTGTCTACTACGCTGACGGTTGTCATCCAACGCATAATACCAAGACTAGTCGGGAGTGGATACGTAAAGGTCAAGACTTTGAGATCGACTGCAATTCCGGTCGAAAGCGGGTTAATATTAACGCCGCAATCAACGGCATGAAGCCTGAGCACTTGGTTTACGACATCACCGACTCGGTCAATGCTCAATCGACGCAGCGGCTCTGTCGGCAACTTTTGCGAAAGCATCCAGGAAAGACAATTTACTTGATCTGCGACAACGCCCGCTACAATCGCAATAAGATGCTCACGGAGTGGGCCAAAGAGCAACGAATAGAATTTGTCTACCTACCCACCTACTCGCCAAATCTTAACTTGATTGAGCGACTTTGGCACTTCATGCGGGTAAAGATTCTAAATTCAACTTATTACGAGAAGCATGATGAGTTCAAATCGGCGATTTTGTCTTTTCTTGGAAACATCAAGCAATACAAGTCGGAATTACGCAGCCTGCTGACGATGAATTATCGGACAGTAAATGGAGTGTCCGTGCATTTGTCCCAAACCACTTCCTAACTGGTATATCTAGTAATGACAGTTTATCTCATAGCCCACTTTCAATAAATTTGCTTCTACAAGAAGTTATTCTATTTCTTATTTCTTCATAAAAAGAAAAATACAATCTAATGTTAAGTAAGCTAAAGTATTTAAGTTATATTTTTTTTGTTTTTCTGCTGGCTTATTTTGTTTTTAAAGGTTACGGCATATTTAAGCCAATAATTTGTTTGTGTTGTGTGTTAGGTTACGAGATCACGAATTATCTATTCAATAAAGAAAATAACACATAACATTGCGCACACGTCAACCGGCTAAGGCCGGCTGCGTGTGCGCATCCGTTCCGCAACATATGCGCAACAAATATTTGTGGGGCTATCGCCCTGTCCGAATGTTTGATCAAAGGATCACTACAAAGGGCTGGTGGCCTGGAGGACCGAATATCGCATCGTTCGCAAACTCTGATTTTCAAGGCAAATCATTAGCGGCAGGGCAGACAAAGCGGCAAAAGAAGCTTTTGTAGCACTTGGCTACCAGTCGTTACAGGTCTGTAAGACTTGAGCTTGCGAACGATGCGAGTCGGGAAAAAGTTTAGGGTCACCGGTCAGTTAAATTAGAAAGTACTCCTTTGCATTCGGTATATTTGTTTCCGGCAGCCGGTAGAATAGAAGTATTCAACCGTCCGTCTGCCGGACATCGGAAAATGATCAGGGAATCATTTCTCCTCGGCGCAGCGTAACGATTCCTCCGGAAGAACGGCGGGACTACCCGTAGTCACGTCCATACTTCCTTATCTGGAGGAAACCGCCAAAAGACAAGAAGCTGACGCTTCAAAAAATAGAAATCTTTTGGCTTCGAAACGCAAACGTCGCGGAACATCGTACTCACGGACAGATTTTCGCTGCGCTTCAATCCGTCGTGAGTACTTGTTCGTTAGCGGCAATTGGAAATATCAGTTTAAACCCCTATTTTTACTCAAAATCCACAAATCCACAACTATGCTAAGGACAATTATATTCTCAGCTGCTTTTATATTTTCATCATTTAATATATGTAATGCTCAAACACTTAACCAAAAAGCACATGATAAGATATATGATGAACTAGCAAATTTCTTCGCTAAATCTACGAATGGTAGTAAAGAATTACATCTTTTGGATTTCCCATATCTCATTACTTGGGTTGCAAATGATTTTAGTTCTGATCAGCAACTTGTAAATTTGGCATCATTGATCCCAGAAGAAAGTTTTTCCTTAGATCCTAATGATCAAGAAATTAAACTTCATGACGTGTATGGTAAGCGAATTATTCAAAATATTGTTTTTCCTCAATTAGAAGGTGAAGATTTAAAAAAGTATGATGCAGCAAAAACTAGGTTAAAAGAAGCATTCGATGAATATGACGAGGCCTTTAAAAATTTTGAAGATAGATGGGATAAACACCAAGTTCGATTGACTACCATCGGAAGAAAAGTTACAAATAAGGAGTTAAGTAATTTTCTTAATAGTTCAGCGGGTAATAGATTAATACCATATAGAAACGAAATGAATGAAAGTATTGTCCAGTATTTTCGAAACGCACCCTGGTCAGTATTATATGAAAGAAGTTTAGCAAAATACTTTGTATCTTATATGAATGCTGGCGAGAAGTTGTTAGCTGCTACGTCTTACATGGGTTATTATGCTGATAATGAGTCTCTCAAAGCCTTGATGAAAAACAAATGTACAGTTGGAGATGATTTAGATGGGTGGACTAAAATTCGATTTGATTCTAATCTTAAAAACTACAAAAGAACAGAGCAAAATAAGGGAGGGCGATCATCGTGGAAAGGTGTATTTTTTAAAGGTGGAGGTGGAGGAAGTTCATCTTCTTATGATCAACTCGTTACAACTGAAAATGAGTTTATAGAAATCGGTTTTTGCAATCTCAGATATATTGACGTTGGACCAGGTGATTGGTTTGATGCTGCTTTACTAGAAGACATTTCGGAGGGTAAATTCAAATTGAGAGAAGGTGCAGAGGAATTTAAAATTTATGGTGAAGATGGGCTAATTCCTAGAATGGTTAGTGGATTTGTAGTTGCGAGTGCTATAAGAATAAAGGGTAAAATCAATACGACTAAGGAGAGTGAATTCAAAAAAACTGTGAGAGGCAAGGGAGGTTTCAAGATTGGTCCTTTCAAGATAGGCGGCGGAGGCGGCAAAGTAGAAATGGGTGAAGTTACGACTGGACAGAATGGAGAGTTTTATACTTCTACAAAGACTGATTTGCCAATAATTATAGCAGTTCTAACCCAGAAGACTCGTGAGTAAAAAAATTGGATCTTACTTCACTTTCATATTAGCAACTGCTTTAATTGCTTCTATTCCGAGTAGAATTAATGACCGTGTATCTTCATTAATAAGCCATATGTATGGAGAAAAATCATATTATGTGTATGAGGACGAAACTATAGATCGTGCTATCAAAAATTTTTATCTAGATTCTTTATCGTACAAAGTATTTTACTTGGAGCCTAAAAATATCTCTTATGATCTCTCAGGTTCTGATTTAGGTTATACAGTTTCTAAAATAGGTAACGCACTACCTCAAAATACGAATGGAGAATTTCGGGCTAGAAGTAGAAATTTGTCAAGTGTTTATGGCGATTTACTCAAAGACATTAAAAGTGATCAATATCACAAAGAAAATTTAGACAAGTATGCTAAAGATTTTCTTGATTACAATAGAAATAACATTGGTTCGAGTATTTTTAACTTTCTTTCATATACATCTCCTTCGATAAGTAATACTGAAAGAGAGTATGAGGATAAATTTTCAGTATTGAATGACACAATTTCCTCTTATTATGCTTCATTGATATCACCTTTAGATTCTACTCTTTCAATCAATGTCAAAATTTCTACTTTTAGAAGGATAGTAAAATTTAAAATAGAAAGAGAATGGCTTTCAAGTTCATTACTCGCACGTGAATCAGAGCATGACTGTAGATTATCATCAAAATATTTTAGAAGAGGTGGACCGTTGGAATATATTCCCCAAGAATTTTGGGTCAGAGGAAGCGATAAAATAGTAGTAGAAGTTGAAAAACCAGAAGAAATTTTAGAAATTAGGTCTTGGAGATCAGATAAGTTGTTGATCATACCACAAAATAATGAGTTATCTAATTTTTATATTAATTCGCCTATTGAAGGACCTAACAAACAGGTACATGCTATTAAGCTGCCACGCGAACTGAGGTTGGTTTCAATAATTGCTGAGAAAGTTTAGTTTGATGAAGAATCTAGCTAGGTATACACTATTATTTGTCCTATACACTTCAGTCTATTTCATTCTTGATTGGATCGTAGATAGGGTAGTTAGTCGATCAGGATTTTTAATCGATGGTAACATTCTGTTTTATGGACTATTAATTTTGGTACTCATAATATTCTTTCAGCACTTTAAGTTGCCGAACGAAAGCAAGAAAATTTTATCTTATTTAGATCTCGTATTTCCTATTTCTTTAATAGCGATAGGTATGATCGTATTGTCAATGAATCCTGCAAGGAAAGCAATGGACACTAGCAATACAGTTTACACAAATACTTTCAATCCGAATTATGATTTCGTTTTGCCTTTTTTCTTTGAGAATGGCATAGATACGTTAGATGTTTCTGAAAAAGATAAACTATTAGAGCTTATCGATATTTTTATGACTTGCGGAGAAGAAGAAATAGAAGTAATTGGATACGCAAGTTCTCGTGCATTCGAAGGTTTTAGCAATAGTAGAAATACACAACTTGCCAATGATAGAGCTAAAAATGTAAAATCATACATTGAAGCTTGGACAAATAGTTCCGTAAATGCTAGAAATTGGAATGATTATGAAGAAATGGAATCATTTAGAAGAATCACTGATAGAGATTTACAAGGAAACCTAATTTCTAGAAGCGAAAAGCTTAATCGTAGAGTCGAAGTTGTTTGGAGTAATAACAAATGTTATAGAAATGATTAACATCAATTACTGTTTATTCTGATTAGTTCAGATAAATAATATGAGGGAAGATTTAAAAAATTATCTCTGATTGGAATTTCGATTTGATGTTCAAAGATAGTTGCCACCTCAATTATGAAAGATAAACAATCGCTTTTCAACAGCTGATAATCTTTGTTTTTCCATTTGTTCAAAACTTCTAGTGATTTTTTGTATTCATTTTCCGAAACAACTAGGTGAAAAGATTGATTTCTATTCGTGAGAAAATCATTTCTAATTTCTCCAGGGACAGAGCCAAAAAATACACTGATAACGCCTTCGATTTTAGTTTTAGGATACATACCCCAAGTGCCATCATGTACAGTCATCATTCTTTCAGGTGATTCATATCCTAGTGATATAAATGCATGACCTAAATTTTGATTACTCGCACAGAATGCTACAAAATAACGATTCTGACAATACAAATTATTAATAAATACTGTGGGCAAAACCAAAATCAAGAAAAGTAGATGTTTGAGTCTCATTGGCGTATTTTACGGTTGAAGTTACAAAAATTATGCCGCTAACACTTAAAGCTCAAAGGCAGCCCTGACGCAGTCGGGCCTGCCGTTGCGCTTTTGTTGGACTAACCCGCCATCCCACGATCCGACCCTATGGGCATTGAACCAAAGCCGCCCGTTTGGATGTAACCGTCCGAGCAACTACAGGTCCAAGTCCTTCCATTTGGCCCACGCCCCCGGCAGCAACTCCTCCAACCGGTTAACCTTATGGCTCCCGATGCGCTTAAGCACATCTTTGAGCCAGTCAC
>NZ_VOXD01000068.1 GCF_008014675.1 Neolewinella aurantiaca | reverse complement strand
TAGCTTTGAGGCGTGCTCTCATCTGTGTTTTGTGCTTCGTAACCCAAAACTAACAGTTTGAGAGCACATCTTTTTTGAGCCAGAATCAGCCTCGACGATTTCGTATCAGAGGGAACACCCTACATCTAATCCCTGTATATCCTTCTTTACTACATCATCAGCTTTACCTAGGCCGACATCGTGAAAAGGTGAGAAAACGGATAGGCCAAAACCTCTGAGGCTCTTCCATGTCTCGTTAATTATCCACCTCTCTGCCATTGTAAAAAACGGACCTGCTAAGTAGACTTGATGACTAGGTACATTTACTATATGTAATGGCTTGAACCTATCAGAGCTTAAATTTTTCACTTCACTTATTTCTTTTGAATTGCAATACAATGCTGTAGCTAGACTTGCGTGGTGAGCTGACTCTTTTGCCGACATTCCGTCAAACCAACAGGTAGCAAACATAGTACTAAAGATATCTCCTGATCCAATTGTCCAAACTCTATCTGTCAGGAAAACTGGGATAGTCTCAGCGTCGCTATTCCGCCCGTCAAATAAATATGCCCCCTTTGCCCCGTCTTTAATAATTAGTAAAGAACAGGACTCATCGTCGAATATTTTAGCACATATTCTGTCTAGCTTAATTTCTCCTGATAACTTAGCTGCTTCCGACATATTAAGAACTAGAGCTAATTCGACTGCATTAGATCCATTTTTCTTGAAGGAAATAGGACGAACGGTAGATTGCGGATCATACACGACTTTTTCACCAGATAAAACTAAGTCAGACTCAATCATGCCAAATGCTAATATGTTTCCATTGGGTTCATTAACTCTAATTAGATTACGAGTCAAGTTCTCTAGACTAGGAATAATAACAGGATCTTTCAATGGGTGATCATAATAAAACTCAAATCCTTTTGTAATTTGATGTTTCACAATACTTAGTCTTGGGTACAAGCTCCTGAAGTAATTCAGATAAGGTGATGTTTCATGATCATCGCACGAAGTGTAAAAGACTACGTCCTTACTAAGTTGTAGTTCACAAATGAGGTGAACTGCCCTCAACCCAGAGCCGTAGATGTGATTCCACATCGGCTCATAACACACTTCTGTATATGTACCTCCTACAACAATCATTCGCTACTTATTTCTATGACACATCTACCGTCAGAAATTGAATTCACAACAGCATTAAATTCGATACCATTATTGATACAGCTTATGAGTCTTATCATTTCTCTAGAGAGAACACTCCCAACAACTCTACCGTCAGGAGTTTCGATGATTACAGGACCTTCGTTAGACAGTGTCCTCACATTGAGTATGTCACCTTCACTTACATCGACTAAAACATCACTATCCGGTGATGCAACACTAGTAATGATTCTAAGAGAGCCACAATCTTCAGCGCCACCGCCGCCAGGTCGATTTATAGTAGGGATACTACCTCCTCCTCCTCCAGACATACAAAATATTTATAAATTATTTAAGTGTTCTAACATGATCGTTCATGATCGAGCACATTTTTGATGGAATCACATCCAATATACGACAAAATTCAATAAACGTTTCCTCCATCCTTAAATAATCGCTACTTCGATTTTTCAGTCCTTCGTATAATCCCATTTTGAAGCACGCTTTAATAACGTTCGAATCTAAAACAACGACTTTCTCACTATCTAGAAAATTCCTAGTGATCCACGAAGCATTTTTCCACCCTATTCCATTTACTTGTAAGAGTTGGCTTCTTAGTTTTAGGTCGTCATCAATCGTTAAGTGCAAGCTATCCTTATCGCTAATAAGCTCGGTTATGTATTGCATTCTCTTTGTAGGAAACTTGGGGAATATAGATAGGATCAAGTTCAATACTGTGTTTCCTCTAAACCAATTTTTTGAGCCCATATGTGTTATTCTGTAAAATATTTCAGTTCTATATTCACATTGAAATTCATATAGCCCTAGCATGCAACCAACTATTTCTTCATAAATGCAGTCACTAAGCCTATGGTTTATTGAAAAATCTTCTTCTGCATGGTCTAGGTGATACTGCAACTTCCAATATGCAGGGGTGAAAAGAGTTTCGCAACTTCCCCATGAAATCCTCTTCATGACCATTTCACTTGGTTGAGGAATTCTCCTTAGTGTTTCTTGAATTGTATCATAGAGAAATGATTCGTCAATCTTTGTTTTCATGCTAGAGATCGAATTAGTGAACTTATAAGAAAAATAGAAGTACCCAACTTTCAAGAACAACAATAATTCTAACACAGGTCAAACTAATTAAATATTGCTGCGACTACCGCGGCCTTTTGTTTCAGTCATCACAATTACAAACATATTGTGCCACTACAGGCCTCCAATCATCCAAACATACGCTTTTGTCTGAGAATATCTATGTAACAAGACAACAACTTCACCAGTCGGGTGATCTCAATTGCATTATTATGAAAGCTACGTTATTGCCCAATGGATGGTTTAGGCTAGCCGTAACAGATAAATCAGCTGTTGTTTTTAGATAGTAGGCTCACCTTTCTAGAGAGTCTTACCTTCTAGAGATAGGGTGTTCCGTTTGATAGGGTCAAGCCGCGTCTGATTTTAGTTCACGATTCATCCGTCTGACGCTTCCATAGCGGTTTTCGCAAACGTGATCATCCTTCCTTTCTCACAACTATTACATAGTGATTCTCGTGGCCTTTAAACTCAAAGACTTCCTTTTCTAGCAAAAGCTGCGCTTGGAATAACCAGACGCAGCAAAAGTTAGTTTTCCTTACCGCTCGGATGGATAGCACAGAGTACAAGTATTATACTCCTCTACCCATTCTTTTGACTCCGACGTTTTCATATCGTCGTTGAGTTGATCAATCATCCATACTACTTTTCCGGTTTCCCGGTGTTTGAAAGCTAAGATGTAATCAATCCCGTCATCCTCCTGGACAAGTCTTTGGGCGATGAAATAGAGTGCGCGGACCACGTCGTTTCCGAGATCGTTGATGACCGTTGCGGTAGCAACGAATCGACCATCAAAACGGTAAGTGCCAGCCACTTCTTGCGGCTGGGGTTCCCAGGGAAATGGGGTTGGTGGAGTTTGGTCTCCCATAAGGCAATTGGTTTTGTTTGCCCTACGACTATAGGGATGACTTGCACAACTACAACTTTTCGACCTATCTTGAAAGCGCACTATTTGAAAGTGCGCTTTTACATTTTTTTATAGTGTCATGGAGATAGGAAGAATTCTTAACAGAGTTAATCTTAACTGATTTACCGTGTCAATTTCCGGTGAGCCTTTGCGTAGGTATGTCGTTGCTTTCACCAACAACACTCAGCGAAATCTCATTCTCTTGTGAGCACAGATCGTAGATGCTCAACTGTCTTACGACAATGTTACTCTAGGTTGACGAATGGATCGCCAGAATCAACTTTTCGTAGACATTGGTACTTCGACTGACTCATTAGAAGAGGCTCGCAGGTTGCAGAAACAATACAACCAACAAGCAATCCGAGATACACGGCAGCAGAAAGAAATCCTTTAGGGGGGTTTCTTTCTTCTCCTGTCTTCTACTCTCCGTTCGTTTTGCTCTCCTCTCCTGGTTTCGTTTTATTCCGGCTTTGGTTGCAACGACTCTGAAGGTCGTGTCTGACGGCATGGATCAAATAGCACTTTGGGGTACTTCTCTTTCGATTCCATTAGTCACCGCAAGGACTTTGTATAGCATGGTATGCACTAGGAATGATATAAAGTAGTTTGCTTATAGCCTCCTCTTGCTTAATTGCAAGGCGAACCAGTGTTTCTTTTTGCAATACTCTCCGAGACCTCTACACTCTGGTCATTTATGACCAAGAACGAACTATGTCACTCCCTTTGAACACGAATTACAAAACCTTCTTCAAAAAGGTAAAAGACCAAATACAGCAAGCTCAAATCAGAGCTTCAATCAAGGTGAATCAGGAACTACTACTCCTCTACTGGCAACTTTGAAAACGCATTTTGAACGTTCAATCTGAAGCTGAATGGGGAGATAAAGTAATACCGTTACTCGCTAAAGACCTCAAAGAATCCTTTCCTGGAATAAAAGGATTTTCAGAAAGAAATATCAAATACATGAGGCGTTTTGCCAGGGAATATCCAGGCTTTGAAATTGGGCAACAGGCTGTTGCACAAATTACCTGGTCGCACAATATCCTACTCTTACAAAAAGTGAAAGACCCTACTCAACGTCTTCGATATGCTGAACAAGCAGTTGAAAACGGACGGTCAAGAAACATGATGGTTGTTCACATCGAAAGGAAGCTTTTTGAAGCTCAGTGAAAGGCCATTACAAACTTTACAAACACCCTTCCAAAACCTAGTAGTGACTTGGCTTCTTCGCTTTTAAAAGATCCTTACAATTTTGATTTTTTGAACCTTTCATCTAGGGCAAAAGAGAAAGAATTGGAAGATGCACTGGTCAATAAGATCACTCATTTCTTACTCGAACTTTGATCTGGTTTCGCCTACATGGGAAGGCAGTACAAAATGAAAACGGGACAAGAGGAATTCTTCTTAGACCTCCTCTTCTTTCATGTGAAGCTCAATTGTTACGTGGTCATTGAATTGAAGACGACGAAGTTCAAACCGGAATACGCTGGGAAGCTTGGATTCTATCAAAAGGCAATTGACAGCGAACTCAGACTGGCCGCTCAAAATCCAACTATCGGCCTACTCCTCTGCAAATGAAAAGATGAAATAACTGCTCAGTATGCACTTGATGCAATGAAACAGCCTATCGGAATTTCAAGCTATTTGCTTGAAAACGGCTTGCCGGAAGATTTACAAAACGAACTTCCTTCAATCGAAGAAATCGCCAAAGAAATCAAGGGGATTGAAATTGAGGAAGAATAAATTCAAAATTTCAAAATCGTTCAGAAAATTGACATTTTTTGAAAACTATTTTTCGTTTCTGAACGCTCTAAGAGCTTGCTCCTATGAAGTATAAAAAGAAAGAAAAAATCATCATCATGTACTACTCTCTCTGATTGTTGTTTAATAGTTTTAACTGTTTATATGTTTAGGGAAGAAAACAGCTTGCTATTAAAGGTTTTCACAGGCATTGAAGTAACAAATTCCCGCTTTGAAGTAACTTATTTCCTGTTTGAAGTAACAAATCCCCGCTTTATTGTAACAAATTTCCGGGTTCAAAATACTGCGAAGTAACAAATTCCCTGTTTGTCTTTGAATGCTCTCTATTTGCTTGATTGCAAAGGGCTTTGACAGGGTTGAAACGGTTCAAAGTAACAAATTTCCGGGTTCAAAGTAACAGCACTTGCAATGCGTGTTCTGTTCTTTAGAACCTAAGTATTCATTTCTTAGCCCAGGTAACTATGAGCAAGAAACAGGCAACGCTTTTCGATGGTACGATACAAACACGGGAAATCAAGAAGCATAGTAGTTTAGTGCAGATGGGGAACATAACTACCTTGCGGGAACGTAAGACCTTGAACGCCTTGATCTACATTGCAAAGGATCAACTAAAGAGGCAACCAGAGGAGAGGAGATTTACTTGCGACCTATGACAGATTAAGCGTCTAACGGGGTGGGATGACTCCAATACCGTAGAACTAAAACAAGCACTTTCTAATCTGGTAGACACCAAGATTGAGTACAATATTTTGAACAAGGACAAGGAGATTTGGTCGGTTTTCGCCGTACTCGCAGAAGCAAGAATCGAAGTACAGGGGAGTGGAAAGCCAACCACCGTCACCTTTGAATTTCCTAGTACCGTTCTTTGAGCGATCAAGCATCTGCGTATTCCGGAGTTACTGACCCCCTCATTCCGGAGTATTGACCCCCATGTGGATAACTCGCGCTTGTTAGGGTTACGAAGATAAGTTTTCAGATCGTTTCCTCAGACTTTTTCCTTTGAGTTCGACCCGATGAGCCTTCGGGATGATCCTGTCCAGGATGGCAT
>NZ_VOXD01000067.1 GCF_008014675.1 Neolewinella aurantiaca | reverse complement strand
TAGCTTTGAGTCGTGCTCGCATCCGTGTTTTTTGTCTCGCAACTCAAAGCTACTGGATTGCGAGCACACTTTTACAAAGGACAGAATCAGGCGTGGGCAGGAGCTAACAGACGGAACACCCTAATACTAGACGTTACTTTCGGAGAGGATGCGAATAGAGCGCGGACAGCAAATCTGGCATCCAATTGTAGTTTAATCCGGAAAATGAGTATCAATTTACACGCTGATGGACCCAGTAAAGCTGGTGTTAAGCATAAACGAATGCGAGCGATGTGGTCCGATAAGGCCCGTGATAAAGTTTTTCTAGATAGTATGCGTTAGCCCTGCCCCCGGCCCCTCTCCTCGGGAGAGGGGAGACGTGACAAGCGGCAAGTTCGTGATAGTAGTGCATCTCGTGATACACACCGATACAGCCAAGCATCTTATCTCACAATCACTTTCGTTATTTTGCGGTATCCCTTTGAACCTTGTTAACTTTGACTGCCAGCAAAAACCAAGCCCATCAATTTAACCGAAATACACAACGTTCCCGCCACTATTCCTACCCCGTTACGGATTCAGGAATACGGCGTTGGTATATTTATTGGCGCGCAGACGAAGTCTGCGCTCAAGAAGAAACTCAAGAAAGGCCTGGTCTCCGTGAACGATGAGACCGCCACTACCGCGACCATGATTTCCGGAGGAGAGTGCATAAGGTTGTCCGCCCCCACGGAGGTTGGCCCGGAGAAAAAGCTGGTCTTCCCCCTTAAGGTCCTCTTCGAGGACGATCACCTTGCGGTAGTGCACAAACCGGCGGGCATTCTGGTCAGTGGCAACCGGTTCAAAACAATAGCAAATGCCCTGCCCCAAAACCTCCGGCCAAGCCCGCTGCCCGATGGTACAAGACCCCAGCCGGTTCACCGGCTCGACTACCCTACCACCGGCACACTCCTGATCGGTAAAACCAGCAGCAGCATCCGTGCCCTGAACGGGTTGTTTGCGGACAAACGAATCTCGAAAGAATACTTCGCCGTTGCCATCGGCAACATGGACAAAGAAGGCATTATCGTAGCGGACGTAGATGGTAAGCGGTCGGAGTCCCGTTACGAAGTGCACCATTCAGTCGCCTCCGAGAGGTTCTCCCGGCTTAACCTCGTTGCCGTACGGCCCGCTACGGGCCGGAGACACCAGATCCGCAGGCACCTTTCCGGAATAGGAAACCCCATACTGGGAGACAAAACTTACGGAACAGAAGGCCTGATTCTTAACGGGAAGGGACTCTACCTGCACGCCCATTCCCTGACCTTCGTACATCCGTTCACTCATCAGGAGATGGTTGTTACGTCTGAGCTTCCGATAAGGTTTGAGAAGTTGTTTTGAGTGGAGGATGACTATAGCTTTTCCTTTTATTGTCCGATGATCAGGCTGCGGTGCGTTTGGTTTCTCTTATCGGTAATCCAGACCGTGTGGAGGCCGGCACTCAATTCCGAAAAGTCAAAACTCAAGTTATTGCTCCCTCCAGATACAGATAAGGTATAATTAGCGACCAACCTTCCCGCAACGTTGAAAACAGATACCGTGATCCGGTCTTCATCCGGTGTAAAGTACTTCAGGTTAACAAATCCTGATCGGCTGGGATTGGGATAGAAAGCGCCTACTCTTCCGCTTTCACCGTTAAAATCAAGGCTTACCACCTCGCTGTAACTGAACTGACCGTCGAAATCCACCTGTTTCAAACGAAAGTAAGATGTCCCGTTTTGGGGATTATCGGGTAAAAACGAATAGTTCTGCGAGACAGTGGTCGTACCTGCACCTGTAACTTCACCGATTTTCTGGAATCCTCTTCCGGCGTAGCTCAGTTCTATCTCGAATTTTTCGTTACTGATCTCCGACTCTGTTGTCCAGTTCAGAATAATTTCCTTGCCCCGTTGCTTTGCCTCAAAAGAGACCAGTTCGATGGGCAGCGTAGTTTGCGTTCCGGTCCCTTGAAACTCGTTAATCGTTTGACATACCCCGCCGGTCAAATCACTCCAAACGCCCGTGCCCAGTGTCGGCGGGTTAGGCGCAGAAGCAAAGGTGTTGCCGTGGGTGGGTGTCTCGTAGCTACCGTTAGCGTCGGTATCCAGTTGAATTTCCCATTGGCTGTTGACCCAGATAACACGCATCGGAATGCTGCCGTTGTTGGCCATTCCGGTATAAATGTTGCGTGACGGCGAGCCGCCGTCGTTACCCACCAGGGTAACCACATCGGGTCCGATATAGCAAACATCACCGTCGGTGATGCTGATGGTTTGAGCAAAGCACGTTGCTGAAACAACGAGGGAGAACAACAACACAGTTGAAATTGATTTCATTTCAATTTAGTTTTGGTAGTTAAAAACTGTATGTGTTGTTATAGTGATCGCCAGTAGCGGAAATGCCAAAGTGCGCGCCCCCGCGAACGCCAGGTATTAAAGCTTCCCGTAGCGCAGGCTTTTACACCTAAGACCAAATCCACCACAAAATAGCCACAAAAAGGTGACGAAGCAAACTAAAGTAAGGATGGATGCAATTTGAGTTCCAGAAGAAACGTAGCGTTTTCTTTCTCTGGCATTGTCTCGATGCGGGTTGTTATTCAACATCTCTTACAAGTCTGACATCGTTCTTATCCGGATAGCAATAGCATCCGCCGTATTTATGGATACTAGCCTTTTTTCAATTTAAGTGGTACATTTTTATCACTTTTTCAAGGTCAACCTCTTCATTAATTTCAAAGAAATAGTTAAGCTGCCATTTCTGAGTTTTCTTTGCCTGACCGTTTTGAGGAGTATCCCATATTGAGTAGACCCTAAACCCTCTTTTCCCTTCTTTCTCATTTGTAGACATTATTCCCTTTTCAATCAAAATTGATTTTGGAAAAACAAATTGTCCAAGCTTATTTTCGGTTCTTACATTAACAACATAAAAGTCTATTTGGTCACTCTCGTCAAGAGGTTCAATTACTCCATCAATACTTCTTTTCCAGAATGTCACAAACTGACCCACTTTTTTTGGCGTTATTTTAGAATTCCGGCAAACTATTCTCAATCCATTCAGTCTGAATCTACATGCAGAATAATCCTGGCTTTCACCTTCTGCTTTATATTCAGAAATGACAAGTCTACACTTTTCGTAGACTTCCTTTTTGATTAATCTTACATCTTCGTTCATTATTTATTTACTCTTTCTTGATAACGATTTTGATTTGTCATCATGCCTAACGGATACGTAAGCCCAGTCGGCCTAAAACGGTTGCGTTGGCATATTGTTCATAATCATCAACTCAACTACCAGTCCATCTCTCCGGCATTTTCGTATTCAAGGCTATATGTCCTTGATCCGCAACCTGAACGATCTACGACAATTTACGACACTCAGCCCGACGCTTTAAAGCCTCAATGAATGGGGCGCAAACCAGATTGTCGCTCAACCCCCTCCCAGCCTCCCCACACCGCTGCGCTGGGGAGGAGCAATCGCGACAATCTGGTTTGCGTCCAATGAATGTTGACTTTCTGAGCAGCCTCATCCATCTCTGAATTTGATGCGTTTACCCTGTACTGCTAGACAAATACCCATTAGGGTCTTGAAGCGCCCTAACGAAGTCGGGGCTTCAAGCGCCCGGTCATCTTATTTGTCTAGCAGTGGAGCGTTTGACCTATTGTTGGCTATAGTGTTTTTTTTTAATCCCATATTTTTGGCCTATCAATTTTCATTGCTCTTAAATATGACAAAAATTGTCCTGCGTGAACTGATTCGTGATATCCAATCCGCAATAAATATTTTCCAAGTATTTTCTTTTCTCCGTTCCCTGGATGAATGATTTCAGTTTCGTTTAATTCCGTATCCGAAAATTGCCATACACTTTCTATAAATGTTTTTCTATAAGGTTCGGCAAATTCAAGTTCATCAGTAACGTTAATGAATGGTCGGTTTTCCCAAGGTGTTTTATAATTTGTCATATCTCCTTGATTAATAATAATATTCCATCCATAATCAGCTTCCAAAACGTGTCTTATCATTTCTGACGCACTCATAGCTTTTTCGTCAGGCTTCCAATTATAATACTTCTCAGGCAGTCCATTCCAAAGTTTTACACTTCTTCTCCTTATTTCTATAAAATTTAAAACTATAAGTTCAGATTGGGTCATTTTTCTTGTTTTGGGAATGTCGTTTTACGTTGCAGCCAACGTTTTGGCTATGCGCAGCACCCCGAAGGGTATTGCGTAAAGGTGTTGCTGTGTGTTCGTTTTTTATTCCCAATCATATTTAAATCCTCTTTTCTTGAAGTAAATATTCCCTTGACGTTCGAATTTTTCATTATCAATTGTGAAATTCCCCATTTCACATCCCCATCCTTCGCCTGCCATGGTATATTGAGCCCACATTATCATTTCCATATTGTCAAGAACATATGGGGTATCCGATTCAAGATAAAATTCGTACGAATGATTGACATTGAATTCAGTATCTGGTGAACCCCAAAACTTCTGATCTTCTTTATCGTATTTACTTCTTTCTTGTCGAGTGTAAATGTAAATCGTGTCTATTGTTGTAATACTGTCCTTTTCCAATACTATGACAGTATCTACTTCTTCATACGTAAAGCCTGTGAAACAAATTGGGTCAGTGTCAAAATAAATTTGACTTTCGCATTTTGTTCTAAACGTCTCCCGTTCCTCCTCTGTCCAACTTGAAGAGTTCCAACACCCCGTTAAAGAAATGAGAAGTGCAGAAAATATTATTGCTTCTATTTTTTTCATGGTTAATGACACATAACGTCCCAGTTAAACGCAGTATGGGCGCATAGCCCATATTGCCGCTTTAGTCATTGTTGTGCGTTCGTTTTCTTTTTTTTAAACGATATTTTTTCCAATTTCTGTCACTTCAGCTTCATTATCATTTAATTTCATACAACCGATTTTCACTAATTTACTTATGGTTTTGTCCACTTCTTCAGTTGAAATAATCCCATTAAACCTTTCATAGATTTGGTCAATTTTCATTTTGCCTTTTCCTGAATAATTGACAAATCTGAGAACTGAATCATCTCTATGAGATATTCCTTTCTTGAAATAGATCTTGTATTCAAAACTTTCAGAAAACGCTCTTTTCGCCGTATCAAAACTGGATATCAATCCTATTAAATTTTCATGATGAGAATTGAATCTATTCATCAATTCAAATTCTTTTTCTTTATACTTCATCTTTTGAGTTGTTACGAATCTTGACATTCGTTTTTCAATCTTTGGCTCTTCGTACTCTAAAATCTGTTTATCAATTTCAATCTCCAAATCTTGGATTAGCTTTTTTATATCGTCTTGTGGAAGTGTTACAATCTTGATTCCTTCTTCATTACTAACTCCTTCGACTTTCTCTTTTATAAATGGAGCTATTTTGAAACTTTCAAAGTTTGAGCAAAATCCTAAACTTTGAAATTCACCATTTTTATTTAGGTACATATCTACTCCGTCATCGTAAGGTTCTTCATCTATTATTCTTTGATTTTGCTTTCTTATTAAATGACAATTATAGCAAATCTCTTTTGGCAAATATGGGCTGTCAGTTGGAATGATTAATTTATTGCAATTTTCACAATTAATGGCTCTATGTCTCTCTGTCCACCTTGGGCAGTCATCATCTGGATTGTTTGGTGAGGGGAAGAAAAACTCCAAACCATATTTGTCTTTTAATTTCCCGCCAATTTCTTGTGCTACTTTTACCTCTGAATATGGTGGAATAGTTCCTTGAAACAACCCAATATCTCCTCCTAAAGAAATTGTCCCTAAATAGTGTGACGATTCCGTTTTTTTGAAAATTCCTGTTCTTACAATTACAAACATGCGGAGAAACCAACCTTGAGTATCTCCGTCCCATTGAGCTTCTACTACAATTGGTTTTCCTCCGATTGAATCAATTTTCTTTACTGCTTCTTCATATGTAAAAGTGGTATTTTTCATTTTTTTCTAATGACGCATAACGGTTTAGTGTATGATTTCGTTGCGTGTTTATGCACTGAAGTTAGCAAATAAATCACAGATAGAAAGTCCGCGAGGACTTTCGTAAGCAGGCTATAACTAGCAATGAATTATACCACACTACTCTACATTTTTTCAAAAGCGCGAAGCGAGCACTAACTTGGGGTTAACTACCACTCCAACTCATGCTCACTCCACAGCTGCGTAAATTTAGTGATCTGTACGATAAGTACGGGCTCGGCGCGACCAAAAATCTCCATCTCATC
>NZ_VOXD01000066.1:2723-6323 GCF_008014675.1 Neolewinella aurantiaca | reverse complement strand
ATAGCTTTTCTCAGCATAAATGCTGAGGAACGGGTATAAACGGAGAAAGCCCCACTGCAAAGTTGCAGCGAGGCTTTCATAAATTGGCGGCGACCTACTCTCCCGGGATCAAGTCCAAGTACCATCGGCGCTGGGCAGCTTAACTTCTCTGTTCGGAATGGTAAGAGGTGATCCTGCCCGCAATAGCCACCAAAGAGTTTGTAAGCATCACCCGCAGCCTCATTCGGCCGGGATTGTGATGATTCAGTTCTTTAGTGAACGATCAACAAGTTGGGTAAGAGAGATAGTAATCTTTTACAGCTTTCACGCAGTCACAAAGACCTAGTTTGCTGATTAAATAAAATTTCTGCGATAACCCGTAGGTTATCAGCGTGGACATTTACCGAAGTAAATTCCACCAAGCGTATGCTTTCTATTACTAACTCATAAGTCTTTCGGCGGTTAATACCACTTAATACTCATTTTGTAGATTTCCCTTACTCCGAAAAGTAAAAGAAAAAAGGAAGCTGTCGGGTGATTAGTACTACTCGACTCCATACATTACTGCACTTCCATCTATAGCCTATCAACGTCGTAATCTTCAACGACCCTTCATGGAATACTCATCTTGAAGTTGGCTTCGTGCTTAGATGCTTTCAGCGCTTATCCATTCCGCACATAGCTACCCAGCAATGCAGCTGGCGCCACAACTGGTACACTAGAGGTGCGTCCATCCCGGTCCTCTCGTACTGGAGACAGATCTTCTCAATATTCCTACGCCCGCAACAGATAGAGACCGAACTGTCTTGCGACGTTCTGAACCCAGCTCGCGTGCCACTTTAATGGGCGAACAGCCCAACCCTTGGGACCTTCTTCAGCCCCAGGATGTGACGAGCCGACATCGAGGTGCCAAACCTCCCCGTCGATGTGAGCTCTTGGGGGAGATCAGCCTGTTATCCCCGGAGTACCTTTTATCCTTTGAGCGATGGCCCTTCCATACGGAACCACCGGATCACTTGAGCCTGCTTTCGCACCTGGTCGAGATGTCTCTCTCTCAGTCAAGCTCCCTTATACTCATACGCTCTTCGCATGATTACCAACCATGCTGAGGGAACCTTTGCGAGCCTCCGTTACGCTTTAGGAGGCGACCACCCCAGTCAAACTACCCACCACACACGGTCCTCCTCTTTCCAGGAGTTAGTGTCAAAGTATAAGAAGGGTGGTATTTCAAGGACGACTCCACAAACACTGGCGTGCCCGCTTCGTAGTCTCCCACCTATCCTACACATCTTATACCCTAACACAATGTGAAGCTGTAGTAAAGGTTCACGGGGTCTTTTCGTCCCGTTGCGGGTAATCGGCATCTTCACCGATACTTCAATTTCACCGAGCTCATGGCCGAGACAGTGCCCAGATCGTTACACCATTCGTGCAGGTCGGAACTTACCCGACAAGGAATTTCGCTACCTTAGGACCGTTATAGTTACGGCCGCCGTTTACTGGGGCTTCAGTTAAGACCTTCGACCGAAGTCTAAGCCCCTCCCTTAACCTTCCAGCACCGGGCAGGTGTCAGACCCTATACTTCATCTTTCGATTTAGCAGAGTCCTGTGTTTTTGCTAAACAGTCGCCTGGGCCTTTTCACTGCGGCCCCCACAAGGGGGGCGACGCTTCTCCCGAAGTTACGCGTCCAATTTGCCTAGTTCCTTAGCCATGAATCACTCGAGCGCCTTAGGATACTCTCCTCAACTACCTGTGTCGGTTTACGGTACGGGCCGCTTCACTCGCTATTTCTTGGAAGTCGCTTCGGTACACTATCAAATCACCCCGAAGGGATCTCTGTACTATCGGTCAATTTTAATCAACCTTCAACGTACTATTCCGTCAGTACGCGATACCTACACTACTCCGTCGCTTTTAGTGTGAGCGGGTACGGGAATATTAACCCGTTTGCCATCGGCTTCGCCCTGCGGCTACACCTTAGGACCCGACTAACCCGATTCTGATTAACATCGAATACGGAAACCTTAGTTTTACGGCGAAGAGGTTTCTCACCCCTTTTATCGTTACTCATGCCTACATTTGCTTTTCAAGACGCTCCAACATGAGTCACCTCACATCTTCTATGCAACTTGAATGCTCCCCTACCACTGTACAATGTACAATCCATAGCTTCGGTACTGGACTTATGCCCGAGTATTTTCCGCGCAGGAACGCTCGACTAGTGAGCTGTTACGCACTCTTTAAATGAATGGCTGCTTCCAAGCCAACATCCTAGCTGTCTTAGCATCCCCACATCGTTCAATTCAACTTAGTCCAAATTTGGGGACCTTAGCTGATGGTCTGGGTTGTTCCCCTCTTGGCAATGGACCTTAGCACCCACTGCCTCACTGCCGCTGCTGTAATGCCGGCATTCGGAGTTCATCAGGGGTTGGTAGGCGGTGAAGCCCCCTAGCCCTATTGGTAGCTCTACCTCCGGCACACACTACACGACGCTGCACCTAAATGCATTTCGGGGAGTACGAGCTATCTCCTGGTTTGATTGGCCTTTCACCCCTACCCACAGGTCATCCGAACATTTTTCAACATGTACCGGTTCGGTCCTCCATTCCGAGACTATCGGAACTTCAACCTGCCCATGGGTAGATCACCAGGTTTCGCGTCTACCCCCACTACCTTACGCCCTGTTAAGACTCGCTTTCGCTTCGCCTCCGATCCTGAAGATCTTAAACTCGGTAGTGAGGAGTAACTCGTAGGCTCATTATGCAAAAGGCACGCCGTCACCACGAATGGCTCCGACCGCTTGTAGGCGCACGGTTTCAGGGTCTTTTCACTCCGCTTCTCGCGGTTCTTTTCACCTTTCCCTCACGGTACTGGTTCACTATCGGTCTCACAGGAGTATTTAGCCTTACGGGATGGTGCCCGCAAATTCAGACAGGGTTTCTCCGGCCCCGCCCTACTCAGGATACCCAACATAACAAACATGATTCCTGTACGGGACTGTCACCCTCTATGGTCACATTTTCCAAATGTGTTCCAATTACATGTTTATTAATTATTTAGGTCCTACAACCCCAATACGACGTATCGTACTGGTTTGGGCTGTTCCGCGTTCGCTCGCCACTACTTGCGGAATCATTAAATTATTTTCTCCTCCTCCGGGTACTTAGATGTTTCAGTTCCCCGGGTTACCTCCATTTCTGGTACTATGTCTTCAACATAGTGGGTTGCCCCATTCGGACATTCAGGAATTAACGGTCGTTTGCACCTCCTCCTGACTTTTCGCAGCTTACCACGTCCTTCATCGTCTCTGTGAGCCTAGGCATCCCCCGTACGCCCTTATTTCACTTCCTAATCTTTATCACTACCGAAGTAGTGAAAATTCTTAGAGAAACAAAATAAGATTATTTGAGTAATATTATTTGCCTAAAACTAATGAGTTAAGTTTTATATCCAACAGACGCTTGAGAAAATTAAAAATTTACTCTCGCAACGAGATCTTACGTAAACTACATAAAATCCGTTATTAATTACTGTTGCTCTCTTACCAACTTGTCAAAGATCGTCACTAAACCATTTAGTCCCTTTACGTCGCTTATCCATCATAGGAAGGAATCCACGAG
>NZ_VOXD01000065.1 GCF_008014675.1 Neolewinella aurantiaca | reverse complement strand
TACGCGTGATTGATAAGGGAAAAGCGATAAGGGTTGGCAGCCTTGCCTGAAATCCGTTCACAGCAGGCACGGCTTTAGCCGTTGGCTTGTATGTTTTGAGGCTCCGGCTAAAGCGCGGGCCTACGCGAGATTGATAAGGGAAAAGCGATAAGGGATTGGCAGCCTTGCCTGAAATCCGTTCACAGCAGGCACGGCTTTAGCCGTTGGCTTGTATGTTTTGAGGCTCCGGCTAAAGCGCGGGCCTACGCGTGACTGATAAGGGAAAAGCGATAAGGGCTTGGCAGCCCTGCCTTGAAGTCCGTTCACAGTAGGCACGGCTTTAGCCGTTGGCTTATATGTTTTAAAGCTCCGGCTAAACCGCGGGCCTACGCGTGACTGATAAGGGAGAAGCGATAAGGGATTTGGCTGCCCTGCCTTGAATCCGTTCACAGTAGGCACGGCTTTAGCCGTTGGTTTGTATGTTTTGAGGCTCCGGCTAAAGCGCGGGCCTACGCGTGACTGATAAGGGAGAAGCGATAAGGGCTTGGCAGCCCTGCCTTGAAGTCCGTTCACAGTAGGCACGGCTTTAGCCGTTGGCTTATATGTTTTAAAGCTCCGGCTAAACCGCGGGCCTACGCGAGATTGATAAGGGAAAAGCGATTTGGCATCCAGAACGCTACGTTCGCAGACTTGCGGAGAGCAATACCCCGAAGGCACAGGATACCCAACACCTCTCCATCCTCCTATTTTGGGCTTGAATTATCGATCACGCAAAATATTTCTGTCTATGCGCACCATGCGGCCGCTATTTACCCTGCTCCTATTCACCCTCCTTTGCACCTGCGTCAGCGCCCAAAAAAGCCTGATGGTCACCAATCCGAGAGTGGAATACCACTCTAACCCCAAAGGACTGGATGTGGAGCACCCCCGCTTCAGCTGGGAACTGACCGGCGAGGGCCGAAACCGCGAACAAAGCGCTTACCAACTCGAAGTGATGCTTGGCGGGAAGGCCATCTGGAACTCCGGAAAGGTCCACTCGCGGTCTACCAATCAGATAGAATACGCTGGCCCTCCTCTGGAGTCTTCCCGTGAATACGAGTGGACGGTCGTCACCTGGGATGAACGTAACCAGCCCTCCACCAAAGGCGGAGGTACCTTCACCACCGGCCTCCTTCGCTTCTCCGACTGGAAAGGGCTGTTCATCAGTCACTACACAGGCTACGACAAAACCGATAAGTACGACGAACTCTACCTGCCCCCCGCCCGCTACTTGCGCAAAGAGTTCACCGCGGCTAAAACCATCAGGCGCGCAGTGGCCTATACCACCGCCCTTGGTTTGTACGAACTGCGCCTGAACGGAAAAAAAGTTGGCGAGGAAATGTTTCTTCCCGGTTGGACAGACTACGACAAACGCCTCTACTACCAAACTTTCGACGTTACCGACCTGATCTCTACCGGCGAGAATGCCGTCGGTGTTATCCTGGCCGACGGTTGGTACGCAGGTTACCTGGGCTACGCCCTGCTGACCCGGCAGGACAAAGTGCGCGAGTTCTACGGCGTCAACCCGGCTTTTATGGGACAGATCCACATCGAATACACCGACGGAACCACCGAAATTGTGGCATCGGACGTAAGCTGGCGGGGGAATACCGGTCCGATTTCGGAAGCCGACATCCTGATGGGCGAAACCTACGACGCCCGCAAAGAGCATTCGGGATGGGATCAGCCCGGTTTCGACGCCGAAAGCTGGAAGAAACCCCGCCGTTACACCTATCCCCCCGGACAACTGCAAAGCTACCCCGGCGACTACGTGATGCCGCGCGAAATGCTGACCCCCGTCGAAATGACCGAACCCGAAAAGGGAACATACATCTACAATCTCGGTAAAAACATCGCGGGCATCATCGAACTGAAAGTGGATGTTCCGGCAGGGACGGAAATCAAAATCCGCTACGGAGAGTTACTGCGCGACGAAGACGGTGGCCTGATGACCGAAAACCTGCGCAAAGCCCGTGCCACCGATACTTACATCGCAAAAGGTGGAGGAACAGAAGTCTGGCGTCCCCGCTTCACCTACCACGGGTTCCAGTTCGTGGAATTGACTGGTCTGCCCGCTAAACCTGCCATGGACGCCGTTACTGGCATCGCCCTCAGCTCGATCGACACGGATGCCGGCAAGTTCTCTTCCTCTAACCCAATGAATAACCAGCTTTTCAAAAATATTAAAACAACCCAGGCTGCTAACTTCTTCGAGGTGCCCACTGACTGCCCGCAACGCGACGAACGCCTCGGCTGGACGGGTGACGCGCACATCTTTGCGCGGTCAGCAACCTACATCTCCGACGTTGCTGCCTTCTTCACGAAGTGGCTCGTTGACCTCGACGACAGCCAGCACTGGTATGGTGCTTATCCCAATTTCGCCCCGATGCCCTACAGCAGGGCCGAGCAGTACTCGCCCGCCTGGATGGACGCCGGCGTCATTACGCCCTACACAATTTACCAGGTCTACGGCGATACACGAGCACTGGAAACGGCATGGGGCGGGATGGAAAAATTTATGGCTTTTCAGGAAGATGCATCTACTGGCTACCTGCGCCCCGGCGGTGGGCAAAACTGGGGCGACTGGCTCACTACCGGCACTAAAACCAGCAACGACTTCATCGCGTCGGCGTTCTACGGCTACGACGCACGGTTGATGGCGGAAATGGCGGGAGCTTTAGGTAAAAAAGACCGCGAGGCTTATTATCGTTCTGTTTTTCAGGGTGTTAAGTCAGCCTTTGGCAAGAAGTACATTAAGCAGGATGGCAGCACTACGGAAGGTACCCAGACCGCCCTGGCCCTGGGCCTGTACTTTGGCCTGTACCCCGAAGAACTGGCGCCCAAAGGAGCGGCTCTGCTGGCTAAGTCGGTAGCGGAAAACGGCGATAAATTCTCCACGGGCTTCCTCGGGACCAAGCACGTGATGCTCGTACTTTCGGAGTACGGCTACCACGATCTGGCCTACCGGGTCTTTCAGCAAACAGACTATCCAAGCTGGGGCTTTTCGGTCGCCAACGGCAGTACATCCATCTGGGAACGGTGGAACAGCTACACGAAAGACGAGAACAGCAACGAAAAGGTCAACGCAGCGATGAATTCCTTCAGTCACTACGCCCTTGGTTCGGTGGCCGAGTGGATGTACCGGTACGGCCTGGGTATAGAAACGAAAGGCGCAGGTTTCCGCGAAATCGTTCTGAAGCCCGCCATCAGCAAGGAAATCAATGAAATGACGGGGAGCTACCGATCCATCAACGGCCTGATTTCCTCCTCCTGGAAGCGTCAAGGGCGCAAGGTAACCGTCGATGTTACCATCCCGGTCAACACAACCGCCACTGTCTTCTTGCCGGGGCGGACGGAGAAGATCGGCTCGGGAACCTACTCTTTCGAAGTGAAAGAGTAACGGCCTCCGGGAAAGGGAGTTACCAATAAAACGCGGAGCGTTTTGGGGCAATGTCGCCCTGTAAGGCTATTTCTGAGGACCCCTGGAACAACCAGAGGAACCCCCGTGTGCGCAATACACAAGTTTGTCCGAAATGCAAAAACAACTATTAACGGCCTTTTTGGTCGTAACTACATCAGTGCTGTACCCTCAGTCGCCCGCACCTAATATTCTGGTCGTTCTTACCGACGATATGGGTTACGCAGACCTGAGTGTACACAATCAGGAAGCAGACGTCCGTACACCGAATATCGACCGGCTGGCCCGCAGCGGTGCGCTGTGTACGGCCGGCTACATCACCGCTCCGCAGTGTATTCCCTCGCGGGCCGGCCTGCTCAGCGGCCGGTACCAGCAACGGTACGGGTTGGACCACAACGGCACCATCCCGCTGCCCCTCACCGAAAAACTGATCCCGGAGCGACTGAAAGACGCTGGTTATGCTACTGGTATGGCCGGCAAGTGGCACCTGGAACCGAATCACCAGCAGGAAGAGTGGATTCGGGAACACTTGCCGGAGCTGGCGGAGAAAAAAACTTTCGTCCCGTCCGATATCCCCGATAAGATGAAGCGGGCCTACCGCAGCGACCGCCGGGGCTTCGACGATGTCTTTGAAGGCTACATCAACAATTACCTGACCAATTACACGCTTGCTGGGGAAGACAAGGAAACCAGCGCGGAGAACATCCCCGACTACCGGCTCGATATCCAGACCGAAGCCGCACTAAGTTTCATCCGCCGCCATAAGGAAGAACCGTTCTTCTACTACCTTTCGTACTTCGCGCCGCACGTCCCGCTGGAAGCACCGTCGAAATACCTCGACCGCTTCCCCGGCGAGATGCCCGAACGGCGCCGTCATTGCCTGGCGATGCTCTCCGCCGTCGACGATGGCGTTGGGCGCGTGCAGGACCTGCTCGCCGAACTGGGCCTGACCGAAAACACCCTGGTCTTTTTCATCAGTGATAACGGCGCACCGCTGAAGATGATCAAAGAAGATATCACTCTCGACTTCAAAGGAGGGGCGTGGGATGGATCGCTGAACACCCCTTTTATAGGTGAAAAAGGAATGCTTTCCGAAGGAGGAATTCACGTTCCGTTTGTCGTGAGCTGGTCGGGTACAATCCCGGCCGGGCAACGGTACGATCACCCCGTCAGCTCGCTTGACGTAGCGGCAACCAGCTTGGCAGCGGCTGGCTTGCCCACCGCAAAGGAACTGGACGGGAAGAACCTGCTCCCGCACCTGAACGGAACAACGACGAGCGCTCCGCACAAGTATCTTTTCTGGCGCTTTTGGGAGCAAATCGCGGTCAGATCCGGCAACTACAAATACCTCCGGGTAGGAGGGCGGGAGTTCCTCTTTGACGTAACGACCGATGAACACGAAACAAATAACCTCCTCGGGGAGCATCCCCGTAAAGCAAGGAAACTGGCCCGTAAACTCGACCGCTGGACCCAAAGCCTGAAAAACCCGGGCGTGCCCGGTAACCCCAATCAATCAGAAACGCAATGGTATGACTTCTACTTTCCGAAAACAGAGGATTAACCACACAAATTACCCATCATGCGCTACCTTGTTTTACTCTTACTGCTTCTGTTGTTGTGCTGTACACCGGATACTTCTCCCGCTATCCCTCCGCTTCCCGATCAGGAAAACTGGCGGGCCGAATGGCTTTCGTTTCCAACTGAAGATGAAGACCTGGCCGATACTTTAAACTTGCCGCCCGCTGCTTACTTCCGGAAAAACTTCACGCTCGATATCCTGCCTGAGCGCGCCGTTTTGTATTGCTCCGCCCTCGGGTTGATCGAGCCACGTCTGAACGGAGAGGTAATTTCGGGCGACCTTTTTCTCCCCGGATGGTCCGACTACAACAAACGGATTTACTACCACGCCTACGACGTAACCGACCGCCTACAGGAAGGAGAAAACGTTCTGTCCTACGTACTTGCCGATGGCTGGTACGCGGGTTATGTTGGCCCCAAATCACTGTCCGAACCCAAAAACAGGGAACTCTACGGAGATACTACGGCCATGATTTCCCAACTCGAGCTTACGCTTGCTGATGGCAGCGAGGAGTTCGTTTTATCTGACGAAAGCTGGAAGGCCGGCACCGGTCCGCTCCGCTATGCCGACCTCCTGATGGGAGAATTTTATGATGCCCGCCTGGAAAATGAAGGGTGGGACAAAGCTGGCTTCGACGATGACAACTGGGCGCGGCCGCTGGTGCAAAGCAACAACAAGGAGCAGTGGACGGAACGGCTCGAGCCTTACCCGGGAAGCCCGGTTCGGAACTACACCGAACTGAAACCGGTTAGGATCACCGAACCCGCAACCGGTGTGTACATCTTCGATATGGGGCAAAACTCAGCCGGCCATGTCCGGCTGAAGGTCACCGGCAAAGCCGGTGATACCATCCGCCTGCGCCACGGGGAAATGCTGAACACCGACGGAAGCCTGATGACCGAAAACCTGCGCTTTGCGCGGGCCAGCGATACTTACGTCCTGAAGGGCGAAGGAACAGAAATATGGGAGCCACGCTTCACTTACCACGGTTACCGGTACGTGGAAGTCAGTGGACTGAAAAGTAAGCCGGGACCGGAGCTGCTCACCGGGGTCCCCGTCAGCTCTTCCATGCAAATGAACGGCTCGTTTGCAACCTCCGACTCTATGATCAATCGTCTGTACGAAAACATCATCTGGACCCAACGCTCCAACTTCCTCGAGATACCGACCGACAGCCCTCAGCGCGACGAGCGCCTCGGCTGGCTGGGCGACGTACAGATTTTCTCCCGCTCCGGACTCTACAACGCCGACCTCACTGACTTCTACCGTAAGTGGTTCGCTGATGTCCGCGATGCCCAGTACGATTCCGGAGCCTACGCTAACTTTGCTCCCCGGCCGTACCCGGACCTCGTCTGGTTCTCACCCGGATGGATGGACGCCGGAGTAATGGTCCCCTATAACGCCTGGCAGTTCTCCGGTGACACCTCCCTGATCGCCGATCATTACGCCTCCATGACGAAGTACATGGATTTCGTCATCAACAAAAGTGAACCCTTCGGCTACTTCTACCCCGAGAATTCCTGGACGGAAATCGGCCCGCGGGGAGGATTCGGCGATTGGCTCGCTCTTACAGACAAGCACCTGGCGCACGACATCCTCGCCTCGATCTACCTGGCCCATACCTTCCGAATCATGGGCGAGATGAGTACGGCCCTGGGGGAAACCGCCGCTGCCGCGCGCTACGATGAGTTGTTCCGCAAGTCCACCGCTGCCTTCATCGATCACTACGTTGCCGCAGACGGACGCTTCGTGATCGACGAAACAAAGTACGGCGGTGGCAAAGGCTACTTCGAAGGAGAAAGAGGATTCACTGGCCATACTCAATCGGGCTATGCTTCGGCAATTTACTTCGATGTGCTGCCCGAAAACCTACGCGAACTCGCTGCCCGTCACCTCGTCGATCTCGTCGAAGCTGCCGATAAGAAGCCAACCTCCGGCATCCTCGGCATCAGGCAGCTATTGCCTGCGTTGTCCCGCATCGGCCGCGGAGACCTCGCCTACGATATGTTGCTCGATGAGCGGTACCCCGGCTGGGGGTTCCAGGTGGCCAATGGAGCTACGACCATCTGGGAACGCTGGAACAGTTATACGCACGAGGAGGGTTTCGGAGGAGCGAGAAACGCGAAGATGAATTCCTTCAACCATTATGCTTTTGGTGCCGTGGGCCAGTTTCTGTACGGCGAAATGGCGGGTATCCGACCCGACGCTCCGGGCTTCTCATCCGTTATCATTCAGCCTGATTTTGGCAACGGAGAATTACGGGAGCTTTCCGCTACTTACGCTTCGGTTCATGGTGCTATCACGTCAGCCTGGGAAGTAACCGACGATGAACTGACACTGGCAGTCGAAATTCCGAAGGGGACCACCGCCAAGGTCTTTTTCCCGTCTCAGGACGGAGAAGTCAGGCTGAGTGAGGTCGGACCGGGTAAGCATTCTTTCTCGGCTCCCGCGCGTACCTATTGGGAGAAAACCGGGAAATAATGCCTTTACGCCGGTTGACCAATCGCGTATTCTGGCCTGTGATATTTTGTATACACCGGCAGCCAGGTATGGCTGCCGGTGCTGTTTCTGACTACGGAGAAAGTATTAGAGCGTGTCTAAAAATTCGAGTCAAGATTTCTCTGTATTGACGATAGAACCATCTGAATGTTGGCCATCAAAATGAATGAAGCCGAATTTTCTATCGTTCGCTCCAGGTCCTTGGTGATTCTGCGATAGAAATTCATCCAGGCGAAGCTTCTTTCGACTACCCACCGCTTGGCTTCTACTACAAACCCCTTCGAGCCTTCCGGTCTTGATGGGCACTCAAAGACA
>NZ_VOXD01000064.1 GCF_008014675.1 Neolewinella aurantiaca | reverse complement strand
GGTACTTGGACTTGATCCCGGGAGAGTAGGTCGCCGCCAATTTATGAAAGCCTCGCTGCAACTTTGCAGTGGGGCTTTCTCCGTTTATACCCGTTCCTCAGCATTTATGCTGAGAAAAGCTATTGCCGGTTCCCCTAAACCCTCCCGACAAACGAGACGTCCTATAAAAGGTAGACGCTTTTCTTACCAACTGTTCCTCAGCATTTATGCTGAGCAGAAAAGAGCACCGGCTCCGCCCAACACACTTTGCACCTGCGGCCGCGCCCGGCAATACCGCTAACCTTGATTAACTAAGATTATCAAAGGCTAACTCTTCTCTCTGCTACCTTTGGGAGCACACTGAACGCGTCCAGAGATGAAAATACGAGCCTTGTTTTTTCTGATTACTATTCTTTGCTTCTCCTGTGAGGTGAGCAAGGGGCCTATATCCAGGATTTACACCACCTCGCCGTATCCTCCACTGTCTGAATTGCCGATGAAGGACGACGTCTATGCAGATCAGACTTACTCCAGACTGAAACCATCGTATTCGTTTCTGGACGAGGTAGACCTGTTTACTTTTTCCTACGAAGTAGAGGGCCACATCGTGCTTGGCTACGGAGCCAGGCCGAAGGGACAATCCCGCTTACCAACGATTATTTACAGCAGGGGAGGAACCTACGAGAACGGTCGCTGGAACTACGGCACCGCGGCCGTCCGCCTGGGAGAACTGGCCGCGCGGGGCTATACGGTATTAACCTACGAATACGGCCAATCGATAAACGACGTAGCTGCCGACGAAATGGGCGGCTATGATACCATTTACCTTTCCACACTCATCGAGCTGGCCGGACAGGTCCCCGGCGCAGACCGAAAGAAAATTGGTCTCTACGGTTGGAGTCGGGGAGGGATGATGACCTTTCAGGCGCTGCGGGAAGAATTTCCGCAAGTAAAGGCCGCTGTGGTGGGTGGAGCTCCTACCAACTTCAGGGCCTTACTCGAAGACAGACCCCTATTCGATCCCATTTTCCAGAAAATGATTCCGGGATATGCCGAAAACAGGGAAGAAGAGCTCTCGCACCGCTCGGCAGTTGACTTTGTCGGCGAACTACCGGAAGATGTACCGATCCTGATCCTCCACGGAGAAGCGGACAATAAGGTTCGGGTAGAGCAAGCGCAGGAACTTGCAGCCCTGCTGGAAGAAAAGTCCCTCCCGCATCAGTTACTGGTTTATCCGGGAGGGGATCACGGGATTAGCGGACAACGGAAAGACGTACTTGAGAGTGCTGACGCATGGTTCCGGGCGTACCTGAAGTAGGTTGACTACGGGTTTCCGGCCCGGCGCCGCTAAGTAATGCTATGTTTCCCTGAAATTATTACCCTTCCGGAGACCGGAACTCCTTCAGAGCGGAGATTGTACCGGATGAGGTGGCCGAAGATGCTTTGGCCGCTGCGTTGAAATGGCTGCAAACGGACAAGCGGATTAATTCAGGAATCTAACGGATGAACTTGTTACCTTGCATTCTATGCAACCAAGCTCAATAATCATGCTTGGCGCCACCGGCGCCGTCGGCGGCGAAGCGCTGAAAACCATCCTGCAAGATCCTCGTGCCGAAAAAGTAACGCTTCTGGGGCGGAGGGAAGTCCCCGATATGCCAGCCGGCCGGGTTACGCAGCACATGATTGACATCTTCACTCCTTCGTCTTACGACGGCCTCATCGAGGGGCATGAAGCAGCAGTTTGTACCCTGGGGGTTGGTGAGGCATCTAAAGTCTCCAAAGAAGAGTTTGAACGGATCGATAAGCTGGCGGTGATTGATTTTGCCAAGGCCTGTAAAGCGGCTGGCGTGAAGCATTTTGAACTGCTGGCATCCGTAGGCATCAACTCAAGCTCGGCAAACTATTACCTCCGGATAAAAGCGGAACTGGTGGAAGCGCTTCAAGTGCTCAATTTCGAGCGCCTCAGCATTTTCAAGCCTTCGATGATCATGACTCCAACCAACCGCTATGGTTTTACGCAGGGTGTAGCCCTTGCCGTGTGGCCGGTGCTGGACAAGCTCTTCTTCGGCGGCGCACGTAAGTATAAAGGTATTAAGGTCGCTGACCTGGGCGGAGCTATGGCGCGGAACCTGTACCGTGCGGGCAAAGGCTATGAAGAATTACAGTGGAACGAATTTCAGGACCTTAAACCATGTACTTAATGGAAGTTAAGTTAGCGCTGAGAACTTCAGACCAAGGGTCTTTGGTAACGGTCTTGGTCGAACCAATTGGGGAAAGCAGGTGGAAGCTTCTGGAAGTGAATCCGCTGGTGGAGAAGTTCACCTACGCCGCCGAATTGGTTACCAGGGAGGGGCCGGACGGGGTACACGAATTACTTGAGGTTGCCGAGTCTACGGATTTTGAGCATTGGGGAACAATGCTGCCCACTTTTTACAAACGGGATAAATTGCCGGAAGTCGCGCGGGACTTTGTGGCCGCGGGTGGCTTTTGGCAGATCACGCTGGGCGGTATTCTCTCCGTAGCCATCCCTAAAGGGTACCACAAAACGATTGATGAACTGACGGCTTCGTGGGGGATTATTCCTTCGTCGTCAGGCCGGGAAGATTGAAAATGGGAATGGCCAGCAGGCAAAGTGAAACAGATTCTGCCGTAGGTATAGTCGGAGTAAAACTCCTCTACCGGTGCTTTTTAACAACTTTCCCTGCACCTGCGGCCGCGCCACAGATGCTCTTGCTTACTTCTCCAGGACCTCCTTCAGGTAGCCAGCGGTGTAGCCCTCTCCGGAATCGGCAAGGGCTTCCGGCGTACCCTGGAAAACAATATGCCCGCCGTCGCGACCACCCTCCGGGCCGAGATCAATCACCCAGTCGGCGGATTTGATGACGTCCATATTATGCTCGACGACGAGGACGGTATGCCCGCGCTCCACCAGTGCGTTCAGCGCGGTAAGCAGGATCGCAACGTCGTGGAAGTGCAGGCCCGTCGTCGGTTCGTCGAAGATGAAGAGGATGTGCTCGCCTTTTTTCTCGCGGGTCAGGAAACTGGCCAGTTTTACCCGCTGGGCCTCTCCGCCGGAGAGCGTGGACGACGACTGGCCGAGGGTGATGTAGCCCAGGCCGACGTCGAGCAGCGGCTGTAGCTTCTTTACCAACTTGGCTTCGTCCTTGAAGAACTCGACGGATTCTTCCACCGTCATGTCCAGGATTTCGGTGATGTTTTTACCGTTGTACGTCACGTCGCGGATTTCGCGCTTAAAGCGCGCGCCGTTGCATTCTTCGCAGACCAGACGGACATCCGCCAGGAACTGCATTTCTACCGTCTGCTCGCCCTCGCCCTTGCAGGTGTCGCAGCGTCCGCCGTCGACGTTGAAACTGAAGAAGCCGGGTTTGTAGTCCCGGATCTTGGCGAGCTGTTGGCTCGCCATCAAGTTACGGATGTCGTCGTATGCCCCGACGTAGGTCACCGGGTTGGAACGACTCGATTTTCCGATCGGACTCTGGTTCACCATCTCCACGGCGGTGAGTTGCTTCACGTCGCCCGTGAGGCCGGAGAAACTGCCCGGTGCCTGACTGCTGCCTTCACCGAGTTCGCGGCGCAGGGCGGGGTAGAGGATGCCTTTGATCAGGCTCGTCTTGCCGCTGCCGGATACCCCGGATACGACCGTAAGGGCATTCAGCGGAATTTTCGCGTCTACCTTTTTAAGGTTGTGCATCCGCGCACCTTCGATGTTGAGCCAGTTGGTCAGTCGGCGGCGCTGTTCGGGCACGGGGACAAACATACTGCCGTCCATATACTTCGTCGTGAGGCTCTCCGGCGCTGCTTTGTGGATATCTTCGTAAGGACCGGCAAAAACAATCTCTCCGCCGTGAACGCCGGCTGCGGGGCCTACGTCGATCAGATAGTCTGCTTCGGCAATTACGCCTTCCTCGTGCTCGACGACCAGGACGGTATTGCCCAGGTCGCGTAGCCGTTTCAGTACGGCCACCAGCCGTTCGGTATCGCGGGGGTGCAGGCCTACGCTCGGCTCGTCCAGGATGTACATCGAGGCGGTCAGGTTGCTGCCCAGTGTCCGGGTAAGGTTGATGCGCTGGCTCTCGCCGCCGGAGAGCGTATTGCTGAGGCGGTTGATGGTCAGGTAGCTCAGCCCCAGGTCCATCATGCTCTGGATGCGGTTGTTGATCTCCAGTAGAAGCCGCTTGGCGATGGTCGCGTCGTGCTCGTTGAGTTCGAGTTCCTGAAAGTGCTTTTGGAGCAGGTCGATGGGCAGGTCGATCAGGTCGGTGATCGGGTGGCCGCCCACTTTCACGTAGTCTGCTTCGCGGCGCAGCCGCGAGCCCCGGCAGGTATGGCAAATCGTGCGGCCGCGGTAGCGGGCGATCATGATGCGGTTCTGGATTTTATACAGCTTCTTACCGAGATCATCGAAGAAGTCGGTGATGCCCTTGGCGTGTTTGTTGCCGTCCCACAGCTCACGCTTTTGCTCGCGGGTGAGGTCAGCGTAAGGCGTATGTACTGGGAAATCGAAACGGTTGGCAACGCGCAGGAAATCTTTTTGCCACTGGCCGAAGGTGCTGCCGCTCCAGGCGGCCACCGCGCCGTCGTAGACTGACTTGGAGGGGTCGGGCACGACCTTGTCTTCATCAATTCCCATCGTACGGCCGAAGCCCTCGCAGGTGGGGCAAGCGCCAGATGGGTTGTTGTAGTTGAAGAGCTGGGGCGTGGGTTCCTGGAAGAGAATGCCGTCCAGCTCGAAGCGGTTATTCCAGGCCGTCCAGTTGTCGGCGTCGACGTAGACCACCACTTCTCCGCCACCTTCGCCGAAGCTCGTGCCGACGGAGTCGGCAATGCGTTTGTTGTTCTCTTCGTCGCCCGGCTTCACGACAAAACGGTCGATGAGGACCATCATTTCTTCCTCTTTGGTCAGTTCGGCGAGGGTTTTGGCCAGGGCGGGCGGGTTGCTTTCCAGCAGGTCGTCGATTTGGGTTACCTCGTCGTTGGCCATTACGCGGGTGTAGCCTTTTTGCTGCAGGAGTTCGAGTTCGCGGCGCAGCGTCCGGTCGTCGAACGTACGGGGCAGGGGAGCGTAGAGGTGGACGCGGCTGCCTTCGTCCATACTGGTGATGTGGTTAACTACGTCGGTAACGGAGTGGCGCTTCACCTCCTCGCCGCTGATGGGGCTGTAGGTGCGTCCGGCGCGGGCGTAGAGGAGGCGGAAGAAATCGTAGATTTCCGTCAGTGTTCCTACGGTAGAGCGGGCATTGGCCGTTGTGGTTTTCTGCTCGATGGAGATGGCCGGGCAGATGCCCCGGATGTAATCCACCTCCGGTTTCTTCATCCGCATCAGGAACTGCCGGGCGTAGCTGCTCAGGCTCTCCACGTAGCGGCGTTGGCCTTCGGCAAACAGCGTGTCCATGGTTATGCTCGACTTGCCGCTGCCCGATACGCCGGTCACCACCACGAGTTGGTTCTTTGGTATCGTCAGGTCCACGTTCTTCAGGTTGTTGGCGCGGGCGCCTTTGATGAAGATCGAGGTGCGGAGGTCGGCGCTGGAATGATCGTTGTTCTTGGACAAGAGAGAATGAATTGAGTAATATTTAGGAAGGCGAATGCGCGCGTTCCCCTCTCCCCCGGCCCCTCTCCTCGGGAGAGGGGAGACGGCTCCGGCAGGAAAAATGCAACACCTACAACACCGGATATATCACGAGTACCATACTACTGCATTGATTAAGTACTACATTACTATTGAGGGCGCGGCCGCGGGATGCAAAGTTAGAATGAAGGAGCAGGGTTCGGGGTTCAGACCGATTTGCTCTTTTTCATACGACCGCAAAAATAGTTTTAAAAATCTGAAATGACACGGATATGTTGTGGTTTGTTGGTGGGCTTTCGACCTCCGGCTTACCGTTTGTACCGTTGAATCGCCTCCGCCTGAAGGCGGACGAACAACAGCTTGAAAGCTGCCGAACGGTCAGCACCGTTCGGCAGCCCTTCAGGCTGCTGTTCCACGGACTTCAGTCCGTGCTGTAGGTGTAGCGGATATTATTAGGTTAATCCCCTGCTTATTAACCTCCCCCCGCACCCGCGCCCGCGCCTGAAGAACATTTACTTCATGAGATGTAAGAGAAGAAAAAAACTTGTCTTATGTTTTGCGTTTAAGTGCTTACGAAACGACCTGAAATGGCAGAATTTGAAAATGATAAAGTGTTCATAATCAGTTTTTTAAAGTCGGTATAGTTGATTTTATCTGCCTGTTTTCATGCTTTTGAAACTTGTTTTTTGACCCAAGAATTTTTAGGTGGCCACTTTACTTTTAGGTTGGCTAATTTGAACAACATCTAAAACAACAATGGGAAAATTCCCCTTCTACCCTCAAATGGACAGTATGGACTGTGGTCCGGCCTGCCTCCGAATGATCCTGCAACACCACGGACGGTATTTCCCCTTGCCCTGGCTGCGCTCCATTTCCTTCATCAGCCGGGAAGGGGTGAGCCTGAAGGGCATCGGTAAGGCGGCGGAACGTACGGGCTTGCGCAGCATGGCGGTGAAGATTCCGTTTGGCGGCAAATCTGATGCGCCCTGCCTACTGAATGCTCCTTTCCCGCTCGTAGCGCACTGGAACCAGAACCACTTCGTCGTCGTCCACAAGGCCAATGAGAAGTTCGTTTGGGTCGCCGATCCCGCTGCCGGAAAACACAAATTGCCGAAAGCGGATTTCCTGCGCGGGTGGCAAAGCGACGGCGACCGGGGAATTGCGTTGCTGCTGGAACCCACGCCTTCCTTCTACGAACAGGAAGCTCCACCGACGGACAAGCTGAGCTTTCGCTTCGCCCTAAATTACCTACGCCCTTACAAACGCCTGGGCTGGCAACTGGCGATCGGCCTCGGGCTGAGTTCACTGATCTCGCTGTTGTTTCCGTTCCTCACCCAATCTATCGTTGATACCGGCATCGTTAACCAGGACATCGGTTTTATCTACCTCATCCTGATCGGTCAACTGGTATTATTTGCCACCCAAACTACCGTACGCTTCATCCAGAGTTGGATTCTGCTGCACGTCGGTACCCGGTTGAACGTCTCCCTCATCAGCGATTTCCTCGTAAAGCTGATGAAGCTGCCCCTCGGCTATTTCGACACGAAGATGACCGGCGACCTGTTGCAACGCATCGGCGACCACCGGCGGATCGAATCCTTCCTGACCCAATCTACCTTGGGCGTCATCCTTTCGGTCTTCAACCTGATTGCTTTCAGCATTGTGCTGCTTTATTATTCAACTACGATCTTCCTGATCTTTGCTGTTGCGTCGGTATTGTATTTCGGATGGATCGCTTTCTTCCTCAAGCGCCGCAAGGAGATCGACTACCGCGCCTTTCAGGAGCACAGCCGGACGCAGGACTCCCTGATCGAGATCATTCAGGGGATGCCGGAGATTAAACTCCAAGGCAGTCAGCTAAAACGCCGCTGGCGCTGGGCTGAGATCCAAGCCAAGTTGTTCCGGGTGCAGATGAGTGCGCTCCGGCTAGGGCAGTGGCAGGAAGCCGGCGGCTCGTTTATCAACCAGTCCAAGGACATTCTGATCACGGTCATCGCCGCTACCGGCGTAATCAAAGGGGACCTGACGCTGGGCATGATGCTGGCCATCCAGTACATCATCGGCCAGTTGAACGGCCCATTGGCGCAGATGATCAACTTCATCCGCTCTGGACAGGATGCAAAGATCAGCCTAGAACGCTTGGGAGAAATCCACGCCCAGGCGGAAGAAGACGGCAGTGATATGGGCATCAGCAAAACCGTTCCCCGCGTAGGTGACCTGGAGCTGGACGACGTCTCCTTCCGCTACAACGCCATTGAAGACGATGTGCTGAAGAACGTAAGCCTGACCATCCCGCAAGGAAAGGTGACTGCCATCGTCGGCACCAGCGGGAGTGGTAAAACGACCTTATTAAAACTGCTACTCGGATTTTACCCCACCACCGAAGGTGCCATCCGCGTAGCCGGAACGGAGATTAACCAACTCGACCAAAACGCCTGGCGCGAACACTGCGGGGTAGTGATGCAGGACGGCTTCATCTTTTCCGACACCATCGCCAACAACATCAGCGAAAGCAGCGACTTTCCCGACACCGAACGGTTGGACCACGCCCTGCGGGTAGCCAACATCGAAGGATTTGTCCGCTCGCTGCCGCTGGGCGTCAACACCATGGTCGGCGCGCGGGGCAACGGCGTTTCCCAGAGGCAGCGACAGCGTTTGCTCATCGCCCGCGCTGTTTATAAAAACCCCGACTACCTCTTCCTCGATGAGGCCACCAATTCGCTGGACGCCAACAACGAACGTGAGATCATCGACCAACTCGACGAGTTCTACGCGGGTAAGACCGTGGTCGTGGTGGCTCACCGCCTGTCCACTGTTTCTCATGCTGATCAGATCGTTGTGCTGGAACGAGGGGAAGTCGTGGAAATTGGTAGCCACCAAGAGCTTGTTGCTGCCAAGGGGGCGTACTATACTTTGGTTAAAAATCAGTTGGAGTTGGGGAGTTAAGTCTCCCCGAGAAATGGGAGAACTCGCCTGTCGAATTCTTTTTTGCTCACAGCCTTACCGGAGGAATTATACTTTGCAAACGCCCATTAAAAAGGATCATATTACCATCATGACACAGCAAAAAAGTTCGCCAGTCGAGTTCGGATAACCTATAACAAATGCCAGAATTAACAACACAAAATCACCAGTTCCGAGCGTCCGCCATCCAGGACATGATGGGCAAGCCACCCGGCTGGCTGCTGAACTCCGGCATCATGGCCATCGCCCTTGTGTTCCTGGTCGGCCTTGGCCTCACCGCCCTCATTCGCTATCCGGAGAAGGTGGAGGCTCCTTTCCTGTTACAAACAGAAACGATTCCTTTGGCGCTGCACGCGGGTGCAATGAACGTTATCGACACCGTCTTCACCCAAAACGATGCCCCGGTGACGGCGGGCGATACCCTCCTCATCTTCCGGAGCGAAGCAGATTGGCGACCAGTCAAAGCCCTCGACCACTGGCTGACCACCGTAGAACAAGACCTATATATAAGGTCTCAAGAAAAAACCGGAGAAAAGACGGCTACGATACTCCAACACCTATCACACTTCCAACGTCTGCCTCGCCTATCACGTCTCCCCTCTCCCGAGGAGAGGGGCCGGGGGCAGGGCTAACGCATACTATCTAGAAAAACTTTATCACGGGCCTTATCGGACCACATCGCTCGCATTCGTTTATGCTTAACACCAGCTTTACTGGGTCCATCAGCGTGTAAATTGATACTC
>NZ_VOXD01000063.1 GCF_008014675.1 Neolewinella aurantiaca | reverse complement strand
TAGCTTTGAGTCGTGCTCGCATCCGTGTTTTTTGTCTCGCAACTCAAAGCTACTGGATTGCGAGCACACTTTTACAAAGGACAGAATCAGGCGTGGGCAGGAGCTAACAGACGGAACACCCTACACCTAGATGCCGCTTAAAAGGGCAGCGCGCGTTCCGCGCCGCGAAGTCTCCGGCCTCCGGCCTCCGACTTCGCGGCGCGGAACGCGCGCTCGTAGCAAGGCTTCGCCTTGCTAGAGACTATTCATTAACCCAGACACACTTAATTGAACTATCCCTTTAGGTAAGCCTACAATTGAGTACAAAAAAATATGAACTTTTCTCCAGAGCCTCATATGTCCAAATAATAAGACTATATTTGCCCTTGCCCGACTTAATTATGTTGTCCAAACACCACTATTCAAAATAGAAACGAATGAAACACCTCTTACTTTCCCTCTTAACTCTGTTCGTAGTAAACCTAAACGCTCAATTGAGCTCAGTTACAATAAGAAACGATAATTCTACTCTTGAGGCAAATCAGCGATGTAATGGCGTTTTTAGAAGTAGCTGCAATGGGTGACAGTGGTCCATTTTCAGTAGAAGTATTTAATTCTTCCGGAGTACAAATAAGAAGTTTCACCTTGATGATTGGTGAAGGACGAACTTTAGAAAACATCTGTGCTGATAACTATCTAGTTGTATATACCAATAGATTTGGCTGCGATTTTATTGATGATAACATCATAGTCACTGAATGCGGGCGTGATGATTGCTGTGATGACTTCGGTGTTTATCAAGATTTTCAAACTGTAGAGCCTGATCCAGAACGATGTGGTACCAATGGCTGTCAAATGGGCTTGAGAGTATCAACGAACCCTCGAGGTCTTATTACAATAAATGAGAGCCGAGATAGGTACGTTTGGAGCAATGGAAGCACCGGTAATAGTTTACAAGGTTTATGTTCAGGCTCCTATACGGTAACAGCAACGAATGCCTATGGATGTTCCGCTACTCAAACCTTTAATCTCTGCTGTGCCGGGATTCAACTCGGGACAATCACGAATGCTACTCCAGGAGGTAGCCGGGGCAGTGTAGAATACGAGCTGCTGGCCGATGTTCAGATTACACGGCTAACACTTAATGGCAACCCTATAAACATCAATACGAACCGTAATGGAATAGATAATCTAGAGCCTGGCGATTACGTAGTTGCTTTTCGAACAATTCCTGGTTGCACTGCAACTGCTCGTTTCACGATTCGTGAATGTGAAGATTTAGGCTCAGATACTTCCGAAATGCTGCCTTCTACAAGTTCTACATGTGGTACTACTGTGAATGTGAGCATGGATGATCCGCTCAGGTTTGCTTACCTATGGCAAGATGGCAATACAAATCGTCAACGTTCCTTGAGTTGCGGTATTGATTATTCAGTTACTATTACCGATCGTTTGGGATGTGGTGAGGTTGTTAAATCATTTATCGTATGCCAAAGCTTTGAAAACTTTGATTTAAACGAATACATCTCTAGCTCTCAACCTGCCTCGCAAGGAGAAAGTGATGGGCAGGTCACCCTTAGATTACCTCCAGAATTTACTCCATATACGAGATTCTTAATGGAGATTTATGATGAAACAACCTCAATGCTGGTGTCGTCCCGAAACTTCCCTTCCTCAGGCACAATAATACTAGAAAACTTAGCCGAAGGGTCTCATAATTTAAGATTCACTAGTGACAATGGATGTAGTATAACAGGAACTGTCAATATACCATCTTGTGCTGCGAATATAGATGAAGACGATGTTATTCTTAGCAATATTAGATCAATCGGAGAGTTCTTTAACGCACAGGCCACTCCCGTTCAAATCATTGCGGATGTTGAAGTGAGTTCCCCGTTTGAAGGATATCCCTTTCAATATCAATTAACTTATCAACACATTCAGGAAAATAATATTGGACAAACATTTCGGTTCACTGAAACTGTGGTACGTAACTCTCCTGAATTCTATATCCCTGACTTTACATTCATAAATGGCTTCTTCCCAACGATAAGTATTTTACATCCATGTACAGGGGTTGTCCTATCTCAAATAACAATTGAAGAGCTTACCAGCTGTACTAGCCCAAGACCATTTGTGACAATACAGGATCAATGCTTAACCAATAACTTTCTTAGAAGAACTAAGTACGCTGTTAGAGGGTTAAGGGGAGGTAGAGGATTTGTAAATCACAGAGTATCTGTAGGCGATAAAGTTATCGTCACGAGAGCGTATAATTCTGACGGAGGTCAAGACCATTCAGTAACATATGAGGCAACAGTTCTAGAAATAGTAGGCCCAGGTTCCTCCGTGTATGGTCTTGATGAAAATGAAGTCGGAGTTCTTATTTCTGGACACTGGGAGGATCATCTCATTAGAAATAGCGATGCCCCTGGTGTTCTTGAAGTCTCGATTATGCTTGAAGACGGGAGTTGTTTAGAACCGAGCAGAAACGTAATTGGTCCGAGAAGTCAACCTCCTATACCTCATATTCTAGGAGGAGGTCACTCTCTTTCGGAAAGGAGGCTTTTCCAGGGCATCCCAAATGATTTCTGGTTAGGGTATATTATGCATTGTGAAGCGTGTAGAGAAGAATGGGTTTATTTTGATAATGATTATAGGGACAATGCGAGTTGTTCAGGAGATGATCGTTTTGCTCTTTTCAGTTATGAAGCATCTGACCCTTTAAGACCTTGTACAGGAGGCGGGACATTAACTCTACCGTCAGCAGTCAGAGGCTCTACGGGTGGAATTGTTGGACCAATAGAGTTAGATGTTCGTCCTTCAAATACATCTGAGTTGATTTCAAACGGAAGATTGTGTGGATGTATATTTGACCCACAGAATATTGAATGGCTAAATAATGGACCAGCAATAGGTCTTACTTTAAGAGTATATGCAGAATTTGAATGTCAACCTGGAACAGTTGATGATGGCCCAGATACCGAGATTACTGAAGAAGAAATAGCAACCTTATGCGAACGTTACGGTGTCGCAAGAGAATGTGAAGACTGTGATGTTGTGCTCAACGATGATGGATGTAGTCTCGACTTAATCTGCCTAGAAGACAACTATGTTTTAAGAGAAAACATACAAAGAGAGAGGGAAGGAGCACATCAGGGCGGAGCATGTTTCTTCGTCTTGCCTGATAATAATATACAAGGACTATTCGATATCCATATAGGAACACCATGTGAGGCTTTTCCATGTCTAGTAGATGCATGGCGTTGGAGCGAAATAATAGACGCTGTTTCTTCTGTTGAGGTAGAACGATATCGAGAATTTCCTAGTGTGCCAGAATGCCCCGAACAATACTACTCCTGTGGCTTTCAAAGTGGAGATATTGAAGCACTCATTGAAGGTGGTTTAGATGATTATTATTACAAGAGTTTTGAACAAGACGAGTTCTCATCACCTAATGAGAAGAAGGATGAATTCGCTCTCTTTCCAAACCCCGTTTCGGAAAGAGGAGGTTCAATTTCACTCATCGCAAATAGGTCAGACATAACCGAATGGAAAGTGTTCGACATGTATGGCCAAATCTTAGGACAAGGTAAAGAGGCTAAAGTTGTTGGGAACAACAGCCAATTATCAATTGGTCTTGGGGTTAAACAGTCCAAAATGATACTCGTTCAAATATGGTTAAGTTCAGGTGAGTATTACGTGAAGAAAATAATTGTTACCCGATGAATACATTTTTAACATATGCCATGTTAGCGCCGTTTCTATGCATCATATTGATTTCTTCAGGATGTACTAAAGACAGTTGTGGTGGGGATATGAAGATGATTGGGGACCAGTTTCTCAACGATGAAATAAGTGGAAGTATAACTCACACTGACTATCCCGGCACTGTAATATTTGTTGACTCCGATGGAAATGAATTCGAGTTTTTAAAGGTAGAAAACAACTTGAATATTGAAAGAAAGGAAATTCCTGACTTTGGAGAATGCGACAATGGTTTGATGTTTACTCCCTACTACAACATTGAGAAATTTAAGCTCACCTATGTTTCTTCTATAGGGGAAGATACTATTTCGATAGAGATTCTTCCTTGGGTGTCAAGAGCCGCTACTCGGGAGAATATTCTAACACCGGATGATCAGACACAGATAGGTAGAGATCAGTTCTCGGTAAAACTTGCATTTCCAGATTGTCCTGTTGTTAATACATTTCAGTATTTGGAAGATGATCGCGGAGCATCTGAAATAAATTCTGTCCCATTTCCTAGAAGTAAGTTTCAACAGACTTATTCAGATACTTATGGCGTAAGACGGGCTTGGAGTAACGAAGTATGGTTTTCTTATTCAAGAGGCATTGTCGCGTTCAATTATTGTGACAAAAACTATGCACAAGTCATCAATTAAACATTTAAGTCAGTCACTACGAGTATTCTATTCAGCGAAATAGGACATCAAAAAAAAATATAAATACCTATTAAATATGAAAAAGATTACCCTCCTGCTTTTTTTCGTCTTCAGCCTATGTACAATTAGCGCACAAGACTTGGAAGATTTCGTGTTCAATTATTATGTTTGTGAAACAGACAATTGCATTACTCTTCAACCTCTTCTTGGCGATGTTAACGAGGAGGATGTTGATTGTTTTGCTTGGGAATCGGAGGCGAGTATTACCTCTCCTCAACAGCAGCAACAGGAGGTTTGCCCTACGGAGGATACTGAGTATAGCCTGTTTATTATTGATGACGATGGTAATATTATTGAAGAGATTCTCTATAAGGTGCATATAGTTAAAGGAGAGCCTCCTGCACGTCTTGTTCCGATTGACACTTTTGACATTAAGAGTGGCTTGGTAGCAAACTCATATAGCTGTAATATTGCTTCAAGGATTAATGAATTTGTAAGTAATAACAACCAATACGATATTACAATTCAAAGGAGTTCATTATACTTATATAATAACGCTCAAACTTCACGATTAGAAGAAGTAACATTTTCTAATCTTGCAAACGAAATAGATTTGTTCCTAGATTTCAACTTAGATGTTGATGCGATTGATCGTCTTCTTGACTTCTTCTTCATTAATAATCTAGATTTTTTAGCTATTAGCCCAAGAGGTATAAGAGAATCAGCTAATTCTCTCTGTCAAAGAATACCTGAACCAGACCCTACAGGTTGGTCTCCGATGACAGCTATAGACTTCCGCACTCAGACATTTGCTACAAAAGCCGCTCTTAAACAGGATTATATTGGTCAAGAGGCAAGAGTCGAACATTGGTGGTCTTGTAGGGTCCTAGGCCCAGCGCAAGAGGAAGTTGCTTTAAGGTGTTTAAACTTACCCCAAAGTAATACTGAGCCAAATGGCGTAGGCTTTATGAAAAGACCTGATGGTTACATAGAAAAGAGACTATATGACCTTGATCATTTAGAAGTAAGACATCAACCATTCTTCATAGAAGTTAAAGGCAGGTATGCAGACAATATCTTCAGTTGGGGACTAGAACGAAGCGTCCCTAATAATAGAATAAAAGACCAAGGGATTAGATATGGCGAATTTTTATCAAACCCAGCCAATACTTATTTACCAGATAAATCAGCACTCCATGGCCTATACATGATTTTAACAGGCGACGTGGCGCTAGACAACGACTTGGTACATCATTACTCTGCCTTAAACATCCCTGTGTATGTTTCAGAATTGGAAAAAATAACTCTGATCAACGGTTAATTCGTTTAAATTATCCAGATTTAGTAAATTATCAAGAAATAAATTTTGGCGCACACTTAGTCTGGTTCTTTGGCAAGGAATTTTTTAAACGTGGATTAGAAAGGTGTGTATATGCTGAATTTACGTATACTGCAGAGCGTATTAACTATACTCTATTTAGAGAGAGGTTTCGAATTGAGCGACTTGAGACTAATTCAGATCCAGTTTGCGGCCCTGTAAACTGTTGTCTAACAGATGATAACGAATGTTGTTTTGATGATGAGCAATCAGATGATTAATACAGTATTCTTTTAATCTATTTTAGGTGATTTAAAATTAAAAGATATGACGGAAAGGATTCACCGTCTTCAGAATAAGGCAGAAACTGTAATAGAGGTTTATTCGATAGAAGAGTATTCTTTTCTTATAGAAGAAATAGAAAACGAAGACTTAAAACATCTGGAGTATTATAGCAACTATTTACGCCTTCATCATGGAGAAAGAGTTTATCTCTTTAGTGATGGTAGAATTTTGAAATTGTTCAAACCTGAATCCTTAATATTTTCTGACGAAGCAATATTTCTAGATGTTATGGACAGTAATGGACTTCTTTTTGCAAAGAAGAATATTGATAATTCTACTCCTAATTACAGGTTTATATACTCTAGCAGGAATAAAAAGTATTCTTACTATGAACTAAATAAGAACTTCTCGAAGAGTTTGCTAAAACTTCTTCCACCTGAACAGGTAAAACTGTGGCCGCCAGTTCAAATTGGCCGCTATTTAGATGGCGTCATATCAATTGAATCGTCGAGAGGAAGCGCTTTTTTTTACCAATCTCTTGAAGATTGTTTAGCAGTAATTCACTTGCGTTCTGACTTTATGGTTAAGCTAAAAGATAAAAAAAATAAAATTTATCCAGAATTAATAGGTTTGAATTATCATGGTGAACTATTTGAATCAAGTATTGAAGAGCTAGTATTAAATTTATATAACTTAGTCGGGTATCAAAACCTGAATGCCCTCCCCAGTGAGCATCAGCTAAAGGAGATTACTTTCTTGCTCTATATGAATAGGTTTTCATGGCGTTTTTTAGAATTATGTTACTTGCCGCTTTTAGCGTTCATAGGGGAAATATACAAGGAAAAACACTCTGGAGATTGGGTTTTGATCGAATGTCCTGTTTTCAAAGACTATATGCCAGATATTTCTGTCAATGGAAAAAATATCAAACTGTATAATTTAATATATGAAGTCCTCTCTCCCACTTTTTCAAGATATATCCCATTAGAAAGTCTACTTCACGTCCGCAATTAAAGAAAGTGTACGCTTCCCATCAGGCGCAACCACGATAAAATAGAAGTAAGGCTTAACTTTACTTCACCCATTAAATCGTGAACCATGCGAAAGAGCAAATTCACTGAGGCCCAGCGCCTCGAAATTTTAGCCAGGCACGATGCTGGCAAGTTTACAACTCTCAAAGACCGCACCGCAATCTCGGCTATAAAACGCCGGAAATCCATGAAATTGAAAATCAGGTTTTCTATTTTAAAGTGGTTGCAGCTTAGGGGAAGCGTACACCTCCTGATCGAAGAGATCAAAATCATCATTTGGCATAGTGACCACTTTACAGGTATAATGTTCACAATTTAGAACTCTCACGCCATAAAGTCAAGTACTTCGGGCAGCTTTTAGCCGAAAAGCTGAACACTATCACCAATAGTGTTCACTTCTACACATGATCATTATGCAGTATTATTGCTATATATTCGTGTATGAATCACAGTACTTTATCGCTACGTCAAGGATTTGATAGGCTTCGTTATTCTATGGGGTGGATGAAATATCCATCACCGCTTTATCGAAGGCATCTTTTTCCAGGAAAGACTTTCCCCTCACCTTGCTGCGGTAGGCATAGATGGTATTGACCGAGTAGCCCAGGATCTTCGAAATGGTATCGTTGTTTTTGATGCCCAAGCGCATCAGGGCAAAAATCCGGACCTCCGAAGAAAGCCCTTCCTGCTCCGGCGATTGCCACACAACCTCGGGCGGAAACAGTGCCTGGAATTTCCGGACAAAATCGGGGAAGAGGGTCAGGAAGACTTCGTCGAAGTCCTGCAGGAGTTGTTTGTTCTGCTGCTTGGCGTTGAAGGATTTCAGTTGGTATTTCGCCTCCTTGAAGTCGGCGGCGTAGATGGCTTTTGAGGCTTTGTCGATAACCTTCTTTGCGCCGGTAATGAACTTGGTGTTGGACTGAAAGAAATAGCCGATGTACTGTTCCTTGATGCGCTCCGATTCGCGCAGTGCGGTGTTGTTCGCCCGCAGCTGTTGGGTTAAGTCGAGCAGGGCCTTACGGCGCTCCCTGAGTTCTTTATTTTGGAGGATGGTCCGGCGAATGAGCCACACCGCAAGGACGAGTAAGAGGGAGAGTAGGATGGTAAAGATCAAAAACTGACGCCGCTGGGCAAGAAGGAGTTGTTGTCTTTCTTCTTCGATCAGCGGCAAAATGTCGAGTACTTCCATCTTGCGGTGGCGGGCGTTGAAGAAGTTGGCGTTTTCCAGCCCGATCTTGATGTACCTGGCCGAACGCTCGTAATCCCCCATTTCGTAGACATAACGGGCTACCCGAACGAGGGAGATGGCTTCGCGGGTAACGGTTCGCTCGTCTGCGATGGCAGACTTTACGATGGCCAATCGGGCGGAGTCCTGTTGGTCCAGCATATTAAAGAGGATGCCGGCCGCGCCGTGCTCCTTGGCCATCAGCCGTGTTCCGGCCTGCGGCAGTGCCCGCAGCTGGCGGTAGAACTCTAGTCCTTCCGTCGCATTGTCCAGCCTCATCGATTTGTAACTGAGCAGAGAGAGGCGGGTGAGGGGAAAGGATTGCGCGTGAACGATTGCGGAGTCGAGGTCCTGAAGCCCCAGCCTTTCAATTTTATCGCTCAGAGAATGAATGGCGTAGTTGTCGGCTAAGTCGAAATGGGTGCGGGCACGGGTAGCATAATAGTCCGATTTCAATTCGGCAGGGAATAAATCGGGATTGATGGTGTTGAGGCTGTCCAGTGCCTCATTGAAGAGGCCCGCGGAAAGAAAAATGAAAGCTTCCCGGACTTTGGCCTGACTGATCTTCACCGGATCACTTAATTGCTGGGCTAGTTTTTTCAGCCTGAGTACCTCGCCGTAGGCGCGGGTAAAAGAGAAGGATTCGAGGGCAAGGACTTTTTCGAGTGTGATTTCGAATTGTTCCTCCGGATCGTTGGCCTGACTGCGCAATTGATCGAGTTGAAGCAGCGAAAGTTCCTTTTCGGCGAGGTACTGCGACCGCTTTTCCAGCTCGCTGTCGAGTACGTTCAGCAGCGAGTCCAATTGCGCGGTCAGGTTGCCGGCCAGGCCAACCAAAACAAAGAGAAGTAACACAATCCGACTGTATACCATCATACCAAAATTACCCGTACAAGGATTAGTAGGCGCGGGCGCAGGTGTAAAGTAAGGTTTTTTGAGCATGGCTCTCCGAGAAACCTTCCCCTGGAGCGTACAACGAGATCTTCCGGCGAAAGTTGACCGGCCACTTTCGCCTCTGGTGAGCAGCCGGGGTAGACTAACTTCCAGTCGCGTAAATCAATGGCCCGCTACAGTTTGTAGGCAGTGAGATGACTTCGTTTCCGGTATAGCAAACCTTGCAGGGTGGCAACAGCGTCACCTCCCGTCTAACCTTGCCTGCCGGCGGCCCTCAATGCCGAACTTCAGTTTTTCAGGAGAGCCAGACCGGATCAGGATTCTAAATAACCGCTCAGTAATCAAAGTGTAGAGTGCAGAACGCAGAGTTCAGTCCCTCTTGCTTCGGCCTTGGCACCGGCAGCAGCCTTGATTTTTTTGGTTCGTTTTTTTATCAAGAAAAAATGAACGGGCCGAGGGGGAAGAGCTCAGTCCTCGGGCACTGACAGAGGAGCTCTACTCCGAGTGAACACACGTCGCCGCCCGTCTTACCTTGCCTGCCGGCGGCCT
>NZ_VOXD01000062.1 GCF_008014675.1 Neolewinella aurantiaca | reverse complement strand
GACGAAGACTCCACGCCGGATGACATGAACGATGAGGACGTTGTCAACGACGACGAAATCGACGGCAACGGCATGGAAGGCGGTGACGAAGACGACCACGATGTGGCGGACGTCATGGTACAGGCCTTCGACCTCGCGCTCATCAAGACGCTTGCAGCAACACAGTCTGCTACTGTTGAGCCTGGAGACACTGTAGTGTACACAATCACGGTGATCAACCAGGGCGACATTCCTGCTGATAATATTGAAGTAACCGATTACCTGCCGGCGGAGCTTGGCTTTGAGATGATGGCTGGCAACGGCATCGACGACAACTCAACTCTCGGCTGGTCACTGGTAGCTGGTAATCCAACAACAACCCTCACGGTTGCTGACGGTGAGCTTCCGGCTGGTGGTCTTGCACCCGACGCTTCGGTATCAATTGATCTCTTCCTGACACTGGCAAGCCCACTGTTGCCCCCAGGAACGCAGATCGACAACTTCGCTGAGATCAGCGATGCGACCGATGAGAACGGTGACGAGCAAACGGACGACGACTCTGTTTACGATACCGATCCTACCGACGATACGCTGACTTCCGATAACGAGGTTGACGGAGACGGAAACAACCCAGGCGAAGATGACGATGATCATGACGTAGCCAGTATCACGATTGAAGGCTTTGACCTTGCGCTGACTAAGACTCTGTCTCCAGGACAGTCTTCAGACGTGCGCCCAGGTGATACAATTGCTTACACGATCACGGTTATTAACCAGGGAATGATCGCAGCTGACAACATCCTTGTGACAGATTACCTTCCTGTGGACGGTAGCCTGACTTACGAAGGTGGAATTATGGGCAACGACGACGCCGGGTGGGCGCTCGTGGGAGCTAACCCACAGCGTACGCTGACAGCAGGAACTGAGCTTCCTGTTGGTGGTCTGCTTCCTGGAGAGTCTGCTTCTGTAGAAATCTTCATCACACTTGCAGATCCACTTCCTGCTGGAGCAATGATCAGCAACTTTGCTGAGATCAGCGCCGCTACGGATGAAAATGGTGATCCGCAGGACGATATCGATTCTACTCCGGATGATATGAACAATGAAGACGTTGTCAATGACAATGAAATTGACGGCAACGGAAATGAGGGTGGCGATGAAGATGATCACGATGTTGAAGTCGTGACCGTTCAAACCTTCGACCTCGCTCTTACTAAAGTGCTGAGTCCGGGACAGAGTGCGCAGGTTCAGCCTGGCGACACTGTATCCTTCGATATCATCATTACGAACCAGGGTGATATCCCGGCTGACAATGTTACGATTGCTGACTTCATTCCTTCAGGGATGACATTCGACGGAACTATTGCCGGTAACGAAGTCTGGACAGAATCAGGTGGAGTTGCTACGACTGTTCTTACTGTTGCCGACGGAGAAATCCCTGTTGGAGGAATAGCTCCTGGAGAAACAGCTACTGCTACAATCATGCTTACGCTTGCTTCACCGCAAGTAGCAGGCATGAGTCTGCGGAACGTGGCTGAGATTCAGGACGCAACTGATGAGAACGGTGATATGCAAACTGATGATGACTCCGACTACAACGTAGATGGTGAGCCAGCTGATGATATTGCAGACACTGACAACGACGACATCGACGGTGACGGGCAGAATGGAGGTGATGAAGATGAGTCTGACTTCGAAGAAGTTGAGATCCTCACCTTCGACCTTGCTCTCCAGAAAATGCTGGCAGCCGGCCAATCCAACATGGTAAACCCTGGCGATACGATTACGTACGACCTCGTAATCATCAACCAGGGGGCAATTGCTGCTGACAACATCCCCGTTGTTGACTTCATCCCTGCGGGAATGAGCCTCGACATGAGCTTCGGAAACTATGTATTCGATGCTGCTACCGGAACAGCGACTGATACCTTCACGGTAGCAGACGGTGAACTTCCTGCTGGCGGTCTCGCTCCTGGGACTTCGGCTACTTTCCAGATTCAACTTGTTCTTGACGTTCCGCTTGCTGGAGACCTTACTTTCCGCAACATCGCAGAACTGGGTGAGTCTACTGACGAAAACGGTAACCCTCAGGTTGATGACGATTCGACTCCTGTCGATCCGAACAACCCTGATGATATTGACGATACTGACAACGATGATGTCGATGGTGACGGACTCAATGGTGGAGACGAAGACGAATCTGACTTCGAAGACATCATTACCAATACCTTCGACCTGGCGCTTACTAAAGTGCTTTCACCCGGTCAGAGTCCAAACGTTGACGCAGGAGATACCGTAGCATTTACTATTCGGGTAATCAACCAAGGCACAATTGCTGCGGACAATATCCGGGTCTCTGACTACGCCCCATCTTCTGAAAATGGCTTTATGTTCGATCCTACCCTTAACCCGGATTGGATGGAGTACGCTGACATCAATGACACCACCTACCTCGAAACAATACTCACTGAGTTTGACGGCGCTGATGTGCTTGAGCCAGGTGCATTTGTTGAAGTGGAAATCTTCCTTACGGTCAACCCTGCTATGGAAGCGGTAATGCCACTGACAAACATTGCTGAAGTAAGCGATGCGACTGATGGTATCGGAAACGATGTAATTGAGGTTGACTCTCCAATGGATACAATTCCTGGAAACGACAACTTCTTCGAGGACAACGAAATCGACGGTAACCAGCTTACCGGCGGTGATTCTGACAACTCTGACCCTGCTACGATCCTGATTGGAGGCTTTGATCTCGCGCTCGTTAAGACACTTGCTGATGGCCAGTCCAGTACAGTAAGCGCAGGAGACGAAGTTATCTTCGACATTGAAGTGATCAACCAGGGAGCGATTACTGCTGATAATGTAGTAGTCGTTGACTACGTGCCTGCTGGCTTCGTATTCGATCCGACTCTCAACCCAGGTTGGAGCCTGAATGCGGACGGTAATCCAATTGATACCCTATCAGTTGCAGATGGTGACCTCTTCGAAGGTGGCCTTGAGCCTGGCGAACGGACAACCGTTCAGATTACACTTACTGTCGCACCTGAAATGTTCCCTGACTACACCATGGGTGTAATGGAGGATCCTGATGGTGTTGAATCCGGACAGGTACTGGTTAATGAAGCTGAAATTGTTTCCGCTACAGATGAAGAAGGAAATGAAGTCACCGACATTGACTCTACTCCTGATGATATCCAGGGTAACGATGGAGAGATCGACGATGACGACGAGAACGGAGGTGGAGACACCAACGGAGACGGAATCATTGACGACGATGAGGATGACAGCGATATTGCTGTAGTAACCGTAGAGTGTTACCAGGACCCAGGTGTGAGCAACACCATCCAGGTATGTCTCGGCTGTGACGAAGCAACCGTAGTTATCAACCTCTACGAATCTCTTGCAGGCCTGCCAAACATCGGAGGCGTATTCACCGAAGGTGAACTCTTCTTCATGGATGAAGACGGCAACCCAATCGCTGTAGACCTCAGTGATCCTGAGAACGTGGTAATTCCAGGAACACTCGACCGTTCACGTGACTACTCAATCGAATACACGATTGCGGCGGTGAACGACTGTCCTGAAATGACTTCTGTAATCACTATCGACATCATCGATATTCAGAACCTGTCTTGTACTGGTTTCCAGAATATTTCACTCGGTGAAGATTGTGAAGCTGAGATCACGCCAGACCTGATCCTTCAGGGTAACCTGTTCTGTGCTAACTCTCTCGAGGTAGTGATCCTGGATCTATCCGGTGATACGCTTCGCGATGCAGCTGGTTTCCCAACTGCAGTAGTAGGAAACGATCAGGTTAATCAGACACTCTTCGTAAGTCTTGTAGATCCACAGTGTGAAAACACATGTTGGGGACAGGTTACGATCGAAGACAAGAAACGTCCTGAGATTGAGTGTGCTAACGATGCAAGCGGATTCAACGGTGTTGATTTCATTTGTACTGACTTTGATGAAATCTTCCAGGAGAACATCGTCACTTATACAGGTGAGGCTGTTCCGGATATCCTTACTCCGACAGGTGTACCGGTTATTGATGACAACTGTACCCCGCTTGCGGAACTCGTTGTCGAATTCTATGACCTCGAGATTCCGAATGCTGATCCACAGTGTAACATCCGGACCATCCTCCGTACGTTCACAGTAACTGATCAGAGTGGAAACTCTGCAACCTGCGTACAACAGATTACGGTACGTCCTCCAACTCTGGCTGACGTGAACCTGCCTGATGTATCTGATCCGCTCGAGATCAGCTGTAGCACGACTTATGATGAGTTGCCGAACGGTAACCCCGCTCCAACTCCGGATGGTGAGCCAAGCATCACAACTGCATTTGGTACTTACTCGATTCCTGGAAACGCTGCTTACTGTAACCTCGCTGCAAGCTTCGAAGACTCTGAGCGTGTAGTGACTTGCGCTAATACGTTCAAGATTGTCCGGACTTACACCATCTTTGACTGGTGTGACCCTGAAGGAGAATCCATCACCTACTCTCAGGTAATAAAGGTTGGTGACTTCGATGCTCCGGTGTTTACTGCTCCAACCAACCTGGATGACGATGGCCTCCCGGTCACCGGACCACTTGTATACGGAACCAACGCCAACGATGAGTGTGCTGCTTACATCCGCCTGGATGACAACCGCATCACCCTGACTGACGATTGTTCCGCAAACATCCAGTTGACTGCAGAAATCTTCATCGACGGAGATCTCGACAGTGCGCCGATCGGTTCCTTCCTGATTGACCTCAATGACTCCGCTCCGGAGCTGTCGACGGCCATTCCGGTTGGTGACCACGTGATCCGTTACACTTACGTTGACGACTGTGGCAACATCGGCCATACCGATGTCGACATCCGCATCGAAGACCTCACTCCTCCGGTAGCTATCTGTGAGGACGGTCTGAACATCAGCATTACAGGCACCGACGGTGAGGGCTACGCCACACTGACGCCAGACATGCTTGACGCCGGATCTACTGATGACTGTAGCGGAGTAACTCTCGCTATCGCACGGGTAGGCGACAATGACCTGCCACTGGCCGGTGAAGTCTACAGTGATGAAATCATACTCGAATGCAGCGACGCAGGAGTCGTGCGCGTTGGTCTACGGGCAACCGATGAGCAAGGCAATGAGAACTTCTGCTGGCTCGACGTACTGGTTGAGGACAAGATTGCTCCTAGCTGTGTTGCTCCTGCTAATACAACCATCACTTGTGTTGATTACAACGCCAGCCTCCCGAACGACATCACTGAAGCTACATTCGCTCAGCTCGATGCACTCTTCGGTCAGGCAGGCGGTGCTGACAACTGTGCCACTACTATCACACAGACAGTATCTGGTACAATCAACAGCTGTGGTGTTGGTAGCATTACCCGTAGCTTTACAAGCACGGACGGTGCCGGCTTCACGAACACGAACGTTTGTACTCAGGTGATCGACGTAATCGGAATCCATGATTACCAGATTACATTCCCAACCGACGAGGAAGGTGATTGTATGGAGGTTCCGGCATTCGACGGCGTCATTGCTGACGAACTTGGCTGTGACCTGATCACTACTACTGTTGACGTTGATACCCTGCGTACACAGGATGCCGGAGACGAGTGCTTCAAACTCCGTGTGACCTACGATGTGGTTAACTGGTGTGAATACAACTCACTCGGTGAACCTTACCTGATCAAGCGTGACGCTCCTGGTGCACAAGACCGCACCCGTAACCCGCGTGACGTCGAAGAGGATCTGCTCTACGTGAACGTAACTCCTGGACCGGACAACGCAAGCGTCAACGACGATGTGGCCTTCTACAGCCTCATCAGCACTGACCGCACGTTCAACCCGGCTCCAAGTGCACAGGGTGATGTTGCTCTCGGTGACAACGGTGAAGGTGATGCAAACGACGATAATACCTACGGTAGTAACGTTTACAACAGTCGCGGCTTCTTCCGCTACGTCCAGTTCATTAAGATCTACGACGAAGTGGCACCCGAAATCACTTTCGAAGAGCCTGCTGAGTGCTTTGCAGGAAGTGGTGATGGTTGTCTTGCAACCGTAAGCCTTGACTACACCGTTACTGACGAGTGTTCTACTCCGACCTCTACCGTTGAGCTTGACGCCAACTACGTGGTTGCAAATGGCTTCCAGCCGGACAACGCAACTGCACTTGGCATCACGATTAACATCGTAGTTGATGACTCCACTGGTCTGAGCACGCTTACTGCTACCAACGTTCCTGTTGGAGAGCACGCGGTTCGTATCCAGGCCAATGATGGCTGTGGAAACACTGACGTTCAGATTATCGAATTCTGTGTAACTGCTGACCGTACTCCGACTCCGATCTGTATCCAGACCCTCACCGTCACGCTCATGAGCGATGGCGACGGAGGTGGCATCGCTGCCATCTGGGCTTCTGACTTCGTTGCCTCTCCAATCATCGATTGTGACGGAAACGTAGTTGAAGACTACAGTATCTACCGTTCTGACGAAGCGGGTGCTGCCGGCTTCACCCCCGCAGTTGGCGATCTGGGTGTAGACGACATTACTTGTGATGACCTCGGTGACCTCAGCGTACGTGTCTACGCCTTCGACGGTGCAGGCTCGACGCCTGACTACTGTGAAGTTATCGTTGAAGTACAGGACAACGCAGGTCACTGTGAAGACGGAACCACAGGTAACATTGCCGGTGTAATCCTGACCGAGGAAATGGAAGCTGTTGAGAATGTAGTTGTAAGCCTCGAAGGCTCCAACGAAATTCAGCGCACCATGACCACGACCAACGATGGTATCATCAGCTTCACGAACCTGCCGCTGGCAGGTGACTACACTGTTGCTCCTTCTCACTACACTGACTTCCTCGAAGGTGTCCGTACTTCGGATATCGTTCGTGCAACACGCCACATTCTGGGTGTAGCCGATCTGGAAACACCGTACCTGAGGATCGCCGCTGATGTAAACGGTGACGAGAGTATTGATGTCGGTGACATCATCACTATCCGTAGCCTGATCCTCGGCCTGATCGATGTGTACCCGAACGACGTACCTAGCTGGACCTTCGTTCCGGTCGGTTACGACTTCCCGGCGCCGGTTAACCCATGGGCTGAGGAATTCCCGCAGGTATCTAACTTCAATGACCTCCAGGCTAACATCACTGATGCTGACTTTATCGGTGTTAAGATGGGTGACCTGAACCGTTCCGCACGGCCTAACTCCCGCACGCCCGTTACTCCACGGGATTTCCGCGGAGACCTTGAGCTGGAACTTGATGAAGTAGAGATGATCCAGGGCGAGACGTATACTGTACCCGTTACGGCGGCTGAACTCACTTCTGTGGATGGTTACCAGTTTACCCTGGAGTTCGACCAGACAGCGGTGACGATTACCGGCATCGAACCCGGCCTGGTTACCAACGCCAACTTCGGCTGGCGCTTTGCCGACCGCGGCCTGGTAACTACCAGCTGGAGCTGGACTGGTACGGATACACCTGCAGACTGGACGGGTGAAGAAGTGCTCTTCTCCCTGGTAGTACGTGCCGAAGCCAACGGTAAGCTTAGCGAAGCCATTGATGCGGGTAACCGCTTCACGGAAGCAGAAGCTTACAACCGCAATGGTAATGGACTGCGCAACCTGACCTTCGTATTCAACGAGGAAGTGATCGAAGTCGCTGGCTACAAGCTTCTTCAGAACGTACCTAACCCGGTTCGCAGAGAAACGGTGATCGGTTACGAACTGCCCGAGGCGCACGATGAAGTTGTGATTGCCATCACTGATGCAGCCGGACGCCTGGTGCGCGAAGTTCGTCGTGAAGGCGTAGCTGGCTACAACAGCGTGACCCTCACCAAGCGTGACCTCGGTAATACTTCCGGTGTGTTCTCTTACACGGTTACCGCTGGTGACTGGGTAGCTACGAAACGCATGGTGATCGTTGAATAAACAGATAGACAGATTCCCGCCCCGGCTTCGGCCGGAGGTAGATGATTAATAAAGAAGCCCGCTGACTCCGGTATCCGGATCAGCGGGCTTTCTTATTTACGTGCTTTCAGGCCAACAAATGAACTGTAACAGGTTGAAATCGCGAATTTGCAGTCACAATGAATGCCTTGGCGCGAACGCAGGTGCACAGAAGGTTGAAGGGGCACTGCAGAAACGAACCTGAATGCGAAGAGATTTGCCCTTAAAACGTGTTTTGCACCCGCGTCCTCGCCGGAAATTGTATAATTAGCTTGAAAACCACCATAAGTGAAGCTATTTTGGCGATGTCTGCCACTCTACAGCCTTAAGAGGCCTTATCTTTGCGGATCAATCAGCTACAATCTATGTACAATCTAATCTTATTTGGCCCTCCCGGCTCTGGTAAAGGAACTCAAGCAGAACTATTAGTAAAGCAGTACGGGTTTCTGCATATCAGTACTGGCGATATGTTCCGGTTTGAACTCAAGAACAATACGCCACTCGGTCAGGAAGCAAAAGTCTATATGGATCGTGGGGACCTGGTACCCGACGCCGTAACGATCGCGATGCTGCGCAAGCGGGTAGAGCAAAACCCGGACGTAACGGGCATCATTTTCGATGGTTTTCCCCGTACAGACCCACAGGCGGAAGCACTGAACGAGTTAATGAGTGAGCTTAATACCCAGATCGATGCTCTGGTATTATTGGACGTAGATCAGGAAGAAGTAGTTCAGCGTATCATGGCCCGCGCCGCCAGCAGCGGCCGTGCGGATGATATGGACGAGTCTACGATCCGGAAGCGTTTCGAAAATTTCGTCAATTATACGACACCGGTATTTGCGTACTACGATAAGTTAGGCCTTGCACATAAGGTAAACGGTATGCAGAAGATCGTCAAGGTTGCCCTCGCGGTCGATCAAATCGTATCTCCGGAACTGGAGGATTAGCAGGCTGAGCCCTGAATCATTACAAACCAACGTAGGCTTATCCGCGTTATTAATATCTATGGCTAACGGTAACTTCGTAGACTACGTTAAAATATACCTGCGCTCCGGAAACGGAGGGCCTGGCTCGGCGCATTTTTACCGGGCAAAAGGAATTACCCACGGTGGCCCCGACGGTGGCGACGGTGGCCGTGGAGGTCATATCATCCTGAAGGGAAACCGGCATCAATGGACGCTGCTCGGGTTTAAGTACCGGAAGCACACCAAAGCTCCGCACGGAGGCAACGGTAGCGAGAACAACCGCCACGGCGCCAACGGTGAAGACGTCATTCTGGAAGTCCCACTAGGGACCATCGTTCGTGATGCCGAAACCGGAGAGGTGGAATTCGAAATGACCCATCACGGCGAGATGAAGATTCTCGTCCCGGGTGGCAGAGGTGGCAAAGGGAATACTTTTTTCAAATCTTCTACCCACCAGACGCCACGCTACGCCCAACCCGGCGAAGAAGGTATCGAAACCTGGAAGATTCTTGAGCTGAAGGTCCTCGCTGATGTGGGGCTGGTTGGCTTACCCAACGTAGGGAAGTCTACCTTGCTCTCGGTGGTTTCTGCCGCGAAGCCTGAAATCGCCAATTACGAGTTCACCACTCTGGTGCCGCAACTCGGGATGGTTCAGTACCGCGACGGTAAGAGCTTTGCCATGGCCGATATCCCGGGGATCATCAAAGATGCTCACCTCGGGAAAGGGCTGGGGCACCGGTTTTTGCGGCACATAGAACGCAACGCCAGCCTCTTGTTTTGCATCCCCGCCGATGCGGACGATATGCAAGGGCAATACGATGTTCTTCTCAACGAGTTACGCGAGTACAACCCAGAACTTCTGGATAAGCCCCGCCTGCTCGCCCTCACCCGCGCTGACCTGGTGGATGAGGAGCTGAAGGAAATGAGGAAAAACGAAATCCCCAAGGGTATTCCCCACATCTACATCTCAGCGGTTACCGGAGAAGGTATCACGGAACTGAAAGACATGCTCTACAACATGATCATCGCCAACCGCGAAGATTATGACGGTAAGCAAATCTCGATGGAAGAAGAATAACTTCTGAGCATCAGGAGGCCAAAAAACAGGCCCGCCGGACGATGTCTGGTGGGCCTGTTTTTATTTCAGGTCTTTGCCGTCTGGTGCCTGAAGGCAGGAAGTGTAATCTGAAGCCAATTCCCTCCGTGGCAACCTGTGTGTATCACGATATGCACGGATTTCCCTCTCCCCCGGCCCCCAGGGCTAACGCATACTATAAAATTAATCTAGCCGGGATTGTTTTCCGTTATTGAGTCATGCAAAATAAGGAAACGACCAATCTCCCCCTTGATCCATTACCTGGAGTCGATCAGATTCCTGACCCAAGAAACGCTTGTTTGGTTCACCATCCACTT
>NZ_VOXD01000061.1 GCF_008014675.1 Neolewinella aurantiaca | reverse complement strand
TTTGCAATATTTGGGCAGCGAGAGTTTCGATTTTCGTCGGGTAGGTCATTCTTGGTAGGTGTGAGAATCACCAAGTTAAGGGCCTACCCTTTTTTAGAAGCCTAAAATCGTAGCGGACCATTGTGATACACACACCGGCCATTCGTTTTGTCGTCTTAGTTAAAAAAGCATGATATTTAAGCCAGTCGGTAGTAATACCTGCTGGCTTATTTATTTTTTTCTCATCTTTGTTAACATTAGCCATTCAAACCGGTTACGATTTACATAATCCCAAGATAGATTCAAACTATGAAACTCAGCTTCTTTGCCCTGTTCATGGCTCTGTGCACCTGTTGCTTTGCGCAACAGAGCGTACTTCGCGTAGAACCGGCTAATGTAGCTAAAGACGTAGTCGTCGATGATCTCGACAAAGACTATCAGGACATCACAACGATTACGGTTACCAACACTGGTTCAGGGACGGTACAGCTGACCAAAAAGCAGGTAGTGATCGGTAAGCCACGTCCTTGGAAGTACGGTACGTTCAGTCAGGGCTCACCGCTTGTCCTTTCCGCCGCAAATCAGGAGAGTAGCCGCCCTGTATCCCTCAGGCCCGGTGCATCCGCTACCTTTCAGGTGGTACTTGAACCCGCAGGCATAGCCGGAGACGGTCGGGTGGAAGTTCAGTTCTTCGACCTTTCCAACCCAGGTAATATGCTTGGTAAGGCTACGGTCACCGCAGAAATTATTCAACGTTCAGGCAGTAGCCCTTCAACTTCCGGACAAGGAGGTGGTAATTTCAGTTCCCGCCCCGTTCCTACTTCCGTCAATCTTTTCCCCAACCCGGCCCGCGAACGCTTCTTTGTAGAAGCGCCTCCCGGCACCAAAATCGGCCGCGTTGAAGTTTCCAACGCCCTCGGCAATCGTCTGCGCAAGTACGACCGCCCCGACGGTAAGCAAGGTTACGATGTGGAAGACCTCCCCGACGGACTCTACCTCATTTCCATCTACGACGATAAGGGAAAGAAGCTCAAGACGCTGCGGTTGTTGCACCGTCAGTTCGGGGCGTAGTTCAATATTTCTGTTCTATACATTTCGTGGATCATCATCCCCGGTCGCCTTCACCTATGGGGAACAGCGACTTCAAGTCGCGTCATGAAAAGAACAAGGACGCGACCAGCGGTTGCCAGCCCCGGCGCTCCGCCGGAAGAAGACAGAGGATCGTGAGATCCCCCCTCCCTGGGTCTTACTAGTCGGAACTAATGATTTTTTAGTAGCGTTAATGTCGCAACCAGCTTTGGCGGTTCGGGTAATTGCATCGGAAATTCCACCTCATAAATCATACATAGCTAAATATGACGGCTACAGATCAGACAATTTTGCAAGAACTGGCCCAGCTCCGCACCGCCGCTGCCGCCCTGAACCGCCAGCCGGAAGAGAAGTTGAACGACTGCCTTCGCACCCTGGCCGACCTCACCGAGGAGAACATCCAATCACTGCTAGCCGCCAACGCGCTCGACCTGGCGCGGATGGACCCCGAAAACCCAAAGTACGACCGGCTCTTGCTGAACGAAGACCGCCTGCGTGACATCGCCGCCGATCTCCGCCGCGTAGCCGCACTGCCCTCTCCGCTCGGAGTGGTACACGAAAACCGTACACTAGGTAACGATATGACGCTGCGGAGAATCAGCGTCCCGATTGGCGTTGTAGGTATCGTTTTTGAATCGCGGCCAAACGTAACTTTTGATGTGTTTGCCCTGAACCTGAAAGCAGGCAACGCCTCGGTACTGAAGGGAAGCAGAGATGCCCGGGACAGCAACATTGCCATCAAAAAACTGATCGATGAAGCACTGGATAACAGCGGAATGCCCCCAGCCTGCTACCTCGCTCCCCCGGAGCGCGAAGCGCTCAAGCCCATCCTGGAAGCCGACGGGTTGGTAGATGTCATCATCCCTCGCGGAAGCCAGGGCCTGATCGATTTTGTGCGGGCCAACTCTTCCGTCCCTGTGATTGAAACCGGAGCGGGCATCTGCCATACGTACATCGACGAAGAAGCCAACCCCGACTGGGCCAAAGCAATTGTAACCAACGCCAAGAGCCGGAGAGTGAGCGTCTGCAACGCATTGGACTGCATCCTCCTACACTGCACCCGCGTCAGCGCCCTCCCCGACATGCTGCAGGAACTCGGCCAGACGCACCGCTGCGAAGTCTTTGCCGACGAACGGGCCTACGCCGCCCTGAACGGGAAGTACCCCGCAGAACTACTCCACCGCGCGAACACCGAGAGCTTCGGAACCGAGTTCCTGAGCATGAAGCTCTCCGTAAAAACCGTCGACGACATCAGCGAGGCCATCGCCCACGTTGAACGCTACGGCAGCCGCCACAGCGAAAGCATCGTGACCGATAACGAAGCCAACAAAACCCGCTATCTGAAGGAAGTCGACGCCGCCGTTGTCTACGCCAACGCCAGCACCGCCTTTACCGACGGCGGGCAGTTCGAACTCGGCGCAGAAATCGGCATCAGCACGCAAAAACTGCACGCGCGCGGACCAATGGGGCTGGCGACGCTGTGTAGTTATAAATGGCTGGTGGAAGGAAAGGGAGAAACTAGAAACTAGAAACTAGAAATTAGGGAGTTAGGAGTCGGGAGTTATGAGTCGGGAGTCTGGAGTCTGGGGTCGGGAGTCGGGAGTCGCTACCGCTCAAGCCGTTCGCGGCGCTACGCTTGCTCACCCAAAGCGAATGAGCATAGCGATATTAAGAGGTACCCGCAATAGCAACTCCCGACTCTCGACTCATAACTCCCGACTCCTAACTCCAGACTCATAAATCCATCACCATAGTCATCGTCTTCCCGTCAAAAGCGACGGTTCGGAAGCCCATCCTTTGGTACCATTGAGCAGCATTATTGTCTCCGTGAACGGAGAGCGAGACTTGCTTGTCTCCACGTTCACGCAGTGCATCGAGGAAGTGACTCATCAGTTTTTTACCGATGCCGCCGCTGCGCTCACTCTTTTTGATCGCAATCCCGAATTCAGATACATCATCCGCAACGAAACCATAACCGGGTTCTTCCTTCGCAAAGCGACGAGACCATATGGCACCGATTTCTTCGCCGTCTTTTTGTACGATAAAACCCAAGTCTCCTTCCTTGCCCCAGTATTCGTAGTAGCGGCGAAATTCCGGATTACGAATAGCTTCAAATGGCAGTGCGGGCTCACCCGGTGGCTTATAGAACGAGGAGTGGAACAACTCGTGAAAAAAGGAGGTGGTGGTGTTTTCGAGTGGGTGGAACGTTAAGTTCATGCTTGGTTGGTTTTTCCCTCTCCCCCGGCCCCTCTCCTCGGGAGAGGGGAGACGGCTCAGACGTTAGAGGTGTTAGAGGCGGCAATTTAGCAATTATGATTTAGCGTCTGGTAGTTAAGCCAATGGGCGTTGGCCGCAAATCAAACCGGCACTCGGATTCCCCCTTTGGGGGTAGGGAGCTAAAAGTCAAAATCCAACGGGTCGGGTCCGAAGCGGTGGCCACGCTCCAGTTCGTCGATGGCGACCATGTGTTCTTCGGAGAGTTCGAAATCGAAGATGTCGCCGTTTTCGTGGATGCGGCCCTCGTTGGTGGACTTCGGGATAACGATGATGTCGTTCTGGAGGCACCAGCGAAGAATTACCTGGGCGGGAGATTTACCGTAGGTTTTGGCGATTTCCCCGAAGAGCGGCTCGTCCTTGAAGTTCCCCTGCATGAGTGGGCTCCAGGCGGTGATGGCGATGTCGTGCATATCGCAGAGGCTGATCGCGTCGGCCTGGACGAGGTAGGGGTGGTACTCGATCTGGTTGACGGCGGGCTTCACCGTGGCGTGTTCCAGCAGGTCTTCCAAGTGCTCCTCCATGAAGTTAGAGACGCCGATGGCGCGGACTTTCCCGGCTTCCAGGGCTTGTTCGAATTCCTTCCAGGCGGCGACGTAGCCGTCTACGGGCCAGTGGACGAGCAGGAGGTCGACGTAGTCGGTTTGCAGACGGGCGAGGGCTTCGTCGAGGGCGGCGGTGGTGCGGCCCTTACGGATGTCTTCGTTCCAGATTTTGGTGGTGAGCCAGATGTCTTCGCGCGGAACCTTAGTGGTTTTCAGCGCTTCACCGACGGCTTCTTCGTTTTTATAGATGCTGGCGGTGTCGATGTGGCGGTAACCGGCGTCGAGCGCCCAGTGGATGGCGTTTATCGCTTCCTGGCCGTTGTCGGCCTTCCATACGCCCAGGCCTAGTTGGGGCATTTCGAGGCCGTTGTTTAGTTTAATGTTTTTCATACCCGGAGTAACATTGTTGGAGGGGGAGATGTTTTTTAGGGCGACGGAGCGCGGGTGCGGGGGGGAGTTGAAGGAGCGAGTTTACCTCGGACGGAGATCGCAGCTTCGCCCCCTGACCGGTCTTGTTGGCTGCCCTTCCCCGGACTACGCGCTAGGCTACTCTCCCGGACTCGGCCTGAAGCGGCTCCACCCTGGACTACGCTCGATGCTTCACCATCTCCGGACTGCGTGGGAGGTTTCACCGTCACCGGGCTGCGCGTGAGACTTCACCCACCCCGGACTACACTCGAGGCTTCTTTATCCAACTTAAGCACTCAAGTCGCAACAGACCATTGTTAACGTAATCGAAAATCAAACTGACTACCAGTTGCCCCGCTCACTACACCGAATCCATTTTCAACGTTAGTAACATAAATATTTGGCACGGTAAAAACCTGATCGAAAGCGTCGTTAGAATTCACCAAGGAGTTAAGATGTTGGTTAAGGATTGGCTGCACGGTAAGAACATCTAAAAAGAGCGAATCAGGAACCGTACCTATTTGGCCGGTCGATTGGTTTAAAGATGTCTCAAATCTACACTGAAACGGGATACTTATTTCTTCCTCGCTGATGAAACAAGCTCCTGGCCAAGATAGATATTTGCCCTCAACCATCCCACAAGCATTGATAAAATCTTCGGAGAACGAAGTAGTCATTCCGACAAATTCATAATCTCTCCCCCCCTTAAAAGAAGGCGTAACTACCATGTCTGACAACTCTCCGTTTTGCGGACGATAAGTCAGAACACCGCTAAATACAGTACGCTTGAGAATAAAATCGCTTTCGTCTACGGTTGTAGCAGTTGAAGTAATCCTCAAATCCAACACTTCCGGAGGAAGGACCAAATCCCTGACGATGGTTGGTTCATTCTCGTCTGGAACCTCAATCGTGAGGGTAAACCTGTCCCCTTGTGATAATTGAGCGTTTGTGACATACTCACCTTGTCTGGCCTCACTAAGTTCGTACTGGCTTCCGTCTTCACCGGAGAGGATTACCTCGGCACCTGTAACTATAGGTATATCATTCATGCGAATTGTATCGTTTGGATCAACTGAATAAGTAAGTCTTATCTCACTTCGTTCATTTAGAATGAGTCCATTAGCTACAACTTCTGGCCGGGTAAAAGGAATTTCTATTTCTAATATCCCGGCAGTACATGAAACAAGCAAAAGCGAGACCAGAAATAAAAATATGCGAAAAGGTTTGTCTACCATTTTAGGGAATAGTTTATTGTCGGGATAATACGAAGTACGGAGCCTTTCAGAAAGAAAATACTTTGCCCGTCAATAGGCCCGAAGAAGTCTTCCCTGTAAAATTCTTGCCGGATGGTAGCAAAACTTGTATTCGCTCTTGAATAAGCATTGTACAGGCCCAGGTCGAGTCTTGCTATCTTCCCTTTCGCCGTGGAGAAGTGGCGGGAGAACATCACATCTAATCGATGGTAGATGGGAAGCCGGCTATTGTTTCGCTTCTGGAACACAGGTACGGGCTCACCGGTTATGCCAATGACATAGCCCGTCGGAGTCGTGAATCGTGCGCCTGATTGTAGCGTAAAGGAACTGGACAAGCTCCATTTTTCTGACAACTTACGCTGCAATGTTATTTGCAGGTCATGCGGTCGATCAAATCGGTAGGGAAATTGAGTACCTCCGTTAATTTCTGAAAATTCCCGAAGAGATCGCATCCAGGTGTAGCTTAAGGAAAATTTGTTGTCTCTCTTTTTATGTTCAAAAAACAACTCAACACCGTAAGCCGACCCCCTCCCTTCGTTCGAAAGTTGATCTTCATAATCATTCGGATTACCATTGAATACCGAGAATCCGGCATTCCGACTAGTTACCAACTGATTCATTCTTCGATAAAACCCACCCAGCGTTAAGTCGAAGTGTTTCCCATTCATTGTAGTATTCGCAGTGTAATTCTCTGATTCTTCCGCTGGCGTATCTTCCGTCACTGGCAACCAAACGTCGTAGGGAAGACTTGCGCCAATTCCTTGCAGATAATGTAGGTCTTGTAGTGCTTTGGAAAAGCCAAATGAAAAGCGAAGCTTTGGTGTCGCAGCAAAAGTGAGACCAGCACGAGGTTCTATACCATTGTATTTAAAGTCGCTTCCATTAAGGTAATAGCGATTAAGGTTAACACCTCCGCTTAATGTAAACTTTCCTACTGTAGATACGGACTCTGCATAAAGGGAGATTTTAGTGTTTTTAAAAGAGGCTGTTGGTTCAGCTATCTCTTCTCCAAGATCATCACCCTCCAGGCGTAATGGAGTTGAGTTTCGTGCGGATCCCAGCACGCCCAACCGAATAGTTCCCAATCGATTAGTAGTCGAAAAATCCTGACGCAGTTTAAACTCGCCGACCGAACCTATGCTACTCAATTCATTCGTCCCCCCATCCTCCAGGGTAGAACGCAGGAGGAGTTCACTACGATAGTTACTAAAAGAGACATTAGTACGTGCAAACCAACTGATAGAAAGCGGCACGGTATACTTGGCAGAGGCAATCTGGTTTCCATAGGCAAGGCGGAAAACACTGGTCGCATTATCGTTTTCATCTTTTGTTCTTAATAAGTCGGACCCGGAATAAAGACTGAGTGCTAATTGCGTGCCTTGCTTCCCGCGTAGGGTATATTTTGCGTTTACGTCGTACATACCCGCAAGCAATTTCACCTCGTTTTCCTCGGCGGAGAATATGCCTGCAAGGGCCGTTAGCGGAAAAGAATGTGCCGCTCTGATTCCGAAAATAAAACTCCCTCTTTTCAATGCTCCCGTTGGCCCTTGAGCGGAGAATGAAGAATTGACGAGGCCGAACGAGGCGTGGTAGCTAGCTTGATCTAGCTGTCCACTTTTAGTAGTAACATCTAGTACTGAAGAAAGCCGCCCAGAGAAACTTGGCGGAATATAACCTTTGTATAATTCAGCTGAACTGACAATATCCGGGTTAAATACAGACAAAAACCCAAAAACGTGACCACTATTGTAGATCGTCCCACCGTCAAGAAGCATTAGATTTTGATCGGGAGACCCACCTTGAACGTGTAATCCCGTGGTCCCCTCTACTCCATTGCTGACTCCAGGGTAAATTGTGATCGACCTCAGTAAATCCGGCTCTCCAAGTAGAGAGGGTAAGTTACGCAGATCTTCCAGTTTAGGTTGAATGCTTCCAGGCGCTCGAATCACGTCAGCCTTATTCGTCCGAACTTCTATTGTTGAAAAGGTGTAAGAAGACATGCCAAAAGTCCCCGAATTTTCCCATTTGCTGAGTACCAGTGTATCTGACGCATACCCAAAAGCTTGAACTATCAGCGCAGGTGCGTCGATTAATGTTTGGAAATATCCTTCTACGTTTGTGGTTGTTGCACCGTCCCCCGTCACTGGTATAAGTTGTGCACCGATAATAGGTTCACCCGTAGCTCTTTCGATGACGAACCCGTTTATCTTACGGTAGTCTTGAGCAGATAGCGACGAGCAAAAAGATAAAAACAATAAAAAGCTAGCTTGCTGAAACAAATCACCCCCTAAAGTGAACGCAGCTGATTTTAGGCACTTATACATATATACAATGTTAATGGAACTTCAAATTCGGGTAAGCTAATATACGACATTAGAAAATCACCAGCCGGACGGCCTTTGTCCAGCTGGTGATATCTAGTACTTCTAAAATTCCCTGATGTACTTAACTTTAGTTGAGGTTGCAATTACAACTACCTGACTGGCCACTATACCGGGCAATATTAGTAGAACGATCCAGACCTGGCTGGCCACCGACGTATTCGGAGTCTTCGTCCACTCTTTCAAGGATCATAAAACGGGTGTTTTGGCGATCACCACTAGCGGCCGTGTGGTTTCCTACGAAGTGCTGTAGTCCTTCGTCCACACCATTCCGCTCAACATCAACCCATAAGTCCCAGTTTGATCTCAACTCATCCGCTTGCTTACCCCAGTAAATTCCAAACCGTTTGCGGTAAAACCGAGTACGAATATTGAAATTCCAAAGAATACCACCAGAAGCGAATACGTGAGAATCTTCCAGTTGGCCAACGACCTTAGAACGGTTTTTACGATCCCAGGTATTATCACAAGTTACTACATTAATTTTGGCACCCACCGGAGTACGGTGTATATCCAGTACCACTGCTGAAGCATGGTTAGCGGCAACGAAATCGGCATTATTAAAATCATAGTCCGCGACCTTCACCTTCACTGGCTTTTCCCGAACGGAGTAGTCGTAGATAAAGTCGCCGACCTGCATCAATCCGCGGGCGTTAGCGAGTAGCTCCACCCCTTGGTCGTCTACGGTATGGTCTACGTAGGTGTCGGTATCATCCTGACGCAGGTACAGAACGTGGCTATACTTAGCTACGTCTTCTTGCGTAAGGGATTCGTCCTCCATCAGCTCCAGGTATAAGGCACGGGAAGATTTAAATCCATCCAGCGTAGTAAACACTTTATAGGCTGCGGAGGGGTTTTCGCTCATTTTTGAGATAAGTTGTCTAACTTCCTTTTCAGAATTGAGCTTTAGGCGCCCATCGGCTACGACAAAATCAGTACCCTCAAAGCTTGCCTCATAAGGGACTACCTGAAATGTAGCTTCTACTTCCGTGGCAGGTGCCAGTTCAGCATCCTTCTCGCAGGAGAAGAGCCCAGCAACCATCACGCATACTACCAGCAGTAAGGTGAGCTGTCGTCCGCTTGATTCTATTTTATGGTTAATAGATAAAGATGTGTATTTCATATAAAAAGTATTATGGTGATTTTACTACTGAATTAAATACAAATATTTTTTATTTAAATCAGTAACAAATACACTAAACGTTGCTTAATCTATTTAATATCCCGGTTTTCAGCAAACCCCGGCGTCAATCACCTCGATCAACACTACAAATAAGCACCCTCCCACCGCAAAAACTCTGCATCAACAAAAAAATTCGAAATAAACTTCCTCCCACCCCGCACATCACCCCCCGAGTCAAGCGGAATAATAAAGTCAAAGGAAACTTTAACCGGTTTAGCAAAGCAGTAACTGCACCGCTCCCGGCAGTACTCGATCTCCACCTCGGTAAAGTTGCGGAGGGTGTTGAGGAGGTTGTCGACGGAGCGGACGGAGACGCCGAGTTTGTCCGCCAGTTCTTGGGGAGTACCGGTGGATTTACGTTGGATAAGGTGCGCCAGCCGCTGTAGACGAAGAAGGGTATCGGTAAAAGCCATGGTTCAGGTATTTTTAGTGAGGTTAAGGAATTGGTCCAGCAACCGCTGCAATAGGGTCCGCTCAGCGGTGATGACGCGGGCGGTGCCGGAGAGGTTATAGCGGAACGGGAGGGTTTTCCCGTAGGAGGTGAGCAGGGTGTCCGGCAAGGCTACCGTAGCCAGGCGGAGGTATTCCCCTTGTTGGTTTGGCAGGGCGACCGGGGCCAGGGCGGTCAGCCGGCCCTCTACCTGCCCGAACTCGCGGGAGGGGTAGGCGGAAAAGTCAAGGATGACCTTATCGCCCAGGCTTATTTTCCCTTGGCCTAAGGACGGAAGTTGTAGCCGGGCTACTACTTTATCATCCCCGTCCGCGGGCAGCAGGTAACCGATGGGATCGGCCGGGCTGACCGTCGCCTGCTCTCGCACCGTCGGTTGCCAGCTCAGGGTTCCGCTTTCGCGAGCGATGAGTACGTAACGGTCCCGAAATTCATCCAGCGCGGTGCGGAGCAATTTTAACTGGACCAGGAGCTGGCGCTCGAAGTCGGCCAACTGTTCACGGTGGGCGAGGCGGCGTTGCAGGATTTGCTGGCGGAGTTGCTGTACGCGTAGCTGATTCTGAATGTCGCTGCTCACGAGCACTTCCCGCTGGCGGCGCGCACCGACGGTCTGGGCGGCGGCCTGTTCTACCTCCTGGGTACTGACGATGCCGTCTTTGCCGAGATCGGCCATCCGGTCGGCCTGTTTTTGTTGGTAGCCGAGTTCTTTTTCGTAGAGCTCTACCTGGCGACCGAGAGATCTGCTGAGGCGGTGGGCGTCGGCTATTTCTCGTTCGTAGGCGGTGGTTTCGGCCGCGAGGCCGTTGGTTTGTTGGTAGCTGGCGTGGGCGCGGAGGATGGTTTGGAGGGTGGTTATTGGGGTTTGGATTGGGGCGGGATACACCATACGTTCCCCTCTCCCCCGGCCCCCAGGGCTAACGCATACTATAAAATTAATCTAGCCGGGATTGTTTTCCGTTATTGAGTCATGCAAAATAAGGAAACGACCAATCTCCCCCTTGATCCATTACCTGGAGTCGATCAGATTCCTGACCCAAGAAACGCTTGTTTGGTTCACCATCCACTT
>NZ_VOXD01000060.1 GCF_008014675.1 Neolewinella aurantiaca | reverse complement strand
TCGTACCGGATCGGGATACTAAATATTCGCTCAGCAATCAAAGTGTAGAGTGCAGAGCGCAGAGTTCAGTCCCTCCGCCTTCGGCCTTGGCACCGGCAGTGGAATCCGATTTTTGAAGCCGTTTAGAAATGGAAACTGTCTGAGCGTTCCCGAAGCCCCAAGATCAGCATCAAAGATTTTGACCAACCAATAAGCCTGGAAGCAACCCAATCAACGCCAACGCGAGTTTTTCCATTTTAGGCTTCAACAATCGGATTCCACGATCAGCCGGTGGCGCAGCCTTGATTTTTTTGGTTCGTTTTTTTATCAAGAAAAAAATGAACGGGCAAAACGGGAAGAAGCGCAGTCTTGGGGCATCGGTTGAGGAGTTCTATTCCGATTGAGCCCCTACGCGCCAGTTACGAGATCAGAGGTCGCTCATCCTCGCTATTTACAAGCAGGTGAAGGCGGCTAGGCCAAGGGTTTCCCTTAGTGCTACAACCTCCGTAATTGAAAGCAACGCACAGAGCTGCGACGTTCCGATTTTAACATAGCACCCTTGGATGCTTCTAAAGTAAGCCGCCGACAGGCACGCAAGACGGGCTGTCATCTTAAGTGATGAAGAAACTAAAGATACCTGGAGGCCAGAACTGCCGAAAATCGTAACGGACCATTATGATACACGATGTTATCTCCTGCCACAAAAAAGCGGCCGGGAAAAATCCCGGCCGCCAGATACACTCACTAATACACACATCTTAATATCTTACCGCGCCTGAGGCGCGCGTTTCATTTTCGGGCCAAAGCGGCGCATCGCCTCAGGCGATGCTTTCCGGAATTCGCTCCTGCTTACGCGCCTGACGGAAGACAACAACGTCGTCGAAAACATCAAGCACGAGCTGACTCCCCGGGGTAACGCTGTTTTCCAACATCTGTTTAGAGAGCTGGCGCAGCACCCGCTTTTTGATCACGCGCTTCAGAGGGCGGGCACCGAATTCAGGGTTGTAACCCTCGGCGGCGAGCCAGTCCATCGCTTCAGGAGCGATGGTAAGCGTGATGTCCTGCTCGGCAAGCTGCTTACGAACTTCGTTGAGTTGCAACTCCACGATTTGGCGGATATCCGTCCGGTTGAGGGGGCGGAACATCACCACATCGTCGATCCTGTTAAGGAACTCCGGACGTACCGTTTGCTTAAGTACGTTAAAAAGCTCCTCTTTGGTTTCCTCGACGATAACATCTTCGTTGTTGCCATTAATTTGGCTGAAGCGTTCGCGAATCAGGTCTGAACCGATATTGGAGGTCATGATCACGATCGTATTCTTGAAGTTGGCAACCCGTCCCTTATTGTCGGTCAGACGTCCGTCGTCAAGAACTTGCAGCAGGGTGTTGAACACGTCCGGGTGCGCTTTCTCGATCTCATCGAGGAGCACTACGGAGTAGGGCTTGCGGCGAACGGCTTCGGTCAGTTGGCCACCTTCGTCGTAGCCAACGTATCCGGGAGGGGCGCCCACAAGGCGGCTCACGGCGTGGCGTTCCTGGTACTCGCTCATGTCAATGCGCGTCATCATGTCGGCATCGTTGAAGAGGTACTCGGCCAACGCTTTGGCAAGCTCTGTTTTACCTACACCGGTTGTCCCGAGGAAGAGGAAACTCCCGATGGGCTTGTCCTGGCTGCTGAGACCAGTCCGGCTCAGGCGGATGGCATCGGCGACTGCCTCCACTGCTTCTTCCTGGCCAATCACTCTCTGGTGTAACTCGTCTTCGAGTTTCAGTAGCTTTTCGCGCTCACTTTGCAGCATTCTGGTAACGGGAATGCCGGTCCAGCGGGCTACAATTTCGGCGATGTCTTCAGCGTCAACCTCTTCTTTCACGAGCATCTTCGCGTTGGTCTGCATATCGACGAGTCTCACCTGAAAACCATCAAGCTCCTGCTCTACTTCAGGAATGAGTCCGTAACGGATTTCGGCTACACGGCTGAAGTCACCGGAGCGTTCGGATTGTTTGGCGTCGTTTTTGAGCTGCTCAATCCTCTCTTTCGCCTGCTGGATACCAAGAACGACTTCCCTTTCGGATTCCCACTGGGCGCGGAACGCGTTGCGGCGTTCTTCCAGGTTGGCGATCTCTCCGGCAATGCGGTCGAGCTTGGTTGAGTCGTTCTCGCGTTTTACGGCTTCGCGCTCGATTTCGAGCTGGCGGATCTTGCGTTCCACTTCGTCGAGTTCGGCTGGCATTGAGTTCATCTCCATACGGAGGCGCGCAGCAGCCTCATCGATCAGGTCGATGGCTTTATCGGGCAGGAAACGATCGGTGATGTAACGCTCAGAGAGTTGCACCGCGGCGACAACGGCCTCGTCGAGAATGTTGATCTTATGGTGGGTCTCGTAGCGTTCCTTGAGGCCGCGAAGAATCGATATCGCGTCTTCTTCGTTCGGCTCATTGACCTGAACCTGCTGGAAGCGACGCTCCAGAGCCTTGTCGCTCTCGAAATATTTCTGGTACTCCGCCAGCGTGGTGGCGCCAATGGCGCGGAGTTCTCCACGGGCAAGGGCGGGTTTCAGGATGTTTGCCGCATCCATGGCTCCGGCGCCTTTTCCGGCGCCGACGAGGGTGTGGATCTCATCAATAAAGAGGAAAATCTGGCCGTCGGCCTGAGTCACTTCGTTAATGACGGCTTTCAGGCGCTCTTCGAATTCACCCTGGTATTTTGCGCCGGCAATCAGCGCGCCCATATCGAGGCTCCAGAGGTCTTTTTCCCGCAGGTCCTCCGGCACATCGCCGTTGACGATGCGGTGGGCAAGCCCCTCGACGATGGCAGTTTTACCGACGCCTGGTTCACCGATCAGAATCGGGTTGTTCTTGCTGCGGCGGGCGAGAATGTGCAGGACGCGGCGGATTTCTTCGTCGCGACCAATCACAGGGTCAAGTTTGCCGCTGCGGGCCCGTTCGTTCAGGTTAATGGCGTACTTCTCCAATGAGTTGTACTGGTTTTCGGCAGAGTTAGAAGTAACCTTCTTGCCCTGGCGCAGCTCTTCGATGGCAGCCTTCAGTACTTTAGGATTCACACCGGCGTCGCGCAGAACGGTAGTTGTAACGTCATTGATCTTCAGTGCGGCGAGCAGGAAGTGCTCCAGGCTCACGTATTCATCTTCCATTTCTTTGGCGACGACACTTGCGTATTGCATCATTTCTCCGGCGGGGCGACTCAGGTTTTGCTGGCCGCCGGATTGTTTGGGGTAGCCTTCCACAATGCTGTCGATGGCTTGCTTTACGGCGTTGAGGTTGGCGCCCATCTTCTTGAACAAGAAGGGCGTCACGTTTTCATCAATCTCAAAAACCGCTTTCAGCAGGTGACCAGGCTCAATGCTTTGCTGACCGTTGCCCAGGGCAATCTCCTGACCACGCTGCAAAGCCTCCTGGCTCTTTATGGTGAAGTTGTTGAAATTCATATTTAAATATTTTATCGGCTTAAGCCGTGACTGTCAGATAGTTGTCGTCAAATATTGAACGGCTCTTCGGGGGAAGTTGGTTCAATGTTGACGCGGCAATAAGGAGCAAAGTGAATGCCTGAAACATAAATCGGAATTTTCGTCAGGTGTTTTTGTTTGCGACTGACTTTTTTTCAGGCGCGAACGCGGGTGCACTGATCGGTTTTAGGGCCATTGCTTGGAGACTCAGGCCGTTAACGATGTGGTTAGTTTGGTAATTCCACGCCATGCACTCCAAATATGTGTGGGGCGGGGGCGACGGCAGATAGCGTTTGTTCCCTTAGGGGCAGGGAGCAAACCAGATTGATCGTCGGGAAAACCGACTCTCCGAACAGCCTTCTTTGCACCTGCGACCGCGCCTGCTTCTCTGGCCGCAACCTGCACGGGGGAAGCAACCTTTCCGCGCTACTTCAGCTTCAGACAAACAGGATGAATCAAGAGGGGAGTGCTGTCCCTTAACAATCAAAAACAGGCTCCTCCGGCTTTATGGTTGTTCTGTCAATCACTTCCTGATAGTAGGCTTCGTATTTGGGGATGATCTCTTCGATGTCGAACCTGGCGGCCTGGGCGAGTGCCGCAGCGCGGAACCGCCCTAGAATTTTGTCGTCCTTCAGGATTTTCAGAGCGTCTTCGGCCATCTTGTCGACCATGCCGATTCCCGAAAGGTAACCTGTTTCGCCGTCGATGTTGACCTCGGGGATGCCACCCACATTCGAACTGATGACGGGGACCTGGCAAGCCATCGCTTCGAGTGCGGCAAGGCCAAAACTCTCGCTGGCCGAGGGCAGGAGGAAGAGATCGGAAACGGCAAGCAGCTCTTCTACGGCATCCTGTTTGCCGAGGAACCGTATGTCCTGGCTCAGGCCGAGTTTACGGCTCAACTCTTCGCAGCGGCTTCGTTCCGGTCCGTCTCCGATCAGAAGGAGCTTACTGGGGATTTCATCGTTCACAATCTTAAAAATGTAAATCACATCGTCGACCCGCTTGACGGGACGGAAGTTAGAGACGTGGATGAGGATTCGCTCTCCGTTCGGAGCAATCGCTGCCTTGAAATGATCTTTGTTGTCGCGGTGAAAACGCTTGAAGTCGATGAAGTTATAAATCACCTCGATCGGGTTGCAGATATCGAAGTTAGCCAGCGTGTCTTTGCGCAACGATTCCGAGACGGCAGTAACGCCGTCTGACTTGTTGATGGCGAAAGTGATCGTTGGCGCAAAGGCCGGGTTGGTGCCCACCAGCGTAATGTCGGTACCGTGTAGAGTGGTGACAAACGGAACGTACTTGCCCCGGCTGATCAGAATTTTGCGCGCCATGTAGGCCACCGACGCGTGTGGAACTGCGTAGTGGACGTGCAAAAGGTCGATGCCGTAGTTCTCGATCACGTCAACCAACTTCGACGCGAGGGAAGTCTCGTAAGGCGCAAACTCAAATAGGGGGTAATCGGACCCGCTGTCTACTTCATGGTAAAAGACGTTGGCCTGGAAGCCACCCAGCCGGGCAGGGCGCCGGTAGGTAATAAAATGTACTTCATGCCCCTTGCGGGCCAGGCCCAGGCCGAGCTCTGTGGCCAATACACCACTACCACCGTAAGTGGGATAACAGACTACTCCAATCTTCATATTTTGATAAAGGTCTGAAGCGGGCATTTAGTTTGCTGATCAACATTTTCAATATTGCCGCTTGCCGGTGTGGGAACCGACAAACTGCATCTATTGCTTGATCACCCGGATGGTGCGCGCTGCGTTATCTACTTGTAAACGAAGAAGATAGACGCCATTGGGGAAGGCGCTGAAATCAAACTGTTCATTGAGGCTGATTTGTCGTCCGATTACCTTTGTGAGCATCCGGCGACCGGTCAGGTCATAAACTTCAGCTTTCAGTTCGGTTGCGCGGCTCAGGTCCAGGCGCAGTTCCAGCAGACCTGAAGTCGGGTTGGGGTATACGCTGAGGTCCTGAAGGAGCTCGGTAGCTTCGTCGGCGGCTACGTCGAGGTCAACGGTCACGGTAATGATGTCTCCACAACCAACGGCGTCGGTTACGGTTACGGTGTAATCGCCCACGGCGAGGCTGTCGGCGGTAGCGGTTGAGTCTCCGGTACTCCAGTTGAAAGTATACGGCGCAAGACCAGCACCGGGGATGATGGTGGCAACGCCATTATCGCCGAAGCTGTTGGAGTGATCCACGTCTGCCATCAGGTCGAGATCCGCCGCGCAGCGGCGGATAGCGATGTCGTCGAAGTTGGCCCAGAAGTCTCCGGTTCCCGGCCAGAGGAGCAGGAAACTGAACTGGAGCGCATCGCCGGTGTAAGGCTCAAGGCTGATGCTTACGCTTGTGTCGGTAACAACGGTCAGTTCTTCGATCAGGATCGTGTCTTGCGAGCAGTTGGAGAAGGCGTAGATGAAAACCTCAGTTGGTTCTTCGTAAGGTGTCTCATTGCCAAAATTATAGAGGTCTATTTTGAAGCGCAGGCTATCTCCGCTTTCAATCAGGCCGTAATTCGCGGTACGGAAGGTCATGGAAGGGTCCAGGCTCCATACGTTGTCGTACATCGTTACTTCGCCGTCGTCGTTACGGTCTGCAATAAAGTTATCACTGATGTCCCAGCCGTCGGGCGTATCGCCGTCGGTGAATCCTTCGAAGAAGGGGATGTCCTCGCGGGTGCGCAGGTAAAATACCGTTGTGTCGTTGTTGAGCTGGAAGTCGTCGCTCAGTTCAGTCCATACTTCTATCGTGCTCTCCGACGATGTTGTTCCGTCGAACGGGGTAGAGAAAATATAGGTGGCCGTTTGCCCTGCGGTGAGGGGGCCGGCAAATACTTCGGTCGTTACGTCGCCTCCGTTTACCCGGTAACTGAGGTTCACGTTTTCGGCTGTATTGAGGCCGAGGTTGGTAAAGCGGAAGGATACAGAGTCGGTAGGTGAGCTACAGGTTTCGGGGTTGATGCTGAAGGCCTCTGCTGCTGCGAGGTTATCACCCATGCGCTCGGTCAGGGTAACTGCGTCGACAAGGAATCCTTCGAGGCGGGTGCCGTTATCTGTCCGTAGGGCGAAGCGAAGCTGGATCCTTTCCCCGGCTACGCCGGGGATGAGGTTGGCTACGGTCCTGAAGTTGTCACCAAAACCGCCGTCTCCGGTCCAGCGCTGGTTCTCGAGGTCATTGTACCAGTTGATGCCTGCGGGGCTGGTTTCTACCTTTCTCCAGTTCTCGCCCTCATCAATGGTGTATTCCAGGGTGAGTTCATCGAAGCCGTCTTCGCTCTCAACGAACAACTGGCAGCTGAAGAGCGGGTCTGTCGTCATTCCCGAAAGGTCGAAACAGGGAGAGACGAGGTAAGATTCTTCCTGGTTGAAGTAATCATCGTTTAGTTCTGTAACCCAGGCGTTGCGTCCCTGGGGCGCGCGATCGATGAGGTCGTTCTGTGGCTGACCCCATTCCCAGCTGGAAGGACTGCGCCCCTGGCGGTCGGAGTACCAGAATCCGTTGTTCTCTTCAAAGTTCTCAACGTAGGGGAATTCGGTGATCAGAGGAATATGCGTTACCGATATGGTGAGAGTGTCGTTGCTGTTGTCTTCGTCGTCTTCCAGTTCTGTCCACAACTGAAATTCATACGTCCCGGGGGAGGTCAGGAACGCCCGGATGTCGAAGGTGAAGAACTCGGTGCTGTCTACGCCAACCACACCGGTATAGATGCCATCGTTGGGCATCTGTACGCCGGCGGAGACGCCGTCGATGGTGAAGTTTACGTTGAAGAATGCCTGGGGTTCGCCACCGAAGTTGGTGATGCCAATAGTGACGTCTTCTGCGCCAAGGTCACATCCGGTAACAGGGGAGGAGAGCTGAGTAACCCCTACGTCTTTACGCTTTTGGGTCATGACCTGAAAAGGCCCGCGGATGGCAGTTGTATCGTCTTCTGCCTGGCAGGCGGCGTCGATCCAGAAAGTATAAAGGCTGTCCGGCGCAAGGTTATTGATCCGGTAGGTCGTGTCGGAGCCGGTAATAGTTGTGCCATCCATATCTACGGCCGGGTCGTAGTCGCCGCCCCGGTACTGGATGCGGTAAAGAGGATCGACAGATGGGGGCAGGCTTAGGAAACGGATGTCTACGGAAGTAGAGCGGACCCGGAAAAATTCGATGCTGTTGGCAGCAGGCGCGGCACAGGCCTCACATTCCACAACGAAGCTGAAAATGTTCATACTGTCTGGTGGCTCTTCATCGGGGCCAACGCCAGCGCTGTAAATCAGGCTGTCGTTGTTATTCAGGATCGAGAAGAAGGTTTCGTTGGGGAAGCCACCGTGCATGTAGTCAAGCTCCACAACGTCGCCGTTGTTGACGGGAAGGAAAACGGATCGGAAAAAGCCGTCGTTGTCGTCCCGCTCCAGGGTGTACATCGTGGAGACTCCGTTGATCCGAATAGTCAATTCGCCACCGTTCCAGCCGTCTCCGAACGTGTCTTCCATCAGAAGCTGGTAATTACAATCCTGCGCGGTGAGTGTACTCATTCCGGCGGCGAACAATAACAGGGAAAGGCAGTAACGAATCAGCATAAGTATTCAGGTATTGGTAGAGGTGGGTTTACTGGGCAGTCATTCTGGGGCGAGGACGCAGGTGCAAGGTAAGAAGCTTTTGATCGCGGGGTATACCGGCAACCTGTTCGAAGGACCTCAATTGTCTTCTGTCGCACTTAAAAAGCTGTCATTGCACCTGCGGCCGCGCCCTAAAATACCGCATTTACCGCGAAAAATAGCCAAAAGTAAGGGAGCAAAGACGGCAATTTTGAAATGACTCTGCATTACAGAGATATTTCATCGTCATTTCAGAACCAGTAATGAGTTCGGGAAATGCTACTTTTCAGTAAGCTCCTCCATGATTTGCGCCGTAGGAAAGTTGTGGCCATACCTGCTGTTCGCTACCCGCGCAAGTTCGCCCTTTGCTGCTTTCAGATCGCCGCGCTGTAAATCGATCAACGCCAGGTGCCACCATGCCTCGGATGCGTATTCACCCTCCTGATCGATCTGGTCCAGGTAATCGGCTCCCTCTGCGTAGTTGCCGGTAGCCACCGCCGAGGTACCCGCCAGCAAGAGTGTTTCGTCGGAAACGGGCAATGGGTTGCTTTCCAGGTACGCACGGAAACTCATCAAAGCGAGGTCGTAATCTGCTGATTTGTGGTAGGTGTAAGCCTGCCGGATGATGGAGGCATCCGTGTCGTTAGCGCTTGCCGAAAGACTGCGCTGTGTTGTGTACCCCTGGCTTGGCGCAGCATCGAAATAGGTCGAGAAAAGATGCTTGCCAGGCTGCTCTTTTTTGTAAGCCGACATGGCAAACAGAGAGCAGGCAACGACTACAGAAACAAGAATTATGGAAACTGTCTTTGACAAAGCAGAAAGGGTTGTGGAGGGCAAAGATAGGGGCAAGAGCGGTAGCATTTGGTTAGAGAACGGTTAAGAGAGCATTTAGTCACTTTTTTAAGCCGGATCAGCTCCGTGTAACGGTTTTTTCTGCGCAAGGGTAGCTACGATCACAAAATCCCCCCACGGTATTGTAACCGTGGAGGGATTTGTACAGAATCAGAAATATTTCGACTCAGAGCCGCAAACAGGACTCTTACTCGATGATCATCTGGCGGGTGGCAGTGAAATCACCAGAAACGAGGGTGTAAGAGTAGGCGCCGGCAGCGCCGAAATCTTCCAGCTCAACCTGATTCAGACCGGCAACTGCATCGATTTTTACCGTCTTTACGAGCCTGCCTGCTGCATCCTGAACCGTCAGGGTAGCGGGGCCGGCAACAGCCAGTTCGAAGCTGATGCTCGTTGTGTTAACCACGGGGTTAGGCGTGTTCTGGTACAGTGCGTTTTGCGCGGTCGCGGGTGCAAAGTCGGAGTTGAAGGCAAGGTCGAGACTGTTGCTCGTTCCGTTCAGCGCCACACCTTCACGAACCACTACGGCGTCGCTCAGGCTGATTAGGTCACTGACTTTGCCGGCAGTAGTTGCTCGAACTTCCAGCACTACAAGACCACCGGAACGCTCAGCGTTCCCGCTAGCCGGAGGGGTTTGGGAGGGGGTTCTTACGAGCACCCCAATCATACCTTCACCAGCCCGGTTCAGGTTCAGACCACCTTCACCGACGATCTCAGCAGAGATCAGCTCGAGGCCGGCAGCCAGCTCGATGGTACCCTGAAAGCCCGCCACCTGCGCGCCGTCAAGGACGATCGTGCGGAGTTGTCCGCTTTCCAGTTGTACGTCGTCTACGTTCAGAAGCTGAGCCGTACGACCGGTGGCACCGGTCAGGTTCATCTTCTCTACCGCTACGAAGTCAGCAGTTACGCTGCCCTGCAGGTCGTTGGCGTTGAACACCTCGGGGAAAGCTTCCGCGTACGGGTTGCTCATGTTGATGCTCGTTCCGGCTTCCAGCATGAACCAGTTGCCTCCGGCAAAGCCTTCGTCAAGACCAAGGATACAACGCTGGCCGGCAAGGATGTCGAATACGTCGAACGAAGCATCCTGATTAACATCAGCGGCTACGAACTGGTAAGCGCTGGCGAACGGCGCCGTTCCGAGGATCTGACCGATACCTGCTACGAGGTCGGAAGCCAGTACGTTTTGCGGGTTGAACGGAGCATCGAAGACCGGCTGTACGGTATAGTCTGCGTTCAGTGGGAGGTCGCTGAAGGTGTACGTTCCGTTGGCCAGTGTCATTACCGATTGGTCCATACCGTCGGAGCTGGTGAGGTTAACCTCTACGCCGGCAACGTTTTCGTTGTTCTGTGTTGCGATCAGACCGGACAGGTCGCCGGTTGAACCGTCACACCAGCCCATGTTGTCCTGTACTTCTACGATTACCTCACAGTAGTCAGGCGTAGAACCGTTGTCGTCGAAGGCGTATACACGTACGTTCACCGTACCATTGTCGAAGTCATCACAGTCGATGTCGTCGATACCAAGAACACCAGCTACTGGTGTGAAGCCAGCAGTGCCAGCTTCGCTGGAGCGGTAGAGGCTGTACTTGTCTACTACGTTACCGAAGCAGTCTTCGATCGGAGAAGCGATGAAGTCTGAAGCCCAGATCGCAGCCATGCCGCCACCGTTGCCGTCGTTCATCAGGGTAACAGTCAGGGTCTGGATACAGATCGGAGTAGGCGACTTGTCAGCAGTTACACAGAACTCGATGATCTGAACGTCGAAGTTACCACAGCCGTCAGATGCGCGAACGCGGATAGCGTGGTCACCAACC
>NZ_VOXD01000006.1:8520-204225 GCF_008014675.1 Neolewinella aurantiaca | reverse complement strand
AACCGAGCCAAGCCTAGAGGTTCACTACTACATTACCAGCCTTGATAGCTCTGTGGAGGACTTGGCGAGTAAAGTTCGCGGACACTGGAGCATAGAGAATCGACTTCATTGGATACTAGACGTTACTTTCGGAGAGGATGCGAATAGAGCGCGGACAGCAAATCTGGCATCCAATTGTAGTTTAATCCGGAAAATGAGTATCAATTTACACGCTGATGGACCCAGTAAAGCTGGTGTTAAGCATAAACGAATGCGAGCGATGTGGTCCGATAAGGCCCGTGATAAAGTTTTTCTAGATAGTATGCGTTAGCCCTGCCCTCGGTCCCTCTCCTCGGGAGAGGGATGACTTATCGATAATGTTTTACCCAGAGAAAGTGATCTTACTTAAGATGATGTTTATTAGACCGTACTTATTAACCGTCCATCGTTACATGTAGAACCTCGTTTCCCCGAATTGAGAAGGTAAACCAGTGGTGAAAATTCTTATTCTCGTAGTAAGTGATTTCCCATTCGAACGGTTCCTTAACACAGGTAGGTAAAGCCATGAACTTAAGCTTATAATCTTGATCAAAGTCATCAACCTCATTCTCCAATTCCATTTCACGCTTGATAGCAGCGGTAAATAGCTCTCGGAAAATTGAGTAGTTTTCGTCAAAGTCCTTAAAGAACTCTATTTGCTTTTGCCTTTGAGGTGTTATCACCTTCGGCAAATGAAAACCAACGCTTAATTGAACAGATTCTACCTCCTTTTCGCCCTCGAATGAATCCCCGGCGTCTTTAAGTATCCCCAAAAGGGATGTTGTATCGTTACGGTTACTCCGAAGAAAAAAACTAAGAGCCTTTCTAAGAGCGACTTTCTACTTTTCGTTTCAAATTATGATAACGCTCAAAGTTTCACGATCGGAGAACGTTCCATCCGCTCGCTCACGGAGTGAGCTTCGTCCGGGTTAGCGGCCGAGGTGCACCAACAAAACCGAGACATCCGCCGGAGAAACTCCGGAGATACGGCTTGCCTGACCGATGGTACGTGGCTTGAGCTCCGACAACTTTTGGCGGGCTTCCATACTCAGGCTGCTGATTGCGTGGTAGTCAAAATCGGAGTGCAGCTTGATGCCTTCCAGCCGGCTCATTTTATCGACCGCCGCTTTTTCGCGTTCGATGTAACCTTCGTACTTCAGGGTTACTTCGGCCAGGTTGATCGTTTCGGCGTCGTAAGCCGCGATGAAGTCGTTCAACGCAGGCACGGCCTCGGCCAGAGCTGGCAGGGAAATACCCGGTCGGGTGAGTACTGTGAGCAGTTTCACGCCCTGCTTTAGTGGTGTATTGCCCGTACGCTCCAGAAAGTCGTTGAGCTGGTCTGGCGTAACGCTGTGGTTCTTGAGTTCACGGTGAATAGCGTCTACGGCAGATTTCTTTTCTTCTACCCGTGCCATGCGGCCTTCCATATTCCGAACTCCGAGCTTGGCGGCGATGGGGCTCAGGCGCAGGTCTGCGTCGTCCTGGCGCAGCAGTATCCGGTATTCCGCCCGGCTGGTAAACATCCGGTACGGCTCCTTAGTGCCCTTATTGATGAGATCGTCGATCAGCACGCCGATGTAAGCTTCGCTGCGCTTCAGGATGAGCGGGTCACGCTCCTGTACGGCAAGAGCCGCGTTCGTGCCTGCAATCAGCCCCTGACAACCGGCTTCTTCGTAGCCGGTGGTACCGTTGATTTGCCCGGCAAAGAAAAGCCGGGGCACCAACCGCGTTTCCAGCGAAGCATCTAGCTGCGTTGGCGGAAAGAAATCGTACTCGATGGCATAGCCGGGGCGGAACATCTTCGCGTTCTCGAAGCCGACGATTTTGCGCAGGGCTTTGTACTGCACGTCTTCCGGCAGGCTGGAGCTGAAACCGTTGACGTAGATTTCGCACGTGTTCCGGCCTTCGGGCTCTACGAAGAGCTGGTGGGCATCGCGACCGGCGAAGCGGTCGATCTTATCTTCGATGCTGGGGCAGTACCGCGGCCCCAGGCCGCGAATGCGACCGTTGAACATCGGGCTGCGGTCAAAACCTTCGCGCAGGGTTTCGTGCACCTCCTTGCTGGTGTAGGTGATGTGGCAAGGCATTTGATTCACCAGCGGAGGTGTATCGGTATAACTGAACTTGCCGGGGTTTTCATCGCCGGGTTGCTCTTCCATTTTAGACCAGTCCAGGCTACGACCATCGAGCCGGGCCGGGGTACCGGTTTTCATCCGTCCGGACTCGAAGCCGAGGCCTTGCAATTGAGCGGTAATACCGGTTGCGGCACGCTCGCCGGCCCGTCCGCCACCAAACTGCTTCTCGCCGATGTGAATGGTTCCGTTCAGGAACGTTCCGTTGGTAAGCACGACCGCCTTACCCGGAATTTCGATGCCGAGACCAGTGTGTACCCCGCAGGCACGGCCGTCTTTCACGACGATGCCCGTTATCATTTCCTGCCAAAAATCCACGTTGGGGTGGGCCTCGAGTTTTTCGCGCCAGTTGAGCGCGAAGGCCATGCGGTCAGACTGCGCACGGGGGCTCCACATTGCGGGGCCTTTACTTTTATTGAGGAGGCGAAACTGCACCATCGTTTCGTCGGTGATGATCCCAGAGTATCCGCCGAGCGCGTCAATCTCACGTACGATCTGCCCTTTACCCACGCCGCCCATGGCGGGGTTGCAACTCATCTGTGCGATGGTGTGCATGTTCATGGTGGCCAGCATGACCTTGGCGCCAAGGTTGGCCGCGGCAATGGCCGCTTCGCAGCCCGCATGGCCGGCGCCGACTACTATCACATCGTAGGTGGGGAACATAAGTTATTGATCTTGGTGGGATTACTAACGCTTAAATTGGGTGCAAAGTTACGGCGGGTTTTAAACTTGAGCTCACACTTGCATAGTTCGTAACTACAACAATTATTACCTTGGCAAAAAAACACCTATGCCCATTCCCAAACACGATGATATCAGGATTCCTGCCTTGGAGTTATTGAAGACAAGAGAGGAACTGAAGCTAAAAGAATTTGAAGCACCTCTGGCTGAACAATTCAGCTTAACTTCTGAAGAAGTAGCTGAGCAATATGAGTCTGGCAATGGACATATATTTTATGACCGTATATCATGGGCATTAAGTTATCTCAATATGGCCGGCTTGGTAGAAAAGCCGAGACGTGGAATTTATCGACTAAGTGAAACCGGCAAAAAGCTAATTGAGACACCTCAAAAGGTGAATCCATACATTGATAAGCAAGTAAATAAACGCAAGTCTAAGAGTTCTAAGTCAGATAAAACTACAACTCAAAAAATTGCTTTTACAGAGCCTAGTTCGGAGTTAACTCCTCAAGAAAAGTTGTATCGCTCCTTTACTGAGATTCGAAAATCTATCTATCAAGACATCCTAAGTACCATCTTAAGTAAATCTCCAATAGAATTTGAAAAGCTAGTGGTAATGCTACTGCAAGCAATGGGCTACGGAGGCGAAATCAAGAACTCCGGCTTAGTAACCAAATATTCAAATGATGGAGGTATCGATGGGATAATCAAAGAAGACATACTTGGCTTGGGTCGCATTCATATACAAGCAAAACGCTACAAGTTAGATAGTGGTGTTGGTAGAGAGGCCATTCAGAGTTTTGTCGGTGCTTTAGCAGTAGCTCAGTCAAATAAAGGCGTATTTATAACTACGTCTTATTTCACCAAAGCTGCTCTTGATTATGCAGAAAGCCTCAACGGGTCTACAACTGTTGTTCTCATCGATGGAGAAAAACTGTCACAGTATATATATGATTTTGATCTAGGGATGCAGATAGACCAAGTCATCAAAATCAAAAAACTCGACACCGACTTTTGGGACAGTATGCAGGATCGTACTGATAAGTAGCTTTCTAAAATAAGAATGTTTAACAGGGCAGATAAGTATTCCCCTTTATCGGAAAAGCTTCTCGGACGTGAGGCATAGGTAAGCAACGTTATATCAGGCTACGGCTGAAGCCGTGCCTACGGGGAAAAAGCTATTTCAAAAATCCCCTCACTGCACCCGCGGCCGCGCCCCAATAATCTTCCTGAAAACAATCAGACCGCCAGCGCTGCTGCACTGACGGTCTGATCAATTTAAACCAACGGCTCCGGATACTACCCTGGGTTCTGCGGAGCAGCGTTGGGCAGCAGGTAGGCGTGATTAGCCAGTATCTGCTCAATGTTGCTTTGCAACTCAGGGTTGTTGGAACGGCGTACTTGCTGCAGTAGCGAGCGGACAATTGCCTCGCCGCGCGCGATTTCTCCGGCGTAGCTGAGCTCGCGCCGTTCGGGAGAGAGGCTATCGTAGAAATCGAGACGATCGGCGGTGTTACGGGCCAGTTGCTCCATAATCGGTGCCACGCGATCGAACTGAGCTGCCTGGAAGTACGGCTGCAACATCAACAACGTCTGGTAATAGAAGGGGAAGTTCATGTCGGGGAACGACTGGAAGTACTTGTCTCCTACCTGAAGTGCTTTTTCGGTGTCGCCCTTCTGCATCAACTCGTTCATAGTACGAAGAATAACGAGCTGCATGGATTGAATTGCCGGTTGGTAGCTACTGGAGATATGCGTGTCGACTTTATCGAAGTTGCCCCACTTCCACTTGTTGAGTACCAGGTCAGCAGTCTTATCGGCGTCTATCGCGCCGGAGCCGATGAGGCCAAGGTTGCGATCGCCGCCGGTTCCCGGCGTCACGGTGAGTTTAAGACCGAGGCCTTCGAGGTCGACGTAGTTGTCCAGGCCGAGTAGTTTGCTACGCTGGCAGGTAACCGCCCAGTAAATCGGCCGATCGTAGAGGTTGGAGTTTATGATGTCCAGGATCGCAATTTCGTCCTTCAACAAGCGGCTGTTGTTGACGCTCACGGGGATGCGCTGGGTCGGGCTTTCGCCTTCAGCCACCAACCATGGTGCATTTGCCAGGCGGCGGGGATCGACCTGAATGCCGACGTTACAGGTATTGTACTGAGCCTCGAGGCTTGAGCCGCCGCGCAGCGGAACCGGGTTCCGGGTAGCGATCATGTCCATGAAATTAGACAAGCTGATCGGTTGGTCGCGGGCGCAGTTTCCATCCGGGTTGGCCCGGTTCAGGTACGGAACCTGGTTACGCTTGCTACCCCGGATCATGTCTTGCGTAAGCGTAAGGTTGAGCGGCGGAGAGTCGTTCATTTTGTAGCGCAGCAGATCGATGTACCAGTCTACAGCGATGAGGCTGAGGTTTACTACGCGGACATCCGGGCGGATGCCTTCCACCTCCTGAGCGTACCAGAGCGGGTAGGTATCATTATCTCCGTAAGTGAAGATGATGGCGTTCTTATCGACCGACTCCAGGAAGTTAGAGGCATAATCACGTGCACCGGTATGCTCAGCCCTGCTGTGGTCGTCCCAGTTCTGGAAGCCCATCAGCAGCGGAGCGATGAGGACTACTGCCCCGATGCCTCCGGCAACGGCGAAGCCTTTCTGGTTCATTTTGCTTTTCACCAGTTCGTAAATGGCAGGAACGGCCATTCCCATCCACATACAGAAAACGAAGAAAGATCCTACCAGTACATAATCGCGTTCACGTGGTTCGTTGGGTGGCTGGTTGGTGTAAATAATGATACCGATACCAGTGATCACGAACAGACCAAGCAGAGCGATGAACTCCTCCTTTCTTCGTCCGGCGTGCCAGAACAGTCCGATGAGGCCGAAGATGAAAGGCAGCAGGAAATAGGTATTTCTGGCGGGGTTATTCTTTGCTTCTTCCGGTAGCTCATCGAGGTTACCGAGACGTATTTCGTCGAGAGGCTTAATACCCGTCAGCCAGTTTCCGGAGCTATCGTCCCAGTCGTAATAGCCCTGTTCACCGTTCTGCCGTCCGGCAAAGTTCCACATGAAGTAGCGCCAATACATCCAGCCGAGTTGGTACCTGACCAGGAACCCGATGTTATCGGCCTGAGTGGGCCGGCCATTCGGGATTGCCTTGTTGGGGTCCAGCCCCAGCCATTGTTTGTAAAGGGCAACCCTGCCCTGAGTATTATCGTACATCCGGCTGAAGAGCATCATGTCTTTCTCGGAGTACTCAGGTGTAATTTTTGTAGTGACGCCTTCTTCGTACTTACCGTTCACGAGACCGTAGCGATCTTCAGATTCAGTAGCTACAACCGAAGCGTTGAACGTTTGGCCATAAATGAGGCTGCGCTCTCCGTACTGCTCACGGTTGAGGTAAGGCAACAGGCTCGTCACGTTGTCCGGGTTGTTCATGTTTACCGGTGTCTTCGCTCCGGCGCGGATCACAACAACACCAACTGTGCTAAAGGCAATTACCAACAAGCCGAAACCAACGAATAGCTGCTGAATGGCAGCGTTGTTGTTGCGGTGCGCGTAGCGCAAGCCGAAGAACATCACCGCGCCGAGCAGCAGTGCCGTCGGGATGGTACCCGAGTGTACGGGCAGACCGAAGTTATTCACCATCGGAATTTCAAAGAACTGCCAGATCGTAGGGATGCCCACAATCACAAAAGACTGAATGAAAACGATGATGATAACACCAGCGATAACGGATACGGCCAGTCCCAAAAAGCTGTTCTCCTTCGGGTTTTTCTTATAGTAGTAAAAGATGGCCATCGCAGGGATGGTCAGGATCGAGAGAAGGTGAACCCCGATGGAAAGCCCCGCTGAGAACAGCGCGAACAACAACCACCGATCGGCCGAAGGCACGTCTGGCTTTGTGTACCACCGGATCATCGCCCAGGCAGTAAGACAGGTAAAGAATAAGGACATCGCGTATACCTCGCCCTCCACGGCAGAAAACCATACTGAAGAGGAGAAAGCAGTCGCAAGACCAGACACCAGGCCGCTGCCAGCAACGGCAACGTTCTGACCAGAGCCCAGTTCGGCTTCTTCATCGCGGCCAACCAGGGCCATTTTGCTGAGCCGGATCGTCATCCAGGCTACGAAGGCCGCCGAAAAAGCGGTACAGATGCCCGAAGAGATGTTGACGGCGTAGGCGATCATCGCCGGATCGGTGGAAACGAGGTCTCCGAACCAGGCGAATATCCGGCCGATGACCAGGAAAAGAGGAGCTCCCGGTGGGTGAACCACCTGCATTTTGTAGGCTCCGAGTACGAACTCTCCACAGTCCCAAAGGCTACCTGTCCGCTCTGCACTAAGCAGATATACGACGGCGGCGACGGCAAAAACGAGCCAGCCGGTTAATAGATGTAAGCGATTCAATTTTCCCATGGGGTAAGCAACTTCTAAAATTATGGTCAATGGCCAATACAGGCATTAGATGGTCAAAGCCCCGCAAAGCTACCAATTTTAAGGATGATGTATAGTTAGTCAGGGTTAATGATGGTTAAGAATCAAAGCTTACAGTGTGCACCTCCGGGGTTACAGGTTGCTTTATACCGTTCATGAGTTGCCGGGCGGCAAGCCGGAAGCCTGTCTCCCCATCACTTTCCGTCGTATAATTGTAGCCGAATAAACTCTCTCTGTTATTTGCCGTTGCCTGTTTTACCGGCAACAATCCATAAATCTACTGTCCAATGTCTGAGTACACCGACCAGGTCGTCAACAACCCCGAAGAATACCGTTTTGAAGTCGTCAGTGGCGCGCTTGTCTCCAAATTGGAATACCGGCTCGGCCGCACCACCATCGCACTTGTTCATACCGAAGTCCCTGAAGAATTACAGGACCAGGGCATCGGCAGTTCCCTGGTAGTTGCTGCACTGCAGCACGCCCGCGAGAAAGGATTGAAGGTTCTTCCGTACTGCCCGTTTGTAGCAGCATACATCAGCCGACACACTGATGAGTGGCAAGACATTGTTGGGGAGGTTTGATGCTCACCGTCTTTCTTTTTGCTGCCGCTGCACAGTTTTTTTTCTGGGGAATGTTCAGCCACTACGCGTTTCCAAAACAGAGTCAGGTTCAGCCAGCAGAGACAGGTCCGTTTCCTCCCGTATCTGTCATCGTCTGCTTCCGTAACGAGGAAGAGATGATTGACAACTGTCTCGTCAGCATTCTCAAACAGGAATACCCCGGCGATTTCGAAATTGTAGCGGTAGATGACAATTCTACGGACAAGTCTGCTACCATCGTCCGCCAACTCGTCGATGAAACGGATGGTCGGGTTCGCCTCCTTCAGCCCGGCCCAACCCGGCCCGGCAAAAAAGACGCGCTTGCCTTTGGCATCAACAATGCGCGGCACGAGCACATCCTGCTTACGGATGCCGACTGCCTCACCCGTAGCCACAATTGGCTTATCCTCATGACGCGCCCCCTGCGCCAGGGCGCAGAGGTAGTTCTTGGGGTTGGCGAATATGCATACAACGGGTGGAAAATCATCGACCGGTTTCAGCGCTTCGAGGCGATGTACGTTGCGCTCAAGTACCTTAGCTTCGCGCGCTTTGGTCTCCCTTACATGGGCGTAGGCCGTAACCTGGCGTATCAAAAATCCTTCTTCCAGCGCTCCGGCGGCTTCGCCGCCCACACCGACCTTCCCGGGGGCGACGATGACCTCCTGATCGGCAACAACGCCCTGGGGCCATCCACGGTGTGTGTCACCCGTATGCATGCGCGAACCATGTCTCGTTTGTCTGGCAGTTGGCCTGTTTTTCTCAGGCAGCGCATGCGGCACCAATCGGTCGGTTTTCGGTACCGGCCGGTGCATCAGGTATTGCTGGGGCTGGTGGCGCTCAGCCACGGCTTATTTTTTCTGCTGGGCCTTTTCTTACTGTTTACCCCTCTGAGGTGGTTGGCCCTGTTCGTGTATGCCCTCCGGTTTCTTCTGGTATTAAGGGGCTTTCGAAGATCGGGATTACAGGGCGCTAACGCAGGTGCAAAAAAAGGCTACAAGGCACAGTACGAATCTGCCTGGGTGGTCGCTGTATTCGATGCACTGCTGGCTCCGTGGTACCTGATGCTGGGGCTACTGGGGACGTTACCGGCCAGGCGCTGGTAGTCTTGTTCCGGAGGGTTGATTTCGCAATTCATCCTTTTCGGATGAACAGCTTCTGCCGGCTCAGGTCTTAGCTCGATTGAGCCTCAAGACCATCATGCCTCACTCTTGCACTTACCGAGCAGTCTTTTCGCTTTACTTAATAACCACCTCCTCCAGGTAGTCCTCCCCAAACTCCTCGTTCAGTCGTTTCAGGATACCTTCCCGGTGCATCATCAGCTGGTTGCGCAATGGCGCATTGTTGACGTACACGTAGAGTTTTTTATTACGGACCATTAGGTCCCGGGTGTTGTCCGCTACATTTTTGCCAAAGAACTTCTCCCACACCAACTTCGTCCTTGCTTTGAAGTAACCAGGCTCGTTGCGCTTATTGCGGAGCAGCTTCATGAAGGCCTCCTTCAGAGGCGTGGGGTCGTTCTTGGGTGGGGGCTTTTTGTACATTCTGTTGGCAAGGTACGGAGGTTTGAGTGATCATGCGGCCAATAAATTTCTCCGGCACAAAAAACATATTATCTTGTGCTTTCCTCCACAAGGACACATCGAAATGTTGTGCCCCCCGCTTATTGAGATTCAATAGGGAGGAAAAGTGGATCCCGGATTCCTGCATTCTTCCGCCAAGCCCTCTGAATTATAATTCCCCCCGGAACTAACCTCTCTGATGTCCCCCGCCGAAATATTTAAAGGTATAGCTATCTCCCCCGCCGAACTTGACCTGATTACTGCCGAGTTCAAAGAAGTCAAGTATAAAAAAGGAGATATAATTCTGGATTTGGGCGACACCGTCAAGTACCAATACTACGTGCAAAGCGGTTGCCTGAGAACTTTCTTCATCGACGAAAAAGATAAGGAATACACCCTTCAGTTCGGGATAAAAGACTGGTGGGTCAGCGACTACACCGCTTATTTCTATTCTCGTAAAGCAATCATGACCATTGAGTGCCTTCAGGATGCCACCCTTTACCGAATGTCACGCCCGCGGCTCGAAACCCTGTGCCGTGACATTCCCGCGCTGGAAACCTTTATGCGTAAAAAAGTAGAAGGTGGATTCTCAATGCTGCAAAAGCGCGTTCTCTCCATCCTCTCCGATTCTGCGGAAGAGAGGTACCTCGCTTTTCTGGCGGATTATCCTGAAATCGAACGCATCGTGAAAAATTATCACATCGCCTCTTACCTCGGTATCACGACCGAAAGCCTCAGTCGGATCAGAAAGAAACTGGCCCGGCAATAACATCCAGTACAGAAAAACAAACTTGTTATCATAGGTCAATTTTTTTGACCGATGCCCCCCCTAATTTTGCCTGCACAATTATCCGACGGAGTTTTCTGTTGATCGATTCAGTCTCTTCCCGAGGCTGGAAACCATTTATTTAATATCCGATCACAGCATTCTTCGCTTTTACAGAACCATAAAATTTTATAAAAATGAAAAAGGTATTATTCGTACTGACCAGCCACGATCAACTTGGTGACACCGGTAAAAAAACAGGTTTCTGGGTCGAAGAATTTGCAGCCCCTTACTATTTCCTGAAAGATAAAGGAGTCGAAATTACGCTCGCTTCGCCTAAAGGAGGTCAGCCCCCTATCGATCCCAGCAGCGAAGACCCGAATAACCAGACCCCGGCAACCGTCCGCTTCTATGATGACAAAGCAACGCAGGAAGTTCTGGCCAATACGCTCAAACTATCTACTGTGAACGCAGCAGATTTCGACGCCGTATTCTACCCCGGTGGTCATGGCCCGCTTTGGGATCTCGCCGAAGACAAAGACTCTGTCGCTCTCATCGAAAACTTCTACGAGAGTGGTAAGCCGGTTAGCGCCGTATGCCACGCCCCCGCTGTTTTCCGCCACACCAAAGGCGCCGATGGCAAGCCTCTGGTATCAGGCAAAAAGGTGACAGGTTTTAGCAACACCGAAGAGGACGCGGTACAGTTGACCGACGTCGTTCCTTTCCTGGTTGAGGACATGCTGCAAGAAAACGGAGGCTCCTTCAGCAAAGGAGACGACTGGGCTTCTTACGCCGTACAGGATGGGTTACTGATAACAGGACAAAACCCCGCTTCTTCTGAGCTCGTTGCCGAGATGCTTCTTAAAGAATTGAACAATTGAACAGCTAAGTATAACTGACGCCTGCTGAACAGGCAACACGATGAACAACACTATATTTGAGTTTAATGGCCACTACAGGAAAACTGTAGTGGTCTTTTTTTTGAACCAACGAAGAGGTCCTACTCCTCTCTGGCAACTCCGTCGGCAACGAGAAAGCGCCGCCAGTCTGTTGCATTATCCACCAGGCCGGTAACCCTCTGCGGATCGGTATCGGTAATGAATACCTGACCGAAGGCCGAAGTAAGAACCAGTTCCAGAAGTTGTCGTACCCGGTCTCGATCCAGCTTATCGAATATATCGTCGAGGAGCAGAATCGGGCTGCGCCGGGTGTTTCGCTCCAACAGACGGTACTGGGCCAGTTTCAGGGAAAGAACAAACGACTTTAGTTGCCCCTGGCTCGCTACCCTGCGCAGCGGGTGGCCTTCCTGGCTGAAGATCAGATCATCGCGGTGGATGCCGCCGGTAGTGCGTTGAAGAACACGGTCTTTCTCCCGTCGGGCATCCATGAGTTCAGCCCAGGGCATCTCTAAAAGCTGGCTCTTATAAGTTACACTCACTTCTTCGCGATTGCCTGATATCGCAGCGTAAGCCTCGGTGAGCAACTCGGTGAACGGCCCGATGAAGTTCCAGCGTTTTTCGTGAATATAGGCCGCAGGCTCAGCCATCTGAAGGTCATACACTTCAAGCAATCCCGACGTATCCTTTCGTCCGTCCAGCTCTTTTAGCATCGCGTTGCGGTTGGCCAGCAGCTTGTTGTAGGCCAGAAGGTGATTGAGGTAGGCCGGGTCGGTCTGGCTCAGACTATTGTCCAGCAATCTTCGTCGGATTTCGGACCCTTCCAACACCAGTCGGCTGTCGTCCGGTACGATGATTACGACGGGGTAGCGACCGACGTGGTCGGCCAGGCGCTCGTAGGCAGCACCGTTGCGCTCGATGATTTTGCGCTTCCGCTTTTGGAGTTTCACTACGATGCGCTCGGGCGGGTCTCCTTCTTCGCCGGTACGAAACTCTCCGTCGAGGCGGCTGACGTCAAGACCGTGCTGAATGGCATACTGGTCTGGCGTACTGGCGTAGCTCTTACCCATACAGAGGTAGTAAACGGCTTCCAGCAGATTGGTTTTACCCGCACCGTTGGGGCCAACGAAGCAGTTCAGGCGGGGGCTGAGGCTTAGCTCACCACCAGCGTAGTTCTTGAATTGGGTTAATTTGAGCTTGGCAAGATGCATTGTCCGCGAAGGTAGGTAATAGTGCGTCACTGCAGTACAGTCGTCAGGAGTTAGTTGGCCGGTAATTCCCCGGCCCAACAACCCGCTCTGCACCTGCTGCCGAGCCATAAAAACATCCGGAACCAAGAATCAACTTACCTTTGCAATACCATGCCAAAACAATCTACCCGACACTCCTACAAAAGCCGGCGCGAACGCAATGATATTGCAGAACGCCGCTTTAAACAGATCCTGTTTTTCGCAGTACTGATCGGTATTCTGCTGTTGCTCCGTAACTGGCGGGAGTACTACAACTACTTCAGTACCTACTTCAACGGCCTGTAAGTGAAACTGCCATTTGATGCCCGTTGGTTGTTGCCGCTGGCCCTTCTGCTGGGTCTCGCGTTGCGCGTGCCTGGCTGGTTCACCCAGGACATAAAGGACAACTGGGTGACTTTTGAGCCCGACGAAGGGCAACACGTCCACGCCGCCACACACCGCTACAACGACCTGTACGACGGCGAAAAAGTAGGCGACTACAACGATTCACCCTGGAATGTGCGCGGCTACGGCCACCTCATCGCAACTACTGCTTACGGTTGGTACGCCCTGCAGGATAACCCGCCGTCCTGGGAAGAATTCGTGCTGCTTGGCCGTAAACTTTCGACGTTGTTTTCCTTATTACTCATCTTGTCCGTTTGGCTACTCGCAAGGGCGGGAGGTCTTTCGCCTCCCTACGCTGGCGTGGCGGCTTTGCTGATGGCGGCCTGCGATGCCAACGCGACCATCAGTCATTATTGCCTGCCAGCTGCCGGCTACGTTTTCTGGTGTTATCTGGCGCTGCTCGGGGCACTGAGGCTGGGTCATAAATCTTCGTCTTTCTCCGGCCTGGCGCTGCTTGCCCTTGGTTCGGCGGGGGCGGTTGCCTTCAAGTTCGACGTTCTTCCGTTGGCTTGGGGAGGGCTTTACCTGCTTCACCTGGCCTTTATGCGGCGGGCAATTCCGTGGTGGTACGTTCCGGTGGGGGTGGGCCTGGTACTTGCATTTGTGGGTATTTCCTGGTACGGCTGGTCTTGGGACAACATACAGTCGACCTTCAAAGGCCTAAGCAAACTCAACCGCGAGGGTGTACCGGTCGAAGATCATTTCCGTGACAACCTCATTGTCTATCCCGCGGGTGTTCTTGCGGGTGTGGGGCTGCCTGCATTCGGTTTTGCTTTGTTCGGGCTGATGCGTCTTTGGGGCTCGGCAGCAGGTGCAAAGCGTGTTGAGAAAAAAGCCTGGACCAACCGTCACTGGACCCTGCTCTACCTGACGGGCTGGATCGTTAGCGAATTTATCGTCCGCTGGTCTGTAGATACAGCCTTCATCCGGCGGGTCAATGTTTTCATGCCGGCTGTTTGCATCCTGTGCGCTTACGGACTGCATGAGCTGCGTAAACACAGCTGGCTATCGCTGGCCGTTGTCATCTATACGGTTCTGTTTGGTATCGTTGGCCAGAGTAATCACTGGTTCGATACCCGCTACGAGATGCGCGAATTCGTTAACAACGAACTACCGGAAGACGCAAAAATTGGTGTCTCGGGTTACGTAAAACTGGAAGGCCTCCGAAAGACCGACTGGTTCATGAACGGCAACTGGGATTACGCTGTGATCCACGAAACCCACTACAGTCGTTACTGGAAAAGCATGACCACCCCCTTTGGCCTCCCTGAATGCTGCGACGGCGTCTACAATTGCAAGAGCGAAAAAGAATGTGCCCGGATGCAGTCGCTTCTTTCCGGCACCGACGAGAAAGCCCGGCTGCTCAAAGCTTTCCGGCCCCGTAATTGGTTCCCCGAGCGAATCGCCTACGCTCACTTCTTCGGCTACTACGAAACCTTCCTGGGCGAAACTCTCGTTTTTGAACGAAAGGCTGGGAGTCGGGAGTCTTGAGTCAGGAGTCGGGAGTCTTGAGTCGGGGTACCACTTACTTCGCTTCGCTCGTTCGCCCCGAACGCACTACGCGGTAGCCACTCCCGACTCACGACTCCAGACTCCTAAATTCCCGACTCTCTACCTTCCTACGTACCAGGCGAACGTACGGCATTCTTCAATCGCCAGTTGGTAGAACTCGGTATCGAAGTAGACTTCTTTGAGCAGTCTGAAATAGGTGAATGGTCGCTGCCCGGGGCTTCCTGCCGCATAGTGCATATTTCGCTGACACTTGGCCGCGAAGAAAGCGGCTTCGGCTGCAGCTTCTCTGCCCGGCGCACGTTCGAGTGCGCGTTCGAAATAGTAGCTTGCCCGGTCCATGTTCATATTTTCCCGGTTACCCAGCGGGGCTTCGACGTGCGGAAACACCCAATCTGTTGTTCGCCGCTGAGCGGCGCGCAGTCCACTGCTGCCGGAGCGGAAGTAATCCCCCATCCGCCAGTTGTAGCCGTAGTAACTCATACTGTAGTGTGCCAGACCAATGTTGAAGAAATTACGGGCAGCGATGGTATCGTTCGTCGTCCGCCGTGCCTGATCTTCGAGTTCCAGCAGCCGCTCCAGCAATTCGACTTTATTGTAGCGCGTCAGGGCTGCCGATGGCCGGAACTGAACACGGTCATTGAACTGCTTACTGAAGGGAGCATACGTCCCGTAAGAATCTCTACGGGCCGAAGGGACACGCTGAAATACTTCGAGGGCGGTTTCCCATTGCCCTTTCTGGAGGTAAAAGGTTCCCAGCAAGTCGTTGATATCATCGATAGGATTTGGGCCTACCCGATCGGCGAGCAGGGCCTTGTCGAAGCGGTTGCCGAGCAGGCTATCCGCCATTGCCTGCATCTCTTTCACCGCGGTGATGTCCGGGTTTTTCTGGATGGCGTCAAAACCATACTGCAGCAACGCTGCTTTGCCCTCACGGCCGTTGGCCCGGTACACGGCTTCGAGTTTATCGTTTACCAGCGGGCGCAAGTCCGGATACTGCTCGCGCAGCTCCAGGTCGGCGAGCAGATCGAAATAGTACAGCTCGACCGAGTCGTTGATCCGGTTCAGTGCAAGGACGTTGGTTACTTCACGCAGAATACCGAGTTGCTCCGCCATCGTATCCTGCGGGCGTTCGCGGGCCAGGCGGGCAAAGGATTCCCGGGCGTAGAAATAGTCACCAGCCAGCATTTCCAGCGTGGCTTCGGCCAGAAGCCAGAGCTTGGGGTTGGCCGATTTTTTCTCGACAACTACTTTATTCACAAAAGCCTGCAGCTCTACCAGCCGTGCGGTTGCGTTGCTACGGGGCCGATTATTGTTGCGCTTGTTTTCCTTAGCAAAAGGGTTGAAATCTTCGCCCAGCAGGTCTTTTTCCAGTTCCAACAATTCCCGCATCACGAGTGGCTCCAGGGCGGTATTGGCAGGCTCCAGTTCATAGATGGTCCTGAGTTCTTCCAATACTACGGCGCGTTGGTTCTGAGCGCGCATCACGTGCAGCATCGCACGCTCATGATCGTTGGCACAAAGGTTACTTGCGGCCTGCCACTGGGCGTCGGTTTTGATTTTGAAACTGGCATAAGCGCTTTCCCTTTTACTAGGGCATCGTTCAAAAATCCGGCTGAAGATGTAGGCGCTGGTCGCGTAATCTCCTTTTGCCTGTAGTGCACCGGCACGGTGCCCTTCGATCCAATCGTAAATCAGGCTGGAGTTCGCCTCAATTTTAGGCATCAGATAGTCGTAGAGCTTCAGGACATAGTCGTATTCTCCGAGGTAATGCGCCAGACGAAGCAACTGGTAAGCATAGCGCAAGCGGACATAGTGACTCTCGGTAGACTTAAAAATATCAAGCCCCTCATCGATCAGCCGCTCCATCGCTACACGATCAGTCTGCGGTTTTTTGAACCCGGTACCCCGGCTGGTTACGTAAGGCTCGGCCCGCTTGGCGAATAAGAGATAGGTGATCACCTCGGTGCATTTATAATCGACCAGGTGGCGGGCAAAAGAATTGTTGCGCAGGTTGGCTTTCAGGCCCGAAGAAGTTGCGTCTTTTCTGTCCAGCAACCGTAACAGATCGCGCAGTTGCGTGGTGGTATTGCCGTAGATCAGGCTTTCCAGATCAGCAATTTCCACCTGCTCGCAGTAGCGTTCGTACCATTCGTTCAGGTTATCGTTTTTACGGGCCTCGCGTTCCAGTTTTTCGGGATCACCGTAACGACTGGTAAAGGCCCGGTAAAACGGGCCAAGCCGACTGTCGTACTCCAGTACGTCCGGATTCAAAAACTGATAGCCTCTGAAGGCGGGGGTGCAGTCGGCTTTTGCCAGAACCGGTAACAGAAGAGCGATAAATAATTGTAATAATCTGGGCATTGGCGCAAGATAGTTATTGTCTTATGATCCAGGGCCGGAGGTCCGCCTCTCGTGGCGATGGGGTTCCACCCCATCGTTTTCGTTGCGGGCATTCTGAAAGACTGGATAAAACCGATGGGACTCACGATTAGCGAAACCGATGGTGGCGATGATAGTGATGATGCAAACGATAACATGAATGGTGAACGGGCACGACTAGCGAAAACTATCAGCATAGCTCAGACCATTGGCATGAACAACGGGCTGGCGCAAACAGTGGCTGGCACGATGGGCTAACACAATCATATGGATTAACACAAACGACGGCAGACATGATGGACTAATACAAACAGTGACGAACACAATAACTCAAACGATGGACTAACACAATCAATGGCTAACACAAACAATGGCAGATATGATGAGCTGGCGCAAACAACTAGCGCAAACGATGGACTAACACAAACTGTAGGCTAGCGAAAACGACGGACTAGCGCAAACGACGGGCTCCGCTCGATCCTGCGGATCATCGCTCACCCATCGCCACGGGAGACGGGCCTCCGGCCCTGAGTAGGGTAACGAAGATGAATAACAGTAACTTCACGTCATGAACCTGAGAGTCGTTTTTTTGCTTATTCCCATCCTTGCCGTTGGCTGCCGCGCTGCGGCACCGCCGAAGACCATCCGTTTGCCCGCGCAGATAAGCGAAGCCTCGGGCCTGAGCATCAGCGGCAACGAATTCTCCTGGCACAATGACAGCGGAGACGGGCCTTATGTCTACGTAACTGGCAAAACCGGGGCGATTATCCACCGGGATACTCTCTCGGCAACTGCTTCAGACTACGAGGACGTCGCCCGCGACAATAACGGGAATTTATACCTCGGCGACTTCGGAAACAACGCCGGCAAGCGAACGGATCAACGCATTTTCCGCTACCATCCCGACAAGCCCGGCACCGATTCAATCGTCTTCACTTACCCCGGCCAGAATGGCGGTGGCCGCGACCAGCCCGGAAACTACGATTGCGAAGCAATGGTTTGGCACAACGATACCCTTCACCTTTTCACCAAAGACCAACTCTTCGACAAGGGCAAATTCAAGACCTATCACTTTCGTTTACCCGCCACGCCCGGTCGTTACGTCGCCGAACTGGTAGACAGCCTGCACCTGCCCCGCCGCGTGGTTACCGCCGCGGCCTACGACGCAGAGCGGAAAGAACTGGTACTGACCGCTTACAATTTCAAATTCCTGGCCGGCTTCTGGCCTTCCAGCGCAGCCTCGCTGATCTCGATAACCGAATTCCCGCAGGGGCATTTTCTCCGGGGAAAAGTTCGCCGGCGTAACCTCAGCTGGTTCTGGCCCACCCAGTTCGAAGCGGTAGATTTTTACAACGAACAGTGGCTCTACGTCGGCAGCGAGGGGACGCGGGTGCGGAAGCATGCAGTGGGGAAACGGAAAAAGAGGCGGTAAGGGTGAACGGCATACAAAGCACCCCAAGACCTACTCCCATAACCGACTCCCCAACCGGTAAACCATCGCCCGCTGCCCGGCGAAGCCGGGGATGTAGCGCGACAGCAACGCTACCTGAGCGTTTACCGCTCCGGGTAAAGCCACTTCGTGGCGGAGCAGGTCTCCTTCGTAGAGGTAAATCCCGTCGAGGTAGGTCGATTGCCTGACCCGCCAGCGCTGGCTTGCTCCCGTTGGCACGTAGGCCACAAAGCGGGAGGTATCTCCCAGTTCCTGCATGTCGGGTTCATTGATGAGGTAGGTGAGTTCATCGCGGCGGTAAACGGCCGCCCAGTCGTAGGCGGCGATGGCCAGGTCGAGGTTGATGGGGTAGCGCTCCGTACCGGAGAGGTAGGTTTTCAGGATATTGGTATCAACGATGGAGTTTTCCGTTTCCCAGGCGTTGAGGTTGCCGACGTTGTAGGCCATCAGCGTTGCGCGGTTCAATGGCGGAACGCCCTGGGTGTCACGGTCACGGTATTGGTGCAAACGGATGGTGCAGGTCAGGGAGCGGTGTTCCAGACGGGCGTACACTGCTCTTAAAAAATCGAAATATGGCACCTGCGTCCGCGCCGTCCAATCGCAATCAATTTGCAGCTCGGGGAAGTCGGTACCGAAGAGTTCCTCCGTAAGCCCAACTATGTCTTCGGCCAGCGCTTCCAGCTTGTGAGCCGGCTGCCGGAGAAAGACCTCGTTGGTAATAAAAACGACGGGAACCAGCTGCGGCAACCCCACCGTATCCGTCATCCGAATTAGTGCGGTGGGTTCGGGCTGGCCGTTCGCCCAGCTAACATCAAAAGCCTTTGCGTAGAGGCGATCGCAATTGTGTTCCGTCAGTAAACTACGTGCAGTACTGTCGGGTGCCAGGCTGGTTTCCCAGTGGTAAAAAGTCGTTTTGGGAGGAGAAAATTCAGGGGCGCGGCCGCAGGTACAGAGTAGGGTTAAGAGGCAAAGTAACAGGGATGCTCGCTGCGCGCTCAATCCCGCCACCGTCCCCTCCACGACTACTACAGGAACTGCGTCGCGTTCCTTCCAGCATCTGGCAAAGAGTGTCTTAGCCTTACGAGCGGAGCGAGCTACCATGTTTCGAGTACTGAAGTAAAACTTCTCATAAACTACTAAGTTGCCTCGGCCACCCCAGGTGAATTTTGGCGCATCCTTAAAGCTTCACGACCTCTTCCAGTTTTGGTGCCTTCCATGATTTGAATCCGTCTTCCAGCAGAGTTTCGCCGAAACTTTCCATCCGTTCGATCGTGCCGTGAACGAGGAAAATTTCCTTGCAGCTCTCCTTTTGGTTCTGCAGAAAATCGGTCATTTCGGAACGATCGCCGTGGGCCGAGAAACTGTCCATGATCACGACATCAGCCTTGAGCTCGTGATATTCGCCGTAGAGTTTGAGGCCTTCGGCACCGTCACGCAGTTTACCGCCGGGTGTCTGTGGAGCACAGTATCCAACGATGAAGATGGTGTTGTTGGGGTTGCCCATAGTGTTACGCAAGTGGTGCTTGCTACGACCGGCGTTCATCATGCCCGAAGCGGAAATGATGATGGCTGGCCCCTTGAGGAAGTTCAGCGCTTTGGATTCCCGAACATCCTGAATGTAAGTGAGGTCGTTGAAGCCGAAGGGGTTGTCGTCGGTGAGCATGTATTCCTGCAATTCGGCGTCGTAACACTCGGGGTGAGCCCCGAAGACCGTGGTAGCGTTGACGGCCAACGGGCTGTCTACAAAAACTTTTATCTTAGGTAACCGACCAGCACTTTCCAGTTGGTCGAGCATGTGAACGATCTCCTGCGTACGGCCCACACTAAAGGCAGGAATAAGGAGTTTTCCACGCTTTTCCACACATGTTTCCTTGACGATTTTGAGAAATTTCTCGATTTCGTTCGGTTTCAGATCGTGCTCCCGATCGCCGTAGGTCGACTCGCAGAGGAGGTAATCGCAGGCCGGCATGGGTTGAGGATCCCGGAGAATCGGGCGGTTGGGCCGTCCGATGTCTCCCGTGAAGCCAACGGTTGTGGTGGTTCCGTCGGCGCGTTTTATGCGCAGCGTCACGCTGGCGCTGCCGAGGATGTGTCCGGCATCACGATAGAGCAACTCTACGTTATCGGTGATGCGCTCCCAGCGGTCGTAGGGCAAACCAACAAAGCGCTCCATGGCTGGCTTCACGTCTTTACGGACGTAAAGCGGCTTTTTGGATTTGCCGAATTTACCGTGTTTTTTGTTGTAGTACTCCGCGTCTTTCTCCTGAATGAAAGCCGAGTCGAGCAGCAAAATGGCGCAGAGGCTGCGGGTAGCATGCGTTGCATAAATCTGCCCCTGAAAACCATCTTTCACCAATTTTGGCACCCGCCCCGTATGATCGATGTGAGCGTGGCTGAGGATGAGGCAATCAACACTTTCCGGCTTGAAGATGAAGTTCTCGTTAAAGTCTTCCATTTCTTTACTTCTCCCCTGGTACAGGCCGCAATCTAAAAGGATAGTATACCCGTCATCAAGGGTAATGAGGTGAGCCGAACCGGTAACTTCGCGGGCCGCGCCGCAGAATTGAATTTGCATGAGGGATTTTTTCTTTGCGGGTAAGGTAAGAATAGAGTTTCAGCATTCTGCATTTAGCGCAAAGCATTTAGAGCTTGTTCGGGTTTTGCCTTCTGGCTGATTGCTGACAAATTTGATGCTGAACGATAAGCGAGAAACTTGCATAGTTATAGCTATGGAAATTTTGAGCGAAGAAGCGCAGCATTAAATTTGGCGCAAGCAAGCCGAAGTGTCAAGCCCGAACAAGCTCTAAGACCTTCACAACCGTCCAATCCTGCCCGAATGTCAACTGTTCGCAGCAAAAACCTACACCTAAACTCCCTTCTTCTTCTGCCGGGTAAGACGCATTCTGCCGCGTCGTCGTTTGGGTAGAAAAGCCTCATCGGTTTCTTCCTGCCAGTACCCCCGCAAATGAGGATCCCACAAATCCGGCTTGAATACTATCTGATACTGCCGGTTGAATTCGGGCATGATATCATTGGTTACATCCCCGGCAAAGGAGGTCTCCGTGAGCGAAATGCTGAGGTCTTTATATCGGTACCCTTCCAGGTCCATCCTCAGGGTTGAGCCATCGGGAAGTTGTACGTAGCTGCGGCCTTTTACTTTCCGGCCTTCACTGGTCAGGTACAGTTGCATGGGCAACTGCTCATTGGAATAGATTCCGCCAACGGTCATAAATCCTTCCCAACTCCCGTCAAGCGAACCCTGAGCGGAAAGACTGAAAACAAGCAAAAAGATAAAGGAGGTAAGGAGAATACGGAATCTGGTCATGGAGTGGGGCGGGTCTGTCAGGACGTAAAATACAAAGTATGAGGGTTTTGGTGCGTGGCAAGCCCCTTCTTTTACAACGGCGGGCCTCACCCGCTGATTATAGTTCTCCGTTTTTATTCCGTCCGCATAGGTTTCGAAGGTTGGTTCGCGCCCCCGAAAACCGCCCTCGATCGCAGCAGGCTTACCCTTTGGCTTCCGGCAACACCCCGGGGTTTTCTTCGCGAAATTTTTTCATCAGTCGCGGGCTGATAACGAAGCGCATTTTCCGGCCAAAACTGCCAATACCGTTGAGCTCGATCACTCCAATCCGGAAGAAAAGGAACCTGAACTCACTCAGAGCTTCCACGTCCTGATCCCAGCGGTAAAAAGCGGTACGAAAATAATTACTGACGTACACTTTTTCCCCATCGGTTTCTACCCGTTTGAGCGGCCAGGTGAGGACGAAGAAACTAACGACCCCCACCACCAGGGTGAAGCTCGCCGCCCAACGCAGCGAGGTCATGTTCAGCCCTCCGAATTTACTGGGTTCCACCAGCCAGACCACCATGGTCAGGATAGCCATAATGGTGATCCAGAAAACGGGAAGGAAAATCTTGAGAAAGAGGGTAGCGTTGGAGGAGAGGCGATACATAGCACAAAGGTAATCAGGCAAACGACTTCGGTTCGTCCGCAAAGTGTCACAGTAATTTTTAGCTCTGCTCGCTTCAGTAGTCGGCTCCTTCGTTTTTCTTATTTGACGGCAGCATTAAACCGAGTAACACGAAGAAAACAATCACCCCCACGAATAAAGCCTGACTGATCAGACGCGATGAACCAGCGGCGGTGAAATTGAGTACACAGTTCACACCTCCCAACAAATAGGCCAGGCCCAGAAAACCGAAGCCAGTGCGCCGGAGCCATCGCTGAGGCATCACCTGGGCGATTAGCCCGACCAGCCCGTAAACGAACAAAAAGGCTGCGGCAGAAAAATAGAAGTCGACTCTCGTATACACGTACACCGAATAGCAGGTTAGTGCTCCGGTGGTATGGACCAGATTCCTTGCCTGATGCCAGTTCTCGAAGAGCATCACTTTGCCGAAGGATCGTTTGCTGGCGATGCTTACGTAAACAACCGGCAACAGCGTTTTGACGACTACAACGCCACAGAGCACGATCAGGAGCCAGTCGAACCACAGAGCAGATATCTTTGACGCCAGCGCACTCACCGGCACCAGGGCCAGCAGCCCGATGCCCATAGTCAGCCAGCTTCCCCGCAACGACGTATTTGTGCCAGTAGCTGCTTTTGCCTTCGCCTGCAGGACGCGTTGCGCCTGCTCCCGCCCGGGCGCAATACGCAAGCTTTCTTCCTGGAAACCTACGGCAGCCCGCAGGTCTCCCTTCAGGTCGCTGGTGTACGCCGCGATCTGAAAAGTTTCCGCATTTTCGGGTTCCTGGCGCAACGCCTGCTCCACTACCCTGTTCGCCTGTTCTACTTCTCCGCGCCAGGCCAGCAGCATAGCCTTCAGCTGGAGCGCCTTCAGCAGCGTAGGATTGATGGCCAGCGAACGATCGACGTAGGTTTCTGCCGTACGGTAGTCGTCGGTCACAACGTGATAGCGGGCCAGCCCCAAATGGGGAAGTGCCTCTTCGGGGGCGAGCGCCAAGGCGGCATCGAAACATTGCTTTGCTTCTTCGATGTTCTTGCCCCGGATCAGCAGCACCATGCCGAGGGTATGGTGAGCGAAAGGATCTTTGGGCTCAGTACTTACCGATTGTCGAATACTCGCCTCCGCGTCGCTCAACCGGCCCAGTTCGTACTGGCATTGCCCGATCAGCAGCATGAGATAAGCATCCTCCGGCCACTCGGCCAGTCGCTCACTAAACTCACAGATGGCTGCCTCGTAGCGCTTCATTGCCATCATGGCGCGGCCACGCTCGTAGGGTTGGTTTAGCAGGTCATCCAGATCCATCATTCGTAGTAGTTACAGGGTAGAGCCGAAGGCGTTCTTTTGGTCGACCGGAACTCAGCGCCGGAACCGGCGCTGCCACTGGGTACCGTTGCCCCGCGCATCCGTCACTTCCAGCTCGAAGAGGTGCTCGCCGGGGCCGGGGTCACCGTTGGCGAAGGAGTAGATAAGTTTACCGCTTTTACCGTCGTGCTCCAGCAGTGCCCACTTCCCGTCTATGGTTCCCCGGAAGTTCATACGGCCTCCGGAGACGTTGTCGTCCATAACGATACTGAAACCAGTAGCACGGCGCAGGTCGGTACTGAAGTAGTTTACCTCTACGGTTGGCGGAACGGTATCCAGAAAAAGGCCGTAATCACCGAAGGTTGATATATTGGCAGCCATGCGTCCGTCTTCGGTCCAATCTCCTCCGTTGCTGCTCAGGTGGCCGGCATCGTCGCAGCTTCCCAGAAAGACGTGGTCGCGCAGGTCGTCGGCTATGCGGCCAACGGGCCGCAGGTGCAGGCGCCCCGAGCCATGGAGGGGCGTGCGGTAGTCGTGAACCTGATGAACATCACTCAGGTGATTCGCCGAGCGATCGGGCAGGCGGGCGTAACGAAAAAAACAATCGCGGTAGAGAGCATCGGCGCTCAATTCCAGCCGCATATCGTTGTTGTCGATAACGCTTGCCTCACCGGCAGGAAGAAAATACTGATGGGGCTCGGCAGCAGGTGCAGTGGAGGTTGGGCGATATACCACCACCAGACCGAGCTCCGAAGTATTGCCCGCAAAGTCGACCGTCTGTAGTCGCAGATTGATCGGCTTTTCGGGCTGCAACACCAGGCTCCCGTCGTAAGAGCCGGGGCTTTCAACCTGCTTTGCATCCTGCGGCCGCGCCTGATTGAGAAAGGCAAAAGGCCCGGCCGTATCCTTCGGCATCGGAGCGCGGAACTGCTGCGGAGACAAGGCCCAGAAGCGGTGAAACCAACTCTCGTTCTCCATCCAGTCGGCGTAATCGGTCAGGGCGTTCAGGTACTCCGTTTCTTCGAACGGGATGCGCGCGAAGCGAAATTCGAAAATCAGAGTGGAGTCTGCATAAAGGTTGCCTCCGAAAATTCCGTTCCAGTTCGGCATCGCGTTCTGGCGGTCGTAGCTTTTCAGCGCCAGCCCGATGCGGCGGCTGGTTACCACCAGCGTATCGTCTACCTGGTAGTTACCGCTGCGCAACGTCTGGGGCGTAATCGTTCGGCTTCCCGTTTCCAGTCCGCGATCATCGAGTTCGTACACCCTCAGTTTTCGGATCGCCGGAGCCCGTGTGTCCGGGATGCTGAACCCGAAGGCCAGCGGATTGAGCGCAACGTCGCCCGCCTGTTCGCGCATCTCGAAATGAAGATGCGGACCAAAGCTGTGCCCGCGGTTCCCCACTCCTCCGATCTGCTGCCCCCTGGTTACCGGAAAAACTGCCGGCCCGAACCGCAGATCCTGCCGGAATTCTTCTTCGGCAAACTGCCGCGCCCGAACGGTATCCAGCAATTCCGGCGCGAGGGTTTCCAGGTGACCATAAACGCTGCGATGCCCGTCGGGATGATCGACGTAAATTGCCTGACCATAGCCACCAGGGCTTACAAGTATCCGGCTGACGTACCCGTCGGCTACCGCATACACCGGCGTGTTAACGCTGGCCCGAAAATCCAGGCCTGCATGAAAATGGTTACCACGCAGTTCTCCGAAAGTGCCCGTTACGAGCAAAGGTCCACCCAGTGGTGCATCGTACTGAAGCTCTTGAGCGGAAAGAAAAGAAAAAGTGAAAAAGCAAAGGCAGAAGAGTGTACGCAAAGGGTTGTTTTTTACCGGTGAAGATAGGGAAGCAGGCAAAGGTATCATCGGTATTGATCACGGAGGTGCACCAACACCTTAACGACGGTTGAAACCGCAGTATTTGGGAACGCAAAACTCTTAAAACCAGCGGATGAAATTACAGCGGAAAAACCACCATCAGACTGCCTCGTTACGCCCGGCCCACCACAAAAGAAAACCCGACTCCGTGGATGTTCTCAATCTTGATCCGGGGGTCTTCTTTGAGGTATTTGCGCAAGCGGCTGATGAACACATCGAGACTCCGGCCCAGGAAGTAATCGTTCTCCCCCCATATTTTCTCGAGGATGTCACCGCGCTCACTCACCTGGTCACGGCGTTTGCTCAGGTAACACAGTAGTTCGGCTTCACGGCGGGTAAGTCGGCGGGGAGCCTCGTTTTTATACTGCAGTTGCAGTTTCTCCAGTTCGAAAGTATAGTCTCCGATCTGTCGTGGATCGAACGCCGGAGATGAAGGCCGCACCTTGTTGCGTCGCAGAAACACTTCTATTTTCAGAATGAGTTCCTCAATACTGAATGGTTTGGTGATATAATCATCGGCTCCCAGGCGAAGCCCTTGCAGCCGGTCTTCCTTGAGGCTCTTGGCCGTGAGAAATAAGATGGGTACATCTTGGTTTTTATCGCGGATCTGGCGTGCAAGTTCAAAACCGTCTACCCCTGGCAGCATCACGTCGAGCAGGCAGAGATCGTATTCGAAGTCGCTTTTTTTGATTTCTTCCAGGGCGCTGCGTCCGTCCTGACAGTGGGTAACGGTGAAGTCGCTCAGTTCCAGGTTATCTCTGGTTACAAAACTTAACGATTCATCGTCTTCTACGTAGAGTAAATGTGCTTTAGACATAGGTTTGCTTGGGTGGGCTCGTTCAAAAAATTGGGCAAGGAGGTATCTATTCGCGCTACATCACCGCATCCACGGCTACTGTTTGTTTTTTTACGGCCAGGAGTGGCATTTGTATATGGAAAGTGGCCCCTTTGCCTTCCTCGCTTTCCACCCGTATCGTCCAACCGTGGGCTTTACAAATCTGGAAAACATAAAACAAGCCAAGACCAAACCCTTTAACATCGTGGACGTCTCCGGTGGGGACGCGGTAGAATTTCTCGAAAAGCCGATCCTGGTGTTCTTTGCTGATGCCGGGGCCTTTGTCGGCTACATACAAGTGCAGCTGGCCGTTTTTGCGGCGTCCACCGATGGTGATCTGCGGATTATCCCCACCGTACTTCACCGCATTATCGAGCAAATTATGAAGGATGTTAGACAGGTGAACGGGGTCTGCGTCTACCATCAGAGACCCTTCGGGCAGGTGGGAGATCAGTTTGCCGCCACGCTCTCCGGCTCTTAGCGTGATGCCGCTCAGCAACGGAGGCAGGAGCTCTTTGAGGTCGACCTGCTCTTTTTCGATTTCGAAATTTCCCTTTTCGATGCGGCTGATTTGCAGTACTTTTTCCACCTGGTTGTTCAGGCGTTCGTACTGTTCGTAAATCAGGGTGGCGTAGCGGCTCAACCGGGCATCGGCCGAGATGCGCTCGTCTCGCTGAAATACCCCGGCAGCAATACGAATGGTTGACAGCGGCGTCTTAAACTCGTGGGTCATGTTATCGATGAAATCCTTTTGCATTCCGGCCAGGCGGCGCTGACGCAGAATCACGATCATCGAGAAGATGAAGAAGGTAACAGTAAGTAACAGTACGGCCGTAAAGAAGAAAACCACCTGCATTTTCTCCCACAGGTAACCGGTCCGTTCGGGAAACTTCACACTAAAATAATAGAGCAGGTCCTCATCGATGGGGAATGTGCTGGCACTGGAGGCCTCGCCGGATGCCGGTTCGGTCGTGGGCTCGCAGCGGGCGCCGTAAACCATGCAATTGCTCCCACAATCGAAAATGGAGTATTCAAAAGGGACGTCGAGCCCCAGGCTCACCAATTCTTTTTGCATCAGCTCTTCCAGCCGCACTGATTGGATTTCGGACTCAATGTTAACGAGAAAATAATTGCTGCTGCGCTGCCGGACGATGTCCTGACTCGGCAGGTCCGAGTTGTTCGCTGCGGCCAGCTGACGTGCAACGCCGTACAGCGCCAACTGCGCTTTTTGCCGGAATTCCGTATCGTTCAGGTTCCAGGTGGTTGCAACCCAATAGGTTTGCATCCCGACGATGCCGATGATGGCCACAACGCCCAGAAAGATGACCCGATTGACTGTGTACTGCTGCATGAGGTGAAGAATAAAGGAGTAAGAAGGAAGTAAAACCCCGCGTTCTTATGCTCGTTGGCTCCATTAACAAGGCATTAACCGTGGGAGTTGTAGTTCTCCCAACCGCCCCGGTAACTACCTACAAGTTACGAACAGATGCTTTAAGGGCGCAAACGCAGGTGCAAAAGTGGGTTGTGAGGCAAAGCCTCCGGGAAAAATGTACTCAAACTGATACCCGCACTCCATCTCCCCCACCCCAGCGCAACCGGCGTCCGCGTTTCGTCCTGATTTTCAGTCCTTAATCTGCTGGCCCGACTCGCCCCGCTTTCCTGCTTAAGCCAACAATTCCGGGGGCGTCAGCCCCCTAAACGCCCGGAATATAGCTACTAACTAAAAAAATATCGCCTTACTACTTGCGCAAGGGAAACAACGGCAGTATATTTGCGGCCGCTTAGAGACTTAGTCTCCAATAGCATAGACCCATGGTGTAATTGGCAACACATCAGATTTTGGTTCTGTCGTTCAAGGTTCGAGTCCTTGTGGGTCTACAGAAACAGCTCCTTCACTTCGGTGGAGGAGCTTTTTTGTTTTGGGGACGAAACTGTTTATCCCTAACGCTCGCCTAAGTAGAATGCCCTCTCCTAATCACGATGGGCTGACCGCGGCGAATGCCCCTTCGATCAGCCCATCGTTGTAGTAGCAGTAATTTGCAGTTGCTCCAACTACCGGCAAGTCACTATCGCCGGTAGTCTGTTCAGATCAGGTAGAGACAAAGTGGTTGCATTTCGGCTCGTTCTCGTCGGCGCAATCGTTGGTCTCCCATGGTGCGTCGTCGCACTTGCAACCGGTAATGTTTCCTTTTTCGTCTTTCATGAAACCGCAGGCGCCTCCGGTACAAGCGTGGTTGAAGACGATACTCAACTTCTCCCCGGCACCTTCTTTCGCCGAAGTATCGTCTTGCGGCTTCACCACGATCGCAAAGGGGCTGTTAACGTCCTCGGTGGTGTTTTTCAGGTAAAAGATAATGTTCTTCACTACCCCTGCCCCGTTGCGGTCTACCACCGTTTTAAAGATTTCGTTTGCTTTCGTACCGGCCTTCAGGTTGGCGTACCGGAGGATTTCCGATTTATCGTCATCAGCTATCACAGGTTTGTTGTCCTTCAACCCTATAGAAAACAGCGTTTCCTTACTTCCCTTCAGCGATACACTAATAGCAGGCGCGTCGATCATATCGGTTTCAGCAGAGTCCGTGGCCGGGGCCTGATCGGCAGAGCAGGAGAAAAAAGCCAGCAGGACGCCAAAGCATGCTACGACAGGAGACCATAATAATTTATTCATGTTTTGTATTTTTTAGATGACAGGATCAGTTTGTAAATCTTGTTTACATAGCCCGGATGGTGTAGGCCACTGCACTCAGACCACAACAAACAGTATTCTTTTAGCGCACATCCGCTCCGACTTACTACCATCACGAGTTTGCCGCCGGCACGAACCAGCTCTCTCAGGTACGCGCAGCAATTTTATGCATAAGCTACACTGCGAGCACGAAGTACCTGAATCATTGTGATACGACGAAGTTAAACAAACTGCGCAGTAAAAAGGGCCGAAAAAGATACCCTCGGCTCTTTTCTTTCCACCTTGTTTCTCTCGACCTGAATTGCCCGGCCACAAACTTTAACTGGCGGCAAGCCGACACTTCCCATTTACGAAGAAATTTCGCCACACTCCGCTTTAAGGTAATTTTATATCTTTGCTGTCCTCCTTACCCTGTTTTAACACGGTACACTGACCTTCTATTCGGACAATTATAAAAAGGCTATTCTACACCACTTTTTGTCTTTATTACTGAACAAGTGTGCATTTTCAACGTACAACCCGCGCGTTGCTGCCAGATCGCTCTGTGGCAACCGTTCCTCTTCAATCAATTCTGTATAAAACCAAGACATTCATGAAGCAATTCTTACTTTTCACCCTACTATCCATGTTCACCCTGGGCCTCAGCGCGCAGGTTATTTACGTGGATGCTGATGCTACCGGCACAGGCGACGGTTCTTCCTGGGCCGATGCTTACACTGATCTAAACGAGGCTCTACTGGCCGCCACCTCAGGCTCATCCGTCTGGATCGCTGATGGTACTTACACTACCCCTGAATCTGCGTCTTTTTTCATCGACAAGGAAATGACCGTACTCGGTGGTTTCAACGGAACCGAAACCGAAGCATCTGCGGCAGACCCCACCACCAACCTTACCATCCTTAGCGGAGACGTAATGGGCAACGACATTGCTGGTTCTTACGACAGTCTCGCTTTTCTCGACAACAACCGCGTTCTGTTCATCCAGGACACCAACGACGTTTCGGCTTACACCGTTACCCTCGACGGATTCACGATCGCCAACGGCGGTCTTGCTGAAGACATCCCTGCTGACGGCTCACTGCTTGACTACTCAGGTGGTGGCCTTCGTTCTTACGCTCGTCTTGCTGCCAGCCGCCTGACGTTCACCGCCAACCGTGCTAACTTCGGTTCTGCACTCGCGCTGATCTTCCCTACCACTGATGGCTCTACTTTCGATGACATTACCCTTACGGGCAACACTTCCAGTACCAGCCACCAGTTCTACATGAACTCCGTGAACGACATCACCGTTTCCAACTCCAACTTCATTGGCGCAGACGGCGAAGAGCAGGCTTCTGGTTTCATCAGCGCAAACTTTGCGGTGGGTGTAACCATCGACAACTGTAGCTTCTCCAGCCTGAGCACCCCAGCCAGCCGTGGCGCTGGCATCCGTGCTGCTGACTGTGATCGTTTCACTGTATCTAACTCCACTTTCGACGGCCTCACGGCTGACCTTGGCGGTGCAGTACAGATCTCTCAAACCGCCGATGCTGCTCCGGTAGATGGTGAAACAATGGGCCTCGATGACTACGTTTTCGAGAACTGTACCTTCACCAACAACTTCGCTCTCCAGCGTGGTGCCGCAATCACTTCTTTCAACGCCAACGCCAACCTCGTTGGAAGTACTTTCACCGACAACCGCGGTGGTACTATCGGTGGTGCTTTCTACCTTCAGCCTGCTGATGGTCGTTCTTACCTCTTCAACTTCGAAAACACAACCGTAAGCGACAACCAGGATTCTGGTGCCGGTGGTGCGATCTGTCTTCTCGTTTTCGGTACTGCCGACGTAGAAGGAACCATCATTAACTCTACCATGAACGGCAACGTTTCTAATGGTGGACAGGGTGCTGTAGCTTACCTCCAGGGCATCAACCACTTCACCATTACTGATTCTGAGTTCTCAGAAAACGTGGCTGGCTTCGGTACCATCATCTCCCGTGGTGCTGTTGGCATGGATATCGTCAACACTACTTTCGAAGACAACGGAAACTCTACCGATGCTTTCCAGGGTGCTGGTGTTGCGATCTACATGGATCCGGGATCTACCGGTTTCAGCGTAGACAGCTCTGAGTTCATCGGCAACACAGTTACCCAGAACGGTGACAACATCCGTTCCGGTGGTGCTGCCATCTACGCGCTTGGCAACGAGCTTTCTGAGATGCCTTTCGTTGTTACCAACTCTACTTTCAGCAGCAACGCTGCTGCTGACGGAACAACTGGTGGCGCTATCCTGGCCCTCGGTTCTTTCGGCTTCAACGTCGACAACTCTGACTTCATCGACAACACCGCAGGTGGTGAAGGTGGCGCAATCAACGTTATCGTTGACGAATTCAGCCGCGACACTACCGACGGTGTGATCACCGTAACTCCTGAAGTTTTCGCTGGTACAATCAACAGCTCACGCTTCTTCAACTCTGTGGCTGGTACACAGGGTGGTGCAATCGCGACTCAGGGTTCAGTAATGGACATCTCCAACAGCGTATTTGTTAACAACCTCGCTACCGGTAGCGACCCCGACGCAGGTAAGAGTGGTGGTGCCATCATCTTCAACGGTAACGGCCCATCTCTGGACGGCGACAACAACGACAACGTCCGTGAAAACGGTTCTTTCGTTCTCGACGCAAACTTCATCCACAACACTTTCGCCATCAACAGCTACATTGAAGACGAAGGTTTTGGTGACGACCTCGCTCTTTTCCAGCCCGGAGACATCAACGACACTGATTCTAACTCTATGAAGATTGTTCTCCTGAACAACGCTTTCATCGGCAACACCGAAAGACCAAGCATCGAGATCGAGCCTGGTGCTGACAACGCAGAATTTGGTTTCGTTGCTGTTGGCGACGTGTTCGTTGAATCACTCGGTGGTAACTTCTACAACGCTGAGATATCTCCCGACTTCGAGCTCAACGCCAGCGATATCGTCAACGAAGACGTTGAAGCAACTGATGTTTTTGTTGACATCGAAGATGACGCAGGTGAAGGCCCCAACGCTGACCTGGTGATTACTGACCCACTCTCCGACAACCCACTCATCAACGGTGGTGTAACTAACGCCCTTGTTCCTGACACCGACGTACGTGGTAACCCACGTGGTGATTTCCCTGACATCGGCGCCTACGAAGCCGATCAGGGTGCAGTTTCTACCGCTGAGCCGATTGAGAACAGCGGTCTTGACATCACGTTCTTCCCGAACCCAACTCAGGACATCCTCAACGTTCGCAACGACGAAACTACCATTGAGCAGTTCACCCTCGTGGTTGCTGACCAGACTGGTCGCATCCTGAAGGCTAACCGTTTCAGCGGTAGCAACAACCGTGTTGACTTCACCAACGTACCTGCCGGTGTTTACAACCTCCAGGTAGTAGTAGGTGGCAAGATCTACAGCAAGCAGATTGTTAAGCAGTAGGTTTTAAGAAGACGCAAGGTCTCTGACCTGAGTTTTCACCATTAGGGCGGAAACCGACCAGCATTCTTTTCGCGAAGATGTTGGTTGGCTTCCGCCCTTTTTTTGTTGGCGGCTCCGGCGTCGCTCCTTCAAATAAGCTTTTTTAGCAGCAATAGCTATTGGTGTACCCGCCTTATAATCGCCGATCAATATCTTTACCCCATGTACCAACTTCTGAAACCCCTTCTCTTCCAGATGGCTCCTGAGCGGGCCCATCACATCACTGTCTCCGGCCTGGCCGCAACGTTGGCCGTCCCGGGCATCAGTCATGCCTTCCGGTCTGTTTATGATTTTGAAGACAAAGCGCTCGAGCGCACCGTGTTCGGGCTTCCGTTCCCCAACCCCGTTGGCCTCGCAGCTGGCTTCGACAAAGACGGCAAGTACTACAAAGACATGGCGTCCCTTGGATTCGGATTTCTGGAGCTAGGTACCGTTACCCCTTTACCCCAACCCGGCAACCCGCGGCCGCGCCTCTTCCGGCTTCCGCAAGATCGTGCCCTCATCAATCGGATGGGTTTCAATAATGAGGGCGTCGAAGCGCTGGTGCAAAGATTGTTGAAACAAGGTCGCCCCGGGAAAACAGTACTGGGCGGAAACATCGGTAAAAACAAAGCAACACCCAACGAAGATGCGGTGAGCGATTACGTAAAATGCTTCGAGCGCCTCTTCCCTCTGGTCGATTATTTTGTGGTCAACGTAAGCTCGCCCAACACCCCAAACCTGCGGGCACTACAAGACAAAGAACCCCTCACGGCCCTGCTCGCTACACTACAGGACCTGAACGTGAAACTTTCCAGGCCTTCGGTCAGCATGATTGGCGCCCCGCTCGGAGTACCAGGTGAGCTGTGGGCCGAAAAACCGATCCTGCTGAAGATTGCTCCGGACCTCACCGAAGGCCAGCTCGACGACATTCTGGGCATCGTACAAGACACCGGTATTGCCGGCATCATCGCAACAAATACGACCATTGCCCGAAAACCATTAATCACCGATTCCGACGAGGTCGCTGCGATCGGTAACGGCGGACTCAGTGGTGCGCCCGTTCGCGCCCGTTCTACGGAAGTGATTCGTTACCTCTACGAAAACAGCGGTAAAACACTGGATATTATTGGGGTAGGCGGCATCGATGACCCCGTCTCCGCCCAGGAAAAACTAGCCGCCGGCGCCAGGCTGATCCAGGTTTACTCCGGCTTGGTCTACGCTGGTCCGGGACTTGTTCGCGACATCAAGGAATCCCTTTTACAAAAATCATGAGGAGAAGAAGTTTTCGCCAGCCGTAACTAAACCTCTATAAAGTCGGCAACAAGCCTTTGCTGCCCCAACTTTATTTGTATTTTGCGGATTCTCTTGCCTATGCGCAAGGAAAGATTCATTTCTTGATTAGATCCGAAAAGTATGAAGTTTAACTCTCAGGGTGACGATGAAGTTACCTACGACGCCATTGTGGTCGGAACCGGTATTAGTGGCGGCTGGGCCGCCATGGAACTGGCGACCAAAGGGCTCAAAACCCTTGTCCTCGAAAAAGGGCGAATGGTAAAACACGGCGATTATCCCACTGCCAACCTCGACGATTGGGACTTCGACTATCCTGGCGGACGGGTTCCCCAGGAAGTAATCGATAAGCATTACCCTAAGCAAAGCCGCACGGGCTACACGATCCGTGAGCCCAATAAGCACTGGTTCGTAAAAGACGATGAGCACCCTTACGACGACGAAAAAGCCCGCTTCGACTGGATGCGCGGTTACCACGTAGGCGGTCGTTCCATCATGTGGGGCCGTCACTCTTACCGCTGGAGCCAGATGGACTTCGAGGCCAACGCCCGCGATGGCCACGGTACCCCCTGGCCCGTCAACTACGACGAAATTGCTCCCTGGTACGACTACGTAGAAACCTTCGCCGGCATCAGCGGCGAACTCCTCGGTTTGCCTCAACTCCCCGACGGCAAGTTTTTGCCGATGATGCCCCTTAACTGTGCAGAAGACCACCTGCGCAAAGGAGTTATGGATAAAATGGGCCGGACCATTACTGCGGGCCGGGTGGCTCACCTCACAGCTTACGACCCTGCGGTCCATAAAGGAACCCGCGGTGCGTGTCAGTACCGCAACCGGTGTATTCGTGGTTGTCCTTACGGCGGCTACTTCAGCAGTGTCAGTTCAACCATCCCGGTTGCTCAGGCTACCGGCAACGTTACGCTGCGCCCCAACAGTTCTGTCTACAGCCTTATTATGGATAAGGAAGCCGGCAAAGCAAAAGGAGTTCGGGTTCGGGATACAGAAACGGGCGAAGACCACGAGTTTTACGCCAAAGTTGTTTTCCTGTGTGCTTCGGCTATTCCTTCCAGCTTCATCGTAATGAATACGGAGCACGAAGAAGAAATGACGCTCGACGTGAGTGGAGAGCTGGGCGGAAACATCATGGATCACCACTTCCGCGTTGGTGCCTCCGGCAAACTCGACGAGTACGGAGACCAGTACTACAAAGGCCGCAAGCCCAACGGTATTTACATTCCACGTTACCAAAACCTCGGCGATAAGCAGAGTGCCAGCAAAGACTTCGTTCGTGGCTGGGGTTACCAGGGCGGCGGCAGCCGGACCAACTGGATGCGTGCCGTACGGGAAATGAACGTGAAGGTAGGCCCCGCAATGAAGGAGGCACTTGTTGCTCCCGGACCGTGGCAGGTGGGTATGACGGCATTCGCCGAAGCCCTTCCCGACACCAACAACCGTATGACCATCAACCGTGACGTAACGGATAAAGACGGTCTGCCAACAATGTCGTTCAACGCAAAATGGACCTCCAACGCCTACGCGATGAAGGACCGCATGATGAACGATGCCGCAGAAATGCTGGAAGCCGCCGGCTTCAAGGATGTGAGCACGTACGACGCTCACAGCTTCCCGGGGCTCGGCATCCACGAAATGGGCATGGCACGTATGGGGTCCAGCAAGCGCAACTCGGTAGTAGACAAGCACAACCGTCTCTGGGCTGCGCCCAATGTTTACATGACCGACGGAGCATTCATGGCTTCTGCCGCTTGTGTAAACCCATCGCTTACCTACATGGCATTCACTGCTCGCGCAGCGGATCACGCCGTGAAGGAACTCAAAAAAATGAACCTCTAATATCAGTATTTTGGTCTATTGGCATTTTGGCGCACTGCTCCCGGCAGCGCTCCAAAATGCCAACAAGCCAAAACACCAAAATACCAACAAGATGAACAGAAGAGAAATATTACGCTACACTGCTTATGCCACCGGATTTGCCATCAGTGCACCGCTGGCTTCAGTGCTACTCACCGGTTGTAAACCCGATGCTGAAATGATGGCTCCGGACTATAAGCCCGGCTTTTTCAGCGAAGCTGAATACGAGTATATAACCAAGTTTGCCGATACGATGCTTCCAAAAACAGACACTCCCGGTGCTGTTGAAGTAGGTGTTCCGCAGATGATCGATAAGGTCGTCGGAGAAGTTTACAGCAAAGAAGATGCCGAAAAGAACCGCAAAGGTCTTCAGGCTCTGATGAGTAAAATGGATGCCGACAACCCCGGAGGCTTTGGGAAACTGGATGCGGACAAAGCCCTTATCTACCTGCAGGACCAGGACCTCCACTACAAAACCGGAAAGGTAAAAACCACCATGTCCGGCGAGGACGTACCTCAGGAGAAGATGGTTGAAGAAGCCGAAGCAACGGCTAAGTCAGCTTACTTCAATCTGAAGTCTGCTATCATCGGCATGTACTTCCAAACAGAGGAAGTAGCGACGACAATGCTCGCTTACGACCCGGTTCCCGGAGAGTACATTGCCTGTGGAAATTTGCAGGAGCTGACGGGCGGAAAAGCCTGGGCTTTGTAGAAATCAAACTGTCAGGCAGGCAGTCAGTCGGTTCGAACTGACTGTCTGCCTGGCGATTTCAAAATCCGTTTTCTTATTTAATTGACGATCTGACTATGAATTTCAACACTCAGGGAAAAGACGAAGTAACCTACGACGCAATCGTTGTAGGTTCCGGGATTAGCGGCGGCTACGCTGCAATGGAACTTTGTAAAAAGGGCTACAAAACACTCATGCTCGAACGCGGACGCATGGTGAAGCACGGAGAATACCCCACCGCCAACCTCGACTCCTGGGATCTTGAATTTCAGGGTGCAGTACCCCGCGAAGAAATCGCGGCCCACTACTACAAGCAAAACCGACTGAACTGGTGGGTAAAGCAAGACAATAAGCACTGGATCGTAAAAGACGACGAGCGCGACTACGACGAAGACCAGCGCTTCGACTGGATCCGGGGCGAGCACGTCGGTGGCCGCTCCATTATGTGGGGCAGACACTGCTACCGCTGGAGCGATCTCGACTTTGAAGCAAACATGAAGGACGGTGTTGCCGTAGACTGGCCCGTTCGTTATAAAGACATTGAGCCCTGGTATACCTACGCCGAAAAATTCGTTGGGGTACAGGGAAAAAAAGAAGGGCTGGCTCACCTGCCCGACGGTGAATTCCTGCCCCCCTTCGATCTGAACTGCGTGGAAGACCACTTCAAGCAGTCCGTCGAATCCAAGTGGCCCGTCCGCCGTATCACACCGGGCCGGACAGCCAACCTCACAAAATACATTCCGGAGCTTCACCACGGTACACGCGGACAGTGCCAGGCACGCGACCGTTGTTGGCGAGGTTGCCCCTTTGGTGGCTACTTCAGCTCACTCTCGGCGACCATTCCCGTTGCCAACGACACGGGTAACCTCACCCTGATGGCCAACAGCATTGTCCACTCCGTTATCTACGACGACAAAACCCAACGCGCCACCGGTGTACGCGTCATTGATTCCGAGACCAAAGAAACACGGGAATATTTCGCCAAGATCATTTTCCTGAACGCAAGTACCATCGGCTCAACAGCCATCCTGATGAATTCGAAATCCGAGCGCTTCCCGGATGGTTTGGGTAATGACAGCGGTGAATTGGGCCATAATATTATGGACCATCATTACGGCATGGGAGGCTCTGGTGTTTACACCGGCAAAAAAGACAAATACTACAGCGGCCGCAAGCCAAACGGCGGCTTCTATATCCCCCGCTTCCGCAACATCGACGAAGCGACTAAACGCGACGATTACATCCGCGGATTTGGTTACCAGGGTGCAGCAAGGCGCAATATGAACACCAACGCTCCGCTGGGGCCGGGTTTCAAAGAGGCCATCACCTCCCCTTCAGACGAATGGTGGGTAGGCGCAACCTGCTTCGGTGAATTGTTGCCGTACCACGAGAACAGATTTTACTTCCACGAAACAGATACCGATCAGTACGGCATCCCGAAGCTGGTATTCGATGCGGGCCTGAAAGAAAACGAACGAAAACTTCGTCTTGACGGCGTAAACTGCCTGGAAGAAATGCTACTCGCTGCGGGTTGCGAAAACGTACAGGTACACAATAACCCCACGGCGCCCGGCGCTGCCATCCACGAAATGGGCACCGCCCGCATGGGCCGTGATCCGCGGACTAGCGTCCTCAACAAATGGAATCAGGTACACGCCGTGCCTAATGTTTTCGTTACCGACGGCTCGTTCATGACCAGTGCGGGAACGCAGAACCCATCCATTACCTACATGGCCTTTACCGCGCGGGCGGTAGACTACCTCGCCAAAGAGATGAAGCGGGACGGCGTGATTTAACTCAACGTTTCCCCCGTATCTCCTTTCGGATGTTCTCACCTTAGAGCATATTTTAAGCCGGAGTTCGGAGACATAGTCTTTACCTTGCCGGCAAAAGACTATGTCTCCGAACTCCGGCTTGCATTTTCGTAGTATTTACCGCTTCCGCTCCGGGAAAGGAACCCACGTGGAAGACGTACTCGCCGTCGAAGAGCCTCTCGATATCCGGATCGGCAAACGATCAGTAGCCATTACTATGCGCACGCCGGGCCGGGATGTCGACCTCGCTCTGGGTTTCCTTTTCAGCGAAGGTATTTTGGAGGCGGGCACGCGGGTGCAGGCAAAGGTTAGTAAGAGCAATGTGGTAACGGTGAGCCTTCCTCCGGAAGCCACCGTAGACTGGAAACGCCTCGAACGCCACTCTTATACCAGTAGCAGTTGTGGTGTGTGCGGCAAGACTTCGCTGGAGCAGGTCTACGCTGCTGTTCCCTACGGTGACACCGTTTCCGGTGCCAGGCCAATAGCGCCGGAAATCATTCAGTCTTTGCCAGCCAAACTCAGGGCGGCGCAGGAGCTCTTCAGCCAGACCGGGGGAATTCACGCTGCGGGATTGTTCGATCCGGCGGGTAAACTCCTGCATTTTGCCGAAGACGTAGGCCGCCACAATGCCCTCGACAAACTCGTCGGGCATTATTTTGGTCAGGACCTGTTGCCCCTGGACGAAAACATTCTTTTGTTGAGCGGCCGGGCCAGCTTCGAGCTTATCCAGAAAGCCGCTATGGCTGGCATCGGGTTGGTTGCAGCGGTGGGAGCCCCATCCAGCCTCGCCGTCTCGCTGGGCGAAGAACTCGGGCTCACCGTTTGTGGCTTCACCTCCGAGCGGGGCTTCAATTGCTATTGCGGTGAGGAACGATTCAGTGGTCTCTAAACCGCCGAGCATCTGTTTATGAAAACGGTGCCTGAGAGCGAGGAGGGCTGCTTACTCAAAGACCTCTAGTCCTTCGAAGAGATCGTCCAGGTCATCAAAGCTTTTATAACCAACTTTTTCCTCGCTGCTGCCGCGCACTGCGAAGCCCGCAACCGGGTGCAGGTTTTTGATGGCCTTCGGGTTTTCGTCGCCCAGATTCAGTTGGAGTAAACACTGGTGAGCGGCCAAAATCCGGTTGAGGGCTTCGACGCCAAAAATTGCGCCTTCGGCTACGTCCTTATAAGTAACCCACTCTTCGAAACTGAGGATGAAAAGATCCGTAGCCGGGTGCCCAGCGATCATCTCCTCTATATCATCCCCTTTACGGAACTGATCGATGGTAAGCTGGCGGATAACTGAAATACCTTTGTCCTTCAGGCTTTCCGCTACTCCGTTGGGAGAGTCTTCGTGCAGCAGCACCGTTTTGATGTTATTGGTGCTTAGTGTCTCTACCCAGGTATCAGCGCTGTCAACGAGGCCTATTTCTGCTACGATTTCCGGTCCTTCCACCCATTCGCGGAGAGCGTTGAGGTATTCCAGGCTGATGGCCTCGGCTACTCCATCTCCCAGGGGGAATGCCAGGTAGTCTACTTCCCAGGCGGCGAAGTAACGAGCGTCGGTAAGGTGAGTAATGCCGGATGCCAAAACTTTGGTCGCTAACATGGTCTGAAATTTTCGACAAAGGTAATTCTATTTCCGGGCGGTTAAAACGCCCTTGAATTGAACCAACAGGGCCGTAGTCAAAGCTCCAATTGGCGTGGCATTTTCATTTCCCAAGCCACCGGCTGAAGCCGGTCTATTTACTGGTGCCTGGCAACGTCCTCCTCCGTTCGGCAGCCCTTCAGGCTGCTGTGGGGCAGCGTTGGCGACGCTACATCTGCAAAAACGTTATCCACACCCTGTTTTATCTTCATCCGTAAGCCTGCTATTTATCAGCACTTTAGCAAAGAGCGTTTTCCACGCCCTGTTTGGGGAAAAACGTTGACAACCGTGCCTTTATCCACACCATAGCACCCGCGGTCGCGCCAAAAGGTGCAGTTATCCACATTTCCACATTTTTCGGGTCTCTCTTTCCACTCATTACTGACATAGTGGGGTCATAAATCCCCAGCGTTGAGCAAAAAAGTTTTTCTGTTGACAAAGGAGGAGCTCCCTGTGGATAATTTTGCGAAACCCGCATCAATAAAGGGTTTTTGCTGTTAGCCAGACGTGGATAACGGGCTTGTAAATGGTAAGAACGAGAAAGAAGAATTTATCGGAGCTCTTTTCTCCCCGTTTCCACAGCCTTAATAACGATAATAGATTTAAATTTTAAAAAGAAGTTAATAACTATTAAGAGATGGAGGTGATCGAGAAAAAAACGGATACGAATTTGAGCACAGAGCGAAGCAGCTACCACCGTGCCGTGAAGATCTGGCTGATCGTTGGGCTCGTGATGGTTGTTGGTCAGATTGTGATTGGCGGCATAACGCGCCTGACCGAATCGGGGCTGTCGATTACCGAGTGGAAGCCGCTCAGCGGCGCTATGCCACCGCTTAATGCTGCCGACTGGCAAACGGAATACGAGAAATACGCCGCCAGCCCGCAGTTCGAGAAGGTGTTTGCCGATATTTCCATGGAGGATTTCAAGTTCATCTACTTCTGGGAGTGGTTTCACCGGCAGTGGGCCCGCATCATGGGGCTTGTGTTCATCGTTGGCTTTCTCGTCTTCTGGCGCAAGGGATGGCTGAGAGGCCGTCTGATGCGTCGTTTGGGCATTACGGTCCTACTGGCAGCTCTGGCTGCTAGTTTTGGCTGGATAATGGTCGCCAGCGGTCTTCATGACCGCCCGTGGGTGAATGCATATAAGTTAACAATCCACCTTAGTTTAGGAATTGTTCTGTTTTCTTACCTATTGTGGACAACCCTAAAGGTTTTGTATCCAATTAGGCAAGGTTATCCACAAAATGGTGTGGAGAAGTGGTTGAAAGCCCTGAATGTCGTCGTAATCCTGCAGCTTATCCTGGGAGGAATCATGAGTGGAGCACGCACCGCAATCGTCTATCCCGAGTGGCCACTAATGGCCGGCGAGTTTTTGCCGTCCGTAATAACGGACTCAAGCATGTGGAATGTGGATAACTTCGTTGATTACGAAGGTAGCCGCTTCCTTCCGGCCTTAATTCAGTTCTTGCACCGAACTACTGCTTATATACTGATAATCATTGTGTTAGTTTACTTTTTCAAGGCTTTTAGCAGGCTGAAAAGCGCTATGTTAGTAAAAACCAATGCCCTGTTGGTAACTTTGTTGATAACACAAGCTTCTATTGGAGTGGCTACCGTAATGGCTAGTATAGGACAGGTTCCTGTAGGCCTCGGAGTAGCCCATCAATTCGGTGCAATTGTACTGGTTGGAGTGCTTGTTTTCCTCAATTATCTGTTCCATCCGGGAGAGCTGTTAGTAACTGTGGATAAATCGGTGGAAAAACCCTAATAAAATAGTTGCAACTGTTAAGACGGGGTCGTATGGTGTGAATTTTCGCTGAAATAAGGTCTGCAAAATTATCTGCACGCAAATTCTGTGTTAAGCCAAGATTTGCTTGGTAGTAACACGTTTATGCTTACCTATGGTTTGGGGGCGCGAAGTTTTCAGAGCCCATCGTGTAACTTGTGCTCATAACCTTCATTTATGAAAGCTTCTTACTCCCGCGCACTTGTTTGGTCCCTCATTGCTGCCGCCTTTATTGGACCGGGCACGGTTACAACTGCGGCAAAGGCTGGGAGTCAGGGGGGCTGGTATTACACACCTTACTTACTACTCGCTGCGGTAGCGGGACTGTTACTCATGGAAATGGTGGCCCGGATTACGCTGGTAAGCGGCCAATCCTTGGGTCAGGTACTTGGCCACCGGGGGAGATGGTTGGCCATTATTTGTTTCGGGGCGGTACTCCTGGGGTGTATGGCTTATCAGGCGGGGAACTTACTCGGGGCCCTGAGTGGAGCTCAGTTATTGGTACCGGTTCACCGTTTGTGGGTGTTACTGCTGGGGGCGGCGGCTTTTGCGGTTTTGTGGAAAGGGGACACGAAGATTATTGCGCGGGCGCTTTCTGCTATTGTGGTGCTGATGGGAGTCGTGTTTGTGGTTTCGGCCTCGTTACTCCTCGTTGGAGATGGGCCCCTTACGGGCAGCGAAACGGTAACTTCGGCTACCATCATCGGGTTGGTGGGCACTACCATTGTGCCGTATAATTTTTTTCTGGCGGCAGGGCTCAGTAAAGGACAGACTTTGGGCGAAATGCGGATGGGGCTTGCGGGATCTTTTTTGGTGGGAGGCATCATCACAATCAGTATTATTCTGGTGGGGAGCGTAGCAGTTTCGTTCAGCAGTTTTGCCGATTTGGCGCGCACGCTGGATGCAAGCCTGGGCGGACTGAGCAAAGTTGTCCTTGGCTTCGGTCTTTTTGCCGCTGGGTTCAGCTCTGCGGTAACGGCTCCTCTGGCTGCCGCACTGGCTGGCCGGGAACTGCTCGGGCGCAAGGAAACGGATTTTGCCAATACTTCGCTTTGGTTCCGGGGCATTTGGGGCGGCGTGCTTCTGGTTGGTCTCCTGGTTGCCTGCCTCGAACTGAACATCATTTCGGTAATACTGGCCGCGCAGGTGGCAAACGGACTCCTGCTTCCCTTCATCGCCGCAATTGTTCTGGTGATGGCCAACGACCGCTCCCTGCTTGGTGAGCAGGTAAATACCTGGTGGCAAAATATTGCAGGAGTGCTGGTGGCCGGCTTTTTGGCCTATAAGAACTTTGATTTGCTAATCGGGAAAATTTCACCCAGTCACGACGGCTTATGGGCTGATGTACTGACGGGGACTTATGGCATTGTGCTCCTGATTTCTCTTTGGCTGATGGTGCGGCGGCCCAGGTAACTCGGGGAGTAAACCAGATTGTCGCTCAGCCCCCCCCCCTCCCAGCCTCCCCACACCGCTGCGCTGGGGAGGAGCAATCGCGATAATCTGGTTTGCGCCCAAATAGCTCGGGAGCGATAGATGCATATGGGGCCATTGCCAAAACTTGCTTTGCACCTGCGACCTCGCCCCAAACTGACTAAGGGCCAACGAAAAAGCGCTGTAATTTTAACATCTGCTCCGACGTTAAGACACAACCAAACTACACTTGTAATCTTTTACGTATTTTGGAGACCTATTTACTACGTGTTTCCATTTTGTGTTTCAGTAAGCTTTCTTTGTTATGCCCCAAACTAATCACTACGATCAGCTGATCGCCAAGCTCGACCGCTTCACGCGGAAATACTACATCAACCAGGTAATCCGTGGTTTACTGTACACCACCGGCTTGGTACTTGCTTTGTTTCTGGCAGTAAGCTTGCTCGAATCACAGTTCTATTTCAATACCGGGACGCGTAAAATGATGTTTTATGGCTTCCTCGGTCTGAGTATTGTCGCATTCGCCGGTTGGGTGCTTTTACCGCTGAGCCGTTACTTCCGGCTGGGCGATGTGATCAGTCACGACAAAGCGGCCGAAATGATCGGTTCCCACTTCACTAACGTGAAAGATAAACTGCTCAATGTTCTTCAGCTGCGCCGTCAGGCAAGTGCGGGTGGAGACACAAGTCTGGTGCTGGCATCTATCGATCAGAAAGCTTCGGAAATCAGCCCGGTACCTTTCCCGGCAGCAATTGACCTGCGGAACAACCGCAAATACCTGAAATATGCTCTTCCTCCCCTGTTGTTGCTGATCATAATTCTTTTTGCGGCTCCCAGCCTGATCACCGATGGTACGAACCGGCTGATCCGTAACAACGATGAATTCGTGCCACCGGCGCCGTTCTCTTTTGTGGTCGACAAGCCCGACGAACTGGAGGTGATTCAGTACGGCGATTTTCCACTCACGGTAAAGGTTGAAGGCGACGTACTACCCGCCGAAGCGTACATCGAAGTGGATGGTTACCGCTACCGGCTGCAAAAAGACAACGCCAATACGTTCAGCTACCAGTTCAGCAATGTTCAGGAAGACACCAAATTCAAACTTTCGACCGCCGAGGTAGAAAGCAAAGATTTTACCCTGGCTGTACTGCCTAAACCGAATATCGCAGCGTTTACCGTGGAACTCGATTACCCCGGTTACCTCGGCCGCCGTGATGAGCAACTCGCCAATATCGGTGACCTCACCGTTCCGGCGGGAACCCGTATGAAATGGTCTTTTGACACTGAAAATACCGACAATATCGGCCTGCGTTTCAACTCTTCCGATGAAGTGAGTGAACTGCGCAGAGATGGTTCAGACCTTTACAGCTTCGAGAAGCAAGCACTGAAAAACGATCGTTACACCCTGTTTATCGGCAACGAACGCCTGCCATTGGCCGATTCGGTGAGCTACAGCCTCTCCGTCATCCCCGATCTGTACCCGCAAATTTCGGTAGAGAGCTTCCGCGACAGTACCGACGAAAAACTGCTCTTCTTCGTCGGCGAAGCATCCGATGACCACGGCGTCAACAAAATCGACTTCGTCTACATCCTCAAAGACGGGGAAACCGGACGCGAAGCAGACCCAAAACGGGTAGGCATCAGTGGTCCTGCCGGTAAGCAAACCCGCTACGACCACGTTTGGGACCTGACGACCGACATCGATATGAAGCCGGGAGACGAACTCACCTACTTCTTCGAAGTCTACGATAACGACGGAGTCAACGGCGCAAAATCTGCACGTACCGGAGTAATGGCATTCCGGAACCCGAGTGAAGAAGAGCTGAAGGAACAGGCAAATAAGAACGACAGCAAGGTGAAGGAGGAACTCAAGAAAGCCCTCGATGCCACCAAGAAACTCCAGGAAGATACCAAAGAGCTGCGTGAAAAAATGCTGCAGGAAAAAGAGTTGGACTGGAAGATGAAAAAAGAACTGGAGAAACTCCAGGAACGCCAGCAAGATGTCCAGAAGCAAATCAACGAGGCTCAGAAAGCTTTCGAAGAAAACATGGAACAAGAGAAAAGCCAGGACGAGCAGATTCTCGAAAAGCAGGAAAAACTTCAGGAGATGTTCCAAGAGTCTCTGAACGAGGAGATGCAACAGTTGATGGAGCAAATCCAGGAACTCATGGAAGAACTCAATAAGGAGGAAGCCCTTGAGAAGATGGAGGAAATGGAGCTTAACGACGAGGAAACCGAGGCAGAACTCGATCGTATGCTCGAACTCTTCAAGCAGCTTGAAGTAGAGAAGGAAATGCAGGAACAACTCGAAAAGCTGGAAGAACTGGCTAAAGAGCAGGAAGAACTGGCCGAAGAAACCGAAAAAGGAGAAAAACCTCAGGAAGAACTTCAGAAAAAACAGGAAGAGATTCAGAAGGAATTCGAAGAGCTCGAAAAGGAAATGGAGGAAACCGAGGAAAAGAATGAGGAACTCGAGAAGCCCATGGATATGCCCGAGGACGACGAGCAGAAGGAAGCCGTTAAGGAAGACATGAAAGAGGCGCAGGAGAAAATGGAAAAACAGGAAAACTCCGACGCCTCTCAGAAGCAGAAAGACGCCGCTCAGAAAATGCAGGAAATGGCAGATTCTATGGGAGCTGCGATGCAGAGTATGCAGCAGGAGGGCATGGAAGAAGACATGAAAGCCATCCGCCAGTTGCTGGAAAACATCGTTGATCTCAGCTTCGATCAGGAAGATGTTATGGATCAACTCAACGTAACCACCGTTAATACTCCTCGTTATGTAGAGCTCGTACAGAATCAGTTTCAGATCAATAACGATTTCGAACTTGTACGTGATTCGTTAAATGCACTCGCTAAGCGGAACTTCCAGATCGAAACTTTCATCACCGAAAAGGTGACTGAGATCAAGGGGAACATGAAGGAAACCATCGCTCAGCTTGAAGAACGTCGTACTCCTCAGGCGGCAAACGTACAGCAGCTTGCGATGACCGGGCTGAATGATCTCGCCCTGATGCTCAGCGAAAGCATGGAAAACATGCAACAGCAAATGGCTGGCTCGATGGCCGGAGACCAACAGTGTGAAAGCCCGGGAGAAGGAAAAGGTAATAAACCCGGAAAACCAAGTTCTAACCCCGGAGATGGTTCCGACGGACAACGCAGCCTCAACGATGCCGTGGAAGGGATGAAAAAAGGACTTGAAAAAGGAGGCAAAGGTGAAGGCGGATCTGCCGAGGAATTTGCCAAGATGGCCCAGAAACAAGCAGCTCTGCGTCGCGCCCTGGAAGCTAAGCAAAAAGCAAAGCAGCAGGGAGGCGAAGGAACCGATCCGGAACTCCAGGAGTTGATCGAGGAGATGAACAAGGCTGAAGAAGATATGGTGAATAAGCGCCTGACCAATGAACTGATCCAACGGCAACAGGAAATTCTCAGCAAGATGCTTGATCACGAGAAAGCAGAGCGTCAGCAGGAAATGGACGAGCAGCGCAAATCTGAAGTCGCCAAGCAGCGCCGCAAAGAACTGCCACCCAGCATCGAAGAATACATCAAGAAACGCAAATCCGAAATTGAAATGTTCAAGCGCGTTACTCCCGAACTCAACCCTTATTTCCAAGGGCTGGTCGACGAATATTTCCGCTCTCTCCGGGAAAATTAACCCGAACGGACATTTAATTTTTTTATACGGATAACGAACCTTATTATTCTTTCAACGTATATTAGGAAACAGGTACAGTGACGCTTCCTGATCTTAGCGTCTATCGTAATGTAAACCAGACAATTACAACCTTTTTACAGGGTTATGGTGTTTTCTGGTTAAAAGTCTTTCCCCTTGTCTATCGTCAGAACTCAAACAGCTCATACATTTATGCTTAAGCTCGCTTCCGATCCCAGCAATATCACTAAGGTGGAAGGTTACGTCAGCCAAATCGCAGACCGCTACAAACTTGACAGCGAAAAGCACGCCAACTTGCTGATCAGTTTAACCGAAGCTGTTAACAATGCCATTATCCACGGTAACAAGCAGGATCGGACGAAAATGGTAAGCATCAAACTTGCTCAAACCCGCACGGGCCTGGCTGTTCGTGTTTCTGACCAGGGCCGTGGCTTCTGTTACGAAGACCTGCCTGATCCAACTTCTCCCGAACGTCTTTGTGAATGTGGTGGCCGCGGCGTATTCCTGATGAATCAATTGTGCGACAAGCTTCGTTACATCAACGGAGGCACTACGGTAGAAATGCAATTTCGCCTTAAGTAATGGCCTCAGAAATTTTGTTCCACACCGAAGAAGGTGGAAACCCACCGGCAGAAGGCTCGTGGCAAGAACTTCGTACCTGGATAGTGGCTGTAATTACACAGCGCGGTGGCAAAGCCAGCGCAATCAATTATATCTTCTGCGGAGACAATTATCTCCACCAAATGAACGTCGAGTATCTCGATCACGATACTCTCACGGACATCATCACTTTCCCCTACGAAGCCTTTCCTTTGGTCTCCGGAGACCTCTTCATTTCTACCGAAAGAGTAGCCGATAATGCTTCCGATCTAGGCTCATCTTACACAGACGAGTTGCACCGGGTAATCATCCACGGTATCCTGCACCTGTGCGGGCAGGGAGACAAGACCGACGAGGAAGCAAAAGAGATGCGGGAACTCGAAGACCGAGCTCTCAGCTTACGTCCGGCTTCTCTTTTAATCGGGTAATTTAAAGAACCTGCTTTCTCATTAAATAGATGGCGCGCACGCAGGATGCAATGAAGGCTTTCTAAGTCCGTTCCACGCTGTATTCATTGCTTCAGGAAAACCCTGTGGGCGCCAGCCCCAGGATAATAGTGTCCTCGGTCGGCGTCGTAAATCCCAAAACCGTTGTCACCTAATACCGACTGATTTTCTACATCTTTGTGTAATTTCTAAGTTGTATCCCGATCGTAACCGGGCAGTGAAAATCCCCACATGAAAGTTCTAAAATTCGGCGGCTCGTCCGTCGCCCGCCCGGAGCGTATCCTCGGCATTGTTGATATCCTCAAAGATTACTACGCCTCCGGGGACCATTTTACCGTTGTGTTTTCCGCTTTCGGAGGAGTGACGGATAGCCTTATCGAAATGAGCCGACTGGCCGCAGCAGGAGACGACCGCTATGGAGAAGCCTTCCAGGCTTTTGCCGATCGGCATCAGGAAGCTATCACAGCGTTGTTGCCCGAAGGAGCTCTCCGCAAAGAAACATCAACGAAAATGAGAAAGTCTCACGACGTTCTCAAGAACCTGCTCTACGGAATCTTTCTGGTCCGGGAAGCAAGCCCCCGAACGATGGACTATGTGCTCAGCTTCGGCGAGCGTTCTTCTTCCTATATCATATCACAGGTGCTGCAACAGGCCGGAATCCCCGCAGAATACCTCGACGCGCGGAAAATTATACGGACGGATAAAACCTTTGGCTCCGCCAAAGTAAACTTCGATAAATCTTACGAACAAATCAGAGATTACTACGCAGAACATTCTAAGGTTCAGGTAGTTACGGGTTTTGTGGCTTCGGCGAAAGGTGGCCTGACCACAACGCTCGGCCGCGGAGGATCAGATTATACAGCTTCGCTCATCGCAGCCGGTCTGAAGGCCGACGCCATTGAAATATGGACCGATGTGAGCGGAGTTCTCACCGCCGATCCACGCCGGGTGAAAAAGGCATTCACGATTCCCCGGCTCACTTACGCCGAGGCGATGGAGATGTCCCACTTCGGAGCGAAAGTGATTTACCCCCCTACCCTGATGCCCGCGCTCCATAGCCGGATTCCGCTCTACATCAAGAACACTTTCGATCCGTCTTTCCCGGGAACGAAGGTGAGCGAAGAAAGCTCCTCTGAAGATGAAGCTGCTGTACGCGGTATCAGTTCCATTAACAATGTAGCATTACTTACGCTCTCCGGTTCTGGCTTGTTCGGGGTTCCGGGTATCAGTGCACGCCTTTTCGGAGCCTTGGCTCAAAAGAGTGTCAACATTATCCTCATCACCCAGGGCTCCAGCGAGCACGCCATCAGTTTTGCTGTTCAGCCTTCAGATTCCGATCTGGCAAAGAAAGCTGTCGAAGAAGCATTTGCCTATGAAATAGATCGTGGTGTGGTGAACGCCGTCAAGATGGAACGCGACCTGAGCGTCGTGGCCATCATCGGAGAAAACATGCGTTATCAGCCGGGAGTCTCCGGGCGCCTGTTCCAGGCGCTGGGCAAGAACGGCATCAATGCTGTGGCCATCGCTCAGGGATCGAGCGAACTGAACGTATCTGTCGTTATTCCTAAGGAAGACGAAAACAAAGCGCTCAACGCGCTGCACGAAGCATTCTTTTTGTCCGATTACAAAACCCTGCACCTCTTTATCGTTGGTGTTGGCCTGATCGGTAGTACGCTGCTCGAACAAATCCGAAACCAAAATGATTACCTCCGGTCCAAGCTGGGCATGGAAGTTAAGGTAGTCGGTATGGCGAATTCCCGTAAGATGATCTTCGATGAAGAAGGTCTGGAACTGGATACAAACTGGAAAGATCAACTGATGACCAAAGGAGACGATGCCGACCTCGCTGTCTTCATCGGCCGGATGCGGGACCTCAACCTGAGTAACAGCATCTTTGTGGACAATACCGCCAACGATAAAATAGCCGGGTACTACGCAGGTATTCTCGATGAGAGCATCAGCATCTCTACCCCGAATAAAGTCGCAAATTCCAGCAGCTACCTTCAGTACCAGCGTCTGAAATCCATCGCAGCTAAACGTGGTGTTCAGTTCCATTACGAAACCAACGTCGGGGCAGGACTTCCAATCATCTCTACGCTGCAGGATCTTCTGGACAGCGGAGATCAGATCCGGAAAATAGAAGGAGTACTGAGCGGATCGCTCAGTTTCATCTTCAATAACTTCGATGGCACACGACCATTCCACGAAATAGTACGCGAAGCAAAAGAGAAAGGCTTCACCGAGCCGGACCCCCGTATTGATCTGTCCGGTAAAGATGTCGGCCGTAAAATTCTCATCCTTGCCCGTGAAACCGGAATTTCGATGGAGACAGAACATATCGAACTTAAAGGCTTCCTCCCCGAAGGAGCCATGGATGCTCCTTCGGTGGATGACTTCTTCTCGGTACTCGAAGAGAATACGGACTACTTCACGAAGCTCTACGCAAGTGCTGCCGAAGAAGGTAAAGTTCTACGGATGATTGCTACCCTCGAAGGCGAGCAGGCCAGTGTAGGTGTTCAGGCGGTTGGCCCCGACAATCCTTTCCATGGTTTAAGTGGCAGCGATAATATGGTGGTGTTCACTACTGACCGCTACAACGAACGCCCCTTGGTCGTTCGTGGTCCGGGCGCGGGAGCAGAAGTGACTGCAGCGGGCGTCTTCGCTGAAATTATCAAGATCGGTAAATTCTTAAGCTAATGAGTAACCACAAAGAAGTACGTGTATTTGCTCCCGCTACGGTAGCAAACGTCGCGGTCGGATACGACATCCTGGGGTTCGCGATCAACCGGCCCGGAGATGAGATTGTCGCCCGGTTTAATCCTGAACTCGACGGACTGAAGATTACCGCAATTACAGGTACGGGTAATAAAGTTTTACCCTTCGATGTAGAGAAGAACACCGCAGGAGTTTCGGCTCAGCGTCTGCTTGAGCACCTTGGTAAAGCAGACGTTGGAATCGAACTGGAAGTACACAAGCGAATGCCCTTCGGATCTGGTTTGGGGTCAAGTGCCGCTAGCTCCGCAGGAGCAGTGGTTGCGGTCAACGAATTACTCGGTGCTCCCCTCTCGCGGGAGTCACTGTTGTATTTCACCGTTCTGGGAGAGGTAGTTGCTGATGGCAGCTTCCACGCCGACAACGTTGCGCCTTCATTGGTTGGTGGTATAACCCTGATTCGTTCTAATGAATCTCTGGATATTCACCACCTGCCCGTTCCTGAAAACCTCCACGTAGCGGTTATACACCCTGACCTGGAAATATTGACGAAGGACGCACGAGCAGTTCTTTCCGATACCGTTCCGCTGGGTACAGCCGTACATCAAATGGGGAGTCTGGCCAGTTTCATCGTTGCGCTCTATACCAATGACCTGCCTCTGCTGGGACGTTCATTGCACGATCACATCATCGAGCCCCAGCGCAAGCAACTCATCAAAGGCTTCGATGACGTGAAAGCTGCGGCAATGAGCCGGGGAGCCTTAGGCTGTAGCATCAGTGGTGCCGGACCAAGTATGTTCGCCATTTGCGATTCCGGTTATCTGGCTCAGGCTGTCGGCCAAGGTATGATCGAAGCGTTTGCAGCGCATGGCATCAATAGCCAGCTCTACGTTTCCCCTATCAATCAGGAAGGAGTAGTTGTACTCTAGCCTCTTGTATTTCCTCTTTCAAGTAAGCGCAGGAGAAGTAATCTCCCCCACTCCGCGTACTCCTAATCTCTAATTATGAAGTTTTACAGTACCAACGATTCTACCCATACAGCTGATTTAGCTACCGCCATCTTCCGGGGACTGCCTGCTGATAATGGCCTCTACATGCCCGAGCGGCTTGATCCCTTGCCCGATTCTTTCTTCAGGGACTTACCCGACATGTCTTTTGCTGAGATTGGCTTTCAGGTCAGCAAGCATTTGCTGGGAGATGATGTGCCGGAGGAAGACCTGAAAGAGTTGGTGTATGACGCCATTAACTTCCCCGCACCGGTAGTTCAGTTAGATGATAAGCGCAGTGTACTGGAACTCTTTCACGGTCCTAGTCTTGCATTCAAAGATTTTGGTGCTCGCTTCATGTCCCGGCTTATGGGGCATTTCAATAAAGGAAACGATAAGCAGCTCGTAATTCTGGTTGCTACATCAGGCGATACAGGAGGGGCCGTTGCTGCTGGGTTTTATAAGACTCCGGGGATCGAGGTGGTGATTCTTTACCCCAAGGGTAAAGTGAGTTTACTACAGGAGAAACAACTTACCACCCTGGGGCATAACATTCATGCACTGGAAGTAGATGGCACTTTCGATGACTGCCAGGCTATCGTAAAGAAGGCCTTTCTCGATCAGGAGCTTCGCAGCGAGCTTCGTCTCAGCTCTGCTAACAGTATCAATATCTCCCGCCTCATACCGCAGTCGTTCTACTACTTCGAGGCGTACAAACAACTGGGCGCTGACGGTGATCCAGTTGCTTTCTGTATTCCTAGCGGTAACTTCGGCAACCTTACAGCGGGGCTTCTGGCCCAGCGGATGGGGCTTCCTGTTCATCACTTCATTGCTGCTACTAACCGCAACGACGTTGTTCCTGAATTCCTGGCTACGGGCAAGTATATACCGCGGCCAAGTGTAGCTACCATCTCTAATGCAATGGATGTAGGGGCACCCAGTAACTTCGCGCGGATGCTGAATCTTTACGGCCATGTCAACGGACTGGATCCATTGTCTCCTTCGACGCACGCTGCAATGAAAGAACTAATTACCGGATACGCTTACGGTGACGCTGCTACGGAGCAAGCCGTTAAGGAGGTTGAAGAGCGTTTTGGGTATGTCATTGATCCGCACGGAGCAGTTGGTTACCTGGCGCTTACTGAGTGGCAACAGGCTAATCCAAACACCAGAGGTGTTGTTCTTGAAACGGCTCACCCGAGCAAGTTTAAGCCCGACGTAGAGCGCATTCTTGGCCACGAAATTGAAGTGCCCCAGCGTCTGGCAGAAATGGAAGACAGGGAGAAAGTTGCCACTCAGGTGGGCACGGACTATGAGCCAGTAAAGGAATGGCTCAAGGCTAAGTATCTCTAGCATCAATCATCGCTGATAGTTCAGGCCCGGATGTTCCACGTGGAACATCCGGGCCTTTTCTTTTGAGCTTTGGCGCTATTGTTCCACGTGGAACAATCATGAGGGCGCGGGCGCAGGTGCAATGAGCCGGAGGTAGGCAGGGTCTCTTGGACCTGTCTGTGATTCGTAGTCAGGGAGGATAGCTTGCCAGGCTTAAGGTGTCTTCTTGCTCGGGACATCGAGGCGTGTGCCGTCAGCGCTTAATCCTAGTGTTCACGTGTGCCACGTCTCGTTGTTCCACGTGGAACATTCATGAGGGCGCGGGCGCAGGTGCAATGAGCCGTAGGTAGGCAGGGGCTCTTGGACCTGTCTGTGATTCGTAGTCAGGGAGGATAGCTTGCCAGGCTCAAGGTGTCTTCTTGCTCGGGATGTCGAGAGGTGTGCCGTCAGCGCTTAATCCTTGTGTTCATGTGCGCCGCGTCTCATTGTTCCACGTGGAACAATGAGACGCGGCACATAGCGCAGGGCTGAAGACAATTGAGGGGAATGCTTCGTAGGTAGCTTTTCTATGCCTTTAGGATAAAGGTGGTTGATAAGTAATTTACTGGTCCACTGATAAAGAGGCGGAAGGAACGATGCCCTACCCCGCCCTGCACCTGCGGCCGCGCCTACATTGCAATCCTGAAGACTTGTAAACACCTTCCTATTATCCGTGTTGTGCTCAATAGTTATCTTAGCCCCTTTAGAAACCAAATCACCTCCATATGAATAAATTTGCTTTACTGGTTCTTTGTTTGTTGACTGTCGTCAGCCTTAGTGCTCAGTCAGAAAACATAAACAAGAACCCATTCCGCCAGCTTGGTCAGGAACTCCCTACCCCGAACGTTTACCGCAATGCTGCTGGCGCACCCGGCCACATGTACTGGCAGCAGCAGGCAGATTACGAGATGGAGATTCGCCTCGACGATGAGCAGCAACGAATCTACGGTTCGTCGAAAATTACTTACCACAACAACTCTCCTGACGCCCTCGATTACTTGTGGATTCAACTGGACCAAAACGTACGCGCCCTCGATAGCGACACTTACAAAATCGGCACCAGCAAAGTAAACGAACGAATGACCCTTCGGGGACTGTCCGGTCTCGAACCTACCTTCGACGGTGGCTTCAAGATCGACTACGTGAAAAACGGCGACGGTTCCGCTGCCGATTACACCATCGAGAAAACCATGATGCGGGTAGACCTCAAAGAAGTTCTGATGCCCGGCGAGGAAACCGATGTCATGATCAAATGGTGGTATAACGTAAACGATCGTATGAAAGACGGTGGTGGACGTTCCGGCTCTGAGTACTTCGAAGAAGACGATAACTATCTCTACACCATTGCTCAGTTCTTCCCCCGTATGGCTGTTTACGCCGATAACGAAGGATGGCAGAATAAACAGTTCCTTGGCCGTGGTGAGTTTGCTCTTACCTTCGGAGACTACGATGTGAAGATCACTGTTCCTGCTGATCATCTGGTGGCAGCAACCGGTACGCTTCAAAACCCTAACGACGTGCTTACGCGTAAGCAACGCAACCGGATGGATGAAGCCCGGAAGGAATTCGTACAGCCAGTAATCATCGCTACCCAGGAAGAGGCAATCGAACGGGAGAAGACGAAAGTAACCAAGGAGAAGACCTGGCACTTCGAAGCGGAAAACGTTCGTGACTTCGCTTTTGCTTCTAGCCGGAAGTTCATCTGGGATGCAATGGCCGTTAAACAATCTGACGGCAGTACCACGATGGCAATGTCTATGTACCCTAAAGAAGGAAACCCGCTGTGGGAACGCTTTAGCACAAAAGCTGTTGCTCATACCCTGAAGTGGTACAGCCACTACACTTTCGATTACCCCTACCCCGTCGCATGGTCTATCAACGCCGCCAGCATCGGAATGGAATACCCTATGATTTGCTTCAACTTCGGCCGGGTCGAAAAGGACGGTACTTACAGCGAGCGCACCAAGTACGGAATGATTGGCGTAATCATCCACGAAGTTGGCCACAACTACTTCCCGATGATCGTCAACTCCGACGAGCGTCAGTGGACCTGGATGGACGAAGGCCTCAATACTTTTTTGCAGTACCTCACCGAGCAGCAGTGGGAACGTGACTACCCTAGCCGTCGCGGACCAGCAAACAAAATCGTTGACTACATGAAGGGTGACAAAGAATTCATTTCTCCCATCATGACCAACTCCGAATCCATCTGGCAGTTCGGTAACAACGCATACGGCAAACCTGCAACCGGACTCAACATTCTTCGCGAAACCATCATGGGGCGTGAGCAGTTCGACTATGCGTTCAAGAAATACGCTAACCGTTGGAAATTCAAGCACCCCGCCCCTGCCGATCTGTTCCGTACGATGGAAGACGCATCGGCCATCGATCTCGATTGGTTCTGGCGCGGTTGGTTCTTTACTACGGACCATACCGACATTGCGCTGACCAGCGTTAAGCCATTCCGGGTCAATACCCGCAACCCGATGGTGGAGAATGAAAACACTCGCAAGATGCAAAAGGCAGAAGGCGAAAACATCAGTTCTATCCGCAACCGTGAAGAAATCGCAAAGACCTACGACGAACTCGATCCGTCGCTTCGTGACTTCTACACTGATTACGATCCGCTGAAAGCAACGATCCTTGACGAAGAGGAATACAAGAAGTACTACGAAGGTCTGAGCGAAGAAGAACGCGCAGTCATCGATGCCGACAAGTATTACTACGAACTCACGTTCGAAAACAAAGGTGGTTTGATCATGCCGATCATTCTTGAGTTCACCTTTGCCGACGGAACTAAAGAAGTTCAGAGAATTCCGGCAGAGATCTGGAAAATGGACTACAAGAAGGTCAGCAAGGTTTTCCCCTTCACTAAGGAAGTAACTGGCATCAACCTTGATCCTTTCCTGGAAACTGCCGACACCGATCGTAGTAACAACTACTACCCTTCTAAGTCCGAAACGAACCGCTTCGATCTTTTCCAAAGCCGCGGTCGCCGCAGCAGCGAAAATCCGATGCAGCGCGACGCCCGGGCTAAGGAAAGGGCTGGCTCAAACTAATTGATGAGCCGGAGAAAAATCATCCGGCTCGGGAAAAGGATTATTATGTAGCCTACTTCAATTATACTTTTAATCCCTTAGGGGCGGACGCAAGTCCGCCCCTTCGTACTTTGTGGCCAAATAAAAATAAGAATGACAGATTACAAGAATCCGGGCCTGACGCTCATCAGCAGCGAAGTAAGTCCGGGAGCTATCCGCTGGCGGAGCCCTTCCAATATCGCTCTAGTTAAGTACTGGGGAAAGCATGGTGTTCAGTTGCCCCGAAACCCTTCGGTTAGTTTTACTCTAGATGGTGCAGCAACAGATACGACCCTTAGCTATAAGGCACGCGAGCTGGCGGGCGAAGGTGTCGAAGTAGAGTTATACCTCGACGGAGAATTGAATAAAGGATTTACCGAACGAACGAAGCTTTTCCTCGAGAAACTCCTGCCCGTTTACCCGTTCCTTAAGCAGCTTAGTTTAAAAATTAAGACAAGTAACAGTTTTCCGCATTCAGCGGGGATCGCGAGCTCGGCCTCGGGGATGAGTGCTTTGGCCTTGTGTCTGGTCAGTCTGGAAGAGGAGCTGTTCGAACCCTTAAAGGAACGCTCCGAATTCAATAAGAAGGCGAGTTACCTCGCCCGCCTTGGGTCTGGAAGCGCGTGCAGGTCTGTATACGGCGGAGCGGCCGTTTGGGGCGCTCTGACGGCCTTAGAGGGAAGCAGTGACGAGTTTGCCGTGCCGGTGTCTGAAAGCCTCCATACGGTCTTTCAGGACTACCATGATGACATCCTCCTGATTTCGAAGTCGGAGAAATCGGTGAGCAGCCGTGCCGGGCACGGCCTGATGGAAGGAAATCCTTACGCAACGGCCCGTTACGCCCAGGCTACGAGACGAACGGATGAAATGCTCTCTGTTCTCCGCCAGGGTAACGTTGAACGCTTCGGAGAGATTCTTGAGTCTGAGGCGCTCACGCTTCATGCGCTGATGATGAGTAGCCACCCACCTTATATCCTCATTCGCCCTAATACACTAACTGTTATCGAGAAGATTCATCAGTACCGGGCGGATACCGGATTACCGCTGTACTTCACCCTCGATGCAGGACCCAACTTGCACCTCCTCTATCCCCACAGCATCGCTGCGGAGGTTAAGAAGTTCATCCGGGAGCAACTGCTTTATTTCTGCGAAGACAAAATGTACCTGGCCGACCGGGTCGGAAAAGGCCCCGAAAGGTTAGAAGTCAGTGAATAAGTCTTAACACCTGTTTACAAATAGCATCAACTAATAAAGCCTGTTTAAACATACAGTTGCTGTGTTTGTCTATATTTTGGGGACCGTGGTGTTCCTGCTGAACCATTCCTCCAGATTTTCCAGGGAGAGGGCGCCGGACGAGGTCTGAGCTACCAGCCGCAGCCATATTTGCTGGTTTCCGGCGGCATTTTCAGGAATTTGCTGTTCGTTTTGGGCAACCACCTTGAGCTTTTTATGGAACGATCCACCGTTCAGCAAAATGAAGGTGCGGGAGGCCAAAAGTGCGGTGCTTTCGTTTGCGTCCAGAAAAGCTTTCCGGGTAATTATGGCGTGAAAGTAGAAAGCGGCTTTGCTGGCAGGTTTTTGCAGCTGCTCCGCAGCTGCTTCCTCAACTACCTTGTTGAGAACTTCTTCGTCAGAAAGGTTTTCGGGTGGAGTGAAGGTACCGCCGTAGGCCCGTATGCACCGTTCATTCATATGAACGATGTCGTTGGCGGTCAGGTGATCGGTCATTTCGCAAGTTGTTGATAAACGGGGCTGAGAACGGCAAAATCATCATCGATGATGGTATCGATGCGGGCCCGACGGACTTTGATGTTACCGTCGCGCCGGTTCAGGGAGTTTACCAGTGCTTTAAGTTCTGAGGACAGCGGGGAATCCGGCATAACTAGTTGTCTGTGTGCTTATTGTGGTTGAGCCAAAGCATTTACTCCGACATTTCGAGAAATTGCATCTCGTAAAGTTCGCGGTACCGTCCGTTATCGAGTTCCACGAGTTCATCGTGTGGACCAAATTCTTTGATCTCTCCTTTCTCCAGCACCATAATGTTGTTGGCGTTACGGATGGTACTAAGACGGTGAGCGATCACAATACTGGTGCGGGCATCCATCAGTTTCTCGATGGCGTGCTGAATCACGCCTTCCGTTTCGGGGTCTACGCTTGAGGTGGCTTCATCGAGAATCAGGATGTCGGGATCAAAGACAAGCGCCCGAACGAAGGAAATCAGTTGGCGCTGTCCCATACTCAGCGTTGCTCCACGCTCCTGTACGTCATAATCGTAGCCACCGGGTAGTTTTTCGATGAACTCATGGGCTCCGATCATTTTGGCGGCAGAAATCACCTGGTCGTGGGTGATCTCAGGGTCCCGCAGGCTGATGTTATCGAATACTGAGCCGGTGAACAGAAAAACGTCCTGTAATACCATAGCCATACGTGAACGCAGGGCGTACATATCGTAATCACGCAACGGTACCCCATCGATAGAGATATCCCCCTTCTGGTATTCGTAGAAGCGGTTGATGATGTTGGTAATCGTCGTTTTCCCGGAGCCGGTGCTTCCGACGATGGCCAGGGTTTCGTTTTCTTTCAACTCGAAACTAAGGTCTTTGAGAATCCAATCGTTGCCGACGTAAGAAAACCATACATCCTTGAAGTTTATCTCTCCTTTCAGACGTTTCGGAGCGATGGTTCCATTATTCTCGATCTGATCGGTACGGTCGATAACAGCAAACACCCGTTCTGCCGCCACAAGACCCATCTGTAAGGTATTGAACTTGTCTGCAAGCACCCGAATCGGGCGGAACAGCATATTTATATAGATCGGGAAAGCGACGAGTGCTCCGAGCGTTACGCCTCCGGCACGGGCTACGTCCTGTGCGCCCCACCAAACCATCAGCGCCAAAGAAGCTGCGGCAATCAGGTCTACGGTAGGAAAGAAAATGGCGTAGTAGAGAATTGCGTTGATGTTGGCTTTGCGTAAACCGGCGTTGATCTCGGCGAAAGATTCACGTTCCTGTTTTTCAGCGTTGAAAAACTGTACAATCCGCATACCCGTTATGCGTTCCTGCAGGAACGCGTTCATCTTTTGAATCTGGGTCCGGACCTGCTGGTAAGACTTCTTGACGGCTTCTTTGAAGATATAGCTGGCCAGCATCAGGAAAGGCATCGTGGTCAGGCAAATCAGCGTCAGTTTCCAGCTGGTCGTGATCATTATGGCCAGAACGGCAATAATTGAGAGCAAATCCGCCAGAATCGTGATAATACCTTCCGCAAAAACAGAATTGATACTCTGGATGTCACTGATGGTCCGGGTAGTAGAGGTCCCAATCGGCGTTTTGTCGAAATAACTAAGCTTCAGGCTGTTTATGTGTTTGAACACGCGAACCCGTAAGTCGCGAATGATGGATTGTCCCAGCCAGTTTGAACTGTAAATGAAGGCATAGCGGCAAATAGCCTCGACGATCAGTAAGCCCGCAATAACAAAGGCCCAGAAGGTCAGCCCTTCTACATCGCCCACGAAAACGTAATCGTCGATCATCTTCTGGATCAGCCGGGGCCGTGCGATGGCGAGCGGCGCCAATAACACTGCCAGCAACAGCGCCAGGGCTGCTACTTTCTTGTAGGGAAGCGCTAGCTTCAACACCCGCAGAAGGGTTTCTAAGTCGAATTTTTTTTGCTCTGGTTTCTCAGCCATTTATTCAGTAACGCGCTTTAGGGAATAAAGATTAAGGCGCGCGCGCAGGATGCAGGGAAAGTTGAAAACCCGGGATGGTTCCTCGGTTTGGCAACAAACTTGTTCCACGACGTCACGAAATGGTTTTTTCGCTGGCTTTCGGTTTAGTTGAGTAGCTCCGGAGCAACGTGCACAAACTTGGGAACTTTCACCTCAAAAAACTCTCCTTCTTTGAACTGGCCGGTCCGCTGCATAACGTAGTTACCCTTCATGGCGCCAATCGGTGTCTCGAACTGTACCCAGCTGGTGTACTCATGAAACTGCCCGGGCATAATGACCGGTTGCCGGCCAACCACGCCCTCTCCTTCTACCAGGCGGCGGGCACCCGTGCCGTCGATCACTTCCCAGGTACGGCTGAGTAACTGTACGGGAACATTGCCTTCGTTACCGATTCGAATGCGGTAAGCGTAAACGTATTGGCGTTTGGCCGGCACACTGTACTGTCGTTGGTACATGCTCTCGGCGCTGACGCGGATATCCTGGGTGGTAAGACTAACCATGACATTGATAATTGAAGGTCTGTAAGTTAAGACGCGAAACCGGGAATAATGGTTCAGCGATCAACAACTTTGCTTTTTTATCCATCACCCGGCACCTGCGGCCGCGCCTGAAAATCAGACGTTTTGGTGCGGTTTAATTGTTTCACCCTTGCCACATCGGATGCCAGGACGGGCGTTCATCTTGTTTTACAAGAAGCTTATAGAAAAAGATTTGCAGGCCGGCGGTCAGGGACCAATTTAGCTGTGCAATCAAGCATTGCGTAATTGAAATCCTTAAACCTGGGTGCCGGAGAGGTGCCTCGCCCGAATTGAGAACAGTCCCTTTCTGCAGGAAGCCCACTCGTTCACAAACAGGGTAGCAATTCTCCCGCAGCCGCTAAACCATCCTATTATGTCTTCTTTGAAAAATTTCTTCCTTTTTTGCTCGGGCGCAGACCTGAGTATCCTCGCTCAGGTACCATCCGACGAGAACAAATACCTCGGCATCGGGGCAACGATCTTCTTTACCGGCGTGCTTGCCTTCGTCTCGGCGGGGTACGCACTGTATACGATCTTCGACAGTGTCGCCCTCTCTCTCCTCTTCGGCGTCGGTTGGGGAGCTATGATTTTTAACCTCGATCGCTACATCGTTTCCAGTATGAAGTCCCGCGGTGGCTTTTTCGGTAAGTTTATGGTCGCCCTTCCCCGCCTTGCTATGGCGGTGCTGCTCGCTCTCGTGATCTCGAAACCCCTGGAGCTGAAAATCTTCGAGAAGGAGATCAATGCGGAACTCATCGTTATGGAGCAGGAGACGTTCAAAACGCAGGAAGACCGCCTCAGTGCCCGTTTCACGGGCCGCCTGGCGGAGACTGAAAGCGCAATCTCCGGTCTTCAGGCCGAGATCGATGCCAAAACGAAAGCCCGTGATGCTGCAGCTGCTGCAGCCCTCGCAGAAGCCGACGGCAGTGGGGGCTCCGGCGTCCGGAATATGGGGCCGATTTACCGGGCAAAAATGGCAGCCGCCGAGCAGGCACAAAACGAACTGGATGCTACCCTCGCTGCCCTGCAGCCCCAGATCGATGCCCAGCGGGCTCAGGCAAATACTCTGCGCTCCGAAATGGCGGAAGAGGCCTCCGGTCTCGAGCGGGGCGCTTACGGAGGAATCGCCGCCCGTATCGATGCTCTTGATCGCCTCGGACAGGAAAGCGAAGCTATCCTTTGGGCCAGTTTGTTCGTAACCCTTCTTTTTGTCGCGATCGAAACCGCCCCGATTTTCACGAAACTCATCTCTCCGGCCAGCCCCTACGATCACCTGCTCCACGAGCATGAGCACGTGTACGAAATGGCAACGAAGGAAAGTGTGAATACGCGAGCCAACGACGTGAAAAACCGATTGCGGATACACGCCGAAGTCGGAGTTCACCAAACTACTGCCGACATTGCAGCGAAAAAGGCTGAAATCAACGCCGAACTGGAGCAGCGCAAGAAGGAACTCAGGCCGTTTGGCTGGAGCGGATAACCCTTTATCTAACCTCTTCTGCTTAGGTGAAAATACCATTATCGAGGCAACCTGAAAGAAAGCGTCACGGCTTTTCAGGTTGCCTTTATTTTTTTTACCTCGAATCTGATCCAGAAGAGGCAGGCACCCAGCAGGGATACTGCTCCCCGCAGCCAGGCGGGCCCGCCCTGCAGACTGTACGCTTCAACTTTCCACAGCAAAGCGGGCTCGTGGGTGAAGAACAAGTAAAGGGCCCGGGCTCCGGTATATCCCCTGAAGTCATCAACCGTCACCGATAGCATCAGCTTGCCGTACTGCTGGTAACTGGCATCGATTTCAGCGTAGTACCGGCATAGGTCTTTGGCGTCGAGACGGCCACTGATCTCGTAGTGAAGGTTTTTACCCGACTTGTAAGTGAATCTCAGCATGTTTTCGGGCGCGCACGCAGGTGCAGTGAACGGATTGAGGAAGAACCGGTTAGTGCCCGGCGAGCAGGTGCTACCTTGCTTCAACCCGGTTTACTGCCGCAGCGTTCGGGGCCGGCCGGGGTTCATCCGGCAATTATGAAGTTATGACGCCGTGTAATTCGTTCAACCCGAAGATGACTTCAGCTCCTGCATCTTCCAGTACCGATGCGTTTTTCTGATGAGCGAGCCCGAATACCCGGAAGCCGCCAGCTACAGCGCCTTTCACTCCTGCGGGGCTGTCCTCGATCACTACGCAGTTCGCTGGCGCGAAACCCATCGTTGTGGCGGCGTGCAGGAATACGGCCGGGTCGGGCTTCCACTTACCGAGATCGTAACAGCTGAAGATGTTTTCGCCGAAGTAATCGGCCAGTCCGGTAAGTTCCAGGTTAAGCCTGATTTTGTGGGGTGGCCCGCTGGAGGCCACACAGAAGGGCACGTTAATTCTGTTGAGCAGATCTTCGATTCCGGCCACCGGCCGGATGTCGGTTTTGAATTTTTCGAAAGTCATTGCCCGGAACCGCGTCTCGAAATCATCGGGTAATTCCCGGCCGGTACGTGCGGCTATAAAGGCCATTACGTCGTTCAGCGACTTGCCGAGGAAGTGATCTTCCCGTTCGTCGTCAGACATATGGAGGCCCTGTTCGGCGCAGAGTTCACCCAACACCCCAAAGGTGATGGCTTCGCTGTCGACGAGGACACCGTCGCAGTCGAAAATGATACATTGAGGCTTTGAGGGGTTGGGAGGCATCGGTCTTTTGCTAGCTGATACAAGAATGGAGGGAACAGGTTTACCGGAAGTTGAGTTTATCTACTTCCACTACTTCGCCGGCCGCGAGTGACCCAAGCTCTATTTTCCCTATCCGTACCCTGATGAGGCGAATTACGGGATGCCCGACGGCCGCTGCCATTTTGCGTACCTGGCGGTATTTACCTTCACGGAGGGTTATCGATATCCAACTCGTAGGCCCGTGGCTTGGACTGTGGACCCGCCTGGGAGGAAAAGAAAATTCGGGCGCAGGATCGAGCAGACGGGAGGTACAGGGAAGGGTTTGGTAACGCTTCCCGTTAAAACCAATTTCAACACCTGCGTTAAGTTGCGCAATGGCCTCGGGGGTAACTTCGCCCAGTACCTGAGCGTAGTACTCTTTTTCTACCTTTTTAGCTCCGGCAATGGCGTAGCTCACTTTTCCATCGGTGGTAAGCAAAAGCAAACCCTCCGAGTTTTCGTCGAGCCGACCAACGCTCATCGTACCGGGGGCAAAATCGTGCAGTTCGCCGAGCATTTTTTTGTTGCGGCGGGTAGTGTGTTGGTTGGTGAACTGCGAAAGATAGGAATGAGGTTTGTTGAGAAGGTAATGGTGGTGCATGGTGGCCAGGGCATATTCTTTTCTTGAAGGACTGACCGCAAAGAAAAGTGTAAAAACCGGATTTGCTCCTCAAACCCTACCCTGTACCTGCGTAAGCGCCCACCAGACAGCAAAGGTCTGATGGGCGCTTACATGGTTCTGATCGCCTGAACGCAGACCGCTAGTCTCCGAAGAACATCTGATCGATGGTGTCTCTGAATTTCGAGTACCCCATTTCCTGGCGCATTTTGTAAAAACCTTTAGCGTCTTCTCCCGCGAGGTAGCGCAGTTGGTCTTTCCCGTCGGTTGCAGCTTCGTACACGACCTCAGCGATGGCTTCGGGCGATGAATAGCCTTTTGCGCGTTCCGGATCGAGGAATTTTTTCTCAACTTTCTCGAAATACTCCTGGTAAGCTTCGTGATTGCTGACGTCGAGCGAACGGCTGGCAAAATCAGTCTTTATTCCACCCGGAGCAACGGTTTTGATTCCTATACCCAGTTTTCTGAGCTCAAGATCCATACTTTCGCTCCAGCCTTCTACCCCAAATTTGGCGGCGTGGTACACGGAGTTAAACGGAAGAGCAATACTACCTCCGATGGAGGTAGTGGTAATGAAAAGACCGGCTTTCCGGGCGCGGAAATGAGGCAAAAAAGCTTTGGTCACCCGCATCACACCAATCAGATTGGTATTGATGTTCTGAAGCATCTGCTCGTCGGTAGATCCCTCGAAAGGCCCGGCCAGACCGTAGCCGGCGTTATTGAACACTACGTCGATGTCGTGTTTGGCCGTGGCTGCGGCGGCTACCTCCTGTATTTGGGCGTTGTCCGTAACGTCGAGCGCCATCAGACTGATTTTAGGGTGCTTCTCGAGGTCACTACCCTTCGCTGTGTTGCGCATGGTTGCAATTACGTTCCATCCTCTTTCTGCAAAAAGCAGCGCCGCTGCTTTGCCTAAACCGGTAGAGGTCCCAGTCATGAAAATCGTTGACATAAAATGAGTTTTTATTTATAGAGCGAACGTTCATTCCAATTAATGGTTCGAAAAAAATGCCATTATTTTTTTACGGCATCCCAGACCATCTTCAGTTGATTACTGAGAGAGGACGGATTGCGGCCGGGAGAATTCAGTTGCCAACCGAGGTGCGCGAGAATGGTGCCGGAAATGAACTGAAGCAGTTCGTCCATACTGAAATCTTTTATCAGGCCTTCCTGCTGGCCTTGCTGTAGCAGGGCGATTACGGGCTGGATGCCTTTCTCGCCGAGAAGTTTGCTCTCTGCAGTAATAATGGGGGACCCACGGAGTTGGTCCATGACGCGGTAGTATCCCGGATGTTCGAGGTAGAAATTGGTTACCGTCAGGTAATAGCGTTCGAATTGTTCTTTCACGCTTTCTTCAGGATTGAAACCGGGAATCAGGCTTTCCTGCTGTTGCTTGATGTCGACGTAGATGGCGTTGATCAGAATTTCTTTGGTACCGAAATAATTGTAGATCGTTCCCATTCCGGTTCCGGCGGCTTTGGCGATGGCGGACATGGGGGTTGCGTGCAAACCGTTCGTTGCCAATAATTTTACCGCTGCATCGAGAATATTCTTTCTTTTCACGGCACAAAGGTAAAAAGTCCGGCGGCCAATTAGGTTGTGCTCTCAGGAATCCAGGTAGATGGCTCAGTTTTCCGTAAATCACACCAGAATGAATCTTGAAAATATTAAGAATCAGGAAGCTATCGGGGAATAACCGAACTTTCCCCGGTAAATACCGTAAGAACGATGAAACGCACCTTGCGAATAAAACTATTGGTTTCGGGTATGAAAAGACTATTGATGATCACTTCGCTCTTCATTTTTGTAGCATGCGGATCACCGGAAAATTCCGGCACGGAGATGGAAGTTGAGGCTAATGATTTTGATTGGCTGATCGGACACTGGAAACGCAGCAACGATGAACCCGGCCGCCAGACTTTCGAGCGCTGGAAAAGAAGCACCAATATCCTGTATTCCGGCTTTGCGTATACTACAGAAAAACAGGATACCGTGTGGCAGGAGTCTATGCGACTCTACAAAAGAGGAAGTGGCTGGACACTGGAGGTATCGGGAGAAGGAGAAAAAATCCCCTTCAAACTGGATAAAGTGTCGGATTCCGGATTCACCAGCCTGAACCCGGAGCACGACTTTCCGAAAGTAATCAGCTACGACCGCAGGGCCGACTCGCTCTACGCTCTGGTCGCAGCCGATGAAATGGAGATTCTTTTCACTTTTGGCCAGGCAGACTAAGGAGTTCAGCGAGCTATTTAAGCTGGAAATCGTGAACCAGTTACGACTGAAGTGTTCAACCCTGTGAATCAGTTTTGAGTTAAGTCGTCAGGCTTTAGTGCCTGATACTACGCGCAAGACCGTCTGACAATTTGACTTAGGAACTGTTTGACTTACCTTCGCCCCTGAAAAATCAAGAAATGGAACGCAGCGAACAAGAACTCGTCCGCAGAGACAACCTGACTAAAATCCGCGAAATGGGCATCGAGCCCTTCCCCGCAGCCACTTTTCCCGTTACCCACCTCGCCAAAGAGATCAACGAGAAGGCGGAGTTTGACGAGGAAAATATGTCGACCAACTTCAAAGAGGTTACCGTTGCCGGCCGCCTGATGGCCCGCCGCGTTATGGGTAAGGCATCATTTGCCAGCATTCAGGACAGCTCCGGCCGCATTCAGGTCTACGTCAGCCGCGACGACATCGCCCCCGGCGAAGACAAGGCGCTCTACAATACGCTGTTCAAGAAGCTGCTAGATCTGGGCGACTTTATCGGCGTCACCGGTCACGTATTTAAGACCCGGACCGGCGAGACGAGCATCCACGTCAAGGAGTTTACCTTCCTCGGCAAAAGTCTGCGTCCGCTGCCTACACCTAAAACGGACGACGAGGGCAATGTATACGATAAGTTCGATAATCCGGAACTGCGCTACCGCCAGCGTTACGTCGACCTCGTGGTTAACCCCGAAGTAAAAGAGGTTTTCCTGAAGCGGACCAAACTGGTTACCGCTATCCGCTCTTTCCTCGACGGTATGGGGATGATCGAAGTAGAAACCCCCGTTCTGCAGGCCATCCACGGTGGCGCGGCGGCCCGCCCTTTTGCTACCCACCACAATACGCTCGACATCCCGATGTACCTGCGTATTGCTAACGAACTTTATCTCAAGCGCCTCATCGTTGGTGGTTTCGATGCCGTCTACGAATTCAGCAAGAACTTCCGCAACGAAGGGATGGACCGGACCCACAACCCCGAGTTCACCGCCATCGAGTTCTACGTAGCTTACAAAGACTACAACTGGATGATGGACACCACCGAAAAGATGTTGGAGTACATCATCAAGGAAGTTAACGGAGGTGACAACGCCAAGGTGATGGCCGATGGCCACGAAATCGATTTCGCAGGGCCTTACCGCCGCCTGACCATGGCAGATTCGATCAAAGAATACACCGGCGAAGATATCAGCGGTGCCGACGAGGACGAACTGCGCGCCATCGCGAAGCGCCTGCACGTCGAACTCGACGAAACAATGGGCCGTGGTAAAATCATCGACGAGATCTTCGGCGAGCACGTGGAAGCAAACCTCATTCAACCGACTTTCATTACCGACTACCCCGTCGAGATGTCTCCTCTCACCAAGAAGCACCGTAGCAAACCAGGTCTCGTGGAGCGTTTTGAGCTTTTCGTGAACGGCAAAGAGATCGGAAACTCCTACTCTGAGCTCAACGACCCGATCGACCAGCGCGAACGCTTCGAAGATCAGGTGAAACTCGCCGACCGTGGTGATGACGAAGCGATGCCTATCGACGAAGATTTCCTCCGTGCCCTCGAGTACGGTATGCCGCCAACGGCGGGTATCGGCTTCGGTATTGATCGTCTCGTGATGCTCGTTACCGGGCAGAAATCTATACAGGAAGTACTGTTCTTCCCGCAAATGAAGCCGGAGGTTTAAGAACTAGAAATTAGGAACCAGCCCGTCATTCATTAAGGCCAGTCTTCTAGTTCCTAGCTTCTAGTTCCCTAGTTTCTAATTCCTAGCTTCTAATTCCTAGCTTCTAGTTCCCTAGTTCCTAATTCCTAGCTTCTAGCTCCCTAATTCCTAGCTTCTAATTCCTAATCATGCTCGCTTATATTACCTGGGATGCATCCCCCGAAATTTTCAATATCGGCGGCTTCGCTCTCCGTTGGTACGGCCTGATGTTTGCCGCCGGATTTATGATCGGCTTCCAATTGGTTCGTAAAATGTTTATCCGGGAAGGAGCTCCGGAGGAATGGCTGGATTACCTGTTTTACTTTCTCATCGGTGGTACGGTACTCGGCGCACGCTTCGGGCACGTGGTTTTTTACCAATGGGATTACTACAGTCAGCACTTGTCCGAAATCCCCAAAATATGGGAAGGCGGCCTGGCGTCGCACGGTGGCGTTGTCGGGGTGGTTACCGCGATTGCTCTGTTCAGTTACTTCGTAAGTAAAAAATCTTTTTTCTGGACTTCAGATAAAGTTGCTGCGCCAATCGCGCTGGTAGGAGCGATGATCCGTTTCGGCAACTTGATGAATTCTGAGATCGTGGGCTTGCCGAGCGATAAACCGTGGGCGTTCAAATTTGTGAATGCCGCCCGTGAAAGCCTGGCCGACGTGCCGCGGCATCCGGTGCAGATCTACGAATCGCTCAGCTACCTTTTTACTTTCGGTATCCTGTTCTGGCTGTACTGGAAAAAAGATGCTGGTGAAAAACCGGGCTTCCTGACCGGCCTGTGGTTCGTACTCATCTTCGGCTTCCGCTTCATCTGGGAGTACTTCAAGAGCGATCAGGGAGGATTTGGCACTACCCTCACTACCGGGCAATGGCTCAGCGTACCGTGCGTACTGGCCGGGGCGGTGATGATTGCCATGAGCAACCGGAAACGGAAACTTGCGTAAACGGAAACCTGGAATCCTTTGCTTAGGGCGAAAGTCAGGTTCAGCAGGCGCGAACGCGGGTGCACAGATCGTTTTCGAGGACTTCCCCACCCCGAATAATTCAGTTCGCTGTTTCATCCTCGTAATCGCTCTCCTACCCTGCCCGATGAACTCACCCGGCGGTGAAGTTCCTGCACTCCCCGAATGAGAGCGCTTTCCTAACTTCCACTGCACCTGCGTCTGCGCCCTGAATAACATTTTCCACAGCACTTAACAATTTACTCCACGCAAAAAAGGAGGTTTTCCACCCCGTTTTCCAACCCCTTTCCACATTTCGCGTGGAGAAAAGATAGCTGACCCTAAATCCCATTTTCGTACATTTGTGTTTGAAGTATGGCTAAAGACAAACAACAAGATCGGCGAGCAAACGGAACCTCCAGTACCTGGAGCAACCGCGCCCGGCTCCAGGAAGCGAACCTGCCCGAGTACAGTAAACTTCCGCCCCAGGCGCCCGACCTGGAGGAGGCGGTATTGTCTGCCATCCTGATTGAAAAAGAAGCGATGACCAAGGTGCTCGACATCCTGGAAGCGGATTCCTTCTACAAGCCTGCGCATCAGTCGATCTACCGCAGCATGCGCCGCTTGTTTGAGCGCAGCCAGCCGATCGATCTTTTGATGGTCATGGAAGACCTCAAAAAAGCCGGGGAACTGGAAACCATCGGCGGTGCCGCCTACCTCGCCCAACTGACGAGTAAGGTGACCAGCTCGGCCAACATCGAGTACCACGCCCGGATTGTAACCGAAAAATTCATCCAGCGCGAACTCATCCGTACCAGTACGGAAATCATCAAAGACGCTTACGAAGACGGTACCGATGTACTCGATCTGCTCGACAAAGCCGGTAATTACGTCTTCGAAATCACCGAACGAAACATGGGTAAGCAGGTGGCCGATATGGGTACGCTTGCCAACCAACTGCTGGAGCAACTCACGATGCTGCGCGATAAAGAGGACGGCCTTACCGGTGTGCCGACTGGCTTCACGGAACTCGATCGCCTTACCTCCGGCCTTCAGCCTTCCGACCTCATCATCATCGCCGCCCGCCCGGCCATGGGTAAAACGAGTTTCGTCCTCAGCCTCGCCCGCTCCGCGGCCGTCGAGTACGGGCGCGGTGTCGCCCTGTTCAGCCTGGAGATGAGTGCCGCCCAGCTGGCCGGTCGTATCTTCAGTCAGGACGCCGAAGTGAACGGACAGAAAATGCGTAACGGTAAGTTCGACGACGACGAGTGGACCCGCCTCGTAGACGCCATGAACCGCATCGGCGAAGCACCGATCTACATCGACGATACCGCCGGTATCAACGTCTTTGAGCTACGTGCGAAGTGTCGCCGCCTCAAACTCGAGAAAGACATCTCGATGGTCATCATCGATTACCTCCAGCTGATGTCCGGTTCCGGAGAATCCAACAAAGGGATGAACCGGGAACAGGAAGTTTCCGGTATCAGCCGCGCCCTCAAAGGCCTGGCCAAAGAACTGGAGGTGCCGGTGATCGCGCTCTCTCAGCTCTCGCGTGCCGTAGAAACACGTGGTGGGGATAAGCGACCGCAACTCTCCGATTTGAGGGAGTCCGGATCCATCGAACAAGATGCCGACATGGTAATGTTCCTCTACCGCCCCGAATACTACGGTATCGAGGAAGACGAACAGGGTAACTCCCTGCGCGGAACCGCAACGGTCATCGTTGGTAAAAACCGCCACGGTGAAGCCAAAGATATTCGCCTGGCCTTCGAAAGCGACTTCGCCCGCTTCAGCGACCTCGATGACCCCGACTTCGACTTGCTGCCAGATACTGCGATCCAGGCTGGTCAGCCATATGGCTCAACGACCATCCCGTCTAAGATGAACAATACGGACGAGGACATTCCTTTCTAGCCAATGCTGTAAGCAGCAACTTTACTTTTGTCGTTAATAAGGTTACCTGATCGCGGTGGCGCGGGCGCAGGTGCAAAGAAAAGTTTCCGGGAATACCAGAACCGCCTGCCGGAAACACACTTTTCCGCAGCCTGTTGTTTTTCCCGCGTCCCGTTTGAGCAGTATAACGTTCAGGATGGCCGGGGAGTAGCTGTGAACCACGGGGAAGTCCCAACAATTGTTTTATTTCAAACAAATTTTGTACGCGATAAATTTACATTTTGAATAAAATAGACAAAAAGTGAAAGAATTTCGCTTTTTAATAAGCAAAGTGTTGTGTGGTATTGTTGAAGTGTTTATATTTGTGTTATCGCAAAACAAAACAAGTTCTTTTAAACAGCAGTTATCATGGCAGATAAAAACAAGGATACCGCCGCTAAACTCAAGGCGCTCCAGATGACGATCGATCGTCTCGACAAAGCCTACGGAAAAGGTACCATCATGCGCCTCGGCGAATCCCAGGCCGCTAACGTAGAGGCCATTCCTACGGGGTCGCTTGGTCTTGATGTGGCCGTTGGCATCGGCGGCTTTCCCAAAGGCCGGATCATCGAAATCTACGGACCGGAATCATCCGGTAAAACAACGCTGGCCATCCACGCCATCGCTGAATGCCAGAAACGTGGCGGCATCGCCGCCATCGTTGATGCAGAACACGCCTTCGACCGTTTCTACGCAGAAGCACTCGGAGTAGATACCGACAACCTCCTCATCAGCCAGCCGGACAACGGCGAGCAGGCGCTGGAAATCACCGAGAATCTTATCCGCTCCGGCGCGGTAGATATTCTTGTTGTCGATTCCGTAGCGGCACTCGTACCCCGCGCTGAAATAGAAGGTGAAATGGGAGACTCCAAAATGGGGCTTCAGGCACGCCTCATGAGTCAGGCAATGCGTAAGCTCACCGGTACCATCGGTAAAACGGGATGCTGCTGTATCTTCATCAACCAGCTTCGCGAAAAAATCGGCGTAATGTTCGGTAATCCCGAAACAACGACGGGTGGTAATGCCCTCAAATTCTATGCTTCCATGCGGATCGACATTCGTCGCTCCGGTGCAGCCATCAAGGACAAAGAAGGCAACGTGATCGGTAACCACGTGAAGGTCAAAATCGCAAAGAACAAACTGGCTGCTCCCTTCCGGATTGCTGAGTTCGATATCATGTACGGTGAAGGAATCTCCAAAACAGGAGAAATCGTCGATATAGGCGTAGACCTTAACATCATCAGCAAGTCTGGTGCATGGTACGGCTACGGCGATGCTAAAATCGCCCAGGGGCGTGAGGCTGCGAAAACCTTCATGATGGACAACCCTGAAGTAGCTCAGGAAATTGAAGCCCGCATCAAAGCCCACCTGATGGGAACGGAAGATGAGGCAGCTGAAGCAGATAATGCTAAAGACGCTGTTGAAGTTTAAGCCTTCGGCTTAGTGCTTCATGCACCAAGAAGTTTTACTTGTTTATCGTTTTAGCGACGATGATCCCTGAACTGAAATCAGCGCCCGCTTCCACTTGTGGAGGCGGGCGCATTTCGTTTTGTTCCTCTTTTTACCCGGGCCGGAACGGGACAAATCAGAAGAAGTCCGCCGAAAGAATAAAATATCCGATAAGCCGAAATTCCGCCAGAAATTTTACCGGAACACGGAACAAAGTATCGGGCTAACAGGCTGTTACCGTCTCTCATTTAAGGCGTACAGCAGCGCATCGTTGGAGGTGTAAACAGAACTATCAAAAAAAAATCAACCTACAGGACAACTAACCCTGCTGCCTAAGCCTTTAGAAAGGGTTGCTACGGAGGGTAGCAACAGAGATAATCCCTTACTGAATGAACGGAGCTTTCCGCGACACCTGGAGTAAACTTTCCCCCACAGAGCGTGATGTAGTCACTGCCCTGAGCATCGTATACGAGGAACGATCTGTTCTCGATCTTTCTCGCCTGCTCAATAAAATCGGTTTGCGCCCCCCCGTTGGCGAATCCCGCTTTACCCACGCCGGTACGGAAGTAATTGTACACAAGATTCACGAGCTGGGCCTTGCCGTGAAGCATGATGACCGCACGTGGCGGATCAACACCGATGTGTCGGAAGAGATCATGCGACGGGCGCACCGGCGGCCGGACTTCGAACATCTGCTCAACGAAGTCCGGAGAGAATTACCCTACAAGACCTATTGGCAGCCTTCCAGCTATCTCGCGCTGATGCGCGAAATCCGCATCGCTTTCTATCTGCAGAACGAAGCCAGTTTTGACCGCCTGCAGAATGAATCCGAAACCTTCTACCCTGATAAAGCCCAGGCGGGCATCTTTATCGACCCTCTTTTCGACTTCTTCGAACCCCGATGGGTAGAACAACTGCCCCCTACCTGGCAGGAAATAAATGTCCGCAAAGCTTTTCGTAGGGCCATCACGGAGATGGAACCGCTGGACTCGCTCGTCGAGTTTCTCGAGCAACACGAGAACATCCGGGAAGGTGTGTCGGGGCCGTTGCGTGAATTGCTGACCGAAGCATTCGTACTGCAAGGAGCATGGAGCCGGCTGAGACTTTGGGGAGACCTCGAAACCGACGAGTGGCGTCGGGCAGCCATCAGTCTCATCTACCACGTACTGCGTGATGACGATGAAGGCGCCGCAGCCTTTATCGACGACGTTCGCAAAGGGTACCGGCGCGACTACGAAGACACATTCCCTGTTCACCTCTCGGGTTACCTCTATCTCTTGTCTCTGCTCCGGCACGGAGGAGTGAAAAGTGCTGAGAAAATTGGCGAGCACCTCGAGAACATGGACCCAACGCACAACCTGCGGTTGGGAGGAACATTCCTGGTTTTTCAGGCGCTGTTTGCTTACCTGCGCAACGATGAGACCGCACAGGTTCTCGCCGATGATGGCTTGCTACGCACCGAGAGTAATGCTTTCACGCTCACCTTTCATGCGCTTTACCGGATGTGGACCGACAGTTCCACTACTCCGGTAACCGAAGAGTACATCGCAGAACTCGATGCTCAGCGCGATAAGGCTCAAACGAATGGTTACCGCTGGGTAGAAATGGAACTCACCCGGGTCCTTGCAGCACGCCACCCCAACGAAGATGCCCGCCAGGCCTTCATTGAGCGCGCCGAAACCCTGAGCAAAGAACTTCACATTTACTCACTGGCCGACGCGATGCCGCGCATCGAACCATGGGAGCGTGCGCTCGAAGTGCTCGCGAGTATGGGGAACCAGGAGCAACGGGCAGAAAAACGAGCGAAGAAGACCGCTCGCTTTGTCTGGTTTGTAGACTTCGAAAAGAAAGAACTCGAACCCCGGGAGCAAACACTGGCTAAGAACGGAACCTGGTCTAAAGGCCGTAAAGTAGCCCTGAAAAGGGTCAAGCAGGGAGATGTGAACGGCATGACTCCTCAGGATGTCACCGTGGCGCAGGCAATCGAAGAAGATTACAGCAAGTACCACCCCAACGGACATTTCAAGATCCGCTACGAAGATGCATTGCTGGCCCTGGTTGGGCACCCGAACCTGTACCTTCAGCAGAATTCGGCTATCGGGGTTAATCTGGTTCGCCGCAACCCCCAGCTGCTGATCGAAGAGGGAGACAACCGCCTTTACCTGCGCTTTGCGCAGGAATTTGAAGGAACCGGAGTTCAGGTAGTGAAGGAAACTCCTACCCGCTACCAGGTGATTGAAGTAAACGATAGCCACGACAGCATTCACCGTCAGATCGGAAACGGTCTCGAAATACCAAAACGGGCCCGCCACCGGCTCACCGAAGTAAGCCGCAACCTGAGCAAAATAGTCGAAGTTCAGAGTACTCTGAACGGAGTAATCGACGATGTGGACGAAACGAAAGCGGATCAGCGCACGTACGTTCACCTTCTCCCGATTGGGGAAACCTTTAAGGTCGAGTTCTTCGTAAGACCATTGCGCGAGGAGGATCAATACTTCAAGCCGGGTAAAGGCCGCAATAAGGTTATCGGTGACACCGATGGCCACCGTCGCCTTGCCGAACGGAATCTGTCTAAAGAGATCGAAGCGGCGGAAAATGTGATACTCGCTTGTCCGACGCTGCAACGTATCGTTCACCGCGATTACGAGTGGCAAATCGACGAGGTAGAGGAATGCCTCAGCATCCTTCTGGAGCTCCAACCCGTGCGAGCGCTCGATCAGATCGTTCTGGAACACCCCCGGGGTGAACGGATCCGCCTCGTGGGTAGTGTCGACTTTGGTGACCTGACCCTCGGCGTTAAAGAAAAAGCAGGTTGGTTTGACGTAGAAGGAGAGCTCGCCGTCGATGACAACCAGGTTATCAACTTCCGTGACCTCATGGAGAAGATCGCCGAAAACGAACAGAGCAAATTCATCCAACTCAGCGAAGGGCAGTACGTTGCGCTGACGGAAAACCTGCGCCGTAAGCTCCGTGAAATGGAAGGGCTTATGAGCCAGGGTAAAGAGGGCCTTCAACTTCACCCCCTCGCAGCCGGTATTCTCGACGATGTGGCCGATCAGCTGGGTGGCTTCGAAGCAGACATCGCGTGGCGCGAAAGCCTGCAGCGCATCCAGAACGTTAACCGCACCATCGCCCGTGTGCCTTCTACCTTCAGGGCAGAACTGAGGCCTTACCAACTCGACGGCTTCCGTTGGCTGATGCGCCTGGCTGATTGGGGCGTTGGTGCTTGTTTGGCGGATGATATGGGTCTGGGTAAAACCATTCAGGGCCTAGCAATGCTGCAGGCGCGCGCAGAACTCGGCCCCGCACTGGTCATTGCACCTGCATCCGTGACCCGAAACTGGATCCGGGAGGCTGCAAAATTTGCCCCTACCCTCAACCCCGTTCTACTCGGGATGGGAGACCGAAAGGAAGCCATCGAATCGGTAGGACCTTACGATATGTTGGTGGTTAGTTATGGCTTGCTTCCTTTTGAAGGAGAAGCACTGGCTGCAAAACGATTCGGTACGATCGTACTCGATGAAGCGCAGGCGATTAAAAACCGTGGTACTAAACGCAGCCAGGTAGCGATGAGCCTCCAGGGAGACTTCCGGGTGGCTACCACCGGTACCCCGATCGAGAACCATCTCGGAGAACTGTGGAACCTGTTCCAGTTCCTTAACCCCGGCCTGCTCGGTGGCTTCCAGCGTTTCAACGAGAAGTACACCCTGCCCATCACAAAAAACAACGACAACGAACGGCGGCAACAACTACGCCGGCTCATCCAACCCTTTATCCTTCGGAGACGGAAAGAGGAGGTGCTGGAAGAACTGCCACCAAAAACGGAAGTTACCCTTACGGTGGAACTTTCCGACAAGGAACGTGCTTTCTACGAAGCGCTCCGCCAGCGTGCGCTCGAAAGCATCGACGACAGCGATGGCCAAAACCGCCGCTTCCAGATTCTTGCCCAGCTGATGAAGCTGCGTCAGGCAGCCTGTCATCCGCAGATGGTCGATCCCAACGTCGATATCGGCAGCTCCAAGTTGGAACTGCTGGCCGAAACCGTTCGGGAAATCACCGAAAGCGGCCACAAGGTGCTCATCTTCTCTCAGTTTGTTCGTCACCTCAAATTGGTGGAAGAATGGGTGCAGCAGGAGGGGATCGAATACCAGTATCTCGATGGCAGTACGCCGGGTAAGAAACGGGACGAATCGGTCCAGGCTTTCCAGCGCGGCGAAGGAGACGTTTTCCTCATCAGCCTCAAGGCTGGTGGTACCGGACTCACACTCACGGCTGCCGATTACGTCATTCATCTCGATCCGTGGTGGAACCCTGCCGTTGAAGACCAGGCGAGTGACCGGGCACACCGGATCGGACAGCAACGTCCGGTTACCGTGCTCCGCTTCGTAAGTGAGAATACCATCGAGGAGAAGATCGTTCAGCTCCACGCTAAAAAGCGTGACCTGGCCGATAGCTTGCTCGCAGGTACCGAGCAAAGTGCTTCGCTTTCTGCCGATGATCTGCTCGACCTGATAAAGCACGGCTAATGACCTGATGCTGGTCTGATCCGGGCGCAAACGCAGGTGCAGTGCACAGTTGAAGGAACCAGCCTGAAATCTGCAAGCCCCGGCTACCCGTCTTGCAGTAAAACCATGTAGGTATGACCACCGTTGATGGAGATTTGATTGCACTTGCCCGGGCCGGAACTTTCGACGTGATCATTCATGGCTGTAACTGTCAGTGCGTGATGGGGGCGGGTATCGCTAAATCGATCAGAGCTCTGTTCCCCGCAGCTTACCGGGCGGACTGCAATACGAAGAAGGGTGACCGCGATAAACTGGGAACTTACAGCAGTGCCGAAGTGATGGTTGTGGATAACCAACCATTGGTCGTCGTGAATGCCTATACTCAGTATGGGTACCGCCGGCAGTCCACACCTAATGTGGATTACGACGCTATCCGGTCGGTATTTCAGAAAGTGAAAACAGACTTTAGCGGTAAGCGAATTGGCTTTCCCGCTATCGGGGCGGGTCTGGCGGGCGGTAGTTGGAGCATAATCGAAGAAATCATTGAAGAAGAGCTTGCGGGAGAAGATTTCACTTTTGTACGTTTCGTACCTTGAGGCCTGGTCTGCCTTTGCTCTTCAATCCCTTACATTGCACCCGCGGCTGCGCCCCCATTGCCCGGGTTGAGCCCACAGACCCAAACATCAAAGAATCAAAACAGCATGAATACCCCAAACCTCAATGTTTCCGTAGACGGCCCGGCCGTCGCCCGCGCCTTTGCTGATCACTTAGTGGAACGCCTCAATGAAAAAAAAGAAGGCCCCTTCTTCTGGGCGCTCTCCGGAGGAAGTACCCCTAAGCTACTCTTCAAAATTCTGGCTGAAGATTACCAGGACAAGGTAGACTGGAAACGCATCCACTTCTTTTGGGGAGACGAACGCTGCGTCCCGCACGACGACCCCGAAAGCAACTATGGAGAAGTGAAGGCACTGCTTTTCGACCACGTACCCGTAGTGCAAAGTCAAATCCACGCCGTAGATACCACCAAATCTCCCGAAGAAGCCGCCAAAGCCTACGGAGAACTGATGATGCAATTGCTGCCGTCGAACTCAGATGGACTGCCCATCCTCGACCTCAATATGCTGGGTATGGGAGGAGACGGCCACACGGCTTCCATTTTCCCCTCGAATATGGATGAACTCCTGACCGATGACAGCATCTGCGCCGTAGCCATTCATCCTGAATCCGGACAAAAGCGGGTAACGATGACCGGCCCGGTACTGAATGCATCCGACGAGGTCGCCTTTCTGATCACAGGCAACGGAAAAACCCAACGGGTGGCTCAAATCCTGAACAAAGAGCACGGAGCTGAGAAATTCCCCGTAACCCACATCAAACCCACCAGCGGAAAACTGATCTGGTTTCTGGATAAGGCAGCGGCTGATGAGGTAGGGTACTAGGTCTTAGGAACTAGAGAACTAGGAACTAGTCTCCGCGTTCTAGTTCCCTAGCTCCTAATTTCTAGTTCCTAATTATCTAGTTTCTAATTATCTTTGCAATCCAAAATAAAAGAACATGGCTACTACAGCAACTTCAACCTCCAAGAGCAAATACTGGCTTTACTTCCTGATTTCCTTCGTCGTCTTTATGCTGATGTTGATCTTCATGAACCAGTGGTTCTGGGTGGCAATGCCTTTCATGCTTACTTACCTTGTGCTTGCACTGGGGTACATGTAGAACTTATTGCCCTACGGAAATAAGAAAGCCGATCATCCCGTAAGGGGTGATCGGCTTTCTTACTTTTATAAGTTCCGCAGAGACTTCAGACCTGTCTGGCATCAACCTAAGCGGATGCAGACGAGGTTATACGTCTACCTTAGCGTACTTCGCGTTAGCTTCGATAAACGCGCGGCGTGGTGGAACCTCATCGCCCATCAGCATCGAGAAAACGCGGTCGGCTTCGCCGACTTCATCAATCGCAACCTGCTGGAGCATGCGCGTATCAGGATCCATAGTGGTTTCCCAGAGTTGCTCGGCGTTCATCTCTCCAAGACCTTTGTAGCGCTGTACTTTCACCGAGCCGTCGTTCTCAGACTTACTCAGGCGGGCGATAGCGGCAAGGCGTTCTTCCTCATCCCAGCAGTACTGGAACTGCTTACCACGACGAACCTGGTAAAGCGGTGGTTGTGCGATGTACACGTAGCCATCTTCCACCAGTTTGTGCATGTACCGGAAGAAGAAAGTAAGGATGAGAGTAACGATGTGGCTGCCGTCTACGTCGGCGTCACACATGATGATGATCTTGTGGTAGCGGAGCTTGTCGAGGTTGAGTACTCGCTCACCGTACTGGTTTTCCTCGATGCGGACACCCAGGGCGGTAAACATGTTCTTGATTTCCTCATTCTCGTAGATCTTGTGCTCCATGGCCTTCTCCACGTTGAGGATCTTACCGCGAAGGGGAAGGATAGCCTGGAAGGTCCGGTCACGTCCCTGCTTGGCGGTACCACCGGCAGAGTCACCCTCGACGAGGTAGATCTCGGAAGCGGCGGCGTCTTTGCTTGAGCAATCGGCAAGCTTACCGGGGAGTCCGCCGCCGGCAAGAACGTTCTTGCGCTGCACCATTTCGCGCGCTTTGCGCGCGGCGTGGCGGGCGGTGGCGGCGATGATCACCTTATCGATGATACGGCGGGCTTCGGTCGGGTTTTCCTCGAGCCAGTGGCCAACGGATTCGCCGACACAACGGCTCACGATACCGGTAACTTCTGAGTTACCGAGTTCGCCTTTGGTCTGGCCCTTGAACTGGGGCTCGGGAACCTTGACGGAAACAACGGCGGTAAGGCCCTCGCGGAAATCCTCGCCGGAGATCTTGAACTTCAGTTTTTTGAACATCCCGTTTTCGTCGCCGTACTTCGTGAAGAGGCGGTTGACGGCCCGACGGAAACCATTTACGTGGGTTCCGCCTTCGCGGGTTTTGATGTTGTTTACGAAGGAGTACACGTTCTCCTGGTAGGTCGTGTTGTACTGCATCGCAACCTCCACCTCAACGTTGTCTTCTTTCGATTTAACGTAGATGGGGTGCTCGATCAGGTCGGGCTTGCCTTCGTCGAGATACTGAACGAATTCGGCCAGGCCGCCTTCGCTGTAAAAATCTTTACGGATGAAATTACCTTCAGCGTCCTTTTCCCGCTCATCCGTGAGGCTGAGTTTCAGGCCGGAATTCAGAAAAGCGAGTTCCTGCATCCGGGTGGCCAACGTTTCGAACTTATACACAATGGTGTCAAAGATCGTTGCGTCGGGAGTATAAGTGATCGTGGTACCGGTGTGGTCGGAATCGCCGATAATGTGAACTTCATTCTGAGGTTTACCTTCGCTGTACTCCTGCATATAGGTTTTACCGTCGCGGTTCACCTTAGCCTGCATATAGCTACTCAGGGCGTTCACACACGAAACACCTACCCCGTGGAGACCACCGGATACTTTGTAGGTGTCCTTGTCGAACTTACCACCAGCGTGGAGGACCGTCATTACCACCTCCAGAGCCGACTTTTGCAGCTTTTTGTGCATACCCACCGGGATGCCACGCCCGTCGTCCGTTACGGAGATAGAGTTGTCTTTCAGGATCACCACGTCGATGGTGCTACAGTAGCCCGCAACGTGTTCATCGATGGAGTTGTCTACAACTTCCCAGACAAGGTGGTGAAGGCCTTTGGAATCGGTACCGCCGATGTACATCCCGGGCCGTTTCCTTACCGCTTCGAGGCCTTCGAGTGCGGTAATATTATCCGCACCATAATCTTTGTTTGGTGCTTCATTTTTGTTTTCTGCCATAACTGCAAAAGTACGAAATTTTGGTGGGAAAACATAGGGTTTTCAGGGGCGCTGACGCGGGTGCAGGGGGAGGTTGAAGAGCAAGGGTAGAATGCGTCGGGCAGAGCTGCTTTACGATGAGATCAGTATTCTGAAAATTGCGCTGCCCACCAAAATACTAAGCCTTTGCATCCGGTAGTAAACACCGCTATTATGTTAAAATTATCATTGTTCTTTTGTGCAGGGTTTTTTCTCTTACTCACTGCTTGCAGCGCTCCTGAAAAAGAGACTGCCAACGGAGAGGATGTTCCGTGGGCTGATGCTTCTTTTGTTAAGCCCATTTTCAGCACACTCACTTTCTCCAACCAAAGCGACACCACGCGTCCGTTCAATCTTTATCTACCTGGCTATTTTGTCGATGTCGACCTGGAAGTACCCGATAGCTTGGCGCCAGGGAGTGCTACCTCAATTGAGGTAAGTCTCTATCATCCGTGCAATATGACTTATGTGATGGGATCCCATCGTTCTACCCGACCGGTGATTCCAGGAAGGTCACGCAACGTCGCTTATTACGCCGATGACCAAATTGTCGAAGAAGGAGCTTTCGCCGTTGAGTATGCATTTCTCGATGCGGCTCTGATGCCCATAAACGCCTCTGGTTACGCACCGGTTGTTACGGACTTAGATTCTTTTCGTTTGGCGGAAGAAGTAAGCAACCGTAGACACTTAGATAGTTTGGTCCGTCCCGCAGGATTACCTGAGTACGTTGAGCCACTATTAGAGCGTGTAGCTGCCATCAACCCGTACTATAGGGCGCTAAGTATCCGGGAGTTCTATAAGTTTTTCTATAAAGATACCTTTCTCGTAACCGAAGAAATAGTACGCGCTATTGATTCGGTACTGACCCAACCGGGCTACTATCAATCTGGCCGTTACCAAGAGCTGCAAACGATGTTTTCTGCGTACCTCGGAGAGGAGGGAGAAGGGGGGGGGGGCGAGTGGAACCAACCCAAAAAGGGCAGCCATAGCTGCCGGTTTTCTTAAGAATTATCCCGCGCCTGAGCGTCATCATGATGCTGTCGCGAGCTACGTTGCCTCACTCTTGATTACACCCACAGTTTACTTGGGGAAAATGGAAGAAATTGATACCCTGCGGTCTATCTTACCTTCGTTTTACAATGAACGGCTAGACGAGGTTGAACGGGCCTTCATCGAGCAATCGGCCTCCGCTAACGGTTTGGCTGATTTCATCACCACTTCTTATCCCACGCCCTCCGGAACTGAAGAATCGGTGATGAGCACGGGCAGTAAGCCACTGCGTTTGCTCAAGTTCTGGTTTGCGGGCTGCTACCCCTGCCTTTGGCAGCAGCCGCATGAAGCGGAGCTACTGGCAAATTATCCTGAGGTAGACTTGGTATACGTTGCCCACAGCACGGAGAAATCGGCGTGGCAGGAATATTTAGATGAGCATCAGCCACCAACTGACCTACAGTTGTACGTACCGCAAAAGGAGAGAGCAGTTATTAAAGCTTCGGCCGGAACGACCGGTGCACCCACTTATGTTATGGTTGATGATCAGGGAGAGATTGTTTGCCGACCTTGCCCGAAGCCCAGTGACTCTTTGCTCTCCGAAATGATCGTTGGAGCGTTGGAAAGATGAAAACAAAATTAGGCTTGGACGCAAATTAGGTTGAAAAGCAGAGGTCGCATTAAAACGAGCAGGATCCAAACTTAGGCGGCTCATTTCCTTATACCACTCTGGCTTAGGTATAGCGAACCATGTAGAAGAGCTTGCCTTTCAAGATAGCCATAACAAGGGCGAGTTATTCAATGCCAAAACTTTCTGACCGTCTCGACGTTGAGTATCGTATCATGAAGGGGCATTGAAAGGGGGCGGCAGATAACAGTTTCAGAGATGAAAAATTGTACTTCCGCTAGAAGGGAAACTTTCTAACCTGAACCGATGCCTAACGTACTTTGCTTTTTGTCCTTTAACTCTGCACCTGCGTTCCCGCCCAAATGTCGTTTCTTGCAACCATGGCCAGACGCCCCAAAAAAATACAGGAAACAAGAGACCAACTGGTGTTTGGAGATATAACGGTACCGGTTCGCCTGATCGTAGAACGTGGGCGCTCCAACGCCCGTGCATCCCTTACCCAGAAGGCATTCATCATCCGCATACCCGCGCACGTGAGTGAGACCGAACGCACGAAGATGACCCGGGATATGGTGAAGTGGGCGAAGGATTTGTACGCTAAAAAACCAGCCGCCTTTGCTCATTACCGAAAGGCTGAACTGGCCAACAACTATACGTTCGAGATCAGGGGGACGCGTTACCAAATCGATGTGGAAACGCACGGGCTCAAAAGCCATCGTATCTCCAGAATTGCTGATGATCGGCTGGAAGTTCAACTGAACATTGACGACGCCCGGGCGGAAAGCGGAGAAATCATCGCTAAGCTACTGGCCAAATATTTTGCGGGTATTTACCTGCCGGAAGTTACCCGCAGGGTACACGAACTAAACGCTGCGCACTTCCAACGGCCGATCAACCACGTGAAACTGTCCGATACGTACTCGCGCTGGGGGAGTTGCTCGCATAAAGGGAATATCAACCTGGCTACCCGCCTGCTGCTCGCCCCGCCAGAAGTACTCGACGCAGTTATCATTCATGAACTGGCGCACCTGGTGGAGCAAAATCACTCCGCCCGGTTCTGGGCGCAGGTGGAACGTGCTTTGCCGGACTATAAGGTGTATGATGCCTGGCTGAAAAAGCACGGCAAAGAACTGCTCTTTATTCCGGAACCCCTTGGATAGAACAGGTTCATTGGAGCTGCTTCCATAACGCGGGCCGGATGATGTGGCCCAAAGACTAACTAAGTAAAAGACTAACAGGCTACTTTTGCCTGTGAATTCATTCTCTGTACTATTATGCGTTGTTTATTACTCCTACTCTCTTCAGTAATCATTTGTGGTTGTGTCGCTCCTAAGAAGTTCGACAAGATGGAGGCCCTGTATGCCGACCGGATTGCTCATCTGGAATCGGGCATCAGCTTCAGGCAGGACAGTATCGAAAAACTGATGTCTGCTCTGGACCAGGCGAACGGAGGAAAGGCCGCACTGTTGGTTGCCCAGAGCAATCTCGAGGATAAACTCATTGCCCAGAAAGACCAGATCGACGCCCTGAGCGGAAACCTGAACTCCACCAGTTCACGGATGAGTAATGAGTTGGCAAACGTCCGGAAGGAACTGGAGGCTGCTGGCTTGAAGTACGATACACTTCTTCAGAATCAGCAGGGGATTGTCGATAATTTTCAACGTGGCGTGATGCGTGCTGATAGTGTGATGATGACATCACTTGACGCTAACATCCCCGACGATAGCTACACGATCAGTATAAGTGCCGGCGAGGTGAAGCTCAGTGTTCAGGAAGACCTGTTGTTCAAAAACCGGACCTCAGAGAAACTCAACGATGAAGCGGCAATTGTACTGCGGGCAGTGCTGGATGCACTGCAAAGTGATCCGTTGCTTAAGCTCACCATTGTGGGACATACCGACAACCAGCCGAACCCACGCCGGAATACGGACAACTGGGAGTACGCAGCTGCGCGCGCAATTTTTCTTGCCAAAGAGATGGCTGATACGTATTACCTGAGCCCCAACCGGGTTGTTGCCGCCAGCCAGGGAGAGTTCAGTCCCGCAAAATCCAACGCCAGCCCCGAAGGACGCACGGCCAACCGTCGGGTAGAATTCGTGCTGCGCAACAATGTCGGAAATTTGCTGCGTAGCCTGAAGAGACTTGGTGAATAGTAAGCCGTACCGGGAAAGACGGGACGGACAACACGAAATTTATGTAATTCTACCTCCCGCAATTGCGGAGGGAAGAAAATTTCGTTCGCTGAAAACGAGCAAATAGCTTGTCATCAAAGATAAAAGTGCGAAAAAAAGCGAAAATTTGTATTTAGGTTCAAGTAGCTGTTAATCAGGTGTTTAGTTAAATGTTAGTCGTTTTTAAACGTTTGTAAACGCAAGTATACGTATAAAAGACGACTAGCGTTTGTTGGTGCCTCCACCTTTGCATCGTCACCGATTGGAAGGGCCCGGCCCGGAACTGAAGTGGCGTATTACCAAACCCGGCCGTGGCATACATCAACCTTCCCGCTGCGGCTGACAAACGCTCACAATAATGAACGTACGTAACCACATCCACCTTACCGGCAATCTTGGTACTGACCCTAAGACCGTTGTTCTCAAGACGGGTAAAACCGCTACAGAATTTTCTCTCGCCACCAATGAATATTACCGGGATAAGCAGGGCGAGCGCCAGACCCGGACCGAATGGCACCGCGTAAAGGCCTACGGCAAACTTGCGGAACTCTTCGATCAGCACCTGCAGTGCGGTAGCCCGATCTCGATTGTCGGCACCATGCGTTACCGCAGATGGGTAGATAAGTTTGAGCAGACCCGGACATCAGCGGAAGTGATTGCCGAAGAGTTCACCTTCCTGGGCGGCAGTCGCAAAAACAAAGAGGAGGCTATGATCGAAGACGCTCACGAGGCGATGATGGTAGCGGAGCCGGTGGCGAAGAAAACCTCTTCCCGCCGCAAGAAAACCGCCGCCCGTCCCAAAACCCCGACCGCCGACATTGGCGAGGTGATTCAGGCCGTTGAAGAGCTTGAGTCGTAGCGTTCTGCACCAGCGTTTTCGTCATCAGATTACGCTTGACACTTTACCGGGCAAGGCCCGACACTGTAATCATTAATCACCCTTTTTGCTCCGGTCCGCGACGCCGTTACCCTTTGCGGTTGCACCGGGCCGGAGATTTTTCCCTCTTTAAATATAATCGCCATGAATATCAATACCAGCAATTTCATCAACCTTATTGGCCGCCTCGGCGATGCTCCCAAAACAACTACGCTACCGAGCGGAATAGTTGTTGCCGAGTTCTCGCTGGCCACTAACGAGTATTACCGTGACCGCAATGGCAACAAACAAACCCGGACGGACTGGCACCGCGTGAAGGCCTTCGGTAAACTCGCTGAGCTCTTTGATCAGTACCTGGACCGTGGGAAACAAGTATCGATCGTGGGATCAATGCGGTACCGTAAGTGGGTCGATAAGCACGACCAAAACCGTACTTCTGCGGAGGTAATCGCTCAGTCGTTTTCTTTTCTGGGTGGAGGCGACCGGCAACTGGGCGATCAGGAAATGTCTTCCACTATGGTTGCCGACCCGGCTCCGGCGGCAATTGATAACAAAACACAGCGCCGACGCGAACGAACTGCCGTATCGCTGGACGAAACAGTATTGGAAACAGTCAATGATGATCTGCCTTTCTAAACTCCTGACAAGTTTTATTTCTCAACCTTTCATTTAACCCAGAGTGGTCCGTTGACTGGTAGAGGTTTTTCTTTTTTGCAACGTGAGAATTTTCCCGCCCTGCACAACTGCTTTAAATAGTGGAGCGCACTGTCTCGAACACATAGCGGTGAAAATTCAAGCTGGTCTTTTTCCCAACGGGGAAAAAGGCCGGTTGTTTTTTTGGGGCTACCTGCGGTCTCAACGTTTGTCGAGCTGCTCGAGCAGCCATTTTTTCTCGGTCAGAGGGCTGGCGTTTTCTATTTGTTCCCGTAGTTCGGCTTTTTTCTTGCGGTCTCCTGGTTTGAGGCGGCTCATGCGCCGTACGAAACGGACAATATTACCGAAGTTGTCTTTGTGCAGATCCGAAAGTGTTTTTCGCCGCAGGTAGGTGGTCATGCTGTCCAACTGGCTATCCATTGCGTCGTATTCGTCGATTTCGTAATAGATTTTTAGTTGAAGAGTTTTGGCCATGATGTTGTACACGGGATGCTTGAAGTCAACTTGTGCCAACAACGGCATGCCGGTGTCGTAGTCTTTCTGTTCGTAGGCAAGGCGTGCGCGGGCAAAGCTTTCGGTATTCTCCCGGATATCGTCTTCGAGTTGTTTGGTGTGGGAATCTATAAAGCGTCGGATCCAATCGTATTCCTGCAGCCGGAGGCCAATAGTAATCACATTGAGGTAAGTTGCACGGGTCAGCAGGTTGTCTTGGGTGATTACCTGGCGGGAGAACCCCAGGCGGTACCATTCGAATGATTCTCTTATGTAGGGTTCCCGGCCCTGATTCATGTTTGAGATGCAGAGGTTGATCGCCATCAGAATGACGTAACGGAGGTCTACCCTGCTCAGCAGGTTGCCGTGTTTTTCTACTGCATCCCTCAAGAGACTGATCGTAGTTCCCGATACATCGTCTTCAACGAGGCCCCGATAGCCATAATAGTGGATGGCCAGAACGGGGTAATCCTCAAGGTCGAGCTGCTCAACGTAACTGATGACCTCGTCTAAAAAACGGACAGAATACTCCGTTCTGTAAACCCGCTGATGGAAAAGCATATTTCCACTGGCTTTGAGTTTTTCGATCAGGTAGGTGATGTCCAGTGTATCCGATATTTGCTGGAAGCGGGGTTTGTCCAGTAACTGATAATAGGTGCGATGCTCTTCCCTTTCTAACTCCAACTCATACTGGTTGCGGTAGTAAGCTTCGTTTCTTACGAGGGTTTTCTCCTGAAGTTGTTCCGCTTTGCGGAGGCTTCGCCCCGCAGAACCAGAAATATTGCGGCGGCGCAACTCCTTGGCCAGACCCAATTGTTGATTCATAGGATCGTTTTGCCAGTTTTCCCAGGCCAGAAACGACTCGGTAGCTTTCAGCGCCCAGTGGAAGGTTTGTCTTAAACGGGCGTCGTTATAGGTTTCTCCGGGGAATATTCGCTTCCAGATACGCATTTTACCAAGTGAAGACGTTTTAAACAGGCGGTCTCCACCGCCGCTGAGATAGGCATGCAGTGCCCTCACGTCTTCCCGTTTGTTGTGAGCAGGGCTGTCCAACCATTTCCCTAAACGACGGACATCAGCCTTGTCTAATGACTGATATATGGAAATCAGTGGATTTTTTTCAACGGTAGAGTCCATGTTTTTTCAACAATGCTAACGGGGCGAAGATTGTGTAAATCTAAGCATTTGTTAAGGTTTCGGCCGTAAAATATGAGTTATGAGAGCTAATAAATACTACAATTTTTTCAACAAAGCCGGGATTGTGTTTTTTGGGTGGGCTACATCTGCCCTCATATTTGCATTGCAATCAACGGATAGCGACCTTCAAACTCAACTAATGAAAAAGCGACTTATGGTATTGGCCCTCGGTCGTCAGTGCCAGCGTATGGCCCTGATGCTGGCTGCGCTTTGTCTTACTTTCAGTGTTGGGGCTCAAGGGTTTGAAAAAAAAATCGGCGGCCCTAAAGATGACTTCGGTCAGGCGATCCTCCAGACTAAAGACCACGGATACATCGAGGTTGGCAGCACCCGGGGGGTACAGGGCGACGATAACGACTTTGACATTTTCGTAGTTCGCACCGACGTAGACGGTACAACGATCTGGACACGGCAGTACGACGCTGGCTTCATTGAACAAGCTGAAGATGTACTTGCCATTGACGATGACAACTACCTGGTTCTCGGTTTTCGGCAGGAAACACCAACGAGCGCCGAGCAGACCTTTCTGGTACAACTTGACCAACTGGGGCGGGTTGTTTTCAGCCGCTCTTACGGTGACGCAGTCACCGATGAACGTGGACGGCAAATCATCGCTCTGCCTAACGAAGAGTTCCTGATTACCGGTTACCGCAAACAGACAGGAACGAGCCGGCGCGATATCCTGATCATAAAGGTGGACGCTAACGGCGATGAACTCTTTCGCACGGTAATCAGTGAGAACTTTACCAGCGAAGGCTTCGGAACGGTGGCCAACCCCGACGGGAGCATGATCGTAGCCGGAACAGCTCAGACAGTAAACGGTGCAACGAAGGACATCGTCCTTCACGGCCTTGCTGCTGATGGCTCAATTCAATGGACCAAAAGCTACGGAACTGAAACTGGCGACGAACAACTCGAAAATATCATCCGCACCAACGATGACCACCTGGTCTTTGTAGGATCTGCGGACAACACGAATAAAGCATTAATTGCAAAAGCGAATCTCAACGGAGATACGCTGTGGTACCACGAAATTGACGCAGGACCACTGGATGATGTACTCTACAGCGTAATCGAAGACGACAACGGCGAAAGCCTCGTCGCAGTCGGTCAAACTGTACCAACACCATCTAACCTTGACGTACTAATGGTGAAAGTCCGGTCCGAAGATGGTCTGGTCCTCTGGCAGCGCCGCCTCGGAGACGAGGAAACGCTCGATGTAGGAGAAGATCTCGCCAAGACCCTGGACGGTGGCTACGCCCTGGCTGGTTTCAGTGCCCGTTTCGACGGTGTGCTGGGTAACGAAATGGTTCTCTTTAAGACGAACGATCTCGGAGCGCTTCAAACCAACTACCTGCAGGGTAAGGTTTACTTCCCTTCCGCAAACGACTGTGGCCCCTACTCCGAAGGAGACCTTGGGCTGAGTGGCTGGCTGGTAAGGGCCGAAAGTGAAACGGCAACCTTCTTCGGAAGTACCGATTCGCTCGGAAACTATGAATTGCGTGTCGATGCCGACACCTACGAAGTAACCCTGCTGCAAAAGAATGACCGCTGGAATATTTGTGGCAGCGACCAAATTACGGTCGACCTTACTGTTCCTTACGATTCGGTCTTTCACAATTTCGCCCTGCAACCTGCTTATGACTGCCCCCTTCTGGAAGTTACAGCAAGTGCAACTCCCGCTATTCAGTGCGATACCCAACGCATCACGCTTAGCTACGGAAACACAGGGACGGATACTGCAGAAGACGCCAGCATCGAGCTCATCCTCGATGAAAGTCTCACCTACATTTCTTCCGGTATCACACCGGCAGAACAAAACGAAAACACGCTGATATTCGATATCGGCGATCTGGCTCCCTCAACGGAGGGAACCATTGACATCACGGTCCGCGTTGCTTGTAATGACATCGTTGCAGGACAAGCGATCAGTTCTCAGGTTACAATCTTTCCTCTGATTGAATGTGCTCCTGTAAGTGACGACTGGGATGGCTCAAGCATTGTAGTTACCAGTCGTTGTGACCGGGTGGAAGGACTGTCCTTCACCATTACGAATATCGGGGAAAACCCGATGCTGCAAACAAGCAGCTACGTAATCGTTGAAGACATTGCTCTGCGGACACAAGGAAACTTTATGCTGGAGTCGATGAGTTCTGAAGTGATCGGTGTCGATATCCCCGCAGGGGAAGTCAGTACTTACCGCCTCATCGCAGAACAATCCGAAGGCCACCCGGGAAACCAGTTTCCTACTGCGGTTGCCGAAGGCTGTCAGACAGACGATAACGACAACACCGGTTTTACCACCGGTTACGTCGGCCAGTTTCCCGATAACGACGGGAACCTCAATATTGACATTTTAACACAGGAAGTCGTTGCGCTGGATCAAGGCGCTGCTTTACAACTGATGGCTTATCCCCGAGGCTATCAAGACTCTATCATTATCCCAAAAACAGACATTGAATATACGGTATTCTTCGCGCTGCCGGGCAACGACTCCTTCGAACGCGTGGTCATCCGCGACACCCTCCCCGAACTGTTGGATTTCAACAGCCTCGAAATGGGCGCCGCGAGTCATCCCTATGATTTCGTCCTTTACCAGGGCGGTATTCTGAAGATCACGTTTGATTCAATCCGAATTTTTTCAGGCGGCGGCACGGGGGAAGCTGATGCGGTTACCCGACAGGGCTATGTCTCATACCGACTATCCCAAAAACCGAATACTACAACGGGTTCCGTTATCAGAAATCGTGCTGCCGTTTATTTTGACTATGAATCACCATTGTTCTCCGAAGAAGTGAGGCACGTGGTAGGTTGCAACGACCTCTATAATGAAGATGGTTGTCTGCTCTCTACCGCAAACCGTAACTTACCAGAAGCAATTGGTGTTGATATAATAACGAGCCCCAACCCAACAAGTGATCGTACAACGGTACAGATCTCGGGCTGGAAAGCGCTCAACTCCGAATTCTACTTTCAACTCTACGACGCGGCCGGCCGGAAAGTCTTCCGCAAATCGTTCAGAGGTGACCAGTTTGAGTTCTTTCGTCCAAATATTGCCGCCGGCAATTACTTCTACGAAATTCATACTAATGAGCTTTTTGTAGGTCGCGGACAAATAACGTTTCAATAACATAATAGGCCAACCCTACTGAGCGTTTGGTTGTTATGAAAAATAAAAGTGGCTAATACGCTACACAAGAATTTTTTTAGGTCGTCTTTTTTTTCATGAGATTATGATTGTTTGTGCCTGATCGCGTTGCGATCAGGCTTTTTTTTGCCCGGATTTTTTCTGGGGTAAAAGACGTATCCGGAAAGGCTGTTATACGTGTTTCTTACGTGTTGTATCAGATTCCGGAAGTACGCTTCAGGAGTGGCAGTAAGAGTTGTCTGGTTTTGCAGGATAAAACCCGCCTGTTTGTACGCTTATGCTGGATGCTTCGTTAGCCGTTTCAAAGATTGTACCTTCACCTTCGGAATCTATATTTCATTGCCTTTGCGTTACCTGATTATTCTGTGTAGTTTGATGTGCCTCTCGGCTTCTCTGTTTGCCCAGGGGGAACGGAATCCGTTTGAGCTGACGGCACGTTTGCCGGCAGAAACTGCCGGAGAGTCAACTGACTCGGTCAACCGGATGGAGGTCAGTGATAATCCGTTTGACCTGAGGCCTGCCGGCTTTGCTCCTTCAACCTCCCCTGCACCAGCGTCCGCGCCCGGAAGAGGGGCAACAGCCGACCGCCAGAATGGTCCCCTTGTAATACAGACTACCGACCCGAATAAAGGGAAAGGAAGTATTCTGGCCATCCACGTGATGTTGCTGATCACCCTGTCAGGATTGTGGCTGCTCTTCGGAGATCTGTTGCGGCAATGTTTCAGAGCGACGATGAACGATGGAATAATGAACCAGCTCTATACCCGCCGGTCGGGAGGTGAGTTGGGAGCGCTCTGGACGGGCTACATCTACTTTTTTCTTGCGTCTGGTTTCTTTGTTTACCTCTTTGCTACGAATTTCGAAATCGGACTCAGCTACGGAATCTGGGGGAGTTGGCTGACTTGTTCTCTCGTGGTTGCGGCCGCGCTTGGGATAAAAAACATTGTTCTGGTCTTGTTTTCATTCCTCTTCCCGGTCCGGAAAGAAGTAAGCCGCTACGTGTTTGCCCTGATGATTTTTGCCATCTTGGGCGGAGTGCTGATTTCCCCGGTGAATCTGCTTATCAGTTATGCCCCCGTAGAGTGGCGAACTACTTTCCTTTATTGTGGCGCAGGAATATTGGTGGGGATATACTGTTTACACCTCATGAGAGGCCTGTTCATCGGCAACCGTTTGTTCTTCAGTAGGCCCGTGCATTTTTTATTGTATATTTGCGCCGTTGAATTAGCTCCTCTGTTGCTAGTTTACTACTACGTGAGCGGCTTGCTTCCCTGACGCAATGACACCAACCTAACACTATATCAAGGACGAAAATTATGAGTATGGCAGCTGCATCTGAGAACACAAAAAAAGCCTTGAAACCAGTCCGCACCATCCTGGTGTCTCAACCCCAGCCGGAGCGTAGTCCCTTCGCTCGCCTGGAGAAAAAATACGATCTTCAGATCGACTGGCGACCCTTTATTGAGGTGAAAGGGCTTACCGAAAAAGAATTTCGGAAAGAACGGGTACGCCCGGACGAGTTCTCCGCTATCATTTTTACTTCCAAGCTCGCTATCGAGCACTTCTTCCGGCTTTGCAAGGCAATGCGCATTGAAATGAGCCAGGAAACGAAGTACTACTGTATGACCGAGGCAATTGCCAATTACCTGCAGAAGTTCATCGTTTACCGCAAAAGAAAAGTGTTCTTTGGTCAACGTACCATTCAGGACCTTGCCCCCACGCTCAAAAAGCACCGCAGCAAAGAGAAGTTCTTGCTTCCTACCGGTAACCTCGGCTCTGAGTTCGTCTCGGCTTACCTGGACGAGAACAAATTTGACTGGACGCCAACCCTGATGTACCGCACAGTATCCGCTGACCTCAGCGATCTGGAAGACGTATTTTACGACGTACTGATTTTCTACTCTCCGCTCGGCATCGACTCTCTGTACGAGAACTTCCCCACTTTCGAGCAGAAGGAGACGCGCCTGGCCGTAGCCGGACGGAAAACAACAAAGGCCTGTGAAGACCACGGATTGGTGGTTAATATCGCGCCCGAGCCTCCTAAAGTGCCAAGTATGGAAATGGCCCTGGACAACTACCTGAAAGAAAGCAACGCGTAACACGCCGGCGCTCGGTATTTCTCCGGTGTTGTGTAAACAGCAAAACCATTATGAACGAGCCCGTACTGACCTCCCAGGACCAGCAACTGCTGGATCTAATGCGCGAACGGCTGGTGTCCTCGCCTCTACCTGGCCTTGCCGCTCAGCGCCTCATGGCCCCGCCTGTGCGGGGCGAGTACAGCAGTACGCCCCTCAACGCCCGTCGTGCCTCCGTAATGGTGCTCTTCTACCCCATTGCGGAAAGGCTGCACCTGCTCTATATTCAGCGAACCAGCCCGAAAAGAGACCGGCACGCCGGGCAGATTTCTTTTCCGGGCGGCTCAGCCGACCCCGAAGACAAGGATGCGGCACATACTGCTCTGCGCGAACTGGAGGAAGAGGTCGGAGTACCTCCGCATGCAGTAGAACTGATTGGTGAACTGAGCCCTTTGTATATCCCGGTAAGTAACTTTTTAGTGCTGCCCTTCGTAGGCTGGGTCGATGAACGACCGGACTTCATTCCGCAGGAAAGTGAAGTAGCAAGAATTCTGGAGTTGCCATTCGCCGATTTCTTTACCCCTCACGCCCGGAAGAGCGGTCCACGGAAAATAGCGGGAGGGATGACCCTGCCGGATACGCCTTTCTGGTCGGTTAGGGAAGAGCAGATATGGGGTGCAACCGCAATGATGACGGGAGAATTGGTTGCCCTGCTTACCGATTGAAAAGCTCAGTCGGAAGAGTTCAAAATCATATCCGCTCCTTTTTCTGCTATCATGTAAACCGGAGCATTTGTGTTGCCGCTCACAATGGTTGGCATCACACTGGCGTCCACAACACGGAGATTGTCAATCCCTCTTACGCGTAACTTTTCGTCCACTACCGCCAGTTCGTCGTGGCCCATCTTGCAGGTGCCCACAGGGTGGTAAATCGTTTCGACCTGGCGCTGAATGTGCAGCCAGATTGCGTCGTCTGAGCTGATGTCGGGCGGTGAAAAGCGGCGTTTGCGGTGCCGCGAAAATGCATCTGCCTCCATCACTTCAATGGCTTTTTTAGTGGCCTCGAGCATCACCTTTCGGTCGTCTTCGTGGGAGAGGAAATTCGGTTGGATGACGGGGTGGTCTTGTGGGTGGCGCGAACGCAGGTGCAAAGTACCACGGGAGGCAGGGCGCAATAAGGACGGCAGCACCGTAAAGCCATCTTCCCGGTCCGGGAAGGTGCGGTAGTTGTGGAAATCAGAGTCGTAACCTTCCCCGACGTGGAAGGACGAGAAATGAAACTGAAAATCAACCCGGCCCGGGCTCAGGGAACTTGAGCCAAAAGCAACCGCTTCCAGAGGACTGTTATTGAGAACGCCTTTGCCACGCACGAGGTAATCCAGAGCTGCCCTTGCCATCTGAAACGGACGAACGTAATGGTTTTGACCGATCTGTTGTTTGGAGAGGGCTCCGATAGGACAGAACAAATGATCCTGAAGGTTCTTTCCCACTCCGGGAGCATCACAAACGCAATCAATACCGTTTTGGCCAAGCTCTGCCTTAGCGCCGATACCCGAGAGCATCAGCAACTGAGGGGACCCAAAAGAGCCCGCCGAAAGAATGACCTCTTTTCGGGCTGACAGCAACTGCTGGCTTTTACCGTTCTCTTCTGCCATTACACCAACTGCCCGATCGTTCTTAACCACCACCCTTACGACGTGAGTATTGGTGAGTACCCGCAGATTTTTGCGCGCCATTACCGGCTTAAGGAAAGCGGTATACGCCGAATGCCGGCGACCGTCTTTGATCGTAAATTGGAAGAGTCCGGCCCCCGCTTGCTCTTTACCGTTGTAGTCGTCGTTGCGGTCAAAGCCCTTTTCTTCGCAGGCATTGACGAAGGATTCCGCAAAAGGGGATCGGTAGCGACTCGGGAACTCAACGTTAAGTTCTCCGTCCTGACCGTGGAAGCGGTTAACGATGTCAGCATTGCTTTCGTGACGGGTGAAATACGGGAGGATATCGTCGTAGCCCCAGCCTTCATTGCCTGATTCTGCCCAGTCATCATAATCGGCCCGGTTGCCCCGTACGTAAGCCATCGCGTTGGTCGAGCTGCTTCCGCCCAGTACCTTGCCACGGGGCAGGTACAGCTTGCGCCCGAGTAAGTGCTCTTGTGGTTCAGACCAATAACCCCAATCGACCGAAGTACGGTGCAGCCGCGGGTAACCCGCGGGAATTATGATGTTGGGGTTTCTGACTGGCCCTCCGGCTTCAACCAGAAGCACGCTATTGGCCGGGTCGGAAGAGAGCCGATTGGCCAGTAAGCAGCCAGCGGAGCCGGCGCCGATGATTATGTAGTCGTAGGTCACGGATGCAAAGTAGCGAAAATTCGCTAAAATTAGTAACCGTAGTGGGAGGGTCGATACAACTACCTACAATTATTATCCGCGCTGACCTGAAAACGAAAACTTGCCGCTTAACCTCTCCTGATCCTGGTTTCGGAAGGAATGCCCGTAAGATTTACCGGCTGATTACCTGCACGACTTCCTTAGCGATAGCAGCCCGTTCGCGGGCCATCTGAACGGTATCTCCGAGCGCAGTAATATGTCCCATTTTGCGGAAGGGGCGGGTCTCGGCTTTGCCGTAGAGGTGGGGATAGACCTCTGGTATAGCCAGTAGTTTGTCCCAGCCATCGTAGACTGCAGGGCCGGTATGGCCTTCTGCGCCGAGGAGGTTGATCATAGCTCCGGGCCGCAGGAGATCGGTAGGCCCGAGGGGAAGGTCCATGATTGCACGAAGGTGCTGATCGTACTGGCTTGTCATACACGCCTCGATGGTATGGTGGCCGCTGTTATGCGGGCGGGGTGCCACTTCGTTGACCAGGATTTCACCTTCGGGGGTAAGGAAGAGTTCTACGGCAAGCAGGCCAACGATCTCCATCTTTTCGGCAACTTCCATGGCCAGCTTCGCGGCGCGGGTGTCGGTATCCGAGTCGATAGCAGCGGGGCAAATGAGGAATTCGACCAGATTGGCGGTGGGGTGAAACTCCATCTCTACCGTCGGGAAGACTGAAATCGCTCCGGAGGGAGTACGGGTAACGACTACGGCCAGTTCCTTAGCGATGTCGACCATAGACTCTGCCAGACAGGGGCAATCGAGCAATTTGGATTCGATGTCCTGCTCGTTGCGGATAACGGCAACGCCCTGACCATCGTAGCCACCGGTTCTCGCCTTTTGTACGAAAGGCAGGGTAACCTCCCCGGACGCAATGGCCGCCCGAAGGGCAGCTGCATCGGCGTAAAGGCTGAAATCTGAAGTAGCGATGCCTTCTTCTGCGTAGAATTGCTTCTGGAGGCCTTTGTCCTTAATCAGGTCGATCTTGTCGGGCTGGGGGTAGACTTTGATTCCTTCGGCTACTAGCTGGTGCAGGGCTTCGGTATCGATGTGTTCGATCTCGATGGTTACGATGTCCATCTTACGGCCGAATTCGAGGACGTCTTCCTTACGGCTGAAGTCTCCGGAATGAAATACGGTCGCGTAGTTGGCTGCGGGGAAGCTGTGGTTACGATCGAGAACATGGATGGGGAGGTGCCAGTCTGCGCCCGCCTGACAGAGCATTTTGCCGAGCTGGCCACCACCAAGGATGCCGATTCTGGGGGAGGAGTTGTTTGCCATGGGGCGAAGATAGAGTAGATTGATAGATTGGCTATTCTCTATCGGTAATTGACCTGATTTAAATTTTTGGGCGCAACTTTTAGCGCCCAAGCTTTCATTACATCCCCATCCTGTTAACAAAACGATCTCGGATGTTCAAGAAATTTAACTCCATCGAAAATACTTACCGTAAGGAACACATCAACCGCATTCAGCTGGAAGGCCACTGGACGGGCGAGTACGTTGTACAAGAGAAGGTGCACGGTGCGAATATGAGTTTTTACACGACCGATGGGGTTGACTTCGTAGCCTGTAAGCGTAGCGGCCCCATCGAAGCCGGTGAGAACTTTTACCACCACGAGCGCATTCTGGCCGCCAACCTGAAAAGCCTGCGTATCATCTGGAAGCGGCTGAAGGCCGGAATGCCCGGCCTCGACCAAATGACCGTATTCGGAGAGGTGTTCGGCGGAGCATATCCCCACGATGATGTTCCCCGGGTCAAGGACGCGATGAAGGTACAAAAGGGTGTTTGCTACAGCCCCGATAACCTGTTCTATGCCTTTGATGTAACGGCCAACGGTCAGTACCTGGGTGTAGATACCGCCAACGCCTGCTTCGAAGCCGCCGGGATGTTTTACGCCAAGACGTTGTTTCGGGGACCGGCCGCGGAAGCCTTGGCATACCCTAACGACTTCAACTCCACCCTACCCGGAGAACTCGGTTTGCCGGACATCGGGGAGAATGTTGTTGAGGGTACGGTCATTCGTCCCGTGGAGGTAAAGTACCTTGCCAGCGGTAGCCGCGTCATCCTGAAGAACAAGAACGCGAAGTGGGCCGAGAAGAAGCAACGTAAGGCTTCCGCCAAGCCCGCCGAACCGCTGGCCCCTGAACTACAAATCCTGGTCGACCTTGCCTTGGAGTACGTAAACGAAAACCGACTGGAGAACGTACTGAGTAAGATCGGTGCCGTAACCATCAAGGATTTTGGACGGGTACTCGGTCTGTTCAATAAGGATGTCTACGCTGATTTCAACAAGGAGAACGCCGACCGCCTTGCCGGGGTGGATAAGGCTGACCTGAAGCGAATCAACAAGGGCTTCGGCCGGGAGGCCGCGAACCTGGTTCGGGTTAGGTTACTTCAGTGATTCTCACGGAGCTGGTTTATCACCGCGCCAGCTTTAGCTCAGTTGCGATTCAGAGCAGTACGGGTACTCCACGACGGAGTGCCCGTACTTGTTCGTGTCGCTAACCCTGGGATGGTTGATCGGCCTCTCCTTCAATCTCCAGGCTGTAGCCCGAAGCTTCCACCAAAAAGCGGATGGTCTCCAGCAGGCCGTTGCCTTCCAGGCGGGCTTCCTGGATGAGCTTGCTCTGCAGAGCCTCGTCGCGCAGGCGGTCTTTGGCTTCTTTGTTGAGCGCGCTGTAATCGTCGGCGGTGAAGCTGTTGAACCAACTTTCCTCGAGGTTGCGGTAGATCAACTCGTGATCGATGGCGAGAATTTCCGGCTCGGGCAGGTTACTGATGAGGACGGTGCGGGTGGCGTCGTCGACGTCGATATCCAGTTGCTCGAGGTTGTAGCCGACCAGCACTTTACCCCGCACTTCCACCGTCGCGGTTTTATCGAAGCGCAGGCGCGCGGGCAGAGGAATGTACAGAGTTACGTTGCGGGTGGTGGTAGAGTTGTAGAGTTCGCTGACGTCACCCTCTACGGTGACGAGCTTGGTGACCTTGCGAATCTGTTCCAACAAGACCGTTGCTTCCGTCTGCGTCTCTACGGCCGAAGACTTACTGAAACCCCAGAACACAGCCAGGCCCAGAAGGAAGGCAAGAAGAGCGGTGGTTAATACTAAGGTTAGTTTGGACATGACTTTACGGGTGTAACAATCTGCAAGATACCATAGTTCCCAACTAGGATTACTCACACCCTGGGCGGTCAGAAACCCTTTCCCCCGGCCCCTCACCTCGGGAGAGGGGAGACACGACAGGCGGCAATTTCAGTTATTGTAAGGGGAGCAGAAGGGTTGAAGATTTGATCGTGCCGGCATTTGTTCCTTGGCTTACAACGGAGGGTGTGTAAGCCCAGGGGCGTGCCGCTCAAGTCCCTTTTCCTGCGGAGAGAGTGCTTGTGGAAAACGCTACCCCGTCCATATCACAACCGCCAATCTGGTTTGCCATCAGGCTGCACACCTTGGTCTGCAACGGCTGGTAATTGGTCTAAAGTTAAGTTAAAGCCCATCTAGTGCTGAGCATGATGCCGTACTTTACCTTCCGTTAACCCATAGCTCCAGACTTATGCGCACACTTTTCAGCCTGCTTCTTGTAACTTTTCTCTGCACCTGCGTCAGCGCCCAAACGGTCAGCGGCCGCATCACCGATGCCGAAACCGGAGACCCGTTGCCTTTTGCGTCCATTTATGTGCCCAGCACCAAAAGCGGTGCGGCGAGTAACGGCGATGGGTACTTTCAGGTAGATCTGGGCGGCGGAAACAAGGTTGTTTTTTCCTACCTCGGTTACCAAACCCAGGTGAAAACCATCAGCGGTGGAAATGCTGACGTGCAGCTGGTGAGTGAATCTCTCGACCTGGAAACGGTGGAAATCATCAGCGGCGGCGAAGACAAAAGTTACGCTGTGATCCGCCGCGCGATTGCCAAAGCAGATTATCACCGCAACCAACTCGACGCTTACTCGGCCGAAGTGTACATCAAAGGAACGGGTAAGGTGAACAAAATCCCCGGCCTGATCAAAATGCTGGCGGGAAAGGAGGACCGTGAAGAAATCGAAGAAGTTACCAAGCGTCCTTTTACCTCCGAAACGACCAGCAAAGTCGAGTACACCCGGCCGAACAATTACAAACAGCAAGTGCTCTCTAAACTGGAAGTCGGCGATTCAGATTTCGACGCCAACCAGTACTTTTTTACCTCCTTCTACGATCCGCTGGTAGCCGGCGAACTGGTTAGTCCGCTGCACCCGCGTGCCTTCGGTTACTATAAATTCGAACACGAAGGGGTGTTCGTCGACCAGGACGAATTGATCAATAAAATCAAGGTGATTCCCCGCAGCCGCGGCGAAGATGTCTTCGAAGGCTACATCTACATCGTGAACGGAGACTGGGCGATCCACAGCCTGGAACTGACCACCTACAAACTCGGTTTCCAAATCGACATCACCCAGCGACAGGCCGAAATAGAAGATCACATCTGGATGCCCGTAACGACCACCCTGGATGCAGAAGGACAGTTTTTCGGGGTAGCTTTTGAGTACCACTACCTGAGCACAGTGAGCGGCTACGCCCTCACCCTGAACCCCGACCTGGGCGGCTACGTGGAAGTGATCGACGAGAAAAGCCAACCCGAAGTCGCCAGCCAGACGAAGAAGGCCAAAAAGCTCTCGGAATTGGAACAACGCCTCAACGAAGGTGGCGAAATCAAGCGCAAAGACCTTTTCAAGCTTATGCGGAGCTACGAAAAAGAAGAGCGTGAAAAATCTCCGGAACCAGAGGTCGTGAAGACCTACTCTTTCGTACAGGACAGTACGGTGGAAATCATTACCGATACCGCGTCGTGGGCCAAAATTCGTCCGGTTCCACTTACGGAGCAGGAAGTACTGGCCTACGCCATCGCCGACAGTCTTGAACGAAGGGACAGTATCGTGTCGGTAACCAGCAACGGAGCAGGAGACAGTGGTGTGGAGGTTTCGATAAAGAGTAACCAAACGAGAAAAAAACCGCACCTCAGAACTACTTTTTTTCCCGATCCTTTCTTCAATCCCGTTGAGGGCTACGCCCTGGGCGGGCGTATCGGTTTCCGTAACACCCGGAAACAATGGAACGTGGGCTTCAACCCCCGCTATGGCATCGGCTGGAAACGACTGAGCTGGCAGGCCGACCTGCGCCTGGGGCGCAGCGGCAAAGACAACGAGCCTCAGTTCAAACTCAGCGGTGGTCGTTTTCTGCGGCAGTTCGACGACGGCCCCGCCATCGAACCATGGATCAGTACGTACACCAACCTGTTCAATGGCACCAATTACATCCGCCTCTACGAGCGGGCCTACGGCCAGTTCGACTACCGGAAAAACTACGGCGATGCCTGGCGGGCCGAAGCCACCATCGCCTACGAAGACCGCCGCGCGGTGCTCAATTCGTCCAACAACAACTGGTTTGGCCTCGACGACGAAGAGGTTTACGCCGAAAACCTCCCCTTCAACGCCGAGCGCGGACCGGTAGGTGTGGTTGCCCCGGCAGCCATCGTGAAGCTTGGCGTAGCCTGGCGGCCGGGCCTGGAGTATGTCATGAACGGAAAACGCAAAGAACTGATCGAGAACTCCGCACCAACCATCACGGCGAGCATCCGGACGGGCATTCCCAATATAGGAGAGAGCGCATCGGACTTCACGGCCCTGGAGGCGAGCTACCAACGCAGATTCGCCAACGGCAAAAAAGGAAACGTAGACCTCCTCGTGAGGGGCGGTACGTTTCTGAACCGCGAAACCGTCGGGTTCCCGGACTACAAGCACTTCGCTACCTCAGAACTGGTGCTCACCGCGCTCGATCCCATCGGCTCTTACCGCCTTCTACCCTACTATCTGGAAAGTACGAACAAGGAATATCTGGAGGTGTATGGCCACTACCAGTTCCGTAAATTCCTGCTCACTCAAATCTGGCAACTGCACCTGGCGGGCCTCAAAGAGGACCTGTTCGTGAACTACCTCTACACGCCAACATCGGACAACTACACGGAATTGGGCTACTCGATCGACAATATCTTCAGGGTACTCCGGGTCGAATTCGTGACCGGTTTCCGGGACTTTAAGTACGACGATTTTGGGGTGCGGATCAGCATCGCCAGCACGTTCGGGCGGTTTTAGGGGGCGCGGCCGCAGGTGCAATGGAGGTTGGAGCGCCCTTCTCCTCCGCGCTGAAACTCAGAGTACCGCAGCCCAAAGGGCTGCTGAACAGAAAATGCGGTCCCTGCCGGATTCGAACCAGCAACCTGCTCTTTAACAAAGAGATGCTCTACCGTTGAGCTAAAAGACCTGTTGGCGCACCTGGCGTTCGGGCCGGAATCGGGGGAAACCCCAAACGCGCCTTTGGGGCGAGAGACATACGTACGGTTTAGCGCACGGCCTTCTCGGCCCCTGAGGGGAAATTGCGGTGAAGACGGGGTTCGAACCCGCAACCTTCGGGTAGACAACCCGCTGCGCTTCCGTTGCGCCACATCACCTGATGGTACACTGATCTCCGGCAGTATGCCGGAAGTCAAAACCCGGAAATCGTTGGTGCGGTGGGGCTCGAACCCACGACCCACGGTTTAAGAGACCGCTACTCTGCCAACTGAGCTACGCACCAAAATTGAAGAGAAATGAGAGGAGTTGCCGCGCTATCGGTTTGCTCGAAATATGAAGCAGACAAAGGGAAACGACGGAGCGTGTGGAAAACCCGGAAGCATTATGCGCCCACGGTTTCCGGGGCGTTAGCAATTGCTGTCCGGGCGAATATCTCGCCCGTCGAAACGTTTATTTTTGATTGAATTTCGCATGGTTGATTTGCTTTGCGAAGGGATAATGCTCCGGATGACCGGAAAAGTTGCAGTAGCAAAAAAAGATCGTTAATGACTGCAGGGAAAATGTTTCTGGTGTTGACTAATACTGCTCACGGGGCAGGTAATCCGAAACGGCCTTCTCCGAAAACTCCCACAGCCTGCGCGCTAGGTGCTCGTTGCGGGCGATGCTGGAGGGCTTGCGCAAGCACTGGTTTTCGTCGAAGTACCTCCCGGAAACATCCTGTACCTCCGGGCTTTGAGCCAGGTAAACGGAAGTGTCTGCGCCCTCGTGCGGGGGCGTCGCAAAGGGCTTGTACATCGACCATACCGTTCTCGTCAGCGTACCGGCCTTTTTATTGGCCAGGCGGGTACCCACTACGCCGGGATGGAGGCAGTTGGTGGTGAGTTCTTCCCCGAAGCGGCGGTCGAGCTCCATGGTGAACAGTACATTGGCCAGCTTACTCTGGGCGTAAGCTTTCGAGCCGTTGTAGTCTTTGCTGCCTTTTTCGCCCCGAAGGCTACCGAAGTCGAGCCCGCCCTTTACGTGCTGAGCGCTGCTGACGTTGATGACCCGGCTGCAGTGGCGGCAGCACCTGATGGCGGGCATCAGTGCCATCGTGAGTAGGAAATGACCCAGGTAATTGACGCCGAATTGCAGTTCGTAGCCCTCTTTCGTCAGCTCCAGCTTATCGGTGTAAACACCCGCGTTGTTGATGAGGACATCCAGTTTAGGGTGCTCGGCCAGGAATTCGTCGGCCGCAGCACGGATGGAGGAAAAGTCGGAAAGGTCCAGCGGAAGGGTATCGATGCGATGGTTGCCGGTCTTCTTCGTGATTGCCTGGGCGGTGTGCTGGGCCTTCACCTCATCGCGGCAGGCGAGCACCAGGTGGGCGCCGTATTCTGCCAGCCGCTCGGCCGTTGCACGGCCGATGCCGTCGTTGGCTCCGGTAATGAGAATGGTTTTGTCTTCCATAGGCTGACGGGCACAGGCTTTAGGGCCTTTGCTTGGTAGCTGCGTATGGGTAACACTTATTAGGGGGGGTAGGGTTTAAAGTAGGCTGTTTAGGGGCGCAGACGCAGGTGCGGGGTGGTGTACCCAAACAAAAAAAGCCACCTCCTGAAAAACAGGAAGTGGCTTTAATTTGAAGTGGGCAGTGAGGGGCTCGAACCCCCGACCCCCTCGGTGTAAACGAGGTGCTCTAAACCAACTGAGCTAACCGCCCTTCTTTAAGGGACCGCAAAGATAGCATTGGATCTTTCATATGTGCAAGCTCTGGAGAGAAATTTTCTAAATTTATTTCAAATGAAGAAAAGTGGAAAGCCAAATTACCCGGGGAACTCTTCCCCCGGTGCAGCAGTGCTACCCGGCAACAACTTCGGCTTTGACTTCAGTATTGATTATTATGTTAGAGTTGGTGCTCCGTCTGTAGATGTGCAGTTATGATGATACCTGAGCAGTTTTGCTTGCTGCTGCTCGTAACCTCATCCCCAGCCCTTTTTGCTGCGCAGTACTTCGTGCTCGCTGCGCGGCTTTTACAGGAACTGCTTCGCGTTCCTTGCGAGGTCCGAAGGAGAAGGGAGCTAGTTAAAACGCTACGCGTTTTGTGTTGAGATCGTTGGTCTGTTTTATCAGCAAACTACACACCCTGGGTTTGAGCTCCTGAGGAGGCTGAGCTTTGCCCAAAAGGTTAAGGGTTGTAAGTAGAACGGAAAGCCCCGGTTTCCGGTTATCGGCCTTAGCACCGGCCGTTAGAATTGGTGTCCAGTACCGTTAAAAAATGGAAACTGTCTGAGCGCTCCTAAAGCCCCGGACGCAGCACCACTGATTTCGAAGAACCAATCCGCTTTAAAGTAATGGAGAAAGTGAAAGCGCGAGTTTTTCCATTTTAGGTGCGGGATGCCAATTTTAACGATCAGCCGGTGGTACAGCCAGGCATTTTTGTTACTTTGGATGCTTCCAAAGTAAGCCGCCGGCAGGCATGCAAGACGGGCTGTTATCTTCGGTTTCTTGAATGTGAAATCAACTTAGTTACGAATAATCATTCCGTTATCCCCCGGACAAAAGGGCACTAAAACACAGGTCCTGAATAATCCAGCACGCGCCTGAAATGTAAGCAGCGATCAAGGGGACTGAAGTTATCTGGGGCCCGAGTTCCCTGAAATTGCAGAGGGCCATTGATTCACCCAAATGAACCTCCTGCCCCGGTAAACAATTAAAAGGACATATCTTAGCCCGTAAACAAAGTAAGTCCCAAACGACCATGCTAACAACTGACGTACTCATCATCGGCTCCGGAATTGCCGGGCTCAGCACCGGCATCAAGCTGGCCATTCTTCGGCCCGACCTCAAGATCGACATCCTCACCAAGGTGAACGAGCGGGAAAGCAACACCAGCTACGCCCAGGGCGGAGTAGCCGCCGTATGGGACCACGGTTCAGATAATTACGAGAAACACATTGCCGACACCCTCGATGCCGGAGCAGGGCTGTGCGACGAACACATCGTCCGCATCGTCGTAGAGGAAGGACCAACCCGCGTCGAGGAAATCATTGAATGGGGCACGCGCTTTGATACCGATCAGTTCAAGAAGTATGACCTTGGCCGCGAAGGCGGCCACTCCGAAAACCGGATCCTACACTATAAAGACCTCACCGGCTGGGAAATTCAACGCGCCCTGAGCGCCAAGGCTGCCACCCTCGATAACCTGACGGTGCACGAGCATTTCTTTGCGCTGGACCTCCTTACTCAGCACCACGTGGGGTACATCGTTACCCGTCTTACGCCCGACATTGAGTGCTATGGTTGCTACGTGCTTAATCGTAAAACCGGCGAGATCGACCGCATCCTGGCCCGCAATACGGTACTCGCCGCCGGTGGCAACGGGCAAATCTACCGCAGCACGACTAACCCCGTCATCGCCACCGGAGACGGCATCGCGATGGCCTACCGCGCTAAGGTCCACCTCGAAAATATGGAGTTCGTTCAGTTTCACCCCACGGCACTCTACAACCCCGGGCTCGATCCGCAGGCCTTCCTGGTCAGCGAAGCGGTACGCGGCGAAGGAGCGATCCTGAAACGGCCCGACGGCACGGAGTTCATGCACGATTACGATCCGCGGGGCTCCCTTGCGCCGCGCGACATCGTTGCCCGCGCCATCGATAACGAAATGAAACTCGCCGGTCTGGAGTACATGTGCCTCGACTGTACTCACATCTCCGAGGAGCATTTCATCAAGCACTTCCCTACCATCCACGAAAAGTGCATGAGCATCGGCATCGATCCGGCCAAAGACCTCATTCCCGTTACGCCGGCCTGCCACTACATGTGTGGCGGCGTGAAGGTAGACGAGTACGGCAAGTCGTCGGTCAGCCGTCTTTATGCCTGCGGAGAGTGTACCAGTACCGGCCTCCACGGTGCCAACCGCCTGGCGAGCAACAGCCTGCTCGAAGCGCTGGTCTTCGGCCACCGGATTGCGCACTCAATTGCCGCCAATGTGGATACCGCATCGGTTCGGGAGGATATTCCGCACTGGAACCGTACCGCAACGGCGAAGCCCAAAGAGCAGGTCCTCATTACCCAGAGCATCAAAGAACTCAAAGAGGTTATGTCCAGCTACGTAGGTATCGTGCGTAGCAATGTCCGCCTGGAGCGGGCCCGTAAGCGCCTCGAGTTACTTTCAGACGAAACGGAGGAGCTTTACAAAAACACTCTTGTCAGTACCCAGCTCTGTGAACTGCGTAACCTGATCACTATAGGTTATCTGGTTACTAAGGCTGCAAACCTGAGACACGAAAGCCGGGGACTCCATTACACCACAGACTATCCGGAAAAGTCGGACTTTGTGCAGTACAGCGTACTGTAAAAGAGACCTTTCTTTAGTTGTTATCAGGCGCTGGCGAGGAGGCTCATGTCACGAACCAGCATCCGTTTACGGTTGAACGTAAGGATGTTTTGCCGGCGCAGATCATTGAGTACGGCGTTGACGGTTTGGCGGCTGGTGCCGGTAAGGTCTGCAATTTCTTTGTGGGTCAGCATATTGCGAACTTCGCGTTCGTAGCCGACGGTCCGGCCACGGGACTCAGCGAGTTGGTGCAGAAATTCGGTAATTCGGCTGCGGCTGGTTTTGAACATCAGGTTTTCGAGCCGCTGTTCCAGTTTCAGGGTCCGGTTACCGATCAGGCGCATAAAAAATTGTTGTACTTCGGCCTTTTCCCGGAGCATTTCGCTTAAAACATTTTTGTCGAGAACATAGAGCTCCGATTCTTCGAGGCTGTAGGCAAAGTCACGACGGCCTCCGTCTGATATCAGGGCGAGTTCTCCGAAAACTTCGCCGGGCGAGAGTATCGCTTTGGTTACCTCTTTGCCGTAAGCATCGTAGGTGCCAATTTTGATGCGCCCTTTATTTACGAGAAATATTTTCTTGGCTGGCTCATCGGGCAGGTAAACGTATTGGTTAGGTCCTACGGAAACCTGAGTATCGTTTTCGCAGCCTCTTCTTGCGGGAGAGTTGGGGCAAAAGATGTTTTGAAGATCAATGTCTTCTACGAACCATAATTGTTGATTGGCCATGACTGTACTGTTTGATTTGTCTCAGAAAGACAATTGCAGCAAGTAGGCGGTTCGTGGCAAATTCTAACGTTTTTATCACAAAACGATTTCAGGAAATAATACGGCGCGGCCGCAAGGAGCAAAAATGGTTGAAGAGAGCGTTGAAAACGGGAAGTTCTGCGGTGGCTATTTGCCTCCTTTCAGTTCTCCCTGCCAGGCTTTGAGCTCTTTCATTTTACCGTCGGCGGCCAGTCCTGCCTGCACGGGCCAGGTCTTCGGGTCGTGAGACTTGAACCGTGAGCCGGCTTCATCCAGGATCTCCCGGAGGCGCTCGATGGAGGTATCGGCCAGCATGCCGTGGGTGCGGATGCCGGATGCCTTGAGGATAGACTCGATTTTTGGGCCGATGCCCTCGACGATTTTCAGGTCATCCTCGGCTTCTTCGGAAGAAGATTCGGTTGGGGCAGGGGCCGGACTACTGGCAAAGACCATCTCTTCGACCTCTTCTTCCGGCTTATTAGCGGCTTCGCTCATCGCCAGTCCGCGGGCCTGGCCTACCCAGTCGTCGCGCTGGATGATGCCCGGGATGTAACCGATGAGGTTGGTATAGGTTACGATGTCTGCTTCCGTCCAGCTGGCAATCTGCTCGTAGCTGTAGATGTCGGCTTCGTTGAGTTTACTCTGAAGAAATGGTCCGATGTTATCGATCAGCGTCAGATCATCCGCCTGCGATGCATCCCCGGAAGAAATAGGGGGAACCTGAATAGAGGGAGAGTTCTGAACGATGACTTCGGCACCGCCCTGATTGCCCGTGCGGGCTCCCGGTTGAGTGGTGTCGGCACGGATGACGAGAGGTTCGCCGGTCGAACCGGACAGGTCCGGGTTGACAACCGGTTGGTGACCTGCGTAGGGGCTGGCGGGTGCAACGGTTCCGCGGGAAGTCAGCTCGTTGTTCTCTGCGGTCAGGGCCTGAAGGCGGGCTTCCAGTTCCTGAAAGCGGGCTTCGGAGCTGGCGATGTATGCATTCAGGTTTTCGTTGCTCTCTTGTCCGTTCCCGGCACCTGCGGCCGCGCCCTGATCATCAATCGGCAGCACTACTGCGTCGGCACGCTCCAGAAGCTGCTCGTTTTGGGTTTTCAGCCCGATCACCTGATCGTTGAGCGATTCGATGGTTCCCGCATAGCTTTGGTTGGTGACACTGAGTTCTTCGTTGTCTTTGCGCAATTGTTCAATCTGGGCGTCGCGGCTGTTGCAGTCGTTCTGAAGCGCCTGAATACGGTCCAGGGCGTCTACTTTTTCACGACTTACTTCTTCCAGCTCTTTGGCGAGTGCTTTTTGCTTGGTTTCGGCAGACCGGTAACGAACTTCGAATTCGTCGCGGTCTTTCCGCAGCAGCAACAATTCCTTTTTGTACCTGCGAGTGGTCAGGCCCTGGATGATCCAGCCGATAATCACACCAATGGTGAGAATAAGAATGGCGAGGATGCCGAGCAGGATTTGTTCTTCGTTGGTTAGAGGGCGGTTCTGGAAAAAGTCGCCAAGAAGGTTGAAGAAATCGTTCATGTGTTAGAGGTTTTCTCGTGCGGATGAAGGTAAGATAATTTAACGAGTAGTAGGTAGAAACGTACTTGCCGGGTTTTGGTACTGCATGGGGCTTTCCCGAAGTTCCTCGGCCACAGAGCCGCTGTTCGGATCGGGTTTGCGCGGCAACGCCGCGCCGTTCTGTCCCGAAACCAATGGTGGGTTCTCCGCGCGGCTGGCAACTTAAACAAGCTGCTTAAAGGTTTGGGCATATCTTCGCCCCCGAAACCTGAGCGTGGCGATTGAATTGTCGTTAAAGAATTCCTTTATTGCATCCCCTTGGTTTCCGATAAACTTAAAAGCTAATTTGCTGACGTGTCTCCTGCTCTCATCACCTTACTCATAGCGTTCGCTGCTGTCATCCTCTTCGTGACGGAGTGGCTTACGGTGGATCTGGTGGCGATGCTGATAATTGTGGCGCTGGTCGTAACCGGGGTAGTCAGTCCGGGCGAAGGCCTCGAGGGTTTCAGCAACGGAGCCACCCTGACGGTGGCCTTTATGTTTGTCCTCTCCGCCGCCCTGCTGAAAACCGGAGCCCTGCAGTTGCTGGCCGCCCGGATGGCAGAACGCTTCCGGAAGCGCCCCAAGCAGGCTACCCTTTTGTTGATGTTGTTGGTAGCGGTTGTGTCAGCGTTCGTCAATAATACTCCCGTGGTGGCAGTCTTCATCCCCATTGTGGGGCGCATTGCGGTGACGGCAAAAATCAATCCGGCGAAGCTATTGATCCCACTTTCCTTTGCCAGTATAATGGGAGGAATGTGTACGCTCATCGGTACTTCCACGAACATTCTGGTAAGCGGCATCGCTCAGGAAGCAGGGCTGCAGGGATTCTCTGTTTTTACGCTGGCGCCGGTTGGGGTAGTGATTCTGGTGCTGGGGGTTATTTACCTTACCTACATCGGCGACCGGTTACTGCCCAACCGGGAAGCCGAAGAGAGCCTTGCCGAACAGTTCGCTCTGCACGATTACCTCGCTGAAATTCTCATCCCCGAAGATTCTCAACTGGCCGACACAAGAATAATGGATTCCGCGATTGTCCGCGAACTGGACATGGACATCATCGAGGTCCGGCGCGGTAAAGATCGTTTTACTCTGCCTCCCGGAGATTTTCGGCTTGCAGCCGAAGATACCCTCAAAGTCCGCTGCGACCGGGAAAAGATCAAAGGACTAAAGGATTGGGTTCGCCTCACCGATCAGTCCTCCGGCGTCCGGGTGATGGGCACAGGTTTGGAGCGCGACAATTCCAGTCTGGTGGAAATGGTCGTTACGCCAAATTCGGAATTCGTGGGTAAAACCCTGCGGCAGGTAGATTTTCGGCGGTCATACCGGGCGGTACCACTGGCCATTCGTCACCGTGAAGCAACCCTCAACGAGCGGCTCTACGAATTGCCGCTTATGGCTGGCGACGTTATCCTGGCAGAAGCAAAAACGCATTACCTCAAAGAACTCTACCGGATAGAGCAGGGGCAGGACAGCCCCTTTATTCTGCTCTCGAGCGATACTATTCACGACTTCAAACGCACCCGTTTTGCCTTCGTGATCATGGTAGTGATCGGTGTTATCTCTCTCGCAACGGCCAACGTGGTACCCATAAGTATTGCTGCCCTGATGGGAGTCTGCGTACTCGTTCTCGGTCGGACGCTCAGTATGAGCGAGGCTTACGAATCCATCGACTGGAAAATTGTCTTCCTGCTGGCCGGAGCACTCAGTCTCGGCAAGGCAATGGGCAACAGCGGGTTGGACGAAACCATTGCCGGGCTGCTGGCCAATTCGGTCAGCCACCTTGGGGTGTATGCCCTCATCGCTGTGCTTTACCTCGTTACCAACGTGCTTACCGAAGTGATGAGCAACAACGCCACGGCGGCGCTGTTGGCGCCGGTCGCTATCGCGGCCGGGCAGCAAATCGGCATCGACCCCATGGCGCTGTTGGTAACGGTTTCAATTGCTGCCTCTGCCAGCTTCATGACGCCGGTAGGCTACCAGACCAATGCGATGGTTTACAGTGCCGGGCGGTACAAATTCCTGGATTTCACCAAGGTGGGTACGCCGCTCAACCTGATTTGCTGGATGGTTACCACCGCAATGGTTCCGTGGGTTTTCGGCCTGTAAAGAACTGACCCCAACTAAAAGCCCCGCCACCGGGAAAGGGGGCAGGGTTCAGTACTAAACTTTAACGATTCAGAGCGATCACTTCGCCAGGAAGTCGAGCAGGAGTTTGTTCAGCTCTTTCTTGTGCGTTACACCCAGTCCGTGCGGAGCGTTGTCAATTTTGTGGTACTCGTTGTCTGGGATACCTTCTGTCGCCTGATCTCCGGCGGTTTCGATGGGCACGATGTTGTCGGCTGTGCCGTGTACGATCAGGGTAGGGACCGTCACGTTCTTCATTTCCGGGCGAAAATCGGTTCCTCCCCAGCTCTCTGCGGTTTTGATGGTTGCGTTCGGGCTGGCGTAGCTGGCGATGCTCCAATCGTAATGCAGTTGTGCTTTACTGATTCGTTCGCCTTCGTTGTCGTCGAAGTTATAGAAGTTTTTGTGAAACTGCTTCAGGAATCCGACGCGGTCGCTCTTCAGGGACTCCATAATGTCCTTCAGGTCTTTTTCCGGAACACCGTTCGGGTTGTCGGGTTTCCGGGGTACGAGAGGGATGATGGAACTGATCAGGGCAGCCTTGGCTACGTTCTTTCCGTTGTAGTCGGTGAAATAGCGGACAACCTCTCCCCCACCCATCGAGAAGCCGACGATGACGGCGTCTTTCAATTCCAGCTGGCTGATTATTTCGTTGAGGTCCGATGCCAGCGAACTGTAGTCGTAACCGTCCCACGGAAAGCTGGACAGTCCGAAGCCACGGCGGTCATAAGTGATGACCCGGTACCCTGCGTTAACCAGGTCGGGAACCTGAGGTTCCCATGCGCGGTGGCTCAGTGGCCAGCCATGAATCAGGATTACGGGTTGGCCGGAACCATAGTCTTCATAAAAGATATCGACTGGGGTTTCGGCGGTTTTATTGGTCAGAAATGGCATGTCAAATTGTGGATTGATTATGCCATTAGTACGCAAGGGCTACCTTGCCGGGTTCGGTAGGGCCACGAAAGGATCAAATCTTAACGGACTGATTAAGAGCCACGTTTGTTCTTCGAAGAGGGGGGCAAGCGTGGGGCTCTATCGTTTTTTAAAGCACTAAACTTGCCTCTCTGCGGATTGCCGCCTGCCCCAAACCGATCGCGTCGTCGGGTTGGCGGCTACTCATCAGCCGTAGCCGGCTGGCGACTTGTTCTCCGGTTTCGGCGCCTTCGGCGGCGCGGATGATCAGCTGGCTGACGTTGTCGCGGGCCTGGATCATAATCGACCACAGCGCGTCGCTTACGTAGATCTGTTGGGTTACGTTGTACTCAAATTCTTCACGAATGGTCATCAGTAATACCGCGGTGTGTTCTTTGGCGCTGACGCCGGTGCCGGGTGGAAGACGAAGGAGCAAATTGGGAACATTGATCCGTTCCAGCATCAGCGTTAGTCGTTCGCACGCCTGAAGCCGCAGCGCGTTGGAGTTGTCTTTACCGTCGGCCTCCACTACCTGCGGAGGCGCCTCGGCCCGGCGAACGAGCGCAATGATCGTGTCGTTGAGCTGGTCCAATGTTTTATTGATCACGCTGTAAAGAACGCCCGAGATAATCGCGAAGCCGATGAGAAGAACAAGAGTCGTTATGAGGTCCATGCTAATTATTTTTTCCACCTTACAGCCTGCAAAAACGCCGTTTGGCGACAGTGCGCGGCAGCAAAGCCAGTGCGGGTATCAACCAATAGTGCTGCCCGTATGTTTAATCTGCCAGCAAAGGTAAACTTTGTAAATTTGCCTCCGTAAAAATTACCCGCCATGAGCGTTGACATTTCCGCCGCCCCAAAATCAGCAACTTCTCCCATCTCCATCACGCCTTCAGCATTGGAGCAACTCAAAGAGTTGCGCGCTGAGCTCAACGTAGAGCAGGATCACTTCCTCCGCATCGGTGTACGCGGCGGTGGATGCTCAGGCTTTGAGTACCAGCTCGGCTTCGATCTGCCGGAAGAAGACGACAAGCAGTTCCAGATCGGCGACGAAACCGTGCTTATGAAGCCCGGGCACGCGCTGTACCTCCTTGGTATGGAAATCGACTGGGCAACCGGCCTCAATAACCGCGGCTTTACCTTCAATAACCCGAACGCTACGGATACCTGTGGCTGCGGGTCCTCGTTCAGCGCCTAAGCGTGCCCGAACCACCAAAAGGAAATCTGTTATCTCCCGCTTCGTCTTCGCGAAGGGGTGTACCGTTTTTCTACGACAAAAGTGAAGCAGAATTCAAAGCCGATGTCTACGAACGGTACGACGAATTGGTAACCCGTCAGACCGCACTTCACCTGGCGGATGAACTGCACCAGGCCTACCCTTTTCAACCGCTCCAGAATTACATCAGGGATCACTTGTCTGTCGGAGATCACTTGAAGGTCGCGGACGTAGGTTGCAGCGTAGGAAGGCTGATCGGAGACATTGCCAACGCCAACACATCGTGGGATTGTTACGGCATCGACCTCAGCTACCAAATGCTGAGGCAGGCGACGGATTTTTGGGTGAAAGGCGCGTCTTTGCGGCCCAATCTCATCCGTTACGGCTGGGGAACACCGGAGCTCGCAGGGTATGAACTGACCAATCTGAGTTTTGCGCTTGCAAAAGGTGAGCTCCTCCCCTTCCCGGATGCTTCGCTTGATGTTGTCATCAATACATTCCTTATCGACCGGCTGCCGACTCCCTTCGCCGCATTCGCAGAATGGGCCAGGGTTTTGAAACCCGGAGGAAGATTGATAACGGCTTCCCCGCTCAATTTTCTGCAACCCGAAGGGTGGCGGACTGCCCATCCGCCCGTGAAAATTCTCTCCCACCTGCAACAACAAGGCTGGAGCATCGAAAACTGGACGGACCCGCTCCCCCTCGAAGAACCGATGGATGTACGCGGAAATTCGGTGCGGTGGGCCTGTGTTGCTTTTGTGGCGGATAAGCCTTCCTGACGCCCGGTTTTTAGCATAGACAGTCTGTTGGCCGGTTACGATGGCCGAAGAAAAGAGCTTTTTATTTCATTCGCCCGAAATACCCTACCTTTTCCCTGAGTTTACGCTTTTCTACAGAACCAGCAAACAATGATCTTCAATTCACGCTTCAACTGCCCAACGGCAGGCAAAGCCCTGCCCCTCGGTGTCCTTATCCCGGTATTGTGTCTGTTCCTGCTGTTTTCCTGCGGCGGTCCACGAACTACCACTCAGGCAGAATTGCCTTACAGTAAACTGATCAAAAATGCAGAGGTGGAAACCAAAGCCGGGAACTACCTCGCTGCGGCCGAAAACTACCGGAAGGCTTACAACCAGAAACCGAACAGGAAAGAGGTCTTATTCAAAGCGGCAGAGCTTTACGCCCGGGTACGGGATTATAAGAAAGCCGCGGATGCTTACCAGCTACTGGAGCCCGACGAGCAGAAATGGCCGTTGCTCGGCCTTCAGTACGGGCGGGCGCTGAAACAGGATGGCCGCTACGAGCAAGCCCGCCGCCAACTGGGTTTGTTCCGGGAGAGTTATAACGGAGCCGACCGCGCCATCGTTACGGAAATTGTGAACAACGAACTGGCTGGTATCCGCCTGGCTCAGTCTGGCCCGACGGGCCAGGGCACGATCGATATCGACCGGCCGGGCCGGGGAATCAATACCAGCGCAGATGAATTTGGTCCCGTTGCGGTGGCCGGTGATCAGCTGTTTTTTACGAGTACGGCCGGCGGCCAAAGCCGTTTGTACCAAAGCCGCTTTCAGGCCAGAGAATGGACTAAAGCCACCGTGCCGCCCGGATTTCCCGTGATTGCTCAGGGGGGCTTCGGGACGGGAAGCTTTACTGCTGACGGGAAGGTCTTCTTCTTCACGATTTGCAGCGGCCTCACGGGAGAAGACGCTACCAATCGTTGCGATATCTTCCGGGGGGAACGAACGGTTTCGGGTTCCTGGACCCAGCCCGTAGCCCTTGGCCCCGCTGTAAATATGCCCGGCAGTAACAACGCATTCCCCGGGATCGTCACCGACCGCGAAGGACGAAATGTGCTGTATTTTGCGAGCGACCGCCCAGGCGGTCGGGGTGGCCTCGACCTCTACTTCAGCGTACAGCAAGACCCCAATGATCCGCTTTCGTTTTCCAGTCCCGTAAATCTTGGAAATGAAATCAATACGGTCAGCGACGAAATAACCCCTGCTTACAATATGGAGGAGGGCTACCTGTATTTTTCGAGCAACGGGCACCCGGGCTACGGTGGCCTTGACGTCTTCAAATCGGCAGGCGGACCCAATGGTTTTTCTGCTCCGGAAAACCTGGGAGAGCCGGTCAACTCAGCTGCCGATGATTATGGGTTGTCGTTGGCCGCTGGCAGCGGCCGGGCCTACCTGACGAGTAACCGGGCCTACGGGGAAACTAAAAGCAATACAACGGAATCGGACATCTATACCCTCAACTTTCGGGCGGCGCGCGCCCGGCTCAAAGCAATCGTCTACGACAATACAACGGGAACGGAACTGAGCGGCGCAGAGATAACCCTGTATGAATTAAGTCCCGAAGGCGGAGTGATCGAACTGGAAAGAAGAACTTTTCCTACCGGTGTTTATGATTTCGAACTCCGCCCGGCGGGCAAGTACCGGGTAGCTATTCGCCGGGAAGGCTATAATGGCACCGAGTACCAGGTGGAAACAAGCGCAACGGGGTCTTCCCTGTACGGACAGCCTGTTTTTCTGCGACGTGATGCCAGTGGAAGCGGTGGCAATCAGGGGGCGCGGCCGCCGGTGCAAGGTGGCGGTTTCGGACAAAGTCAGTCCGCTCCCGAAAATCCGACTACCACGACAACAACTACGGGCTCCGCCGGAACGACCGGAACAACGATTGTTACACCCTCGCTCCCCGGTCCTCCCCCTGCACCTGCGTCCTCGCCCAAGAATAACGACCCCGTCGCGTACCGCATTCAGGTCAGTGCGGAACGTAAGTTCAATGCCGCTGATGGAAAGTTTGAGTCGATCAGAGCGATCGGCAACCTGAGGTCGGAACCCATCCCGGGTAAGAGTTTGCAACGAATCACTATTGGGTACTTCACCGATTCTGCCGAGGCAAAGGTGGTCTTGAAACGGGTGCAGTCCAGCGGTTTCCCTTCCGCTTTCGCCGTCCGGTATGATAATGGTGTGCGCCACGGGCTGGTCCGGCTTTAGGCAAGAAAACCAGCACAAATAACCCAAAGGCAGGGTTAGATGTTAATAGTGCAGGCTTTCCCGACGCGCCGGATACAAAGAAGAGGTCTTTGGTGCGTTAGGAAATTATAAAATGAAAATTAAAATGGCTGATAAGAAAACCACTTCCTTCCTCGAACTGATCAACGGTGAAACGCCGGTTCTGATCGATTTTTTTGCTACCTGGTGTGGCCCCTGTCATGCTTACAGCCCGATCCTTGGTCAGCTGAAGTCGGACCTGGGAGATGAACTTCGCCTTGTGAAAATCGACGTAGACCGCAACGAGGCTCTGTGCCAGAAACTGGGAGTTACATCTATGCCCACCACCATGATCTTTCAGAACGGAGACATGAAATTCCGGGCAGCCGGGGTGCAGCCGATAGGTGTACTGAAGGCCGAGTTGGCCAAGCTTTCGGCTTAATTTTACCCCCCGCTTCCAGCTGCCTCTAATGTCGAACTGCAAGACTCCCGAACTACATCACTATATTGCGCTCAGTCTATGAACGCATCTCTTTCCCCGATCGCTATTGTTGGCATCATCGCTGTGTACTTTGCAGTGTTGGTTCTCATCTCCTTTCTCACGAGCCGTGGCGAAGGAAGCAAGAACGAATCTTTCTTTCTGGCGGGCCGGAAGTCTCCCTGGCCGCTTGTTGCGCTGGGCATGGTTGGTGCAAGCCTTTCGGGCGTCACTTTTATCAGTGTACCCGGAGCGGTAGGCGCAGGAGGAGCAAACCAGGCGTTCAGCTATATGCAGGTTGTGCTGGGCTATTTGCTGGGCTACCTGTTCATCGCAACAGTACTGCTGCCACTCTATTATAAACTCGGGCTTACCAGCATCTACGAGTACCTGAAACAGCGTATCGGGCCTCATGCCTATAAGATCGGCGCCTTTTACTTCCTGCTGTCCAGAATAATCGGGGCTTCTTTCAGGCTCTTTCTGGTCGCTATTGTCCTTCAGGAGTTTGTGACGGGGCCGCTCAACATCCCGTTCGCAGCAACAGTGGCTATCACGATTGTGCTGATCTGGCTTTATACCTTTCAGGGGGGGATTAAAACCATTGTTTATACCGATACACTACAAACGGTTTGCATGCTCTTAGCGGCGGGCCTTACGGTATATTACATAGGAAATGCGCTGGAGACTGACCTCTCCGGGATGATTGAACTGATCAGCAACAGCGACTACAGTCAGGTGTTTTACTTTGAAGGCGGCTGGACGGATCCGAACAACTTCTTCAAGCAGTTCTTCAGCGGAGCACTGATCACCATCGTGATGACGGGGCTGGATCAGGACATGATGCAGAAAAACCTGAGTATGCCGAACTTCCGGGATGCCCAGAAAAATATGGCGGCTTTCAGTTTCGTGCTCATTTTCGCCAATTTACTCTTCCTGTCCCTCGGGGCTTTGCTGTACATTTACGCTACAAGCGTGGGGTTGGAAATTCCGGAAGCATCCGATCAGTTGTACCCGAGTATTGCTTTGAGGCACCTGCCCGCAGGAGCAGGGATAGTGTTCGTTCTTGGCCTGATTGCAGCCGCATATTCCAGTGCCGACAGTGCGCTGACCGCTCTCACTACCTCTTTTTGTGTAGACTTTCTGGGCATGAACGAGCCCACCGCCGAGGCGAAAGACACGGCTACCCTCGCCGCCGATCGCAAGCGCAGGCTTTACGTTCATATCGGATTTTCGGTCCTTCTGTTTATAGTGATTATCGCTTTCAAAAGCATCGGAGACCGGGCCGTTATCAACAGTCTGTTTAAAGCGGCGGGCTATACCTATGGGCCGCTGTTGGGGCTTTTTGCTTTCGGGTTGTTTACGCGTCTTCGGGTCAGGGAAGTTACACTGTTAGGCCAAACGCGCATCCCGGCACTTTTGCTGGTGTGCATCGCTTCACCAATCATCTCGATGATCGTCGACGCTAAGTCCGTCGAATGGCTGTTCGGGTTCGAGTTCGGTTTTCTGATTCTCGCCTTCAACGGGCTGCTTACCTTTTTGGGGCTGGTTGCGCTGAGTGATTTTGGCGATTTCGAGCCGGAGGACGAGTAGCATGCTGGGGTACTGGGGGTAGCTTTGCTGCTTTTAAACCTCTCCCCCTCCCCAGCCCCACGGCCAACGCATAGGATTAGATATTAAGCTTTTAGCTCGAAATAATAGTCTCCGCTAACAGACTGTAACCCAAAACGCGTAGCGTTTTCAATACCTCCTCCCCCCGTGGGGAGAGGGTTCGGGAGCAGATCTTAACCACCACAGAGAGGGCAACCCACGGCAGACCGCCCTACCCTTCTTATTTTCCGATTCTTTGAGCGGCGTATACGGCGGCGCCGACCGTGCCGGCGGCGTTAGCCAGCGTGGCTGCCTTAACTTCGGCATTCGTCTTGAGGTGACGCTTGAATTCGGAAAAACTCTTGCTCGCTCCTCCGCCTAAAACGATGAGGTCGGGATTGAGGATTCCGTCTACGTGAGAGAGGAATTTATTGAATTTCTTACCGAACTCAGACCAACTCATGTTGGTATCCTTGCGGATTTTATTGGAGATATATTTTTCGGCGACGACCTTCTGGTTCTTCAGGTATATCTGACCGATCTCTAAATTGGGCATCAGTTTTCCGTCAACGAAGAGGGCTCCGCCAAGGCCGGTACCAATGGTTACCATAACGACGACGCCATCCTCTGCGTAAGGATTGCCTGCGCCAAAATTTATGGTGGCGATGCCTGCGGCATCGGCGTCATTCAGTGCAAAAAAAGGCAATCCTGTTTTCTCGCTGAAGGTTTCCTCTATGTTCGTTCCGATCCAACTCTTGTCGATATTGGCCGCACTCGCGGCTACACCATGGCGGACGATAGCTGGGAATCCGACCCCAACAGGCCCCTCGTATTCAAACTCATTCACCAGTTTCTGAATAGTAGCGGCGACTGCCTTGGGAGTCGCTGGTTGAGGGGTAAGTATCCGGATACGTTCCGTAAGGAGAGTTCCGGTTTCTACATCCACAATGGCGCCTTTTACGCCTGTTCCGCCAACGTCAATGCCAAGAATTCTATTTTTATTCATGATCGGTAAGTATGAAGGTCTAAATATTCATGCTCCGAAAACTAAGGCATAGCCGTTCAAAAACGAAGCGTTTTTATATCAAATGAATTGCCATAAGGACAATTGTCAGGGAAACGAGGAATAATAGCTTACCTGACCAGGCTGATTTTCATCCACACATCCTCCTCCGGACGATCTCCTGAGAGGGTTTTGGTCGCTGCAATTTTGTCGATCACATCGAGCCCTTCGATCACCTGACCAAATACAGTGTATCCCTGGTCCAGAAAAGGCGCGCCGCCTACTTCAAGGTACTTTTCACGGACATCGCTGGGGTAGCGAACGCCTGTGGAAGACTCCTGCTTGTTCAACTCCGCGTCCGTAACGCTGCGGCCATCTACAATGTAGAACTGTGAGCCGCTGCTCGCTTTCTGCGGGTTGTTGGTACGGGCTGCAGCCAGTGCTCCCTTCACGTGCGCGAGGCTGTCAACAAATTCCGCAGGAATCTGATAACCGGGGCCTCCTGAGCCCAAACGGGCGTTGGCACTTGCTCCGCGACTGTTGGGGTCTCCGCCCTGAATCATGAAGCCATTAATAACCCGGTGAAAAAGCAGATCGTCGTAGTAGTTCTGCTCTACCAGTTTTACAAAATTGTCCTGGTGTTGAGGGGTTGCATCAGAAAGGCGTGCGAGCATATTGCCCATTGGGGTCTCGATGCGGATGAGACATTCTTTTGGAGGAGTCACGTTGATGAGTTGAGTGATAGATTTAGACTTGCCTTTTTCGTCGGTTGCCGTCAGCGTTACGGTGTAATCACCGGAGCGGAAGTACCTGTGAACCGGGCGGGCGTCGGTGCTGGTTTCCCCGTTACCGAAATCCCAGGAGTAAGAAACTGCTTTTTCCGACATGTTTTTGAAGGACACGGTGTCGGCGGCAACAACCGTTTGGCGGTTAGCCGAAAAAGCGGGCTTCGGGGCTGAACAGTGACTGAACAGGACGGCCAGAAACAAGAGAGCAAATAAATGACGCAAGGGAATATTTTTTGTAGTGGGGGATAACTTAATAACAGGAGGGGGAGAGCTTACTGTACCGTAACGCTCTCGATAACAACGTCTTCCACCGGGCGGTCTGCACGTCCGGTAGGAACGCTTGCGATGGCATCAACAACATCCATTCCTGAAAGCACCTGACCAAAAACGGAGTACTCCATGTCCAGGTCAGGGCGGCCGCCTTCAGCGATGTAAGCCTGGCGTTGTGCTTCACTGTATTTGATGCCTTTCATCTTTTCGTACTGGTCCAGCGTGGCTTCGCTTTGTTGTACTCCGGTAACGATGTAAAACTGTGAGCCGCTGCTCGCTTTTTGCGGATTGTTGGTACGGGCCGCGGCAAGGGCACCGCGCAGGTGAGGTTGGCCAATCTCTGCGTCGATGAGGTAACCCGGGCCGCCACCACCGAGTGCGGCGTTGGGGCCTGCTCCTACACTATTGGGGTCTCCTCCCTGAATCATAAAGTCTTTGATGATGCGGTGAAAGAGAGTGCCGGCGTAGTAATTTTCGTTGGCCAGTTTGATGAAGTTTTCCTTATGCTTCGGGGTTTCATCGAACAGGAGAACGGTGATGTCACCTTTATTGGTCTTGATCTCAAGGGTGGTTCCTTGTCCATTGTTTCCGCAGGCGGCGAAGACGGTAAGGATTAAGGCGAATAATGCAAAGTTTATCAACTGGCGCATAGTAGCTTATTTAATTGGTGGCCAAAGGTAAGGAAAGAGTTGGAGGTTACCGTGTCAGGAGTCGAGCAGGCCCTCTTCGGCTTCAAGTTCTTTGAAGTAAGCCACAATTTTGGTCTTCAGGAGTTGTTCCTGCCCGGAAAGGTCCTTGGGCGGGATCTTGCTCGTCAGCTTGTAATGAGGCCATCCTTCGTCGTCGCGGCCAATGAATTCATAATGGCCGTCGACGGCAAACAGACGGCAGACCGCAATGTGCATCAGGTCCTGTTTTTCCTCTTTAGTAAAACCTTCTTTCCAGCGGCCGAGTTCCTGCACACCGATCAGGAACAGCATCGCGTCCATATTGGGCAGTACCGGACGTTGAAACCGCTGCTTGATGTAGTGGCGTACCCGTTCATATTCGAAGTCTTCTTCCCAGTTTTCCACGGAGTGATTATTTTTTTGAATAGGCAAAGATATACTCCCCCCGGCCACAGCAGGTGATTTTCACCTCATGCGACCGAGGGGAATAAAATACGGGCGCGGCCGCAGGTGCATTGTCGGTTTTGGGCCCGGTTCAAAAAGGCGACGGCCCGGCGTCGACGTTGGAGCGTCGGCCAGGCCGTCATTATTGCAATTCGTGGCTCCGATAAGCCGGGTTTTGTCATCTCCGCCAAGGCGGAGAGCTTCACCATTTATCCAGATCCGCCATTGCTGACGGACTCAATCTACCTACCCGTATCGCCCGTAAAGATCGCCGGAGCCGACGACTGCCCGGAGGCAACAATACTGCGTGGTATTTCAACCCACGGGGTTTACCCACCCTCCGTATTGCTACGGAGCGTCGTGCGCTCTTACCGCACGTTTTCACCCTTACCTCCCTCCCGAAAGAGGAAGGCGGTATAGCTTTCTGTGGCACTTTCCGTACCTCGCACCCCCGAAAGAATACGAAGCCCCGGCCGTTAGCCGGCGTGGTGCCCTGCGTTGCCCGGACTTTCCTCTTGCGGTCATCCCCTAAAGGTGCCGCAAGCGGTGAAGTGGGCCAGAATTGCTGTGTAGGAACAATCCTTAAGAAGAATTGGTTGGCCGGCGGGTAATTACAGGTTGGTTCTCCTGCGGTGAATCTGTGGTAAAAAACCATCCTTCCATAAGATTACCACGTTTAACGGAAGGAATACCCGAGCCCGCCCGGAGCACGACGTCAAAGTAAATACACCTGAACATGAACGACCATCTTAAATATATTCTGCTTGTCTTATTCTCCGTTTTTCTGGGCAGCCAGATTACCGAAGGTGTTCTGCTGGTACCGTACTGGCAGTCGTTGCCTGCCCCTGATTTCTACGCCTACTATAACACCTTCGGCCCCGCCATCGGGCGCTTCTATACGGTACTGACGGTGATTGCCGCACTCGTCCCCATCATCTTATCGATAATCTACTTTCGTTCCCGGTCTCCCGGTCGGGGCTTCGCGCTGGTGTCCGCCTTATTTGCCGTAGCTTTTGTTGCCTGCTTTTACGTGTACTTCAAAGAAGCCAACGAGCTGTTTTACCAGGCGGCCTTCAACGAGGCCGCACTCAAAAATGAGCTGATCACCTGGAGGCAATGGCACTGGGGAAGGGTCGGTCTCGAAGGGGCTTCTCTTCTCTTCCTGGTACTTGCCTTCGGGAAGGGGGAATAGGTTGCCAGGAAATTAATAATCAGAATTTCTATTTTAAAGTGGTTGCAGCTGAGGGGAAGCATACAACCCCAAACCGCAGCACCCCCACAAAAAAAGCCCCAACCCTACAAAAGCAGGGCCAGGGCCATTTTTCTAAATCCAATCGCTGGTAGCGAAAGAACGTTACTTTCCTAATAAAGCGGGAACCCGGCCATAAAGGCGTGGACTTCTCCCCGTACAGCTTCCACCACCGCCGGGTTTTCGATGTCCTGGATGATCCGGTCAATCCATTCTACCGTTTTTACGCAGTCGGCTTCGGTGAAGCCGCGGGTAGTGATGGCGGCCGTACCGATCCGGATGCCGGAAGGGTTCATGGCCGTCTTCTTATCGAAGGGGACCATATTTTTGTTGAGGGTGATGTGCGCTGCGTTCAGGGCGTCTTCGGCCTGGGTGCCGTTCACGTCCTTATTGCTCAGATCGATGAGCATGGAGTGGTTGTCGGTGCCGCCGCTGATGATGTGGTAGCCTTTGTCGACCAGGGCCTGGGCCATCGCCTGGGCGTTCTTGATCACCTGCTTACCGTATTCTTTCCACTCTGGGGTGAGGGATTCGCCGAAGGCGACGGCTTTGGCGGCAATCACGTGCTCCAGCGGGCCGCCCTGCATGCCGGGGAATACGGCACCGTTCAGGATGCGACTCATCTTGAAGGGCTTGCCGCTCTTCTTGAAAACGCGACCGAAGGGGTTGTCGAAATCTTTGCCCATCATGATGATGCCGCCGCGCGGGCCGCGCAGGGTCTTGTGGGTGGTGGAGGTCACGATGTGGCAGTGGGGCAGCGGATCGTTCAGTAGTCCGGCGGCGATGAGTCCGGCGGGGTGGGCGATGTCGGCCAGCAGGATGGCGCCGACTTCGTCGGCGATCTCGCGGAAGCGGGCGTAGTCCCAGTCGCGGCTGTAGGCAGAAGCGCCACAGATGATCATCTTTGGTTGTACTTCGCGGGCTTTTTCGGCGACTTTGTCCATGTCTACCATTCCGGTTGCTTCTTCTACGCCGTAGAAGTGAGCCTCGAAGTGCTTACCGCTGAAGTTGGCCGGGTGGCCGTGGCTGAGGTGCCCGCCGTGGGCGAGGCTGAAGCCGAGGGTTTTGTCTCCGGGCTTCAGGCAGGCGAGAAAAACGGCAGCGTTGGCCTGGGCTCCGGAATGGGGCTGTACGTTGGCGTACTCGGCACCGAAAAGTTCGCAGAGGCGATCGATGGCGAGTTGCTCAATTTCATCCACTACTTCGCAGCCGCCGTAGTAGCGTTTGCCGGGGTAACCTTCGGCGTATTTGTTGGTCAGGCAGCTGCCCATGGCGTCAATTACGGCCTGGGAAGTAAAGTTTTCCGAAGCAATCAGTTCGATGCCGTTGCGCTGGCGTTCAAGTTCGCGTTCGATGAGGGAGAAAACAGCGGTGTCGCGGCTCATATCAGAGTTCATTTGGCAGCCCTGGCTGAGCTGCATTATAAAAATGCAAAATTACGCCTTATAATGTCCGCCGTGGCAATTCACCGATCAATAAAATTGTTAGACTTCTACGATTTTTCAGGTAGCGGACACCGTGACCACCAAGCGCCAGACCTCAATCCGTAAGTTATCTTTGCAACGTCCCTACGTATTTTCACTTCCTTATGCCCCAGCAAATCTTACCTCTCTTTCGGTTTTCCTGTTCGATCATGCAGCAATGGGCGCAAACGCAGGTTCAGGGTGATCGGTATCCGGCCGTGTCCGGCCCGATGAAAGTGCGGGGCGCAGCCCCCGCTTCCGTACGCATTCTCTCCCAACGTTCACTGCACCTGCGGCCCCGCCTGATGCTTCTGTTGCTACTTGCCTGCATGCTTTATTCCCTGAGCCTGTCGTCGGCTACCCGCCGCTACCGGCTTACCTGGCGCGATGATCCGGCAACCACCATGACGATCGGTTTCGAAATCTACGGCGCCTCTAACGCCCGTGTGGTTTACGATACGCAAGACCACGACCGGGAGGTAAATGCCTACCGCCAATCGGCTAACCCCGCCCGCAGAATCAACCACGCGGGCATGCAAAACGTATTTGTGCGGTTGGGAGGCCTGCAACCCGGAACGATTTATTACTTCCTGGTCGTTGATGAGAATAGCGTGAGTAAGCGGATGATCTTTGAAACCCCGCCCAACAGCCCGGACCAACCACTCAGCATTATCGCCGGCGGAGACAGCCGCAACAACCGCCCGGCAGCCGTACGGGGAAACCGACTGGTGAGCAAGCTCCGCCCTCACTTCGTGCTCTTCGGCGGAGATATGACCAATACCGACACCCCCAGGGAATGGCAGGATTGGTTTGACGACTGGCAACTCACCATCAGTAGCGACGGCCGGCTGACTCCCATCGTGCCCGCCCGCGGCAACCACGAACGGGCCAATTCCTCTATCTACAATCTCTTCGATACCCCGCACCAGGAGGTTTACTACGCTCTGAGCTTCGGCGGAAACCTGCTGCGTACTTACACTCTCAACAGCAGTTTCCCGCCGGGGGGGCATCAACTGAATTGGCTTACGGCCGACCTGTCCCGCACCAAAACGTCCTGGAAAATTGCCCAGTACCACCACGCCATGCGGCCGCATACTGCCTCGAAGCCGGAGCGCGACGAACTGATCACGCTCTGGGCTACTCAGTTTGCCCGCTACGGGGTAAACCTTGTGGTCGAGTCTGATGCTCACACGGTGAAACAAACCTGGCCGATTCGCCCGAGCAGAGCACCCGGATCAAGCGAAGGCTTCATCCGTGATGATGTGCGGGGAACGGTCTACGTAGGGGAGGGCTGCTGGGGAGCGCCCCTGCGGGCTAATAATGACGACAAACCCTGGACGAGAGCCAGCGGCCGCTTCAACCAGTTCAAGTGGATCTGGCTGGACGGAAGCCAGATGCAAATCCGGACGGTGGATATCGACCGGTCCGCCGGTGCGTCGGTGGAAGTGAACCCGGCTGCCCGGTTCCAGATACCTCCCGGAATGGAGTTCTGGGAACCTCGGGGTACCGGCGAGGTAGTCCGGATTCCTTTCAGGGAACACGCACCCGGTGGCAACCCCGGAGCAGGAAACCCACTCACCGACCGCACGCCCTCGATGCAAAGCACCAGCCCGCCACCGCCGGCTATCCTGCAGCGCGATGCGCGGGGTATCGTAAAGGTCGACTTTCGAATGCCGGTTAACGGCCAGCCACACATCATTGTAGTCGATGCCGGGAACAACCTGTTGTGGCAGCAAAAACTCCCCGTACGCGGGCCAGGCCCTTACTCCGAAGAGGTGGAGTTGCCCGCGCTGCCCCGCGCAGGAGGAATGAAACTGGTCATACGAGGCGGCGGGAAAGTAGTCGCTAAGTATATTCTGCAATAGTAATTAGCGGTTACAGCAGTTCTACAAAGTTCTTTAAGGCCGGGTTCTCGTTGTCCTTGCGCCATATGACCGAGAGGGTAGTCCGCTGAGGAATGTCGGTAAGCTCGATGAACTTTACGTCCATACGGTATCCCATCCTCAGTGAGGTGGGCACGATGGAGAGCCCGAACTTATTCTCGACGAGGCGGTAAATAGTAGTAGCGTGAACCGTCCGGTGAGAAACATTAGGCTTCAGGCCGCCATCGGTGAATATCTCCATCACTTTATCGTAATAAGGTTGGCTGTAACCGGGATCGAAAAGTATGAAGGGCTCCTCCGCCAGTTGATGAATGCCCGTATAGTTTTCGGCTGATACGGGGTGGTCTTCGGGCAAAACGATGGAAAAGGTATCGACGAAGAGCGGCTTACTGGCCAGTTCGCGGGGTACGGCGTCGAGGCGTACGAAGCCCAGGTCGATGTCGCGGGTGAGCAGGCGGTCAATCTGTTCCTGATTGCCCATTGCGTCGAGCCCGTAAATCACCTTGGGGTAATCTTTACGAAAGCGGAGCAAGAGTTCGGGAATGATGTTCTGCATCGCAGAACCAACGTAACCGAAATTTAAGCGCCCTTCCTGGCCCTCGTGCAGGGCGCGGGCGTGGTGCAGGGCACCATCGAGTTTCTGAAGAATGTTCGCTGCTTCGGTCTGCAAATAGATTCCTGCCGGAGTGAGACTTACGGTCCGGTTGGTGCGCACGAACAGAGGGTAACCGAGCTGGTCTTCCAACTGTTTGATCTGCCGGCTGAGGCCCGGTTGAGAGATGAACAGCCGGTCGGCTGCCCGCCGAAAGTGCAGTTCTTCGGCTACAGCAAGGAAGTAACGAAGGTGGCGAAGTTCTAATTGATAACTCATGGGTATCAATATAGTAAAAATTGATCTTGTGCGGTATCGTTTGTCGGGCTCATCTTTGCAATGATTTAACAAGTATGATTTTTCTCCGGGTCGGAGCCCTCAGATGCTATAGGTCAATATCCAATAAGTGATATATAACGGTAATTAAACGGATTGAACTTTCAGGGAGCTCCGCCCGCATTTATCCCACCTCCATTTTTATTGTATGCCATTCAGCTACGGCCAGGATCACCTGACTGCGGGCAAGGCTCTCGCCATTGCCCGCGGTGAACTATCCACCGCTATTTCACAGGAGACCATCGAACGGATCGAAGCGTCCCATGTTACTGTTTTGCAGATTGCAGCGGCAGACAGTGCCGTATACGGAATCAATACCGGCTTCGGGCCGCTGTGCAACAAACGGATCAAGCCGGAAGAGACCGTTGCCCTGCAGCGTAACCTGCTGCTGAGCCATAGCGTAGGGATGGGGGAGCCCATCCGGACGGAACTGGCTAAGTTGATGCTGATCCTGAAGGTTCATGCTTTGTGCAAGGCCTATTCGGGGATCGCTCTATACGTCATTGAACGGATTTGCTGGCACATCGACAACGATGTGATTCCGGTCGTTCCTGAGCAGGGCTCCGTTGGAGCCTCGGGAGATTTGGCTCCGCTTTCTCATCTGTTTCTTCCCCTGATCGGGGAGGGGGAGGTGATTTACGGAGGGAACCGTCAGCCCGCCGCGAGTGTACTGAAAACCCACGGCATGGAGCCTTTGGATTTGCACCCGAAGGCAGGGCTGGCCCTGATTAACGGTACCCAGTTTATGCTTGCTCACGCTGTGACGATTGTGGAAGAACTGCAATCGTTGCTCAGCCACGCCGATCTGATCGCCGCTCTCATGGTCGACGGTTTGCTGGGCTCCGCAATGCCTTTCCATCCGGCACTGCACGCGACCCGGCCGCATAAGGGGAATACACACGTGGCGGCAAGGATGGCTCATTTTCTGGCGGGATCCGAAATCAACGCTTCTCACATCAATTGCGACCGCGTGCAGGACCCCTACTCGCTGAGGTGTGCACCTCAGGTGCACGGTGCATCGCGCCACGCCTGGCTGCACCTCAAAGAGATCGTAGAAACCGAACTGAACTCCGTAACGGACAACCCGGTAGTGATCAACGGAGAGCTCATCATCAGCGGGGGGAGCTTCCACGGTCAGCCCATCGCGTTGCCGATGGATTACGCCTGCCTGGCCGCGCACGAAGTGGGCAGCATCTCCGACCGGCGGAGCTATTTCTCGTTGTACGGCATTTCAGGGTCGGTTCCGAAATTACTGGTGAAAGACACCGGCCTCCATTCCGGGCTGATGATCGTGCAGTACACCGGCGCAGCCCTGGTGAGCGAAAACAAAAGCCTTTGCTTCCCCGCTTCGGCGGATTCGATCCCCACTTCGCTGGGGCAGGAAGACCACGTGAGCATGGGCTCCATCTCCGGCCGGAAAACCCTGCGGGTATGTGGTAACCTCCGCAAAATCCTGGCGGTCGAATTGTTTTGCGCTTCGCAGGCGTTGGATTTTCACCGGCCGCTCAAATCGAGTGCTACCCTGGAGGCGGTCCATGCTCACGTCCGCGGGCAAATCGAGCACGCTGCGGCAGATCGCATTTACGGCGAAGATCTGCTGAAGGCCGAAGAGATCATCCGGAGTGGCAAATTGCTCGAGATTGTAGCGGAGTATGGGCCGGAGGGGTTTAGTGGCTTCGACGTTGATTTCGAGGTGTTTTAACTCCCTCTCTCAGCCCCTCCCCACGGGGGAGGGGGAGCATTTAAATTGCTTCGCAATTTGGCGTTGTAAGATCATCCTTTATCGCAAAATTTATCCTGTAACGACCAAACTTACCCTAATAAATCGCATAGAGATTTCCCGAAAGCCCCTCCCCGGTGGGGAGGAGTTGGGGAGGGGGTTCAGCCAATGAAAAATTTCCACCAACAAATACTAGAAGGCATCCCGGCTCACCTACCAGAGCCAAAGCCTTACGAAGACAAAGTCTCCCATGCTCCCCGGCGCAAGGACATCCTCACTCCCGCCGAAAAAGAACTCGCTTTGCGGAATGCCCTCCGCTATTTCAACCCCTCTCTGCACCCTGCGCTCGCGCCTGAATTCCTCGCTGAACTGAAGCAATTCGGCCGCATCTACATGTACCGCTACCGACCTGATTACGCGATGCACGCCCGGCCGATCGATGAATATCCGGCACGCTCGAAAACGGCGGCTGCGATCATGCTCATGATCCAGAATAACCTGGACCCCGCCGTGGCCCAGCACCCGCACGAACTGATCACCTACGGCGGCAACGGAGCTGTTTTTCAGAATTGGGCGCAGTACCGCCTGACGATGAAGTACCTGGCGGAAATGACCGACGAGCAGACGCTGCACCTCTACTCCGGCCATCCGATGGGACTGTTCCCGTCGTCGGAAAGCGCGCCACGCGTGGTAGTCACCAACGGTATGACGATCCCGAATTACAGCAGCCCGGACGACCTGGAGCGCGGCAACGCCCTGGGGGTAACGCAGTACGGCCAGATGACGGCCGGCTCGTACATGTACATCGGTCCGCAGGGAATCGTGCACGGCACGACGATCACGGTGATGAACGCTTTCCGTAAAATCAAGGCCGACCCGAAGGGCAAAATCTTTCTTACCGCCGGCCTCGGCGGAATGTCCGGCGCTCAACCCAAGGCGGGGAACATTGCGGGCTGCGTGACGGTCTGCGCCGAAGTGAACCCGGCTGCCGCCACAAAGCGCCACGAACAGGGCTGGGTAGATACCCTGGTTGATAATCTGCCCGATCTGGTGGCGCGCACGCGGGATGCAATGATGGCTGAACGGGCAGAGTCGATCGCCTACATCGGAAACGTCGTCGACGTGTGGGAACACTTCCTTAACGAAGACCTTTTCGTCCACGTCGGTTCCGACCAAACTTCGCTGCACAACCCCTGGAGCGGTGGCTACTACCCCGTAGGTATGAGCTTCGACGCCGCAAACGATCTGCTGGCCAGTGATCCGGATGCTTTCAAAGAAGCCGTGCAGGCTACGCTGCGTCGCCACGCCGCAGCAGTAAACGCTCACGCCGGGAAAGGAACCTATTTCTTCGACTACGGTAATGCCTTCCTCCTCGAATCTTCCCGGGCAGGAGCTAAGGTGATGGCCGAAGATGATATTCATTTTCGTTACCCCTCCTACGTGCAGGACATCCTCGGGCCGATGTGCTTCGACTACGGCTTCGGGCCCTTCCGTTGGGTTTGCACCTCCGGCAAACCGGAAGACCTCGATGCCACCGACCGCATCGCCGGTGAAGTACTCGGGGAGCTGATGAACGTTGCTCCTCCGGAAATTCAGCAGCAGATGCAAGACAACATCACCTGGATCCGGGATGCAAAATCGAATAAACTCGTTGTTGGTTCTCAGGCGCGCATCCTCTACGCCGACGCAATGGGCCGGCTGAAGATCGCTGCGGCTTTTAATGCGGCCATCAGGGCGGGGGAGATTGGCCCGGTCGTACTCGGCCGCGACCACCACGACGTTTCCGGCACCGACTCGCCCTACCGCGAAACGAGCAACATCTACGACGGTAGCCAGTTTACCGCCGATATGGCAATCCACAACGTTATCGGCGACAGCTTCCGAGGTGCCAGCTGGGTTTCGATCCACAACGGTGGCGGAGTGGGGTGGGGCGAAGTCATCAACGGCGGCTTCGGGCTGTTGCTCGATGGCTCCGACGCCGCAGAAAAGCGGTTGCGTAATATGCTCTTTTTCGATGTCAACAACGGCATCGCCCGCCGCAGCTGGGCAAGGAACCCGGAGGCGAAATTTGCCATTGAACGCGAAATGGAACGGACGCCGGAGTTGCGGGTGACGACCTCTGAACTCGTCGACGAAAAGCTTTTGGACCAACTATCTTTCACCTGATTGGGGCGAGCGCCTCCGGCGCGATCTGCCTGAAATTGCGCCGGAGGCGCACAACCCACCGTTATGACCCTTACCGGACCATTCACTCAGTTACTTCCCCTTACCGATCTTCCGCTCAGAGGAAAACTCTCCGACGACCAGCTGAAGATCATCCCCAATGCGGGCATCTTAACCGAAGAGGGTAAGATCATCGCAGTTGGTAACTTCAAAGAGTTGCGTAAAGAAACCTCAGGCAAAGGCGTCGAAGTCCATGAAATAGCGGGCGATACTGTCTGCCTTCCCGGTTTTACCGATTGCCATACGCACCTGCTCTTCGCCGGGAGCCGGGCGATGGATTATGCCGCCCGCAACGCGGGTAAAACGTACCAGGAAATCGGTGCCGCCGGCGGCGGCATCAAAGACACGATGGGAAAAACCCGGGCTGCCTCCGACGACGAACTGGCCAACTCCTTAAAGACCCGGCTCGACCGTCACCTCGGCAATGGCGTCACCACCATCGAAGTGAAATCGGGGTACGGCCTTAGCGTTGACCAGGAATTGAGGATGCTGCGCATCATCAAAACTACGGGCGATGCTCATGCTGCCGATGTCGTTCCCACTTGTCTGGCGGCGCACGTCATCCCGCCCGAAATCGGTGACGAACGCGCATGGCTACAGGCCATTCTGGAAAACATCGTGCCGGTTGTTGAGGCGGAGCAACTCGCTGGCCGGTTCGACATCTTCGTTGAGGGCGGCGCCTTCACTCCGGAGCACAGCCGATCATTTTTAGAGCGCCTGAAAAATCAGGGCTTCAACATTACCGTCCACGGAGACCAGTTCACGACCGGGGGCAGCCAGCTGGCCATCGACGTCGGCGCTCTGAGCGTGGATCACCTGGAAGCCTCCGGAGAAAAAGAAATTGCTGCGCTGGCGCAGAGCGACGTCATCCCCGTTGCGCTGCCCGGCGCGTCCATTGGTCTTGGTTGCGCTTTCACGCCCGCCCGCAGGCTGCTGGACGCCGGGGCTTCTCTGGCCATCGCCTCAGACTGGAATCCCGGTTCCGCGCCGATGGGCGACCTGCTCACCCAGGCCGCTATTCTGGGGACTTTTGAAAAATTGACCACCGCCGAAATACTGGCGGGCCTTACCTTTCGGGCGGCGGCAGCGCTGGGGTTGGGAGACAGGGGGAGGCTGTCCTCCGGTCAATTGGCTGATTTCATCGCCTTCCCCACCACCGATTACCGCGAAATACTTTACCAACAAGGTCAATTAAAACCAAACCGGGTATGGAAAAATGGATTGTCGATCATGTAGCTGATGCTTACCGCGCACCTGACCCCGAAGTCTGGACGGGCCGGACCACCACTCCCGAGCAGGGCGCGCAGTACTGGTACCAGAACGTTCAGCTCAGAAATTGGTCTGAAGGACTGTTGCCGGGTGCCGGTTTCGGTATCATCGGGTACGTCTGCGAAGAAGGTGTACGTAGGAATCAGGGGCGTTTGGGCGCGGCCGCGGGTGCAAAGTCGGTTCGGGAACGGATCGCGCGCATGGCCTGGCACCATGCTGAAAAAACCGTTGTAGACTACGGTGACGTCGTTTGTGTAGGGGAAGAGCTGGAGAACGCTCAGATGCAACTTGCCCTGATGGTGTTGCACCAGATCGAAGCCGGACAGGTACCGATTGTTCTCGGCGGAGGCCATGACGTTGCTTACGGTCATTTTTGTGGTATCAGAGCGGCAACGGAAGGTAAAAACGTCGGTATCATCAACTTCGACGCCCATTTTGATTTGCGACCGGTGACCGGCGAGCCCAATTCCGGTACTCCCTTCAACCAGATCCTCGACGAAGGGCTGGTGGATTATCTCGTCCTCGGAATCCAGCAGCAAGCGAACACTGCTGAACTGTTCACCATCGCAGAGGACTACGGGGTGGAGTACGTCTTGGCACAGCACTGTCGGACCTATCAATTGCCGACCATCATCCACACCCTTGAACGCTTTCTGGATCGCAACGACCACGTTTACCTCAGTATTGATCTTGATGGCTTCTCTTCGGCTTACGCACCGGGGGTGAGTGCGCCTTCGCCCTATGGCTTCAGCCCGGCCTTCGTGATGGCGGTACTTGAATATTTGCTTGCCTCCGGCAAGGTCATTTCCGTTGACCTGGCTGAGATGAATCCCGTCTTTGATGTAGACGGAAGCACGGCGCGCCTTGCGGCCGGGCTGGTGGATGTGATTTTGCGGGGGTGAAGTACCGGGAGGGCGAGAGAATTGCTCCCCTTACCCTCCCGATCTTACTTCACTTAGTCGATAGCTTTAGTGCACCATCTGGCTGTGCTTGTCGAAGGCGTGCTTCAAGAGGAAGTGCATCAAGTCCATTACGGCTGCTTCGATCAAAGAGTCCTCGACGGTAAATTCTTTGCCGCTGAAGAACTTTGGTGTGCTTCCGGACCCGGTGGGTGCGGTGTGCTTAACGTCGATGGATGTTCTCCATTTTTCGGCGTGTTCGGCCCATTCTTCCGTGTCGACGAGTTCTGGTGCATTGAACCAGACGTTCCAGGCCAAAACGTTGTCGGCGAGGAGCATGTTACCGGAGCCGGCATTGAAAACATTCATCACAAGACGGTTGAAGTCGTCGACGAAAGTGGAAGTTGTTGGTTGAGGCTCTCCAATTTTTACCTCCAGGTTCGCTACGCTCCAGGCTTCATCGTAGTGTTGTGCGAATGTCGGAACGGGGAAGTCGGTTGTCGTCCAGCGCAGCAGCGGGAAGATTTTTTGTCCGGGTACCTGTGGGTTATAGGTGTTGAGCTGAATAGCTTGCTGCTTGTTGCTGGGGAAAGGCCACTGGGCGGAAAGGGATTCGAAGATGGTCCAGGCTGTTTTTCCTAACGGGCTTTGTTCGATGTCGGGGCTGAACCAGATTTTTGGTTCGACGGTCATATCGGCATAAATCTCCCGGGTGTCTTCGTCGACCCATCCACGGTTGCCCGTTACGGTTACTTCTACGTTCAGTGTACCGAAGCCTTTGATCCATAAACCTTGCTGAGGGCAAATGATGGAATAGACCTTGCCCGTATCGGTGTAGCCCAGCCGGGAGATGTAGGGCGAAAACATCTGGTAGCACCGTGAATCAGGAATGCCAGGAACGGTCTCCCAACTGAACTCCGGCCATTGAACATTCTGCTGACGCGTCAGCAGGTTGATGTGGGTCATGTTTTGCTCCATCAGGAGCGACGAGAGGTCCGGGAGGGGATCGTTGGCCTTTGGGTTGGGATAAGGAAAAGCAGGATTCGATTGCTCGAATCCTCCGATCCAGCCTGGTGCAGCTTGCTTGTGGCTTGTAAATTTCATGATAGAAGAAGTATGGGTTAGTACAGGAGGGCGGTGCTCGAAGGAAAAAGGCGTCACCTTTCTCAGGAAAGGAGGAGAAACCTGCCAGGTTACTTTTGGTACGCTGATCCAATGTATCAACTCTTGCTGCTTTACCGTATCGCGAAACGCCCAACTCAGGCATTAGTACCTGATGGTTCAGGTGGTTTTACCCGCAAGGGGGAACGATGTAGTGAAGCGGGATATGCCCGAGGCGTACCTCCTGCAACCTGAGGAGAGCAGAAATCGTGTGTACCGGGTAATCGGTGGAAGTTGGAGGAAGGATAAGTTGATCAGTAGGCTCGGGTTTGCTTCGCAGCTGCCTACGGCGGTCAGCCGGAGGCTTGGAGTTGTGAAGCTCCGGCTGAAGGATAGGAAAGCAGGTAGTAACCGGGCTGTTTCTTGCAGTGGAACCCTTTCAGGCTGAAGCCTGAAGAACAATTATTGCACCTGCGGCCCCGCCCTGAAAATTCAGGTTTTCAAACAGAGCGTATTAATAGGGTTAATAGGTAGAAATGGTGTTTAATTCACAAAAAAAGGTCTTTACTTGCTGAATAGCGGGTGTTAACGTAAATTCACTTCAAATCTATGTGTCTGCGTGAAGCCTCCCGTAAACTATAGTTTGTAAACCTGACGTACGGCCATCTTATGGTGACGAGAAAGAGCCAGAAGCAATACCCTTAGAGATAAGTCAAACTAACTACGGCTTCAGATTGCGCTCTGCTGAGTCAGGCTTTGTTGAGATTACCGTGACGCTGGAAGACGGGACAAGAGAACAATATCAATTCAACACGAAGCCTTTACCAGCCGTACCTAGAGTAGGCAATTATGGCCCTAAGACTACGGAATGGGTTAGAACTATTGTTTTCAAATCACAGCAAGGCCTATATGCCCAAATTGAAGGCTTTGATATTTGTGCCGTCTGTAAGACGATCAGCTACGAGATCATCCGGATATCTACAAGCAACGACGCCGAAATTGTGACAAACGAAGGCGGCAAGTACGAGCCTGAAGCCCGGGCACTTATTGATCAAGCCCAACCCGGCAATCGCTACATCTTCACCAAAATCCGCTACCGATGCCCCGGCGCACTCGTGGACCAAGTAGGGGAGACCTTGAGTTTTGAGTTGAAGTAATCAGTAGGCCCGGCTTCAGCCGGAGGCTTGAAATTTAGGCTGTCAAGCCTCCGGCTGACCGCCGTAGGCAGCTGCAAAGCAAACCCGGGCCTACGGGTAAATGACAGCTGATAAGCGCACTAAACGCCCGCAAACACTCTCAAAAATACAGTGTGAAAGCCTTGAGGAAAAGTTTCAGCGCAGCCTGAAGGCTGCGGAACAAATCACCCAACCTGAAGCGCCCGCTCAAACATCCCGATCACGTCAATAAATTCATCCGGCAAAAAGGCATTCATCACCTCTTCAACCGGAGCTGGAACCGGGCCGTAAAAAGCCTCCGAAATACTCCCTGCCATCGCCGCCTGGGTGTCGGTGTCTCCGCCGAGGGAAATGGCCAGGCGGATGCTGTCGAGCAAATCTTTGGAGTCGAGGAAAGCGATGATGGATTCAGGGACGGAACCGGCGCAGCTCACGTCGAAAGCGTAGTCCGGCCGAATTTCTTCGATGGTGCGGCGGAGGTTATACCCAAAGGTCTCGGTGATGTACTGGCGGATGTCTTCTTTGCCGCCGCCCTGCCGGGCGAGGAAGATCGCAGCGGCAATCGCCTGAGCACCCTTCACGCCTTCCGGGTGGCCGTGGGTGGGCAGCGCAGATGCTTTCGCTTCGCGAAGCACCGATTCTATGTCGTTGAAGAGCCAGCCGACGGGACTGACGCGCATGGCGGAACCGTTGCCCCAGCTGGAGTATTCTTCTTCGAGTTCATCGCGCATCCACTTTTTGAAGGTGCCGCCGTAACCGGCGTCGGGGTAACGGAGCGCGTAGTCTTTGATGGTCTCGCCGTAATCGAGTTGGTTCAGGATGGCGTCGGCAACGGCGACGGTAAGTACGGTGTCGTCGGTAAAGTGGCACTCGGTGGTGAAGAGGTCGAAGTCGTAGTCTTTGGCACCGTTGCGTTCGAGGCGGCTGCCGATGATGTCTCCGAGGATGGCTCCTTTCATATTTCTCTGCTTTGCGTTCGGAAGAACCCCGGATTACGTAGTCGCTTTGCGACTGACTCCATCCGGAGTTGGGTACGTTTGACTCCTTCGGAGTCTTTGGTTAAGGACAGGATTTTGGTTCGTTAGGGCTGCCGCGAATTGGAGGTGTGAAAGGTGTTACGTTGCTACCGCACGTTGGGTGTGGGGTAGGTGGCATTTAACCTGTCTCCTAAGTCGATGATCTCTTCGCGGCGGGCGAGGGCTTCCAGCCAGTTGGCGGGGATAGATTCTACACCGTAGAGCAGTGCGGCGGGGGCGCCTGCGATGCAGGCGGTGGTGTCGGTATCCTCGCCCAGGTTTACGGCGTTCAGGACGGTGTCGCGGTAGTTGTCAGCATTGAAGATGGACCAGAGCGCGGCCTCCAAACTTTGCACCACGTAACCCGAACCCCGCACCTGCGTGCGCGCCACCCTGGCAAAGTCCGCCTTGATGAGCGTCGCTAAAGTATCGAGTTCCTCGAGGGGCAGATTAGCTGCCATCAGGAAATCGAGCAGCTCCCGGCGGGCCAGCTCCAATGCTTTCTCCTTCTTCTCAGCGGTAACGATGTGATGGCAAAAACGCAGGTACAAAAAGCAGCAACACACCGAACGGATGTGCCCGTGCGTGAGCGCCGAATGCTGCCAGATGGGTGCGATCCACTCCGCCACGGGCTTGTCGCGCAGGTAGGCGTAGAGCGGGAAGATGCGCATGAGGGCGCCGTTGCCGTTGTCAGATTCTTTGGCGCTTTGGTGCAGGGTGCTCAGTTCTGAGGTTTTATTGTTCCGGAACAGGTTTCCCAGGTGGTCGATGGCCCGGCTGGTCGTCATGCCGATGTCGAAGATTTCATCATTGGGGGTCCAGTAACCGTGGTGTTTATAGTTGATCAACCGTTTCGACTGATCCACCAAATCAAAGCTCCCCGTAGCCAGGCTTTCCGCCAGGCCGAAGGCCAGGCTGCTGTCGTCGGAGAAATAGCCCGGCGGCTGGTAGTACGTACCGTAGCCCCGAATGTCGGTCACCGGGTTTTTATCCAGTTCGCTCCGGGTCTGAAATTCTACGGGGACGCCGATGGCGTCCGCTACGGATAGGCCGAGGAGGGCGGTGGTTATTGGGTTCATAGTGGTGAGCTATCTGGGTTGAGCGCCTCTGGCCCGAATCGCGCCGGAGGCGCTCAGCCCAGTCATGAGACTAATTCAAATACTTCGCCACAATCGGCATCCGGCGCCCCATTCCGAAGCTTTTGCTGCTTACGCGCAGTACCGGTGCGGTCTGGTAGCGTTTGAACTCGTTGATGTTGACGAGGCGCAGGGTGCGTTTCACGAGGGCTTCGTCGAAGCCCATCCCGATGATGTCCTGAGGGCTTTTGGTGCACTCGATGTACTGGTACAGGACGGCGTCGAGTTGGTCGTAGGGCGGCAGGGAGTCGGAGTCGAACTGATCGGGTTTGAGCTCGGCGCTCGGTGGCTTGGTAATGATGTTGTCGGGGATCACCTCGCCGTCTTTATTGATGTAGCGGGCCAGCTCGAAACATTCCGTTTTGTACACGTCGCCGATCACGCTGAGACCGCCGCACATATCGCCGTAGAGCGTGCCGTAGCCGACGGCCATTTCGGATTTATTGGAGGTGTTCAGCAGAATGTTACCGAATTTATTACTGAAGGCCATGAGCAGCATTCCCCGGGCGCGGGCCTGAAGGTTTTCTTCGGCAAGACCTTCGTCTTTGCCCCAGAAGTGAGGCTTCAGGACGTCCATGTAGGCATCGTAGATGCCTTCAATAGGGATGATGTCGTACTGGCAACCGAGGTTCTGGGCAAGCTCACGCGCGTCGTTCACGGAGTGGTCTGAGCTGTACTGGCTCGGCAGCAGGATGCAGCGTACGTTTTCGGGGCCAAGGGCGCGGGCGGCAAGCACGGCTACCAACGCAGAGTCAATCCCTCCGCTGAGACCTAAAATGGCACGCTTGAACCCCAGCTTACCGAAGTAGTTCTTAATGCCCGTCACGATGCCGTCGTGAATCAGCGTCATCTTGTCCTTCGGCTCTTCACCGGAGACGTTGTCCTTGCTCTTCACCTCTTCGGTGTTGTAGATCCGCATGCTCTCCTTGAAGTAGGGCATCTCATCGATCACCGTCCCGTCGGCGTGGAGGACGAGGGAGCCCCCGTCGAACAAAACCTCCGTCTGCGCACCGACGTGGTTGACGTAGTACATCGGCAGGTTGTAGAGCTTGCAGTTGGTCTGCATCACCTCAATGCGGTTGGCGGCGTGGTCATAGGCGAAGGGGCTGGCGGAGACATTGATGATCAGGTCCGGCTTGTGCTCCATCATCATGTCCATCGGGTTGATCTTGTACAGCGGGTTCTCGTTGCCGACGTTCCAGCTGTCTTCGCAAACAACCAGGGCGATGGTTTTGTCCATATATCGCACCACGCCCCACTCGTGGGCCGGCTCGAAGTAGCGGTACTCATCGAAGATGTCGTAAGTCGGCAGCAGCGTTTTATGCTGTATGTTCTGTACGCGACCGTTGGCAAGAAAGTAAGCGCTGTTGTAAAGGTCTTTACCTTCAACGACGGGGTTGCGGGTGATGGAGCCTACTACAATCGCGATTCCGTCGGCAGCCTTGGCCAATTCCTGAATAACAGCTTCCGCTTTTTCGACAAAGTCGTCGAATTCAAGAAAATCACGGGGCGGATAGCCAACGGTAGCTAATTCAGGGAAAACGACGATGTCGGCACCCTGTGCCTTGGCCCGGGCGGTATAATCCAGCATTTTAGCCAGATTGGCATCAAAATTCCCTACGTGGACATTGATTTGGGCGAGGGCGATGTTCATAACAGTTTCGTTTGGTTACAGCAAAGATAGGATATAGTTAGTTTAAAAACAAAACTAAGTTGCGGGGCTTGTTTTTGTGCCTGAGAGTAAAGATAGCATGCTTACCATTCTGTCTCTTATTCTTTACCTAAGTCAGAGTGGTTTGGTATAAGCTCTTTTTGCACCTGCGCCCGCGCCACATCTTTCTTCCCGGTAGGTGATGGACTATCGCCTAAAATGGTAGCTTGTATCCCAGCCCCATGACCAGAATATTGCCGGGTTGTTCCTTGATCTGGTTGGGTGTATGTTCGTAGCTAAGGTGAGCCACAACGTTCTTGTGCCGCACCCGCAGTCCCGTACTGAGCAGGAAGTAGTTGTTGGAAAAGAAACTGTTGAAACTGGAATCGAACGCATTGTAGTTACTCAGGCCTGCGGTGAGCTGCACGGTGAAATCTTCTTTATGAACGGGAGAAAAAGCCAACGAGACGTTTCCCTTCACCATCGATTGGGCTACATTGAACTGTTCTTCCCAGCGAAAACTGTTGTACACGTAGCCGAGGGAAAACAGCATTCCGAACCACTTCATTCGTTGGGAGGCCGCAGCTTCGATTTCGTAACTGATGCCAAGCGAGAACTGATCCGTATCGTAATTCATGTCCCGCATGACCAGGTTAGAAGCAATGATGGAGTGGCGGTAGTTGATCCGGCTGGGAATACGACCTTCGTTGATCTCGACCTGCTGCAGGTGCTCGCATTCGCTGTAATTGCGGAGCACGCGCATGATCGAGGCGTCGTTGAAGTCGGCCCGGCGGGCTTGTTCAATTACGTCGTCACAGCTTCTGACGAAAAACTTCAATTTGTTGCGGAACCGGCTGGGGTTGGCGTGCAGCCGTTCATAAATGACGATAGTAGTGAGCTCCAGTACCAACTCTATGTCATCCTGACGCAGCAGGTAAAAATAGTTCTCTGTGCCAAGGGCTTTAGCGTCGTATTCGTTACCGTCGAGATTGACCCGGATGAGTTGAATTTCTCCGTCAATAAGCACTTCGCCGAACCGCTGCTGCAACACGGGTTTGCCCCGCTGGCCCGGATCAGGAATTTCGGCCGTAACGGAGCGGTAAGTGCGACCGTTGCCGGCAAGGGTAAACTCGGAAACGCTGGTGGGACTCAGCTGCTGCTCATCTTCGACTCCCCGCTCTGCAAACCGGATGGCCCGGCCGTAGCCGGACACACCAGACTTTCGGACAGTACCCTCTTTCGTTGTGCCGTCAGCAAAGACGACGAGGTCGGTATTTCTTTTCTGTGCCTGCAGGTTCAAAGCAGGTAGGAAAGAAAGGAGTAGTAATAACAGGAGGGCGCGCATGCTGCGTGGATAGAGATGAAGGAAAAATGTGTGATAAGATAAGACAATTTTTCTTTCGGGTAGCCCGATGTTATTACCCCGGGGTTGATAGTTAGATATTTAGAGCATACGGCTGCTGTGCTTTAAGAGCTTGTTCGGGTTTAATACTTCGGCTTGCTTGCACCAAATTTAATGCTGCACTTCTTCGCTCAAAATTTCCACAGCTATGGTTATGCAAGTTTCTCGCTCATCGTTCAGCATCGAATTTGTCGGTAATCAGCCAGAAGGCAAAACCCGAACAAGCTCTAAAGAGAAGGGTATTGCGCTGACCTGGGCGGCTCCGTACGCTAACGGTTTACTGGACCCGGTCCAGTCCTGATTTGGCCAGGATGTGCAGGCCAGTTTTGTATTCTGCCGGGGAGATGTCGAGACAATCGGAAAAATACTTCTGTGCGAGCTCCTTATTACCGCGTTTTTCTTCGATCAAGCCGGCCTGCAGGGCCGATTTGCAGGCGTAAAAAGCGGGGTTGTCTCTTCCCATCCTGACAGTCTGGAGGTAAAAAGACAGCGCTCCGTCGTAGTCGTTCAGGCCGTCGAGAACGCGGCCGGTACGGTAATAATATTCCAGGCGTTCGATTTCGCTGAGGGTGGAGATGTCGATCTTTTCCAGTCGGGCGCGGGCGCGGGTGCAATAGTTGCCGTCGAAGAGGAGCCGGGCGCGCAGCAGTTCCGGTTGAGGGATTTGGTGGCGGGCTGCCTCCATTGCTGCGTTTTGGTCGCCACCGGCTTTGCTTCCGCCACCAATGCGCGACATTGCCTTATGGTACCCTTCTTCGTCTCCGCCGAGCAGGTAAGCCCAGGCGATTTTTTGCTGCGCTTCTTCCTTAAAATGCCGTCCGGCGTACCGCACGTTGAACGATTGGAAGTACAGGCGTGCTGTAGGGTCCAGGGTCCGTAGTTTTGCCAGGCCCAGCATAAAGTCGAGGTAAGGGAAGTCTTCCGCGGCTCCGCCGCGGGGCTGGTTCTCGAGCGTACGCAGGGCCAGATCGTTGCGGCCGCTGCGCATCGCCAGGTTGGCCAGGATGAAACAGTGGAGTGAGTTGGTCTTCGGCTTCAGGCCAAGGTTGTTTATTTTCTCGAAGGCTGCCTCGGGTTCCCCGGCAAGGTGGAGTTCCAGAAAGGCCGAAAGTACCTGGGTCTCGAGGAGAAAAGGGTTGTTCTCGTCGGACAGCGCGAGCGCGATTTCAGCCCTTCCTTCAGCAATAGTTCCGTTTAGGGAGCTGAACAATTCTACGCCCCATTTATACTGAGGTGGGATGCTGCCAACGGCAGCATGCAGTAACCCGAGGTCTTTGTACGTCAGCAGGAAGTCGGGGAATTCCTTAGCATTGTCCCGCAACAGTTTGTGGGCTTTATTGAGCTCGCGGAACGCAGCCAGGTGCCGTTCGAAACGAAGGTGGATCAGGCTGCGGTGAAGGCGCGCTTCGGCGAGCGCATAACGAAAGTAGGGAGAGCTCTCTTCGCCGTCTTCCAGAGCATCTATTCTGCGGTCAAAGCGGGCCGAGAGGCGCTCATCGATCCTTTCGTCGCCATTGAGGTAGAGGCGAAAGAAATCGAGGTAACTCTCGAGGTGCTCCGCAGCCAGGTTAGTGGGGTAACGCTCGCGGAATACGTCCAGGTCCGACTGCGCACCGTCCAGTTCCATTGCCAGAATCCGGTTGTAGATGATCTGCGCCTGGGTTGTCATGGCATAATGACGATCGGAGGATTCCCTCTCTTCCGGCCCTGCTCCTTGGGAGCTACTTTCCCTATAGAAGTCTGCATCGGCTGCAAACCCCCCTCCACAACCCCTCCCCACGAGGGAGAGGCTCGTGAAAACGCTTCGCGTTTTGAGTGCAGAATCACTACTGAAATGCGGTTTTTGTACTTGTGTAGGGAGGGTAGCTCCTCGCGAGAGGAGAGACGTGGCAGCAGAGGATGGTGCGGCAGCAGCACTACCCACTGATAGCAACAGTGTTAATGCAAAAAATAAAGCTCTAAGCATATTTACCGTAAATCTTGGCGATGGCGGAGGCAAGGTCGTGGTCCTTTTGGGTCACGGTGTTGCCGGCATCGTGGGTAGTCAGGTTTACGGATACTGTATTGTAAACGTTGCTCCAGTTGGGGTGATGGTTGGCCGCTTCGGCAGCAAAGGCCACTTCGGTCATAAAGGCAAAGGCCTGGGTAAAGTCTTCGAACTTGAACTCTGCCCGGAGGGCGTTATCTTTTTCGGTGAAGGGCATGGTTTTGGTTCTTGGGTACGGAAAACACAAAGGTACGGTCGTAATCGGTAGGCGCACCCTGGCTTACAGACTAAAAAAACGTTAAGGAAACAGCTACCCGGCCAACTCTCCTAACCGCTCCGTAACCTTGGCTGCAATCTTCTCCATCACTCCGTCTTCGAAGGGGTTCTCTAGCCGGGCAAGTTCAACGAGCTTGAGAAAAGATTTTGATCCTCCGGCTTTGCAGAGTTCGACGTAGTCGGCCCAGGCACTTGCATGATCGGCTTCGTCTTTTAGCCAGAACTGGAAGGCGCAGATCTGAGCCAGGCAGTAATCGATGTAATAGAACGGCATGCCGAAGATGTGGAGCTGGCTCTGCCAGTAGGTGCCCTTGTCGAGAAACGGATGGTCGGAGTAATCTACGTGCGGGAGGTACTCGCTTTCGAGGCGTTTCCAGGCGGCGTTGCGTTCGGCCGGGCTCCAGGTCGGGTTTTCGTAAACGAGGTGTTGAAACTCATCTACGGCACAGCCGTAGGGCAGAAAGCGCATCGCGCTCTCGAGGTGGGCGTAGTAGTATTTCTTGGCGTCTTTGCCGAAGAAGTCGGGTACGCCGGGATAGGCGAAGAACTCCATACTCATGCTGTGGATTTCGGCCGCGTCGTAGGTGGGCCAGTTGTACTCCATCGGCTTCTGGTGGCGGCTGGAATATACCTGAAAGGCATGACCAAACTCGTGGGTAAGGACGTCTACATCGTGGCTCGTCCGGTTGAAGTTACTGAAGATATACGGGGCACCGTAATCATTGATGTAAGTACAGTAGCCTCCGGTTGCTTTGCCGTCTTTGGCTTCCAGGTCCATCAGTTGGCGGTCTTCGAGGAGGCGGAAAAAGTCTCCGGTTTCATGGCTGAGGCCATCGTAGAGTTTGCGGGCTGCGGCTACGGTGTCGGCCATTTCTCCTACTGGCTTTGGGTTGCCATCGGGGAAGCGGAAGTTCACATCGTAGTAGGTCAGGCGGTCCACTCCGATGCGTTCTGCCTGAGATTTTGCCAGCTTTTGGGCAATGGGAACGATGTGTTGCTTTACCTGCCGACGGAAATTAGCAACCTGCTCCGGGCCGTAATCGGTACGGTTCATATTGGCGTAACCGAGGCCTACGTAGTTATTGTAACCAAGCTTCTGGGCCATTCCGTGGCGTACCTGAACGAGGTCGTGATAGATGGTCTCGAACTGATCTGAATGTTCGGCCATCCAGTCCCATTTGGCTTTGCTGGCGCGGTGGCGCTCTTCGCGGTCGGCTACTTGTTCGAGGGGAATGATGCTGCTCAGCGTATAGGTTTTACCATCGAGGTCGATTTTGGCTCCGCCCTTCAGTTCGGTATACTCGCTGTAACCTTTATTGGCAGCCTGCATATCTTCGATGATCTCGGGCTTGAAAGTTTTGATGCTCAATTCGGCGGTGTCGAAGAGCTGGCTTCCGAATTTTTGCTCTAGTGCAGCGCGGTGTTTGCTGTTGATCAGTGCGCGGTAATAGTCCATACTCCAACCCTGGGTGGCGGGCAGGTGCTCATCGAACCATGCCTTTTCGGTTTTGTAGAACTCGTCCCGCGTATTGATGCTGTACCGGATGTAACTGATGTTTTGCATCGTTGCGATGCCGGCGCGGATACTGTCGATCTGCTCTACTGCAGCGATGGCGCTGTTGATCGAGTCGGCGGCTTCCAACTCGGCCAGTACGGCCCGAAATGCTTTCTCGGCTTGCTCCAGATCGGGGCGTTGGTAGTCGAAATCGGGAAAGGCAGCTTGTGGGTTAGTGGACATTTTTTGAGCTTTGATTCGTTGGTTTGTTAGGGAAAAGGCTTTTTCGGGGTGGTTTGTTTTCTTTGGCGCGCACGCAGGTGCAGGGCAGGTTGACCGAGGAGCAACGAAAGAGAAGCGAAATGAAGGGGCGCATGCGTTTGTACCTTGCTGCTCCAACCTTTGTGGCACCTGCGTTTGCGCCCGTAAAATGAACCTTACGAACCATTGCTGCCTTGAACTAAAAGACACTAAATTAAAATTCAGGTTATGTGCGGCCGCTACAGCATTGTGATTACCGAAGAGCAACTCCGGAAACAATTCTCCCGTCAGTTGAAATTGCCCGCTGGCGGATTGGCGGAAAACTATAATGTAGCCCCTACCCAAAACGGCCTGGTGCTGACCAACCATGCGCCCGATCAACTCGCTACCTTCCGCTGGGGCCTTGTACCCTTCTGGGCCAAAGACCTGAAAATCGGCGCCCGCATGATTAACGCCCGCAGCGAAGGAATTGAGGATAAGCCGAGTTTCCGTAAGCCCATCCGCGAGCGGCGCTGCCTGGTACTGGCCGACAGTTTCTACGAGTGGCAACGCCGCGATGGTAAAAAGCAGCCCTTTCGTATCAAACCCGCCAACGGCAATTTGCTGGTGATGGCGGGTATCTGGGAGCAATGGCAACCAAAGGAAGAACCCGACGCTAAACCTGTCTTTACCTATTCCATCATCACTGGTGCCCCAAACAAAGAAATGAACCCCATCCACGACCGGATGCCCATGCTGCTCAGCAACGAAGCCGCGCAGGAGGAATGGCTGGCAGCGGAAACACCGCTTCCGCAAGTTCTCAACCTGCTCACCACGCCGCCCGACGGTACGCTCGAATACTATCCCGTTTCACCCCTGGTGGGCAATGTGCGGAACAATGGCGCAGAATTGCACCAGCCGATTGGTTAGCGGGCAGGAGGTAGTGCTGCCGCCGTAACCAATTACTTCGCTAGGTTTGTTCGCCCTGGGTGAGTAAACGTAGCGCCGCGAACGGTAATTGCGGCAGCACTACTCACTACCTTACTACAAACTACCCCCTACTTCACCACTTTCAGGCTCAAATCCAGGCTGGTAGCTGAATGCGTGAGCGCTCCGACGGAAATGAAGTCTACCCCCGTTTGGGCAATCTGGCGGATGCTCTTCAGGGTGATGCCACCACTGGCTTCGGTCTCGAAGCGGCCATCGATGTGGGCAATGGCTTCTTTCAGAATGGGCACCTCGAAGTTGTCGAGCATAATACGGTCGACCTGCCCGATTTTCAGGACCTCCATCAACTCCACAAGGTTACGAACCTCGACGGTGATGGGTAGTTTCATGTTGTTTTCCGAGAAAAAGGCCTGTACCCCCTCGATGGCAGCGGTGATAGAGCCAGCCGCGTCAACGTGGTTGTCCTTGATCATGATGCGGTCGTAAAGCCCGTCGCGGTAATTGCTGCAACCACCCAGACGAACGGCCCATTTCTCCAAAAAGCGGAGGTTGGGGGTTGTCTTGCGCGTATCGAGTACGGTTACGGGCAGGTCCTCTACTTCGAAAGCGTAGCGGTTGGAGAGGGTGGCAATGCCGCTCATCCGTTGCATGGTGTTTAGCACCAGGCGTTCGGCCTGCAGCAGCGCACGGGAGTTACAGGTAACGAAGAAGGCTTCGTCGCCCGGGTGCATCAGGTCGCCGTCGTTCATCTTCTGCTCGAACTCTGCAGTAGGGTCTACGGCCAGGAAGATCATTTGGGCAACTTCCACGCCGGCCAGAACGCCAACGTCTTTTACCAATAAGCGGGCTGTGTCCCGGTTACTGGCGGGGATGGTGGCTTCGCTGGTGTAGTCTCCGGGCCCTACATCTTCGGCCAACGCCTCGTTGATAAACTGAAGGATGCGCTGACGAAGGGGTTCGGACATTGGAGTGGTAGACATATTTTCTTATTTTGAGCCGCAAAGTTAGTCGTTTTACCAGCATGAAACCAGCCCATTACTTCGCGGCGTGTATTAAAGGGTTGGAGCCAGCGCTTTCGGGCGAATGGTCTGCGATAGCAAAAGCATACGATGGCCGTGCGTACCATAACTTCAATCACCTGGAAGAAATGCTGGGTCATCTGCCTTGCCTTTTACCTTCCCCTGCACCTGCTGCCGAGCCCGTATTCGGGATTGCCCTGATTTACCACGACATCGTGTACCGTGCCGGCCGAAAAGATAATGAAGCCCGAAGCGCCGTCAAGGCAGTGGCTTTTCTGCAAAAAGCGGGCGTGAGTGAAGCCGGCCAAAGCCGCTGTCATCAACTGATAATGACCACCAAAACCCACGCAGCAACTACCGAAGAGGAAGCCCTTTTGGTGGACCTGGACCTCGCTGTTCTCGCGCGGGACCCCGCCGGCTATGACGAATACACCCGCGCCATCAGGAAGGAGTTCGGGATGTTTCCCGACTTCGTTTATCGTCCCGGCCGCAAAAAAGCACTGCGCCATTTTCTGGAAAAGCCATACATATACCACGGCGCTATCGCCCGCGGGCAGTGGGAAGACGCAGCGCGCAGTAACCTGGAGCGGGAGTTAGGGCAGTTGTAACAAAAGGCTCACACTACTGGACATTTTTGATTTTCCACCTCACCCTCCGCCCTCTCCAGCAAGCTTCGCCTAAGGCTCAGCGGAGAGGGAACCAAACCTCGAAGAAGCCGCGAAGCGAAATGTCCAGTAGTGCGCAAAAAGCTATTTCGCATCGAGCAAGAGCCTGATGTCTTTCATCAGGAAGTCAACCTCCTCCGGCTTCAGCCCGCTGGCGTAGGAGCGCACAAAACCATTACGATCAACCAGAACGATGTAGCCACTGTGATCGAAACCACCGGGAGCATCCGGGTTCTCTTCAGCGATGCTGAGGTAGTCGGCATCCAACTCACTGATCTCGAAGCGGTCTCCGTAGATATAGCGCCAGCGGTCCATGTTTTTTGTGCCGAGTTGCTCGGCGTACATCTTCATTTTTTCGGGTGTGTCGCGCTTGGGGTCTACGGTAAAGGAGACCATCCGGAAGTCGGGCTCGTCGGCAAATTCTTCTTCCAGGCGCAACATCTGGCCCTTTACCTTAGGGCAGATGGTGGGGCAGGAGGTGAAGAAAAATTCGGCGACGTAAACCTTTCCCCGCAGGCTGTCGGAGCCGAAGGGACGCTCAAGCTGATCGATGTAATTCCAATCACGGACGGGCTCGGGGGCAGGAGCTCCTGTTGCCGGGTCGGTTGGGTGGTTGCCGGGGAATCCAAGTTCGTTTTCCAGGTACTTCCCGGTTTTTGGGTCTTTCGGGTGGCGGGCGTAAAAGGGATGTTGATCCGAAGACTCTATGCTGGCGAGCCCGTTGGAGTCGCCGCAACCTACGAGGATGAAGACCGATAGTATGAAAAACAAAGCGCGGGAATACATGTGATGAGTTTTGTTACCCAGAGAAACGGATGTCGGGCCATTGGGTTGTCATCGTCCGGTTAATGTAGGGTGATTAAAAAAGCGCGGCCCGGAAACACAAACGTTTCCGGGCCGCGGTACTAAAACTCAACAACGTGTAATTTCTAGTTGCGGTGACGACCACGAATCTTATCGCCGATCAGATCGTTGATGTCATCCCCGTCCCGTCGGTATTTACGGATGTAATCAGCAGAAACCCCGTGAATTTTGAGCTTCGTCAGTTGCTCAAAAGGAATTTTCCCGTAGCCGAGGACCTCGTAAGATTGTACGAAACGAGGCGTAATGCCGTGGATACGGGCGGTTACGTAATCGTCGAATTCCAGTTCCGTGTATCCCATGTCCCGGAGCTCCTGTACCTGGTCTGCATTCACACCGTGAATGGCGGCTTTGCTGGCGTCATCAAGCGAGAGTCCAGTAAGGCCAGCCTTTTTAAGATCTCCGATTTTGCGCTTGCTTACGCCATGAATTTTAGCGGTAATCACGTCGTCTATTTTCAGGCTTGTGTAACCGAGCTCAGCCAGTTCGCTGACGTAGCTTGCGTTTACTCCGTGAATGGCTGCATTGCGGGCATCTTCGAGCGAAAGGTTACCTAACCCTGCTTCGCGCAGGTTTTCGATGTGTTCGGTCCGGACACCATGGATGCGTGCTTCCAGCACGTCATCAGGGCTCAGGTTGTCGTAACCGAGGTCTTTGAGTTCCGCAACATACGCGCTGGAGACGCCGTGAATGGATAGGTTGATGATGTCGTCGAATTGCATTTTTCGGAAGCCGGCCTTTGTCATGTCTTCCACGAAATCTGCACTGAGGCCATGAATTCTGGCCTTCATCACGTCGTCGAGGGTGAGGTCTTTGTAGCCCAGCCCGGAGAGTTCGTTGATGTATTTATCGTTTACGCCATGGATGCGGAGTTCGATCATTTTATCCATGTCCGGCTTACCGTAACCTGCGGTCTGGTAACCGGAAAGGGCCGAACGGAATTCATCTTCGCTAAGGCCGAAGATGGCGAGTTTGAACAGCTCGCGCTCGGTAGGTTTGTAGTCTTCGCGGTTCAGGTAGTCGAGGTAGCCGGAGGTGAAGTCGATGAAGAAAAAGTGGAGCAATTCCATGTCTTCGTAGCCATCGTACCCCTTGGCGGCCAGCATTTTTCTGAAGTTCGGGTCCGGAAGGAAATCGAAGCTGCCTAAGCCTTCGGGGCCGTTGAAAACGCCGTTGAAGGTGACGGTTCCCGATTCGCGCTGCAGGGAGAAATCGCCCGTCTGTCCGGTAGGAAGAGTTCCCAGTTCGGCGCGTGGGAAGCAGCGACTATTGGTTGAAAGGTGCTGACGGTCGCCCTGGGTAACGATGAAGGTGAAGCAGACTTCGTCGTCTTCGATCTCTGCGGTCCAGCTGCGGCGGGCCTTGTCGAAATCTTCGTTGGTCGCACTTACGGCCGGATTTGCTACGGGGAGAATCACCACATCCGGCACTGGAGTTACCGCGGGGGCAGGGGAGACCTGAACGGTCATGGCGGGCAACGGGAAGGACGTCGCCTCCGAAGCCGCTACGGGGCTTACCGCTACGGCAATAGCCGTTTCGGCGGGTGCGGAAACGGGCTCGGCAGCAGGTGCAGGGTGAGGGATCGCAACGGGAGACGCGGCCTCGTGGTCAGGCGCGGGCACCGGCGCTGTTTGCGCTACCGCATTGAACTGAATCACGGAAAGCAGGAGCAGGGGGAGGATGGTGAGGTACTTCCAGCCGGAAGCCAGGGAGGATTTTTTGGATTTCATCATGGTGATACGCTTTTCAAGAAGGGATTGGTTGTAGCTGGTTGTGAGGCCGAGAGGGAAATTGGGAACGGCAACCTTTACGAGGCTCATCTGGTAATCGACCGGGTCTTCGCCCTGGCGAATCACCTCCGCATCGGTCAAAAATTCGAGGTTGTTCTCGATGGCCCGCCGGTAGAGCCAGGCGAAGGGGTTGCACCACTGCACAATCACGACGAGCTCAGCGAGGAGAAGGTCGATGCTGTGCCGTTGCCGAACGTGCACCGCCTCGTGTTGTACGATCTGGTGGTACGTCTCAGGGTCGTAGCGATCGGGGTTCAGGAATACCCGGTTCCAGAAAGAGTAGGGGGCCGCCTCTTCTTTCAACTCCACGAGGTGGAAGCCTCCGGCATCGAAGCCGGGGTGGCGGATCACCTTCACGATCAGGTAGCCCAGTTGAACCAGAAAGTGAAGCCCGAAAATGGCTACACCTCCCAGATAGATCAACCACAGTAACTTCCCGTAATTGATTCCCGCCGGAAGGGAAGCCCGGGCGGTTTGCTGGTCTTGCGTTGTAATGATTTGGCCCGTCGTGGTACTCGCCGGAGGGGGAGCCGTTGCGGGGGTCATCTCTGCCTTGGTTGCTGCGCTCTCCGTCGCGCTGGTACCGGCCCTGGAAATCAGGCTCGTGTTAGCTACGGACGAAGAAGGCTCCGTTGCATCAGGAACGACGGATTCGGTCACCAGCGCTTTCCGGAGCGACCAGGCGGCAGGCACCGTTACGAGGGGTAAAACGAGCGAACCGACCAGGCAGCCAAGCAGGACCCAGCGGTTGAGCGAAAAGTGGGTCTCGTTCCGCAGCAACAACCAGTAGTAGGCGAAGCAGCCCGAAAGCAGAAGACCGGCGTGGATCAGGTAAATCATTTTTTCTGGTCTTTAATCATTTTAAGGAGGCGTTCCAGTTCTGCTTCGTCCAGCTTTTTCTCCTTAGCGAAATAGTTGACGAGCTTCATCGGAGAACCATCGAAAAAGCCCTTTACAACGTCTCCAACTACTTTGCTTTGGTACTCTTCTTTGCTGACGACGGGGAAGAACTGGTAAGCATTGCCCTGCTTCTCGAAATCGACAAAGCCTTTCTGTTTGAGCAACTTTACCATCGTGGAGACGGAGTTGTAGTGGGGGCGTGGCTCGGGCATCATTTCTACGATGTCTTTCACGAAAGCACGCTCAAGTTCCCAGAGGGCCTGCATGATCTGAGCTTCGCGTTTGGCTAGTTTCTGCATAATTACTAATTGATTAGTACAAATATATACTAATGGATTGGTAGTTACAACTAATGCATTAGTATTTAACGTTTTCGCGCTTTTGTCAGTACCTCTGGGGCCGGAATTAGAAATTTACCTATTTTAAAGGTTGAGGGCTTACGCCAGCGGGGCATTAGCCAAATACCACCCTGAGCCGTGTCCAGCCGTCTTCCTCAGTTGCCAGGCCGTACCTGGCCCCGTGCGCTTCCAGAATTTCTCTGGTAAGCGTCAGGCCGACGCCCTGCCCGGTCGGTTTTGTACTGAAAAACGGTGTGAAAACATCGCCCGCGGCGGGGGCTGGTATTCCGGGGCCGTCGTCGGCAACGACAAAGCCAGCTGGAAAAGAGGAGCTGGAAATAAGAATGTTCCCTCCGGAGCCGATACTTTCCCGTGCGTTGGTAAGTGCGTTGATGATAACCTGCTCGAGTTGGGCGGGATCGGCGCTGACAATGACCTCGGAGGGCGCAAGCTCGTAGCTGAGACTGATGTTGTTCTCCCGCAGGATGGGGCCCATCACTTCGCCGGTCCGACGCAGGAGCTGGTTGAGGTCGGTCCGCTTGCGGTTAGGGGAAGACAGGCGGACGACGCGCGCAAAATTGCGCATAAACACGGTCATGTTCTCCGCTCGCCCGATCACGGCGGGCAGGTAATCTTTGCTTAGTTCCGGGAGCTCACTTTCACCTTCCGTGGCGGCTTCGAGTAAACTGCGCAGCACCGAAATAATTGCTGCGTTGGAGTTGTTGACTTCGTGGGCCATCATCCGGATCACCTTTCCGTAGGCTTCTTTCTCGGCGGTCATCAGGTCGGTCGTTACGTCTTGTACGATCAGGAATCCGCGCTCAAATCCGCGGTCTACAAACCCGGATCGTTCGATATGGTAGCGGCGGTTGCCGGGGCCGGTACGCACGGTGGTGGTCGCTTGTTGCGGCAGTTTTTCGTTGTCTTCCTTTTCCTCCTGGCCCGAAGGCGGGTGCAGAGCGGGTTCAAGAATGGCAGTGTAGAAGGCGGGGTCCTGGCATTGGGCTTCCATCCAGGGGTTCATACTTGCCACCTCCCCGTCGTAATTGAGGACAACAACGCCCAGCTCCGCTGCCCGGAGGAGACGATCCAGAAATACCTCCTGTTGTCGTCCACTGATTCGCTCCTCCCGCAGCTGATCGATCATGTTGTTGTAAACCTTCACGATACGGTCCATCTCGAAGCTTCCGGTGGGCATCAGCTTTACCGAAAAGTCTTTGTCTTCGAGTGCTGCGGCGCCCTGCCCCAGTAACCGCAAGGGCGAAATCAGTGACCGGTAAATGCGCAGCGCGATGTACCCCGAACCAAGCAACAATACTTCGGCCGCGAGCACGTAGGCCCCGTTTCCCCTGAACTGGTAATATGCCAGTACGCCGAGTGCAAGGTGCAGCACGGTCAGGTAGAGGATGTATTTGATGGAAGAGGACAAGAGACTTTTCTTTTACGTATGCAAGCTAACCAATCCCGTGCTTCTCGATCCGCCGGTACAGCGCGGCGCGGGTAAGGCCCAGTTCCCGTGCGGTGGCAGCAATCTCTCCGCCGTGGCGGCCCAGGGCTGCTTTTATCATCTTGATCTCCATTTCCTCTAGTGTCATGCCGCCGGGGGCGAAGGCTTTGTCGGACGCCATCGACTGGCCCTTGTCGATGTCCTCGACCTGGACAACGGTAGCCGGTGCGAGGATTGCGGTGCGCTCCACCAGGTTTTGCAATTGACGGATGTTGCCGGGGAAAGCCTGGCGGCGAAGCCATGACTTAGCCTCCCGGCCCAACTCAAGTTGTGGCCTTTCGTAGCGTTTTTTAGCTCCGGCCAGGAAGTGCTCGGCCAGGGGCAGAATGTCGTCGGGGCGCTCCCGCAGGGGCGGGAGGTGCAGGTGGATGAGGTTGATGCGGTAGAGCAGGTCTTCGCGAAAAGTTCCTGCGGCGACCATGCTCTGCAGGTCCCTGCTGGTTGCTGATAAAATGCGTACATCTGTCTTCCGCGCCTTGCTCTCACCGAGGCGCTCGTACTGGCGCTCCTGAAGTACGCGCAACAGTTTTACCTGAGCGGCCAGGTCCAAATCTCCGATTTCATCGAGGAACAGGGTGCCGCCTTCGGCGAGCTCGAAACGCCCCTGACGGTCGGTCCGGGCATCGGTGAAGGCCCCGGCTTTGTGGCCGAAGAGCTCACTCTCAAACAAACCTTTCGGTACACCACCAAGGTTTACGGCCACGAAAGGCTTCCCCGCCCGCTGAGAGGCAAGGTGAATGGCCTCGGCGACCAATTCTTTGCCGGTACCGCTTTCGCCGGTGATGAGGACAGAAGCGTGGGTAGGAGCTACCCTTTTTGCCTGCTCGAGGACGGAAGTGAGCGCCGCCGATTCACCGATGATGCCCGCGAAAGGAGTGTTGCTGTCGCTTACTTTCCCTGCACCTGCGTCCGCGCCCAAAAAATCATGCCATACCGGAAATTTATCGACCTGAATGGCTACTGCGTTGAGTAACTCCCGGTTGTCCCAGGGCTTGGCGATGAAGTCGCGCGCACCCGCTTTCATGCCTTCCACGGCCAGCTGGACGGTCGCCCAGCCCGTCATCTGAATCACCGGCAGGTTGGGGTGTTTCCCCAGGATGCGCTTCAGCAGAGCCATCCCGTCCTTTCCGCTGGTGTCTATCGTAAAGTTCATATCCAACAGCACCAACGATGGTCGCTGCTCCGCAATGGCGGGCAACGCTTCTGCCGGGCGGGACACACTTTTTACACCGTAGCCAGCCCGTTTGAGCAGGAGCTCCAAACTGGTGGACACCATGGTGTCATCGTCGATGATAAGGATTTTGTGGGGCATAATTGGTGGGATGTAATTGGTAGTGCCGCCGTACAGACGAAACAAGTAACGAAGAGCGGTAAGACAGCGACTACCTGCTAATGAGGCGGCGCGGGCGCAGGTGCAAGGTTGAGGATGTCCTGAATGGCTACGGCCAATTTACGGGCTTCCTGCTTCGCGGTCTCGTTGGTGCCGCTGTAATTTACGGATAGTCGGTTTTTGCGGGTGTTGAGTTCCACAACGGTACCGTTTTCGTATTCCTCGACTAGTAAACCGGTCACTTTCACATTTAATTCGTTACCGGTAATCTTTTCGAAGGCCGAAAGCAGTTTTTGTTTTTGCTGCTTATCGAGTTTTACCGCAAACAGATACCCGTCGTCTGAGCTGACTTCAGATACCGATTGGCTGGATGATTGTGCGGAAAGCGTGGTGAGGTTAAGGCTGAGGAGAAGAACAAGAATATACTTCATGCTGGAAAAGTCTTTTGGTTAGTGAGTAGGGTTGCACGGAGGAGGTTACTCTTCGTGCAAAACATTTGCGGGATGCATACCCGCCGCCTGGCGGCTGGGCAAAAAGGAGCACAGCAAAACGATGACCGCAATGATGGTGACTGCCGCGAGAATGCCGTAATAGAAAAATTTACCGGGGATTGGCGTAAGCTCGAGGAGCGGAACCTGTACGGCAAAGAATGCTCCGAGTAATAATGCCATCACCGTCACGATCAGAATCTCGAGTACGAACTGCAGCGTAACTTGCCCTGAAGTGGCTCCCATCGCCTTGCGCAGCCCGATCTCTGCCCGCCGACGGTTGATTTGAGTGAAGAGCACCCCGAACAGGCCGAGCGCTATGTTGATGAGCAAAAAGCCGGAAATGACAAGCAGGATAACCATCGGAATCATAACCGGCCGGTTGGCTTTATTCCGGTCTTTAGCCATGCTCCAGATTACGACTTCGGTGTTCTTGGTATTGTCGACGAGCAGGTTGAAGATGTCCTCTTCTGTTTCGGCCATCGTGTTGGGGCGCAGGCGGACGACCATCATTTCGTAAGGGTCGCCTTCCCCGAGCCGCTCCATCTGGGGGTAGAAGGTGAGAGGAAAGTTCTCGGCAAAATTGCTCTTGTACTTGAAGTCTCCAGTTACTCCCACAACGATATGTTCGCCATTGATGTCGAATACCGAGTCTACGATCGATTCAACGTCAGGAAAATACCTGCGCTTAAACTCTGCATTCACTACGGTAGGGATATACTTTCCCTTCATGTCGTCCTCGGTAAACCAGTGCCCGTCCGTCATCGTCACCTCTGCGGTTTCCCCGAAGCGGTAGTCGGCAAAAAGCATTTGCGTTCTGATCTGCTGACCGTTTACCTCAGTGCCAGTTTGCCAGGTATTGCCACCAAAGGGGTTTACCGGCCCGATGAAGCTGGCGGCTTCCACGTTAGGCATCGCGATCATCTCACGATGAATCCGGTTTTGTAACTCGATGACGGCCAGCGAATCCAACTCGTCGTCAAAATCCATCCGGATACCGATGGTTTGCTCGTAATTGAACCCGAGCGGAGACCGGTAGCGGTCCATGTTGTAGAAAACAAAGGCAAATACACCAAATAAGACCACGAAGGCGAGCAATATTTCAAGGAATATCATGCTGTTGGCGCGGCGCTTATTCCACATTAGTTTTAGCAGGTGGCGGAACATAAGATTGGTAGTTTGGATCGTTGGGAATTTGGTTCGTTTGCGGGTGCATCAGGAACTGGTAGCCGAGGGGGCTGGCTGCCTGCTTCCCTAGCGCAGCGAATCGGCTACGTTGGTTCTGCTCATCCGGTAGGCCGGCAGGATTCCTGAAAGGAAACCAAAGAGAACGATTACAACCAGGAAGTAGAAAAAGACTTCGTACGAATAAGACAGGCGGGTAATCCCGAGCAAATCATTGGTATTCACGTACGAGATCAGAGCAATGGCCAGCAGGACCCCGATTACACCACCGATGAAGGTCAGGACGAGGTTCTCGAAAATGAACTGGTACAGGATATCGCTGCCGTTGGCACCGAATGCTTTCCGGACTCCTATCTCAGCCTTCCGCTCGTAAACCCGGCTGATGTTGAGGTTCACCAGGTTGAGTAGCGGTAAAGCCACAAAGAGGAGGATAAGCAGAACTACCGGTATAAAAAGCAGCCGCAGGGCTTTACTACCGTCTTCTTCTTGCAGGATCCCCCGGGCGTAGCCTTCGTAGAAGGTAGCGTTGAACAGTCGCATCTTGTCGTAAAACTCGACGCCGGACATATCGTAGTTGTCGCCCAGGAAGGTGAGTTCGTTTTTGAGGGCCTCCCTACGCCCGGAGGTGGAGGTGAGAAAGGCGGCGCCAAACCCGCCGCTCACGTCATCGCTGTCAATTTCCCGCTGGTCTACCCTGGTGATGGGGAAGAACACATCGCCCGCAAACATCGGGCTGTCAGACAACGGGCGGGCAACAATACCCCGCACCCGGAAGGTCTCCGCACCAAGTTGCATCTCTTGCCCGATTACGCTGGCGGTTGCTTCCCCGAAGTAGGTTTTCGCCGCTTTGTCGGTAATGACTACGACTTTGTTTGCACCCTCATCGTCCTGTTCGTTGAGCCGGCTGCCGTGCAGAAATTTAAAGTCGAAAACATCCCAGTAGCCAGCGTTGACGTAGTAGGCCCCGAAGGAAAACTTACGTCCGTCGAGGTAGCCATCCTGATGGTAGCCATCGTTCCAGAAGGCGTAGTGTTCTGCTTCTTCGAGTTTGGTGAGGTTCTCGGTTACGAATTTGTAGCTCATCGGCCCGTTAGACGTCGAGACGATGTCATCTTCGTACGTGTAGGTGGTGTCGTAGCTGGTCGCGAGCGTGTCGATCTTCATGATCGTATCGGTTTCGGTACGGGTGCGCTCAAGCATGGGGACGATCACCAGCCGGTCACGGTGTGTCAGGGGCTGGTTGTCGCCCAGGGTTGCATCGAAGAGCGAGGTCAGCAGCATCAGGATCATCAGCGTGAAGCTGATGCCGAACAGGCTGATGAAGGTGTAGAACGGCTTGCGCTTCAGGACCTTCAGGGAGAGAAGTAAATAGTTCTTAAACATGGCGGCTAATTGTGGTGGTAGTCAAAATCGCGTATCAAATATCACATGTTGTTTGTCGCATATCAACTCACCCGCTCGCCGTCGCTGAGGCGTACCAACCGGTGGGTTTTCTTGGCCATCCGCTCGTCGTGGGTTACCATCACGATAGTGGTGCCCAGCTCAGCGTTGAGTTTCAGAAGGATGTCCATTATTTCGTCGCCCATGTGGCTGTCCAGGTTCCCCGTAGGCTCATCGGCCAGAATGATGTTGGGGCGGCCAACAATCGCTCTGGCGATGGCGACGCGCTGTTTTTGCCCGCCTGAAAGTTGGTTGGGAAAGTGCGTGGCCCGGTTGCTGAGGCCCACGTGCGCGAGTGCCTCGAGTGCGAGCCGCCGACGCTCTTTGCCACCCACTTTGCGGTACAGCAGCGGCAACTCCACGTTGTCGACCACCGAAAGGTCGTTGATGAGATGAAAGCTCTGGAAGATGAAGCCGAGTTGCTCGTTGCGGAAGCGGGCGATCTGCTTACCGTTGTAGCCCGTAATGGGCTTCCCGGCAAGGCTGACGGTGCCTTCGGTTGGCTCGTCAATCAGGCCCATGATGTTGAGCAACGTGGATTTACCGCAGCCCGAGGGCCCCATAATACTCAGGAACTCACCGCTCGGAACGGACAGGTTCATGTTATGCAGCGCAATGGTCTCGATTGTGTCGGTACGGTAGGCTTTGGTAACGTTTTGTATTTCTATCATGGCGGTTGAATTTGTAAACCAGGAGTGAAGAATTGAAGAACCGGAGCTAGTCTCCTAACGGCTTATCGTTTATGAAGTCCCAGAGCGTAAGCCGGGCCAGTTGTGCGTAAGTAAACCAGTAGGCGCGCAGCGTACTGGCGTAGGCCCGGGTGTTCTGGTCCCGGGCCTGCTGGGCCAGGGTGAGTTGAGAAAGGGGGATAGCGCCCAGTTCGTAGCTCTCTTTACTGATCTCGAAGCGTTCGGTTGCGAGGTCTTTTATTTGGGTAGCCAGGCGAAGTTCTTCCTGTACCGTTTTCCACTGTTCGAGCAACTGAACGAGTTCTGTACCCAATTCCAGTTCCGTACGGCGGGCGACCTCCTCGGCGAGGTCACGTGCGGATGCTGCGCGTTTGGTGAGCGCTTTGCGCTCACCCCAATCCAGAATTGGCAGAGTAAGGTTGACGCTTAGGATCCGTTCGTTCTTAGGGTCCGAATAGATCGGGGAAAGTTCTTCGTCGTTGCGCACAAAGCCGAAGCCTGCTTCTACGTCGATCCGCGGGCCGAGGTCCCGCCGGACGCGGTCTTCTTCCCGTTCTGCTTCCAGCGTTTGCTGTTGAGCGGCAAGAATTTCCGGTCGGCGGTGTTGCATCAAGGAAAGCGCCCGTTTGGTGTCGATGTTGGTTTTTACCTCTGTTTCGGGCAGCTCAGGGCGCAGCAGAATCATATCGTAGGCTTTTCCCAGAAGGCGGTAAATGGCCGCAGAGGCTGCACCAACGAGGCGCCGGGCCCGCAGCAGGTTTTGCTCAGCACTAGTAAGTTCGAGCCGGAGCTGTACCAGGTCTCCACGGTTGATTTTGCCGAGTTCGTATCGTTCCTGCGCAACGGTATAGAGTTGCTCGTTGGCAGCCTTGTTCACTTCGGCGATGCGGCGTTCCTGATCGGCCGAGACGAGGTCGAAGAAGCGGTCGGTAGCCTCCAGGGCCGCACCGGCCCGGGCGGCGGTAAGCTCGCGCTCGTTCACCGTTACCTGCAGCGGCAGCAGCTTGCGATCCCACTTCAGGGCGTTGAACGCCAAAATGGGCTGGCGGTAGGTAAGACGCAATGGAGAGCCGTTGTAAAACTTATTGTCCTGCACAAAATTATCGGTGCGTTGCAGGCGGCTTTCCAGGCTGATGGTTCCTCCGGTGGAGGCGATCTGCTGGCTGGCAAACAGGCCCACAAAAGAGTTGTTGAGTTCTACTTCGCGGAAGGCAACGGTACCGTCGTCCTGAGAAACCTCGCTGCTGGTGCGGAAGTAGTTAGGGAAGTTGGCAACCAGGTCTAAGCGGGGCTTCAGGCCAAAGCCGTAAGCGTCCAGCTCCAGTTTTGCGGCGTCCAGTTGCTGGCGCGCGGTAAGCACATTGATAGCTGAAGCGGCGGCCTGCTCCTGAAGCATTTCAAGCGTGACGGTTTCCTGGGCGCGAACGCAGGTGCAAAAAACGGTTGAAAAGAGCAGGGCAAATATCACCGGGAGTATTTTCACCATCAAGCTACCTTCCTTTCCCGGAGTAATGAAGGGGAAGGCGGATGTTTCGGGAAGCAACGCTGGTAATTTGTGGTTATTCATTGTCTTTTCTTTAGGGGGGGGGAACCGGCCTCGTCTTGTCTGGATGGATCGGGGAACAGAGCGTTGTTATTGACTTAATTGAAAACTGCTCATTCGTTCGTATTCTTCAGTGTCGGAGATGACGATCTTATCGCCGGCCTTTAGCCCGCTCTCTATTTCGACAAAGTCTCCGTTGCGGAGGCCGGTTCGGATTTCTGTCCGGATGGCTTCGTTGCCACGTACCACGAATACCGATTGCCGCTTGCCGCCCCGAAATGCCTGTCCGTTTTTAACCCGCAGGGCGCCTTCACGCTTGTCGGTGATCACGTTCAGTTCGGCGCGGAGGTTGGGGCGCAGGTTTTCGTCGGAGGAGTCGTCCAGCTCCACCCGGAAGCGGATGGTGTTGTTGGTTACTTCGGGGAGGATGTCGGTCAGGATACCGGAGAGTTTTGCTTTGGGCAGACGTAGTTCGACGGGCATGCCAACTGAGAGTTGCTCGGCGTACCGGTCTGAACAGGAGCCTTCAATTTTGTAGCGACCCAGGTTAGCGATGCGCGCCAGAGGCGCGCCTTCGGCAACTTGCTGGCCGAGGTTCTCGTTTACCCACGTAACCACCCCGGCACGGGGTGCCCGGACGTCGGTTTCGCGGAGTTTACGGCTCAGTTGCTGAACCTCTTTTTCTTCCATCCCGACTTCAAGTTGCAGCTTCCGCTCGCGGCCAGCGAGGCTGTTGCGGCTGTAAGCGAGCTGATTGTTCAGCTTTTCGGCTTCAAGCCTGGTGATCTTCACGGCCAGTTCTGCAGCTTCAACCTCTTCTTCGGTTGCGCCGCCAACTTTCAGGAGACGGCGGGCATCGCCCAGGCGGGCTTCGGCTTCGGCAAGTTGCAGTTCTTTGATCTCGGCATCGAAGCCCAGTTCTTTGAGGTCCCTGTCGTATTCCAGTTGCAGCAGCCCGATGCTGTTCTCCTTGAGTGCCAGCTGGTCGCGCCGTCCGTCGAGCTGAAGACCGACGTACTCGCGGTCGAGACGAAGCAGGATATCCCCGCTTTGCACCTGCGTCCCCGCCGTCAGAATCACTTCCTTAATGGTAGTGGCCACGGGGGCGTTAACCTGTTCTTCGAAAGCGGGCAATACCAGCGCTGTTGCGTTGATGGTGTTGAGGACGTCTCCGGTCTCAACGATTGCAAAGCGCAGGTTGCCCTCGTCGGCCGAGGGCCGCAATGCCCTAAGGCCAAACCACGCAAGAGTTACTACCGCGACGGAAAGTAACGTCCACTTCAGGATGCGCCCGTTGCGCTTTCTATTAATGGCAGATTTGTCGATTTTGCGATCCATGCCAATTGCTCAGCCAGAAACGTGCCAAAAAAAATGTGCGCTGTTTTTTAGCTGAATACGTATTTTTTAATATGGAATGTGTTCGTTTTTGAACAGGAGGTGTGCGGTTTTGATGTTGGCTTAACTTGTCAGATTCGGGTCGGGTATGCTTTTCTGATTGGTTCGGTTTGACCGTCAGAAGTCCATTGTAACCTCGACTTTGGAAAGTTCTTCTACCGAAACAATTTTCTGGAATGGCGGGATGGCAGACTGGCTTATTTTGTCAGCAGAGGATTAGGGGACACCCTACCGCTGCGGTACAAATGCCCGCGGGAGATTGTGCGGGTAGTCGTGGGTGCAACGGTAAAGTAATCAGAGGGACTGAGCACCTACCCTCCTACCGCTGCTACCTCCATCAGGTAAGCACACAGCAACGCTCCGTAAGTACCCAGGGCGTAACCGATGACCGCCATAATTGCCCCCACCGGGGCCAGCGCGGGGCTGAAGGCCGAGGCCACTACCGGTGCCGAAGCGGCACCACCAACGTTGGCCTGCGAACCAACCGCAACGTAGAAGAACGGTGCCTTGATGAGCCAGGCTACGAACAGGAGAATGATGACGTGAATCAGCATCCAGATCAATCCGATGGCGAAAAGCCCGAGGTTACTGAAGATGTCGCCGATGTTCATCTGCATTCCGATGGTGGCGACGAGGATGTAAATGCAGACCGAGCCCCAACGGCTGGCGCCTACGCCCTCCAGCTTACGGGCGGGCGTGAAGCTGAGCAGAAATCCGACCGTTGTGGCGATTACGACCAGCCAGAAGAAACCACTCTTGAGGGTGGTAAGTCGCCAGGCTTCCAGGGTGTCGGAGTACTGGTCGAAGAAAGGAGCGATGATGTCGGAGCCGAGGTGAGCGAGGGCAACGCCCCCGAAGGCAACGCCGATCATCTGGAAGGAGGAAAGCGAAGTAGGTTCGCGCTTGACCTGCGCAGCGTAAGCTTCCACCTTTTTGGTGAGCTCGGTAATGGCTGAGTTGTCGGCTTTCAGGATTCCGTCGATCTTATTGGCACGACCGGCTCCGAAAAGAAGGAAACCCATCCAGATGTTGGCTACGAGCACATCCACGATAATCATCTGGCCGAAGATGCCGGTGGGTACTTCGAAGATCTCTTTCATCGCCGCCTGGTTTGCTCCTCCACCGATCCATGAACCTGCAATCGTGCTTAATCCCCGCCAGAGTTGATCGGGGTCCAGGCCGATGAGGTCGGGGAACAGGTTGGTGATGATGAGCAGTGCAATCGGTCCGCCGATTACGATGGAAAGCGTGGCGGCCAGGAACATGATGATCGCCTTCGGGCCCAGGTTGATAATGCCCTTGATGTCGATGTTGAGGCAAAGCAGAATCAAACTTGCTGGCAACAGGTAGCGGCTGGCCATGAAGTAGAGGTTGCTGTGGCCTTTATGTTCACTGAAATCAGCGGGCTTCATGCCTAATACATCTTCTATGTACTTATTCGTTTCACCAAAAGACAAGCCCTGGGGCAGCGTTTCGCCCATTTGGGTGAGTGCCTCTTCCAGCCCGGGCGTATACCAGTCGTAGGCAATCAAACCCAGGGGCCAGTGCAAAAGAGCCGGCACGAAGTAACACAGCAGGAGCGTAGGCACGTAAGTATAAAACTTCTTCCAGAAGGAAGCTGTGCTGTTGGCAGTGGTGAAGATTACGGCCAGCGTAACCATGAGAAGGCCGAAGACGATGGCGTCGTTGGTGAAAATGGGTTCCATGCCGCAAAATAAGTGCTTAGCCGGAATTACAAAGGTTTAAACCGTGCGCAACATCTGGTTAACCAGTTGAAGGGACCTTTGTGGCACACTTTGTTTACTTCAAAAAACCAACCAATTGCGCCCATTTTACTCACTGTTTACCGTCGTTGCGGTACTCTTTTCCTTTTGTGCTTCCGCCCAGACCGACCAGCCCAACAGCTTCGGGAAGGGAGGCACACTAATTCAGCACGACCGTCCCTTTCGTGACGCGGCAGCTAAGTCTTTCAACGAAGGTTTGGCTCCGTTCTTTCACGGGGTCGCCTCGGGCGACCCGCTCGAAGACCGCGTAATCATCTGGACCCGCGTAACGCCCGAAACGATGGACGGTAGTCCGGTGAGTGTGGAGTGGCGGATGGCCACCGATACTGCACTCACGGAAATCGTCGCCACAGGAAGCTTTACCACCAGCTCATCACGCGATTACACCGTTAAAGTCGACGTGACCGGCCTTGAATCCGGAACAACCTATTACTACGGGTTTACCGCTTTCGGCGCCAACTCGCTCACCGGGAAAACCAAAACCACCCCAACGGCAGACGCCGTTGATCACCTCAAGTTCGGAGTAGTCAGCTGCAGCAACTACCAGGCGGGTTACTTCAATGCATACGGAGCACTCGCTGCACGGACTGACCTGGATGCCATCATCCACCTAGGGGACTATCTCTACGAATATGCAGACTTCGTGTACGGGTCAGACTCGATCTGGGCCGACCGGCAGGTTGAGCCGTCTACGGAAATCGTCAGCCTTTTCGATTACCGGGCCCGGTACTCTACCTACCGCCTGGACACGAATCTCCAGCGTCTGCACCAACAACACCCGATCATCGCCGTATGGGATGACCACGAGACAGCCAACGATGCGTACAGCGGGGGCGCCGAGAACCACCAGCCGGATACCGAAGGCGACTGGGATGACCGGCTCAACCGTGCCCGTAAAGCTTATTTCGAATGGCTGCCCATCCGCGATAACGGTGAACAGCGGGTTTACCGGAGTATCTCTTACGGCGACATTGCTGACCTCATTATGCTGGATACCCGGATTGAAGGTCGGGATCAGCAGATTAACGATATCGAAGATCCTGCGCTTTACGCAGCTGACCGGACCATCCTTGGTGCTGAACAGAAGTCCTGGCTCTTTGATCAACTCAGTTCTTCTGCCGCAAAGTGGAAAGTTGTAGGCCAGCAGGTTATTTTTTCTGAATTCAACGTAGGATGGGCCGGAGCTGCAACCGGTGCCTCGTTTCAGCAAACCGAAAACCTTTTTCTTGATATCTGGGACGGTTACCCCGCCGAGCGTCAGGAGGTGGTTGACTACATCTCCGACAACGAAATCGACAACGTAGTGCTTCTTACCGGAGACTTTCACAGCAGCTTTGCGTTCGATGTGGCTCAACCTCCGGTTGATCTTCAATTTCGTGAGGTGCCGGGTGTCGGTACGCTTCCTTTCTATGATCCGAGCCCCAACTACAACCCCACAACGGGGGAAGGCTCGGTAGCCGTTGAGTTTGCCACACCCAGTATCAACTCTGCCAACTTCGACGAAAATATCGATCCCGCAACTGCTTTTGGCTTGCAGGCACAGATCAACAACCCGATCGTGCCAGCTCCGGGCATCAGCCTCGGTAACCCGAACCCACACATGAAGTACGTGGAATTGGTGCAGCATGGCTACTTCATCCTCGACATCAAAGAAGACAGCGTACAGGCTGATTACCACTACCTGCCCATCCTGACCGACAGTATCAACGAGAGTTTCGGGCGGGGAATGTACACACTCAACGGAGAGAACCACCTCAACGCAGCAACAGGGCCAACGGCCCCGAAGACGGTGCAGGACGTTCCCGCACCGCTGGCTCCGCCGGCACTCGTTAGCGCGGTTGCGAACCCCGATCAGCTTCCTGGCTTCCGGGTACTTTCGGTGTACCCTAACCCGGCCAGCGAATTTGCTTACCTCCACTACGGGCTCAACAAAACGATGGACCTGAACATCAGCCTTGTTGACATCAACGGAAGGGTTGTGAAGAAGCTGGAGCAAAGCCGAAAGCCCGCCGGGCTTTACACGCTTGCCTCTGAGGTCACAGACTTGCCTTCCGGGACTTATTTCTACCGGATTGCCAGTGGCAATCATCAGTCGACTCAGGTCCTTATCCGGAAATAAAAAGAACAAAAAGTAAGTACCACATAAAATGACTCTGCAAGAGAAGAACCGGCCCGACAGGGGAGGAGCAGAGTGAGTTTACTGATGGCAACACCAGAGCATTCAACCTTCAGCGGCGTCTTGATTGGCGGCATGACGGTTGAATGCTTTTTTGTTTTCTGAGGTGGCCTGACGCAGCAACGGACGGGGGAGCTCGAAATCTGGTATGTGGTTTCGTTTTAAAAACAATATTTGCATCCTGCGTCCTCGCCAGATTAAAAAGTATCGTAATGCAAGATGAGCCAAATTTGATCAAAAGACCTTCATTGGTTACATTTGGACGATTTTTCGGGTCAACGACCTTTTGAAGCGTACGGGATCATGCAATAACTAATGTTTAAAATACGTCCCTGCGGCCATCTAGATCGCTTGTACTTCGAAGACTAACAATCTTCTTAAACAAGTAAATCTCTTATCATTTATGGTTTCTACTATTTTACTGGCAGTCCCTGTTCTGGGAATCCTCGCCCTAATTTTCATGTTCATCAAGTCTGCTGGCGTATCAAAGCTGGATCCCGGTAACGAACTGATGCAGCGTATCGGAAAAAACATTGCCGATGGTGCGATGGCCTTCCTCAAAGCGGAGTATAAAGTGCTCGCAATATTCGTGGTCTGTGTAGCGGCTATCCTTGGCCTTTCCGCTGCGCTGGACAGTAGCGAAGGTACTCACTGGATGATTTCCGTGAGCTTCATCATTGGTGCTATTTGTTCCGCTCTAGCAGGCTTCATCGGTATGAACGTGGCCACCAAGGCCAACATCCGTACTACGCAGGCTGCTCGTACCAGCCTTGGTAAAGCCCTCGGCGTTGCCTTCGACGGTGGTGCAGTTATGGGCCTCGGCGTCGTCGGTCTCGGCCTGCTCGGTCTCGGCCTGCTCTTCTTCCTGTTCTCCAATCAGTTTGGGATGGGAACCGAAGAGGAAGTACTTAAGGTTCTTTCCGTACTTACCGGATTTTCCTTCGGAGCGTCTTCTATTGCCCTCTTCGCCCGCGTTGGCGGCGGGATTTATACTAAAGCGGCCGATGTTGGCGCTGACCTCGTAGGCAAGGTAGAAGCAGGTATCCCCGAGGATCATCCCCTCAACCCCGCAACTATTGCCGATAACGTTGGTGACAACGTAGGTGACGTAGCTGGTATGGGGGCCGACCTTTTCGAGTCTTACGTTGGCTCCATCATCGGTACGATGGTAATCGGCGCCGGTTACATGACCATCACCGGTTTCGCGGGCGGTGAGTTCTCCGGCCTCGGTGCGGTGCTGCTTCCTCTCGTGATCGCTGGCATTGGGATCGTCGCTTCTATCATCGGTACGTTCTTCGTCCGTGTGAAAGAAGGTGGTGACCCACAGAAAGCCCTCAACACCGGCGAATTGATTGCGGCTGTTCTTTTCCTTGCGGGTACCGCAGGAGCTGTTTACACCATGATTCCCGCCGAGTACGCGGTTGAAGGCATCGGTTACACCCGCTGGGGTGTGCTGTACGCCATCATTCTCGGTCTGGCCGGAGGCCTCGGGATTGGTTACATCACCGAATATTACACAGGTACGGGCACCAAGCCGGTACAGGGTATCGTCGATCAGTCCCTGACGGGCGCAGCGACTAACCTCATCGCCGGTCTCGCCGTAGGTATGCGCTCCACCGCTTATCCCATTATCGTGCTGTGTATCGCCATCATGGGCTCCTACTACTTTGCCGGTCTGTATGGTATCGGTATCGCTGCTGTAGGTATGCTTGCCAACACTGGTATCCAGTTGGCCATCGATGCTTACGGCCCTATTTGCGACAATGCCGGTGGTATTGCCGAAATGGCCGGACTGCCAAAAGAAGTACGTGAACGTACCGACCAACTCGATGCTGTGGGCAACACCACAGCCGCCATCGGTAAAGGTTTCGCTATCGGTTCTGCTGCCCTGACTGCACTTGTTCTTTTTGCCGCCTTTATGACTACGGCTCAGATCACTACCATCGATATTGCAAACCCCTACGTAACCGCGGGGCTCTTCCTCGGTGCTATGCTTCCTTTCCTCTTCTCTGCCTTCTCTATGGAGGCTGTAGGGCGTGCCGCTAACGATATGATTCAGGAAGTTCGCCGTCAGTTCAATGACATCCCCGAACTGAAAGCTGCCCTTGAAGTAATGCGCCGCGAAGGACACGACACGTCCAAGTACTCTGCCGCCGACCTCGCCACCTTCAACGCTGCCGATGGTAAAGCCGACTACGAAAAGTGTGTGGAAATCTCTACCCAGGCTTCCATCCGTGAGATGGTAATGCCAGGCCTTATTGCCGTAATCACTCCCGTTGTCGTTGGCTTCGCTGGCGGTGCCGAAATGCTCGGTGGCCTCCTTGCCGGTGTAACTTCCGCTGGTGTCATGATGGCCATCTTCCAGTCCAATGCCGGTGGCGCCTGGGACAATGCCAAGAAGATGTTTGAAGAAGGTGCATCCGTTCAGGGCACCATCTACCACAAAGGGTCCGAGCCGCACAAAGCTGCCGTTGTGGGCGATACCGTTGGTGATCCGTTTAAGGATACTTCCGGTCCTTCACTCAACATCCTGCTCAAACTCATGGCTGTAGTGTCACTCGTTATTGCTCCGTTCCTGGTGTAATAATTCCGATGGATAATTGAATCGGTAAATGGGAGGATGATCGCAAGGTCGTTCTCCCATTTGCTTTGAGAACAGGTGCCACGGAGGCATTTTTTCCTGGAATTTCTTTTTTTGCGCGGCCGCAGGTGCAATGTAAATTTTTTGAACATCGCCCTGAAACCGTATTTTACTCCTTTTAGGTTTTGTGTTAACATCTTTTGGTGACAAGAGCTCAGAAACAACATAAAGGCGTATAAATTAGAAGGTTAAATCTTAGTGAAATCTTTCTAGTGATGTCGTGGCGGTATATTATTTGGCGTATATTCACATCATGAGACTTTGCTATTGATAACACTTGAAAATCGTTTTTTTTAGTTCGACCATGGTTTTTGTGTCCTGGTCCATGTAAAAAGTGAACTTAGGGGCATTTCGCCTTTATTCACTTAATGCCACTCCAGCATCACGCTGATTGGTTAATGATCTTTTGCGCGCATCAAGGCGGGTTCTCACGGCTTTAGAACTTAAACCAAATATGTCTATGCGTGATAATTATTACAAAAGCTTCAAACGGCTTTTTTCCACATGCCTTATGCTGGCAGCCATGACTGCCGGCGTGAATGCGCAGCTGATACTCGAAAGAGAATTCGTAGGAGCAGTAGCCACTACATCTACCCGCATTTCTGAAGGAACTACCCAGCAGCTTCAGGTCGATGCCAGTTTCGGTGAAACAATGATCGGTTATGAAGAAGGTGACATCGTTATCACTGTCGGATTTCATCAGCCAGGCTCCCTCGGTGTTGAGAACAACCTCGGGAACAGACCCGGAATTCAGGCTCCGGAGGAGGTAGTCGATGTCTCGGTGAAAGCTTATCCCAACCCTACGATATCAAGCCTTACCGTAGATCTGGGGCCGCTTTACGAAGATTTCAGAGAACTGCGGCTCGTTGACGTCTACGGAAGAACTCTGGTAACCCGTCGTATAAATGCTCAAGAGCAGGTTACCATCAACCAGCTTGAAGACCTGCCTAACGCAAATTACTTCCTCCAGGGAATAACTAAAGATGGCCGGCTTCACCAGCTCTCCACCATCATGGTCATCAAAGAATAAGAATTCTGCTATACACAGCACTGTGTGCCGTTAAATCTGCCGACTCCTGTAGTGTCAGCACAGATAACGCTTTTACATTTTACTATCAACACTTCAACAATATGAACAACAAAATACTACTCTTGATTTCATTTCTACTGCTGCTGGCAGTAGACGTGAATGCCCAAACTACCGGGGCATTAAATTATCAGGCGGCGATACGCACGCCTGACGGTGAAATTCTTGCCCAGGAAGACGTAATGCTATCCTTTGCTCTCGTAATGATCGAAGCACCGGGAGATACCGTCTACGTGGAAGTGGTCGATGCCACAACCAATGACTTCGGCATCGTAAACGCACAAGTAGGTGCTGACGGAGAACTCCTCACGATTGACTGGGCTCAGGGACCATACTATCTGAGAACTACGATTACAACTGAAGACGACCTGACGCTCTTTACCGAAAGAGAACTGGGGGCTGTCCCTTATGCGCTCTATGCACTCAACGGTGTTGAAGGCCCGCAAGGTCCTCAGGGGCTTCAGGGCCCTCAAGGTGTCCAGGGGGCTCAAGGCCCGCAAGGTCCTCAGGGTATTCAGGGTGAACACGGTCATCATGGTGATGCAGGCCCACAGGGCCCCCAGGGTCCTCGTGGCCTTCAGGGCGACCAAGGTCTTCAGGGCATTCAGGGTGAACGCGGTGAACGCGGACAAGACGGTACTGACGGTGCACAGGGCCCTCAGGGCCCGGCAGGGATTCAAGGCCCTCAGGGGCCTGCCGGTCAGGATGGCGCAAATGGCTCGCAAGGCCCCGAGGGACCTCGTGGACTCCAGGGCCCACGTGGAGAACAAGGCGAACGCGGTCCTGAAGGAATTCAAGGGCCTGCTGGCGAAAACGGTGCCGATGGCGCCGATGGTGCTACGGGCCCTCAGGGACCAACTGGCGAACGTGGTCCCCGCGGCGCACAGGGTACAACAGGAGAACAAGGCCTTCAGGGAGCTCCAGGTTTGCCTGGCCCCAGAGGAGCTCAGGGAATTCAGGGTAACCAGGGACCCCGCGGTGTTGAGGGGCCTCAGGGCCCGGAAGGCCCTCAAGGACCCCAGGGAGAAGAAGGCCCCCAGGGATTGCAGGGTGATGTTGGTCCCCAAGGACCAGAAGGCCCGGCCGGAGTCTCAGGGACAGACGGCGCTCAGGGCCCTCAAGGACCGGAAGGACCCCAGGGTCCTCAGGGCGATCAAGGACCCCAGGGTCCTGATGGCCAACGTGGTGTGCCGGGAGAACGCGGCCCCGAAGGTCCCGCTGGTCCCGCCGGAAGAGACGGTGTTGATGGCGTTGAAGGCCCGCAGGGCCCGCAAGGCCTGCAAGGCGAACCCGGACTACGTGGCCTGCAGGGCGAACAAGGCCCACAGGGCGAGCAAGGCCCGCAGGGTGTAAGAGGAGATGTTGGCCCTGCTGGTGCCGATGGAGCCCAGGGCGAGCAAGGTCCTCAAGGCCTGCAGGGCCCCCAGGGCGAGCAAGGCCTCCAGGGTGAACAAGGCCCCTGGGGTCCGGAAGGCCCGGCGGGTCCTGTTGGCCCCGCTGGCCCGGAAGGAGCTCAAGGTCCCCAAGGTGAACAAGGCCCTCAGGGTGTTCAGGGCTTACAGGGACAACAGGGAGCTCGCGGCCTTCGAGGCGAACAAGGTGAAGAAGGCGACCAGGGCCCTGTAGGCCCCGAAGGCGCTCAAGGACCTGCCGGAGCAGACGGAGTAGACGGCGCGCAAGGCCCACAGGGTGAACAAGGCCCACAAGGTGAGCGCGGTCCTCAAGGTGTTGCCGGAACGAACGGTACCAATGGTATCGACGGAATGGACGGTGCCGATGGTGCTCAAGGTCCCCAGGGTGAACAAGGCCCGCAGGGCGAGCGAGGTCCCCAAGGTGTTGCCGGAACGAACGGCACCAATGGTGTCGACGGAATGGACGGTGCCGATGGCGCTCAAGGCCCTCAGGGCGAACAAGGCCCGCAGGGTGCTCAGGGACCCCAAGGACCTCAGGGCCCACAGGGTGACCAGGGTATCGCTGGTACGAACGGTATTGACGGAATCGACGGTGCTGACGGCGCTCAAGGTCCTCAGGGTGAACAAGGCCCACAAGGCGAACGCGGTCCTCAAGGTGTTGCCGGAACAAACGGTACTGATGGAGTAGATGGCGCGCAAGGCCCACAAGGTGAGCAAGGCCCCCAGGGCGAACGCGGTCCTCAAGGTATTGCCGGAACAAACGGCACTGACGGAGTAGACGGCGCGCAAGGCCCACAGGGCGAGCGCGGTCCTCAAGGTGTTGCCGGAACGAACGGCACCAATGGTGTCGACGGAATGGACGGCGCCGACGGTGCTCAAGGTCCCCAGGGTGAACAAGGCCCGCAGGGTGCTCAGGGACCTCAAGGTCCTCAGGGCCCACAGGGTGACCAGGGTATCGCTGGTACGAACGGTATTGACGGAATCGACGGTGCTGACGGGCTCAAGGTCCTCAGGGTGAACAAGGCCCACAGGGTGCTCAGGGACCCCAAGGTCCTCAGGGCCCACAGGGTGACCAAGGTATAGCTGGTACGAACGGTGTTGACGGAATCGACGGTGCCGACGGCGCTCAAGGTCCCCAGGGTGAACAAGGTCCTCAGGGCCCACAGGGTGACCAGGGTATCGCTGGTACGAACGGTATTGACGGAATGGACGGTGCCGATGGCGCTCAAGGTCCTCAGGGCGAGCAAGGCCCCCAAGGCGAACGCGGTCCTCAAGGTATTGCCGGAACAAACGGTACTGATGGAGTAGATGGCGCGCAAGGCCCACAAGGTGAGCAAGGCCCCCAGGGCGAACGTGGTCCTCAAGGTATTGCCGGAACAAACGGCACTGACGGAGTAGACGGCGCGCAAGGCCCACAAGGCGAGCGCGGTCCCCAAGGTGTTGCCGGAACGAACGGCACCAATGGTATCGACGGAATGGACGGTGCCGATGGTGCTCAAGGTCCCCAGGGTGAACAAGGCCCGCAGGGTGCTCAGGGATCCCAAGGTCCTCAGGGCCCACAGGGAGACCAGGGTATCGCTGGTACGAACGGTGTTGACGGAATCGACGGCGCTGACGGTGCTCAAGGTCCTCAGGGTGAACAAGGCCCACAGGGCGAGCGCGGTCCTCAAGGTGTTGCCGGAACGAACGGTACCAATGGTGTCGACGGAATGGACGGTGCTCAAGGTCCCCAGGGTGAACAAGGCCCGCAGGGTGCTCAGGGACCTCAAGGTCCTCAGGGCCCACAGGGTGACCAGGGTATTGCTGGTACGAACGGTATTGACGGAATTGACGGTGCCGATGGCGCTCAAGGTCCTCAGGGTGAACAAGGCCCACAGGGCGAACGCGGTCCTCAAGGTGTTGCCGGAACGAACGGTACTGACGGAGTAGACGGCGCTCAAGGCCCACAGGGCGAACAAGGTCCACAAGGCGAACGCGGTCCCCAAGGTGTTGCCGGAACGAACGGTATTGACGGAATGGACGGTGCCGATGGCGCTCAAGGCCCACAGGGCGAACAAGGTCCACAAGGCGAACGCGGTCCTCAAGGTGTTGCCGGAACAAACGGTATTGACGGAATGGACGGTGCCGATGGCGCTCAAGGCCCACAGGGCGAACAAGGCCCGCAGGGTGCTCAGGGACCTCAAGGTCCTCAGGGCCCACAGGGTGACCAGGGTATAGCTGGTACAAATGGTACTGACGGAATCGACGGTGCTGACGGCGCTCAAGGTCCTCAGGGCGAACAAGGCCCGCAAGGCGAGCGCGGTCCTCAAGGTGTTGCCGGAACAAACGGTACTGACGGAGTAGACGGCGCTCAAGGCCCGCAGGGCGAGCAAGGCGCTCAGGGACCCCAAGGTCCTCAGGGTCCACAGGGAGACCAAGGTATTGCCGGTACGAATGGTACTGACGGAATCGACGGTGCTGACGGCGCTCAAGGCCCACAGGGCGAACAAGGCCCGCAGGGTGCTCAGGGACCCCAAGGTCCTCAGGGTCCACAGGGACCCCAAGGTCCTCAGGGTCCACAGGGAGACCAAGGTATTGCCGGTACGAATGGTACTGACGGAATCGACGGTGCTGACGGCGCTCAAGGCCCACAGGGCGAACAAGGCCCACAGGGTGCTCAGGGACCCCAGGGTCCTCAGGGTATCCAGGGTCCCGCTGGCAACAACGGCGCCGACGGTGAGCAAGGTCCCGCCGGAATGGACGGTGCTGACGGCGCCCAGGGTCCTCAAGGTGTGCAGGGCCCCCAAGGTCCTCAAGGCATTCAGGGTCCCGCTGGTAACGACGGAGCCGACGGTGAGCAAGGTCCTGCCGGAATGGACGGTGCCGATGGCGCTCAAGGTCCACAAGGAGTTCAGGGTGAACGAGGCCCTCAGGGTATCGAAGGAGCCGCAGGCATAGACGGAGAAGATGGAGCTCAGGGTATTCAGGGTCCACAAGGCCCTCAGGGTATTCAGGGTGCTGAAGGCCCGGAAGGCCCGCAAGGTGTCCAGGGCGAACGAGGCATCCAGGGCGAACAAGGCCTTAAAGGCCCTCAGGGAGACCAGGGTCCTCAAGGACTTCAGGGTTTAACTGGAGCGATCGGCCCCCAGGGCCCCGCTGGTGTAGACGGAGTCGATGGTGAACAAGGTCCTGCTGGTCCTCAGGGCGCCCGCGGTGAAATCGGCCCACAAGGCCCGCAAGGCCCCGAAGGCCCACGTGGTGTTCAGGGTGCTCCGGGTGAGCAAGGCGAGCAAGGCCTGACCGGTATGATGGGCCCTCAGGGTATCCAGGGCGAACGAGGCGAACGCGGTCTCCAGGGCGAAATGGGCCTTAAAGGCCCCCAGGGAGACCAAGGCCCACGCGGTCTTCAGGGTGCAACTGGCGCAACTGGTATCCAAGGACCCGTTGGTATCAACGGCCTCGACGGTGAGCAAGGCCCCGCTGGCCCTCAGGGACCAACCGGTGCCGTAGGCCCTCAAGGCCCCGCCGGCCCCGAAGGACCCCGTGGCGAACAAGGTCCTCAAGGTATCCAGGGTATCGAAGGTATGATGGGTATGATGGGTCCTGAAGGTCCCGCCGGACTGGATGGTGCTCAAGGTCCTGTCGGTCCCCGTGGCCCCGCGGGTATTCAGGGCGTGCAGGGTATTCAGGGGGCACAAGGTGCTCGTGGTCCTGAAGGTCCTACTGGACCCCGTGGTCCTTCAGGTGTAGCGACCGCAGCTGCTGGATTCTCAGTAGACAGCATGGGAGAAGCTTACGATGCTGCTAGCAACGTAACCTTTACCGTGCAGGACGACGACGGCTCTAACGGCGACGCTACTTACTTGCGTGTCGATCTCTTTGAGATGGACCTCACAATGTTCAATAGCGTGGTTCAGGTGTCTGCAAACACTCTCGGTGTCACTCAGATGATCACTTACGAGGACGGCGCAGCCATCATCCGTTTCTTCAACTTTGCTGGTGAAGCAGTGGATTTAGACTCGCTCGAGCACGTAACGGTAGTTGTATTCTAATCGCAACCCGTTTTGCTGTAAGCTGACTCGTTCAGCTGATTGATTGAGAGAAAACCGTATCGCCCTTCCCCGGGTGATGCGGTTTTCTTTTTTATGGCTTCCGGGGCGCGGCCGCAGGATGCAAAGCAAGTTGGAGGTGCAAATGAGGTGTTACGGTAAAAGAACTTCCTCGAGCAAAAGAACTGCATTTACTTTACATACCATCGCTGATATGAGGTCTGCAAAGAGCTCGTTGCTGTTCTTTTCGTTGTCAGCCGCAATACAATTACCTGACGTATAGAAGGCCCGGACTTTAGACTTCTCGCTACTGCTGCTATATCTACGCCAAAAGCGAGGCACCCAACGAAGGATGCCCCGCCCAGGGATAGTTTCAATCTTGTCTTCAGGCAATTATTTGCCCAGCATAAAGTCTTTGGCGGTGAAGCCATTGTTGAACTTGATGTCGGTCAGTGTTTGTACTAACTGTGGCGAAGCAGGCAGTTTACCATCGGGGCCGGGCTGGAAGACGCGACGGACGGTAGAAACCTGCAGGCCGTCAATCTTTTTGTAGTCCAACTCCATCAGGATGACAGGGGCTTTCACACCCGCAGCAGGGAGCGAGAAAAAGAAGCGATCAACGAGCTTTGTTGTAGGGTTGACGTAAAGGATGTACTCATCGTTTACTTCTTTTCCCGTTTTAGCTGGGTCATAGGTGACGTGCACGATATCGTATGTTGTACCGTTTACGGTTTCCTGACCTTTAGACGTGGCAACTACGCCTGGGTTGTCCATTTTGTAGAACATCGTGAACCAGAAGTAATTGGCACTGCGCAGGAAAGAGGTTCCGCCCAGCAGTTCGGGATCGTCCATCATCTTGTCTCCTACCATAATGTAGGGCTTGCCGTCTACGACAGATTGCGTTACCTCGCCGGGCATACCGGGAGCAGCGTTGATGTCGTGCTGGGTGTACTTCGCCCAGGAGTGCTCACCTTCAAAAATGTAGCGCTCGGTGCTAAGGTCACGTTTCTCGGTACCTGCGTAGTGATAGTCGTAGGTAAAACTGACGTCCTTCTGTTTCCAGAGCTTATCCCAGCTTCCGTAAGCTTTGGCGACGTCCTGAAGGAGTTTTTCGCCCTTGGCGTCAGACTGGGCCGTAAGGCTGCCGGCAATCAGGAAGATGAGGATAAATTGTAGCGTTTTCATGTTGGTTGTTTTTAGGCCGCAAAGGTCGTTGGGCAAACAACAGGGAGCCTTACCAATTCTTCCCGGCGAAGGTGCAATCCTGCCCGCCGAAGAGGCATTCTGAAGCCATAATCCACCTAAATGCCGCCTTTTTACATCTGTAAGGCAAACAAAAATGCTATGGTTGCTCAGTTCTCGACTTTCTTCATGGGCGGTTTTTTCGCAGCGGTGGTCGTTTCAGCGCTACAGCTGTGCCCGCTGAGCCTGACGGCTCAGCAACCAGGGCCGCCGGTACCCTCACGACCAGACGTCAGGGCAAAAGATAAATACGATGGTTTCATCGGCGGCATCAGAGAAGAAATGCCGCTATTCCCCGGTTGCGAGGAGCACCCCGATTACGCAACCAAGAAAAGATGCGCAGATAGCCTGATGATCGCATTCGTCTACGATAACCTGCGCTATCCTTATGCTGCGTGGCAAGACAGCCTTCAGGGAATGGCGGTAGTCAGCTTTGCGGTAGAGAAAGATGGATCGGTAGCCGACGCAAAAATAGTCCGCGACCCCGGCCTGGGGACCGGAGCTGAAGCATTGCGGATCGTCAACCTGATGATGGATCAGGGCATCCGCTGGACACCAGGCCGGCAGGCAGGGAATCCGGTGCGGGTACAATTCAATCTACCCGTCAGGTTCAAAATGGCAGACCATGAATTTCCTCCGCCACCGCCACCTCCGAAAGCAGACGAGGTCATCCGCGCCGAAGATTTAGAGCGCATCCCTCTCTTCCCCGGCTGCGAAGATTTAGGAACTTATGAGGAACAAAAGGAATGCGCCGATCAGAAGATGGTCGAGTTCATTTACTACAATACACACTATCCGCCACTGGCCAGGGAAAACGAAGTAGAGGGAACGGCGGTCATCAGTTTCGTCATCGAAAAAGACGGTAGGATTGGAGAAATCAAAATCATGGAAAATCCCGGCGCAGGAACCGGAGAAGAAGCCTTGCGGGTCTTTAAGCTTTTTAATGAAAAAGGGCTGAAGTTCAATCCCTTAGGTTCCAGCGGTCGGGCTGTAAGGGTTTTGGTTCACTTTCCCGTGAACTTCAGTCTGAATTAAAATTTACTCAATGCCGGTTTATGCTTTTCTCCTTTTCGTAACCTTCTCCGTCGCAAAGGACACTCTACCTCTACCTCCTCCGGTAAAGGAAGAAGATGTCATACGGAGCTACCCTGAAACAATGCCATATCCCGCAGTCTGCGACAGCATAGTACCAACTGATCAATACAACTGCAGCAACGAACTCATCAGGCATATCATCTACAAAAATCTCCGCTGGCCGGGGCCGGACGTTTGTGTGGAAGGCATGGCAGTGATCTCTTTTTTAGTATGTGAATCTGGTGAATTGGAAAACTTCAAAGTAGTCCGTGATCCCGGCGCAGGAACCGGAGAAGAAGCCCTGCGCCTCGTTAAACTAATGGCCCAGCAAACTTCACCCTGGGTGCCCGGAACGCGAGGCCAGGAAAGGAAGCCGGTGGAAATGCAGTATCACGTCCCCGTGAAGTTCAGGTTGGAATAAGTTGCCAACCGCCAGACCAGTGCTCTTTAACCCTTCCCTGTACCCGCGTCCGCGCAAAAAAGATACTCCCACCCACCAAAACCCGTGCAAATAGCATCATCACAAAACAACCCAATAACCCATGTCCTCCCCCTACCTGAAATTAGGCATCATTTGCGCCCTGTTCGCTACCGTACTCGGCATGACCTTTTTCGCTACGATGCCAGCTGAATCAGAAACCGGCCTGAGCCAATCTTCGGCTCTGCCCCCGCCTCCGCCCCCGCCTCCGGCGCCAATGGCGCCGCCACCCCCTCCGCCGCCACCCCCTCCTTACGTAGTGGAACAGATGCCCGTCTTCCCCGGCTGTGAAGACATTGATGATTACCACGCAAAGAAATCCTGCGCTGACAAAAAGCTGCTCGAATACGTGTACGGCAACATACAATACCCCAGCGAGGCGGCGGAAAAAGGAGTAGAAGGAGTGGCCGTCATCAGTTTCACGGTTAGCGCTAAGGGACAGGTGGCCAACGCAAAACTGATGCGCAACCCCGGTGCCGGAACTGGCGAAGAAGCACTCCGGGTAGTGGAGCGTATGATCACCGATGACATTCGTTGGGAACCAGGAATGCAGGATGGCAAAGCTGTAACCGTACAGTTTAATCTCCCGGTGAAGTTTAGGCTGGAGTAGCGAAGATTCGCTATTTTACCGGCGAGTTATTTCGTCGATCATGCCAGATTTTATTTTTACCGACAATCCCGTCGCGATCCATTACGCGATCCCGGCTTTCATCATCCTGCTCCTGCTGGAAATCGGAGTGGCGGTCTACGAACAGCGCGACTGGTACGAGACAAAAGACACCATCAGCTCGCTGAGCATGGGCATCGGTAACGCCATCATCAGGCTGTTCACGAAGGTGATCACCATCGCTGTCTTCTTCTTCGTGTATCAGTTTCGGCTGTTCGACCTCGGCGCAGCCTGGTGGGTCTGGGTGCTCTGCTTCTTTGCCGAAGACCTGAGCTACTACGTTTTTCACCGGTCGAGCCATGAGGTACGCTATTTCTGGGCCAGTCACGTGGTACACCACAGCAGCCAGAAGTACAATCTTTCCACTGCGCTGCGGCAAACCTGGACCGGAACTATTTCGGGCGCCTTCATCTTTACGCTCTGGTTGCCGCTAATGGGGTTCCACCCCATTATGGTGGCGATCTTTGGCAGCACGAGCCTGATCTACCAGTTCTGGATCCATACCGAAGCGATCGACAAAATGTGGTGGCCCATCGAGTTGTTTTTCAATACGCCGAGCCACCACCGCGTTCATCACGGCAGCGATGTGAAATACCTGGACCGCAACCACGGTGGCGTGCTCATCGTTTGGGATCGGCTGTTCGGTACTTTCAAGGAAGAGGAGGAGCGGCCGGTGTATGGCCTGGTGACCAATATTGATACCCATAATCCGCTCCGGATCGCAACGCACGAATGGGCGGCGATGGGCAAAGACGTCTGGCAGGCTCCAGACTGGCGGAGCAGGTTGGGTTACGTTTTTGGCCCTCCGGGATGGAGCCATGATGGGAGCCGCAAGACCAGCGTTCAGCTGCAGGAGGAAGAACTAAAAGAGCGGGGCAAAAGTGAGCTTTTAGGGGGCCACTGGTATTCTGACGGATAGCCCCGCCGGGGCATAAAGTGTTGCAGCCTTTAAATCCATCTTTGCTTTCGCAACGACGGGCGCTCCGGCGTTTTATGGCAAGTCGAAGACATAAACTGAATGGTCTTATGTTTGAAGGTCCGCAGAAAAGGGCGCGGTCGCAGGTGCAAAGAAGGTTTTTAAGCAAGCGGCCTTAAGCGGGAAAGGGGCAGGGCTGACGCATAGGATTCGATTTTAAGCTTTCAGCTCGAGATCATAATCACCACCTAAGAGCCTGCAACCCAAAACGCGTAGCGTTTTCACGAGCCCATCCCCCGTGGGGAGGGTTTGGGGTGGGGGGGTAACACGGCTAAACCAGCCTATGCGTTAGCCCTGGGGAAAGAGGGGGGCAACTGCGATATTGCAGGCTGATTGTTAGGGATGTAGTCAACATCATCCTCACCCTGCACCCGCGTTTGCGCCCGATGAATCTTTGCTAATGAAATAGCTTGATTATTTAAGAACAAACCCGTACCTTTGCCCCGCTTTAGCGGAATCCCTTCTGCGAAAAGCCTCCTGCGGGTGTGGTGAAATTGGTATACACGCCAGATTTAGGATCTGGTGCAGCAATGCGTGAAGGTTCGAGTCCTTTCACCCGCACACCAAAAACTTCCCGGAACTTTCCGGAAGTGGTTGGCCCGTCTTAACCGACGGGCTTTTTTTATCCGATCCCAACCAACGGGGTTCAATCAGCAAGTTATGCCTAACGTAACATTTGAAAAGACCAGTAACGTAACCGGTCGCCTCGACGTCGCCATCACTAAGGACGAACTGAACGAAAAAATCGTCGCCGAGCTAAAGAAACAGAAGCAGAAAGTAAGCATGAAGGGCTTCCGGAAAGGAAAGACGCCACTGTCTACTCTCCGCAAAATGATGGGCAACCAGATCCTGGGTCAGGAACTGGACGCTATGATCAAAAGCAGCCTCTTCGGTTACATCGAAGAAAACGACATCAAACTCATCTTCAGCCCTCAGCCCGTTGAGGACGAGAGCATGCCGATGCTGACGGCAAGCACCCTGCAGGACATCACCTTCAAGTACGACCTGGCCCTCGAGCCTGAGTTCACCCTGGAGCTGCCGAAGGAAACTTTCGATAAGTACATCCTTGCAACCACCGATGAGTTCCTCGACGAGCAAATCGACCGCATGCTGCAGTCTGCCGGTGAAACCGAAGACTTCACCGAAGGCAAAGTAGAAGACACCGACATCCTGGACGTAACCTTCACGGAGGTTGGCCCGGTAGAGGACAAAATCACCAACACCACCAAGCTGTACGTTGACTCGCTGAGCGACGCAGGTAAAAAATGGGTAACCGGCAAGAAGATCGGAGGTACCCTGAAGGTGAAGGACATCACCGCTATCGAAAAGGATAGCACCCCCGCTTACGTGAATAAGTACCTGCTCGGTCTCGAGGATGCCGAAACCGACATCAGCGACAAGTCGTTTGAGATGACGATCAACTCCGCCGGACGGATCACCAAAGCTGAGCTGAACGAAGAGTTCTTTACCAAATTTGACCCAACCGGTGAAATCACCACCGAGGCGCAACTCCGCGATAAGATCGCAGAAGACAACAGCAGCGGCTTCAACAGCCAGGGCGAAATGATGGCCAACTTCGAGATCCAGCGTGCACTCGTAGAAGGTAACGATATCGAGCTGCCGCTCGACATCATGAAGCAGATCAACGACGACGATCCTTCTGACAACGACTTCGAGATGTTCCAGCGGGGCGTGAAGTGGATGCTCATCCGCAACACTTACGCTGAGCAAGCAGAGATCAAACTCGAGTACGAAGACATCAAAGCCGAAGCAGTAACCAGCCTGATGGGTATGCTCGGCGGCCAGCGCCCCGACTTCCTCACCGACGAGTTCATCGACAACTACGTAGGCCAGATGCTGCAGGACGAGAAGCAGCGTGAGCAACTTTCCAGCAACGCCATCGAAAAGAAAATCATGGCTTCCCTTCGCGAAAAGGTTTCCTTCAAGGAAACTGCGCTCGACGCCGATGCTTTCAACGAACTCATCAAAGAGTTTAACGAGAAGAACACTCCTGCTGCACCTGCTGCTGAAGAGGAGTAACCAGGAAAACAGAATACAGCAGGTGGTCCCGATGCCACAGGCCGTGTTTTTAAAACCGCTTCACTCATATGAGTGAAGCGGTTTTTTTAATGACTGTACTATTCCTTGCTTTCGGTTAACAGCCAGTTTCGCTCCACGACGAGTTCTGTTTCCTCTACAGTAGTATGCAAAGCTGCGAGTTTTTTGGTGTAAGCCGACCTGGCCATGAAATCTTTTTGGTGTTTAAGGTTGACGAGCGACTTGGTGAAACGGGTGTAGTTGATGTAACTCCGCTTGTCTTTGGTACTCATCTTGCGGTTCCTGCGGACGTAGAGCCGGAAGGTTTCGAGCAGGTTGAGGGTGTATTCCTGGTCTTGCTGATCGTAGGCGATGCGGACCTCCAGAATTACCCGGGCGAGGTGGTACACCACGTCGGAGTCAGTAACGGTAACGAGGAGTTGCGCGGCTTCGTCAAGACGGCCGAGGCTGTACAGGAACCGAGCTTTGTTGAGGGCGTAGGCATTGTCTCGTTTAGGGGCGGGCAGGCGTTCGCGGTTTTCTTCGATGAAGCGTTCTGTCCAGTCGAATTCTCCCGTCGCTGAGCCGAGGGTGACGATGTTTTTGTAGTCGTATTCGCTGATTTCGTCTTTCTCGTAGATGATGCCGTTCTGGAGGACACGGCGGTAGAGGTTCATCAACTCCTTAAGGTATTCGGGCTCCTTGCGGACGCGGGCGATACAGTAGTTACTGGCAAAGATGTAGATGTCTTTCTGGTGGCGCAGGGGGAGGTATTCGAAGCCATCGTCGAGGTAATAGAGCATTCGTTCGTAATAACTCTTATCGTCGGGTTCGCGGAGGCTCATCAGAATGTGATAGTAGGCATCGATGCTGGGCTCCTTACCGGATTTGAGCAGGTTCTGGCCATCTTCGGAATCGAGGTAAGCCAGAATGGGCTCAAGAAAGAGCAGCTCGTAGTGCGTGCTCAGCATCATCATGTTTGCGGTGAGCTGGCAGGCGTGGCGGAGTTTTTCGACGAGGTAGAAGCGGTCCAGGTGGTTGAGCATGGCTTGCATCTCGCGGGTGTCGGTCCGGTTGGTTTCTCCCTGAAGGTAACCGTTGATGTTTTTCCATTCGTAGGCGGCCAGGTGGGTGTCTGCATCGCGGAACTTGTGCTTAGCGACTTTGGTGTCCAGTCGTTTACCGCGGTTGTCGAGCAGTTTGTAGCGGTGGAGCTCTTTGGTACGCTTCAGGGTGAGGACCTCCTCGCGGAAAGCCTCACTCTGCAGTTGCTCGACGGCGAAGAACCGATTGATGAGCTTCATCAGTCCGGAGAGCAGATCGTTTAGTTTCTGGTCGGTGCCGGTACCCTTCACGGCATCCTGCGCCCGCGCCTCTTCCAGCTTCGGTTTGGTCTTGCCCAACTCCTTGAGGATAAAATCGAGCAGTTTCGACGTTGCTGCGTGCCGGTTGAAGTAGGGGCTGCGTACGAACTGCCGCAGGCGCTCGCGCTCGCGACCGTCCATGGCGGAAATCTGCCTTACTACTTTGGTGTCTTGCATGGGGTGAAGATAATAAGTGCAGAGTTCAGAAGGCAGAATGCAGAACGCAGCGTACCTGATTTCTGCAATCTGCTTTCTGTTCTCTACCGCTCTGTCAGTCTGGAGTCTGGAGTGAGGTACTCGCGGTAGCGACTCCGGACTCCGGACTCACTACTCCCCAACTCTCTACCGCCAAACAACCCGGTAACTCAGTACGGGGATCAGCCCCAGCTGATAGCGCTCATTGGGCTGCTCCAGGAAGGCGTCGTAGTAGACATTGGCGAGGTTCTCGATGCCCGCCACGTTCTGGAGATCGAGCGCGAGGGTAGTGGTGGTTTTTGGGCGGATTTTGGTTTTGTAGAGGCGAAGGTCGGGGCGGAAGTAGGTGCCGGTGGAATTGATGAAACCGTTCCGCAAATCTTGTCCGGCAAAGTACAGGAGAATGTCATCGGTTGGTGATGGCTCGAAGAGGGGTGTTTCGCCATAACGTTCTCCTCCGTAAGCAATCAGAGCGAGATTGAGACCGTAGGTGCGAACACGTTCTTTTTTATCCTGTCCTTCCCATTCGCGACCAACGGTAAGTTTGGTGATGAAGTCTGAAGAGTAACGGTCTTTAGACCAGCTACCATCCAATTGCTCCGTCTCGGCACGTAGAAGGGTGAGATTGCCCCGGTAGTACCAACCTTCGGATTTTCTGCCGCCACCGGCTTCGAGTTCAACGCCGTAACGCCGGGTCGTCGTCGTTTTGTCGAAGGTGAGGTCAGGACCGATTTCCAGCAGGTTGTTTGCGCTGACGAGAAATTCTTCCGGGCCAAATGCTAGTGCCGAAGCTGCCAGTTCCTCCGGTGTGCGTTGCCCGAACAGCGTTATCCGCGTATTGAGTTTGCCAAGCGAACGCCCGTAAGCCAAACTGACTTGCTGCGTAGCAACCGCAGGAACGTTACTCGCCTCGCCGCCAAATGAACTGGTATAACCCGCCGCTAAAGAACGCTGACTGTTTATCTCGGCGGCCAGGGTAACCTGGGCTACATCTCCCCTCCGGGTGATGCGCAGGCGAGGTTCAGCAATACTTTTATTGGTGGAAGCTGAGTAAAAGGAATACCTCAAGCCGCCTTCCAGGGCGTACGGACCGGTTACCATTTTGTAACTTACAAACGGGCTGACGGCATCGGCAGTAACACCACCGTTCTGAAAGATGTCTCTACTACCGCCTTCAAATACATAGCTGATTCCGCCGGTTTCACGCAGGTATTCTGCTCCTATGGTTAGTTCCCCGTTCCGGCCTATGGTTTCCCGCCACTTCAGGTTCGCATTATTGCGACTTAGGTTATTGGTTTGGACGGCTCTGCCCGCAGGGCTATTCATCCGGAAATACTGATCTCTAAACGCGGAAATGTCCGAAAAGGCATAGCCGCCACTTAAGGTGCCGCCGCCGATCTGCCGGTCAAAATCGAAGCCCATCACTGCGAGATCGTTGGAGAATTCAATGTCAAATAATTCTTTTTGCTCGGTTATTTCGGATTCAGCGGGGTCTGGTGCCAGGAAATCATTGGTGCTGTTGCCGAAGATGGCAAAGGCTCCTATGCGGCCCTTTTCCGTCGTGTGATCTAAATGGGCATTTATGTCATAGAACCGAATCTCTTCCCCACCAAAATCTACGCCCATATCGGCCAGCAGGCCGGTGAAGCTGTAGCGACCATTGACTAGGTAGCTGGTTTTTCCAGAATCGCCGATCGGTCCCTCTGCCATTAGGTCGAAGCCGATGAAGCCGGCCTGGGCCTGGTACTTGCGGCGGGTTTTGCTGCCGGGCCGGAGGCGAAGGTCGAAAGTGCCGCCGGTCGCGAAACCGTACTCCACCGGCAGGCCGCCAGCGAGGAAGCCGGAGTTGCCCAGCATCTGGGCCGAGATGGCGTTGACACCGCCGCCGCTCAGCGTCGGGAAGTCGTAAAAAGTACCCGCATTGGCGGTGTGGTTAGGGTTCACGATGGCCAGCCCGTTGAGGCGCCAGAGGTTGGCGTTGGGCGTGTTGCCGCGCACGCTGAGGTGGTTGGCCTGGTCGTTGGTCTGCACTACGCCGGGCAGCAGAGCAACGAGGCGGGCAGGATCGTAGAAGGTACCGGGCAGGCGGTAAACCTCCTCAATGGTGAAACTTTGCGCCAGCGGACTCACCGGCGTGTAGCTTGCGCGGACTTCCGCCCCCGGCAAATCATAAATACCGCCGAAGGAGAGGGTGTCCTGGGCTAGTAAGGGGGTGAGGGTGGAGAGGAGTAGAGGGAGGAAGTAGCCTGCCCAACTCGACAGGCGAACTTTTTTGTCGCTCCACTTAGTCTGATTTTGCTTCATGATCATTTTTAAATTGCTTTGCTGAAGGTTGTTTCCGGTCCTGAAAACAAAAAAGAATTCGACTGGCGAGCTGACGGAGACTCGCCAGTCGAATTCTTTTTCGCCCGTAAAGTTGGGGATAATTTTTGCCAAAAAAACTGCCTGTCAGCTTTTACTGAACATCGTTCTTGATGCACTGCGAAAAAGTTCGCCTGTCGAGTTCGTGTACCTATCTGTTCCGGTCCCGCAGCTCCCCGGGCAACGCCTCCCGCAGTTCCGTCCGTAAGTCTTCGGGCAGGGCGCGGTAGGTTTTGAGCTCGTCTTGCAGGAGCGCCAGCAGCTCTTCGTGTTTCGTTTTCAGGTTGTTGGTAACGATAACAATCGGTGTGCCGTACTTCTTATGGTTCGCCCGGAGGCCTCTTTGTGCAAGCTGTCCTTCGCCGCGGAGAAGGTATGCTTCAGGGTTGGAAACATCGACCAGGATGAAATGATTGCCAAGCATAGAGGCAGACCTGAAGCCTTCAATGTCCTCCCAACCAATACGCCCTATGGCTGTACCCGTTGTTTGATCGTGTAGCCCGGTCGTGTCGATGCGCAGAGCAGGCAGGTTACGGCGCAGCATCCGACCGATGTAGAATAATGTTACGCTGAAGAACAGCAAGCCTACCCAGCCGATGGTCATCAGCACCCACGGTGGAAACGGAAAACCTTCCGTTGGGCCGGTAATGTACCAGCCGCACAACAGCACGAAGGCCAGCGTTGCAGCCAGCAAAAGGTATATCCGCCACTTCTTGAAGCCTATGTCGATCGGATAATTCATGTTTTTTTGGTTTTGGTCCCCACCTCCCGCAAAACCTCCGCCACCCGCTCGGCGACCGATTCCCAGGAAAAAGCCTGCAAACGCTGCTTGCCGTTGTCGACGAGGCCGGACGCCAAAAACGGCGTCGTTACCAACGCGACCATCCCCTCGGCAATGCTCTTCTCATCCGTTCCCTGCACCAGCGCTCCGGCGCCCCGAAGAATGTCGTTGTCGGTGTACAAAACGGGGATTTCCGCCGTCCAGGCATCCAGCACGGGTAGCGGAAAACGGGTGGATAAAGACGGGAACACGATGGCCCGCGCCGAACTAAAAACATTGCGGTGGTCGTGATCGGACAGCCCGGGCAGGAAAACGATGTCGCTGCTGAATTTTGCCCGCTTACCGGCCTTGCGCACCGCGCGGGAGTGCTTGGCGTCTTCCGGTTGTTGCACGAGCAGGCGCACCGGCTCGGGGACACGCGCCCGGAAAATATCGTAAGCTGCAAACAGCCGCTCCAGGTTGTCGGATTCGTGGCCGGAAGACGGAGCGTAGAAGTAGGAATGCTCTTTGCCGTAGACTTCTTTTGTGATGCGGCGGGTTACTTCGTCGGCGGGAAGGATGGGGTTCGGGTTGGGGCCGTGGCCGACGATAGTTACCTTGCTGGAGGAGTGTGGATAGGCATCGGCTATTACCTTTCGTAGTCTTTCGTGGGGGACTAAAATAGCTGTAGATGCTTCAATATCTACCTGCACGGGGTCAATAGTCTGCCGGCCAAACCTCCACCAGACACGCTCCGGAAAGTCAATATGATCGGCTTCCACGAAAGCTATTACAACGGGTGAAAAATCTGAATTGAGGTAATGTGGCCGACCGATTGAGAGGTAAATTGAATCATCCACCGCTTCTCCAAAATGAATGCCCGTAACGTTTGGGGGCTTTAGCAGATCGTTATCAAAATCCTGCTCGAAATAAAATGAGTGATGAGGCATTAAGCCTGGAATAATCGTTAAAACGCCGTAGCCGAACGTTCTTTCGTTGACGTTTCCGGTAACAGCAGGAATGGCGTTTACGGCTATTTGCATTACTCATAATTTATTCGGGCTACAAGCCCTTGACCCTTGTTTCATTCGGGGACGATGTTTATCCCCTTGGGCGTGCTATCTATTCAATGGCAACAATTGCCGCACAATCGCCGCTTCCCGCAGCCGGGCAACGTCATCATTTGTCAGTTGAATGGCATCTACTTTGATTCCGTAGGAGGTGAGGCCTCTTTGGTTTTCCCACTTCCCGTTGAGCTTATCACCAATTCGGCAACAATCATCGAGCTGCCTCCGTACAGTTTGATAATTACGGCTTTCAATTTCGGCGAGAGATGGTCGCCCGCCCGTTCCGTAAAAGCTCAGGCTGTCCAGATTGGCAATCCTCAGTTGGTCCTCAAACGGTTCGGTATTGAGAACGATGGAATAGTAACCCGGTACGTGATTGGCGGATTCAAAGGCGATCTGCTCCCCAAAGGTTGGTTTAGGGGCGCAACCGTAAGTAAACGCAATGAAGACGGCCAGAGCAACAAAAAATCCTTTCATTGATACTGCTTTATGTTGATGCTTATTTTGCAATGCTACGAGCTCAGGCTTTCGCTTTTTCCTGTTTTATCAGCTTCCGCAGGTAGTGTTTCTTCACGCCAAACCGCTTCCGCAGCGTTCGGAATTCCTCTAGTGCCTTGGGGCGTTTGCGGCCTTTTACGGCGGTGATCATCACGTTCTTGGCCGTATGTTCCAGCGGGATGAACTCGAAGAGTTTGGTTTTATAACCTTCGGCTTCGAGGAGCAGCGCGCGCATACCATCGGTGAGCATGGCGGCCTGGCGCTCCAGCAGGATGCCGTTGCCGAGCAGAGGTTTCAGATCGGCAGGAACTTCCATGTCACGGCGAACCTGTTTCTGGCAGCAGGGTGCTACCACCATGATTTCGGCTTTCGCAACAATGCCTTTATAAAGCGCATCGTCCGTTGCCGTGTCGCAGGCGTGGAGGGCGATGAGCATGTCGATCTTCTTAGGCTTGAAATCGTCGATGTAGCCCTCGACGAAGGTGAGGTTCTTGAAGCCGTTTTTATTCGCAATATGTGCGCATTTTTCCACGAGTTTGGGCCTCAGTTCCACGCCGGTAATGCGGACGTTGAGATCGAGCGTATTGACCAGGTGGTCGTACAGCGCAAAGGTGAGGTAGCCGCTCCCGGAGCCCATGTCGACAATGTGAGCGTCATCGGGCAGTGGGTGTTCGCGCAGCAGGGCGGCGATGATTTCAACGAATTTATTGATCTGCTTAAACTTCCGTTTGCCATCGCGCAGCACCTCGCCTCTGGCGTTGGTGATGCCCAGGTGTTGCAGGTAGGGCCGGTCGGCGGGGATGTCGCGGTGCTTTTCGCGGTTGTGATCGGTGACGACGAGGTCCTTCAGTTTGGGCAACGATACATCAGGGCGCGGCCGCGGGTGCAAAGCGGGTTGACGAAGCACGCGTGCGTTGCCCTTCCGGCTGAGGATAAGACTGAATTTTTCGGTAGTGCTGAACAGGTCGGCGTTGTAATAATCTGTGCCGAGGGCGTTCTCCATCAGCGCTAATCCTTCGTTGATGGGGTGGTTCTTCACTTCCTCGCGGTCTGCGTAACGGTGGGTGATCTGCAGCAAGGTGCGGCCTTTTATTTCCACCAACCGACCGTAGCGGTTGCGGGGCAGGTCGGAACTTCCGTACACCGGTTTACTCAGGGTCAGTTTCAGGAGTTCCCCCGCGGCAGCGGCGGCTCTCGCCGCCGACCAAAATTGTTTCAAAGAGGTAGTTGCTGGCATTTGGCAAAGATAGTAGTCTTGAGAACTCGCCTGCCGCATCTACCTTCGTAATTTTATTTAGTTGCGATTGCAACTAATTTCCGGATTGCCCGTTTCTCATTTGTCTTATCCAATTCTCCAGCGTGACCACCCCCCATCAAAACCTGATTTTTCTGACCAATCGTGTAGGCCGTCAGCTTGCCCGCCTGATGCTTGAACGCATCGAGTTCGAAGAGTTCATGCCTCAGGGACCGCACATGGGCCTGCTCTCAGATATTGTTCTGGAAGAGGGGCAACGGCAGCAGGATCTGGCCACTTCTACGATTAAGGACAAGGGAACGGTGGCCCGTTCCCTTAAGCAATTGGAGGCCGCAGGGTTCATCCGCCGGGAGGTCGACCTCAACGATCGTCGGCAAAAGCGCATTTACCTGACCGAGAAGGGGCGTCGCCTCTGGGATTACTCCCGCAGCCAATCGGAGCAGGTAATGACCTGCGCCCAGAAGGATATATCCGACGAGGACCTGAAGGTATGCGCCAGCGTATTAGGTAAAATGTACAGCAACTTACACAAACAACTGAGTCTCCCCCATCAAAGCATCGACCAATGAGCAAGCGTAATATTCCACGCACCATTCTATCCATCGTTATTGGCCTTGCCGTTCTTGCGATTGGCTGGTTTGGCCTCCAGTATATGAGCGGACTAAAACAAGACCCGCCCAAAAAGGAAATTCCTAAGCGGATCAAAACGGTAGAAGCCACTACGGTGAACAACAGTCTCGTTACTACTGACCTTACCGTACAGGGCCGGTTAGAGGCGTACAATAAAATTGAGTTGTTCAGCGAAGTCGGCGGCGCGGTCACTACTTCCAAACCCTTCAAAAAAGGTACCTATTTCGGTAAAGGAGACGTAATGTTACGGGTGGATGATACGGAAGCCCGGCTCAACATTCAGGCGCAGAAGGCAACACTACTCAATGGTATTGCCGCGATTATGCCGGACTTGAAAATCGACTATCCGGAAAGCTTTCCCGCCTGGGAGGAATACCTGAAGAATTTTGATATCGACAGCCCGATCAAAGCAATGCCGGAGCCCGCCAACCAACGGGAGAAACTCTTCATTGCCGGCCGCAACCTGCAGTCGCAATACTACACGATTAAGAGCCAGGAGGAACGTTTGAGCAAATACACGCTTTACGCACCTTTTAGTGGGGTTCTGACTACGGCCAGCATCAACAACGGTGCTGTAATCCGCACCGGTCAGGTACTCGGGGAGTTGATGGCGACCGGGTACTACGAAATGCTGGCCACCGTGCCACTCAGCCAGTTGAACTTCCTGAAGCCGGGAGGCGAAGTAAAGCTTTACAGCGAAGACATTGAAGGCGAATGGACCGGAAAGGTGAAGCGCATCAGCGACCAGATCGATCCGCAAACCCAGACGGTGGGGGTCTACGTAGGCGTTACCGGCAAAGACCTGCGCGAGGGAATGTACCTGCGGGGCGAAGCAGCCGCGAAAGCACTCAGCGATGTGGTGGAAATTGAACGTGATCTGTTGATCGATGACAGCAGCGTATACGCAATACAGAACGATACCCTGCTCGTGCTCCTGCCCGTAACGGTCCGGAAATTCAACCGGGAAACCGTGATCGTGTCCGGTCTTCCCGATGGCACCCAACTTCTCACCAGCGATGTTGCCGGAGCTTACGATGGTATGCGGGTTAAACTGAAATCCGCCGTCTCTAAATAACGAATTGATACCGCCGGGCTTCCGGCCTGCTTCACCCCGCAGCGTGTTTGCTTCGTCTTCAGCAGAGGAAACAGCGAAGCGCAGCAAGCACGACGTTTAGCGCCACCCGGTGATTCGCCCGTTATCCGCCCCAACAAAAGAACCTGACCTCAAGGTCCAACCACCCAACGAGTATGAAATCATTCATAGCCTATTTTGTAAAGTACCCGGTAGCGGCCAACCTGATCATGTTTGGTCTGCTGGCCATGGGCGTCATCAGCCTGCTCCAGATGAAGGCTACCTTTTTCCCTGAATTCGAAAGCCGGACCATTAGCATTCAGATGATCTACCCCGGTGCCAGCCCGGAGGAAGTGGAAGAAGGGATTATCCACAAAGTAGAAGAAGGACTCAAAGGCCTTACCGGCCTGGAGCGTTACACCAGTGTAAGCTCGGAGAGTTCCGGTACCATCACCGTCGAGGTACTGAAAGGTTACGACACCGACCTGATTCTGCAGGATGTAAAGAACGAAGTTGACCGCATCAGCAGTTTTCCGGTCGGGATGGAACCTCCGGTAATTTACAAGCAGGAGCGACTTGGCCGGGCCATCACGCTTGCGCTGTCCGGAGACGACGTAAGCCTGAGCGCTCTGAAAACCACCGCCCGCCAGATTGAAGACGACCTGCTGTCAATTGAAGGCCTCAGCAAAGTAGAACTCTCTGGTTTCCCCGACGAAGAGATTGAAATCGCCTTCCGGGAAGAAGACCTCCAGGCCTATGGTATCACCTTCGATCAGGCAGCACAGGCGGTTCGGGGCTCCAACGTTGATGTAACGGGAGGTAGAGTAAAAGGGCTGGAAGAAGAGTTGATCGTGCGGGCGCGCAACAAAGAATACTACGCTGATGGCCTGCGTGATATCGTAGTCGCCAGTAGCCCCGACGGAGGTATCGTTCGCCTGAGTCAGGTGGCAACGGTCCGTGACCGTTGGGCAGATCAGCCCAACCGCACTTACCTGGATGGCTCACCTTCGGTGAGCATTGTTGTTCAGAACACCCTTCAGGAGGATATGCTCGAAATAACCGACAACGTGAAGGAGTACATCAAAACCTTCAACGCCGAGAATACCAACATCCAGGCAAGCATCATCTCAGATGCCAGTATTACGCTGCGCGAACGTATCGATACCCTGATTCAGAACGGTTGGCAAGGGTTCCTCATCGTTTGTGTGCTGCTTGCTGTTTTCCTCCACTGGAGGCTTGCTTTCTGGGTGGCACTATCTATCCCGATCAGCTTTGCGGGCATGTTCATCATTGCCAACTTTTTGGGTATCACGCTCAACGTAATCTCTCTCTTCGGTATGATTCTGGTAATCGGTATTCTCGTAGATGACGGGATCGTGATCGGGGAAAATATCTTTAGTTACCATGAAAAAGGGGAACCCAGAATCCGCGCCGCTATCGATGGAACCAGCAATGTACTTAGTGCCGTTTTTGCTGCCATCGTGACTACCGTAATCGCGTTTTCCAGTTTCTTTTTTCTCGACGGTTCGCTGGGAGACTTCTTCCGGGAAATGGCCGTAGTGGTAATCTGGTCACTGATCTTCTCCCTCGTGGAAGGCGGAGTCATCCTGCCCACCCACGTTGCTCACTCAAAAGCACTGAACCGTGGTGTAGAGCCCAACTGGGTTCAGCGTCAGTTCGATCGCCTCATGAACCTGCTGCGCGACCGCATGTACATGCCGGTTCTTGACTGGACGATGCGCAACAAATTCATCTCTATGTCGCTCTGTGTGATGGTCCTGTTCCTGAGCTTCGGGATGGTTTCCGGTGGGTTTGTCAAAACGACTTTCTTCCCGATCATCGAGGGAGACGACGTAAGCATCACGCTGCAGTTGCCCGCAGGAACCCCGGAGACCGAAACTAAAAAACTTCTGGACCGAATCGCCGCCGCCGCCGAAACCGTAAACCGCGAGATGAGTGAAGAGGTCTACGGAGGCGAAAAAGAACTGGTAGAGCGCGTTGAGGTCAAACTGGGCCCCACAACCTACCAGGGCTCGGTTACCGTAGCCCTCATCCCCGGAGAGGAGCGCGACCCGATCAGCCAACGGAGCGTCACCAATGCAATCCGTGACAAAGTGGGGGCTATCGATGAAGCAGAAGTGCTCAGCTTCGGAGGAAACAGTTTCTTCGGTAAGCCCGTCAGCGTATCTCTCGTCGGCAACAACCTACCCGAACTCGAAGCAGCCACCGCTGACCTGAAGGCAGAGTTGGAGCAAATGTCTGAACTCACCGATGTTGTCGACAACAACCAGGAAGGCCTGCGCGAAATCAACATCGAACTCAAAGAAAAGGCCCGCTACCTGGGGCTCGATCTTTCCGACGTGATCGGTCAGGTGCGTTCCGCTTTCTTCGGCTCCGAAGCCCAACGCTTACAGAGAGGAGAAGATGAAGTCCGCGTGTGGCTCCGGTACGGAGAAGACAGCCGCCGCAGTATCGCAGATCTCCAGAACATGCGCATCCGGTTACCCGACGGAGCAGAGTACCCGCTCTCCGAAATAGTCGAACTCAAGCCGCAACGTGGCGTAATTGCCATCAATCACGTCGATGGTAAACGCGAAGTGAAGGTAGAAGCCGACATCTCCGACAACTCCGTTTCTGTTACCGACGTCAACAGCCAGGTGCAAAGCACGATCCTCCCCGCGGTACTCGATAAATACCCGGGCGTAGGAACGGTAACCGACGGCCAGGTACGTAACCAGGAGAAAACAGCTAATTCGGCCTCCATCGTTGTACCGGTGGTATTAGGCTTGATGTTCTTCGTGATCGCGCTGACCTTCCGCTCGATCATGCAGGCTGTCGTTCTGTTTTTACTTATTCCTTTTGGTATGATCGGTGTGATCTGGGGCCACTGGCTGATGGATAAGCCGATCTCGCTTTTCTCTATCCTCGGTGTGATCGCTTTGGTAGGGATTGTCGTCAACGATGGCCTGGTGTTCGTCGCTAGCTACAACGACAACATCCGGGCGGGAATGTCGATGATGGAAGCTCTGAAAGATACGGGGCGGAGTCGTTTCCGCCCGATCCTGCTCACGTCGGTCACCACCTTCGCCGGGCTGGCGCCGCTGCTGCTCAATAAATCCCGGCAGGCGCAATTCCTCATCCCGATGGCTATTTCGGTCGCGTTCGGTCTGTTGGCAATTACTGTGATTCTGCTGGTGTTACTACCCGCACTGCTCGTGCTGCTGAACCGCTTCCGGTACAACTGGACCCGCGCTTTCCAGGGGACAGACCCCGATTATCATGAAGTGGAACCTGCTTACAAACAACTCCACGGCGATGATTACCACGCCGAAGAAGAACCAGTAGCCAGGGGCGTTGACTGAGCTTAGTTGCTCCAGCGTACCGCTGGCGGTTCCGTCCTGTAATGCGGAGATTAAGACATTCTTTTCTTTCAATTGATTCTCAATGATGCCAAGAATAATAGTGGACATGGATGGCGTGCTCGCCAACACTTACGTCAAGTTCATCGATCGTTACGAGGCGGCCTTCGGCCGCCGGCCAACGCACGAAGAATTACTTGGCCGCAAGGTCTATGATCTGGAAGGCGCAGCTGATATCCGCAACGCGATGCACGAAGAAGGTTTCTTCCGTGATCTCGAGGTGTTGCCCGGAGCGGTAGAGGTGATGAAGGAACTGTACGACAACTACGAAGTCTACATCGTTTCCACCGCTTCCGAATTCAAACACAGCTACCGCGATAAGTGGGAGTGGCTCGAGGAACACTTCCCTTTCATCAGCTTCCAGCGGATCGTCTTTTGTGGGAACAAAAGCATCGTTCACGGAGACTTCATGATCGACGATAAAGTCAGCAACCTGAAGGGATTCAACGGCACAGGTTTGCTGTTCGATGCGCTCGATAACCATTACGACGAAGAGTACCACCGGGTACACAACTGGGAAGAAGTACGGACGTACTTCCAGGAAGAACGCAACCGGACACGAGCAATGCAGGCATGATGAAACCCGAGAACTATTTGCCGGAAAGTGTGCGGAAAATGATCCCCCCCTTCGTTCTTGAGAAAATCCCTTTTCTCCTGAGCGGCATCGTAGCCACGGGGATCAACTTCGGGATGTACCTTCTTTTGGTCGATCGTTTTCTGCCGCCGGGGCCAGCAACAATGGTTGCTTACTCCAGCAGCGTACTGGTCAATTTTGTTCTGCAGCGCTACTTCGTTTTCGAGTTGCGGCGGTCCGTTCAGAGTGCCTTTGTGCTCAGTATGCTGGTCAGCGCAGGCGGGATGTTGCTCGACTGGCTCATCGTTACCGGCCTGCATCAGTTTCCTTACCTCGGCGATCAGGAATGGATCATCAAGGGCGCCGCTACGGGCATCGTTTTCTTCTATAACTTCTACGCAAAGCGGAGGGTCTTTGAAGGGGCGCGGCCGCAGGATGCAACGAACGTTGAAAAGCAAGATCCCCCAACTGCTGACTCCAAGAATAAAACTAAAAACTACAACTCTTAAGGCTCCGAAAGAGTCCAACTGTTTTAACCCGGACGAAGCGAGCGACGAAGTCGAGCGCGGAGTCCCGGAGCAAAAGACCAAACATGAGATCAACCATACTCTGCCTTCTACTCCTCCTCTGCACCTGCGTCAGCGCCCAAACCGCCTCAGGCAGCCGCGCAGCGAAAACTCTAAGCCTGAGCGACGCTATCCAGGAAGGCCTGGCGAACAACTATCAAATCAGGTTGGCACAATCCGATGTGGCCGTTGCCGAAAACAACGTAAACGATGCCCTGACGGGCAAGCTGCCGACCATCACTCTGGGCCTGGACCCCGGCATCAGTTACAGTAACAACTCCAACCCGGCAAGCATCGTCGCCAAGTCGTCGACTTTTAGCTACGGTATCGGCCCCAGCGCCAGTCTCAGCTGGACGCTTTTCAACGGAGGCCGCATCGCGATGAACCGCGAACGCTTCGAAACCCTCGCCTACCAGAGCCGGGAACAGCTGCAGGTTCAGGTCGAGAATAGCGTGGCCGACATCGTGGATGCCTACTACAACGCCGTTGTTGCCGAGGAGCAAATTGCAGTACTACAGCGGGTGCTCGACCTTAGCCGTGATCGTATCCGTTACCAGGAAGTCCGTGCGGAGTTTGGTCAGGGAGGCACCTTCGACGAACTGCAGGCCCGCGATGCTTACCTGTCGGATTCCACCCAGCTGGTTGGCCAACAACTTCAGTACAAAATTGCCGTCCGCAACCTGTTGCAACAGATGGGCGCCGATGACCTCGACCAGCAAATCACCCTCACCACCGAGCTCGATGAGGTAACGGAAAATTACGACCGCAATGCCCTGGAGAGTCGGTTACTCGAGGCCAACAGCCAGCTTTCGGCACTGCGCGTCAGTAAAACCCTGGCCGACATCAATACCCGCCTGATCGAAGCCGAAAAAAAGCCCACCATCAATTTCGCGGCAGCTGCGGGTTACGATTACAACCTGGCAACGGGAAGCCAAACGTTCGACTTCGGTACCGGAGCGCCCGATGAGCGCTCTTTGCCGGGAATTGGTGCGCGAACCCTGAGCGGTTCGGTTGGCCTGACGGTCAATTACCTGCTGTACGACGGAGGCGCACGCAACGTGCGCGTTCAAACCGCAAAACTTCAGGAAATCACCGCTAACCTGAACGTGGATGCTGTTGCGCAGCAGCTCCGTTCTGCCCTCGCTTCTTCGCTGGATCAGTACGAGAACCAGCGCGAAGTCATCAGCATCACCCGCCGCCTGATCGAAAACGCCGAGCAAAACATCGCCATCGCCGAAGAGCGGTTCAAGGGCGGTACCATCAATAGTTTCGATTACCGCGCCATTCAGGTAAACTACATCAACGCCGAGTTTCAACTGCTCAACGCTCTCCTCGGACTGAAAAACACCGAAACCGAAGTACTCCGCCTCACGGGCGGAATTGTGGACTAGCTGGTTCCCCAGCCTTCAGGCTGGGGGCGTAGCGGGAAAAGCCTTACCCGAAAAAAGATGGTTCGCTACGGGCTCCGGCTTTGAGCCGGGGGAACGAGTGGGTGTCACGAGATGTACTACTATCACGAACTTGCCGCCTATTACGTCTCCCCTCTCCCGAGGAGAGGGCTAACGCATAGGATTCGATTTTAAGCTTTTAGCTCGAGGTCATTGTCCCTGCCTATCAGCTTGCAACCCAAAACGCGTAGCGTTTACACTAGCCCATCCCCCGTGGGGAGGGTTTGGGGAGGGGGGGTAACACGGCTTAATTAGCCTATGCGTTAGCCCTGGGGGACCTCCGGTCGCGTATTTGACACGTAGGGGTTTAGTTAGAGTAAAACTCCTCCACCGGTGCCCGAGAACTACGCTTCTTCTCGTTTTGTCCGTTCATTTTTTCTTGATAAAAAACGAACCAAAAAATCAAGGCTGTGCCACCGGCTGATCGTGGAATCCAATTTTTGACGCCTAAAATGGAAAAACTCGCGTCGGCGTTGGTCGGGTTGATTCTACACCCATCGGTTCGTTGCGGTCTGGGTGGTTACTTCCTGAGCCTTGAGAACGCTCAGACAGTTTCCATTTTTAAACGGCTCCAAAAACCGGGTTCCACTGCCGGTACCAAGGCCGAAGGCGGAGTGTCCGGAACTCTGTTCGTTGCTTTCCGTTACGGAACTTGCCGCCTATTACGTCTCCCCTCTCCCGAGGAGAGGGGCCGGGGGAGAGGGCTAACGCATAGGATTCGATTTTAAGCTTTTAGCTCGAGGTCATTGTCCCTGCCTATCAGCTTGCAACCCAAAACGCGTAGCGTTTACACTAGCCCATCCCCCGTGGGGTTGGGGGCTCAACACGGCTTAATTAGCCTATGCGTTAGCCCTGGGGGACCTCCGGTCGCGTATTTGACACGTAGGGGTAGGGGTTTAGTTAGAGTAAAACTCCTCCACCGGTGCCCGAGGACTGCGCTTCTTCCCGTTTTACCCGTTCATTTTTTTCTTGATAAAAAAACGAACCAAAAAAATCAAGGCTGTGCCACCGGCTGATCGTGGAATCCAATTTTTGACGCCTAAAATGGAAAAACTCGCGTCGGCGTTGGTCGGGTTGATTCTAAACCCATCGGTTCGTTGCGGTCTGGGTGGTTACTTCCTGAGCCTTGAGAACGCTCAGACAGTTTCCATTTTTTAACGGCTTCAAAAACCGGATTCCACTGCCGGTACCAAGGCCGAAGCCGGAGGGTCCGGAACTCTGTTCGTTGCTTTCCGTTACGGAACTTGCCGCCTATTACGTCTCCCCTCTCCCGAGGAGAGGGGCCGGGGGAGAGGGCTGACGCATAGGATTCGATTTTAAGTTTTTAGCTCGAGGTCATAGTCACCGCCTGAGAGCTCGCAACCCAAAACGCGTAGCGTTTACACTAGCCCATCCCCCGTGGGGAGGGGTTGGGGAGGGGGGGGTAACACGGCTTAATTAGCCTATGCGTTAGCCCTGGGGGACCTCCGGTCGCGTATTTGACACGTAGGGGTAGGGGTTTAGTTAGAGTAAAACTCCTCCACCGGTGCCCGAGAACTGCGCTTCTTCCCGTTTTACCCGTTCCTTTTTTTCTTGATAAAAAACGAACCAAAAAAATCAAGGCTGTGCCACCGGCTGATCGTGGAATCCAATTTTTGACGCCTAAAATGGAAAAACTCGCGTCGGCGTTGGTCGGGTTGATTCTAAACCCATCGGTTCGTTGCGGTCTGGGTGGTTACTTCCTGAGCCTTGAGAACGCTCAGATAGTTTCCATTTTTTAACGGCTTCAAAAACCGGGTTCCACTGCCGGTACCAAGGCCGAAGCCGGAGGGTCCGGAACTCTGTTCGTTGCTTTCCGTTACGGAACTTGCCGCCTATTACGTCTCCCCTCTCCCGAGGAGAGGGGCCGGGGGAGAGGGA
>NZ_VOXD01000006.1:0-8422 GCF_008014675.1 Neolewinella aurantiaca | reverse complement strand
GGATTCCACTGCCGGTACCAAGGCCGAAGCCGGAGGGTCCGGAACTCTGTTCGTTGCTTTCCGTTACGGAACTTGCCGCCTATTACGTCTCCCCTCTCCCGAGGAGAGGGGCCGGGGGAGAGGGAGATCCGTGCATCTAGTGCTACACACGAAACGAAGTAACAACAACCAATCCGATTTTTTTTGCATCTTAGAGTCATACTAAAGTGCCTGACTATGAGATGTTTACTCCCTTTTGTTTTTCTTGCGTTCACCAGCGCCCTTTCCGCTCAGTCCATCGCAGATACCGTTTACAGTAGGTGGGGTCAGCCAGAATCGATCAGGTATTACTCCTTGATCGACGTCGAAGAACTTTCCCCGGCAGAAAGGTTTCAACGTGGGATCAAACCAGGAGACGGCACGGAAAATATCCGCCAACTGGACAGCATCTACGTAATCGATGAGGACAAGGCGGGAACTTTGTTCAAAGGCAGCGAGATGCACGAATTACCTGGTGCGCCAGCGCGGCGGGCAGGTAATGCAGTAAAGAAGGCGAAAAAGGCAGACAGTTCCTTTACCGCTACCGATTATGTGGAAGGCCGCGCAGGAATGCTGGTGCAGCGCAAGGTTATGACCGGAAAAAGCGTGGAAGACATCAAGCGGCTGGACGATAGCCCCGAGATTGAGTTGATCGATAAAATGGGCGCCGGGAAGGAGGCAATTGTCGCTAAAGTCCGTATTCCGGAAGGCTCAACCCAACGCAAACTCATCCTTGATTTGGGCGAAGGGGAAAAGCGTGAAAAACTGTACAGCATCCGTGGCTACCACCTCAATGAGACGGATTTTAAGCCCGAACAAGAGCTGACCGAAGAGCAAACCTGGCGGGCCGAAGGGAGAAACTACCTCTACCTCCGCCTTCGCTCAACGGAGAAATTATTGTATATCTCCCAGGGAGAAACCCGCTATAAACCAGTACCGGTTGGGCGGCAACTCGATGAGGTTTACCTGAAAGGTTTAGCCACCGGCAAGTACCTGCTGGAAATCATAGACCTGGGGACTCAGGAGAAACGCTACCACTGGTTGATGATCGGCAACTGATGCCCTCTGTTCTTCAGCCTTCAGGCTGAACCAGACCCAGCTGCCTACACGTGCTGATCCAACAGCACTATATTCCCATCCGGGTCCTTAACCATAACCCGGCCCGGGCCGGCCCCTTCGGGGTCGACGGTAGCGGTGAGTTCAATGCCTTCAGACTGCAGATGGGCCTGTATCTCCCGGATATCCGGAAAGCCGGAAAGAGGATCGGCGTTTTCGTCCCAGCCGGGGTTGAAGGTCAGGATATTGCCCTCAAACATCCCCTGGAAGATACCGATGAGGGCGTTACCGTTCTTCATGATGTGATAGTTTTTGTCGGCTTCGCCGGCAAAGACCGAAAAGCCGAGAGCTTCATAGAACTTGCGGGAGGCCGCAAGATCCTTAACGCTGAGACTGACGGAGAAGGCACCTAAATTCATAATCGAGGAGGGTTGGTTCAGGTACGTAAGATAACGGATTTGCAGAAGTCTGCTCCGCTGAACCTCTCCCTGCACCTGCGTGCGCGCCAGATCAAAAAATGGCAAATCCTTACGTTGACCGCCGGAGGGTAAAAACCGTTCCGGAAAAGTATGGTGGGAAAAAAGGAAAGCCCCGCGGGACGTACCGGCGAGGCTTTCTATAAGGTCAGAACTTTCACTGTTATCGTCTTAACAGAACGATTTTTAAGGATGTTCGGTAGGGGCTGAAAAAAATAAAATTTCTTTTTCAAGCCCTTTCAACAATACTTACACGTGGTTTTTAATTCTCAGCAGGAACGAGGCGAACTTCCTGAGTTGCTTTTTTTGCATCGGGTCCGATGCTTTCCAGCAGGAAGTTGGTCATCTTGGTGTAGAGGTGGAGTCGGGTAGGCCCGCCGTAGATTCCGTGGTTACGGTTAGGGTAAAAGTAGGTGTCGAACTGCTTGTTATTCATGATTAGTGCGTTGGCCATTTCAGCGGTATGCTGAAAATGAACGTTGTCGTCGCCCATTCCGTGTACCAGCAACAGGTCACCTTTGAGCTTGTCGGCGTAGTGGATCGGGCTGTTTTTATCGTAGCCGTCCTTATTTTCCGCGTAGGTGCGCATGTAGCGTTCGGTGTAGATGCTGTCGTACCATTTCCAGTTGGTTACCGGAGCGACGGAAATCGCGGCGGCGAAAACATCGCTTCCCTGCAGAATGCAGTGTAACGCCATGAAGCCGCCGTAGCTCCAGCCGAAGATTCCGATCTTTTCTTCGTCGATGAAATCCATCCCGCCGAGGTATTTGGCTGCGCTGATCTGGTCTTCTGTTTCCTGCTTGCCGAGGGTGAGGTAAGTTTGCTTTTTCATCTCTTCGCCGCGGGCGCCGGTACCCCGGTTATCGACAACGGCGATGACGAAGCCGCGCTGGGCCAGCATCTGGAACCACGCCATATTCTGGCCGCGCCAGTTGTCCATCACCTGCTGGCTGCCGGGGCCGCCGTAAACGTGCATCAGGAGCGGATGCTCACGACCATCCTGCATGTTGGCGGGCTTGATCATGTAACCGTTCAGGGTGGTTCCTTCCTCGGTCTTGAAGTCGAAGAACTCTACTGGTTGGTAGCCGTAGGTTTTTAGCTTGTTTTTGAGGTCCATGTTGTCGATGATCTGACGAACAGGCTGACCGCTGCCGTCCATCACCGTTACCGATTCGGGGCTGTTGATGGTAGAGTTAGTGAGCACGAAGTAATCGTAGGTGTCGGAAAACTGAGCGGAGTTTACACCACGCTCCGCGGCCAGCGGACGGGGCAGGTCGCGGCCCTTCAGGCTCTTCACGAAAATCTGGCGGCCGGTGGGGCCTTCTTTTGCGGCCTGGAAGTAAATCTTACCGTCGTGGAGACCGTAAAAATCGGTTACGTCCCAATCGCCACTGGTGATTTGGGTCGACATCCCTTTTTTCATCTCGTAGAGGTAGACGTGGTTGAAGCCCGATTGCTCGCTGGTCCAGATGAATTCTTTTCCGTTGTCAAGGAAGGTCAGGTTGTCGTGTACATCGACGTAGTATTTGTTGTTCTCCTTCAGCAGAGTGCTCTGTTTACCGGTACCCAGGTCGAAGAGCAACAGTTCCAGTTTGCTCTGGTGGCGGTTCATGCGCTGGGCGGTGAGGCGATCGCCTTCGGTGGTCCACTGTACGCGGGGGAGGTAGTGCCACTCGTCTTCCGGGCTGGTGTTGACGGTGAGGAGGTCTTTGGTTTGCCCGGACGCTACGTTGAAGGCGTGAAGACTAACGGTACTGTTTTCTTCTCCTACCTTGGGATATTTGAAGGTGTTGTACTCCGGGTACATGTCGTTATGGAAATCGGTATAGGTAAACTCCTTTACCTTAGACTCGTCGAATTTGAGGTAGGCGAGGTAGCTCCCGTCCGGGCTCCAGTGAATGGCGCGGGCAAATGAGAATTCCTCCTCGTACACCCAGTCGGATGCACCGTTGATGATTTTATTCGTCTCTCCGTCCGTAGTAACCTGGGTCATTTCTCCTGAAGACAGTTCTTTGATCCAGACGTTGTTGTCGACAACGAAAGCGACGCGCTTTCCGGTTGGGTCCAGCGTAGCCAGGCGGTGTTTTTTGTCGGGGTAGACGGGCGTCAGGGTTTTAGTTTCCAGGTCGTACACAAAGAAATAAGACTGCGAACTGCGGCGAAACAGCTGCTCGCTCTGGTTGCTGAGCATCAGTTTAGACTCGTCTTTGCTGAACTCATAGCTGTTGATGTTGCCGTCAAATCCGGTGTCGGTGGGCAAGTCGGATCCGTTTGCGAGAACGCCGGTGCGATTCCCGGTTTTAAGATCGTACTGAACCACCATGTTTTGTTCCAGACGCGTAAAGGAACGCCCATCCTGCAGGAAGTTGAAGCCACTGACCCGGTCGGGTATAAAGGTGTAGTTCTGCCAAACATCTTCGATGGTGATGGCCTTGGTCTGGGCGAAGGTTAGGCTGGTGACGAATAGTAGGAGTAGTAGTGCGGTTTGGCGCATTGGCTTTAGTTTTTTTTGAGAACGTTTTTTTGGAGGGGTGGGTTTTTGAGGAAAATCAATTGCCAACTAAGTTGAGGCGGGCGCAAACCAGATTGTCGCTCAACCCCCTCCCAACCTCCCCACACCGCTGCGCTGGGGAGGAGTAATCGCGACAATCTGGTTTGCTCCCGTTAGGGCATGCCAGCAGCAAGACTACAGGAATATATACTCATCTGAGTAATGAGGAGCGTTAGCGGGTTATTAGTCCGCTGTAACGTAACTTTGAGGGGCGCCCGTGCGGAGGGCGTTTTTTGTTTCACATTTCCAAGTTGCCACACGTGTGGGCACATCTTTGATCTAGAAAAACGTCGGACGGATTGCCTAATAGATTACACACCCTGTATTAGAAGCCGGGACCAGCTTGCGGCACATCCAGGAATTACTTGGCAACTCCAGTAGCCGAACGACAGAAATCTATACCCACGTTAGCAACGAAGAAAAATCGCGGGTCACAAGCCCATTGGATCGACTACCTGACCTCAACTGAGTTGCGTCAACAGAACGCTTTTCCGCTGGTTACCCGACAATCCGATACTACCCGAAAGTTTCTTACCTTGGTTGCGTAAACAGAACGGCTGTCGGGGACAAAAGTGCAACAACGACGCTAAAGATAGTGCTTGTTTACGCAAGTGTTCGGGTAGCATGCCGTTGTAGCCAATTTAAGAAAAACCCGTGAAAGAAAGAATAATCGGAATTGATATAGCAAGAGCACTAGCAGTTATCGGAATGATAATCGTTAATTTTAAAGTCGTACTTGGCGAAAATGGATTGAGTTGGGTAAAATCATTTACAAGTGCTTTTGACGGAAAGGCAGCAGCAACTTTTGTAGTTTTAGCAGGCGTTGGACTTGCTTTAATGACAAATTCTGCATTGAAAAATAAAGACAGCCAAAAATTAAAAACCGCTAGAATAAGAATTGTAAAAAGAGCCTTATTTCTTTTCATTGTTGGTCTTTCATATATTGTAATTTGGCCAGCGGACATTTTGCATTTTTATGGAATTTATATGCTTGTTATTTTGCTTCTACTAAAAAGCAATGAAAAAACTATTTTAATTTCGGCAATTGCATTAATACTGTTTTATCCATTACTAATTGGCTTTTGGAATTACGAAACAGGTTGGAATTTTGACACTTTAGATTATCTCGATTTTTGGACAGTTAATGGATTTTTTAGAAATCTATTCTTCAATGGTTTTCACCCAGTAATACCTTGGACTGCTTTTATGCTTTTTGGTTTTTGGTTTGGCAAACAAGAATTGAAAAGTGACCGATTTATCAAAAAAGCATTTTTGGTTAGTTCAATTACTTTTGTTGTAATTCAAATTTTATCACACGTGTCAATTTCATTTTTATCAGAAGGAAACGAACAAACAGCAAGTGAATTATCAGAAATTATTGGAACAAACCCAATGCCACCATTACCAATTTATATGTTTAATGGAATTGCAATTTCCGTATTAATAATATCAGCCTGTATCATTATCGGAAAAAGATTTTCAACAAACAAAATACTTATGGCTCTAAATAAAACGGGACAATTAGCTCTAACTTTTTATGTTGCACACGTAATTATTGGTATGGGACTTATTGAAGCTATTAACCCAGAAAAAATGGGGAATTATCCAATAGAATTTTCAGTTGCGTATGCTTTAATTTTTAGTGTTTTATGTGTATTGTTTGCAACTTATTGGCTGAAAAGTAGAGAAAATGGACCCGTAGAATGGATAATGAAAAAAATAATCCGATAGAAAAACTGGCTACAACAATGTATATAAAAAATAGGCGAAATAGCAATAAAATCAATGGTTTCGGCTCGTATCTAAGTTCGTGCTTAACCGAAAGTTTAGTGTTTCGAAATCGCCTACTTTTCATATACTAACCGTTCCGCAACATATGCGCAACAAATATTTGTGGGGCTATCGCCCTGTCCGAATGTTTGATCAAAGGATCACTACAAAGGGCTGGTGGCCTGGAGGACCGAATATCGCATCGTTCGCAAGCTCTGATTTTCAAGGCAAATCATTAGCGGCAGGGCAGACAAAGCGGCAAAAGAAGCTTTTGTAGCACTTGGCTACCAGTCGTTACAGGTCTGTAAGACTTGAGCTTGCGAACGATGCGAGTCGGGAAAAAGTTTAGGGCCACCGGTCAGTTAAATTAGAAAGTACTCCTTTGCATTCGGTATATTCGTTTCCGGCAGCCGGTAGAATAGAAGTATTCAACCGTCCGTCTGCCGGACATCGGAAAATGATCAGGGAATCATTTCTCCTCGGCGCAGCGTAACGATTCCTCCGGAAGAACGGCGGGACTACCCGTAGTCACGTCCATACTTCCTTATCTGGAGGAAACCGCCAAAAGACAAGAAGCTGACACTTCAAAAAATAGAAATCTTTTGGCTTCGAAACGCAAACGTCGCGGAACATCGTACTCACGGACAGATTTTCGCTGCGCTTCAATCCGTCGTGAGTACTTGTTCGTTATGGGCAACTAAAAAAGAAAAAAATCGAAATGGTTCATTGGACAGATGAAGAATATAAAGAGACTAAATTGATTAAACAGGGAAAGAAATCATTCGACCCAAAATTTCTTGATTTGGCAAATTGGATAAATGAGAAATTTGATGTTAAAGTTTTAAATATCGACTTTAAAATAATCAAACAGAATGGACTTCCAAGACTAAGTATCATTTTCGAAAATGCGGAAGAAGAATTCATATTTAGAGATGACCCATTTGAATTCAATCAAGAAAAACAAAAAATTGTAACTCAGAAATATCTTGAAACATTAAAAAACAAAAAATAGATTTTGAAATTGAGAAATTATTTACAATTTTCTCGTCCTTCAAGCCAAATGCAATTGAGGAAATGAACGAGAATATTCCTCAAGAAGAAATTGAAAAACTAAAATCAAAATTAGCGGTCAAAGAATTAGTTAGAATTGAAAGATGTTTTTCAGCAACAGTTTTCTTTCTTGAAACAGATAAACAGGTCAAAGATTTAGAGACAAACAAAGTGAAAGAAACATTTAGAAAAGAATATTCTAAACTACTAAAAAGCTATGACGAGTTTGATTACCTTGAAGAAGATAAATATCCTATTCATTTAGAATCAATGGAAACAATAAATAAAAAGTACAATGGCGAAATTCATTGGTACTTCAGATAAATAAAAAAAGAAAGCTGAGCATAACAATGGCTACAACGGCAATAGCTCGCATGCGCTCACTACTGCGTGTAGCCGAAACCGTTCTGCAAAAAGTAAAACTACTGATACTATAAATATAATCATGATCTAATTATTTATGCTGGACAAAATCTTTAAATATTTAGCACTTTATATAAAATACATAATTATCATTTCTTGGGTCTTGATAATATTGTCTTTAATTGCAAACGCAAATTGTAGCAATGTTTTAACTCCTGAAACAATGATTGCGGTTCTTCCGATACTTGCTTACTTTGGTCTTTTGTATTGGATCTGGGTCGAAAATTCAGCAATTAGGGATTATTTATTTAGTTTTACTTCAATTCCGTGTTTAGTAATTTTGCCAGCACTACTGTTCTTTACAACTTGTGCATGAAATTCTAAATTACCTGGTAATTCAAGGATTTAGGTGTTCAATTTTATTAATTGTAATCTAGGCCTTCATCTCTATAATGTTATGAATATCAATAGTTTTTAAAGACTTATTGATTGCGAAGAATCGAACATAATTCAAATTTGATAGTGGAAAGTAAATCGAGCTAATTATAAATTAAATATGAAAATGAAGGGACTGATATTTTTAATTTTTGCATTTTTGTCTATTAGCCCACTGTGGTCTCAATTAGATTCCAGTCAGAACACATTGATGCTGTATATTGGACCTGCTATTGGGATGGTTAATTTAGATTATTCACATAATTTAGAGAGTAGAACTACTAATTATAGAATGCTATCTTACGGATTTAGTCTCGGAGTTGAAAAACATTTTTCTAGTTCTTCCTCAATTAGATTAATGTCGTCAGGTTCTTTCTTTAGCAGGAATCGTAATTCTATTGACGATGAATTTATTGAGGAAACTAATGATCTTTTAAGAACTAGGTATAGGTCAATAGAGTTGGAAGGTCATTCCTTAGAGCGTGTCTAAAAATTCGAGTCAAGATTTCTCTGTATTGACGATAGAACCATCTGAATGTTGGCCATCAAAATGAATGAAGCCGAATTTTCTATCGTTCGCTCCAGGTCCTTGGTGATTCTGCGATAGAAATTCATCCAGGCGAAGCTTCTTTCGACTACCCACCGCTTGGCTTCTACTACAAACCCCTTCGAGCCTTCCGGTCTTGATGGGCACTCAAAGACA
>NZ_VOXD01000059.1 GCF_008014675.1 Neolewinella aurantiaca | reverse complement strand
GGTGGTGGTCATGTCGACCTGCGTCAACGTTCCGTTGTCATCCTGGGTGTACAGGGTGACGGGCAGTCCGGTGACCGGTTCTTCGCAGGCATCCTGGACGCCGTCTTCGTCGTCGTCGAGCCATACGTAGTTACCGATTTGGATGGGGGGGGAATCACATATAGCCTCTAAGTCTCCCAAACCGTTCCCTTTCCCCGCAAAACCACCACCATTTGTGGAAGTTGCTCCCCGGAAGACAGTGTACCCCCGCTGGGCATCGTTAGTAGCCCGTCCTGTGGTATTATTCATTATCAGGACTCCACCGCTTCCCGTTTCGAACACAGGATCTAGCGCAGTGGTAACAATAAACTCTTTATCAGCTATCTGAGAAAGCGCTCCTTGTGCTGTTTCAAAGTGACCATAGGGTACCCCAGAGGGATTGACCAGAATTTCATCCGGATAAAACTCAATATCTGCCGAGGGGTCGTTATCAGCGCAGCCACCAGTACCCTCCCAGTCCCAATCTCCAAGCACGGCGCTGCCAGCATACAGGGCACCTGAGGCACCGTTAAAACAGGCGCGATTAATATCCCCACCTGTAGCAGGTCCGTAAGCCGTATTGTCGTTTAAGTCATACGGATTGAGAGATCCGCTACTTACCTGATCAGGAAATCGATCTCTGAATCCGAGAATCAGCGAATTATCTTCATCTATTTCTATGTCTGAGAGCAGCGGTGAAGGATAAGCCACGAAAAAGCCCTGACTGGGAATTGGAGGAAAAGTGTTTGTCCAGGGACGCCAACGTCCGTTCGAAAGAGAGGAACTGACCAGATCTCTGGCTCCGTCCAAATCTCTGGATAGTATTATTGAATAATCGGTACTTCTACCGGATAATTCGACCCGGTAAACAGTAGCACTAAGCTCTGCAAAACTTGCGTTAGTTTCTCCACTACAGACTCCTCCCACGTAGAGTTTGTTTTCATGAAACTTCAATGCGAACGGACGCCAGTCATCCCCCCCCCCTGCACAACCAGGATCAGGGATAGCACCTAAGTCAGTAATAGCATATGTTGGGTTTTCGGGTGTAACATCGATGCTGTATAAGTGTTTATCGTAGAGGTTAACTACGTACAGAGTATTACCATCAGAAGAAATTTCCACGTCCCCCAGACTTTCCTTTCCGGGCCGGGAATAGAAATCGGAGTCTCGGTACCAACCATTTGTACCATGTACAGTAGTACCAGTATTGGGTATAAGGGCGACGACTACAGGATCCGCTATGTTATTAAGATCCACCGCATAAACAGCCCCATTTCCTCCAGGGCCATACCCAATATTTCTGCTGGCAAAAGCTCCTACAAAAGCCGTAGCTGTCGTATTCTGAATAGCTAAACCGTAAGTAGAGCCCACTTCTGCAATGGAGGCGATGTAAGTAGGTCGCGGAGAGCCAGTAGACGTACCTCTTCGGCTCAATGGCCAGGTCACTACTGCTCCGAGGCTCTCGTGACCGGGGTCATCAGCCGGGCCAGTGATGTAGCAGGTTGTAATCATTGTGGGGTCTTCTCCGCAGTAAGCAACCCGGTCGACGGTAGCGTAGTCCACCTCACACTCCCCTCCCATTACAAACTGGGTATTCGTGCCGTTGTCAACACCAGCGTAACCGGGCTGGAGGTAGCTCTGAAGGGGAGTGGAGAACTCGACACGATATTGCTCGGTATTGTCCGTTAAATCGGGACAGGACCAATCGCCGTCAGCATTTGTGTAAGTAGAGCAGACGAGGTTTCCATCGCAGTCATAAACTTCAACGAGGGCATTTTCCTGTCCAACTTCCGCTGCACCTGCGTCCGCGCCGTCGTTATCGAAATCGTTGAAGACGTTTCCTCCTAGGCCTCCACCACCAGCACAGGCCGGCGTGCAAGCGATAAGGTCTACTGCCGTTAAAGCAGCGCAGCTAGGCGCGTCGAAGAATTCGGCACCAATTATCAGGCCGTAGGCAGGCCCGCTGACTCCGGTAAAGGTTACACTGGTCGTACCCGTTGCTGTGCTTAGAGAGCCTGAATTAATGCTGACGCCATTGAGGGTTACGACGATCCAGTCAGGGGTTGTGGCCAGGTCCGGATAGTTGTAACTCAGGTTGACCGTCACGTCATAGGTAAACTCCGCCGTGCCGCCGTTGTCCAGATAGTTACAGTTCGGTTCAACGCTGGTAATCTGCAAATCACATTCGAATACCCGGTGGAGGCCTACGTCAAGGGTATGGTCGGTCGTATCGCTGGTTGTATAGTTGATCACGGGATAACCAGTCAGCGTAGCGGCATCCATCAGCGTCGCATCGGAGTCGTCGAGATCGTTCCCAGCCGGGGCATCGGTGGAGGTTAGTTCGTAAGGCGTGCCACCAACCGTGAATTCACCCGTTCCGGAGTTGAAGAGTCCTTCGGTTGCCGTAGCGGTGTAATCGTAGCCAAAAACGATAGAATAGTCGGTGTCTTCAGCGACATCGTTGAAGTAGTACTGACCACCATTGGCCGTAGTGGTTACAGCTTCGAACATCATGGTTGTATTGTTGTAGAGCGAGACCGGGATGTCATCGATGCCGGGTTCTCCGCAGGCCCCCTGGACGCCGTCGGCGTCTTTGTCTTCCCATACGTAGTTGCCGATTTGGATGGGGAGTACACCACAAAGCAACTCAACATCTCCAAGGCCTCCTGACTTTCCGAAGCCTGCCTCTACCGTAGCGTAGTTGGACAAAGTGAGTTCGCGGTCTCTCAACTGTCCTCCGTTACTATTATCCCACCAGGTAAATCCTGATGAGCCAAATCTTACCGGATCGGTTATAGAGCCTACGACTTCACCAGTTCCCGGAATCAGGGCAAGTCCACCAAGAGCTGTTTCATCATGGCCTCCATTTGTTCCAATGAAGTCTTCATAGTATTCAAGTGCGCCAGGAGTGTAAAGGGAAGTGTAGTTGTTATCACAGCCGACACCTCCTTCAAACACGAATTGTGTTCCTACTTTACAGATTCTCAAAATATCTCCCCCTGCAACGGAACTGTAGAGTGTATTGTCACTTTGATTTGGCATGTAATTGGGGTAACCTGCCTGATGCCCCCAGCGATCCATCATCCCAATAATCAAGGAGCCATCAGTATCAAATTCAAGATCAGAAAAAATTGGTTGGGGTAGTGACTTCCAGTTTGCGCCAGCATTCACGAACGCGTCGGCGTCATTGTAATCATCTGACCAGGGCCTCCAGTTAACCGATGCAAAACAAGTACCCGAGCCACTAGCTACATTATTGTAAAGGATGCAACCTCGTTCATAGGCAAGGTCGAAGCTGTAAAATTTTGACACGAGTCCATTCTGAGTATCTAACCGCTGAATGAACGCACGACTTGCGTCCTCACAAACTGCTCCTACGTATATCTGACCATCATGGTATTTGATTGCCCACGGCCGAAGCTCTCCGCTACAATCCTCTCTTATCAAAGAGTAGGTGGCTACAGAGACCGGACTGGTCGGACTACTTACGTCAAGTACTTCTACCGTACCTAGTTTGAGGTTCGTCAGGTACAGCAAATTGTTTTCATAATCGATATCAATATCTCCGATGCCTAGTTTGCCCACGTTCTCAAAGACGTTCATATCGTAAGTGGGCTGGTTTGTAGCACCCAGGTCATTGGTAGCCGGATTTCGTGGGTCAGTCCCTACATCAATCCCTATAGTTGAGAGATTGATGGTAGCAATTAGTGTTCCTGCTCCGTTAGCAGCTGGTGAAGAATAATCAAAGACATAGATTGCGTCGGCTCCCCCCGGACCAAAACCTGCATGACGCTTTAAGATAGCTGATGTAAAGAGGAGTTTATCATCCCGATCAAAGGCTACTCCCCAAGCTGCTCCCACCTGTACGTCGTTTGCTATAGTTTGTACATTTCCTGAATTATCGTAGTTGACTCCTACAAAGGCATCCAGGTTTGCAGTTTGGTCGCCGTTAACGTAACAGGTTGTAGTGACTAATGGGTTAGCTTCGCAGTAATCATCCGGATCTACCACCCCATAATCCACTCCACAAGCCCCCCCGTTCACAAACTGAACGTTGGTGCCGTTGTCCGTTCCGGCATAGCTGGGTTGGAGGTAGTCCTGAAGCGGGGTGGAGAATTCTACGCGGTACTGTTCGGCACCATTTGTAAGATCGGGACAAGACCAATCACCGTCAGCATTCGTGTAAGTGGAACAGACGAGGTCTCCGGTACAATCGTATACTTCGACAAGAACGTTTGCTTGTCCAACTTCATTTGCACCTGCGTCCGCGCCGTCGTTGTCGTAATCATTAAAAGCGTTGCCGCCGAGGCCGCCACCGCCGACACAGGCCGGCGAACAGGCGATGAGATCAACGATGGCCCCGTCTTCGCAGGTAGGGACACCTGCGAATTGGGCCGTTACGATCAGACCGTATGCAGGTCCGCTGGTTCCAGAGAAAGTGATACTGGTGGTTCCGGTCGCAGTATTGAGGGGGCCGGTATTCATGGTCACTCCGTCGAGGGTCACTTCAATTCCGTTGGGGGTGGTAGTGAGGTCAGGGTAATTGTAGCTCAGGTTTACCGTTACGTCGTAGGTGAACGTTACGGTGCCGTTGTTGTCTGAACCTGTACAGTTCGGTTCGATGCTGGTGATCTGTAAATCGCAGTCGATCGCCCGCAGCAAGCCCACGTCCAGGGAATGGTCGGTGGCTTCTGAGGTGGTATAATTGATTACGGGGAAAGAGGTCAGGGCAGCGACGTCGGCCAGGCTGGCGTCGGAATCGTTGAGGTCACTGGTGAACGGACTATTTGCGGATGGAACTGCATTGGTGGAAGTCAACTCATAAGGATCGCCGTTTATAACGATCGTTGCTGTCCCCTGATCGAATAATCCATCAGTGGCTACGGAGGTATAATCGTACCCAAACACGAGGGAGTAATCAGTATCCTGTCCCACATCGTTGAAGTAGTACTGACCACCATTGGCCGTAGTGGTTACGGCCTCGAACATCATGGTTGTATTGTTGTAGAGGGAGACCGGAATACCATCGATGCCCGGTTCTTCGCAGGCATCCTGGACGCCGTCGGCGTCTTTGTCTTCCCAGACGTAGTTGCCGATTTGGATGGGGATTTCTTCGCAGAGGAACTCTGCGTCTCCGAGGGAGGCTGCTTTGCCAAAGAAATCTCCGTTACCGGTTCCGTCGGTAGTAGTGATGGGTGTTTGAAAAAGGGCCAGGTACCTCAGGTAATAACCCGTTGTTGCATCCATGAACCGGACGCCACCAAAGTTGCCACCATAGATGGACGGCATCACGATGGTGTTCGTGCCCGGTTGAGCAGCGATGGCTCCAAAACCAGATTCTACGTGCCCGACAGGGTTAGCAGATTGTGCGCCGGGAGTTCCCACCGCGGACGATCCATCACCGATAAAAAATTCGTCTTCAGGGTTTACGCTTGCTCCATTTATGATGTCTTCTATCAGGTATGACCCGTCACTGTTTTTCGTTGCGCGAATAATATCTCCACTATTTATTGTGCGTGATCCGGAAGATGGGTAAGATGCATTTGCGTTGAAGGTTCCCGAATAATCAGCTTTGCGGTCACTGATACCAATGACCATGTTCATCCGGTCGTCGAACTCAATATCCGATACGTGTGGCATCGGGTAGTAAGAGCTGGGCACACCTAAAATCTCGGGGGTCTCCACCCCGTTCAGCCATGGTCTCCAGGTTGAATTCAGGCCATTAAATTGTTGACGGGGATAGTTGAGTCTGAAATCAATTACCGACTCAAACACTGGAGTAGGCGTATTGGTAGGAATCCGGACAATATAGGTATGCAGGTCCGGTCCGCTCTGGGAAGTAAGGGCAGTACAGGTAATAGCAGTATAGAGGTATCCCTGGCGGATTTTCAAAGCTCCCGGTCGCCAATCATCTCCGTTACACAGTGAAGTGATTGCTGCTGGATAGGCAATGGTTGTGGCCGCTCCGGCGGTGACCGTGCCTCCGCTTTGCACCAGCGGGATAACATAAATCAGGTTATCGTGGTAATTGATGGCGTACAGGAGATCGTTTTCTTCGTCTACCTCTATGTCTCCCCAGCCAGCGTAGCCGACAAGGTCCCTCGCCTGCGTATCACCGAAGGTAGGCGCGTTGAAGTCCGGTGAAGCATATTCGTGAACATCCATTCCGGCATTTGCCGTAAATAAGGGCACGACGGTGTTTGGATTGTTGTCGCGGTCAATAGCATAGATTGTTCCCAGGGCGGTATTGTTAGGTCCGTTCGGAAAGCCGGCGTAGCGCTTCATGTAACTGGCAACCAAGATGGTATTCGACTCCCGGTGATACCCCATAAAGCGCACCGTACCGATATCGGCCGTGAGGGCATTGACGATATGACTCTGGCTTACGGGAGGCTGAGCATTGCCCGTTCCGCTGGGGCCAACGGGGCCGAACATAGAGCTGGGTGAAAAGGCTCCGGAAAGCAGGGAGGCCTCCAGTACGGCTTCCTGAGTAGTGTGGAACTGAGGATCGCCCAGTACGTAGCAGGCGAGGGAAAACTGAGGGTTTTCCTGGCAGTAGTCTGCCGGGTCTACAACTCCGTAATTGACTTCACAATGGGGGCTGGTTATGAATTGTACGTTCGTTCCGTTGTCCACTCCTGCGTAGCTTGGCTGAAGGTAAGATTGTAATGGTGTGGAGAACTCAACACGGTACGTTTCGCCGTCAGTCATATTGTCGCAGAACCAATTGCCATCTTCATCGGTGTAGGTTTCACAGATCAGCTCATCGTCGCAGTTGTACACCTGAACCAGCGCTTCTTCCTGCCCGATTTCATCGGTGCCATCATCCGTTCCATCGTTGTTATAGTCGTTGAATACGTTACCTCCGATGACGCCTGGTCCGGCGATGCAAGGGCCGGGAGGCGACATAAATCCTTCACCTGGCCTTGCACCTGCGGCCGCGGCCCAAAAGAATGCTTCTGTATCGTGCAGGTCAGGGGCCATCCATCCATCAGGGCTGGTGAGCGCGTAAACCATCGTTCCTGCGTAGGAGTGAAGGTTACGCGAGTATACCCCCGCATTGTATGCGGCTTCCTCAATATTTTCAGAACCAGATATGCTCCTATTCCCATCACTTGCGGCAAAGGAATAGTGTGCCAGGCATATTAGTGCCAGACAGAGGTATACTCTATTTTTCATGAGAAATGCTTAAAAAATCAAGTTGTCATGTTGTGAGCCCTTAAGGTAAAAGCCTTGTTTTTACCAATTTCATCTTATAATGACAGAAGGCCTTCGAGCGTGGCCAAACGCCAACAATATGACAAAGCGCCTATTTACCATGACAAAACACCCATCTCACTGATTGAAAAAGAAAACCCAGCTTTTACTGCATTGAACCTTTACAATTGACCAGGTATTATGCTTCACCAGGTGGAAGCACTGGACGAAATTCTAGTCCCAGGCATTTATGCACCAAACAGGGTCCGTGACTTGTCGAAATTAACGGGAATTTCCAACAGCAATTTCATCAAAACACAGGACGGAAGCATCCGGAAGCTTATTGCATAAATTCCAAGAGGTCCTTCTTGTATTTAGCCCCAATTGGATAGGCTATATCACCAACAATTACCTCTCCTTTCGCAGGATTAACACTTTTAATCATATTACCCGCCACTAAATACCGGCGATGAACGCGTATAAACATGCCCTTGGGCAGCTGGTTTGTCAGTTTCACCATTGAAGAGTATACAGATAACTTCCGCTCACCCAGAATGAAGAAACAGTAGTTCCCTTCCGCCTCAATAGCCTGGACCTCGTTGTAGTCGCTCCGGACAAGGTCTCCTTTAGAATTTTTAGCTGAAAAAGGTAACGGAGCCAGCGCCGCTGCGCGGGTATTAGCCCGATGAATCATTGCCAGTTTGATGGTCCGATCTATAGTTTTTTTATTAAATGGTCTGACCAGATAGCCATACGGTCTCATCCTTTGAGCGACATCAAAAACACCTGGCTGATCATCGGCCGTATAAAGCACATAAGGAATATCACGCTTCATGAACTCCTTTGCGAGCGACAGACCTACAGGTCGCTTGGTGAAGAAGATATCGGAAAGAACTATATCCACTTTCTTCCTTACTACTGTTTCTACGATTGTATTTACCTCTGAGGGCTCAACTACGACGACCTTATAATTGAGTGCTCTTAGTAAGACCTCGAGCTCCAACGCATAGAGAGGGTCGTCATCAATAATACCTACTTTGATCCTAATTTTCATGTGTAACCTTTGAATTTCAAGAACGCTTACTTGTAGCGAGTGAAAGCTCCATCAAACAGCCTGACCTGTGAAGTTGGCATGTTTCTCATTTGCTCGTGTTGAACATCACTAGTCGTCAAAGGTGCACAATGAGTGATAAGAATCCTTTCACGACCTTCTCTGCGGCAAATTGCCGTATTTTAGTCATCAATTGTTAACTGAGGATAGGCGTTGAAAAGGGAAAGTCAGCGTGACGCTTGCTCCTTTACCAGAGTTTTTATTCTCCACCCGCCAGCTGATACCATTTTCAATCAGTACGTCAATGATAACCGACCACCCCATTCCTGAAGAGTTATGAGAAGAGACAAAGCCCGCCAAGGCTCTTTTCTGATGGTTTATAGCGTTTTTTGTTTCGGGAGAAAAACCGGGGCCATCATCCGTGATCTGAACGGTAATTGAAGAATGCTCGCCGTCCACTACGTTAACCACGCGCAGGTTAACCTTTGTGCCTGCAAACGAGATAGCATTATGTAAGAGGTTGCGAATCACCGAAGACAATGCATACCTGCTTCCTTTAAACGAGTTGACATGTTCGTGCTCAAAGGACAATTCGACTCCCTTCATTACTGCCATTGGCCGGACAAAATCTAATTGATTGTCGCATAAATCGACCACATCGACTTCACTTGAAGGAAGTTGAGAATGTCTTTTTTTTCTACCCAGCAGCAACAGATTGTCTAAGGTATGGTAAGCCTGCAGTGCAAGACCATCAATCTGCATTCCAATTAAATCCAGTCTTGTCCACTGCTTTTGGTCTATGAGAAACTTCACCTTCTGGCCCATGCCCATGAGGCTCATCATTGGCCCCTTCAGGTCATGACCCGCTGTTGTCATAATTTTGCTCTTCCAGGCATTTACTTCCCGTAATTCTTCGGTGGCAACTGCAATGCCATTTTCCAGTTTCCGCTGGCTGCGCAGCCACAGTGCCCGGCGCACATTGTAAAAGACCATAAACATGAGTAAAATCACCACAACGATCAAGGCCCAGAAGGACCATTGCGTAAACAACGGGGGGGTAACTCTCAGGTTAAAACTCAAAAGCATTTTGCCGCTGTCATCCTGGTCTCCACCACTTCTGACTTGAAAAACGTAATCTCCATAGTTTGGCGTATTAAACTCTAAAACACCATTGACAACCTGACGCCATTCATCCGACAACCCTTTCAGCCGATAGAATAGCCCCTGTGTTCCTACATCAAGAAACCTGAAGGAAGAAAGTCTTATCCGCACAGAAACTTCCTCTACCCCAATGTTCAAATTCTTCACGCTGTCTTTCTCACTTAAATTTCGGGATTGCCAGCCGCTGTTTCTGTCAAAAACACTGACCGCACAAACTGCCTCGTACTTTTTATCCTCTGTCAGCAGATCTATATTGAGATCATCAGGATCAAAGAAAAAACTTCCACTGATACTACCCATTACCAAAGTACCATCAGGCAAACGCAAATGCGCATAGCGATTGAGTTCATCATTCGGAAGTCCGTCCTCTTCTTTACAAATACGCCTTCTTTTATTTTCATGGTCATAGACGGCCAGACCGAAGTTAGTAGGAAGGATAAACTGACCACTACTGTTGCGGTAAACAGCATGAACACTGGATATTGGCATTACATCGGAAAAATCGCAAATCATTTCAATTTCAGGAGACTGTATTTCCCAGCGCTGTAAGCCCTGATTAGTGGCCAGCCAGAAGGTGTTCCCTTCCCGCAACCATTCATAAACCTGAACTCCCCTACAGGCTCTCGGGGACAAAAGCACCCGGTGCCCGTCAGGGGCAAGTAAGAAAAATCCTCCGCTGGTGCCTACCCAAATACCATCTTTGTGTTCCCGCATACAGTGTATTTCGAAACCTGAGAAGTAACCTCGCAATGCTTCTTTCCACTCACCATCAAAATAGTGATAGAGGTTATTGACTGTCCCTGCCCACCGGATTCCTTTCCGTGTTGTAAGCATCGTTGTAATAGAAACATGACTAGTGTTTCGGGTAAATTCCTCGTTAACAAACCTATGTTTCTCTCCGGGCGTTGACCGCATCAGGTCTGCAGCATGTCCCCCCGTGAGGACCTCTCCTTCACTTTCCGATACGGACACTATCCCATAGACCTGATCCGGATAACGGTATAGCGGTTCCTCTTCGGGGCGAAACGGCAACTTGTACACGTTTACACCTGAGTAGGAGTTCTCCCAAAGCAATGAGTCACTAAACCGGACAAAACTGCGCACACTACCTTTTGGATTGAGGCTGGAAGTTTGTTTAAATATTTTTGGTACCGGCTTTCCTACCTGCAAACGTCCTCCACCATGAAACCAATAGTTCCCCTGACCATCAACAAGCATCAAATGCCGATACTTCAACCCATTCAGTCTGCAATAGACCTCTCCTTTTCCATTTATGATATTACACGTTTCTGTTTTCAGCGGTATCTCCAAGTACAACACACTATTATCGGGAGACCTGTACGGCCTGACACCAGGATTCACCGGAGCGTTTAAATATTGAAAATGCTCCTGCAGGCGCTCTGATTCTCCAGGCAAATCATTCAAATCCAGGTCCGGAAGCAGCAACGGATGTAAAAGTTCCTCCAGCAGACTTGAAGCGTACCATTTTCCGCCCCGTGCCAGAACCCTGTTATTGGCCAGGGGTTCGCAAAGCTGCATGCTCCACAATTCTTCATCATCTTCATCATGAATGCTTAGTGTTTGCTTCCTCAACATGAGGTACCACCCTTGAGGTGAAAAAACGATATGCTGTACTTTCCCTGTCTGGCCGGGAGGGAAAATCATTTTCCACTGGCCATCAAACCGAAACATGGCTCCGTTCTTCAGAGTCACCCGGTACACGTCATCACTCTTGTTTTTGTACAATTGATAAACATCACCAATCGGGAATGCTGGAGGTGAGTCTTCCCAGTAACTATTCCAAGTTTTAGTTTCCAGCGTGAGAGAGTTTATAAAGCGGGCCTCCAATACAGACCAATTATCTCCCACCGGATCAACGAGGGTATCGAACGGAGCGTTATTCTTAAGAGAATCGGTCAGGTACCTCATTTGCAGCACCCACGGGCCGGGTGCTTCGTATATGTGACTTAATAAGTCTTCAGAATCAGGTAACTCACGAAATTCGGGAACAGAAGAAAAGTGCGCCCCATCAAATCGTTGCAGTTGCTTACTCGTTTCCAACCAGATAAACCCCAGTTCATCCTGAAACATGCTACGAGTAGTGTACCCCCCCAATCCCGTTTTAGTCGTGAATGAACGCTCTACCCAACGGTATTCGTCCGTACAATCATCCTTCTGTGATGCCTCCTGCTGAGACCGAAGACATGTAGTAGACAAGAGCAATAGCATCATTATCAGGAAAATACCTCTGTTATGAAACAACATCTGGCAAAGTTAGTACTTCGTAGATATCCTACTGAACGTTGCCCCCTTATTTTTAACGTAGAACCTCCACCATCCGCCGTTTGAACCCCAAAATAATCACGCGGAACTGAAAGCGTTTCCTGAAAAAACAAGCCAACATCTCCCTTTTGCGGAAGGAATACGCATGCGCGGACGCAGGATGCAGAGATAGTTGAAGATAGCTTTATGCCCAATTATAATTTGCCCGGCAAACTGTCTTTTCCGGACGCAGACTTGTTCTGGCTTCTTCGAAAAACCGTTTTTGCACCTGCGATTGCTATGAGATAACCAAAGAAGCTTGCAACTTTCTTTCATACATAACTTTGTTTTCGTGGCAAGCGTAGATCGCTCTACATAGTTTGTTCCGGATAGCATTTAGTACCTGT
>NZ_VOXD01000058.1 GCF_008014675.1 Neolewinella aurantiaca | reverse complement strand
TCCGCGCCGCGAAGTCTCCGGCCTCCGGCCTCCGACTTCGCGGCGCGGAACGCGCGCTCGTAGCAAGGCTTCGCCTTGCTAGAGACTATTCATTAACCCAGACACACTTAATTGAACTATCCCCTTGCTCACCTTGCACAAGCATGTGTAGCACAGTGACTCCCGACTCCCGACTCTACAACTCCCGACTCTACAACTCCCATAGGTCTATCAATCTTACCTGTTCGTCGAACTTCCCCTGCACCTGCGGCCGCGCCCCATAACTTAGCAGTAAGCTATAACGTTGATACACCATGCGTAAGAAGATAGAAGACATTGCTAAAAAGCAACTAAAAAAATCCTTTATGACTCCCAAAGGCAATAAGCATCAGAACCAGCACGCCGAAACGGTTATTCGTAACCACGTGATTTGGAGCATGGGTGCCAGCTATATAATTCCGCTGCCAATTGCGGATGTATTTGCCGTTAGTGCATTGCAACTCGATATGATCCGTCAGCTTTGCCGGGTGTACGATATCGATTTTGCCGAGACCCAGGGTAAAGCCATTGTTTCGGCCCTGACGACGAGCACGATGGCCCGTGCTGGTGCGCGTAGTCTGATAAAAGTTATTCCCGTTGTCGGCTCTGTCGTTGGCGGAATTACCACTGCAGTAATAAACGGAGCCAGCACCTATGCGCTGGGAGAAGTGTTTAAAACACACTTTGCCACCGGCGGAACAATTCTTGATTTCGATACCGACCGCCTGAAAAAACTCTACCGCGAGAAGTTTGAGAAGGGTAAGAAAGTCGCCAAAGAATGGAAAGAGGAAACCGACTCAACCGAAACAGCCCCCCAGGCTCCCCAGCCCGCTGCTGCAGTTGAACCGCCGCCCGCTCCGGCACCCACGGTAAAGAAACAGCCCACCGCAGCACCGGATCCCGCTCCGGAACCCACAGTGGCCAGCGCTTCCTCTCCTATGGACGAAGATGCTATCCGCAAGATCAAAGAACTGGCGGAAATGAAGGCGCAAAACATCATCACTGAAGAGGAATTCGAAGCGATGAAGAAGCGCATCATCGGGTAGTTGAGCGGAGCGTAAAGCTCAGAAGACAGATTGCAGAAATCAGAGCGTATAAGTTCGGGACCGGATTCCGCGTTTGCGCTCTGATTTCTGCATTCTGATATCTGCACTATGCGATCTAACTTTTACCTTCGCGCTCCATGCAGTATTTACCCCAACATATAGAGGCCCTCATTTTCGCGGCGCCCACTCCTGTATCGCTCGAAGAGTTGCAAAGTGTTTTGCTGGAAAACTTCGGTGTCCGTTTTGCCAGGAAGGTGATGTTGGAGGCCATCGATGAGCTGAAAAAGCGCTACGATCTTGATGTTCACAGCTTCGAAATTACCGAAGTTGCCGGTGGCTACCAGTTCATGACCAAAGGAGCTTACCACGAAACGATCGGTACTCACCTGCGTATGCAGTCCAACAAAAAGCTGAGCAGGTCGGCCCTCGAAACCCTGAGCATTATTGCGTACAAGCAGCCCGTAGTGAAATCGGAGCTGGAGAAGATCCGGGGTGTCTCCTGCGATTATTCTATTCAGAAGTTGTTGGAGAAAGAGCTCATTACCATCTCCGGCCGCGCGGATAGTATTGGTAAGCCGCTGCTCTACTCGATTACCGATCGCTTTCTTGATTATTTTGGCATCAAGAGCCTCGACGAAATGCCCGTGCCGAAGGACTTCGCAACTCCAGAGACGGAGGTTGGCAAACCGGAAGAGCTCATGGTCGAGGAAGAGTGATGCTCGGGCGCGGCCGCAGGTGCAAAGAAGGTTTTTTGAGGCCGGCCGATGCTGCCTCAGGCAGCGAGTGATTATCCGCTCTTTTCCCGAAAAGAGGAACTTGTACAGGGAGAGCGAACGACGCGACTCAACCCTGGAGATAGAAAAATGTTCTCAAGGAAAAACAAACCCAATGGCAGCCCCCCTCGTCAATAAAGTAGCCAACTCGAAACTGATTACCCTGAAGCTGGAAGACTACTGGCCCTCTGCGCCCATGGCCAGTTTTGACCTCAAGGATTACCTCTTTATGGAGCTCATCCTGAAGGAAAAGGACTTCCGGGAAGCGGTTAAAAGCCATGATTTTAGTCAGTATCAGGACAAAACCCTGTTAGTATTCTGTTCCGCTGACGCCATCATACCGGCCTGGGCGTACATGCTCGTTGCTGCAGCTGCATCTCCTTACGCAGCAGACATCTATCAGGGGACGCAGGAAGAGTACCTGCGCTCACATTACCGCCAAACCATTGCCAGTCTTGACCTTGAGGCCTTTACGGACCAGCGTTTGGTGATCAAGGGGTGCGGCGATAAAGAGGTGCCTGCGTCTGCATATCTCGACGTAACGGCCAAATTACGCCCGGTCGTTCGTTCCATCATGTACGGCGAACCATGCAGTACGGTGCCGGTCTTTAAGCGACCAATGACGAGGAAGTAGGAAATCTGCTTATCTTGGGCCATCCGAATCCCGGACGAACCATCTCCGGCAACCCTGATTACCGTTAACCGCCCGCCCATGCGCTTCAGCCGCTTACTCTTTTTCCTCGCCTTCGCCCTGAGTACTTTTTCGCTCAGCGCCCAGGACACGCACTTCACGTTACACAACTACGCACCGCTGTGGATCAACCCTGCGAATACCGGTTCCTTTTCCGGTTCCATCCGCGCGGGTGGGGTACACCGTGGCCAGTGGTTCGGCATCGACGGTATCCAGACATCGAACCTCTACGCCGATGCGCCTCTGGCTTTCGGCTTCCGGAAGCAGGACTGGGTAGGTGTAGGCTTCAACTTCATCACCGATGATGCTGGCGGACTGGACATCACTTCTACCTTTTTTGGTTTCAGTGGCTCCTATCACCTTGCTCTGGACAAGAAAAGAACCAATATCATCACCCTGGGAGTACAGTACGGTAGTACATCATACAGCGTTACTTCTGAACGACGTCTTAACCAGCAAGCCACCATCGCTACTGGCCTTGGAGGTCTGGAGGGGACTGGTGTTGCAGCAGAATTTCCTGTGATGGGAGACGATGGGATGGACGGAAACAGCCTTAGCTATAATGACCTCAACGCAGGAGTTAAGCTCAAGATGCTGCTGGATGCCAAAAAGGATAATGTCTTTGAAGCGGGCGTTTCTTTACTGCATCTCAACAACCCCGATCGTAGGAGCCTAACGACGAGACAGGACACATCCATGACCACCGGCGGATCCGGCGGAGGCCAAAGCGAGCGCCCTAGCACCCTTCATGCTCACGCCCGTCTCGACCTCGAGATGAGCGAAAAATGGCGCTTTCAGCCTACTGTGTTCTTTCAACAGAGTGCGGGAACGAGTTCGCTCTCTTTGCAGACATGGGGCGCACGCGAATTGAAAAAAGACCTGGACCTGCGTCTTGGTTTGGGTTACCGTACCGGAGATGCCGCCAAAGTGATGGTTGGTTTTGATACCGACCGCCTGCGCGCAGCGCTGGCCTATGATATTACCCTGAGCCAGGCACGTGACGTGACCAGCTATCAGGGTGCTTTCGAACTCGGCCTGGCTTACATCTTCAACATCTACAAGAAACCAGAGGTGACGCCGACGATTCTCTGCCCAAGGCTTTAACGGCTTGTTTAAACGTTGCGGCCTTGTTCCTGCGTTTAAGAGATCAGATTCACTTTCGTTTCCCCGCCCTCCAACTACCATTAGCATCCTTCCCGATGAAGTATATCTTCCTAGCCTTCTTTCTTTCTGTCCTTCCCACCTTACTTCAGGCCCAGCCACTAGCCGGAGCTTCTAACGAGGAGAAGGTCCTGGCGGCCGCAGATAGCGCCCGGCGTACTAATAACTGGTTCGTTGCGCTGGAGAATTACGAGACTGCTTACGACCAGAACGATGATCTGCCCCTACGGCCTGAAATCGCACTGATGAACCTCAAGCTGCGCGACATTAAAGCTGCCGTACGGAACTACACCCAGGTGTTTCGCCGTTCCGAGTCGAGCGATACGACCAACAACATTCACCGCTACCACTACGCCCGGGCGTTGAAGATGGATGGCCAGTACGATGAAGCACGTACTTACTTCGAGGATTTCCTGTTGCACAACACTGACGAAAAACTGGAGCATTTCGCAAAGCTGGAACTTGAAGGCATCAGGCTATACCGCGATGTGCCGAAGGAGACAAGTGAAGTAGCACTGGAAGGGCTGGACCGCAAGGTGAACAGCTCGTTCAGCGAGTACTCTCCGGTACTCTCCGGCGACGGTTCAACGCTGTTCTTCTCTACCTGGCAGGCAACAGCAGCGGTCCCCCAGACGGACGCAAACGACGAAAAAAGCTTCAGCCGCATCTTTATGTCTACCCGCGACGACAAAGGATGGGGCAAATCTGCCGCTCTCGGCAAAGAAGTGAATCGCCCCGGGGTTCACTCCGCGAACCCGGCGCTGAGCGCCGATGGTCGCCGGCTGTACTACAACCGCATCGAGATGGAAAGCAACCGAATCGTAGCGGCAAAGATTTACCTGTCTGACGTAGAAGACAACGGCTGGAAGAGCGGTAATCCCGTTTCCGGCATCAATGCAGACGGACGCCTGGCCCTGCAGCCCGCTCCCGGCGAGCTCTTTGGCGGCGAGGTCCTCTTTTTCGTTTCGGATATGGACGGCGGCTACGGTGGCCGTGACATCTACTACGCACCCTACCTGGGAGACGGACGCTACGGTGAGCCGGTCAACCTCGGTGAAACAATCAACACCGTTGGTGATGATGACACTCCCTTCTACTTTGACGGAACACTGTACTTCAGCTCCAACGGACGCCCGACAATGGGCGGCTTTGATATCTTCTACTCCGCCTGGAACGGCAGCGAGTGGAGCGCGGCCGAGAATATGGGTCCTGGCTTTAACAGCACCGTCGATGACCAGAGCCTGAGCGTATTCGGCGACGGCCTCGTGGGCTTCATCACCAGTAACCGCGAAGGTGGCCGCTCGGTGAAAAGCAAAACCTGCTGTGACGACATCTACGGGTTCCAGGTTGCCAGCCTCTACGCCAACCTGGTGGTTGGAATCTTCAACGAAGACAAAGAACCACTGACTACCGGAGCCGTTGTCCTTCAGCCGCTGGTAAACGATGAGCCGGCCGGAGCAGGCAGCCAGAAAAGCCGCGACGATGGCAACCGCTACGACTTTGGCCTTGAGCTGGAGACCGCCTACAGCGTGATAGCGACTTCCCCCGGTTACTTTCCGGACACGGTTGAAGTGAATACACTGGGGCTGGAAGAAAGTAAGGACATTCAGCACGTCTTCTTCCTGCGTAAGATCCCCGTTCCGCCACCACCGACGGAATTCTACGATACGATCGATATCGAAGAGGCCATCACGCTGGAAAACATCCTTTACGACTTCAATAAGGCAGACATCAAGCCCGAGGCTGAGCCTGACCTGAGGGTAGTTCAGGGCCTGATGGAGCAGTACCCGGATATGGTGATCGAGCTTGGTTCACATACCGATAGCCGTGGTAACGCCGACCTGAACCAAAAATTGAGCCAACGCCGTGCGGCCAGTGCCCGTAAGTGGCTTATCATCAACGGTGGCATCAGTGGTCCGCGGATCAAGACCCAGGGCTACGGTAAAACCGTTCCGCAAACCGTCTCCGCACGCCTGGCCGAACGGGTCGACTTCCTGAACGAAGGCGATGTACTTACCGATGCCTTCATTAATGCATTACCGGATAAGGAAACCCAGGAACGTGCGCACGAACTCAACCGCCGTACGGAGTTTAAAATTCTGGAAGGCCCGACTACCATTGTTCTGCGCCGGGATGTGATTGAGCGCAAGATGGAAAACAAGAACCGTAAGGCAATGCCTGCTACTTCAAAAGCACCCTTTGTACCTGCGACCGCGCCCGCTAAAGTGGCTCAGTCGCCTAAGCAGACCGAGCCTCCGGTAATTACCCGTTTCAGCAGCCTGTACGGCCAGAAGGATATTGAAGGCTTACCCATTCTGCAGTTCGACAAGCGCGAACTGGAACTGGGAGAGGTGCAGAAAGGCGATACCCGCAGCTTTGAGTACACCTTTACAAACAAAGGCACGGTGCCCGCGAAAGTGATGCTGATCCAGGCTTGCGACTGCACTACGATAGAGCACAACGACGCTAAAACCTATGCCCCCGGAGAAAGCGGAACGATCAAGATTACCTTCGACAGCAAGGACAAAGACGAAGACGAAACGATAACGATCGACATTTACCTGGAGCAGAACGATAAAAAAGACTTACCGATTCTGGAAATGGTGGAGTACAGCTTTAAGCTGGTAAAATAGCAGGGAGGCTTTGTTTTTTCAAGCTAAGGTTTATCTTTAGGGCCTAACACACCCTCTGATTCACCCGTAAAAACAACCTCCTAATGGTAGAATACTTTAAACTAGCCATCAGCAAGTACGCTGAATTCACCGGTCGCTCACGTCGTAGCGAGTACTGGTACTTCTTTCTCGGTAATATGATCCTCTCGATCATTGCAACAATGTTAGGTGTTGTACTGGGAGAAACTATTGGCTCAATGCTTTCGGGCCTGGTTAGCCTGGCACTGATCGTTCCCGGAATTGCCGTAGGTGTACGCCGCCTGCACGATACCGGCCGCAGCGGTTGGTGGTTGCTCATCGCTATCGTTCCGCTTATCGGTGCTATCCTGCTGCTCGTTTGGTTTGCAACCGACAGTCAGCCCGGTGCTAACGAGTACGGCCCCAACCCTAAAACGGGTGAAGCTGCCGACATCACGAGTCACCTTGTTGACTAAGCTACGAGCTGATCCACACAAAAAAAGTCCCACATCTGGTTTGTCCGGATGTGGGACTTTTTTTGCCCGCTCAATAAATGCCGGATGATTAAAAACATCAGGCTTGCCTTCTTTGAAGGTCTCGAAGCGCTTGTGAAATTGTAGCCGTAGGCGGAAATCATCACAAGGCTTCGAACGTTCGTTTCCTGGGCTCTGGGCGCCCGAAGACACTTGAAAACTCCGCCCTGCTCTGTTTTTAAGCGCGCTTCGATACCCTTAAAAGTCGGGGTTGTTATTGATGCCTCCGCCGCCGAAGGGATCATCGGGCAGCATGAATGTGCTGTCGCGGTCTTCCAGCACATCGTCGTTGTCGCCGCTGGAGTAGGCTTCGCAGTCGAGTTCGATACCCAGGTCGCCGCGCGGGCGGTAGAAGTCGCGCTTGGTGTTCCAGGCTACTTTTTCGTCTTTTTGGGACTGCCGTACGAATTCACGGAAGAATGGCTTGGCCATATGTGCTCCGCTACCGTAGCTGAGGCTACGGAAACGCAACCAGCGGTTATCTCCGCCAACCCAGGTGCCTACCACAAGCTCAGGGGTAAGCCCCATGTACCAGCCGTCGGTTTGGTCGTTAGTCGTTCCTGTTTTACCACCCACGGGGCCCTGGACGCCGCCAAGGGCACCAACGGATGCCTGCTGGAGCATCCGGACCATCACGAAATTAGCGGCAGGGCTGATGGCGCGACGCTCTTCGGGTACGTATTTGTAAATGACGCGTCCCGTACGGTCTTCGATGCGGGTAAGAAAGACGGGCTTGTTAAAGATTCCGTTGTTGCCGAAGGTAGTGTAGGCACCGGTCATTTGCTGAACGGTAAGGTCTACCGATCCCAGTGCAATGGAAGGAGCATCAGGTACTTCGTCTTTAGGGATGCCCATATTGGCGGCCAGAGTCCGTACCGGCTCGGTGGAGCCAAGCTCCTGCATCAGGTAAGCGGAAACTGTGTTGACGGAGTTTTTGAGCCCGTGATAGAGGTTCATGAAATTGCCGCTGTAGTCGTCGTTGGCGTTACGTGGGGTCCATGGCTTCTGGAGGTAAAAGCTGCCGTCTCCGGGAGCGATGGTGATGGGCTGGTCGAGCACTTCGAAACAGGGGCTGATGCCACGCAGGTCGACGGAGGTTGCGTACACGAGGGGTTTGAAGGTGGAACCGACCTGGCGTTTGGTCGTTACGTGATCGAACTGGAACCACTTGAAGTTGGTGCCGCCGACCCAGGTACGCACGTAGCCGGTAGTAGGCTCAACGGACATGCTTCCGATCTGGAGGATCATCTTGTGGTACCGGACACTATCGAGGGGTGTCATCATGGTGTCGGTCTCCATGCTGGGGCGATCGTAGGTGAATACGCGCATTTTTACTTCTTCATTGAAGTCTTTGTCGACCCTTTCCTGCAGCTTATTCCAGGCTGCTTTCAGCTGGCCGAAGGTTTCGTGTTTCATCACCTTTTTATGGTCGTTGGCAAGATTGCGGCTAATGAGCTTACGGCGGATGAGGTCGGTGAAGACACCACCGTCTTTTTCTTCTCTGATCATGCGGTCGATCTCCCGGTCATCCCGGTGGAAGGTGAAGTCTATTTGTTCGTTCACCTTGCGGATAGCAGGAGCGAGAATCGAAGAGCGCAGTTTTTGGTAACGATCAGAGTTACGAATGTCCCGCTGGAGGCTTTCGGTCCGGTACTCTAGGCTGATCTCTGTTTCGGAGGTTGGGCTTTCGTACGTCCAGGGGTCTTCGTTGCGCCAGTGGCGGAAGAACTCCCCCTGGAGTTTTTTCATGTGTTTGAGTGCTGCTTCTTCAGCGTGTCGTTGCAGGTGAGGGTTGATAGTGGTGTAGAGGGTCAGGCCGTCGAGGTCGACGTTGTACCGTTCGCCGCTGCTCTTGTAATAGCGCTTTTGGGCGAGGATTTTCTTAGCTTCCTCCTTCAGCACCTGACGGAAGTAGGGGGCCATGCCGTCATCGTGCTTCTGGTTGCTGTACTTGATGCCGAGGGGCATCACCTTCAGGCTGTCGAATTCGGTTTGGGTGAGGTGGCCGTTTCGCATCATCTGGGCGAAGACCTGGTTGCGGCGGTTGGTTACGCCTTCGGGGTTGCGCAGCGGATTGTAGAGCGAACTGTTCTTCAGCATACCTACGAGTGTTGCGGCTTCGTGTACGTCCAGTTCGTGTGGCTTCTTACCGCCAAAGTAATTTTCGCTGGCTGCGCGGATGCCCTGGGCACCGTTGATGAAATCGTACCGGTTGAGGTACATAGCCATGATTTCGCCCTTGGTGTACTTACGTTCGAGGCGTACAGCGATGTACATTTCCTGAAACTTCTGGAAGATCCGCTCAATGATGTTTTTACTGCCCTCGCCACCATCGGTAAAGAGCAGTTTTGCGAGCTGCTGGGTAACCGTTGATCCACCACCAGAGGCCTTGTTGCCCATGATTCCGGTTTTGACGATGGCCCGGCCCAGGGCCCGGAAGTCGATGCCACTGTGGTCTTTGTACCGCTCGTCTTCGGTACTGATGAGTGCGTTCTCGATGTTGGGGCCGAGTTCTGAGTAATCCACCATTACCCGGTTCTCGAGGTAGTAGCGGCCGAGGACGGAGCCATCGGCGGCAAGGATGCGGCTGGCTTCGTTGTTTTTCGGGTTTTCCAGTTCGGTCACCGAAGGGAGGTCGGTAAAGCTGAGGCCTACCCAAAAAAGGATGAACAGCACTGGGGCCAGAAAGACAAGCCGCCAAAGCCATATGATGGCTTTACGGTGTTTTTCGTTACTGATGTTTCCTAGAAAGAAATCTGTGATCTTAGACATGAACGTTGGCTTAAAAAGAGCTCCGGTAACGAAGCGGGCGCTAAGATCGGTATAATTTGTGGTTTAGACTTGCGAAGACTAGAATTCGTAGGTTTCGGGCTAGTATTTGCCGGGGCGCTGCCGCAGGTGCAATTCCCGGTTCCGTTCGGTCGCGAAGCGAGCGTTCAGGTGCAGAGCGGAGGCCCCGGCCTCCAGCCGAAGAACCAACCGTAAAATCTCTCCCTGCACCTGCGGCCCCGCCCCGAATAAAAGCTTAAGCATCCACCACAGTACCCCGCCAGCGAACGATGAAGTAGAGAAAGCCCAAACCAGCGAGCATGAGCAGCAGGCACAGAATCCAGCCACCACCCAAAACAGTGGCCAGGGTGCCAAGCACGAGTGCCGTAACGCCTACCGTAAGAGCATAGGGGAGTTGAGTCCGGACGTGGTCGATGTGGTTACAGTCTGATGCCAGACTGGAAAGAATCGTCGTGTCTGAAATAGGGGAGCAGTGATCGCCCAGAACACTGGCGGCCAGTACGATCGAGATGACGTTGTAGAGTAAACTGTGGGCCTCGGCGTATTCCCAGCCGGCACCCGTAGCTACTGCCCAGGTAAGAGGGATGGCAATAGGGTAGATGATCGCCATTGTACTCCAACTGGAACCGGTGCTGAAACTCACGAGTGCCGAAAGCACGAAAATGATGGGCGGAATGAAGTAAGGATTGAGGCTGTTGCCCAGCAAATCGACCAGGAAAGTCGCGGTGTGCAGGTCTTCGGTGGTCAGAGCAAGCGCCCAGGCCAGGGTGAGAATCATGATCGCCGAAAACATGGCCTTAAAACCGGAGGTCAGGCTGCCCATGGTCTGGCCGATGGTCATTATCCGTTGGCCCACGGTCATGATGATTGCTGCAACGACACCACTGATGGAAGCCCACAGCAGTGCAACGTAACTATCGGCAGCCCCGACAACTTCGCCGAGTTTAAAGAAAAAGTCGCCTTCTATCGCAGACCACGTCGCTCCCCACCCATCGGTGGCAGGCGGGTTTTCTAACCCGCTGAACAACGATCCTAGTCCGGTGTCGATCAGTCCTATAATCGTCATCACGATTACCGTCACAACGGGGATGATGGCGTTTCTGGCGCGTAGCGGTGCGCCGGCCACGGGGCTGAGGTCTTCAGTGTCTTCATGGTGTTGACCCTCGGGACCTTTATCTTTCAGCAGGCCGGTAGTGCGGGCGCGCTGCTCGGCTTTGAGCATCGCGCCGAAGTCGCGTTTGGTACTGATGATAAAGAGAATGAAGCCAAGGGTAAGAACTGGGTAGAAACTGTACTTGAGGCTTTCCAGGAAAATAGAATAGGCACTAAGGTCTTCCAGCCCGGCAACTCCTTCGATACCGTCGCCGATGTACCCCAGTTCAGCTCCGATCCACGTCGTTATAAAAGCGATTGATGCTACGGGGGCGGCGGTGGAATCAACGATGTAGGCCAATTTCTCCCGGCTGATTTTGAATTTGTCCGTCACCGAGCGCATGGTATTACCTACGATAAGGGTATTGGCGTAATCGTCGAAGAAGATACCGACGCCCAGCAGCCAGGTGATGAATTGAGCAGATTTTGGTGTCTTGGCGTATTTGGTCATCCGTTCCACAACACCGGCCATACCTCCGTTGCGGCTGATAATGGCTACCATGCCACCCACCAGCAGGCTGAAAACGATGATGCTCAGGTGCCCCCCGTCGTTAAGGGCATTGATCACATAGTTCTCAATCGTTTCCATCAGGGCTTTGATAACGCCCAGGAAACCTTCGAACCGCAAGCCGCCAGCAATGAACGCGCCTACCCATATACCCGCAAAGAGGGAAACAAGTACTTCCTTGAATATGAGAGCAAGCCCGATGGCAATCAGCGGAGGCAGGATGGATAGCCATAATGGTATGCGACGAAGTTTACCGGGGCTGTTTCCTGCGGAATCAGCTACGTGGTAAAGTTCGGAGTTGCCTCCTTCCTTCAGGAGGTGGAGGCCAGGCGAAAGGGCTAGCGCCCGCCGCCCGTCGGTAGTGGAAATGGTCATCATTGAACCATCCAGCATTACGCTGTCAACGGTAGCAGGTACTTCAATCATTCCGTCGTTTAGCCTGAGGTTCCTGAGCCATGATCCGTCACTGGTCTGGGCGCAAAGCGGGCTCAGAAAAGTCAGCAGGCCGAAGAGTAAGAGATTCAGGATAAACTTGGAATGGGGCATAGAATATGGTTTGAGCCGGGGCAATATAAGACCTTTGGTATTGCATTGTACATCTGTACCTCGAATGGTTACTCCGGATACTGAATCACAAGTGGATAAAAGTTTAAACGTGTATATCGTAAAAATTGTGTTTAAACTTTAAATATTATTTAATTTATTGAAAAAAATAAGCGTCGAACAGTAGTTGCACGTTTACTTCGATCTATATTGCGGGAAATTTGGCTTTTTGATGGCCGTAGAATCATCGTGAAAAAATAGATCTGACCTTCCCATTTTTTTCGGATAGACTGACACCCTCCGGGGTACGGTCGATTGTGTGAGATTTTTCTCATTGGTGATGCTATGTGCTGTCTTATTCAGGCCACTACGCCTCTTATATTTTAAATGTTTCTCATGAATCAGAAGACCTTCACTCTACTCGTAGTGCTTGGCTTAATTTCTCCTGGTCTTCTTTCAATTTCCGGCGGGGCTGACCCTGTATCGGAACGAGAGGATTTGGGCGCGAGCGCAGGTGCCCATAAGGTTTCCGGAGCAGGGCTTCCGGAGTGGCTGACTATGTTCTCTGCTCCGCAAGCGAGCCTCATTTTTGACCCCGACCGCGGAACACTACTGGAAACCGGCGATGCCCTGCTTACCTGTGGTGTGCTCAACGCCGGCGATGCGGTGGTTGCACTCTTCGAGGTGAGAAATCCTGTCACTACCGTCAACTCCTACGACCTGAATGGCGGAAACTATCCCATCTGGAGCCGTCCGGCCGAGCTGCACCCTGCTATGTGGTCTTTCTCCAACCTCGGTAGTGTTTTCGGTACTGCTGTAGACCGGGAGCGTAACATGTACGTTACCGCATCCAGCTCGTTTTCTCCTCAACTTAACCTGCTCTCTCAGGCCAACGGTACGTCTGCAAACGTTAATTTTCAGTCCGGAACGGGCGCGATAGGCCGGGCCGCGACCGGCGGGCCCAACGCCACCGCGGAACTGAATGCCGCTGGTACCATTTACCAGTTGGATGCCGTTTCCGGGGCTCCATCCGTATTTGCCGTGCTGCCCCAGCAGTCTACCACTGCAGACTACGATGCTTTCATCACCTTCAACGGTACTGATCTTAATCTCTCAACGGGCAGCCGAAACAACACCGGCCCCGGCCTGGGTAATATTGCATATGACGTCAGCAACGACCAGTTCTTTGTATCCAACTTCGAAGACGGCAAAATTTATCGGATAGCGGCCAATGGTACGGTTCAGCCCGATCCTTTCGATTACGGCATTCCGGATAACGGAGCGGCAGGTATGCCTGCTTTACAGGATCGGGTCTGGGGTGTTGGCGTATATGGTGGCCGGCTTTATTATTCCGTTTGGACGGATTTGGCGTGTACAAACGGTGACTGCGGTGACAACATCTCCGACAATTTTTACGACAACGGACCCAACCCAACGATAAAACCATTTATTCGGTCGGTCGCGCTTGACCCGGCTACCGGAGCATTTCTGCCACTTACGGATCAGTTGGAGTACAACGGTGCCGACCTGGAGCACACCGCCCCGATCAGCGACATCGCTTTCGATGCCGACGGAAACATGCTGATTGCCCAGAAAACTATGCTGACCGATTACGCCGGGTACAACCACCGCTCTCAGGTGGCGTATTTGGTGGGAGGTAATGGCACGTGGGTTGCAGACCCATTCTTCACCGCTCCGCGTGAAAACCCCACCAACGCGAACCGCTACGGCACCGAATCTTACGGTGGTGTGGATTTTGGCTACGACGGCACGGCGCCCGATGCATTTGTTTGGTATTCCAGTGCTGACATGGTGCGGGACGCTAATATTGCTAACGGCAGCCAGGGGCCACACGGCGTTGCGGGTTTTATGCTTACTGATCTCGTTGGGACGAATTTCCCCGATCCCCGGGCAATCGTTCCCTACGACGGTGCGGTTACCTCCCCGAACAGCACGGATCTTAAGGGGTCCGGTGGTGACATCGAGATTGTGGGCGACTACGTCTCCCTGGGTAACCTGGTGTGGGAGGACAGCAACGATAACGGGCTATTTGACCTGACGGAAAGTGGTATACCCGGCGTGACGGTGAACCTGCTCAACGCCGGCGGTGCCGTGCTGATGACCACCACTACGAATAGTTCCGGTGAATACCTCTTCACCGATCTGTTACCCGGTGATTACATCGTGGAAATCATTCCTCCTGCTGGTTACGGAACGTCGACCGGTAGTCTCTTGCTGTTGGGGGCCGGCCCGTATGAGCCAGCTTCCGATCCTGATGTCGTCCCTGCGGACGACGACGATAATGGTACGGTTAGTGGAGCCGCCATCCGTACAGCCGTCATAACGCTCGAAGAACTCGGCGAGCCTACCGGTGAACCGGCCTTGAATGGTCTTACGGATTACGTCATTGATGCCAATGCCAACTACACGGTGGATTTCGGTCTTATTTCTCCCTGTTCCATTGATATCACCTCACTCGATGTACAGTGCACAAACGGAACAGATTTTACCGTTTCCTTCAATGTAGATTATAGCATGATCGCCAGTCCTGCCTCAAGCAGCATCCAGGTTACAGTTGCCGGTACGGCACAGCCTGCTGTTATTATTGCGGGGGCTTCAGGAACTACGTCCTTCGGCCCGATAACCGTTGCCGGACCCGGTTACAATCTGCTGATCGAAGCTACGGTGATGAACGATCAGGGCTGTACGATCACCATTCCTTTCGATCTCATCGCGTGTACCGATCCTTGCGTGGACGGAGACGACCTGGGGGGGAATGTATTCAACGATTTCAACAACGATGGCGCAGACGCAGGTGCAACGGAGGTTGGACAAGCAAACGTTTTCGTCGAAATCTACGAATGCGACAGCGACGTCCCCGTCGCTACGACCTGGACTAATGCCGATGGCGACTGGTCGATCAATGACGATGCAATAACCTATCCGGTTCGCGTAGAGTTTTCCACACCACTGCAGGATTACCTCCAGCCCGGCTTTGCCGGAGATGACAGCGGAACGAACACCCAATTTGTCGACATGGCAAGCTGTGAGGTAGATTACGGGGTGGTCAATCCGGACGACTACTGTCAGGAAAACCCTCAATTTTCCGTTGCCTGTTATGTGATAGGAGATCCGGCTTTCCATACGACCCAGGAGGCCGTTCTTGAGGCGTCTTTCCTCTCTGGCACCTATACCCCCAGTTCTACCTTTGGCCCCATTGGCCCCGAAGGAAGTGGCAATGCTCAACCTCCGGTGAACGAAAGTCATATCGTCAATGCTTTAACCGCAGACATTGGTACGGTTCGCTTTATCGGCTACCACCGGGCATCGAATACCATTCTGGTAGCTTCTTACATGAAGCGCTATGCCGGTTTTCCTTCAGGGCCGAATGATACGGCGTTGGGTACTATTTATGCTATAGATCGGGACAATAACCCCAACGTCGCAGTTCCGTTGTATGTAGCGGACGCGGGTGAAGACGTTCACGACTATTCTTCTCCAGACTTTAACGCTCCCACATTCGGGGATACGCAAGCCAGAGACCTGGTCGGTTTTGCCGGCTGGGGGGATATTGAAGTGGATGAAGAAAACAACCTGTTGTACGCAATCAACTACCACGACAACCTGATTCACGTAATTCCGCTCGTACAGTCCGGAAGTACGATTTCGGCGGGGGCGGCAACGACGATCGCTTACCCTGCAGCAGTTACTTCCCTCTGTAGTGGAGATGAATGGCGGCCAGGTGCTCTGAAAATCAGACAGGGCTATCTTTATTCTGCAGTAACGTGTACTGCACTTACTTCTCAGGACACGGCAGATTTGCATACCTATGTTGTCCGCATTCCAACCAACACCCCGGCTCCGGTATTCGAACGGGTAATCGACTTTGCGTTGGATTACCCTCGTCAACCATTCGGCACTCAGAGCTCAGAATGGAGAGCCTGGGTAAATGGGGTCGAAACCCCCGAAGCTGCGACCAGCGCCAGTTCTTATTATCCAATGCCTCATGTAACGGATATCGAATTCGATGATGGCGGCAATATGGTTATTGGGATCAGCGATAGAAAAGCTGATTACTCCGGTACGTTCAACGCCAACGCAGGATTTCCCGCTTCTGGCTCCCGGACCATCAACGGAGGAGACTTGGTTCGTGCTGAAAACATCAGTAACGGGCTTTATCAGGTGGAGGATATCGTTAGCGGAGCAACGGTAAACCCTGAAACGGAATTTTTCATCGGTGATGGATCCTCTGAACTTTTGACACCGGGAGCTCAGCCTTCCGGTGGTCACGTCGAGACGGTGTTTGGCGCACTGGCTTCCCAACCGGGAACAAATACCATCCTGGCACCAGCTATCTTCGGAGGCAACCTTGGGGGCGTACGTTTTATGGATGCTACCACAGGAGATTACCTCAGGTACCTGTCCCTTTTCCAAACACCCATTACCCCCACCGGTGGAACCGGGAACGGAGAGTTCTTCGGTAAGGCGGCAAGCCTTGGAGACGTAGAGTTCTTATGCCAGGAAGTCCCCATCCAAATCGGTAACTACGTCTGGCTCGACGACGACGAAGACGGCGTCCAGGATGCCTGCGAAGAACCGGTCACCGGACTGCCCGTCACCCTGTACACCCAGGATGACAACGGAACGTTGACGCAGGTCGACATGACCACCACC
>NZ_VOXD01000057.1 GCF_008014675.1 Neolewinella aurantiaca | reverse complement strand
TTTACGAATGTGTAGCTTGATTGATGACCGCCATCCTCCTAACGGCGGCGGCTCATCAATTCAAGTTACACATTTTTGCTTTCTCTATGTATAGGCCGATTGCCTCAGCACAAACTTAAAGGGCCGCGCCTTATCGGAAAAGATCACCGGTCTGTACACAGGTCTGCGTTTGCGCCGAATTGTTTGCTAACTTTGCCTTTTCTTATTCAGAACGGAAAACGCTTAGTTACAAATGTCGGCAGAGACAAATAAACCTTTCCTCCTTGACGGAGTACTTCAACATTATGCCTGGGGAGGCTACAAATTTCTTCCTCAGTTGCTTGGCCAGCTCAATACTGAACGAAAACCCGTTGCTGAACTGTGGGTAGGCGCGCACCCCAAAGGCCCTGCTGTGATCTCGGGTAGTTCCGAAACGCTGTCCAACGCCATTGAAGCAGGCCCCGTCGACATGCTCGGCGAAGCCGTGGCGCATCGCTTCGGCGGGAAACTCCCCTTCCTGTTCAAAGTGCTCGATGTTCGTGAGATGCTCTCCATTCAGGTACACCCAAACAAAAAAGCCGCCGAGGAAGGTTTCGCCTACGAAGAGATGAACGGTCCGGCGATCACCGCTCCTAACCGGAATTACCGGGACGACAACCACAAGCCGGAACTGGGCGTCGCCCTGACCGACTTCTACCTCCTGCATGGTTTCCGGCCCATCGCCGAGATCCACCGGATGTGCCGCTACATTCCGGGATGGGCATCGTTGATCCCCATTCTGCAAAAAGGGGGAGTCGAAGGGCTGTACCGCCACGTAATGGAAGCCGACCAGGAGTACATCGATCGTATGCTGCAACCTATTATCGACGGCCTCGGCCCGAAACAGGAACACGGGCGCGAATACCCTGCTTTTTGGGCAGCAAGAGCCGTGGAGCGTTACAGCAAAGACGGCCACCACGACCGGGGTATATTCAGTCTCTACTGGCTCAACATCGTTCACCTCCGGCCGGGAGAAGGTATTTTTCAGGACGCCGGCATCCCGCACGCCTACCTGCAGGGAACCTGCATAGAACTAATGGCGAACAGCGACAATGTTCTACGGGGAGGGCTGACGCCTAAGCACATCGACGTGACCGAACTCCTCAAGCATACGTCCTGCGAACCCGTCAACCCGGACATCCTCACGCCCGTCTCCGAAGACGAAGAAGATACCTGGATGCGGTACAAAACCCCGGCTCCGGATTTTGCCCTCTCGGTCGCAAAACTACAGGAAGATGATTACCTGACCGTAGACACAAGCAGGGGGCCATCTATCCTGTTCCTGCAGAAAGGAAGCATTTCCGGGGATCGCCTCGACATCGAATTAAACCGTCGCCAACGGATAGCTTTCGTTCCTGCCGGACTTAACATCACCTTTGAAGTTGGAGAGAATACCGTCGTTTATCGCGCAGAAGTAGGGCCAGCCGATGATCCTTACACCCCCGGAGGAATTGGTCACCACGTTTCGGACATTTGATAGCCTGCCCGCCGAAACCGCCGGCCCGCTCAGGCACAAGGGTACGAACATCACGCAACCGGGCCGGGGCCAATGTGTCTCCCGTTCAGGGGCAGAAAGCGCTATTCCGCCGCGGTTGCCTGCGTTGCAAGGTAATTGTTGAGCATTTCCATTGGTTTAACGATGGCTACCCGCCCGGAACGGACGAACTCGTATATACCGAACTGCTTCAGTTCTTCCAGTAAAGCGGTCGTTTCTTCTTCGTGTCCGGTTTTTTCGATCACGACAAATTCCGACTCAATCAACAACACTCTCGCGTTGTGCTTGCGGATGATCTGCTCCACTACATCTCCGTTACTGAACACCTTGAAGGGAACTTTATAAAGACCGATTTCCTGGTAAACGATTTCCTGGTCATCGTAGTAAAAGGCCTTCAGTACGTCAACCTGTTTATCGAGCTGTGCGACCAGTTTAATTACCATTTCTTCCGTCACGTTCACCACAATCGTAAAACGATGAATGGTGGGATCACTGCTCTGGCTGGTCGTCAGGCTGGCAATATTTATGTTGCGGCGGTTGAATATGCCCACCACCCGGGAAAGGAGGCCGGATTGATCCTCGGTGAAGACCGTTATGGTATAGTTCTTTGAAGTCATTTTTTTTAAATTTTCGGGATGATGAGTTGGCCCGTTACCAGAGTACTGCGGCACCAGCCGCTTGTTTTGCTATCACTCCCCGGCCGGGTTGCGCAAGCGTTGTTCAGCAGGTCCTGGTTACAGCTGAAATTCGTGGAATAGTCTAGTCACCCGGGGGAGGCGGTGTTTCCTACGGTGCCTACTCAATCACTCACCAAATCAACGATTCGGTTAAAGGTCTTCGGGGCCAAGGATGACCTCTCCAACGGATTTGCCCGAAGGCACCATGGGGAAGACGTTGTCCATCTTTACCGTTTGGAGATGTAAAAGGTACGGCCCATCGTGAGCCAGCATTTCGGCGATGCCTGCTTTCACATCTTCAGGGTTACTGATGGAGCGGCCGGCAACTCCGAAGCCCTTGGCGATGGTAACGAAGTCCGGATTGACCAGTTCCACAGAACTGTAACGCTCGTTGTGGAAGAGCTCCTGCCACTGCCGAACCATACCGAGGTAATTGTTGTCCAGCAAAACGATCTTTACGGCAACATTCCACTGGGCACACAGGCCCAGTTCCTGCAGTGTCATCTGGAAGCCGCCATCCCCGATAAAAGCGACACACTGGCGTGATGGATCAGCATATTTGGCGCCGAAGGCGGCCGGCAGACCGTAGCCCATCGTTCCGGCTCCGCCGGAACTGACCCACTGGTCGTGCCCTTTGAATTCGTAGTAACGGGCGGCCATCATCTGGTGCTGGCCAACATCAGTACAGACTATCGCCTGGCCGTTGGTCTGGTTGCTCACCTCACGAATAGCCTGTCCCATCCGTATCTGCCCGTCGGCAGTAGGATTGATGGCGTCTTCAATTACACGCTCGTTCTCGACGCGGTCACATTCTTTAAACCGCCCTACCCACTCCGGATAGGCTTTCTTTTCAACCAGCGGGAGGAGTTTTTCCAGTACCTCTTTGGCATCGCCAAGAATGGGAGCAGCGGCTTTTACGTTCTTGTTTAGCTCGGCGGGATCGACTTCGATGTGAACGACCTTCGCGTCGGGGAGGTATTTATCGAGTCTCCCCGTTACGCGGTCATCGAACCGCATACCGATTGCGATGACGACATCAGCTTCATTCTGCAGGAAGTTAGGGCCGTAGTTGCCGTGCATTCCCAGCATCCCCGTAAACAGCTCATGGTCGTTGGGCAGAGTAGACAGGCCGTGGCAGGTAACACCCACGGGAATTCCCGTTTTCTCTACGAACTCACGGAAAACCGTTTGCGCGTGAGCGATGTGGATGCCGTGTCCCGCCAGAATCATCGGGCGTTCGGCCTTATTGATCAGTTCTGCTGCAGCCTCCAGCGCTTTCGTACGGGGGCGGTTGTAGGGGACGTAGCTACGGATTTCGCAGGTCTCGGGATACACAAAATCGATCATTGCCAACTGAGCATCCTTCGTGATGTCAATCAGTACCGGCCCCGGACGCCCGGTATTAGCGATGTGGAACGCTTTCTTGAAAACCCAACCGATGTCTTTAGGATCGCAGATCTGGTAATTCCACTTCGTTACGGGTATAGTAGAGTTGATAACGTCGACTTCCTGAAAAGCATCGCTTCCCAGCAGAAAGCCCGGCACCTGTCCGGTAATAGCAACAACGGGTAATGAGTCCAGCTGAGCGTCGCAAAGGCCGGTAATCAGGTTGGTGGCACCGGGGCCGGAGGTTGCCATACAAACACCGGTTTTACGTTTGATACGGGCGTACCCTTCGGCAGCATGAATTGCTCCCTGTTCGTGTCGGGGCAGAATGTGGGTAATCTCTTTTTCAAAATCGATCAATGCATCATAGACCGGCATGATTGCTCCGCCGGGATAACCGAATATCGTATCTACTCCTTCGTTGACCAAACACTGTAACAACGCGTGAGCGCCTGACATACGCGTGGAGGTTGGCGTCTGGCCGTTTGGAGAAGGTTTCATAAGCGTTGTATTCATTTCACTTTGCTTTTCAAGATTCTTTGTTTGCTGCGACGTATGCACATCGGACCAGAAGTGCCGGTATTGCTTAATACCACTACTACCCCATCACGCAGGCTTTTTGATTATAGATCGGTTACGCAGCCCAGAGAAGCACTGCTCACCAGCTTGGCATACTTTTTGAGTACACCGTGGGTAGCCCGTGAAACAGGAGCTGACCACTCTGCACGGCGCTCTGCAATCGTCGCCTCATCCAGCTCTGCTTCCAGGATGTTCTTTTCGGCATCAATGCGGATAATATCTCCGTCCTCGAGCAAACCGATGAGGCCGCCCACCTGAGCTTCCGGGCTAATGTGGCCCACAACGAAGCCGTGCGTGCCACCGCTAAAACGGCCATCGGTGATGAGTGCGACCTTTTTACCCAGTCCCTGTCCCATAACCTCACTTGTCGGTTTCAGCATTTCTGGCATCCCGGGCCCGCCCTGCGGGCCGGAATAACGAATCACTACTACGTCTCCTTCCTTAACCTCGCGGCGGCTAAGTGCCTGGTTTGCTTCCAATTCAGAGTTGTAGACTTTGGCTGGCCCCATAAAGTGGAGGCCCTCTTTGCCCGTGATCTTAGCGACGGAGCCTTCGGTAGCCAGGTTACCGTACAGAATGCGCAGGTGGCCGGTTTCTTTGATCGGCTGCTCGAAAGGCTTGATGATCTGCTGTCCTTCTTTTAGCGGCTCGGCCTCGGCCAGGTTCTCCGCGAGGGTTTTGCCCGTTACGGTCATGCAGTCGCCGTGAAGAAGGCCCTGTTTGAGGAGTTCTTTCATCACCGCCGGCACGCCGCCAACGTAGTAAAGGTCTTCCATCACGTATTTACCCGAAGGCTTCAAGTCCGCAATGAAAGGAACCCGATCGCTTATTTTCTGAAAGTCATCGATGGTAATGTCCAGCCCCGCCGCGTGGCTCATCGCCAGGAGGTGAAGTACAGCGTTGGTGGATCCACCGAGCGCAGTGATGGTTACCATCGCATTTTCGAAGGATTTACGCGTCAGGATATCGCTCGGCTTAATGTCTTTTTTCAGCAGGTTGAGCATATAGTCGCCGATGCGTTTGCAGTCAGCAGCCTTATCTGCCGAGTTGGCGGGGATGGAAGAGTTGTAGGGTAATGACATTCCCATCGCCTCGATGGCGGTGGCCATTGTGTTGGCGGTGTACATACCACCACAGGCTCCGGAACCGGGGCAGGCGTGGCGGATAACACCCTTATATTTGGTTTCGTCCACCTCGCCTGTGCGGTATTTCCCGAGTACCTCGAAGGCAGAAACGATGTCCAGTTTTTCTTCTTCGTAGCAGCCGGGGCTGATCGTGCCACCGTAGAGCAGGATTGCAGGACGGTTAAGACGGGAGATGCCGATCATAGCCCCCGGCATATTCTTATCGCAACCAACTACCGTTACCAGGCCGTCGTACCACTGGGCGCCAGCTACGGTCTCTACGCTGTCGGCAATAACGTCGCGGCTGGGCAGGCTGAAGCGCATACCGTCTGTTCCCATACTGATGCCATCCGAAACACCGATGGTGTGGTAAATCAGTCCGATCAGTTCGTCTTTAGCGTTTATACTTGCCTTCACATCGGTTGCAAGCCCGTTGAGGTGCATGTTACAGGGGTTACCTTCCCAGCCGGTGGATACAATACCGACCTGAGCTTTCTCCATATCCGCATCACTCATGCCCGTTGCGTAAAGCATAGCGCGGGCGGCGGGCTGCTCGGGGTTGCTGGTTACGTTTTTGCTGTACTTGTTTAATTTATGTGCCATCTAAGGGTTGGGGATAAAAGAAAAGCCGCTTTCCCGGTTAAGGAGGAAAGCGGCTTCGTCGGTATGCGTTGGCTTACGCGGCTTTCCTGATAAGTGTGGGTACGACGACCAACACAAGAAGGATAAGAACCACAAAAGGAAGCAGACCAGACATAGAATTATTGCTTGATGCCTCTAAGGTACAGCACTGCATCAAGCGACCAAATCCGGGTTGGGCCGGTATTACGATGGCAAACAAGGCTTTTGAGTACTCAGCTTTTCATGAATAACCAGCAGGCCAGGGAATGACCGACAGCGCCCCAAAAGCCATTTTGACCGAACTCTTATGTCCGATTTCCGGCATCAGGCAAAGGAACCATGGATAAGCCCGGCTCAATACCGCTTGTGGTCCAGCCGGAAGGAAAGCTGAAGGCCGGCGTAAAAGGTGGTTAATTTCGAATCCAGGGTTTCAAGGCCCTCCCCGTTTACGTCGGTAACGATTATCCCGGTATACTGGCTGGTTCCCCTCCGGACACCCGCCACGGGCGTCAGGGTTACCAGGTTGCTCAAACCTATATCCATCCCTATACCTCCGCCATAGGTAAATCCACTCTCCCGGCTGTCCGTTTCTACCGGAAAATCATCCGGAAAGTCCAGGTCATAGAGGGCATACCCAGCAGTAAGCTGCAGGAAGAATCCTTTTTGTAGTTGCGGCCCCTGTTTTCCGAAGGTTGGGCAGTCGCAGTCGCCCAGAAAATCAAAAGGATAGATATTGACTTTCATTTGTGCACCGTACTCATTCAGCCGCAGGTCTGTGTCCTCCACCTTTGCGGTATTGAGGTAAACGGTCGGTAAGAATTCAATCCGCTGCTTGGGCAACCGAAACCAGTAGTTCAAAGCCAGCTCTACTCCGGGGTCATAGTCGAAGCCGGGCACTTCTCCGGAGCCGGTCACGAAAACATCGCTGCCCTGGTTAAAGGTGGCGGTTGTCTGAATACCAAACTGAGCATGGAGGGAAAGGCCGCCTAAAAGCGTGAACAGAAGAAAGTAATTACGCATCATTGGGGTAGTTATTTACGGGATAAACGGCACCGTTACCGGGATATTTTCGTGCGTCCTCGTTTTAGATGATCCGGGCGCGGCCGCAGGTGCAGGGGGAGGTTAATGGGACCGTCGGAAGCAAGTGTCCGGCTTAGCCTCCGGCTACAAGCTCTTATACACCTTGTGCCCGAAAGAGCGCTGCGACCGCTCGCAGCCAAAGGCTGCGTCAACCAGGCTCACCGATCCTCCACCGAAACCGGGTCGCCCACCTTTACGTGATCTACACCGCCTTCCCAGCAGGCATTCATCCCGAACATCACTTTGTTCCCGACTTTACGATAGGCAGACAGCTCGGCCAGCACGCGGAGGTTGCGCGCTCCGGTATCCGGCTCCTGCGTAATCATGATGCAACGGGCGCAAGGTTTGGGAAGACGGAACCGGTGAGTACCGATCTTCAGGCCCGTCCAGTTGTCTTCGTCGAAAGGGACATCGTTTTTGACGATGATGTTGGGCCGGAAGCGGCGTTCGTCCAGGTTTTCCCCTACCCTTCCGGAAAGATCGTCGAGGCTGGCCGTAGAGGTGACCAGGTAAGGAAAGCCATCGGCGAAAGAGACTTCCTCTCCATCTTTAGCAAAGCGGGCATCTACCGGGCGGTGATCTTCGGAGGTCATGTACACCAGCCTTGCGCCGGGAATACCAAGGCCTGTGGCGATGGCAGGAATGCCCGCGTCTTCGATGAGAGTGGCCGTCAGGGAGTCGTCCCAGACGGTTACGTCCACCTGTTTTTCACCGTTCCTTGCACCTGCGACCGCGCCCAGAATGCTTCCGTCCGAAATGCGGACAAAACACAGCTCATCATCGTGTACTTCGGCCGCAAATTCGCACATCGTCGGTACCGCCCGCCGCGAAATGAACTGTCCGTTCGGCTCGATGAACATCCAGCGGCGGTCGTCCGCAAAACCTCTGATTTCAGGTTGGAGAGATGCCACGGACTGCCCGCCCAGAGATTTGACGGGATAGCGGTATAGTTGATGAATGTGCATTCGAATAATGTTTGGCCGCCAAAGTACAACGCTTTAATCGATCCGGATAAATGCAGCCTGATCTATTCGTTCAACGCGCAACAGGCCGTCTGTTTTGCTGTAATAAAAAGCGCTCACCTGCCCTGCTTCTTCCGCTGTCGGGATTTCTACCAGAAGTACATCCTCGTAAGTGTTTCCCACCAGTAATGTATCAGAAATTGTTCGCGACGAGAATGGAGAAAGAACGCCTCCCGTACCGGATTCATCAAAGATCACCTCGAATGTCTCGGTATTTGACGGGCCAAAAGCATCAACAAAGGTGAAGCTGAAGTGAAGTACGTTCCGGTTAAAAACATCGGTAGACAGACTCAGGGAAAACCCCGCCTCTTCTCCTCCCTGAATAGAAAAACCAGCATTGATCTCGTCCTGACACCGCTGACTTGTTCCGGCTTCAAATTCTGTCCTGAAAGCAAGGATGTTATGCGTCGTATTGGAGTCTTCAAAGCCGTAGGTAACAGCTTCGCCGTCTTCGTAAGCAACAACTTCGTTTAGTTCCGGGCGGACCGGCAGTAGTTGGTCGCAGATCAGGTCGGCTCCGTCGCAGTCGTCCCACGGAAAGCACTTCACGCACAGGAACTGCATAAATAGCAGAGGTAATAGAAATTTCATTGTGGTGTTTTTATCCCTAACGAACCAATCAGGTCCCTTGCTGCCTCAAAAAAATGTCCCCACATCCTCTGCTAAGAAGATATGGGGACAATGCTTGTTTTCAAAACCGGGAACTTCTACGCCGGCACGCTTTCTTTCAGCACGTTCAGGTCTACCTGTGTGCCCAGCAGGTCCTCCATCGTTTCACGGCGGCGAATGAGGTGGGCTTCGCCGTCGATCACCATCACTTCCGCGGGGCGGAAACGGCTGTTATAGTTGCTGGCCATCATGAAGCTGTAGGCTCCGGCGTTGGCCATCGCGAGGATGTCGCCCTCCCGCACTTCGCTCAGTTGGCGGTTGATGCCGAAGGTGTCCGTTTCGCAGATGTAACCAACCACGTTGTAAATCCGGGTTTTGCCGCCAGGATTGCTCAGGTTGGTGATGTGGTGGTATGCTTCGTAAAACATCGGACGAATCAGGTGATTCAGGCCGGAGTCCACGCCGGCGAAGACGGAGGCAGTGGTGGTTTTCACTACATTGGTTTTCACGAGGAAGTACCCCGCTTCGCTCACGAGGAACTTGCCGGGCTCGAACATCAGTTCGAGGTCGCGGCCGTATTCTCCGCAGAATTCGTTGAAGCGGTCTCCGAGCTGTTCGCCCAGGTCTTCGATGTCGGTTGCAATGCCGCCCTCTTTGTAGGGCACTTTGAAGCCGGAGCCAAAGTCGAGGTAATCCAGATCAGGGAAATCCGCAGCGGCGGAGAGGAGAATCTCTACGGCGCGGAGGAAAACCTGCGCATCGTAGATGTCGGACCCGGTGTGCATGTGAAGGCCTTCGATCTTCAGGTTCATGGCTTCCACCACCTTCAGGACGTGCGGTACCTGATGGATGCTGATGCCGAATTTGGAGTCGATGTGGCCAACGCTGATTTTGGAGTTTCCGCCCGCCATGATGTGCGGGTTGATGCGGATACACACCGGAACTTCCGGGTGGCGGTCTCCGAATTGCTCCAGGATCTCGATGTTGTCGATGTTGATCCGGACGCCTTTGGCTACGGCCTGAGAAATCTCATCGAGGCTGACGCAGTTTGGCGTAAAGAGGATGTCGTGCGGCTCGAAACCCGCCAGCAGGCCCATCTCCACTTCCTGGATCGAGACCGTATCGAGGCCACTGCCCAGTTCGCGGAATACGCGCAGAACGTTGAGGTTGGTGAGCGCCTTACAGGCAAAATTGATGCGCAGGCGTTTGACTTTACTGAAGGCACTGGTCATGCGTTTATACTGCCGTTTCATCGTAGCGGCATCGTATACGTAAACAGGTGCGCCGAAGCGCTCAACAATTTCCAGTGCATCCGCTCCACCAATCTGGTAGCGGCCTTCTTGTAAAGTCATGGTTTGGTTTTTCGTAATTCAATTTTGCTGCCGGCCCCTCATCTGTTTGGGGTTTAAAAAAGCAATTGGGCGCGGCCGCAGGTGCAAAGATACGCTTTGAGGAGCGAGGAAAGTTGCAACAACAGCGCAGGAGTAGTCGGGAAACTACGGTTCAGAGCTCCTGATCGCGTGCATCAGCTTTCCCGAAGCATGCACATTCGTTTTTTTTTACTCGGACTGCATTTTGGCTATTTGCCCCATCCCGATGCGATCGGGCGTGAGGGGCAAACCAGCTTTGATCATCACCTTCAGGCCAAACTCCGTTATCACTTCCAGTTTGCCGTTTTCCATGGCTGCGTAGCCTTTCTCGGCGGTATAGCGGGGTGTTTTGCCGGAGGCAAACATGCTGTGATTGTCACTAAAGCCAGCGGTTTCGGCAAACTCCGTCTTTACCGCTCCCGGGCAGAGAGCCGTCATGGTTACACCGGTACCTTCCAACTCGTAGGCGACGGCCTTGCTGAAGGAATTGACGAACGCTTTCGAGGCAAAGTAAACGGCTTGCAGCGGTCCGGGCATAAACGCAGCCGTACTCGAGGTGTGCAGAACGCGGCCTTTCTTTCGGGCGATCATCCCGGGGAGAAACAGATAAGTGAGCTTAACGAGTGCCTGAACGTTGAGATCGATCATTCCCGTTTGGGCCTCCAGCTTTTGCTCCCAGAACTTTCCGCGGCCGCCGAAGCCGGCGTTATTGAACAGGTAATCCACCTCAATGCCTGCGGCACTGACTTCATCGAAAATTTCCTGGCAGGCATCGGGGGCCGTCAGGTCCTTTGCTATTACATAAACCTCCACATTGCACCTGCTTTCGAGCTCCTGCTTCAGTTCGTTAAGTTCGTCTTCACGGCGGGCTACGATAACCAGATCGTTGCCTTTCTCGGCATGGATGCGCGCTAATTCTTTTCCTATGCCCGAGGATGCACCGGTTACTAATCCTGTGTTTTTCATATCAGATTTTGCACTAAGACGTAGTGAAGGGTCTAATGGTTCTTTCCGCAGGCCACCGCTTCGCCACAGAGTACCACTTTATAACAGAGCACCTTCTCCGTGCGGAGAAGGTGCTCTGGCTGGGAAGTAAAACCGGGCAAACGACTATGGTTATTTCTCATGAACGATTCAGCGTAGAGCCGGACATCGTTGTCCGTATCAGTCGGTGGCCTACGCTGGGAAGGCTGCAGAGCTAGAGCAAACGCTTGAAGAATTTCCGTACTTCAGACACACCGCTGAGCTTGTATTTTGCCGCCGTGCGGTCAGCACCTACCTTAATGCTCACTCCGTTTTCGGGCAGCGCCGTGAAGATGTCTTCATCGGTGGCGTCGTCGCCGATACCGAGAACGAAATCCCAGTTTTTCTTCTGTACGAAGTGGCTCGTGGCCTTGCCTTTGTTGACACCGGCGTTTTTGATTTCTACTACCTTATTGCCTTCCAGCACTTGCAGGTCCTGGTTTTGGATGAGGTAAGTCAGCATATCCCGGAATTCGCGGACACGTTTCTGCCCGAGGTCGCGGTCGATGCCGCGGTAGTGCCACGCCAGGCTGTAATCTTTGGTTTCGATGAAAGAACCTGGGGTGCGTGCTACCAGATTTTCCAGTAGTTCGCGCACTTTCGGCATCCAGCCATCAACCACATTCGGGTTGAGTTGCCATTCCCCACCTTCTTTCATCCATACGCCGTGTTCGGCGGCCATTTCGACGTCGAGGTGGCCCAACCATTTTTCCAGGGTCTTTTTGTCGCGGCCGGAGTTAATGACAACGTTATTCTTCGGGTCGGCGGCAAAGCCACTAAGGATGGAGAGTACTTCTTCGTCGGGGCTTACTGCCTGGGGGTCTTCGTGAAAGCCCATGAGGGTTCCGTCGTAATCGATGAAGAGGAGTCTTTCGTTTGCGTCGTCGTAATGCTTCTTGACTTCCTTCAGTGGTTCTCCGCTCAAATGGGTAGTATTTGCCATCCGGTTTTTGTCTTTAAGTTTATGTTGCTGGTTAATAAAGTTGGCAGCCCACTGCTTCACGTCATAACGTTTCAGTTTAGCCTGCATGGTGGTCATCCGCTGCGCCTGTTCCTCTTCGCTCATTTCCAGAGCTTCGAGCAGTGCGCTTTCAATATCCTGGTGGCTTTGCGGGTTTACGGTAATAGCCCCGTCGTTCAGTTCATAAACTGCTCCGGCCATTTCACTCAAAATGAGTACACCTTGTTTAGAGTCTTCTTTAGCGGCTACGTACTCCTTTGCCACCAGGTTCATGCCGTCACGCAAAGGCGTAATCAGCGCAATGTCGGCTTCTTTGTACAGGGTTGTCAGGGCTGCGAAGTTAAGGCTGCGGTAGTAGTAATGAACGGGCATCCAATCGAACGTTCCGTATTCGGAGTTGATTTGAGATACAAGCACATCTACTTCCTGTTTCAGGCTCTGGTACTGATCCACATTTGCCCGGCTGGGAACCACGATCATGATCAGGTTCACCTTTCCGATGTACTCGGGGTTGTTGCGTATGAAGCGCCCGAAAGCACGCACGCGATGCGGGATGCCCTTTGTGTAATCCAACCGGTCTACGCTAAGCACAATTTTACGGCTGGCGTGCAGGCGGCGGATTTCTCCGCTGCTTTTGTCGGTTTCGGCGTTGACGTCCGGATGAGCGTATTTTTCGTAGTTGATCCCCATCGGGAAAACATCGACGTTGACCTCCCGGTCCTCGATGAACAGCCTTCCGAATTTATGCTCGTGCCCTACGAGGCGGTAGGCAGCGGAGAGGAAGTGACGCATGTACCCAAAAGTGTGGAAACCGATCTGGTCGGCTCCCAACAAACCATCGAGAATCTGTTTGCGCCAGGGTAAAATCCGAAAAACTTCGTAGCTGGGGAAAGGAATATGTAAAAAGAACCCGATACTTATGTTAGGAAACCTGGCTCGGATCAAGGCCGGCAAAAGCATCAGTTGGTAATCATGTACCCACACCATATCTCCATCCCGTAAGTGCTTTTCTGTTTCCTGAAAGAACTTGAAGTTCACTTCCTGATAAGCAGCCCACATGTCATCGTTGTACGCTGTATACTCCGTAAAGTAGTGGAAGTGCGGCCAGATCGTTTTATTACTGAAGCCTTCGTAGTACAGATCAATCTCGCGGGGTGTAAGGAAAACCGGAGCCAGATTTCGTTTGGCCAGGTCGGTACGAACGCTTTCTTTTTCCCATTCATCCGTTATGTCTTCACCCGGCCACCCTATCCAGAGTTTGTTGTAACTGGCATCGAGCGAGTTAAGCCCGGTGGCCAGCCCTCCGGCGCTGGGGTGATAATGCAGTTCTCCGGCCGAACGATTGATAGTAATCGGAAGGCGGTTAGAAATAATAACGAGTCTTGACATAAAGGTGGCGAGTTGGGTGCGGTAATCGAAATCCTGGGTAAGAAGCAAAATATACCTCATAAAACAAAGGCCAGCTTCCCCTATCAGAGAAACCGGCCCTTAGTATGCTTTGTTTATTTACACTTTGTAAATAATTACCTGCGGATTGATCTAAGCCTCAGGAGCTTTCTTCTTGCGTGGCGTTTTGAAAAACTCCTTGAGTTGCTTTTCGGTCATAAAGCCGTAGTCTTGCCAGGTTCTCATCGTGGTTTTCTTGATGTCCCGGTAATCCTTCCCGCGTTTGTTGGTGTGCACCTTAATCAGGTCTTTGGTGTACTTCTTCGCGAGGCCGCGCAGCTGCTGGTTGAAGCTCTCGTTACCGAATACCTTGATGTAGGCAGGGAACTGAACCCCTGTGATCTCGAACCACTGGCGGTAGTCCGCTTCTCTGGTACCAAGACCAATCATGAGTTTCTCGAAGTAACCGAAGATCGTCTGACGAATGTTCTCGTTGAAGTTACTCAGTCCGCTGTGGCGGGGCTGTTCCTCCTGAATAGCCTCGTGCACATCTGCGCTGGCAAAGCCCTCTGCGTGAATCTTATCGGTCAGGTTGAAGTAAGCGGTAAGGTCATCCTCGATGTTACGGTCTACGATGGTTCCTAAACGCTGCTCTTCTTCCGGGCCAAAGCGGAAACCAGAATTCTGCTTGAGTTCCAGAATGAAACCAAGGATATTGTCACTGGTTTCTTCGGGCTTCGCCTTCCGTTCGCGGTTGAGCGCGGCTTTCAGTTCCGGAAGCTGTTCTTCACTTGGGTTAAAGTAGGCTCCATAGATAGCCATCGGCTTCAGGATCTCCTTGCGGCCAGCAAAATCCGGCTGGGTTACCATCTGGTGAAGGGTCGGCAACAGCGCATCGTTGTTCAGTTCTCCTCCGACGCGGAAGAGCAGAAAATCTACCAGTGCGTTGTTGAGGGTAGTCAGTTCTGCGGTAGTAAGCGGGAAAGGTGCGTAGTGGTAGTTGCGGCCCTTGAACTGGCGGCGGTACCTCCGCTCGATGCGGCGGCGACCTTCCATAGTACGTGCATCGCTGCTGCGCTGCGTCTGCAGAAACTGGCGGACACGCTTGCTGGAAACCTCATTCACCAGGTTGGTAACGAAGATGTCACTGCTCAGCGCAAACCCACACTGTACGCTCTGCCCGATCCGGCTGCGGAGTTGATCGAAGTTACTGTTGGCAGCAATTGCCTTCAGGATTTCACCGAAGTGGTTGTTTTGCCGCGCGTAGTAGTAGTGCTCGGTGATTTCTCCCCGCAGAACCGCGTAACCTAAAATACGTGGAAGGAAGAGGCCTTCAAAACGCTCGTCGAGCAACTTGCGCTCGAAAGATTCGATCTCCAGCGGGCTGAAGTCGATCATTTGCTGGTAAGCAGCTTCAATCTGAGGCTCAAACTCCAGTTTAAGCGCATCGTAGAACTGATCTTCTTCTTCTTCAAGATAGCTGGCCAGGTTAGGGCTCGCCTGAATAGCTTCAGCAATTGCCTCAAGGTGCTGGCTGTAAGCCTCGTTTAACTCGTACATAATTTATGGTTTCGCCCTCAGGGGCAGTTGTAGTAAAAAGAAACCTGGAAATGCTCCTTTGAGCATTACCAGGTTTTTGCACTCCCGTGAGTGCGCGGCAAAGATAAGAAAGAAATATTTGGTGCGCCATCCGGATGATTTTAATGTCGGTAATAAGATGCTCCTATTAGCATTTTATGTCTCGAATTCGCCCGAAAACGACATAGCGGCGCTAACTTTTCTTTTAGGTACTTAGATCAGATGGATCAGCCGGAGAACCTTAATGTGATGTAGCAGGTTTTACCACCGGATTACCGTCCCGGAATTTCACGTTGTACCTACTGTTGTAAATCGCCCGGATTGGCTCCACATCGTACAGTTTAATTTCTCTGCGTTTACACGACCAGCCCTATCTTCCCCCCATGCCAGCACTACCCCAGCCTTTAGCCACCATCCTCGAAAACCCGGAAGTACACATTGGAGGAACCGACGCCACCATCGACCTCAACCTGGGTCGGGCTTTCCTCAACGAGATCCTGGCAGCAAGGCCGCCCGATACTCCCGTGGAAGAACTACTGCTGGACCCCGAAGCCGGTAATCTTGTCAATCTTCATTTGCAGGTACAGGCACCGGTGGTGGGCAACGTACGCCGCAAAATTACTCTGCGGCCAGGTCCGGCAGTATCTTTCCCCGATCAGCCCTGGCTCCAATTCGATATTACCGATGGCTTCAAGCTTTTCGACAAGCCGATCATCAAGCTGATGCAACGCCAAATCGCCGACAAACTCCCCAGGGGAGTTGAACTCACCTCCGACCACCTCCGCCTCCACGTTCCGGCCCTGCTCACATCAGCCGGGCACCAGAAACTGGTACCGCTGATCAAAGAACTCCGGCTGACTTCGCAACCCAACCAACTCGTCGTCCGGCTGAGGATTTCGGCGTGAGCCACTACCCTCTCCTTTTTCAAAACCGATCATTACATCAACTATGCACCCTGTACAGAAACATCTCTTCGATACCAATTTCAAAGACCTTGCCGGCAGTAAAATCGAAGGAACCATTGCCATCAGCGACGAACTGATCAATATGGGAATCATGGATTTCATCAACAGCCTGAAGTCTGGTGCCGGGTCCGATGCTCCCAAAGAACCTGCTGCGGCACCTGCGTCCGCGCAAAGTATACCCGACCCAAAGGCACTCTTGTCGCTACTCGACGTTGAAACCCTCAAATTCCGTAGCGGTGAAGGCAAAGCAATGATCGACCTCAAAGTTTCCCTGAAGTCATAGCGTTTTGAGTCCGCCTTCGGGGCTGACCTTGTCCGTACAGCACAACGTTCCGTCAGGATAATAATTTGGCGCGGACGCGGGTGCAAAGTGGGTTAAAAAACCCTCAGCCACCGGGTCAAAGTGCAAAGGCGGCTGCCGGGTAGTACCCAACAGCCGCCTCTGACGGTGCGCGGACGCCTCCTGACGCCCACTATATCTTGAAATAATTGGTAAATCCTAGCGCTCGCCGTACTTCTCCAGACGGTAAGCAGCTTTGAGCTTCTCCTTGCGGCGCAGAACGCTTGGCTTGGTGAATTCCCGGCGGTTACGCAGCTCGCGGATGACGCGGGTGTTGATAGATTTACGCTTGTACCGCTTCAGTGCGCGGTCGATGTTTTCTCCTTCACGGACGTTGATGATCAGCATTTAGATGGATCTGTTTTTGAAATGGAGTGCAAAGATACGTCTTTGTATTTAAACGGACAACCCCTATTCATTAAATTACTGACAATCTACGCCTTAGCCAGCGTAATCGACTCTACTCTATTGCATTGCTTTTTGTCGCACAAAAAAACACCCCCATACAAAATTGTACGGGGGGCAAATGTTACTCATGAAAAAAATCTAACACATAAAAATCATGTAAGTGGTTATGAAGCGAAAGTGTAATCGCTAAAACCACCGACACGGTGAACTTCTTTACTTATCACTCCCCATCCCAGAAGAAAGATCCGCAATCCACGTTCAGTACCTCCACCGTCACCTGGTTGCTTACGGCCTCACAAGGCCCGGCGGGATCGTTGGTGGTAAGGATGAACGTAACGGAACCGC
>NZ_VOXD01000056.1 GCF_008014675.1 Neolewinella aurantiaca | reverse complement strand
TTAGCTTTGAGGCGTGCTCTCATCTGTGTTTTGTGCTTCGTAACCCAAAACTAACAGTTTGAGAGCACATCTTTTTTGAGCCAGAATCAGCCTCGACGATTTCGTATCAGAGGGAACACCCTAGGCTTATAAGCTCCATCACCACTCTTCTTAATTCGCGGTTGAACGCCAAAAAAAGAGGCAATATGAGCAGCATCCTCAAAGCGGTTAAAGTCCTCAATGAAAAGTAACAAGGTAGTAGCCGTGACCCGGCCCATACCTTTGAGAGAACAAAGTAAATCAACCTGTTCAGTATTGATGGGAGCCGAAGAGCAAAGCACCTTTTCCAAAGTCTTTATCTCTTCTTTTAGGTATTTGATCTGACGTACCTTTGATTGAATCGTTGCGATAACGAAATCGGGCGTGTCTTTAATATCAATACCACTCTTCAACGCAGCGGCAATTTCTTCGGCTTTCCCCTTTGGCACTCTGGACAAACGCTTAAATCCTTTAGCAGCAGCTAATTGTATAGACTTACGACTGCCATAGAAGATCAACATATCCAAAAAATAGTTTGCCCATCCTGATGCACCATTGCGATGTAGTACCCGCTACCCTCGAAATATCAGGAATATCAACGACCCGCAGGTTCAGCATTGAAACCGTCACAGGACCAAACGCTGCCAGCTTTACCTGGGAAGACCCCAACGGAACATCAACTGTCGTTGACTATTAAACCCAGGGCCAAACAACACTGGCTCGAATTCCCTCAATGTATTCATCGACGGGCCCCACGAAATCGCCATTGAAGGTTTTGAAGTAGGCACTGTAACGGTGGCATTTCGAAAGCTTGGGTTTTCGGGTATAGAAGATTCATATACCATCCAAGTATCAGAGCCTTCCTGCCCTCAAACCTACACCGACTTACAAGCTCTGGTTCAAGACTTCACCTCCACACCAATGTCCGCTGGGGAGGTCCTTGACTATTGCTTTACCGCTGCTGAACCGACCCTTCTATCTTCCAGTAACGACTTGGCTATTCTCATAGCTACCGGTAGCGACGGAATCGATTATTCTACAGAAGGCCAAGGTGGTCTTGGTGTAGTTTTTCTCGCAGGTGATTATATGCTTCAGGTCAATGCCATCTCTGCGGGGCAGTCAAGAATTATCTTTGAAACAGAATCAAACGAGCAAGTTGCCAATGAATTACTGACCGTCGTAGCCGCTCTCCCAATTAACCTGATTGGTTTTTCCGCTCAGGCAACAGCAAAACAGGTAAAGCTCTACTGGCAAACCGGGCAAGAATCTCAAAACGCAACCTTTCACATAGAGCATAGAACGGACACTCAGAACTGGTCAGACATCAACATGATCCCAGGAGCAGGAAACTCTACTGTGCTTCAGGATTACACCTTCGCGCACCAGACCCCCGCAGCCGGCAACAATCATTACCGCCTCCACCAAACCGACTTTGACGGCACTTTCACCTACTCTGAAATCCGAACGGTTGAATTCGCCTATGGTGAAGAAAGCTTGATAGCATACCCCAATCCCGCAACAGATTTGGTTACGGTCATCGTACCTGATGCCTTCCAGAGCGGCCGTCTTCAGCTCTACTCCACTAATGGCTCATTGATCCGCGAGCAAATGGCGAGTAACACGACTCTTAATACCTCCGGCTTAGCTACGGGGGCTTACATCATTCAAGTCACTGCTAAGAAAGGCATTCTCCAGCACAAGTTGGTCGTTTGATAGCCAATCTGCGATTTCAAGAAGCCGAGGGCCAAGGACACATATTCTTGGCCCTTTTTATTTGCCACTCCCAACAACAAAGGGGTCAAAACCTATCGGATCTGCCCCCCTCATCTCCAACTTACTGATACCGTCCATAAGATACGAAAAATCGACGATTCAACCTAGTAATTCCGTAACGAAGGCTCTGCTATTCTGTCCCACGGATCAGGCCACATCAGCTCCCCGTTTATCGTGTCCGGAACCACAAACATCCCCCCTTTGGGGGTTAGGGGGCTCCCGTAAACCACCAACCTATTTTAGGACGAGTCAGCTCGGGCAGCCGGCGAGCGGCACAACCTCTCCAGCCACAGGCTCCCACACCGTATCTTACCTCCCCAACAATCTCAACATCATGCCCAATATCCTCGACCCCCTACCCGAAGAACTACAACCACGCTTCCAGGCACTATCCGACAACCTCGATATCCGCATCCCAGCAAAAAAAATCGGCCGCAACCTCCTCATCGCTACCTGGAACATCCGCGCCTTCGGCGACCTCTCCCGCATCTGGACCTCCGGCCAAGACGACTCCCCCCGGCGAGACCTCTCCTCCCTCAAATACATCACCGAAATCATCTCCCGCTTCGATGTCATCGCCGTCCAGGAAGTAAAAGCAAACATTCGCGCATTCCGCGATATGATGAAACTCCTCGGTTCCAACTGGTCCTTCATCCTCACCGATGTCACCGCCGGCTCCGCCGGCAATGGCGAGCGAATGGCTTATGTATTCGACACCCGCCGCGTTAACCTCTCAGGCCTCGCGTCTGAAATTGTCGTCCCTAAAGAATGGCTCTCCGAAGTCGGTGAAAACACCCTCAAAGATCAGTTCGTCCGCTCACCCTACGCCGTCAGCTTCCGGTCCGAATCCAAAACCTTCATCCTCGTTACCCTCCACATCATCTACGGCAAAAAATCCAAAGACCGCATCGCTGAACTAAAAGGTATCGCCCGCTGGCTCAGCGATTGGGCAACCGATATCAACGCCTACGACCAAAACCTAATCTGCCTCGGCGACTTCAACATCGATGAACGCGGAGACCTCCTCGATCAAACTTTCCTCGCCGAAGGACTATACGTCCCCCCGGCCCTCCAGGATCCCTCCGTCACCCGCTCTATCTTCAACAAGGACAAATACTACGACCAAATCGCATGGTTCAGCGGATCCAACGGTAAACCAAAACTCTCCATGGACCTCCTCGCCGCCGGAAACTATGACTTCGTCCCCCTACTCTGGAACCCCGACACCCACTCCAAACTCCAGCACTCCTGGATGGTCTCAGACCACTACCCCCTCTGGACCGAATTCTCCATCCGCTAAGCCACCCTGCCCCCAAGGCTGACACATAGGATTCGATTTTAAACTTTTAGCTCGAGATCATAGTCATCACCTAAGAGCTTGCAACCCAAAACGCGTAGCGTTTTCACTGGCCCATCCCCCGTGGGACCGCCGAAGGCAGCAGCGAAGCTCACGGGTTGGGGAGGGGGTTTAACACGGCTTAACTAGCCTATGCGTTAGCCCTGGCGGGGAAGGGGGGGTGAGCGACAAGCTGGTTTGCGCCCGGTTAATGTGGCGATTTTTTGCCAGTAATTACCCCGAATTACCGTTATCAAACATTCTTACCACCCGTGGTCTGTCAGGTCGATTAGATCTCATTAGATGCGGTGGGGTTTGGGCGTGCCTGACAACCCACTGGTTCCGACCGCCTCCGTCCAGATTCTTTACTTCTGGTGGAGGCGGTCAGAACAAGTCAAGACGTGGAATGATTCACCATTACTGCACCATCACCTTACCCATCCCAACCGGGAGATTATTCAGGTTAGTGAGCTGGTAGAAGTAGAGTCCGGCCTTGGTGGAAGCAGGAACGGAGAGTTCCGGGGCGATACCGGAATGGTTGTTAAAGGACTTTTGGCTTACTACCCGCCCGTTAAGATCAAGCAGTCGTATGGTTCCTGCGTTCAGTTCCGTCTGGCCGGCCAGCTTGATGCTTCCGCCGGCATTGACCGGGTTGGGAAAGAGCGTTAGTTCGAGCAGATCATAGTTGCGCACAGCCGTAGTTGTACCTGGTTCAATGCTACGCAGGCTCATCTGATACTTTGTTACGCCGTTGTCGATCACATCGTACATACGAGCCACCGCGCGGCCAAGCCCTTTGACATGAAAGGTGTAATCCACATCGATAGCGACGTTGACCTCCATCAAACCGAAGGCCTGCAACAGCGCCATGGGTGCCGGGCCACCACCAAGAGTATAGGTCTCGGTACGTACGGTCGAATCCCGCATCAGCAATACTTCCAGCGGTTCGGTGACCGATCCGTCCCGTTGCGGCAAAATGATTGTTCCGTAGCCGATGATGTCCTGATATACGACCGTGAGCGTATTCTGCGCTCCCGGGGTACGGTTGAGACCAAAAGCCGCCACCGTGAGGTTAAAAGGGGCGATACCCGATACCGAATCTACAGTAGATCTACCATAGGTTGCAGGAAACCGAATGTGCGGAAAATTGGTAACACCAGCATCTGAAAGGAAGGTGAGTGTATCCGCCGGGTTACCCGTCACCTGCAACAGGGAGAAGTTTTGTTCGTCTACTTTCTGACCGAGGCTGTAGCGTCCGGATTCAGTAGTGCCTTCGTAATCTTTTATGAGATATTCAAAACCCTGAAAGTCGGTGTCAAAGTAGCCGATAGAGCTCGCACCGGCGTAGCAGGTATCCTCACCAACGGGCTCATTGGTGTTTACGAAGTACTGGTTTATGTCGACATCCGAGTAATCCCAGACCTGGTTGGCTCCTCCTACTGGCGGGCTGGCGAATAAGGTAGAATCCAGAAAGACCGAGTCTTGCAAGAAGACGCTATCCCGCGAGCCGTAGTTGTCGGCGTTGAGGGTAATCTGGGCGGAGAGCGTAGTAGTGCTGATAAGTAGCAGCACGAGGAAGAGGTAATTATTGAACATGATAGGTTGAAATTATGGCGAGTGAAAAAGGTGAGTGAAAAGGGAAGTAAGCAGGGTTCATTCTACCTGCTCTTCCCGAAGGTGTTGTTCAAGTCTGGTACCCGTCAGGCAACTATTGTCATAATCGACCTGACGGAGCACTGTTGTTTTGTTCTTTCGTCTGTTGCAAAAGTGCGGTGGCGGGAGACCACTCCGATAGTAATATTGAACCAGTAAGTAGTTAATTTGAACCAGTGGGGTCTCAGGTGGCGCGAACGCAGGAGCAAAGACAGCTTACAAAGTGCAGGGTGGAGCAGGCACTGCCCTTCAAAGAGCTCTCGCTGCACCCGCGGCCCCGCCCCAAACCCGCATAAACGCTGGCCTGGTTCGATTGAACTATTTCCTGGTTCGATTTTGCATCTCCCCTGCCTCCTACCCGCAGCATCTTTGGAGCATCACTCAAAGCAAGTCCCCCGATGCTCACTTTTACCAGGCGTTTTTCACAAACGGTCATACGGAACGTTCCACCAAAGACGAAGAAGTCTTGTGTGTACGGACCCCGGCGGATTCACCACATTCTCCTGTTCCTGGCCAGTGGTCTGCTTTACGGACTCGCCTGCTCCGCATTGATGGTGGCGAGCGTTTCCTTTGGGTTATACAATAAAAAAAGCGCGTAAAATAGTCGAAACCCCACTCTGAGAATTTCCTCTCCGGCAAAAGCCTTGTGTTTTCAGCGGTCAGACCTTATCCGCCTCCGTTCAATGGTACGGAGAATGTTGTTTATTGGTTACCGGACGCATTGGCTACAAGGGGCGGGGCGCCGGTGCAGGGCATGGCTATTCTAACAGGCATACGATCCTGATCTTTATTTTCACGAGCAGGTAGCTACCGGATGCAACTCTCCATTAGAGTCCCTTAGTTTAGCCCCATGCTCAAATCTAACCTACTCCGTACGGCGACCTGCCTTGCGCTCCTACCCTTCCTTTGCACCTGCGGCCCCGCCCAAAACAGTACGGAAGCCAATGAGCCAACAGGTCAAAAGACTAATATCGTCTTCATTCTCGCCGACGACTTCGGCATTACCGATGCCCAGGGGTACGCGGCGAGGTTCACCAACAGTAAACCGACGGAGACCTTTTATGAAACCCCCAACCTGAACCGATTAATGGCCGAAGGAGTCTCGTTCAGCCAGGCTTACGCCACCCAGCTCTGCTCCCCTACTCGTGCGGGCATCCTGAGCGGTAAGTATGCTCCCCGCCTCGGCTTCATGACTGCGATGCCTTTACGGGAAACGTATTACAACCAGGCGCTGCCGGTTCCTGAAGGCTATTACGCCCATGATGTCCTCGATCATCGCGACAACATCGAAACCGAGCGCGCGTGGGACAACGGCACCTCTAACTCCGCACTCCCCGCCAATGCTCCGGAAGATGAGGGCCGCGATATTCTCAGCTTAGCCGAAGCGCTGCCCGATCACCAATCTGCTTTCATCGGCAAATGGCACATCGGCGGTTTCGGAGCCGCCGGGCACCAACCCGCAGACCAGGGCTTTGAGCCGCTTGCCTGGTTCGATGCCGGAGGCTCCGCGTACTACAACTGGCGCAGGGGATGGAACAATAAAAGCAAGACCCGCTATCCCGAAATTCCGCAGTCCGAGTGGGCCATCGGCGATGCCGGAGACTCCACCGGCCAGAATTACCTTACCGATGACCTGACGCAGCAAGCCATCAACTACCTGGAGGAGAGAGCTGCCGACAAAAACGGAAAACCCTTCTTCCTTTACTTCTCTCACTTTGCCGTACACTCTCCCTATCAGGGAATTAAGGAAGAAACCGAATACTTTTCCGGCAAGGCAAACAGAGGCAACAACGGCCACAACGACCCCGTTTACGCCTCGATGTTAAAGGGGCTCGACAGGTCTGTTGGAGCCATCATGGATCAGCTCAAGCGCTCCGGGCTGGACCAAAATACCACAATCATCTTTATGTCCGACAACGGCGGCATCGACCGCAAGATCACCCCGAAAGGAGATGGGACAGACAACGCCCCGTTTCTGGGCGGGAAAGCCTGCCTGACCGAAGGAGGAATCCGCGTTCCGCTGATTATCCGGGCGGCGGGACAAACCAACTCCGGTTGGATCGAGCAAGCGGTGGACTATACAGATATTTACCCCACCATTGTCGCCGCAGCCGGGTACAACGCCCGCAGGATCATCGAACAGGAAGACCTGGACGGACAAAGCCTTCTCCCCCTGGTTACCAATACACACGACGGCACCTACGACAAAAACGAGCGCTACTGGCACTACCCTTTCAATGTGATTTACAATAGCCCTTACGATGGCTACGCGCTCACCCCGCACTCCGCCGTGCGCATTGGGGACGACAAGCTGATTTTCGACTGGCACGGCCGGCTCCACCTCTACGACATCGCCAAAGACCCCTACGAGAAGAATGATCTCGCTACCGCTGATCCGGAGCTTACAGAAGCACTCTTCGCCAAACTAATGAACTGGTTAGAAGAGAATGTGGACCGACGTTACTGGCCCGTGCTTAACCCGGACTACAAGCCTGAGCTGGAAGTCAGGGAAGTGCCCTTTCAGAATTTGGTGAAGTAAAATTTCGTGAAGTGGGCCTATTCGTAAGCCCACTTCACGATCCACGGATCACCAGCCTCATCCTGAAAATTACGTACCTGACCGGTCATCTTCTCCAGCACACCCGCGAATGCGGGATCGGACGCCAGGTTGTTGGTTTCTTCGGGATCATCGACAACATCGTACAATTCAAAACGGGGGCGGTGAATGAAATGCTCAATCTCTTTGGTTCCCAGTTTCGTCAGGTTCCGGCTAAGCACGCTCTGCCAGGTCTTTGATTCGTAAAGGTCGCTGGCGAAGGGATACGGCAGGCCGGAGGCGAAATTGACGATCAGTTTGTACCGTTCACCACGGGCTACCCGCATGGGGTAGTACATGGTTATTTCGTGAAAGGTATGGCTGGCAAAGACGGTTTGCTCTCCCGTAGTATCACGGCTTACTATGTCGCTACCGTGGAAGTAATCCTGCCCGTAATCAACTCCTGCGGCGGAAAGGAAGGTTGGCACAATATCCGTCCAGCTAACCAGCTGACGCGAGACCTTTCCTGTCGTTTGTCCTGCTTCCTTCACGATGCAGGGCAGTTGCATGCCCGGTTCGTAGAGCGTCGTTTTCGCGCCGGGGAACGCCGCTCCGTTGTCGGAGATGTACGCAATCGTTGTATTCTCGTACCGCCCCGTAGCCTTTAGTTGTTCGGCGAGGTGGCCGACCCCCTGATCAAGGCGGGGGACCGATTGGTAATACTGAGCCAGTTCCGCCCGGGTTTCCGGCGTCTCCGGCAGGTAGTCAGGGACCAAAACATCGTCGGGGTCATAGGTGACTTCCCTGATTCCGGGGTAGCCCTGGGGGATATTCCCGAAGCCATCCGGGGCATGAGGCAGGGCTTCCCTGAATTTCCCGTCACGGTGCGGGTCACTGAAGGCGATGTAAAGGAAGAAAGGTTCCTTTCCCTCCATTAGTGGCCGGGTAGCATCAATCATCTCAATGGGGCTGCGGGTATTTGCCTTAAACCGGTCCTGAAAGTGATAAACCGATTCTGGCCCGACGTGAAATTTACCGACGTGTGCGGTGCGGTAACCCACCTCTTCCAGCATTACCGGCAACGAACGTACCGTGTCGTAAGAGAGGAAGTGATGAAAGCCGTGCTCGTGCCCAAACTGACCATTCCGGTGGTTGTGCAGCCCCGACAGAATCACCGACCGGCTGGCCGAGCAACTTGAAGTAGTACAAAATGCACGGTCGTACCTGGTCCCCGTCGCGGCCAGCGCATCGAGATTGGGTGTTCGGACCACCGGGTTTCCGTAGCACCCCAGGGCATCTTTACCGTGATCGTCGGCGACGATCAGGATCAGGTTGGGGCGGGAGTCTGCGGTTTCGGCAGCCCGACGAGTAGGTTTCGTACAGGAGGTCAGCCCCGCCAGAAGGCAGAGCAAAAGTAGCAAAAGCTTATGCATTATGGGTCTGTTTTTTTTTAACGTCTGCCCTGCTCTTCAGCGAACAGTTCGTAGGGGCTCTTTTCGTAGTTGTACATCCACGTTTTTTCAGGCCGTACACGGAGAAAGTCCTCTATGCCCCAGAACTGGTCGTTGTAGGTCCTCATCCAGGCGAAGGTTTTGTTGCGCAGTTCTTCCTTCACTTCGGCGAAAGCGGGGTCGTGGAAAAGATTGTTCAACTGAGCGGGGTCTTCATTCCGGTCGAAGAGGACATTGGTAATTTCCAGCGAGTCTACGCCTTTACCCATCGCGAAGGTCCAGTCCGGGGTAATAACGCCGCGCCAGTTGTTGTTCTTCGCAACACCGCGCTTGTAAAGCCATATCGGGAGAACATCCACTGCATCCTGCGTCCCCGCCAGAATCTCTTCAGCCAGGTTTTTACCATCGTATTCGTCTTCCGGCGCGATGCCCATTAGGCCCAGAACCGTTGGCATGATGTCGAGGGCTCCGAAGAGCAGATCGGTCGTTTGTCCCGGTTTCAATTTTGCCGGGTAGCGTACCATAAACGGGATTCGGTTGGAGTAATCATGCGGGTATTGCTTTGGCAGAATCGCGTGATGACTCTCCAGCATATCTCCGTGGTCGGCGCTGAATATGGTTAGCGTGTTTTCTTCCATTCCCTTTTCTTTGAGCTTATCCATCAGGCGACCGAACGACATATCCACACCGGTGGTGGAAGCCATATAACCGTGGTACATGTGCAGCCGGTCTGGCGAGCGTTCTGCGCCGGGGCGCAGTTCCAGGGTGTCGCGGTCGTAGAGTACCATCATTTTCTCATCGGTGTCGTAGCGATAGTGCATTTTCCCGTCTTCTCCTTTAAATTTCCCCCAGTCGTGGGGCGGGTGCCAGCTCACTACGAGGGCGAACGGTTTACTTTGGTCGATAGTATCCAGGTATTCAATAGCCTGATCGGTCTGACCATAAATTTCCCACTGATCGAAGTATTCCTTTTCATCGTTTTCGTTCCAGAAAAAGGCTTTTCCGGGACGGAAATCGACATGGCAATTATTGGTAACCACATGATCGAATCCGTAGCGTAACTCCCCCCTTGGAACCGGCCGGTTGCGCTCTCCGCCCAGCAGGTGCCACTTACCGATGTAAGCGGTCTGGTAGCCTTTCTCCTTGAGTAATTGCGGTAGTAGTTTCGTCTTATTCGGCAGCAGAGGCGCGTCGTTGATGAAGGCTCCGTTCTTAAGCGGATGCATTCCGCTCATGATCATTCCCCGGTACGGCGTGCATACGGGTTGGTTGGCGAACGCGTGCGTAAAGCGAACGCCCTCGCTGGCGAACTCATCGAGGTGCGGCGTAATGATCTGATCGTTCCCGTAGCAACCCAACATATCGTAGCTGTGCTGATCGGACAATACGATGAGGAGGTTAGGAAGTCGTTCTTCTTTCTCCTCATTCGTCGACGGGGCGCGGTCGCAGGTGCAAAGAAGCGTTAAAAGAAGCAGGGGTAGTAAGCGAGGCATAGTACATTGATAATTTTGAATTTGAAAAGAGCGGAGGCAATTGCCTCCGCCCTGAGGCTTTGCTCCTATAGGGCATTGCCAACACTAGTACCTTGTCAAGTAGATTTCTGCACCTCAGGCGCTGGTGGATTTTTGTAGCTGACCAGGCGAACAAATGCTTGCATAGCCTTAGCTACGGAAGTATTTTTTCAACGACGTCAGGTACGAAAAGATGCCGCGGATGAGGTGCAAGAATCTGCTTGTTAAGGTACTAGTATCAGGAAAACATTCTTAACAATGCACAGCTTGGCTGTGCATTGGCTGGCTCCTAATAGCCTGGGTTTTGCGTGAGGTTTTCGTTGGTCTCGATCTGTCCCTGCGGGATGGGGAGTAGCTCGATGGCCGGAGAATATACGGTGTTGAAGACCGCAGCGTCTTCGTTCAGGAACAGGCTGGCTTCGATATCGCCCCAACGCTGCAGATCTCCGTACTCGACGTATTCGCCTGCGAGTTCCCACTTACGCTCCTGCTTGATGATGTCGCGGAGTTCAGCCTGATCGGTAGTGGAAACATTCTCGAGTCCGGCGCGCGAACGCACCTGGTTCAGGAAAGGCAGGGCCTCGGTAGTCTGGCCCTGTTCGTTGAGCGCCTCGGCGTGCATGAGCAGTACATCGGCGTAACGGATGAAGATGATGTCGTTGGTATGCGCAAAGGCACTTATGTCATTGAACGGGTCCTTCAGTTTACCAAACCCGATGCCTTTATTACCACCGTAACCGCCAAAGGGCAATGCGGGGTTATCAGGCGAGTTGAATGTGACCTCACGCCCCAACGCATCTACGTAAGAATAGAGCAATGTTTCGTCGCGGCGGGTATCCTCCGGGTTAAAAGAGTTGTAGAAGTATTCCGTGAATCCGAACTGGTACTGTCCGTTGCGGTTCGCGAACGGCGACTGAGGTACACCGGCAAAGAAGGTAAGTACCGTTCCGACTCCCGTTTCCCGTATGTTGGGACGAACGAAAATTAACTCGTCGTTGAACTCATTGTCGATGCTGAACACATCACCGAAATTGCTCTGCAAAGCGTAGGAACCGGAGTTGATGACTTCTGCGAACTTCTGCGAAGCCAGGGCGTAATTGGCGGTCAGCTCCAGCGGCTTGCCCGCCATGTTGAGGTAGACTTTACCAAGCAGGCTTTTGGCTGCCCCCGAGGTCGCACGGCCCTGCTCAGCGCTGATGTATGAAGCGGGAAGGCGCGTTTCGGCGTACTGCAAATCATCGATAATTACGGCGTAGACCTCTTCCATGGGAGCACGGGGTTTCTTGACCGATTCGTCGGAGAAGTCTGTCGTTTCTTCCAGGTGCAGCGGCACGTCACCGAACCACTTCACGAGGTGGAAATAGGCAAAGGCGCGCAGAAAGCGTGCTTCGGCTGTCTTTTCCTCCTCCAGGGCAGGATCGAGACCGGCTTTGCTGACGTTGGCCATTACTGCATTGGCCCGGTTGATCATGCGGTAAAAATTGGGCCACCATACACCGTGGGCATCGGTAGCGGTAAAGCTCAATGATGACAGGCGCCCCTGGTTGCCGTCTCCTTTGAGGCGCACGACCACACTTTCGCTGGGCCCCGAAGTGGCCAGAAAGTACCACAAGTCGTGGTTGCTTACATTATGGGTGCTGTACACACCGTAAAGTGCTGCATCTACGTCGGCCTCGTTCTGGTAAAGGTTATCTACCGAAAGGCTGGAATACGGGACTTCTTCGAGGCTTTCACACGCAGTAAAAGCAAAAAAGGCCGCTAAAATGGTTAAGAGTTTATACTTATACATGGTTCTTTATTTGGAGATGATCGATTTGGAGAAGGGGTACATCAAAATTTGACGTTTGCGCCAAAAGTGTATCCTTTCTGCCGGGGATAAACGCCCAGGTCGACACCAGGAGCGAGGCTGTTGCCTCCCAGAGAGCTTACTTCGGGGTCGAAACCGGAGTAGTCCGTAATTGTAATCAGGTTAGTACCAGTCAGGTACAGTTGCACGCTGCTCAGCACCGAGTTGGCCAGAGGAAGGGTGTAACGTAGAGAGATGTTTTTAAGGCGGATGTAGCTACCGTCCTCTACCATGTAGTTGGCTACCGGAGGCGAGCTGCTGTTGATGCTCGGGTAGCGGATATCGTTGGTCGGGTTTTCCGGGGTCCAGCGGTTTTCGTACCAGTCTACGGTTTGGTTTTTATAAGCTTCATTGTTGTTGAAGCCGGAATTGACCGCCGTCCCGATGGTGTTGTAGACGTCGTTTCCGACGCTGGCCTGTACGAAGAAATTGAGGTTGAAATTCTTGTAGTTCAGGTCGTTGTTCCAGCCCCAAAGAAAGTCTGGATTGGGGTTACCGATCACCTTACGGTCCAGGTTTGTGATTATGCCATCGGGTACCCCGTTGGGGCCGGTGATGTCCTCGAACTTCCAGGCGCCGAGGCGGCTGTCGTTGTTCCGGATCGGAACGGTGATGTTACCGTCACCGTCGAAATCACTTTCCTGAATCAACCCAATGGCATTGAAGCCGTACAACAGACCGTATTCGTCTCCGGGGCGGAAGATATGCCCGTTGCCGAATACATTCACACCAAGGCCGGGACCGAAGATTTCTTCGTCTCCACCCAGTTCGATGACTTTGGTCTTGTACGTCGTGATGTTGAAACCCGTATTCCAGCTGAAGTCGCTGGTAGCAATGGGTGTTGCGTTGATGGCCAGTTCGACGCCTTCGTTGCTGATGCTGCCGAAGTTGACCAGCGCACCACCAAAACCAGATTGGCTCGGGATGGAAATGCTTTGCAGCAAGTCGACGGTGGTTTTCTTGAAGTAGTCAAAAATGAACTCGAGGCGGTTTTTGAAGAGCCCAAGGTCAAGGCCTAAATCAATCTGGCGGGTAGTCTCCCACTTCAGGTTAGGGTTGGCAACGCTTGCCGGAATGTAAGCGAGGGTCTCGATGCCACCCACACCATAGGTCGCTGTCCCGTAGCGCGCCAGCGACTGGTAAGAACCGATCGATTGGCTGCCGGTCTCCCCGATGGAGAAACGAAGTTTCAAATTGTCGATCGTGCTGTTATCCGCCATGAAGCTTTCTTCAGAAACCCGCCATCCAAAGGCGGCAGAAGGGAAGTAACCCCACTTTTCATTTTCTGCGAAGCGGCTTGAGCCATCAGCCCGGATGGTTGCGGTAAGCAGGTAGCGGTCTTTAAAGGCGTAATTGGCCCGCAGGAAACCGGACTGAAGCACGGCAAGACTCCGGCCGGAACCAACACTCACGTCTCCCGTACCAATGCCGATGTTGTCTGAGCCAAGGGTTTCGATGTCGAAGTTACTCGTGCTGGAACTGGAAGAATAGTTATTGAACTCGCTGTATTCCAGTCCCGTAACCGCCGTCAGGGCATGATCCGAACCTCTGAAGATGTCATCATAGGTGAGGTAATTGCTTACGATGTAGTCATATCCCTGGCCTCTGCTGTTGCTGGCCTGGCCGTTGGCATTGATGCCCGTTCCTACCGTTTTCGGAGTGAAGATATCGCGGTTGTTCAAAGTGAAGTTAACGCCTCCATTGAAGGTGTAGGAAAGGCGATCGGTGATTTTGTAGGTTGCTTCGGTGCTGGCGACCAGGTCGGTCAGAAACTGGCGGTCATCCTGTTCTGTCACTTCCAGATAGGGATTATAGAACTGGTTTCCTTCGCCGGTAAATCCGGAATAGGTCAGGCTCGGCACGATCGGCTCACTCGTCAACGCATTAAAGATCGGCCCTGCACTGGCGGGGAATCCGCGTGAGCTGGTGATCGCACGCTGGTTTTGGCTATGAGCAGCGTTGAAGTTCACTTTCACTAGCAGTTTATCGTTGAGCCCATCCATATCGAGGTTGGCCCTTATGGTTCCCCGGTTGTAGCTGGAGCCCTTTACTATTCCGTTATCAGAAAGGTAATTCCCCGAAACAAAGAACCGGACGTTTTCGCTGCCACCGCTCAGGCTTATGCCTGTTTCGCTGCGCTGGCCGGTCTCCAGTATTTCATCCTGCCAGTTGAACCCCTGCCCGGCAAATTCGGCCGGATTGGGGAATGGCTCCGGCTGGCCGAGGTCCCGGTTGGCCTCGTTACGGAACTCTGCGTACTGCTGCCCGTTGAGCATCTCGTAAGTATTGATCACTTCGGAGTAAGTCGTATTGTGGCTGACGTCGATCCGCGTTTTACCGCTTTCTCCCCGTTTGGTAGTCACCAGGATCACCCCGTTGGCACCCCGTGAACCGTAAATAGCCGTAGCCGAGGCATCTTTCAGGACCTCAATGTTCGCAATGTCCTGCGGGTTGAAGTTCGGGCTGCCGGCAATCGGGATGCCATCCACCACGTAAAGAGGTCCGTTGTTACCCGAAATAGAGTTATTTCCGCGAATCCGGATGGTAGCACCGCTTCCCGGCTCGCCGGAAGAGCTCGTTACCTGAACACCGGCACTACGCCCTTGTAGCAACTGGTCCACGCTCGTGAAAACGGCTTTCTCCAGATCCTCGGAGCTCACCGAACTTACGGAGCCGGTGATGTCCGACCGTTTCTGGGAGCCATACCCCACCACTACGATCTGGTCCAGGGTCTCGGCGTCTTCGGCGAGCACCAAATTGATAGTGGTGCGATTACCAACTATTTCCCGGACAGTTTTATAGCCGGTGTAAGTAAAGATCAACGTAGCATCGGGGCCGGAAACAGTTACGCTGTAATTCCCGTCAAGATCAGCGACGGTACCCGACGAGGTTCCTTCTTGCTGAACAGTGGCCCCAATCAGGGGAGTCCCGTCCGGAGCAGTGAGGGTGCCACTTATGGTTGTGTTTTGTGCCCGCAGGCCGGCCGCAGAGAGCAACAGCAGGCCAATAAGGCAGACATGATAGAATAGTTTCATTTTCTAGGTTTTGCAGATTGACATAAAATTCAACAGGAACAATTATTCCCTTTCTACCTCAATATTAAGCCGGGGTTAAAGCCACCCCATCCTGTACTTCCCTGCAACAACGGAAGATTCCCACACTTTTTTTTCTAATAGTTTATTTAACCACATTTATGGTCAAACTGCCGGACAGAGCAGGATAGATCCGCCAAAGTTATTTCCGTTCTTAGCAAGGCAACCGTGTAAAAAAGACACGGTTGTTGATTCGACTTGTCTCATACTAGCAGATCATATCTACTCCTTATTGTGGCACGATGGTCATTTCGGTCGAATTACCACCCGTAGTACGTTTCAATCCTTTTGCCTTCCGATATAGCCTTCTTACCCCCTGATACTCTTTTGGCGTTACGCTCCCTCGCTCCGGTACCGGAGTTACTGAACGGTAATTTTTTGCTGTTCCCCGGGGCGCTTAGCACAGCCTTTAACCGTCGCTGGTTCCCGGTGGGCCGGGCACAACTATCAGGCTGATACTACCCCATCGGTAATCAGCGCCTTAACCTTCTCCCTTGTGGTCAATCGTACCTTTTGCGTCGCAGAATTACGGCTCAGGCGGCCGGTTGTTGCGCAAAAGCGCTGCCTGATCACCAGCCGGCCCTGCTTGCGAGCCGAAAGTGCTTAGAACCGTGAATGCAGGCTGAGTTGCCCCTGCGATTTGGCCCAGTTGTCGGTGGTCTGGCGCATCCAACCGGCCTGAACGCGGTGGTCATCAGACAGCGCGTAACCGAGTCCCAGATAAGTGCGGTTGCGGTCGAAGCGCTCCACTGTGCGGCCGTCGCCGATGTCGGTTTGGCCGTTGATGAAGAGTTCGTTGTAGAGCGCCAGGTAGAGGGTGCTTTTCTCCATCTCCGTAGCGTTGAGCAGAACGTTTACGAAGATGTTATAACGGTAGCGGGTACGGAAATCCTGGTTCTCAACCCAGCGTTGCTCGTAGCGGAAGCGATGCGTCAGCCGAAACCGGTTGCTGAGTTTGTGCGGCAGGAGAGCTTCCTGGTAAATCCGGCTCTCACTGCTGGTTGCGTCGCTGTCGCCAAAGGCGCCGGAAGTAACATTCCCGTAGCCGAGGGTGAACAGGGCGTTGGCATCGTCGGGGCGGAAAGTCAAACCGCCACGGAGGAGCAATTGCTCCATATCGCCGCCCGCATCCCAGGCCCGGTACTGAAGATCGCCCTGGATGCCAAAGGGGCCATCGCCAAAAGATTTGTTGAAGAACAACATGTACCACATCCCGAGTTGGTCCTCGTCCGGGCCGGTCTGCGCCGCAAGAGGAGTACTGAGAAGAAGGGCGATGAAAAGTGTAAAAATTTTTGACATGCTCAGGTTGCTTGATGATCGAAATACTGAGGGCATGAGCGCCCTTTCCCCATTTAGAATTCATAGCATGCTGTTTTGTTCGTCTGCTCCCATTCTAAGCCTTCTTCTTCGTTTCAATGGGGAGACACAAGCAGACAACAGAAGGCGGGGCCGCAGGTGCAAAGAAAAGTTGAAAGACTGGGGGACGCACCGCAATCGATCCATCCAGCGCCCGCCTTCCGCAAGGGCCGGGCCCGAAAGTACAGGATGCCTGAGCGACGACAGCGACGCTAACTTGAGTGCAACAAAACAATCGATCCATGCCTAAGTTCCATTACCCCACCCTGCTCTTCGTGGGGTTATTCCTTTGCACCTGCGTCCGCGCCCCCGAAAAACCGACGCAGAAACCCAACATCATAATGTTCCTCGTCGATGACATGGGCTGGATGGATACCAGCCTGAACGGCAGCGAATACTACGAAACGCCTAATATGGAGCGGCTGGCCAAAATGGGCATGCAGTTCACCCGCGCCTACGCCGCTAATCCGCTCTGCTCCCCCACCCGCGCCAGCATCCTGAGTGGCAAACACCCCGGCCGCTTCGGGATGACAACGCCCGCCGGGCACCTGCCGCCCAACCCGAACGAAGACCTGACCCGCACCAAAGGTGCCCCGTGGCAGAAAGTAGTACAACAGGGTGTCCGCACTTTTTTCCCGCTGGAGGAATTCACCATCGCAGAAGCACTTAAAACCAATGGCTACACCACCGCCCACATCGGTAAATGGCACCTGGGCCAAAAAGGCTACTGGCCCGAAGAGCAGGGGTTCGACGTCAACATTGGCGGTATGATGCACCCCGGCCCTCCCAGCTTCTTCTCTCCGTACCGAATCCCCAACCTGCCCAACGGAGAGCCAAAAGAATACATTACCGACCGCATCACCTACGAAGCGATGGACTTTCTGGAAGCGCACAAGGACGAACCTTTCTTCCTTAATTTCTGGCAGTTTGGTGTTCACGCCCCTTTCCAGGCACCGCAGGAATTGATCGATAAGTACACCGCTAAAACCGATCCGCGCGGAAAGCAAAACGCCCCGATCATGGGCGGCATGATGGAAAAAGTAGACCAAAGCCTCGGCATGCTGCTCGACAAGCTCGAAGAACTCGACCTGATGGACAATACCCTGATCGTTTTCTTCAGCGACAACGGCGGTAATATGTACAACACCATCGACGGGGAGTTCCCGACCAATAACTATCCCCTGCGCCACGGCAAGGGCAACATCCACGAAGGAGGCATTCGCGTCCCCGCCATCATCGCCTGGCCGGGACAGATCGACCCCGGCACCGTTTCGGACGAGTTGATCCAGAGTATCGACTTCTACCCTACTTTTCTGGAAGCGACCGCCACCGCCGGCAACCCAGCCCAGCAATTGGATGGAGTGAGCCTGCTGCCGCTCCTTACCGACAACAAACCCCTGAAGCGTGAAGCCATTTTCAGCCATTTCCCGCACTACGTCGTTGCCCCCGACAACCTGCCTTCAACGGCCGCATGGTCCGGCGATTTCAAATGCATCAAGGAATACGGAGAAGGCGAGAACCGTCAACCTGCCTACCGCCTCTACAACCTTGGCGAAGACCCGACGGAAATGAACGATGTGGCAGCCCTATACCCAAAAGTAGTGGCCCGCCTTGGCCGGTTGATCGATGATCACGTCGCCGAAATTGGCGGAATGGTTCCGGTGATCAACCCCACTTACGTTCCGGGCTCCAAGAGCCCGATGGGAACAACGAAGGCCTTCCCAATGAACAAGTACCCCAGTTATTAAGAGCGTGTCTAAAATTATGAAAATTTAGATATAAAGGCTGTCAGTCGTATCTTGTAAGTCGCTAAACACTACAAATATGACCAAGCAGTGGACTCGGTTGACTGACAGCCAGTGGAACGAAGTTAAAGATTATCTACCAATCAACCGCAAGACAAAACATCAACTCCGGGATGTACTTGACGCCATTCTGTGGCTGGTGCGTACCGGTACTCA
>NZ_VOXD01000055.1 GCF_008014675.1 Neolewinella aurantiaca | reverse complement strand
GCGGTTCCGTTACGTTCATCCTTACCACCAACGATCCCGCCGGGCCTTGTGAGGCCGTAAGCAACCAGGTGACGGTGGAGGTACTGAACGTGGATTGCGGATCTTTCTTCTGGGATGGGGAGTAGTATTTCAACCGTAAACTGGTAACCGTTGCACCTGTGGGTTGATGGTTGGCGGTTCGGTAGAATGTGATTACGACGATCACACCGTTTAAGGAGCTTTTTCAGCGGCTAATACGGTGTGCGTTGCGCTAAGACTTTTTTTGTTTTTTATTCATGAGAATATTTTACCTCGTCGGCATTGCCGGCGAGGCTTTTATGTTGTCAGAGGGTACAGGAGCTTCGGATATTTGCTGTATTGAGAACCTAAGGGCCTTATTTTGTTACACAGTAGACAAACGGGCTTCAATATGCTGAAAGCATCAAAGTGGTCGTTTATTTTGTGGTGCTCCTAAAACCATCTGCGATGAAAACTATAATTTTTACAGTACTGACCCTGAGTTCAGCACTTCTGGTCGCACAAAGTGTCGAACTCACTCCCGCTTACCCGCCGGTGCTGCACAACGGCGCAGAACTCTCTCTCGCCTGGTTCGGAGGGCTCAATACACCCCAGCCCCAGGCCGCTGATCTGGACGGCGATGGAACGGACGACCTGTATTTCTTTGATAAGTCAGGCGAAATAAACCTGGCGCTGAAGGGTGACGGCAACGGCAACTACGAAGTTGCCCCGGAACTGGTCGCTCATTTTCCCGACGATACGGAGGGCTGGACGATGCTGCGCGATTTCGATCAGGATGGTACTCCTGATATGTTCCGGTACTTCTCAGCAATCGACGGGGTGCAGGTGCTCCGTGGAACCCGCAGGGCAGACGGCTTGCTCGAATTCGAGGTAATAGACTTCGGAGGGCTTTTCCCTATTCTCTATTTTCCTTTTGAAGGAAACGAAACATCGATTTTTGTAAGCAGCATCGATTACCCCGCCGTTGAAGACCTCGACTTCGATGGAGACCTCGACCTGATCACATTTTCCGTCAACGGAGGTTATGTGGAATACTATAAAAACCAAAGCGTGGAACGAGGCTTCGGGTTGGACACGCTTATTTATACCCTCGAGTCTCAGTGCTGGGGTGGATTCTTCGAAAGCGGACTGACCACGGCGCTGGACCTGGCTCCTGCCCCCGGAGACTGTTTCGATAACCTCCTGCCCGGCGGAGGAGGCAGGCCCCGCCACTCCGGATCAACAGTCACGGTCTTTGACTACGACGGTAACGGCCTGATGGACGTAATGCTTGGCGACATCTCTTTCGACCGGCTGGTTCTTGGTCTCAACAATGGCTCCGTTGATCAGGCCTGGATCAGCAGGCAGGACACTGCGTGGAACGATGAAGGAGTGATCGCCGACATTGCTTCCTTTCCCGCCGCCTACTATATCGATATCGACCAGGACGGCAAAAGGGACATCATCGGGTCACCTTCGGTGACCCTGAACGGAACGGACGTGGAGGTGATGTGGTATTATCGTAACGCAGGCACCGAGACGGCTCCGGATTTCGTATTCCAGAGCCGCAAAGTGCTCGTCGAAGATATGATCGACCTGGGGACTTCGGCCAACGTTACCACCTTCGATTACGATGCCGATGGCCGGCCCGACTTGATTCTGGGCAACAACGATGAATACACCCCGGATAACTCTCTGGACAGCCGCTTTCGCCTGCTGCGCAACGTAACGCCTGAAGGCGGAGAAATTGCCTTTGAACTGGTGGATGAGGACTACCTCGGCATGAGCGCATTTCAGAGTACTGGTTGGGCTTTCACGCCAACCTTTGGTGATCTCGATGGCGATGGCGACCTCGACGTAGTGATCGGTGACCGCAGCGGAAAATTATTCTACGGTGAAAACACCGCCGGCCCGGGCAACGAAGCCACCTTCGGCCAGCTCGTGTTTGAATGGCAGGGGCTCGATGCGGGCCAGTTCAGTAAGCCGTTCATTGCAGACCTGGATCGCGACGGGCTGCAGGATCTGCTGGTGGGAGGATTTGACGGGCGGGTGCGCTTCTTCCGCAACATCGGTACGGAGCAATCACCAATGTTCAACCCGGACGTGAGCGCCGCAGGAAATATGCTTCAGCTCGGAGGCATCAATACCAACTCTCCGGGTATCAGCACGGGCCACCCGGCGCCCTGGGTGGTTCAAAACCCGAACTATACACTGGTTTTTGCCGGCAACCGGATAGGCCAGGTGGAAGTCTACCGTTTCGGGATCGACTCGGCGTATACCGAGCCGTTTACCCTGCTTACCAAAGAGATCGCGGGCCTCGATGTGGGTGGTTTTGCCAATCCGGGATTCGGTGATTTTGACGGCGACGGAAAACTGGAACTGGTAGTGGGGACCCAGCGGGGTGGGGTCAACTTCTTTCGGACCAACCTGAATTCCGATGCAACGACGGCGCTTTTCTCTGCTCCTTCACCTTCGTTTGCCTTTTCGGCCGCGCCCAATCCTGCTTCAGATTTCGTTACGATTGATGGCTGGCCAACGGGGGCTGTGTCCGAAATCTCCTTGCTCGATGTCAACGGCCGCGTATTGAGAACCGAAACCGTGGCGGCGCGCACGCAGGTGCAATGGAACGTTGAAGGGCTAAGCCCTGGTGTCTATCTGGTCCGGCTCGAAGGAGCCGGCGGTCTGGCCTCGCAAAAGATCGTAATCCGATAACTGCCTACAGCTGATTTTCCATGCGGATAAGAGGAGCAGACGTAGTTCTCGCCTGAACCCGTAGGAAAGTAGTCGTAGAATTCGACTGACAGATTGCGCTTAACTATCTTACCCTCCGAAATGGAAGACAATACCTCCGGGCAAGCCACCTCTGGAACAAATACCCTGAAATGGATAATCACCGGGCTGGTGACCGCCATCATTGTGGGCCGCCTGATCATGAGCGCCCTCCGCTTTGGTCCGGGGCTGGCCATCGTGATTGCTCTGGCGGCGATTGGTGTGGGCCTGTACCTGAACTACCGCAATGGGGACAACCGAATTTACAACCACCTGCGCTACCTGCATCTCGGTAACCGCTTCTTCATTGGTCTGGGAGCAGTAGTGGTACTTTCCGCCGTTGGGTTTTACTGGGAGGGGCTTTACTACCTGGCGGTTGTTGGTCTGGTTGCACTCTTCGGCCTGTTGGCTTACGATGCCTGGCAGCTATACGTGATCGCCGGCCATATCTCGGCAGAACGCAGCGTACCTAAAGTCCTTTCGCTGAGCGATGAGATGAATATCCGCATCAGGGTGCATAATGATGGCCCGAAGGAAGTGAGCGTGGGCCTTACGGACGAGTTGCCCGCCGACCTCCAGATCAGAGACCACCACATCGCTTTTGAGTTGCCGGGAGCTTCTGATCGTGAACTCTCGTACTCCATTCGCCCGATGACCCGTGGGGAGTACGACTTCGGCAGCATCAACCTTTTCCTTACTACTTCCTGGAAACTGGCCGAACGACGCCTCGAAATCCCCGCCGGGGTGACGGTGCCGGTCTATCCCAGTATCCTGCAAATGCAGCAGTTTACCCTCAAGGCTAAAACTACAGTACCGGCCAGTGGCCGCAAGCGTTTGCGCCGGTTGGCCAAGAGCTATGAGTTCGACCAGATCAAAGAATACGTCCTGGGAGATGATTACCGGAGCATCAACTGGAAGGCCACCGGCCGCCGGAATGCCCTGATGGTAAACCAGTACGAAGACGAGCGCGCCCAACGAATATTTTGCTGTATCGATAAAGGCCGGACCATGCTGATGCCATTCAATGGCCTGAGCCTGCTCGATTACGCGATCAATGCCACCCTCGCGCTGAGTAATGTCATCCTGACCAAAGAGGACCGGGCCGGTCTGCTCACTTTCTCGGACAAACTCGGCACTATTTTGCCGGCCGACTCCAAGCCCGACCACCTTCGCCGCATCATGGAAGCGCTTTACCACCAACAAGACCAGCAGGTGGAGTCTAATTACGATCTGCTGTACTATGCCGGTCAGAAGCTGCTGGGCGGACGTAGTCTCATGATACTGTTTACCAACTTCGAAAGCAATTACGCCCTCGACCGGGTGCTTCCTGCACTGCGGCGGATTGCCCGATCGCACCAGCTGGTGGTCATCCTCTTCGAAAATACAGAAATTGCTGAACTGCTGGATAACCCAGTAGAGGGGGTTGAAGACGTCTACCTGAAGTCAACGGCCAGGAATTTTCTTCAGCAAAAAGAGTTGATGGCTGCGCGGCTGCGCCAAAACGGAGTTCGGGTGGTACTCACCCGGCCCGAAGCACTGTCGGGGGCCGTAATCAACGAATACCTCGAGCTCAAGCGCCGGGGGCTGGTGTAGGAGTTTTTGAGTCGGGAGTCTGGGAGTCGGGAGTCTGGGAGTCGTGAGTGTGGGAGTCTGGAGTTGCTGCGGCGGTGTTGTAGCGGGCTTTTGAGCTGTATTCAAAAAGGCGAATGAGCGAAGCGAAATGAGTGGTCCCGCTACTCCCGACTCATGACTCCAGACTCCCGACTCAAAAATTCCTAAAACAACCCCGGAAAAAACGCATCCTCGATGTGCTCGAGGGTATGCGAGCCGTCTTTGTGCAGGAGGATGGCAATAATGTCGAAGCGAACTTCCCACTGGTGGTCTACCTCTCTCATATACGCTGAAGCGGCCCTGGCAATGTTGCGTTCCTTGGCTGGGGTGACGGCACCCGAAGGGTGCCCCCATTTGAGTCCGCGACGGGTCTTCACTTCTACGAATACGAGGCAGTCATCCTCCTGGCGCGCGATCAGGTCCAACTCGACGCGTTTGTAACGGTAGCCGGAGGCTACCACGGCCATACCGATGGCTTCCAGATGAGCTTTGGCCAACGCTTCTCCTATCTGGCCCGTCTTTTGTTTATCGGTCATTGGGCTAAGTTAGGAGATTTTGGCCGCTGAGGCCAAAGCTTTTCATCTTTGCACCATTCGATTCGCACTGTCTGGTGTTCAGGAGAATGCGGTTATTGACCTGAATACCGGCCTGTGAATGCCAAATGATCCTTTTTAGTCTTATCAAAACCTTAATGCGTCAAACACGGTTCGTTTAAAGCCGTTATCAACCATATCAACAAATCCAGCTATGCTTAAGCAATCCTTTTTCCTACTTCTGTTTTGTACGCTTTCTTTGGCCGTGAGTGCCCAGGGAGGAACTACCGAAGAGCAAGCGAGGGACGATCTCGACTACTACAATAACGACAACGACCGCGTCCGGGATCAACGGGGAGACACTTTTGGGAGTAACCTTTGGTTTGGGGCCGGAGCTCAGTTAGGTTTTCAGAGCACCAGCCAGAGCAGCTTTTTCCAAATCGGCTTGTCGCCAATTGTAGGTTATAAGGTGAACAACTTCCTGAGTGTGGGGCCGCGGGGCAGTTTTGCGTACAACAGCTACCGTCAGGACATCGGCGGTGGAGATCGCTTCAAGGCAAACTACGCTACCTGGCAGGCGGGCGCATTTACGCGGGCAAAAGTAATCGGGCAGTTTTTTGTCCATGCCGAATACAGTATCGTAAACGAAGTGGAAGGATTTGATGCCGACGGGGACGCCGTACGTTCCACTCGTGCGATCCCGTTCCTGGGTGGTGGTCTCAGCCAGGGTGGCGGGGTAGGAACTGCGGGCTTCGAGATTATGCTGCTGTTCCGTCTTTCTGCTGCCGACCGCATCGGAGATTCCCCTTTCGAGATCCGGACGGGGCTGAACTACAATTTTTAAGCCGGCGGTACCATGCCGTGGGCTGAGACTTGATTCTTACTGTTACTTAGTGGCGCGAACGCAGGTGCAGGGTAGCGGTTTTGGGAGCAAAGAGCATGCTTCCTCCCTACCTTGAATGCCGTTTTTAGAAAAAAACTGCGCGCAGCGCAGTATTGGAAGCGGCATGCTCTGCTCCAATAGTCTATCTTTGCACCCGCGGCCGCGCAAGAGTAAACATGGTTCAAATTTCAATGTTTAAGCTTTGCAGATTGTGGTTGTTCTAACGGCCAATGCGAATGCGCTCAGGTTGTTGAAACAGGAGGTGGTCGGGCCAAAAACAGCGTTTTATTTTGTCCGTTCTGAAGGTTCAGAACAAAGATTTTGTCGTTAAATAATGCGGCTTTGGAACTCTCCAGCGAATTTTCACTAAATTGCAGCCCGGATGGAAGTTGCCATCCGGTACGTTCGATCATGTTTTAAGAAAGTTTATGCGGCTATCTACTCTTTTGCTCACGTTGTTGTGCGCCTTTTTTTGCGGCTCTGTAATGGGCCAGGTCGTCCTGAAAGGGACCATTTCTGACGATGATAACGGAGAAACGCTCATCGGTGCCAGTGTGCTGGCAAAAGGAACCACTACAGGAACCGTCACCGATTTTGACGGCAACTGGGAACTCACCGTTTCCGGACTGCCCACTATCCTTCAATTCTCCTACCTCGGATTTGCGACAAAGGAAATTGAAGTGACCTCACCTGATCAGGACCTGAACATTCGCCTTGGTGCTGATGACGGGACCACCTTCGAGGAGGTTGTCGTTACCGGCCGGCGGATCAGCGAAAAGCAGCAACAGGCTGCTCTGACGATGGAGACCCTCGATGCCATCGCCATCAAAGAAACACCTGCGGCCAACTTTTACGATGGCCTCGGCAGTCTCAAAGATGTTGACCTTACTGCAGCCAGCCTTGGCTTCAAAATTGTAAATACCCGTGGGTTCAACTCCACAAACCCCGTTCGTTCCCTCCAGACGATTGACGGAGTGGACAATCAGAGCCCGGGCCTCAACTTCTCGCTTGGTAACTTCCTCGGAGCTTCCGAACTGGACGTTAACCGGGTGAACCTCGTAGTTGGAGCCTCTTCAGCTTTCTATGGCCCGAACGCCTTTAACGGTGTGATCGCCATGGAAACCAAAGATCCTTTCTTGCAACAGGGGTTCTCCGCTCAGTTAAAAGTAGCAGAGCGTAACCTGTTCGAAGGAGGCATCCGTTGGGCCGAAGCGTTCAAAAACAAGGACGGTCACGATTGGGTGGCGTACAAAATAAACCTGTTCGGCTTCAGAGCCGACGACTGGGTTGCCGATAACTTCGATCCGGTGTTCGACACCGACCTCGCTGCCAGCAACCCTGGCGGATACGATGCTGTAAACCGGTACGGCGATGAGGAAGACTCTGGTGCCGATTTCAGTTCTGTACTCGGTCTCGGCGAAATCCGCAGAGCAGGTTACAAAGAGGAAGACCTGGTGGATTACGACAGTGAAAACCTAAAGGCTGGCCTCGCGGTCCACTTCCGCCTGAACCCGGCTAAGACGCTGGAAAGCACCGAGTTGCTGCTGGCCAGTAACTATTCTACGGGTACCACCGTGTACCAGGGAGACAACCGCTTCAGCCTGAAGGGTATTCAGTTTTTCCAGCATCGTATCGAGTTGCGCAACCGCGACAACTTCTTCCTGCGCGCCTACGCTACCCACGAAGATGCCGGAGAAAGCTACGACCCTTACTTTACTGCTCTGCAACTGCAAGAGGCGCACAAAACAGATGCCGCCTGGCGGACGGACTACCTTAATTACTGGACAACCTTCATTACCCCTCAGGTAGAAGCCCTCGAGGGCTTCCCCGATTGCCGGAATTCAAGCATTCCTGCTGATCAACGGTGTTCAGTTGCGGAGTTCAGGCAGCAGCGCCGCGACTTCTACGCCAGCGAAGAAGTACAGAGCCTCCTGCCGGGCTACCACGCGGAAGCCAGAACCAGAGCACAGTCGGGCAATTCCTCGGATCCCGACGCCGTCGATTTCTACGAAGTTGGTACGGAGCGCTTTCAGCAAGCATTCGACAGTATCTCCAGCAACCTCATTGGTCAGGGAGGAACGCGTCTGTTTGACCGTAGTGCGCTGTTTCACCTCCACGGCGAGAAGCAATTCCGCGGCGTTTACAAGCCCAACGAAAACTCGGGTCTCGACCTAACGGTTGGTGCGAACTACCGCCTTTATACCCCTAACAGCCAGGGAACGATCCTGCTGGACACAATGGGCCGTAACATCGATACCCAGGAGTTCGGTATCTACGGTGGTGGTACAATGAACATCAACAACCGCTATCGCATCTCGGCGAGTCTGCGTGCAGACAAGAACGAGAACTTCGATCTTCTCTTCAGTCCGGCAGCAAGCATTGTTTACACCCCTACCGCTACGACGACGCTCCGGGCCTCCTTTAGCTCTGCGATCAGAAACCCAACGCTGAACGATCAGTACCTCAATTACAACGTAGGCCGGGCAGTACTGCTGGGTAATATCGACGGCATTCAGGACCTGATTACGGTTGAAAGTCTTGTCGACTTCCTGAATACGGGAGATGTGGATACCATTCGTCGTTTCGACGTTGCTCCCATCCAACCTGAACAGGTGAGAACCTTCGAGCTGGGCGCCCGTACCACCATTGGTGAGCGTCTGTACCTCGACGCAACGTACTACTACAGCCGCTACACCGATTTTATCGGTTTCAACCTTGGTGTTCGTGCGAGTGTGCGGCCTCAGTCTCCGCCAACCGGCGTTCAGGCCTACCGTGTTGCCGCCAACGCAACGGAAGTAGTTACTACCCAGGGTTTCAGTATCGGTTCAAATTTGTACTTCGCTGATTACTACTCGCTGAACGGTAACTATAGCTGGAACCGCCTCAACACGGAAACCGACGATCCGATCATTCCTGCGTTCAACACGCCGGAGCACAAGTTCAACATTGGTGTTTCGGGGCGTAACGTACCGCTTTCGTTGTTCGGTAAGCCCGTCAACGACTTTGGCTTCAGCGTGAATTACAAATGGGTAGATACCTTCATCTTCGAGGGAAGCCCACAGTTTACGGGTCCGATCGAAAGCTACGGTATGCTGGATGCTCAGCTCAACTTCACCGCGAAGAACATCAATACGACCTTCAAGATCGGTGCAAGCAACCTGCTGGATAACCAGGTTTACCAGGTATATGGCGGACCCCGCATTGGCCGTTTGGCGTATGCTTCTGCTACGTACAACCTGTCTAAAAAATAAAGGCCTGTACTGCAGGCTGTTTGCATTAGAGCTATCAATCAGCTCTTTGGTTTTACTTTTATTCGTTCATCAACTCAAATTAAATGCGTACAAATATTACCCTTATCGCTGTGGCGATGCTCACCTTCGCGAGCAGTCTCCAGGCCCAGACCCGCTTCATCGACCCTATGTTCGAAGTTGGAGCGTCTACTACAATTACTTACGGCCAGAACGTCGATGTTTTCCTCCAGGGACTGAATGAACTGGAAGCAGATGTTTACGAACCCGTTGGTGATGATTCGGAGGCTCTTCGTCCAATAGTTGTTGTTTACCCTACTGGAAACTTTCTCCTCAAGTACCTCAATCAGGGCGCTTACGGTGGACTGAAAGACTCTGCTGCTGTCGAAATCATGAACCGTGTCGTTAGCCGTGGCTACGTTGGTATGGTTGCTGAATACCGTACAGGATGGCTGCCATCTTCTCCTGATCAGGACATTCGTACCTCTACGCTCCTTCAGGCTGCTTACCGTGGCGGACAGGATGCACACACCATGGCCCGCTACCTCCGCAAGTCGGTGGTTGAGGACGGCAACCCTATGCGAATCGATACGAACCGTATCGTATTCTGGGGCCTCGGTACCGGTGGTTACGTAACCATGACGCACGCATTCCTCGACTCTGTTGACGAAGTGCTTGACGATGAGCGTTTCTACGATGCCGCAGATCAGCCTTACGTAAACATTAGCGTCAATGCTGACCCACAGGGCACACTTCCTGCTTCGTTTCCCGCAGCCCTGGGAGGAGGACCTTCTAACATTCCTAACCACGTAGGTTACTCTTCTGATGTTGCAATTGCCGTTAACACCAACGGTGCACTCGGTGACCTGGACTGGATGACCGGAGCCGACAACGAGCCGATCACTTTGGGATACCACAGTCCTTCCGATCCCTTCGCACCTTTCAACGTCGGTACTGTAATCGTGCCAACTACCGGTGATATCGTTATCTCTGGTGTTTCTGGTGTCAACTCTGTAATGGAAAAGGCTAACATGGTAGGCATCAATGATGCCATTTCTGATGCCAACGCTCTTGCACTGCCCAGCATTTACCCTCCACTCAGTACGGTTGTAAATCAGGTTAACGCTGCTTACAAAAACGTTACCGTAGACCTCAGCCAACTGGGACAGCCTTCTGACGTTCAGTTGAGCTACGACAATATGTTCCCACTGTCTGTTGGCGATACCCGTACAGCAACCGGGGCAGTAGCCTCTACTTACAACTGGATAGACTCTGTGCGCGTTCGCGCTGAGATCGCGGCTTTTAATGCTGCTTTCGGCCAGGAAGTCGATGCTTCTGCAGTTATCAGCAACGAAGCCCTGACCAATCCTAACGCCTACGACGGTGCTGCAGCAAGAGTAGTGTTTGACACAATCTTTGCTCACTTCCTTCCCCGTGCTTACATCGGTATGAACCTCGAAGAAATCGTAGGTACTCAGGACCTGGTTAGCAACGCTGCTGTTGGCCTTGAAGTATTCCCTAACCCTGCTGCTGCCGGATTCACGGTGCGCACCGAAGCCGGCCACGCTATCCGCACCATCCGGGTAATGGACATTAACGGTCGTGTAGTTGCTAACTTCACGAACGTGAACGCCACCAGCAAGTACATCAACCGCGGCAAACTGCCACGGGGTGCTTACATCCTCCAGGTTCAACTGGATGAGGGAACTACCGCACAGAAGTTGATTCTGGACTAAGCTCTGGATTAACTACTCGCTTAAGATTGAAAGCCCCCACCGTTCTTTGTGAATGGTGGGGGCTTTTTTATGCGCGCACGCAGGTGCAATGAGTGGTTATCGTTATTCCCTGACCCGGAACCGCAGCGCCCGCAAGCCGTTGACCGACTGCAGAGGGTCCAGTATAAGATCTTCTACTTCGCCGTCGACGTAGCCAGCTTCCTTGAGATAACTCAGGTAATCAGAATACTCTTCCCGGTCTTTATCGTTGAGGTAAACGATGCTGATCATATTAGCCAGGGTAAGCCGCTCTTGTCCTTTGCGGATAGTCGCCTTGTCGATACGCTTCTTGAGGATCTCGTAGCGGACGTTGTAGTCACCGTCGACATCAAAGCGTTTTTCGTCCATCCGAAACTTAATGTCCAGCGGGCTGGTGTAGGCAAAAATGAGCTGAGCTGTGCGCAGAGGCATCGGCAGGTCCTGCGAAAGCCTGGTGGTTAATCGGGTTGCCTCGCACATATCGATAAGCTGAGCAAGCCGAAGGTTACGTAAATGAACGTTGCTGAAGTGATGGTTCTTGAGAAGGCTTTGGCCAGCGTAGATTTCGTATTCTACGCCGTCAGTTTTGTATTTTTCAAAATAGTGTGGAAGCGTTTTCTGAGTGGCCTGGTCCCGTTCGGTGAAAAAATCACTTAAAGAGCGGTTGAGCCTGGTAACGCTTTCCTCGTAATCTGACCGGACACGATAGAACAGGCCAAGATCGATGTCGAGATCGGAGAAATAGTTTTCGGCGAGGTCCGCAATTTCTGGGTGCTGACCACTAAGTTCCTCGATGAGAGGGGTGAGCTGCTGGTGTATAAATTCAGCCCAGAAGATTTCGTGACTGTTGTCAAAATTGTCGATGCCTGTTTTGAGGTGCCCGTCGATGCGTTGAATAACCTGTTGGATGAGTGGGAATTCGACGTGTTCCATTGCCCGTACGAGCAGGTAACGCCCGGCCCGCATATTGTCGGCGAGGTCCTGATAGATGGCTGCATTGCGAAGACGGCTGCTGCCAACTATGTCGGCTTGCCCGTAAAGAGGGTAGACGTCCTTGAAAGCGATCACTTCCGGAGCATCGGGGTGGCCAGCATCCTGGCGCTCCAGGATATTGGATGCAGCCTCGGTGAAACGCCACTCCACACTGCTGTGCAGACTGGTGTATTGCTCCCGCATTATAGCCTCAATGCGGTTGTCGATGTATTCCCGGCTTCGTTCAACGGCGGTTCTGAACAGGCCACGGATTTCCCGGAACTTGATTTCCATGAACGCATTAATGCCGTAAACTTTAGGCGAGCCGAGCTCTACCATCCCGATGACGTTCTTCTGCTGATCGAGCAGGGGAGCCACCAGCAGGCTGCGGATTCCCTGCTTGATGAGCAGCTTCTCAAGTCTGGTTGTCTTGCGGAGCGCCGTCAGGTCATCAACCAGTACTACATCCCGGGTCCGGAATGCGCGGTCGTAGACACTGCTGCGGTAGGCTTCGTCCGTAAGGCGGTTTACATCTTCACTCAGGAAATTGAATTTGATGCGGTACTCGTGGTCGATGGTCCGGCTGACCGGGTAATCGACCGCCGTGAGGCCGAGTTGCAGGGTTTTATCGCTGAAGTGGACCCGGGTAAGATTGGCCAATTCACGAACCCGCTCAATGTTGAGCACTGCATCACGACTGATGAGACGTTGCTTGATTCGGCTCAATGATTCCTGTTCGGTTACTTCAAAGAGATGAGAGATATGAATGCCGTGAAAGCTGAATTTATCTGCGGGTAACAGTTTCAGCCACAGGTCGGTATCGTTTATGTTGTTGAGCAGCCGCTGGATGTCTTTTCTGCTGAGATCAGGAATCTCTCCGTTGGGAACAACGTCGATGTATTTCTGATTCATTTCGGGCTTATAGAACCGGTTCAGCCCCGACTCAGAATCGTTGACTGTCAGCATGGCCGAGGGGGTCATGTCTACGTCAACGCCATACAAACGCTGCAGGATGAAGCATCCGATGAATACGATGTGTCGGTTGCGGACGATATCGAGCCCTCCACCGAAGGAGTAACAGGCGTCTTGCATTGACATGAGCGACTGCATAGGTCCGCTCATGTAGATAGGTGCGAAGTTGAACGGTTTACTGAACTTGAAAAATTCGGTTTCCCGATCGGATGGCGGGATGATGAAAAGCATCAGCATGTCGAGCAAATCCTTGTGATTGTCGAGCACGGAAAGCTCCTGAATCGGATGGTCCAATTCGGGAGAATCTTTAGATAGCCGGACTACTTCGCGTGCGAGGAATCGAATGCCTGCGTCTTCAGAATCGATGAATGTTCTGATCTTTTTCAGTACGGGGCCAAAACAGAGTTCGGTACCGTACGGGATGTCGAAGGGGTTCATCCCGCCGGCAGATCTGCCATCGGTGAAAACGATGGGCGCCTCTAACACGTCAGCGCCGTTGTGGATGGTGATGTCCAGTTCCATGCCGAGTAAACGTTTGGACCTTCGGAAAGGTTAGTGTATATGTAATGCGCCTGTACTACCGGATTACTCGCCGTACCTTTGCAGGCTAAATATTTAGCTAAACTGTCGTTCCGTATCACCATGCCTTCCAACTCTCCCGGCACCAGCGCCCCCGCCAAAAAAGTCCATACAGGTACGGCTCATTTTCAGAATGAGAGTCGTCGGCATGAGCACATTGCTCCTGATCTGGAAGAGTGGGGGATTTTCAAATTACTTGATAAGCGGGATGAATTCGTGAAAGAACTGGAAGCCGAAAGTTATGAGCGGATTCTGGAAGAGCACGGCGGGAAGCTGAATGACCTGCTGAGCAAAACGCTGTTCAGTGAACAGCGCCGCACGAAGGAAGAACCATGGAAGGTAGACCCTCCGAAAGAGCGCAAATTCTGGAAAAAGCTCGCAAAAATGCTGGCTACTCACTCATTGGACGAGGATGAAGTAACGACAGCAGACAAGGCAGCGCGCAACATCCTGCAGAAGATCGTACACCGCTACGCCGACGAAATAGTGGGGCATTTTAAAATCCCGACCTTCAAATTCGCCCGCCGCTTCCTGACCTTCTTCTTCGGGAGATTGCTCAACGCAGCCGATGGACGGAGTTTCAAAAGCCTTTTCAGCAAAAGGATTCTGTTGGAAGAGCGTTTGCTGGTACGGGGTTACGTCAATGAAGTCCGCGAACTGAGTAAAAGAGGAACTGTCGTCTTTTGCCCGACGCACTTCAGTAACCTGGACAGTATCCTGATCGGTTACGCTATGGATCAGGTGGCAGGCTTGCCGGCCGTCAGTTACGGCGCAGGTCTGAACCTTTACAACACCGGGTATACAGCTTACTTCATGAACCGGCTGGGGGCTTACCGTGTAGACCGGCGCAAGCGAAACCCGATCTACATGACGACGCTGAAGGCAATGAGTAAACTCATCATCGCCCACGGCGTGCCCAGCTTGTTTTTCCCCGGTGGAACTCGTTCGCGCTCCGGAGCGCTGGAAACGAAACTGAAACTGGGGCTGTTGGGTACTGCGGTAGAAGCCCAGCGGCAGCACTACGAAGACGGGACGGACCAAAAAGTCTTCATCGTCCCCGTTATCCTCAGTTACCCTTTTGTACTGGAAGCTCAATTCCTGATCGAGCAGCACCTGCAGAAAGAGGGGCAAGACCGGTACATTAAGGCAAAAGACAGTTTTCACAGCCTGCGTTCTATCCTCAAGTTCATCTGGGGAGTATTCTCGAAAGGGAATAAAATAACGATTGCTTTGGGCCGCCCGATGGATGTGTTGGGCAACAGAGTCGAGGCCGACGGGAAGAGCTACAGTAAGAGCGGACGGCAAGTACGTACGAGCGACTACTTCCGGGATCAGCACGGAAAGATCAACCGCGATTACCAGCGGGAAAGCGAATACACCAGGATGCTGGGAGACCACATTGTAGAGCGCTACCACGCCGACGGTATCGTTTTACCGAGCCATTTGGTGAGCTACGCTGCCTTCGGTATGCTGGAGAAAACCTTCCCCGGCAACGACCTCTACGCTTTGCTGCGTCTCCCGCCGGAAGATTTTTACTTCGATGAGCAGGGGCTCAACTCAGTAGTGGGGCAATTGCGCGACCGGCTGTTGCTGCTGAACAAAGAAGATTGCGTGAAGCTCTCGAAAGAACTGTACGACAGCCCGGAGGAAATCATCCGCCAGGGGATAGAGAGCCTCGGTAATTTTCATATTGATAAACCGCTGCGCTACGATAAAGAAGACCGGGTCGTGTGCGATAACTTCGCAATGCTCCATTATTATCACAACCGCCTCAGTACCTTCCGGCTAAAGCGTTACGTGAACTGGCCCGTAAAACTCGTCAGGGACGAACGGGTCGAAGATGAGTTTTTCTCTGAACTGAAAGCAGAGGATATGCTGGATTGACCCCCGACAGGAGATGAGCCGGCAAAGGTGGGGAAATCTGTAAACCATCCTGTGGCACCGCTGTTTCCTGATGTGTATGACCGTATTACTATACATAGCAATTACCCTCGGCGCTGTAGCCGGAATGGAATTCATCGCCTGGGCAGCCCATAAGTACCTCATGCACGGTTGGCTCTGGGTGTGGCACGAAGACCATCATAAGCCTCATCATGAAGAGGATGGTTTTTTCGAGAAAAACGATCTGTTCTTCCTTGTTTTCGCCATCCCGAGTGCAGCCTGTTACATTGTAGGGCTGAATGTGACGGGGATGTTCTGGCTGACTTTTGTCGGCGTAGGAATCAGCATATACGGCTTGATCTACTTTCTGATTCATGATGTGTACATCCACCGGCGGTTCAAGTGGTTTAAGCAGCTCGATAACCGGTACAGCCGGGCAATCCTGAGGGCTCATGGCCATCATCATGCGGTTACGGAGAAAGACGGCTGCGAGAGTTTTGGCCTTCTCGCCGTAGACGATAAATATTACGGAAAGCGTTCTGAATGGGATAAAAAAAAGGATAATGAGCTAAAAGCGTAACTTGCAACTCGTCTGTGTGATGTCCGGGTCACTGATGGATTAGTACAATAACAAATGGAAGACCGTTTACTAGACAAGATTGCCCAACCGTTTAACCTCAACCTGCCCGAGCACGAGACGATGGAGCAGGCCATCGATGAGTTTCTGCCTGCGGTACGAGGCTTCGGATTTAAAGACCTGACCGACGAAAACGCCCCCCTCTACAAAGTAGACTGGGTAAGCATGACGGATAAGCCGGGGGCCACCGAAGTGAATTTGCACACTTTCCTGCCCAGCGGAGAGATCCGTATCGCCAGGGACGGATCGATGGACGGAATGTCGTTTAATGTTCTCACTTCCAACCGGATCATTATCGGGCAGAGTGTACACCGGGATGCTTTCCTGTATGAGCTTCAGTTCATGGATGAGGACTTCCTTATTTTTAAGCGACACGGTAACGAAGCAAATATTAAGAAGAAATACCTGTTCTATTGTCGGGAGGCCATCGGTACCCGCCTGGTATGGAACGAGGCGCTGGAAAAAATGGTAGACAAATACCGTAACAACCAGTTTCCCTGGATACCCGTCTTGGTGGTTCTTGCGATCGTTGTGGGCGTAATGCTCTACTTCCGGTAACAACCCCGGGCGATGGTTCTGCCCGAAGGGCAGAAGTGCAACGACTTGTCGGTTACTGCTTCACTGATAAGCGCTGACTTTTTAAGTAGTGCGGGCCCAGGTCAGTTCTCCGACAATCCAGTAATTCACTATTCTTATCTTTGCCCCATGAGAAAACTGTTGTTCCTCTTACTGATCCTCGGCTCTGCTAGTGCAGGAGCTCAGACCTTCCGTGCCTCGCTTCTGGCGGGCGGTAACTTTAGTCAGATCGACGGCGACGACCTGTTCGGTTACCACCAGTTTGGCCTCAACGCCGGAATCAGGGTAGTAGCGGTGCTGAATGATCGTTGGCGCGTTGGCCCGGAGATTCTGTTTTCTCAGCAAGGCGCACGCCGTAACCAGAATTCGGCTAACGTGAGCGCATTCGATCAGATCGACCTGAATACCCTGGAAATTCCGCTGATGGTCTACTTCAAAGACTGGCGGCTGACGGCCGAAGCTGGCTTGAGTTACCAGAACCTGTTCAGTTACACGATCATCAGTTCCGGAGGAGAAGACATCACCGCCGCTACGCCGCTGAACAGCGACTTGCTGGCAATCAAGGCGGGGGTTACGTTTTTCCTTACCGAACGCCTGGGCCTGAACATGCGCTTCTCGAAGCACCTCACAAATATTGATCCGGATCAGTCACTGAATACCTCCTTTAAGGGAAAGTCCATCAGTGTTCGTGCCGTTTACACCCTTGGCCAGGGCGAAGAACTTCCACGTCCGGCTCCAGACGATTTCTAATATGATGATCCGAAGCTTATCCACTTTGCTCTTTGTCGCCTTGTTTTGCACCTGCGGCCCCTCGCCCGCAAAAGAAACAACGGCCGAAACAACTGCCCCTGTAGCGCAGGAAGGCGTTTCTTACCCCGTAATCGACATCGCGCGTCTGGAGTACCTCTTTGACAACGCAACCTACATGGATGCGACTTTTTACAACCTGCCCGTTTCTATCAATCAGAGCAGTCTGCCGCAAATCCGATCGACGCTGGGGGGAATCGGTGCCGATCCCGCAACCATTGCTCCTAATTGCTCGCCTGCCGGTCATATCTGGTTTCAGGTCAACGGAAAAAACGTTGAAGAGGCCGACATTTATTTCCAGCAAGGCTGCACCGCCTACGTATGGTACGAAGATGGAAAACCTGCCTACTCTAACCAAATGACCCAGAGCGGAGCCGGTTTCTACCAGAACATCATTAACTCCGTCAAGCAACAAACGGGAGGCGGGAAATAGCTGCTCTTAACCACCACGAATCGGACCTGATAAGACTGGCTCGATAACCACCTCATGCTATGTCTACCGTAACCCGCCGAGCCGTTATCGACCTCGGAACGAATACTTTTCACCTGCTTATTGCTGATGTCTCTGCAACAGGAGGAATCAGCGAGATTTACCGGGAGCGTATCTTCGTGAAATTGGCTGCAGAAGGGATTGCGACCATCGGGAAGGCGCCCTTTGCGCGGGGAATAAAGGCTTTGCGGCACTTTCGGATTGTTCTTGACGAACACGATGTGCCGGAGGTGAATGCCATCGGGACGGCAGCACTACGGACGGCTGCCAACGGAAAGGAATTTATCCGCGAAGCCGCGGAAAAGTCCGGGATAAACATACAGTTGATCGATGGAGACCAGGAAGCTCAGTACATCACCCTGGGTGTACTGAACGCCATCCCCGCTGCGGAAGACCGGGTATTGATTATGGACATCGGAGGCGGCTCTACCGAATTCATCATCGCCGATGAGCGGCAGGTGTACTGGCGGAGGTCTTTCCCGCTGGGTGTTTCTGTTTTGATGACCGGCTTCCACTTCAGTGATCCGATTTCTGGCGGGGAAGTAAGCGCGCTGGAAAATCATTTAAAGACATCGCTCACGCCTCTGCGAGAGGCTCTTGCTACGTACCCAACCACCCACCTGGTGGGAGCAGCAGGCACTTTTGATGTGTTGGCCGAGCGGCTGCAAGATACCGCTGCACCCCGGCATACAACCAGTCATCAACTCAACATCGCAGGCTTCGGGCCATTGTATGAGCGGATTGTCGGGGCGACGCTCGCAGAGCGTCTTGCGCTGCCCGATGTGCCGGAGGAGCGGGCAGACATGATTGTAGTGGCGATGATTTTGCTGCGGTTTGTGTCTCGTTTGGCTGGCATCGACCGCATAACAGTTAGTGATTATGCGATGAAGGAGGGTATTTTACTGGCGCGGCCGCAGGATGCAAAGTAAGTTTTAAGGCAGAGCTGCTTCGCCCGCAAAATTGCGGTAAAGCAAAACGCCGATCCACGCGATGAAACTGCCGAGCAGCGCTCCGGCAAAGATGTCGCCTGGGTAGTGCTTGCCAACGTAGACCTGGGCCAGGGCAATGGCTCCGGCCCAGAGGAAAATGCCAAGTCGCCATCCCCATGCTTTGTCCTTAAGCCAGGTCAGGGCCAACACGGTGGCTAAAGCGAAATGGTTGGTGGCATGGTTGGAGGGGAAACTCCACTTCCCACCACAGTTGACGAGCTCCCGGACTTGTCCCGCAATTTCCGGTTCCGCGCAGGGCCGAAGTCGTCCGACCCAGGGCTTGAGCACGTTGGCCGCAAACTGATCGGCAACGCCCATAACTACTCCAATGCAAAGAAGTAACCACAGCGTTCGCTTCCAGCCGTACGAGCTGTAAAGCAGAAATACCATGAGCAGGTAGAGCGGAATCCAGGTGGTCTTCTCCCGGAAAACGGGTAGAACTGCATCCAGAAAGGGATTCGCGAGCGATTGGTTGATAAAATGAAAGAGTTCGTGGTCCATACTTAGAGCGTGTCTAAAAATTCGAGTCAAGATTTCTCTGTATTGACGATAGAACCATCTGAATGTTGGCCATCAAAATGAATGAAGCCGAATTTTCTATCGTTCGCTCCAGGTCCTTGGTGATTCTGCGATAGAAATTCATCCAGGCGAAGCTTCTTTCGACTACCCACCGCTTGGCTTCTACTACAAACCCCTTCGAGCCTTCCGGTCTTGATGGGCACTCAAAGACA
>NZ_VOXD01000054.1 GCF_008014675.1 Neolewinella aurantiaca | reverse complement strand
AAGTGGATGGTGAACCAAACAAGCGTTTCTTGGGTCAGGAATCTGATCGACTCCAGGTAATGGATCAAGGGGGAGATTGGTCGTTTCCTTATTTTGCATGACTCAATAACGGAAAACAATCCCGGCTAGATTAATTTTATAGTATGCGTTAGCCCTGGGGGCCGGGGGAGAGGGAAATCTGTGCATCCCGTGATATACAACATCATGCGCAAGGTTGTCTGGCAAGTTATATTCCCGTTAACTTTGCGAGACAATTTGGGCGCAGTTGCGCGGGTGCAATGATCGTTTTGAAACAACTTCCGCCTCCAACGCCTGTCTCACGCGGTAGCACGATCTCCTGCATTCTACCCAATACCAACTTATTATTCTTTGCATTTCGATATAATAACCCTCCTTCCTGAACTCCTGGCCTCTCCCCTTAGCCACAGCATAATGCAGCGGGCCAAAGACAAAGGTCTGCTCACCGTAGAGCTTCACGATCTGCGTGAATACGGAATGGGCAAACACCGCCAGGTAGACGACTATCAGTTTGGCGGCGGAGCCGGCATGGTGATGCGTTGCGAACCACTGGCCGAACTCATCGATAAGCTCAAATCCGAAAGAACATACGACGAGATTATTTACCTCACCCCCGACGGAGAACAGTACGCTCAGCGCCGCGCTAACCGGTTGAGTCTCGGCAAGAACCTGCTCCTGATCTGTGGCCACTACAAAGGCATAGATCAGCGCATCCGGGATGAGTACGTTACTCTCGAGATCAGCATTGGCGATTACGTGCTCTCCGGCGGAGAGCTTGCCGCTGCAGTCATCGTCGACTCTGTTGGCCGGCTCCTGCCCGGCGTCCTTAACGACGAAACCTCTGCCCTCACCGATAGCTTTCAGGACGACCTCCTCGCGCCACCCGTTTATACCCGCCCGGCTAAGTGGCGCGACCACGAAGTGCCGCCCATCCTTCTTAGCGGGCACACCGCCAACATCGAGAAATGGCGCGAAGAACAGGCTTTGCAGCGTACAAAGGATCGCCGGCCAGATCTTCTTACCGACTGAGCCTGCTGAACCAGGAGCTATTCATACTGCAAGTGTATATCACAATGATCCGCTACGGTTTGTAGCTAATGAGATGCTTCTATTTCCTTACTAAGTCGATTTTTGCAGGGTAGCAACAATGTCACATCTGGTCATACCTTTCGTTCAGCATGCCTGCCGGCTGCCTACTTTTTGCTGCGCTTCTTCCGCGAGGTTAGATCAAAAGAGACTTGACCGAGATACTGGTATTTGTGGCTGGCGTCAAGGCCATCATTGATTGTTGTATTTAGGACTTTCCGTCTGTGAATGTGAAGTCATGACGGGGCGCAAACCAGATTGTCGCGATTGCTCCTCCCCAGCGCAGCGGTGTGGGGAGGCTGGGAGGGGGTTGAGCGACAATCTGGTTTGCGCCCTCATGACGGTACCTGAACAGCTACCGCTCATAACCTCATCCCCAGTCCTTTTCGCTACGCGGCAGTTCTACAGGAACTGCTTCGCGTTCCTTGCGAGGTCCAAAGGAGAAGGAATCTTGTGAAAACGCTACGCGTTTTGTGTTGAAATAGTCGTCAGTTTTATCAGCAGACTACACGCCCCATGTTCAAGCTTCTGAAGAAGCTGTTCTTCTACCCAAAAACTAAGTGCTTGCAAATGGAACCGAAAGTTTTAACTCCTGAGTATCGGCCTTAGCACCGGCCGTGAAAATTGGTAACCAGCACCGTTAAAAAATGGAAACTGTCTGAGCACTTCTAAAGCCCAGGACGCAGCTCCGCTAATTTCAACGAACCGACCAGCTTTAAGGCAATGAAGAGCGCGCAAGCGCGAGTTTTTCCATTTCAGGTGCTGGTTGCCAATTTTCACGATCAGCCGGTGATACAGCCAGGCATTTTTGTTACTTTGGATGCTTCCAAAGTAAGCTGCCGGCAGGCATGTATGACGGGCTGTCACTTTTGGTTTCTTTGGTGTGAGATCGATTTAGTTTCAAATGATCATTTCTACACTAATGTAGATTTCGCTGCGCGGCTTCCTCCGGAGGTCCTCAGGAGAGGGGAGACGTGACTGGCAGCAAATTCGTGATAGTAGCGCATTTGGTGATATACACATGCCGCAAAAGGAGCAGGCCCGTTTCGTTTGCTTGGTTTACCTTCGCACTCTCCAAAAATGAAACTTAACTGGTTATGCCCAACTCCAACCATACTTATATAGCAATAATGGCCGGTGGTGTAGGCTCTCGCTTTTGGCCCGCCAGCCGCGAAGCCCGGCCCAAGCAATTTCTCGATATCATGGGCGATGGCCGGAGCCTGCTGCGCATGACGTTCGAGCGCTTCCTGAAGGTAACAACCGCCGATAAAATTTTTATCGTCACCAACGGTAAGTACCAGGCCCAGGTGCTCGAGCACCTGCCAGAATTGAGCGACAACCAAATCCTTTGCGAGCCAAGCCGCAATAATACTGCGCCCTGCGTGGCGTACACTGCCTTTAAGCTTCAAGCCCTGGACCCCGAAGCAAACATCGTTATCGCCCCCAGCGACGCCCTGATCGTAAACGAAACGCTCTTTGCCGATAACATCAACAAAGCCCTCGCCTACACCGCCGAGACCGACGCCCTGGTTACCCTGGGCATCGCCCCCGACCGGCCGCACACGGGGTACGGCTACATCCAGTTCCTCGGCGAAAGCGGAAATGACGGTATCTATCCCGTGAAACGTTTCACGGAGAAACCGGATTCCGAAACCGCAAAATCTTTCCTGCAGTCGGGCGACTACCTTTGGAACGCGGGCATCTTCGTCTGGAGGGCCGAAACAGTACTGAAAGCTTACGAACAATACGCTCCCGAAATTTACGCGCTACTGTCTCAGGGCATGACTTGCTACAATACTCCTGAAGAGCAGGCTTTCATCGATGAGTTTTATCCGCAGACACCCAGCATCTCCGTCGATTACGCCATCATGGAGAATGCGAAAAACATCTACACTATCCCGGCTCAGTTCGGTTGGTCAGACCTCGGAGCCTGGGGTGCCCTCTATCAGGAAAGCATCAAGGACGAAAGCGGTAACGTAATCAATGCCGGAAAAGCCATCACCGAAGACGTTCACAATTCTTACATCCGCGGACCGGAAGGTAAGCTCATCGTCGTTGGCGGCGTGGACGACCTACTGATCATCGATGAAGGCGACGTCCTTGTGGTTTACCCCAAAAGCAGAGAGCAGGAAATCAAGGCACTGCGCGGGAAGGCCGAAGAAATGTTCGGCGAAAAATTTGTGTAGGTTAGCCGCATTTTATCCGAACATCTGACGACTCCGTATCATTAAATGGGCATACAAGTCTGGATTTCGCGATATGCGTCTTAATTTGCCGCCAAGACTTGATTTTTTCCAGCTCATCTACGAATCACCATCATCATGTTATCAGCCGTTATTGCTTGTTTTGTTATCGGATACGTCGTTATTGTATTCGAACACCCCTTACGCTTAGATAAAACCGTGCCCGCATTGCTCATGGGAGCAATCTGTTGGGCACTTCTGAGTCTTGGGTTCAATTCCGGAGCACTTGATGTTGTGGATTCTTACGGTCAGCTCTTTTCTATGGGCGGCCACGGTGTCGATCACCTTTCCGATGCGGCTCACCACGATGCCGAGCATGGCTTTACCGGAACTCTGCTGCACCACTTAGGTAAGACTGCCGAAATCCTGATCTTCCTGATCGGGGCCATGACTATCGTTGAAATCGTGGATCTCCACCGTGGTTTCGATATCCTGAAGGGCTGGATCAGTACCCGTTCCAAAAAGAAACTACTCTGGATTGTCGGAATTCTCGGCTTCATCCTTTCTGCTATCATCGACAACCTGACGGCAACGATCGTACTGGTTACGCTGCTGCGCAAGCTGGTTCCGGACCGCGAACAACGCATCTGGTACATCGCCCTTATCGTTATTGCTGCCAATGCCGGTGGTGCCTGGTCTCCGATCGGAGACGTAACAACAACTATGCTCTGGATCGGCAAGCGGGTCAGTACTGCAGGCCTTATCGAGTACCTCATCATTCCTTCTTTGGTTTGTTTCGCGGTTCCTTTCCTGTTCGCTAGCTTCATGAAGCCGTTTCAGGGCAACCTTGTTACGCCGGAGTTAGAGTCGGATGAAGGCGTACCAGTAAGCGAAGAGCGGTTGTTGAGCAGCAAGACTATGTTGTTCCTTGGCTTGGGTATGATCGTATTCGTACCAATCTTCAAGACCATCACTCACCTGCCTCCTTACATCGGAATGATGCTCAGTCTCGGTGTTGTTTGGCTCGTTTCCGAGTACATTCACCCGGAAGAAGACTTTACCGAAGAGCGCAAAGCTGCTTACTCGGCCCACAAAGCCTTGAGCCGTATCGAGATGTCGTCCATCCTTTTCTTCCTCGGTATTCTCATGGCTGTAGCTGCGATCGAAACAGTTGCCGTCGGTGAAGTTGGCGCCCTGCGCGCCGTGGCCGAAAGCCTGGATGCTGTGATCCCTAACCAGGATATCGTAATCATGATTCTTGGCTTCCTTTCCGCCATCATCGATAACGTTCCACTGGTAGCTGCCTCTATGGGTATGTACGATCTGGGAGCTTACCCTGTTGATAGTAAGCTTTGGCACTTCATCGCTTTCTCAGCTGGTACGGGTGGGTCTATGCTCATCATCGGTTCTGCCGCAGGTGTGGCAGCCATGGGAATGGAGCGCATCGACTTCATCTGGTACTTCAAGAAAATTGCCTGGTTGGCCTTCGTCGGTTTCGCTGCCGGTGCTGCTGTCTTCCTGCTTATTGAGAACGTATTCAATACTGCGGGTTGAGATTTCTGACCATTCCGTTTTTGCTTTGCCTCCTGTTCGCCTGCGGCGAGCGTGAAGATCACCTCCTCCTCGGGGAATGGGAGGCAACGCAAGTACTCGAAGCAGGCGATAGTCTGAAACTGGACCCCACTCAGGTGGGCTTCCTGTTCCGGCCGGACAATCGTTACACGTTCCGTTCTACGCTTCGCTACGAAGAAGCGGGTACCTGGCACTATGCCGAAGGCTTTTTGATGGCACAGGATACCACCCGGAACGATAGCCCCGAACGGGTAGTCGCCATCGAGAAACTCACCCACGACAGCCTCCGGATCAGGATGCTTACCGAGGGGAAAGAACGGTGGGTTACCCTGTTGAAGCAAAAGTAGCAGGCGCGGCCGCAGGTGCAATGAATGGTTGACGAAACGCCGTACCGAAGCCACGGCTTCAGCCGTGAGCCAGCAACATTACCGCGGAGAAAATCACTGGTGGCGAACAACCTGAAACTGTCCTGAAGCAGGAGTAGTGCGGGGGATTTACAACTTTCCCAATGCATGCGTTCCCCTTTTGTGATGCCTCCGGCAAACTATAATATTCAGGGCAAAGTCCCCCGAAAAGCCTTGAGCTCGGAGAGCGCTTCAACCGCTCGCACACGGAGTGTGCGTGGCCGGGCTACTTCCACAACAATGAACTATCCCCGTAGCTGAGAAAACGGAAGTCATGCTCCAGGGCATAATCGTAAATGCGCCTCCAGTCATCACCAACGATGGCAGCTACCAGGAGGAGCAGGGTAGAGCGGGGCTGGTGAAAATTGGTGATCAGGCCGTCGGCCAGTTTGAGCTCGGCAAAGGGGGTAAGGAGCAGTTGGGTGTAGCCCGAAAGTTCCGTTAAGCTGTTGGTCTTCATGAGTTCCATCAGACCATTTACCGCAGCAAGTGGATCTGTGCCGACAAGTTGCGGATCTTCAGCAACCCATTGGCCTACCTCTACAGGACCGTCGACGACCATAAGCTCGCCTACAGCGAAGCCAGCGCCAAGGTAGAACAAGCTCTCCAGACAGCGCAGACTGGTGGTGCCCACACTGACGACTGGTTTCCCTGCCTTCAGTTGATTCCGCAGGCGCTCTATGAATGAAATACTGACAGTAAAGAACTCCCGGTGCATCGTATGCCCGCCGAGGGTGTCGGCATCGACGGGCTTGAAGGTACCCGCCCCTACGTGGAGGGTGACTTCTTCCCAGTCTACGCCATTTTTCTGCAGGTTATTCATCACTTCGGGGGTGAAGTGCAGGCCGGCGGTAGGCGCAGCAACGGAACCTTCGGTTTTCGCGAATACAGTCTGGTACCGCGCTGAATCATCAGGCTCTGACTCGCGGCCGAGGTAGGGGGGCAGGGGGATCGTGCCCGCTGCGGCAAGGATTTCCCCAAAGGTGAGCGGCGCTCCTTCAGTTTCCCAGCTGAAGGTCAGGGCGAAGGTGTTGTCCATGCGTTCGCCGCGTTCTGCCGTCAGGCTTGTCTTCTGGCCGGAGACCTCAAGTTCTAAGGACAGCGGGCCTCGTTTCCAGCGGCGGTTTCCGCCAATTAAAACCTTCCATTGCACCTGCGTGCGCGCCCCCAGGTTCTGCGCATAATCGACCGGCAGTAAAGGGTCGAGACAAAATACCTCGATGGGGCGCTTCCCTTCCGCGAGCGGAAAGAAAAGCCTGGCATGAATGACCCGGGTCCGGTTACCGATCAGGAGTGTTCCGGCAGGGAGCCGGTCCGGCAATTCACTGAAAACGCCGTGCGAAATTTCACCATTGCGGTACACCAGCTGCTTCGCGCCCGCCCGCTCTTTGGCGGGGTAGCGTGCGATGCGCTCATCGGGCAGGCTGTAATCAAAAACATCAATGGAAAGGTCGCGGGCGTTGTTGGCCATAAAGAACGTTTAGCAGCGCGCAAAGATAAGTCTACGGGAGTGAGTTGATAAGTCACTGGCCTGGTGAGTTGCTGCCGCTGTTGCAGCTCTCTTACTTTACTCATTTGCTCGGGGTGGGTTAAGCGAAGCGCCGCGAACAGCAACAGCCGCAGCAACTCAGTGACTCACTAACTCAGTTCGGACAGTCATTAAATGTCAGAAAGGCTTTCCCCCCGTCCGAGAAAAAGGACCGTTCATCGAAAACGCAGTGAAAGACCGCCGGATATGAACGTTCTTTGCAAGTAATTGTAATAATGAACATATGTCAAATTTCCTGAAAATCCTTTTCGGCTCCTGCCTCGGAACGCTACTTGCATTGGGGGCACTATTTTTCGTTGGTATTTCAGCCGTTGTCGGGCTGGCAGGCTCCGGAGAGCAAAAGCCATCGGTAGAAACCAACTCTATCCTGAAACTCGACCTTGAACAGGTTCCCGAACTTACCGATAACGTACCCGCTGCAGGGTTTGCGTCTTTCGAGTTAGAAACCGATCCGGTCCTCGGTGTTCACGACGTAGTTCGTGCGATCGAGAAGGCGAAGGAGGATGACGACATCAAAGGGATTTACATGAATAGTATGGTACAGGGAGGTGGCCTTACCAAACTCACTCAGATCCGGGAAGCACTGGTCGATTTCAAAGCCTCCGGAAAGTTCGTTGTCACTTACGCTCCGGTGCTCGATCAGACTGCTTACTACCTCGCAACTGCCGGTGATGAGATCTTCCTCGGGCCCCTCGGAGTAGTTGATTTCCGCGGCCTCGGTGCCGAGGTGATGTTCTATAAAAAAATGATGGACAAAGTCGGTGTCGACGTAGATGTGTTCTACGCTGGTAAGTACAAAAGTGCTACCGAGCCCTTCCGCCGTACCGATATGAGCCCCGAGAATAAAGAGCAGGTCCGTGAATTCCTGACCGATATCTCTGACCTCATGCTGGCCAACATCGCTGAAGGCCGCAACATCAGCGTTGCCGATGTGCGCAGCAAAATGAACAGCCTGGAAGGGTGGAAAGGAGAGGAAGCCGTAAGCGGCGGACTCATCGATGGCATCAGGACACGTTCCGAAGTTGACGCGCGCCTCCGAGAGTTGGTAGGCTTCGACGCTGACGATAAACTGAAAACTATCGAGCTGGGTAAGTACTTCTCCGCCCGCCTCAAGAAAATGAAAGCCCGTGGCAGCAGTGAAGTTGCCGTTCTCATCGCCGAAGGAACCATCGTGGACGGTAAATCGGAAAACGGAGGTATCGGGGATAAGAAATACGTAGCCGAACTCGAACGCCTCACCGAAGACGATGACGTGAAAGCCGTTGTCCTACGCGTAAACAGCGGTGGCGGAAGCGCCAGTTCTTCTGAGAACATCTGGTACGCCGCCGAACAACTCAAAGCTGCCGGCAAACCGTTTGTGGTCAGCATGGGAGCTGTAGCTGCCAGTGGTGGCTACTACATCGCCGCAGGAGCCGACAGCATCTTTGCCGAGCCGATGACCATTACCGGATCGATCGGTGTCTTCAGCATGTTCCCCCAGGATAAAGGACTCATGGAAGATAAGCTCGGTCTGACCATCGATACCGTCAATGTTGGCAAGCACGCCAACGGATTCTCTCCCTTCCGCCCGCTCGATGAAGAAGAAAGAGCCGTAATGAAAATGCGGACCGAGGCGATCTACGCTACTTTCCTGCAGCGCGTTGCCGCTGGCCGTGGCATGCCGCTGGAAACCGTGCAGGAAATTGCACAGGGCCGCGTCTACGCAGGTGCCCGCGCTCTTGAACTCGGCCTGGTGGATCGTCTCGCTGGCCTCGACGAAGCTATTGCTGCTGCGACAACGCTCGCCAATCTTGACCCCGATGACGTCAGCGTTGGTCACTACCCGTACATCAAACCGCCACTGGAGCAACTCATCGAAGACCTCCTTGGTGAGGATGCCGCCAAGGGCTTCAGCACGGCTATTGCTAAAGACCAACTCGGTCCTGACAACTACCGTTATTTCCAGATGATGAAGGAAGTTACCCAGAGCCAGGGCGCGCAGGCCCGGATGCCAGTGATGGTGAATTTCTAAAAAAAAGTAGCTTCGGCTTCAGCCGCCCTTCGTGTCTCGTACGCGGAGGGCGGTTTCTATTGTATTGGTCGCGCCAGAGGCGCTCAACCCAGAGGTTCAAAAAAATCATTCCGGAAACAAGCGATCCTGTAGCTTCCGGAAGAGCCTGGCTCAATCATGAAACCAAGCGCAGCATTAGCATTGTAATTGTCAGGAAAACGGTAAGCCATCGCACTCACCGCCAGGGCCGGGTCAAAACTGGAAACAGGTTTAGGATAAGGCCTTCTGTTTTGGTACAAAAGCGCGAGAGCCAAAAGTATACACAGAGCGATGAGGCTTCTTAAGAGCATCCGACGGGAATTCAGGTGTGAGAATTTTCTGACCTGAAGCAGAACAAGTGCGGATTATTTTATTCTAAGATGCAACCCCTCTACATTTGGGCGGTTTCCTACCAACAGACCAACGAACTAAAAATCCAATCTTTTGAAGCAAGTATCCGAACTACTATCTCTACTCGACCTCGAACGCATAGAAGTAAACCTCTTCCGCGGAGAATCCCGTACGGTAGGTTCACCCCGTGTTTTTGGCGGTCAGGTAATGGCGCAGGCGCTCAGCGCTGCGATGCGGACAGTACCCGAAGATCGTTTCGTTCACAGCTTCCATGGTTACTTCGTTTTGCCGGGGGATCTGGAAATTCCGATCATCTTTCAGGTAGACCGGATTCGCGACGGAGGTTCGTTCACTACCCGTGCGGTTAAGGCCATTCAGAATGGCAGCACCATTTTTTACCTCACCGCCAGCTTTCAACTCGACCAGAAAGGCTTCGACCACCAGGTCGAAATGCCAAAGGTGACGAGCTACGAGGAACTGGTGAGCTACGACGGGATGCAAAAACAGTTCGGAGATCAGCTGCCGAAGAACATCCAGAAAGTACTCAGCATTGAGCGGCCTATTGAGTTCCGCCCCGTTGAGTTCCTGAACCCTTTTGCAAAAGACAAGTACGAACCCGTCCGGAACGTTTGGCTGAAAACTAAAGGCGAAATGCCCGAAGACCGCCGCCAGAACGACCTCGTACTTGCTTATGCTTCAGATTATAACCTGCTCACGACTGCTCTCTTCCCGCACGGCCGGGCGATCGATCACCGCAACCTCCAGATCGCCAGCCTGGACCACGCGATGTGGTTTCACCGCCCCTTCCGGGCCGACGAGTGGTTGTTGTACAGTATCGATTCACCCTCGGCCAGCGGCGCGCGCGGTTTCACGCGCGGTAACATCTTCGATGTAGAAGGAAAGCTGGTGGCCAGCGTCGTGCAGGAAGGACTGATGCGGGAGATCAAGTAAGCATGTTGTTCCCTCGTATTGCTATTGTTCGCGCTTAAGTTTGGTGCTCATTTTTACGGTCACACCTTTTTTGGAACGATGTATGAGTTCGCTCCCGAGTGGAAACGTTACGAACAGGGGCTGCTTTCTGTTTTTATGTACCAAACGAAGGCTGCCGTAATCAGATTTACGTCGTAGCCTGGTTACAAATTTTTTGGAGCCAAAAACGATGATGCTCTGCTGCGTCGTGTCTTTATTGATCCGATAGTCGAAGTTTCCAATCAGTTCAAGTTGCGTATTCCCGTCGTAGAGGATCGTGTCACTTATCGTGCCGGGCAGGTCGATGCTAAAGTTCAAATCGCGTTCATGTTTGCGAGCAGCTATGTATTTGTCAGCGGCAGGGATGGCAAGGTCCGGGTTTTGTGCTTTTGCTAAAAGTTCCCAGATACTGGGGTCGGCTTTCATCGCGTCAAATTGTTCAAAACTCATGCGCTGTCCTGAGCGGCGGAGATCTTTCAATTTGTCCAGGTTGTAATTGAAAGTTGGTAGTTCCGCCAGGGGGATGCGGTCCGTCAGCACTATGCTGGACAGGGCCAATATATCTTTGAGCTCCTGAAACTGAATCTGGCTGTTGGCAAGCTTCCAAAGCTCTTCGAAGTCATCACCGTTGTAGCCATATTCTCTCAGTAGATCGAGGTAATCATTATTGATGTCTGTGGTGAAATAACGGAACCATAAATGGTCTTCTACCCGTTTGTCGTAAGAGTGCGTAGTCGCTTTTCCCACCGTGGCAAAAGAAAATCCATCCCCTTGTGATACGCCCACCGGACCCCAGTTTCTGGCAGCGAAATCGTTTTGGTAGCTGCTATTTGGTAGGAATTCGAACGTACCGTCTGTTCCGTTTGGATACAGTAATAAACTCCCCGCAGCACGCTCAATAATGGCCAAAGATTCGTTGTTTTGCTTCAGCTTACGCAGTTCTGCTTTATCGAGGTCCAGGATTAGGATGTTTCTCGGAGCTCCTTCTATCGTATCTTGCTCTTCCTTGAAGGTAAGCATCAGCGAGGTCTTGAAGGGGGAATACACACCTTGAAACAATGCAGGTGGCATCTCACCCCGATCAACTTTGTTCGGACCTGACGGTGCTGGCTCAGGTGAATCGTAGGGAGAACTTTCAGTTTGTATCGGATTTTTTTCTTGTGTTTCAGTCGCTTTGGGCGCGGCCGCAGGTGCAGGGAGAGCTTTTGGAGCAAAGGGCCTGACCTCCGGAGTGGTGATGCCAACCGCTGGGATTTGCAGCGCCTGAAGCGTCTCAGAATCGGGTAAGGAATTCACCGCAACGTACGCCGTTGGTGTTTCCCGAAGGGGAAACGCAGAGAGTACGTAATCGGTATTGCCGGTGTAGTTGGGCAGGAGTAAGCCCAGAAATGTAATCAACAGGGTAAACATGAGTAAGAATTTCAGGTAACCACCCCGTTTCCACCACGGTTGTGGCGGTGGCGGGGGATTTGGGTTAAGAAATAGAAATTCAACCTCATCGTACGAGAGTACCGCAGGCGCTCGCCGTGTAGAAGCCACGAGTTTCTCCATGTTCTTCTTTTCGCTCATAGCAGGATGGTTTTTGCGCTCATCACAAATTGACCGTAGTTCCGTGGCGAATCGGTCAGCAGTTCCCGCAAGCGCTTGCGGCCACGACTGAGCTTCATCTTTACGGACGCTTCCGAACTGCCCTGCATGCCGGCGATCTCCCGGACACTAAAGCCGTTGATCTCGAAAAGAATAACAGCGTTACGCTGTTTCTCCGGCAGGCGGTTCAGGGCGCGGTAGAGAGTCTCTACGTCAAGTAGGGTTTCGGCGGAGGCTCCTTTGGAGCGCAGTCTTTCCAAACTTTGCTCTTCAAGATCCACTGCTTTGAACCTGCGTGCGCGCCCCAAAGAAATGCTACGGTTGCGTGCGGCCCGGATCATATAATGCAGTAGTTTGCCTTCCTCGATGCCGTCGAAATGTTGGAAAGTGGAAAGCATCACGTCCTGCACCAAATCCTGTACGTCGCATTTGCCGAAGGATACCGTCGTGCAGTAGCGCAGGAAGGCATCGTGACAATCGGCGTAAGCCGCAAGGAATATAGTCTGTTTTTGTGTGGGCACGGTTGCGTAAAATAAGGTTGTTTGCCCGAATAGTCGCACGAGTAACAAAAAGGTAACACGGTTCGGCAAAAAAAATCCCGATCCGCAATTTTGCGGATCGGGAAGTTCTGATGATGATTCTTTTGGCGTTAGACTGGTGCCAAATTACGCTTACTGTTTGTTGGCGCTGAACATGCCGCCCAGCTGATTGGTCAGGCTTAATTTATTGGGGTCCCACTTTCCTTCCTGAATTTGAGAAACCATGTGGTTGGCAATTTCCATCACGCTGATGTCGGCGGGGTTCTCTCCCAGTTCCATTTTGCTTTTGTAGATGTTTCCGATTTCGAGGGTGAGAAAGCCGGATACGGCAGCCTGGGTGGCACCATTAACAAACATTTTGAGCGGGGTCACTGTCTCCGCCAGAGATCCGGCGATTTGCGTGAGAATCCGGCCACCCACCGAAGTGATGCCGGTATTGATGATTGTTCTCAGAAGCTGGTCGTCGATGTCGTAACCATAGATATCAGCGAGGTCTTTTACCATCTTGGTCTGAATAGCGGTAGCAGCTAAAACGTCGAGGCCGATAAAGGGGATGAGGCCGCTGGCGGTGCTGAATAAAGCATAGCGCCTGATGATGTTGTTGGCTTCGGTACTCTTGTTTTCGAGGTCTACAGTTACTGCATCTTTAGCAACTGCGGTAGAGAAAGGAGTGCCATCCTGAATGGCTTTTTTTGCGGCGGAGGGGGCCATAGCTGTTGTAATTTTTGGGTTCGTAACTACAACAGGGACGCAGGATCGTAGGTTCGTTGGAGAATTTTACTGAAGCACCAACCTACCAAAGCACCAACCTATTCTCCCTTCTGATCAAGCAATAGCGACGCGAGCTCTTGGTTGGTGATGGTAATCTTCCCGGTTTCTTCGTCTATCTCGATTTGTCCGGCCCGGAAGTGATCCTTGGTACAGGTGATGCTCATGCCTCCAAACCCGGCCTTGAGGTAGAATTGCTTGCGGACGGATCGTTTGTCGATCCGGAAGCCTTCATCCAGTACACCATCGCCTTCGGCGAGCATATCCTGAAGCGGCTGCTCGTTTCCGTAGAAAAACTCATCGAAATCTTTAGCACGGATGGTCTGCTGAGGCTGTTTGGTGGCATATTTGAGCAGGGCCTTTTCGAAGTCTCCTTCATTCATGGCAAAGCCGGTGTCGCGGTCTTTGGGGATGGGGAGTTCTTCGACGATTTCCAGAAAGCTCTGGGTCAGTTCGGCGCTGGTTTCGGGGCGGTCTAGCCCGACCCATTCAGTGAAATACTGACTGATGCTGCTCTGCGTACGAGCGTGACGGATCATTTGTACGTTACGCCCCGTACCCGCAAGCAGGCGGACGGCCATTGCCATATGGTCTACATCGAGGTACTGGGTTAAGGAAAGCTTCAGCGCTTCGCCGGATTCATCGGTTACGAAGATCATTCCCGGTGTTTCCCGGATGAGGAAAATACCGAGCATCCGCTGCTCTTCCATGGTGTAATCAGCGTAGAGAAGGTAGCCCCCCTTTGCGCCGATAACCCCGTTGAGGCTCTGTTGCAATACCTTCATGGTATCTTCCGAGAACTGGATGAAGTTGGCCCGATCACGGCCTTCCATCAGCCAGCTTTCGTAGTAGGCAGGAAAGAGGCTTTCGTCTGGCTGGGAGAGAAAACCCTGGAGCAAATCGTTCTTACGCTCAAAAATCTGATCCAGCCGGCCAATCAGTTCGATGGCTTGCTCCGAAATGGGGAGGGGCTCTTTGCTGAGCAACAGTTCCGTTTCGGCGCTTTCCGGCTGTTTTTTGAGTTCGTGTACTATAAGATTGTGAACGATCAGATTATCCATGGGGGCGAAGATAACGTTACTTGAGAATAACGAGTTTCTCTAATTCACCGTCTACAATCGTTCCCGAGTCACCACGCAGGCGAACCTGATAGAGGTAAACACCCCGGGCGAGTTGATCACCGTAGTCGTCCAGGCCGTCCCATTCGATGCAGTCATCCTGCCGGACGGTTCCGTCGGCAAACGGGAAGGCACGGGTAAGGGTCTTCACCAGGCGTCCGTTCACCGTATAGATCTGAACGATGGCTTCTACTTCCTGGCCCACCAGGGTGTGGTCAAACTGGAAGCACGTCCGGTCGGTGAAAGGGTTGGGGTAGTTCAGAACGCGGCTGATGGCGTCGGCCCCGTCGGCCGCAACGAAAAATTCAGTTGTACCCTGGGCACTGTTGTTGGCCACGTCCCAGGCACGAACGGTGATGGTGTGTAGCCCGGGCTCCAGGTCGAAGAGCGGGTAACGGACCGTTCCCTTGCGGAAATCATCGGCTTCGGCTTCGTAGTAATCGTTGAGGACAATGCTGTTTCGGGTATCTTCATCGAGCACCGCTTCGAGGTCGTGGCCAATGCTGTTTCCCGTGACGTTGATCCCGAGGTCATCGGTGAGGTTGACGAGGAGGATCGGGTCCTGACCGGTTTCACCTCCGGAGATAAAGTTTTCGTCGTCCATGAACACTTCTACCACCGGGCCTTCATCGTCAGTGATCACGTCGGTGCTGGATCCTCCGATGATGAGCTGGTCGTAAAATCCGGAAGCATCGGTGAATTGGTCCAGATCGGCAGCATAGTAGCTCACTTTCCCTGCGCCGAAGGCGTAGTCGATGTCGCGTGGCACAACAAATTCGAATTCGAATTTGCCGTTGGTTACCGTTGCCCGACCCCGGAATACGATGTTCCGTTGCACGGAAACCTCGAGGGGAGAAACGGTTGGTTGGTCTTGCTGAAGCGTACTGACCGTACGGGCCTTGTCGTAAATGGTAGGAAAAACTTGTCCGTTAAAGTCAGACAATAGGTTACCCGCAATGTCAGTGATTTCACCGCTGATCTTCATTTGCTGCAGGGCACGTACGGTGTCCTGCCGCTCTTCGGTGATGGGTTGGTCATTGATCATAGTTGTACGGACCGAGTGCTCGGGGAAGGCAATCACCATTGCCGGGTCGCCGAGCAGGGTGAATTTCCGGGCATTCTCCGTATTGCCGTTGAGGTTGATGGCTGAAGTAGGAGCCGTTACGTTATTCTTCGCGATCCGGATGATATCGCCCACCGTACGCCAGTTGCCGTCGGGGCGCTCCAGCATGGCTTTCACGGTTTCATCGGTAAGGATGAAATTACGGGTGGCAAATACGGGGCGGGTTGTTGTAAGCAAAGCTGCGACACCGCCGTTGGGGGTGAGGAGAGCTTCTTCGCCGGCTGATACAAAAGCTGCGTCGTCGTAATTGGAAAATGTACAGGTGGCGGTGATGAACACCGGCGGTTGAATGGGGTCTTCGGACGTCGACGGGCGGTTCCAGTTACGAATCTGGGGAATTGTAAGCACCCGCTCCTGTGCCCATCCGCGCGGGCCTCCGTGGCCCAGATACGTAACGGCCAGGGCACCCCGGAAGATGGCCCGGTCGAGCCCCTCGGTAATGTCCGGATAACGATCACCAGCCGAAAGGCTTTGTTGTGGGAAAAGGTCGAAGTATAGCTTGTCGAAATTCAGGTCGGGTTTTAGTTCGGCGACAGAGGTCGCAACCTGATCTACATCACGGGCGTGTTGGTTGCTGTCTTCATCATCGCCAACGAATACCATGCGGGTCCGCCAGTCGCCGAGGGTGTTCGGTTCGGTGTCGTACCGGATAAGTTTCTGAACCACTTGAGTTGCTTCGTCCGCGGTTTTTACGGGAAGGCGGCCAACGGCAACGTTCAGGTCGGGTTCGAGGGGTTGGTTGTTGGTGGCATTGGTGAAAATGCCGAAGAAGTCATCAGCGGGGAAGCTGCCTACCTCCGTCAATTTACCGTCGTGCTCGAAGGCGGGGATGAAGTTGGTTCCCAACTCCAGTATATTGCGGTGATCGAAGCTGCCGTCTCCGAACAAGAGAAGGTAACGCAGGTTGGGTGATCTTTCGTAGAGCATCAGCGTAAAGTTGCGCAGGGCGGATGCATCATCGCGCCCGCTGCTGAATTCGTTGTAGATCTGTTGGGTGGTGACCAGAACGGTTTCCAGCCCGTTGTGGCTGCGTCTGTGCTCCGCGAGCAATTCCGCCTGCTGCAAAAAACGCGGATGGGCGATGATGATCATTTCCGCATTGTCTTCTGCATGAAGGTTCTGGTTGGCGACCATTCCTGCGGCTTGGGGCGTAAGCAGTTCGGCTTCGCTCCTGAAGGCTACATATTCAAACAACTGGCCGTTGGCGGCAGCACTGAATGCCCCGCCGGAAACATCGGCCGATCGTACGTCCGCGCCGTCAATTCTCCAGACGGTAGCGTCGGAGGGTAAGCTGCCGCTGAATTGAAAACGGACAGTAGGCTGGTTCATGCTCCCGACGTCGCGGAAGTCGAACTGATCAAGGTCGTTAAACGAGAGTTGCCGGCGGGCCCGGACCTGAAACCAGTCGAGATAGCCCTCGCTGGTACTGGAGTTCGCTGGCCTGGGGTAGTTCAGCGTAATGGTGACGTCTTCTCCTGGCAGCTTTACCGCTCCGTCGAGCAGGGTGGGGATCGCCGCAGCGGATTGTTCCTGTTGCCCAATACGAACACTACTTGCGATGCTGCTGGTAATGACCTGGTCTCCCACCTCAACGAGGAAGCGGCTAGTAGCATCGGTACGCAGCGCCATTCGTGCCCGGATGCGTGCGTCCTGATCACTAACCAGGCCGGGGATGCGAAACACGTTGCGGTACTCAACTTCGCGGGCGCCGGCCAGCAGATCGCCCCACCAGCTTTGGCCCGAGCCATGAGAGTTACCCCCCAACTGGTGCAGAATGTTGAACTTGTCTTCTTCGAAATGATAGACAGCATCATAGCTGCTCACCTCCGTGCCGCCGGAGGCGGCAGGCAGCGCACTGACCCGCCGGCCCTGCGTTCCGCCCACGCGGAGGAAATAGCTGTTGGTGGTGGCGTAAACATTCTTTTCGTAGTCGAAGTAGTCGCCGTTCGGCTCGTACTCGATGCGGTCGGGGCCCTGGGCGTGAAAAACGATAAAGTCTTCGCCATCGAAACTTCCATCCCCTTCGCCCCGGATGATGATGGGCATCTCCGTAAGGTCATCCGGAGCATCTACGTTGATGGTTTCGGGCAGTTTACCGGAGAACGGCTGACCAAATACGGCGATGTTGCGGGGGTCGACTCCGTCTAGGTTAACGCCCAACTCATCGGTCAGGAACGCCCTGGTGAGTTTGTGTACACCGGTTTCAGCAACGGTAAAACGGTACCAGTCTCCTTCGCGAAGGACGGAGTTTGTTGCAAATACCGTTCGGGGGCGGGCATTGGGCGCGGCCGCAGGTACAAGGCGGATTTCTAAAGAAAGCAGGCGCTGAACTCCGGTTGGGGTTTTGATCATCGCCGGAGCCGCAACTTTACCGAGGTACCCTTCGGGTTGGCGGCTCACACTTACGCTGAAGTCGAATTCTTCCGGGAAGTCAGCCGCACCGCGGGGCACACTTACGGGCTCGAAAACAGAATTGATAACTTCTACGGTGTACGTTCTGCCCGGCTGAGCAGGAAACGTTCTCAGGTAAAGAGGCTGGTCGCTAACCTTGCTTGCACCTGCGCCCGCGCCATTGTCGGCAAAAGTGTACGCAAACTGAACTTGTGTAGCTCCGTTCCATTCCACCACCGTGGGGGCTTCGTCCCAGAGCAACTGGTCAGAAAGTTGTACCTGCGCAGACAGGAACAGCGAAAAAATGGCAAGGAGAAGGGTAAATAGAAGCTTGTGCATAATATAAGGTATGGAACCAACTTTAAGATACAGCGTTGAGGGCAAAACGTTGTCCTGCCCGGACTAATTATAACGTCTTGTCTTTAAGGTGTCATGGTGATGACGCGGCGAGGACTTTAACTTCCCCCTGGTTGGCAAATTTGGCGGGTTTTGGCTAGCTTTAGGCCGGTAGAAGCACATGGCTGGTGCAATAACCCGAGCATCGTTACGTCGAGCCTGCAACTATTTATTCCCTATGAAAAAAATTATACTTCTTTCCTTGTTGCTGGCCTGCCTGCTTCCGCTGGCAGCTCAGGATCCTGTCTTCTCGCAGTTCTATGCTTCTCCGCTGCGTCTCAACCCCGCATTTGCTGGTATCGGGACTGCGCCCAGGGTTGCTTTCAACTACCGTGCGCAGCATACCTCGTACCCCAGCGCGTACACAACGATGGCTGCCAGCTACGACCAGCCGATCGAGAACACGCCAAGCGGGTTCGGTCTGCGAATGATGACTGATAAGCAACTTGAGGGAGCCTACAAAAACACCGAAGTGGCCGTAGTGTACAGCTACGACGTTATGATCAACCGGGATGTTCACGCCCGGCTCGGGCTGTCGGCAGGCATTCTCAGTACATCGCTCGATTTCAGCTCCCTCACCTTCGGAGATGTGCTGGACCCCATCAACGGCGCCGATGGAATTACCTCCGAACAGTTGGCGGCCCTTTCCAAAACTTCGGCAGATTTTGGGGCGGGAGTGCTCTTCTCTGCCTACAATATGTACGGCGGCATCAGTTTCGAGCATATGAACCGCCCGGACGAAAGCCTGGTGGAAGTAGGGCAGAACCTTTACTCTGGCCGACCGATGCGTACTACCCTGACGGGAGGTGCCCAGATCAACGTTAAGCGCTACAGTAACCGCCGCCGCCCGGCCTACATCACGCCCAATTTTCTGTTTACCTCGCAGGCTTCGTTGCGGCAGTTGAACATGGGTGCCTACTTCGGTTACGGGCCGGTGGCCTTCGGGGGGTGGTACCGCCATGCTTTTGAGAATGCAGATGGTATAATCGCTGCGGTCAGTTTCCGGCAGGATGTTCTGAAGATAGGCTTCAGCTACGATGCCGTTGTCTCGGATTTACGCAACGTACCCGGGGGACTTGGCTCTACCCTGGAAGCCAGCCTGATCATCGATTTTGGCAACAGCAAGGAGCTACAACGCCGGCGCAAGGCAGATCGCTATAACGATTGCTACGGGATGTTTCGCTAATCCTCCTTCCTGCCTGTTTTTAGAACTGCACCAGGAAAACCATAAGTCATAGAAATGCAATAATGATATTATTTGTTTTTAAATAATTAATTTAAACTAATTAAAACAATAATTTTAACGTAATCAAATAGGTTCTACTTGTTCGTTTTTGGTCTTTTTATTCAACTGTGTTCGCTTTTTGAGTTCATTGTTGGTAACTTTTCTAATGCATTTCTTTATTATCCGGCGAACAATAAAGTAAATTCGCAACACAGGACGCGATGGTTTTTGGCCATTTAGTTCATGGGAATAAGACAACGGCTGGCTTTGAGAGCACACAGAATTGAGGAACATTACATTATACAGTTTTAGAGCCGTTGTGATTTTTGGTCTAGAAACTTCTTTATGAGACGCGAAAAATTCGTCTTTAACAAACAGACGCTGCAGTACGACCGGGTCATTGAGCCCCTCCGTTACACCATTCTCAGAGGCTTTGCTTTCTGTGGTGCCGCGGTCTTCACGGCCATCCTGATGATGATGGTGGTACATGCATACTTCCCCAGCCCCGGCGAGCGGTTGTTGTCCCAGGAAAACGACATTCTCCGGTCTCAGATCGAGAATACAAACGAAGAACTTACAGCTATGGCAGATGTTCTTGAGTCCATTCAGGACCGTGACTCGGCCATCTACCGGATGATGTTCCGTGAGGAGCCAATCGACCGCGACGTATGGCGCGGTGGCCGCGGTGGCCACGATGCCTACGCAGACCTGCGGGAGCTTCCCCGCAGCGGCGAGAAAATTGCCAACCTGCGCTCCCGCCTCGATGATCTCAAGCACCGCCTTGATCTCCAGAGTCGGTCGCTTGACGACGTCACCACGATGATCGTCAACAAAGAAGACCGGATTGCGTCGGTGCCCAGCATTAAGCCGATCCGCTCAGACCAATTCAACCGCAAAATCGAAAACCTTTCCGGATTTGGTATGCGGATGCACCCCATCCACGGTGTACCGAAGATGCACTACGGCATTGATTTCAACTGCAGAAAAGGAACGCCCATCCAGGCGTCCGGCAAAGGAAAAGTTGTTTGGGCCGGTAACCGGGGAGACTACGGTAAGTGTGTCATCATCGACCACGGCTACGGGTTCAAGAGCCTTTACGGCCACATGAGCGAAATTTTGGTCAAAAACGGTGCTCAGGTCGAACGCGGCGCGAAAATTGGTCTCGTTGGCAGCACCGGCGGTAGCACGGGCGACCACCTCCACTACGAAGTACACAAAGACGGTAAGCAGGTAGATCCAATTCAGTTCTGCTACGACGGGCTAAGTACCGAAGAGTACGCCCAGTTGGTAAACGCCTCTAAGGTCAGTAATAAGAGCTGGGACTAAAGTTAGTATCTCTGTTCGTTAGAAATTTAAACCGTTAGTTCTCAGTGAGGGAGCTAACGGTTTAATGTTTTGGGGCGCGGACGCGGGTGCAGGGAGAGTTAAGGAGCTTTTGCACACTACGGGATGTTATTCAATTTGATTTGCGCCCATTTGAAACGGACGCTACGAGGTTCTAATTACCCGATCCAGGATCTCGCAGCGTCCTCCGTAATAGAGTCGGGAGTGGACTGGGGGGGGCTGCGAGCGTCCGGCCTCCAAGTTTAAAAAATGTAGAGTTGTGTAGTAGTGTGGAAAACCTAACATCAGGAGTAACTAGATAAAGGGCTACGTAACACTTAACTATTGGACGCAATTGGAAATATCTTCTTTGTATTTATGATAAATAATTTTTTTTTAAAAAAAGTAAGCTGCTCAATACTTTTAATATATTAGAGCGTGTCTAAAAATTCGAGTCAAGATTTCTCTGTATTGACGATAGAACCATCTGAATGTTGGCCATCAAAATGAATGAAGCCGAATTTTCTATCGTTCGTTCCAGGTCCTTGGTGATTCT
>NZ_VOXD01000053.1 GCF_008014675.1 Neolewinella aurantiaca | reverse complement strand
TTTGCAATATTTGGGCAGCGAGAGTTTCGATTTTCGTCGGGTAGGTCATTCTTGGTAGGTGTGAGAATCACCAAGTTAAGGGCCTACCCTTTTTTAGAAGCCTAAAATCGTAGCGGACCATTGTGATACACACCCCCAAAAGAGGAGGATCAACCCATACAACCCGGGAAGTGTGGCCAGAAGACCACCCTAAACCATTCATTCGCACTCATTTGTACGAACGAATACGGCAAAAAAAGCCACTTTGTCGGCCATTGTAGCTTATTTAGACCAATTAAAAATAAAGTGTTCGGTAGATTTGCATACTACGGAATTACGGCACTACATTTGCGCTATTATTATTTAGACTAAATGTAAACAATGAAGTCAATTTCTACATATCTCTTCCTTTTACTGGTGCTCCCGTATGCCGTTTCGGCGCAATTTATGCAGGCCGAGCAGGGACCTGGTTACGCCACTTCGGTGTACTTCGAACTGGCTACGGGGAATTCTACCCAGGTAGACCACACAGCGTGGGACATCGCCTTTAATGTTGGCAGCCGCTCACTTGGCATTCTGGTCAACGAAGGTGTTTCCTCTTCCCAGGCCGAGCCCCAGCGGGCCGTTGAATTATACGCCAGTTCGGCTACAGATTTCACTACGGCCGATACCAGCCAGATTACCGGACGACTCTATAACGGAGAATCCAGTTGGGACGACGGTGCGTTTAACGCACCCGCAGCACCATCCGACCCCTTCGACCTGGGGTGGGGGACCTACGATCCCACCACTCACATCGTTAGTGGCTCGCGGGTATTCTTCCTCGCAACCCGCGATGGTGTTTACCACAAGCTGTTCGTAGAAGCACTAGCCGGAAGCGTGTACACCTTCATTCATGGTCCGCTGGACGGCAGCACTACCGATACAGTCATGGTCGATAAAGCTCAGTTTGCCGGTAAAACACTGGCGTATTTCTCCTTCGAAGACGGATTAGTTGACCTGGAACCGGAAAACTGGGATTTGCTTTTTACCCGCTACGTAACTCCGCTGGCCGACGGCGAAGGTGGCATCCTTGACTACAACGTTACCGGCGTGCTCCACAACGAAGGTGTAAGCGTGGCTAAACTCTCGGGAGTAGACCCCGCAACGGTTGCCGCTCCTACTGATGAGGAAGCTTACTCTGACACCCTGACAACCATCGGATACGAATGGAAAAGTTTTGACCTGGGAACTTTCCAGTGGGCAATCCCGGAGGATCTGGTGTACTTCGTACAGACTCCCGATAGCCTCTACCGCCTTCAATTCATCGATTTTGAGGGAAGTTCGACCGGTGTGTCCACTTTCGGTGTGAACGCTGAAAACGCTACAGCAACTACAAGTCTGCCATCCGGCGTAAACAATAGCCGCTTGTTCCCGAACCCCGCTCCGCAGGAAACTACCCTCGAAATTGAAGTAGCGAATGCTGCCGAAGACCTCAGCCTGGAAGTGATCGACCCAACCGGAAGAACCCTCTATGCATCCCGCGTCCGCGCCCTGAATGTTGGCCTCAATCAGATCAATATCCCGCTTAACAACCTGCCTGCCGGCAACTATTTCGTGCGGGTACAGGGAAGCATCGGCGTGCTTACGCATCACCTGATCAAACAATAACCATGAAGTATTTCCCCGTATTTCTGCTCCTCCTCCTTGGGCTTACCGCCTGCGGACCGAGCAGTGAAGGCCACCCCGAAGCCGAAACCACAGGTGCCGAAGAGCAGCGAATCGTTTCCCTCAATGGGACCCTAACCGAATTGCTTTACGATCTTGGCTACGGCGATCAACTCGTTGGCGTGGATGTAACCAGCAGTTACCCCGCAGCCGCCAACGAAGTACCTAAACTGGGACACGTCAGCCAGCTCAACGTAGAAGGAATGCTTGCGCTCCGTCCTACCGTTGTTTTTGTTGCCGATGAAGCAAAGGATAAGCCTGCACTTAAAACCCTGGCGGAAGCCGGAGTGAAAGTAGTGCCCGTAAAAATGAACGCTACGCTGGACAATGCCGTCGTTGCGGCTAAGACCCTGGCCGATCATTTACCGATTGAGACGGATAAAATCGATGCGTACGCCGCGTCGATCGGTTCCGACAAGCAAGTACTGGAAACCACGCTGGAAGGCACAGAGATCACCCCACGGGTGCTCTTCATTTACGCCCGGGGCGCAAAGCAACTGATGGTAGCCGGAACCGATACTGAAGCTGCTGCGATGATCGTACTGGCGGGTGGCGAAAACGCCATCCAGTCGTTCAGCGACTTCAAACCACTGACACCGGAAGCTCTGGTGGAAGCCGCACCCGACGCAATCCTCATGTTCTCGTCCGGATTAGCGAGCCTCGATGGCAAAGACGGCCTTGCCAACATTCCCGGCATCAGTCAGACCCCGGCTTTCCGCAATGACCACATTATTGCAATGGACGGCCATTACCTGTTGGGATTCGGTCCGCGCGCAGCAAAGGCAGCTAACGAACTGGCCCAACAAATTCACGTCTCCGTAACTAAATAACAACCGTGCATTCCCGCTTCATCATCCTCATCATTCTGTTCTCTTTACTCGCCGTCTCTTTGGCGGCGGGCATCGTGACGGGCGCTTACGACCTGAGCGTAGCTGATTTGTGGCTTGCCCTGACCGGCAGGGCCGAGGAGCTCGAGCAGTTTCTGGTCTGGCAGGTCCGCCTGCCCCGCCTGCTCATGGCCGTCGTTGTTGGTTCAGCCCTAGCGATGACCGGAGCGGCGACTCAGGGATTGTTCCGGAATCCGTTGGCGGAGCCAACGTTGATCGGGGTAACCAGCGGAGCGATGCTGTTTGCGGTGGGGATGTTGGTCTTCAGCGTTCATTTGCTGGCTGCGTTTCCGCTTTGGGTGCAACAACTGGGTGTGAGCCTTGCCTCCTTCATCGGTGCTCTGCTGACGACGGGAATTGTTTACCGGCTTGCGGCGGGGCGAGGGCAGCTGAATGTTGCGACCATGCTTCTGGCGGGAATTGCGATAGCTGCTCTAACCGGAGCAATTACCGGTTTACTGATCTATCAATCCGATGAGGAACAACTGCGCGACATCACCTTTTGGTCGCTCGGCAGCCTGAGCGGTGCCAATTGGACACAAGTAGCCATAGCGGCACCGATCGTCATCACCGGAGGATATTTTCTTGGCCGGGATGCCCTGGCGCTTAATGCTTTCCTGCTCGGCGAGCGCGAAGCGGCTCAACTCGGTTTCTCGGTGGAACGGGTCAAGAAAAGAGTAATCGTATGGACGGCCCTTATTGTGGGGGTGTGCATATCGCTGACCGGCCTTATTGGTTTTGTTGGGCTCGTCATCCCTCACGTATTGCGTTTGTGGATGGGGACCGACTACCGACGCTTACTATTGTATTCGGGGCTGTTGGGCGCCAGCTTTCTGCTGATGGCCGATACACTGTCGCGCAGCATATTAGCGCCGGCTGAATTGCCAATTGGCATCCTGACGGCCCTCGTTGGCGCCCCGTTCTTTCTCTGGTTGCTCCTGCGTGAGCGCCGCAAAATAAGTTGGCTATGATGCGTGCGGAGAAAGTGGGACTGAAACTGAACGGCAGAAACATTCTGCGCGATATCGACTGTACGGTTACGCCGGGCAGGGTCACCGTAGTGATGGGCAAGAACGGAGCAGGAAAATCGACGTTGCTGCAAATCATGGCGGGCCAGGTTACTCAGGGCGGGGCCGCAGGTGCCGTGTCGGTTGATGGAAAGGCAATGCAAGACATCCCTTCGGCAGAGTTGGCGGGGCGGAGGGCTGTACTTGCCCAATCGGTACAACTGGGCTTTCCTTTACCCGTTGCCGAGGTTGTAGAACTGGGCTGCTATGCCCGTTACCACCAAATGACAGCGCGGCAGCGTAAAAGCGCCGTAGCTCAATACCTGGAACTGCTCGACATCACCAGGTTGAAGAATCGTTCTTTCCCGACTCTTTCGGGAGGAGAGCAAAAGCGCGTTTTGCTGGCCAAGTGCCTGTTGCAACTCGACGTAGAAAACCCCGACCACAAGAACAACCGTTACCTGCTGCTCGATGAACCCACCGCGGCGCTCGACCTCGAGCAACAATACCGCTTCGTCGATCTCGCAACCCGCCTCGCCCGGGAACGCGGGCTGGGTGTCCTGGCGGTATTACATGACCTCAACCTTGCGGCCCGCTTCGCCGATGATCTCCTGTTCCTCCGGAACGGGGAGACCGTCGCAGCAGGGCCCACGACCAAAGTATTAACCAAAACCATCATCCAAGAAACCTTTAACGTAGACTGCCTGATACAGCCTCACCCCTGTTTCAACTGTCCGCTAATCACAACTTTGCCTTATGGAAAACCAAACATCGCTCCTGCGCTCGCGCCTTGAAAAATTACGTACCGAAGAACCCCGGCTTCGTGCCCGTGACCAGGCTACCCGCCTCGGAATAAGCGAGGCTGAACTGATCAGTCTTGGGATCGGCAAAGATGTCATCCGCCTCGGCGGTGATTTTAAAGAACTACTACAGGAAGTAAAGAAAATGGGCTACGTAATGGCCCTTACCCGCAACGATAATGTCGTTCACGAACGGAAAGGCGTATACGACAACCTCACCTTTTACCCCGGCGGTCATAATATGGGCGTGGCGGTAAACCCTGACATCGATCTGCGCCTGTTTATGAACGAGTGGGTGTACGCTTTAGCCGTTATAATGCGCCGCGGCAAAGCCGGCGACCTGCATGGCCTGCAGTTTTATAACGCATACGGCGAAGCGGTCCATAAAATCTACGCTACGCCGGAAAGTGATCTGGCCGGCTGGGCGTCCATCGTCGAGAAATTCCGGACCGACCAGGAACCAATCGTGATTGAAGACCGCACCCGACCCGCAGCAAAAGCCGAAAAACCGGACGAAGAAATCGACATAAAGGCTTTCCAGCAAGCATGGCTCGACCTGAAGGATACGCATCAGTTCTTTGGGATGCTCCGCAAATTCGGCCTTACCCGCACCCAGGCGTTACGCCTGGCTCCCGAAGGACTCGTTACTCCGGTAGACAAGCTCTCCGTAGAGTTCGTACTCAACACAGCCGCCGAAAGGGAAGTTCCCATTATGTGCTTCGTTCACAGCTCCGGTTGTGTCCAAATACACAGCGGACCGGTGAAAAACCTGAAGTGGATGGGCGACTGGTTCAATATCCTCGATCCTAAGTTCAATCTCCATCTCGATACCAGTGCCATCTCAACCGCTTTTGTGGTTCGTAAACCAACGACCGATGGCATCGTCACCAGCCTGGAACTCTTCACGGAAGAAGGCGAGATGATCACTTATTTCTTCGGAGCGCGGAAACCCGGTACCCCCGAGCTGGAAAGCTGGACCGACATCCTCGAAGAACTGGCCACCAGTTCCCTGATGGCCTCTACAAAGTAAGCACTATGTCTGATCACATCCACCAACCCACCGTCCTGCACCAGGATAAATACGGCTACCTGGTTTATTGTCCTAATTGTTCTGGCTTCCAGATCAGCTACGGAACGTTCGCCCTGAGCCAGAATCAACACGATCTGGAATGCTTCGCCGATCTGATAAATCGTTACTACCACAGGTACGCACAGCGTACCGAACGGATGAGGCGAGACATCTTTCTGGATACTCCCTATGTAGGTTTTGGGATCATTCTCTCTGCTGCAGACCTGGAGCGACTCAATAGTATTCTTCAGAAAGGGCTGCTGATACTGGCGGCTCAGGACCCCGTCTCACAGCAGTAAGGAATCTTGCTATGAATAAATTCATCTCTTCGCTTTTTTTTGCTCTGATCGCTGTACCCGTTTTCGGGCAGGCGGACTCACTCATCCTGTCCGTAGACCTGGACGATGTGGTGGTAACGGCGCAATATGCACCGACCGAAACCCGCAATGCGGTTCACAGAGTCACCGTACTTACCCAACGGGAATGGCGGGCTCAGGGCATCAATGATTTATCGGAATTGCTGCAACGGCAACTCACTATGAGTGTGAGCCCAGACCCGATCCTGGGCACGGGGCTTTCCATACAGGGGTTGGGCGGGCAGAACATTCAGGTAATGATCGATGGTGTACCCGTGATCGGTCGTTTGGGCGGAGAGATAGACCTCAGCCAGCTCAACCTGGCCCGCTTTGCCCGGGTGGAAGTGGTAGCCGGCGCACTCTCGGCCCGCTACGGCAGCGATGCTGCGGGAGGGGTGGTGAACCTCATCACCGCAACGGAGCAAGATGCAGCATGGAAATTCGAAGCGGGAGGACAATACGAAACGGTAGATCTCGACCGGCAGTACGTCCGCCTCGGCCGTCAGTTAGGAGATTTTCAGGTAGACGGTGGGATCGACCGCTACCAGGCGCGCTTCGGATCGGTAGACAGCCTGCGCGCCGGGGTTATCCCCTGGAACCCGAAAGAGCAATTGGGGTACGATCTCAATCTGAGGTACCGCCCTTCCGATTCCCTCCAGGTCCATTACGGCTACCGGGCTTTTGAGGAAACCCTCACACTGTACGGCGAAGTCCGCCGGCCGCAATACCTCCCTTATGTCTCCGATCAGCTGTACACCACCACACGGATGGATCATTCGTTGTCGGCAAAGTACCAGTTCTCCCCGATGCTGCACAGCGAACTGACAGCGGGCTGGAACACCTTCGAGCGTTTAAAGCGTACCGAGCGCCGTGACCTTGAACCGGACACCACCAGTCTGGTGGCCGGCGGGCAAGACACTACTGCCTACACGGGGCAGATGGTTAGATTCAGCTTGGCTACCAGCGACGCCGAAGGCCGGAAATTAAGCGGTCAGCTCGGCCTCGAATACCGAAGAGAGACAGGATCCGGAGGCCGGATTCTCGATACCGCCTCCCAAAGCCTGACGCCCGCAATTACCAACCTGGCCGCCTGGCTCGGTCTGCGCTACCGCTTTCATTCGAACTGGACAGCAGAAGCGACAACCCGTTTGGGGCACAACAGCCGTTACGGGCACCCGGTGGTTCCTGCGGTACATCTGTTGTGGAAGCCTTCCAGGGCCTGGCGCTGGCGCCTTGGCTATGCGGCCGGGTTTCGCGCTCCGGGAATTCAGGAGCTGTTTTTCAATTTCGTGGACGTGAACCACTACATCATCGGAAGTCAGAACCTGACCGCAGAGCGTAGTCAGAATTTCCGGCTTAGCGGAGAGTGGACCGGTAACTCCAGAAAGCCGCTTACTGTCACGGGGGAACTTTTCTACAATTCAATTAAAAACCGGATTACGCTGGCTGACGTAGACGATGGAATATTCAGCTATGTCAACCTGGATGAATACAAAACCTACGGAGGTACCTTGCAACTCAACTACAGTCCGAACGAGCACTGGAGCATCACCTCCGGAGGTGCCCTCACCCGCCTGTTCAACTCCCTGGCCAACGCTGAAAACGATGCACCTGACTTCCTGACGCTCGGAGAAGTAAGCAACCAGTTGATCTACCGCCTGCCGAGGGCCGGCTTCAGTGCACGGTTGGATCACCGGTATGTTGGCCGTCAGGACCGCTATCAGGCGGATGCCGACGGCCATTTGGTACGTGGATTCGTAGGCGATTATCACCTGTTGCACTTTACGGCAAATAAGCAATTCTGGAAAGACCGGGTTTCAGTGACTGCTGGTGTCAAGAACATACTCGACCGGGAGCGCGTGCACGTATCAAGTGGCGCGGCCGCAGGTGCACACTCCGGTGGGGAAGCAGGGCAGTTGATTGACTTCGGACGAAGCGGATTCCTGGGGCTAACCCTGCACTGGTAGGGTAGGAGTTACTTCTTCACACAAGTGATTTTCCAGAATATTTGAGATTTGTTGCCGTCTGTTGGCTTGGCCGGATCATTGATTTCGGTGGCTTCTACCAGACCGCAGGCTCCGAATTCTGCGGTGATGGATGCTTGATCGTAGTAAAACAGTTTGACGCCGTGTCTGGTCTCAAACCTGTTTTTGCCGATGTTTATCCCTTCACCAAAGGTTTTAGTCTTCGTGGAAATAGCGACAAATACCATGTAGCCACCTGGCTTAAGCTGGGAATGGCAATCCCGGATCAGTTTGGCACGCTCTTCTTCGTCGAGCAGGTGAATTAGTGCATAGCAGAAGACGCCATCGTACAGTACCTCATCAAAGGGCATATCGGTAACGCTGCCGTGGTGTATGGTCATCTGCTCACCAAAGTGCTGCGTTGCGATATTGATGGCCGTCTGGGATATTTCGATTCCGGTGACACGGCAGCCATATTCTAGGAAAGGTTTAGCGTTCCGGCCATAACCGAACCCGGGAATCAGGATATTGGTCAGCCCTTTCGCTTCGAACTCCCTGGCGGTAGCGCGTGCAGAATCAGCGGGTTGCTGTCCCCACATCTCTTGCTTCGCTTTGAAATGTGTTTCCCAGAATTCTGCCATGATTTTTTCAGGAAGAATGATTGCTGATAAGAGAAAGTTGAACGGCCCGGAAAAAAAAGCCCCATCCTCCGGGATGCGGAGGATGGGGCTGAACTAAGGAAAGTCTTTGCGGACTTTACTTCTTTTTGGCTTTGCTCTGGTTGATCAGAGACGGGCCCTTTTTGCCTTTAATACCGGCAGGAATTGAAGCTTTAGCTTTTCCTTCGCGGAGTGCTTTCTTTTTAGCTTTCTCTGCTTCGGCATTTTTTTTAGCCATAGCGACTTTCTCGGCTTTAGTTTTTACGGGCATTTTAGTTCTTGTTTTGTTGTTTTGGTTGGTAAATGGTGCAAGCCAGGCGTTTTCCGCTGGTCTCCTACAAAAGAGTCGGAAACACTAATTGCGTCACACTTAATGATCCATTTTTTTTCATCTTTTTTAGCCTTCCAGCATGCAGGGCACATGGGTGCAGAAAGTCCGGTTTGAGCCTTTGTGGATATTACCCAAACCAGAACAACGAAACCGGACTTACCTCAGTACCGGGAGGTGTAGCCCACCCAAAAAGCTGAATAGTCGATAGATATCCTGAGCTATCGAAAGCCAGCCCCGTATGGTCGAATACTAGTGCCCCGTACAGTTAGATATTCGATATTTGCCCTTCCGGAAGAACAACCCTACCCAGCCCGCCAGGTTTTTATAAATTACTTGCAGGCTCTGCTTCGCATTGAGAGTTACTTGTGTTGCCTCTCTGGGCGCAAACCATATTGTCGCTCAACCCCGTCCCAGCCTCCCCACACCGCTACGCTGGGGAGGAGCGATCGCGACAATATGGATTGCACCCGCCTCTCTTCTTCGTCCCTTAACCTTTATCGTACCTGAACTTAAAAGATCATACATATGAGAAACGCTTTACTACTTTGCTTTTTAAGCCTGCTTTGCACCTGCGTTAGCGCCCAAACCATCGAACTGACCGGAAGGGTAGTGGAAGGAAGCGGCCAACCCGTCGAGTTTGCGACCGTGAAGGTAATTGAACCCGATGGAGGAAACATGATCACAGGGACGACGACCGATACCGACGGACGGTTCAAACTAGCCGCTCCGCGTCCCGATGTACAACTGGAAATAAGTTTCCTCGGCTTTGCGCCCGTACTGATCGAAGATATTGAAGGAACCGACCTGAACAACATCGTTATGCGGCCCGACGGCGAAACGCTGGACGAAGTTATCGTTACCAGTGAGCGCTCGACAACGGAATTTAAGCTGGACAAGCGGGTGTTCAACGTCGGTAAAGATCTCAGCAGCGCCGGTGCGAGCGCCCTTGAAGTGCTCAATAATGTTCCATCAGTAACCGTAACGATTGAAGGGCAGATCAACCTTCGGGGCTCTGGAGGGGTGCAAATACTCATAGATGGTAAGCCATCAGTGCTGGCCAACGACGGAGGTAACGCCCTGGGGACGATAACCGCCGATATGATCGAAAGTGTAGAAGTCATCACTAACCCTTCGGCGAAGTACGAAGCAGAAGGAACCGCAGGAATCATCAACATCGTGATGAAAAAGGACGAGCGTAAAGGAACCAATGGATCAGTTACCCTGAACACGGGCATCCCCAACAATCATAGTTTAGGATTGAGCCTTAACCGGAGAACGACAAAGTTCAACCTGTTCAGTCAGTTGGGCGTAGGCTACCGGACTTTCCCCGAAGAATACGAGGGCATCAATCGCGATCTTACTTCGGGCACTACCGTAAACAGCTCGGGAGAATCGGACAAGAACGAAAATTTCTATAACCTCATCCTCGGTACCGACTACCACATTAATGACCTCAACGTGCTCACCCTCTCCGGCAACTTCGCCTACGAAATAGAGGAAGAAAATGCAGACACGGATTTCATGGTTCTGGACAACGCAGGAAACCTGACCGATGCCTGGCGCCGGACGGAAAGCACCGAAGCGGTGAACCCAAAATGGCAGTACGAACTGAACTATAAACGGCAGTTCGACGCTGCGGATAAAGACCATGCCCTCATCATCAGCGCGCTGGGCCGCTCTTTCGTCAAAGACCAATCTTCGGAGTTCACAACCAACACCAGCGAAGGAACAGCCCGTTTCGGGGATCAGCGCACGAGTACAGACTTCGGCGAAACAAACTACACCTTCAAAGCCGATTACACCCGGCCGGTAAACGAAATGGTCACGATTGAAACCGGATTGCAATACGTGTACAGCGATGTGGGTAATGACTTTGAAACGAGCAACCTCGTTGGTACTGAATTTGTGCCAGACGCGGATCTTACCAACCGGTTCGAATACGATCAGGGCGTATTGGGTGCCTACGCAACCACCGCCTACGAAGGTGTACGCTGGGGCGTGAAAGCCGGCTTGCGGGTAGAGCAAACTGAACTCAACACGCTACTGGTGAATACAGGAGAGACAAACGATCAGAGTTTCGTGGATTTCTTCCCCTCGCTGCACAGCTCTTATAAAATAAGCGAGGCTGCCAGCATTCAGGCCGGGTACTCGCGGCGCATCTTCCGGCCGCGGCTTTGGGACCTGAATCCGTTCTTCAATATCCGGGACAATTTCAATGTACGCGCAGGTAATCCCGACCTTCAGCCGGAGTACACCGACTCTTACGAAGTTACGGCCATCCTCATCGTAGGTCAGTTAAGCCTCAACGCGGGCGTGTACCATCGCTACACCACCGATGTAGTGGAGCGGGTATCTTTCTTCGAAGACAACGTAAACGTTACGACTCCCATCAACCTCGGATCCAGCAGCTCCAACGGTGTAGAGTTGAACGGCAAGTTCCGGCCGGCAAAATGGATGACGCTCAGTGGTGATTTCAACTTCAACTACTTCGACCGTACGGCGGAACTCGACGGTGTCAGCTACGACTTTACGGCCGATCAGCTGAACGGACGTCTGGTATCGAAATTCGAACTACCAATGGACATCGACCTTGAACTGGCCGGCAACCTCCGGTCAGGTTATGAGACCGTACAGGGCAGGGTGACTGGTTATACTTTTGCCGACCTCGGAATACGCAAGAAAGTACTGAAGGGTAAAATGGTCCTCAATATGAGTGTTCGCGATCTTTTTGCTTCCAGAATTCGGGAGAGCATTGCCAACCAACCTACCTTCTACGTATACGACTACAGCCAGCGGGGAAGATTCGTTACCCTGGGATTGAGCTACGGCTTCGGCAAAGGCGAAGCGATGGAGTTTTCAGGGCAGAAGCGTCACTAATCGGCCTGCGGCTCGGCGCTGACCTCGTTATCGGCTTCAGTAAGCAACCGTGAGTCAATTACGAACCGGAGGCCAAGCGGAATTTCTGCAGAGAAACTGGAGCCTCTTCCCTCCGTCACGTCCAGCGTAAGATGAGTATGCTGCCAATATTCGTATTGGAACTTCGACATGTAGTAGGGGCATCCGTGGACTTCCCCGAGGAGTTGGTCGTTGTCGTCGATGAAAAATTCCCCATCAGGGAAGCACATTGGCGAGGATCCGTCGCAGCAACCTCCGCTTTGGTGAAAGATTAAGGCTCCGTGCTCCTCGCGGAGCCGGTCGATTACGGCACGGGCCGCGTCGGTGATATCTACTTTAGGCATGATCGGTTATTTAAATTAGAAAGTATTTCCTGGTTTAGAAGACCCATAAAGCTAATAGCCGGTCAGTACTAAAATGCGTACTGACCGGCTGGGTAAAATGCTATGGAACAGGTATTCTGTACTCTTCCCCTGGCCTAAAAGAAACCGAGCTTGTCTTTGCTGTAGCTGATGAGCATGTTCTTCGTCTGGCGGTAGTGGTCGAGCATCATCTTATGGTTTTCGCGACCGATGCCTGACTTCTTGTAGCCACCGAAGGGAGCGTGAGCAGGGTAGTCGTGGTAACAGTTTACCCAAACCCGGCCTGCTTGTACTTTACGGGCGACACCGTAAGCTTCGTGCATGTCGCGGGTCCAAAGGCCCGCACCCAAGCCGTAGAGCGTGTCGTTGGCGATTTCGATGGCTTCGGCTTCGTCCTTAAAGGTGGTGATACACACCACAGGGCCAAAAATCTCTTCCTGGAAGACGCGCATCTTGTTGTTTCCTTTTAGCACGGTTGGTTTGATGTAATAACCACCGGCAAGTTCATCAACGTAAGCTGCTTCTCCTCCGGTAAGGACTTCACAGCCTTCTTCTTTTCCGATCTCGATGTACTTCAGGATCTTCTCGTACTGATCACTGCTGGCCTGGGCGCCCATCATGGTAGCGGGATCGAGCGGATGGCCCATTTTGATGGCTTCCACGCGTTTGATGAAGCGTTCGACGAACTCGTCGTAGATGGATTCGTCGACAAGAATCCGACTGGGGCAGGTACAGACTTCGCCCTGGTTGAGGGCAAACATGGCTGCTCCTTCGAGGCATTTGTCGAAGAACTCGTCGTCGGCGTCCATAACGCTTTTCATGAAGATGTTGGGGCTTTTACCGCCCAACTCCAGCGTAACGGGGATGATGTTTTTGCTGGCATACTGCATGATAAGCTGACCGGTGGTGGTTTCACCGGTGAAAGCCACTTTGCAGATGTCGGGGTGGCTGGCAAGCGGTTTGCCCGCTTCGATACCGAATCCGTTTACGATGTTGAGTACGCCTGCGGGAAGTATGTTCTCAATCATCTCCATCAGCACGAGAATACTTACCGGGGTTTGCTCGGCTGGCTTCAGAACGATGCAGTTGCCTGCAGCTAGTGCCGGAGCGATCTTCCAGGCGGCCATCAGGATGGGAAAGTTCCAGGGAATGATTTGACCGACAACGCCCAGTGGCTCCCATACATTCATGGAAACAGTGTTGCTGTTGAGTTCGGATACGCCTCCTTCTTCGGCACGAATCACGCCGGCGAAGTAGCGGAAATGATCGATGGCCAGGGGAAGGTCGGCAGCGAGGGTTTCGCGGATCGATTTTCCGTTGTCCCAGGTTTCGGCACGGGCCAAAACCTCCAGGTTCTCCTCGATGACGTTCGCAATTTTGAGGAGCATATTACTGCGCTCCGTTGCCGAGGTGTTGTTCCAGTGACCTGCGGCCTCCCAGGCCGCGGCAACTGCCTTGTCAACGTCCTCCTTGGAAGACCGCGGAATACTGGTGAAGGATTTTCCGTCTACCGGCGAGACGTTTTCGAAGTACTCTCCCTTGGTGGGCGGAGTCCACTTACCTCCGATGTAGTTTTCGTATTGATTTTTGAACTGCGGACGAGCTAAAGTCGGTGCGGCAGTCGTTGCTGTAGTACTCATGTATCGACTATTTTAAGTAATCGAGCAAGCCTCAAAAGCACTTGCTCTTAAATAATAGGTCGAAATTAGGGGAGTATAGGTCCAGTGCCTTGCACGATTCTGTTATCTATCTGCACTATCCTCTATTTCTTTTGCCCATCCAGTCATTTGCCTATTTTTATAAGGCAATAAGTTCATATATTTAGCTATCATTTTTAAATGACGTATCATGCTTAGCCTTAATGTAAACTCACTTCCAACCAAACCCCTGCATACCCTGGTAGAGAACCGAACCACTTTCACGTTAGAATCAGTGGCACTCAATTTGTTTGAGACCCATGAGCGGGCATCGGCCGTGAATCTTCGGTTCGACAACCCGGTCCTGGCCAGCATGATCGAGGGGCGCAAGGTGATGCACCTCGGTAAAAAACCGGGGTTCAACTTTTTACCGGGGGAGTCGGTAATGCTACCAACCGAAGAACTGATGGTCATCGATTTCCCTGATGCGAAAGCGGGAAGACCAACGAAGTGCCTGGCCCTGGAAATTGACCCCTCTGAAATTCAGCGGGTAACGGACGAAATGAACGAACGCAGACCACGCACCTGTGGCTGGCACTGGCAGCGGGAAGAAACCAATTTTCACTTCGCCAATGATCCGGGAATAACCCACCTCATCCAGCGCCTTGTGTTTCTTTGCGCCGAGGACCATGCAGCCAAGGATATTTTTGTGAGCATGTCTCTCCGGGAGCTGCTGATCCGACTTCTGGAGGCGGAGTCGCGTAGCCTGCACGTTGCCGACCCCGGGAAGCACCGCGAGAGCAACCCCATCACAGCCGCAGTTTCTTATATCCTCAACCATTTAGACGATCACCTGACGGTCGAGCGCTTGAGCCGGCTCGCCTGCATGAGTGCTTCCGGGTTTCACAATGCCTTCAAGAACGAAATGGGCGTCACCCCGGTGGAGTTCGTGAACAGCGAAAGGATTAAACTTGGCGTAAGCCTTCTCCGCAGGGGGAATTGCAGTGTTCAGGAGGTGGCTGTACGGTGCGGATTCAACAGCGCCAGCTACTTCACCCGGGTATTTAAGCAAAGACTTGGCGTGAATCCCACGTCGTTTCTGGCTAAGTCAGCATAAGGGTAGAGTAGCGGAGGCGCGGACGCAGGTGCAAAATAAGCTCATCGAGCCTGATCTCAGACCTTTGCCCGGTTCAACTTCTGCTGTTTCCAGACCCGGTAAAGCTGAAGCAACATCACCGGAGTGAAATGGGCAAGCGCACCCCCCATGCTCGCTTCCGGCCCCTGCAGGCCAAGCAGCGCCCAGTGGACGAAAGCCAGTACGGCCGCCAGATACACCCAGCGTTGAAGCTTCTTCCAGGCGGGGCCCATTTGCCTTATCGCAGCATCGGTACTCGTGATCGCCAGCGGTATGAAGATGAAGAACGACACCCAACCAGTAAGAATAGCAATGTCAGCAAACTCGTCCACCAAGTGCCCGAGCGGATACTCGAGGGCATAGAAGATCGTATGCAGCAAGGTATAAGCGAAGGCCGCCACTCCGAAGAACCTCCGGTTTCGGATCAGCCACCGGGATACTCTACCTTTGGGGAACATCAGGACAATCGGAGTTGCAATGAGGCTGATGATAAGAAAACGAGCCGCAAGCTCGCCGGTGATATGCATAATCATATCGTAGGTGATACCGCCGCTGAGGTAATTGTTGGTGAGTAATGCTCCGGGTATGGCCAGTAATATCCACAGGCTGTACTTACCGGTAATCAGGGATTTCAATCCGTCCATTTGCCAGGTTGCAGTTAAAAAAGGTGAGGGGAGTGGTATCCCGTTTCGTCAGGAACGACCATCATAGAGGAATAGTTGATCGGGGGGGGGGCAGAGGGAACAAACCAGATATGCACGGGTCACTCAGCTCTCTCATCGTGGATGAACGTTGTATTTCAACCCTCTGTGCACCTGCGTTCGCGCCGGAAACTCCTTAAATAAAAACGCCCCGGCTCAACAGCCGGGGCTAACAAATCATATACACAATCAGGAAGGAGCTTGACACGCTACTTTCAGTTCTTACAATTCAGATGTCGGTTTGGTACCGAACAACGACAGCAGTGCCCACATCGCAGCATCTACGTCTTTTGCGGCTACCTGAGCAGCACATTGATCTCCAGATTTGATCACTTCTATGAAGTTGTCTACGGATGCATCAATCTCTGCGTGGGAAAACCGGAATTCTGCCAGTTGATCGGGAGTGAAGGCATAAAGTTGTTCCGATGGTTTTCTCCATTTCACCTGTTGCCATGCATGGCGGGCATCTTTGCCGTACCGACTGAACTCTCCCCAGGCCATGCTGCACAATTCCTGGTCCTGAACCGCCCGGCTTACTTCCATCCAGGTTGCAATGAAATCATAGATGCTGCCAACGTACAATTCATTGAAGGCCACAGGATCTGCTGCAGATAGCTCGTATACAGCCCGGTCCAGCTGCACGGAGGCCAGCTCGAGGTTTCCTTCCGCCACGGAAGTTCGGCTCTCGTAATAAGCCCGTTCTGCTTTTGCCAGATGGTAGTACATATTATCAGATTCCTCATCCTCCATCGGGCGGTACCACCGCAGTTGCATCGAAGAAATTGTCCGGCCGAGAACCGAGGAAGCGCTTTGCGCTTCTGTGGTATCCTGCTGGCTCAGGGCATAGAGCAGGTTTACGTAGTTGGATTCGGCATACCTGCTCTTGATCAATTCGTCCTCCGTACAGGAGTGAGCAATCAAGGCGATTAGCAGCAGTAGCGCAGCCGGCACAATCTTCAGGGTACGCATATCAGTTGATGTTTTCCGTTTCGGTCTGGAGGATTTCTTCACTAACCGTTGTGTCCTCGGCGTGAAGCACGAGAACGGGACGTTTAGAGCGGAGGGCAAGATCCTGCGTAAGGGACGCGTGGATCAACGAGCGCCACCGGTTGCGGAGGCTGTTCACGATGACAATCAGGTCTGAGTCGATTTTATCGGCGTATTCCATCAGTCCTGCGGTAACGTCCTCGTTATCGACGGTAACTACATCGAAGGGATAGTCGGCGGGCGTTTCGTCGACTAGTTTTTCCATGAGCCGCCAGGGCGTAAACTTGAGCGGACCATACTGACGAGGCCACTGCACGTGGACAAAGTGCACGTAAGAGCTGTACTTCCGCGCGATATCCTCGATCTGCCAAAGAGGATACGCCTCGGCCGTTACGCTGTTATTTGCCACGACGACTTTCTTCCAGGGGCTGAATTGTGCATCTTCGGGAACCAAACACACCGGACAGGGGCAGGCTTCGCTGACGGTAGTGGAGGTACTTCCTAACCATTTACCCAGAAGCTTACGGGTGCTGCGGGGAGCCATGACCACCATGCTGATGTCTTCTTTGGACGCCCGCGCAATGATAGATGCAGATACGGAAAACACCACCTCGGCCTCGTACGTCACTTCTACGCCCTGAGGCGGTTCGAGCAGCGGGTAATCGATACCGTCGGCGTTGGAACTGGCAAAATTTTCCAGTCGCTTTACGTTGGAGCCATGAAGGCTGCCGTCACCCGCAAACACCAGTGGCTGCCCGGGGTCTATAGCTCCCGAAGAGTAGTGAGCCAGCACAACGTTTAACTTAAATTCTTCGGCAAGGTGCAACCCAAAGCGGTATGCATTGTGGCACGGCAGGCTGAAGTCTACAGGAACTAGAATTGATGACATCATTGAGGATTTATCGGATTAAAGAACTCAGATTGCTTTTTGAGCAGATTGATAGTCTGTGATTACCGCGAGGTAGTCGAAAAACATTTCGTTGATTGCCCGGCTGGGCGCAGCAACCAGCGTGTGGTTGCCTTCTTTCAGGAGGGAGGCGAAGGCATCAAGGCCCTGGGTCAGCGCAACGGCGGAGGACTCAGACTGACTTGCGCTTTTGCCGAGCCCCGGGAAAGTATTGTCCATAAACCGTGGCCGGGATTTGAGGTAGGTACGCCAGGTTGCATTGGCTGCGGCAAACTCGTGCTCAAATTCGTTCCACTCCAGCAGGCACAGCATCGGATCGTTACTGGCCTCGACGATGTCCTGCCACTGATGATAGAATTCGTACAGTTGATCAGCCGGGTGGTTCAGCCCGAGTTGAGGCCGGAGGACCGTCAGTTCGTTTTGCATAAGGTTCACCGCCATCAGTGCACGCCCGGGCTGCTTGTATTCGACGGCGTTGCGGAGGTTAAGCATCCAGAGATCAACTCTCCCGGCCGATTGCAGAAGTGGCTTGCTCAGGTGGGCGTCGCGGTATTGACCCCGGATAGCGGTCCAGGCTTTCTGAGCATCTTCGTTGTACGCTGCCACCCGATCTTCGTCGTTCCGCTCCAGCGCAATCCAGGTCAGAAGAAGGTTTCGTTCGAGCGTTCCCAATTCCGCTAGCTGATCCTCAGAACAACTTGCGCTGGTCAGTGAAAAGATGATAACCAGAATGACTTTAGGAGCAATAGAGAATACCATTAATTCTGAATTTACGGTGATGATCAAGAGGTGGTTGCTGGTGTTACGCGTAATCCTGAATCGGAATTACCAGTAGGGGGACGCCGGTGTAATCCACGACCTGAGCCGTCTGAGAGTGGGTGAATAAGCGTTTGAAAAAGCTCCGTTTGCGGTGGCCCATTACCAGCAGGTCAACGCCTTGCTCGTTCGTGTATTCCAGTAACTGCAGCGCAGTTACGCCGGGGTCCAGAAGGTCCAGTTCAACGGGGTAGCCGGGGAATCCGGTATTCAGGATTTTTTCCATCAAACCGATTTCCTTGCGGGCTTCGGTTTTTTCGCTCATGTCACGGACGTGCACAAAGCGCATGGCTGGCTTCAGGGGAATCCGGAGGAAGTCGAAACCTTTACTGGTTTCGCGCAGTCCGTTTGCTTCATCGAAGGCAATAGAGGCGCGCTTCAGGCTTGGTTCTTTATAGTCTTTAGGGACCAGTAATACCGGACACTCGGCACCTTTTGCTACGGTTTTAGCAACACTGCCGAAAAACGGTGTAACGGTACTGACCACACCCGAGCCGACGCCGCCCATTACGATCAGGCTGGTTGTTTTATCGCGGCTGGCAGCGATGAGTACGTCCGAAGGAGCACCGGTAATTTCTTTGCTTCCAATGGTGGCTTCGGGCTCTGCAGGCCCCTCACCCACGGGAGTGAGAACGTTGAAGCGTATAAACTCATCAATGCGGCGCTGGGCCGTTTGGCGGGCCTCCATACTTCCCTTCTTTACGTCAGGAGATTCGCTGTGGCCGTAGCCATCATGTACGTGGATCACCTCAAGTTCGAGGCCGGTAGCCTGGGCGAGGAAATGCCCGTAGCGCAGCGCAGCTGCGGCGGTAGAGGAGAAGTCGGTAGGGACAATAATCTTATTCATGGCTAATTGCTTTGATCCAAAGTTCAGGCGTTACGGACTTGTATTCAATGACATAGATCATCTTACCGGATGATTATTGTCGTGGAGGTCGCTTTCGGTCCGGGCGCGGCCGCAGGGTGGTGCCCTGGCAGGGTTGAGCGCCTCCGGCGCGATTGCACATTTTTTATCGCGCCAGAGGCGCTCAACCCAATCAACAGGTCCGGCTAACTTCAGTAGCAAGGGCGGGGCCGCAGGTGCGAGGCCGGCTTCCTGAGGAGCAATGCTCTCAAAACACTCCCTTGCACCTGCGTCCGCGCCCGCCTACGACGGGTAAGTGACAAATATCAACAGCAGCAGTGACGCCCGTCATAGCTATGGGGATCGTGTGATCCTACCTTAGCTTGCAACAAAGCCACAACTGCTCATGCGTACCCTTAAATCAGTTTTAGTTCCCGTTGATTTCTCTGCCGTAGCCGGTAACGCCTTCGATTTTGCACTCCGGATGGCAGACCTGTATCCCGCCCGTGTTGATCTTTTATACTGTATGCCGGATTCACTTTCATCGCCGGGGATGGACCGGATCATGGTAGCCCGAGGCTCGGAACTGAAAAAGGAAGCCGAAGAAAACATGATCAGTTTCCGACGTTCAGGCATCGATGCTGCAATGAATCAACTCACCGGAATACCGGAAGTATGCTCGATTATCAAAGTCGGGGATATGGAAGAAATCATTAAGAAGAGGATCGATGACGGCGAAGCTGACCTGGTTGTAATGGGTACCACCGGAAAGGAAAAACCTTTGTCCGGTTTGATCGGCACGAATACAACCTACCTCATCGACCAGGCTACAGTTCCGGTACTGATCGTTCCTGACGAATCCAGCTACCGGCCGGTGAAAAAAATATGCTACGCTACCGACCTCAAGCACCTCGATGCCTTTGAAGTTTCGGCAATATTCGATCTGTTCGCCCCTTACCAGCCAACCGTTGAATTCGTTCACGTTGCTAATGACGGTGGAGAAGAGACCGAATACAATCTGAGTTTGCTCCGCAAAGTCGTAGACCGTCCCCAGTACCACGACCGCCTTTTATTTACCCGTCTGCACGGAACAGATGAGGTAGAGGAAATTCTTAAACATATGGATGCCTCCGGGGCAGATTTACTGGTTATGAACCGCCCGCAACGCAGCTGGCTGGAACGGTTACTAAAGCGCAGTCATACATACGAAGCCATGCTGAAAACGGAGGTTCCCCTTCTCATCCTTCACCAGACCTAAATCCGGAACCAGGGCGAGATGACGCTACGTGTTCTGCAAAATAATCCTACTTATGAGTAAATACCCGATTCCTGCTGACTCTACCATCGAGGAGGTGATGTTGAAGCTTAAATCCGCCAGTGGCCCTGTAACCAAAAACCTGTACAGCAGTAACGGTTTTCAGGTGATTGTGCTCGGGCTGAACGCCGGAGAACTATTCCCTGATCACGTCACTAAGGTTCCCGCCAAACTGACCGTGCTGGAAGGCAGCGTCGTGTACCAGGATGCAGATACATCAGTTCCCTTGTTCTGCTACGATGAGATAGACATCCCCGTAGATAAAGTTCATTCCGTACTCGCCAACCGGCGCAGCATCTGCCTCCTCATACGGGGCTGATACTGTTTAACCTTCACTTTCAACCACCAGTTATGTCAACGATTGAAAAAATTCTCGTCCCGGTCGATTACAGCCCCGTATCCGTCAGGAGTTATGAGTACGCGATTCGCCTTGCGTCAGAACTTTCCGCCTCCGTTCACCTGCTGCACTGCCTGCCTTCAGCCGGTGCCGTGGCAGCTCAGGGAAACATTGTGTTCGACTTTTCAGCGGGTATCCAGCTTGAGGAAGACAGACGGTTGGATGAATTCATGACAACCGTATTGAAAGGTGTTCAATCTGACTTGAAGGCTGTTCCTGAAGTTACCTGCAGCACCACGAGCTACGGGTTGGGGGAAGCTATCGTGTACCAGTCAGAAGAGAAAGGTGTCGACTTAATTGTGGCAGGTACCCACGGTATAACCGATGGTTGGGACCGGCTTTTTGGCACCAATGCGGCTTTCCTGGCCGCTAAGGCGAAGTCTCCGATCCTCATCCTGCCTCCAGGCACCAGTTTTACTGCACCTGAAAGTATTTGCGTCGCTACGAGCCTGAAAGAGGAGGACAGAAAATGGGGCGTGTACGTTGCCGATATTTTCCGGCCCTTCCGGCCTTCGATCAATTTCCTGCACGTGTGCCATCCCACTGAAGGCCAGTCGGACGAAGCAATCGACCTGTTCAGGCGGGTTTTTGAGCAGCCTTACGATGGTCTTGAAGCCTCATTTACCAGCGTCTACGACGAGGACGTCACCGATGGTCTGTTCGGATATCTGGAGTCAAGCCAGCACGATATGCTGGTGATGATGAAGACCAGGCGGAGCTGGTGGAACCGATTGTTTGAACAAAGCGAGACCAAAGAATCCGCGGGAAAAACGAGTCTGCCGCTGCTGATTCTCGGTTGATTTAAATGAAATCCCCCATGGTTAATGAATATTGGGTGGCAGCCGTTACTGTCACCTCCCGTCTATACGAATCTTGAGGACCTCAGTAGCAGGTCGTTGATGGTTGTGGTTCACCGTCCGCTCGTCGGGACCTGAGATTACATTACTGAGCCAGAAATCTGTAAAGGACCGTTATCCGTTCCGGGCGGATTATGCGCGAACGCAGGTGCAGAAGAAAGGACGAGGAGCAAAGACAGAGGGAAGCGCATCGCGACTGGTTTTGATGATTTTGCATGAGGTGTGTATCACGAGATGCACTACTATCACGAACTTGCCGCTTGTCACGTCTCCCCTCTCCCGAGGAGAGGGGCCGGGGGCAGGGCTAACGCATACTATAAAATTAATCTAGCTGGGATTGTTTTCCGTTATTGAGTCATGCAAAATAAGGAAACGACCAATCTCCCCCTTGATCCATTACCTGGAGTCGATCAGATTCCTGACCCAAGAAACGCTTGTTTGGTTCACCATCCACTT
>NZ_VOXD01000052.1 GCF_008014675.1 Neolewinella aurantiaca | reverse complement strand
TTCTTTATCTTTGACATGGGCTGGCTTGCTTGTGCTTTAGTTGTGGTAAACCAAAGATATGGGCGCCAGCCCAACTTTACGAAACGAGCATTTATGCCCCTAGCCGCAAATGTTCATGCAACACTTAAAGCTCAAAGGCAGCCCTGACGCAGTCGGGCCTGCCGTTGCGCTTTTGTTGGACTAACCCGCCATCCCACGATCCGGCCCTATGGGCATTGAACCAAAGCCGCCCGTTTGGATCGTGGGAAAGGAGGCGCAGAACCATGGTTCCCAGGAAAGAACAGGAGGCCGGCAAGTCAAAAATCCAAGCTAGAATCCGTTGATTTTAGCTAAAATGCGGTTGATGGGCTCAAGAGCTTGTTCAGGTTTAACACTTCGGCTTACTTGCGCCAAATTTAATGCTGCACTTCTTCGCTCAAAACTTCCATAGCTATGGCTATGCAAGTTTCTCGCTCATCGTTCAGCATCAAATTTGTCAGCAATCAGCCAGAAGGCAAAACCCGAACAAGCTCTAAGTATTCCGGGCCGCAGCAAGGCAGCGAACTATTTGACGGCCACATAAACAAAGTCGGCCGGTGGAGCGCGGGTATTGGTAGCCCCCCGGCCCCCAGAAGGGAAGATGTGGATACGGACGAGACTGTCTACAGCACCGCAATCGGGACAGTCGGAGAGCGATCGACCGAGGTGATTCTCCAAAAGATCGCGGGTGCGTTCGGCGCGTGGCTTTTTAGCGGGGACCGTGGCGAGGTCCACTCCGAGACTGGCGCGGGCGGCGGCTAAAGCACTGGACTTGTGGTAGTTGGACAGTATTCCGTAGTGGCGCATCCGTCTAACCGCCGAAGGCAGCCGCGAAGCGAACCCAACCGGGCGGAAGGATGTGGAGACAGAAGCGGCGTAAGAACTCGATCCCATCCAGAGCCATCGTTTTTCGGACGCCCTTTTCCCGGTAGTCCTTATAGTGGAAGCTCACTTTGTCGGGGCCAACATGGAGGAGCCGGTGGTTGGAGATGGCGGTCTTGTGGGTGTAGCGGCCGAGGTATTCGACGACTTGGTATGGCCCTCCGAAGGGGGCTTTGGCATAGACGATCCAGTCTTGTTGATAGCGGGCGCGTCGCCAGCGGTCAATGTCCTTCTTTTTGCTTGGGGCGCAAGGAGGTGGATTGAGCTTTCCGGATAACCAGGCGGTCATGAACGCCCGCAGGAAGATGGTGCGGAAGACCTTGCTCATGGCTTTGACGGGGAAGAGGAAGCCTGATTTCTTCAGTCCCTTTTTCGGTGAGACCCAGTTGCCGTCGGCGTCGAGGCCTCCGGAGGGGATGATGGCGTGGACGTGGGGGTGAAGGCTGAGGTTTTGTCCCCACGTATGTAAAACCATGCTTGCACCTGCGCGCGCGCCGAGCCACTTGTTATCCCTGGCGAAAGTATCCAAAGTATTCCACGCGGAGCGGAATAAAAGGGAATAGCAAAAATTAGCGTTGTAGCGGCAAAAGTTGTTGAACTCATGCGGGATAGTAAAAACGATATGCTGGTAGCGAACGGGTAGCAGCTCCCGTTTCCGGTCTTCGATCCAAAGCTCCCGTTCAAAGCCGCCACACTTTGGGCAGTGGCGGTTGCGGCAGGAATTGTAGCTGGTTTTGCTTGCTCCACAGTCGGTACAAACGGTGATGTGTCCTCCGAGTTCGGCAGTTCGGCAGCGTTCGATGGCGGACAGGGTACGGAGGTGATGAGCCGGAGCCTTTCCCGTTGCACGGTATTTATCGCCGTATATTTTAATTATATCAGCGACTTCGAAAAGCGGACGCTTTTTTGGATTACGCATCGAATAAAAAGGATAACGGAGAGGGTATATCTTTTAATTCAGGAGATGCGTAGCTCAGGTAGCGGAAAGTAGTGCTGAAGTGGGCGTGTCCGAGCAGTTGTTTGAGTCGGATGAGGTTGCCGCCGTGGTTGAGGTACTGGACAGCAAAGCAGTGGCGCAAAGTATGCGGACATACCTTTTTGGTGAGCCCGGCGCGCTTCACGACGGCCCGCACGATGTACTGTACGCCGCGTACGGAGATGCCGCCCGTAGTCGATTTGCGGGTGGTGCTGGTGAAGAGGTAGTCGGCCGGTTTCTCGTCGCGGAAGTAGGCGATGAGTTCGCGGCGCACGGCCTCATCGTAGGGCAGGGTACGTTGTTTTCCGCCCTTTGCGTTGCGGATAATGAGCGTGCGGTGGCGGGCGTCGAAGTCATGTAGTCGGATGCGCGCGACCTCTCCGGCGCGCAGGCCGAGGCCGTAAATAAGGCTGAGGACCAGGCGGTGCTTTGAAGTTTTGGCTGCGGCGAAGAGCTGCTTTAACTCACTGGTAGTCAGCAGTTCTCCAAGTTGTTTAGGTTTGCGCGGGGTAGGGATGTCGACGATGCGGTCGGGGTCGCCGAGGACTTTGCCGAAGAAGTATTTCAGCGCACAGCAAAGGGTGTTGAGGGTGGATTTTCCTATTGATTTTTCCCGCTCGGCGAGAAAGGCGAGGATGTCCCGGGCGGTGATGGCATCGGCTTCGGCATGGTGGTATTCCATCAGGTCGCGCAGCGACCGGGCGTAGTTAATAATGGTACTCGATGTCATTCCCGCGACCCGTAAATGGGCCACGAACCGGTCGAGATCCGGCTGACAATCAGGGTGGTGGGCTATCTGAGCCCGGGACTTTTTTTAGTCACGATGGAATGGTTTGGTTAATAGGTAAGATAGGGGTATTTTTAGGAGACGGTTGGTTATGGCGCGGAGCGGTTGGCGCGGAGCGGCTTAGTTCAACACAGCGCCATCGACAACCCGCCGGAAAATTCTTCGATTGAGCATAAAGTTTAAAGAAATTACCTATCTTCGGTAGGGCAGGGAGCCGGCGAGATGCGTTGGCGCTCCCGTTAGCGGCAATTGAAAATAGATTAGTATTGATATTTTTAATGAAATTGTAGTAGCTATTAAAAAAGTGACTAAAATTTTTAACTTTGTCAATATTCATCTAGTAAGAAATAGAGTAGTGCATTGATATGTTGACTGATGCATCATTTTTAATGGTGTGAACATTGAACGTTAAGTTGATCTTCCGGTACTCGTATTCGCGGATTCTAGTCAACGCGTTTTCTTATTTGATTTTTGAACATTTTTAATGTGCTACTCTTTTTATGAAATTCAAAAAAATTACTGCAAACCGTAGAAACTTTATAAAATTCATCAGTCCATCTGATAATGAGGTTTATGATTTTGATACAGTTAAAAAACTGAGTCAAAATCGACATAACTATTATAAGAAAGTAAAAATCCCAAAGAAAAACGGAGGTTTTAGAGAGATTCTAATAGTTAATGGAGAAATCAAGAGAATACAAGAGAAAATTTTAGAACTTTTGCAATCGGTTTATAACGACTCTTCAACTCCTAAATGTGTCAACGGATTTGTAAAAGGAAGAAGCATCTACGACAATGCTGCCATACATACGAATAAAAAGCATGTTATCAATTTTGACATTAAAGACTTTTTTAAGTCAGTCACTCTGGAAAAAATAAATACTTATTTGTCATATAAACCGATTAGCCTCCCACGAAATCAATATCCAAATGTTTTGATTTCATATTTATGTACTTACGATCGTTATTTACCACAAGGTGCTCCCACTTCACCAATTTTGTCAAATATTGTCCTGAAAAACTTTGACTACGCTATGATTATGCTTGCAAAAAAGCATAAGTTAGTTTATTCTAGATATGCAGACGATTTAACTTTTTCAGGAAATGAGGATATTGATTTTTTTAGTTTCAAAAATACAGTTGCTCAAAAATTGAACAAGCATGGATTCGAGATGAACATGAATAAATCTCGGATTCAGTATTCCTGGCAGAGGCAAATAGTAACGGGACTAGTAGTCAATAATAAAGTGAATATAAAATCTGAGTTTGTAGCTACTACCAAGTCAATGATTTATAACTGGGAAAACTACGGAATAGATATTGCCAAAGAGAAATTTAATCAGCATAGGAAGCATAGTGATGGGATTCACTTTGAGAATGTACTAAGAGGTAGAATCGACTTCATTGGTTCAATCCTAAATAGAAGCGGAGAATACAAAAATCCTGTATTTGCACAATTGAACTTAAAGTATTGGATCTTACTAAATTGTATTGATTACTCATTTGTATCTGAAAAAAGCGTACGAGATAAATTATTTAATAGAAATTATGAAAGTGAAAAAATTGCTTATGATTCTTCGTTGTATGAAAGTCAGGAATATAGGTTTATTAGTTATTGTTTCAAAGTATACACTCAAATGGAAATTATATACAAATATTACTTCTACCTTAGGTTTAATGGAGATTTTATGAAAATTGGGATGTTCATGTATGATAATTCAAAAAATATAAGGAAGCAATTCAAAAGAATGTTTTCTGAATGCGAAGATGAAGATAAAAAAATAAAACTAGCTAAACAAAGAATTTCAGGTATAAAGAATTTAAAAGAAATATCGACATTTAATATTGAGTCTCTGTTTATGGATCAGTTGTACCGAAAAAGAAATAGAAGCCTACCCAAATTTTTCAATTTTATTAGGGAGATAAGAAACTATCATGCTCATGCTGGGGAGAAAATCGTGAAACAAACCTTTGAAGAAGTACAGTCAGATGTAAAGTCTATAATTGAATCAAAAAACTTGAGCGAAGTAACTTTAGAATCTAAGACTTTTACGGGCGTTAGTCACGAAGAACTTAGAAAAATAAATCATTACCAGTTTTATTTATGGTTTCAAAGTAGTCCATTTGATGATGTTAGAGAAATTTTAAAAGAACTCGCTTTTGAAGTGAAGTTGATTGAAAATAGAATAAAGAAGAATGCACACAACACTTAAAGCTCAAAGGCAGCCCTGACGCAGTCGGGCCTGCCGTTGCGCTTTTGTTGGACTAACCCAGGGGAGATGTGGGTGCGGCTGTCTTTGGCACCGCAGTCGGGGCAGTAGGAGACGGGGTGGCTCGGATGGTTACCTAACGACAATAGAGTTCACGAAGAACGGCTAGTATCTTATCTTCCGAATCCAAAACCATCGATCCATGCTCCGACTTACGATACAACTCTGCTTACTGTCCCTCCTCCTTTGCTCCTGTAAAACTGACTCTGCACCTGCGGCCGCGCCCGAAGAAACGGTTGCGGAGGCTAAAGAATTCAAGGCCAACCCTGTCTTGGTCGAAGAGCAGGAAGTGACAACCCTCGCCATCGGCGCTGCTGCGCCGGACTTCAAACTCGTCCGTACCGACGGAATGTACCGGACCCTCGCCGACTACGCCGACGCCGAAGTGCTCGTCGTCGTCTTCACCTGCAATCACTGCCCAACCGCACAGGCTTACGAGCAACGGCTGATCGATTTCACTGCCGACTACAAAGAAAAAGGCGTCGGGGTAGTGGCCATATCGCCCAACAGTCCGCTGGGCGTGATGTACAACGAACTCGGCTACTCCGACCTCGACGACCGGTACGAAGATATGGTCATCCGCGCCCGCGACGCCGACTTCAACTTCGACTATCTCTACGACGGAGACAATCAGGCGGCGAGCCTGAAATACGGTCCCGCCGCGACGCCCCACACCTTCGTCTTCGACGCAGACCGAAAGCTCCGCTACGTTGGCCGGTTAGACAAACACGAGAAACCCGGCACCCTTAACGCCGATGACCTCCGCTTAGCTGTGGATGAACTTCTGGCCGGCCGGGAAGTCTCCACCCCCGAAACCAAAACCTTTGGATGCTCGACCAAATGGGCCTGGAAAGCCGACTACAAAGTGAAGGATGAAGCCCAGTGGAAGGCCCTGCCCGTAACAATGGAAGACATCGACGTCGCCGGCGTCGCCGACCTCCTGAAAAACGATTCAGATAACCTCCGCCTGATCAACTTTTGGGCCACCTGGTGCGGGCCGTGCGTGGCGGAGTATCCCGACTTCGTCGTGTTACAACGGATGTACAGCGGGCGCAACTTCGAGTTCGTCTCCATCAGCCTCGACAAGCCGGGCAAAGCCCCGGCCGCCCTCAAATTCTTACAAAAGTCGCATTCTGCTTTGAGCAATTATGTCTTCACCGGCGAGGATATCTACGAACTGATCGAGGTGATCGATCCGGACTGGAACGGTGCTATTCCCTTTACGATCATGGTTGCTCCGGGCGGTGACGTGGTGTACAAACAGCAAGCCGAAGTAGACTTCCTGGAACTACGGCGTGTCATCGTTGAGCACCCCCTGATCGGGCGCTACTTCTAACTTTTGTTTGCCGGAGCGGGTGGCGATGTCCTGGTCTGAACTGAACAGAGGCTGGCCCGTTAGAGCAAATATGAACGAAAAGTCAAAACAACTTACGCCCGAAGACATCGACCGGGTAATCGCCATGGCCTGGGAAGACCGTACTCCTTTCTCCGCCATTGAGTTTCAATTTGGTCTCGCGGAAGCCGACGTGATCAAACTGATGAAGCGTGAGCTTAAGCTTAGCAGCTGGAAACGCTGGCGTGCCCGGGTACAGGGCCGTAAGACAAAACATGTTGCTAAAAGAACAGAAGAGGTTGGCCGTTTTAAGTCTAAAGCACAGAAGCAAATCACCTACAATAAAATATCCAAGAAGAAATACTAACTTGGACACTCCAAATATTGTCCGGGCTGAATGATGCAAGCATCTTTGGTCCGGGAGATTCAATTGTTTTACGCCCGGGGCACTGCCGATGAACGCACCCCAGGGAAACCCACATTACCGTTTTATGCCTATCAATTTAAGTGAGATTCCAACTACTGCGCCTGATGATCTCGATAAGGATGACGCCCGGAAAATAACCAGGGAACGAGCCAAAAGAATAGCCGAGTTACATCAAAAACTCGTGGCGGAGGGCAAGCACTCCGTCCTCATTGTCCTGCAGGGAATGGATGCCAGCGGCAAAGACGGTGCGATGCGGAACGTATTCGGCGAATGTGCCCCCTTCGGCCTGCGGGCTGTGGGCTGGAAAAAACCCACCGACCTGGAATTTGCTCATGACTTCCTTTGGCGCATCCATAAAGAGGTACCCGCCAAGGGCGAAATGGTGATCTTCAACCGCAGCCATTACGAGGATGTACTCGTCCAGCGAGTCCACGGTTGGATCGATGAAGAACGCGTAGATCGCCGCATAGAAAGCATCAATGCTTTCGAAAAACTCTTGGCCTACGATAACAATACCCTCATCCTCAAATTCTACCTCCACCTGAGTAAAGACCAACAGGCCGAAGAGTTGATGGAGCGCGTGGTTGAAGCCGATAAGCACTACAAACACAACGACGGTGACTGGGAGGAGCGCGAACACTGGGACAAGTACCGCGCAGCCTACGAAGACGTAATCGACCGCAGTGAGATCCCCTGGCACATCGTTGGGGTAGACCAGCGCTGGTACCGCGACTACGTAATGACGGAAGTGATCGTGGATGCACTGGAGAATCTCGGTATGCAGTGGCCCACGCTGGAAACAGAACGGGACTGGTCGTAACTGATTTGGTGAGCCGCTCTCCGAGCGAGAGCGGCCCGGGTACCCTCCGGGCAAGTTGCGGCGAGGGTAGGAGGTAGGACCGAAGGTCCGTTTCTTGTGGCGTGGAGGCTTGTCCCCACGTTTTCGTTGTGCATTTGGGTATACAGACTTGTCCCGATTCACCTTCCCGTAACTCATTATTGTTCATTAACTTAGCCATTCAGAACAGCGCTGAAAAGTTCTCTCGTGTGGCGGCAACTCAGCGACACCCCAATTCAACAACCTATCCCATGGCAGCATCAACCAAAGCAAAATCTAAACTCGAAGCAATCGTAGACGATCTTACGAGTCTCGACGTAGTAACCTTTTCCGGCGACCTCGTGGTAGACCTTAAAGACATTACTACGGAAGAAAACGGGACCATCAACTTTCAGGATGTGATGAAAAACATCAAGGGTAAGGTGGACCGCGACGAGTCTTCCTTCACGGCGATAGCGGCTACCCATATCGCATTAGACAAAGACACCGTTCAGTTTGTAAAAGAAGGGCTTACAGAAGACGAGCAGCGCCTGTTCCACCTTCACCTGGAGGCTGTCGATACCGCCGTCAGCGCACGCGCCGCTATGATCTCTTCTTTGATGCGCATCGCTGGCCTCAACGGCTAAATTTTGGTTTCTACCGACTTCATCGCTGCCTGCCAACGCCTGAAAGACCTCGATCTTTCGGCTGGCAACGCTGTCGTGCTCGACGTTGCGGTAACCGAAGTTATGCCCCCCAGCTACGAAATGCCTTACCGTGCCACCCTCGGGGAAACCTTTGCGCGCAGCGGTCCGGCGCCAGCCAGAAACCGCAGAGGACAGTGGCACGAACTCGTACAGCACCTCCACGACTTGCGCTACATCACCGAGGCTTACTTCGTCGCCTGGCACGAAAGAAGAGCGGCGGATAAAGCACCGCTGCCGCCGCAGTTGGCCCACATTTATGCGGGCATCAGAGTTTACCTCGCGGAAGAAGATTATCCGCTCTATTCCGAACTGGCGCCGTTTCCGGACACGACATTTACTGAACGAACCGAATGGGTGGAAAAGCATCTTTCAATTCTTGTCTTCCGCCTTTCGCAGTTCACCTCTTTCGACGATGAAATGGAGCCTCCGGCGGGTTACAGGGTTGGGGAGCAGACAGTTTACGGTCGCTCGCTCCTTTTTCGGGTACGTGTGCTCTTTGCGTTCGGGCAGCAGGATTTTGCGGACAAAATTTACTTTGATACCAGCCTACTCGGCTACCTCGTGGCGCTCAACAACGGACTCGGCGACCCGGTGAGGGAGTTTATGCCTACGGCCGCTACGGCGGAGCTACCCTTTACTCTTTGGCGCTACCTGTTGAGTTGGGATCAATTGTTTGCTGCTTTCAGGAAACAGAATCGCTTCGTTGCCAACGATGCCGGCAATAGGATGCCCTATATTCTGGTCTACGATATCGAAGAGCAGGTTGGGGGAGCAGCGGTCGAGTTGTCGCGCCAGGAAGAAAGACGACGCGACCGGCTGCAGCGGAAACTGGAAAAACGATTGCGCAACGCGCGCCTGCACCAGGAGACCGGCGGCAACCAGCTGGGATTGAGGTTGCTGCAACTTGGTTTGTGGCGGGCGGGTTTTTACGTTGGAGCTATCGATGGGGCCTTCGGGCCAGTTAGCCATGCCGCCCTGCGCGACCTTCTGGCCCAGGAGTGGGATGCAGACCGACCTGTGGTCAGCCAACGCCAGCTGGGGCTCGCGCTGCAGTCGGGCGATGAAAACGAAGGCAGGGTGTGGGTTGCTGACCTGCGAGCCGTCGGTAATATCCTGGAAGCCTACGCTCCCGCATCAGGAGCCGAAGCAGATTGGGAAGAGAACGCGGTGTGGGAATCGATAAATACCAAAGCGGTAGATCCGGACTGGGAGGAGGAAATACTGAAACGACGGGACGCCGTAGCGCAATTATACCCCGACCAGCGGGTAAATCCCCTGCGCCGCATTTATTACGGCCTTCGGGGGCTGTTGCGCAGCGCCTTCAGGGCTATCGGCAAGATATTGAAATGGGTCATCGATCGCGTGGGCGCGGTCGCAGGTGCAATATTCAGTTTTTTGAAAGCAACGGTAAAACGGATTCAGGAAGGGATCGGGCTCTTTTTCGAGGGCTTCCGCTACTTCACCCATTACCTGCTGGGCAAGCCATTCATCACCACCGGTCCCGAGCGGGAAGACGGTACGGCAACCATCATGGCCACTCGCCTCGTCCTCGATTTTGACACCACCAACTTCGTCTCCTCCGGCGTGACGGATGAAGACATTACCAATCACCGGAACACCCTTCGCCGCCTTCGCGAAGGGCTTGATTTCTTCCTCGAAACCGTAGGCAAAATCTTTAACCTGATCGGTAGCCTCACCACCCCGATGGGGTGGATCAGGCTGGGCGTCCTCATCGCACGTGAGGTGCGCAGGGTTTTACGTGGAGAGCGCATGCTGGCATAGGGTAGCCCCGGCTTTAGCCGGTGGCTTGGAAGTTTATTTGTTGAGCTGCCGGCTAAAGCCGGAGCTACTGCACGGCCGTTTGCCTTGCTGTTCTACCTATTATGTTTTGTTTAGGGTAGCCCCGGCTTTAGCCGGTGGCTTGGAAGTTTATTTGTTGAGCTACCGGCTAAAGCCGGAGCTACTGCACGGCCGTTTGCCTTGCTGTTCTACCTATTATGTTTTGTTTAGGGTAGGCCCGGCTTTAGCCGGTGGCTTGGAAGTTTATTTCTTGAGCTACCGGCTAAAGCCGGGGCTACTGCACGGCCGTTTGCCTTGCTGTTCTACCTATTGTGTTTTGTTTAGGGTAGCCCCGGCTTTAGCCGGTGGCTTGGAAGTTTATTTCTTGAGCTACCGGCTAAAGCCGGAGCTACTGCACGGCCGTTTAACTTACCTGGCATCCTGCGTTAGCGCCATAAAAAAGCCCCCGCTCACCAAAGTGAACGGGGGCTCCTGTTATAAGGTAGCGCCGGAGCGACTACAACTTACTTGAAGGTGTAACGAACACCAAGCTGCATAGACCAGCGGCTGCTACGAAGACCAGAGTCATCGAGGCTGTCGTCAAATACTTCGTCGGGGCTGATGCCGTCAAGAATTTCACGGTTGACGGTGTAGGTTGGTACACCAGCATCGCTAACATCCTCAATATTAACAAGCGTATACGTACCAAAACCACGGTTGTTGATCCGACCCCACTCCTTGTTCAGGAGGTTGTTGAGGTTGAATACGTCGATAGAGAACTCGAGGATGTTGGACTTAGAACCAGACTGAACCTTGAAGCGCTGCAGGAAGCGGGCATCGAAGACAGTTTTGAAGGGCAGTGCAGCACCGTTACGCTTAGCGTAGCTGCCACGCTCGTCGCTCAGGTGATCATCAGCGTTGATGAATGCGTCGAGAGCAGCGTACTGCTCAGCAGGAGTGTTGCCATTGAAATCAGTTATGAGGTTGATCTCGCTGGCGTTGTTAGGAATGTAAGCAGCATCGTTAAAATCAAAACCTCCGTCATTGACTAGCTCTTCGACATCACCACCAACTACGTAGGTGTAAAATCCACCGTTCTGACCGTTCATGAACAGGGAGAAAGTCTGACTGCTGTTCTTACCCTCAAGGGTGTAAGCAACGTTACCGAAGATACGGCCACCGTTAGCGAAGGTAGAACGCTGAACAGGACCTTCGTTGTTACGACCTTCAGCATCGTAGTAGCCACGCCACTGTGAGCTGTTCTGGCTGGAAGTACCGTCGAACAGGGAGTAAGAGTCACCGTAAGAGTAACCAAGTGTACCGAGGAAACCGTTGGTGTAAGGCTTACTGATTACAACGCTACCGTTGTAAGTGTAACCTTTGTCGGTGTTGGTGCCGAGGTAGATGCCGGTGTAGTCGGTGTCAAGAAATTGAGATGGAGGCGTATCGGGATCGTTGTCGTTATCAATGTTCTGGTAGTAAATGCGATTGTCAGGCGTACCTGTGAGACGGTTGATGGCAGCGGGGTTGAGGTCAATACGCTGGTAACGAACGAAGTTGTTAGACTTCGTGTAGAGGGCGTCTACGCTCAGCACGAGGCCGAGGGGCAGTTTGTAGTCAAGCGCAAGGTTAAATTTGGTCGTCTGTGGCAGTTTGAAGTTTTCAGCGAAAAGATCAATCTGACCGGAGGGAGAAGGGTCGTTAACATCAATTTCACCGGGGGCCTGAGTATTAACATCAGGATTAAAAACTTCACTGTTATCCAAGCGAGTACCACCTACGTTGAAACCGAAGTTGTTGTAAGCGCCACCAGGCCATACCAGAGGAATGCGGCTGGTGAAGATACCTACACCACCACGGAGCTGGAGGCTCTGATCACCGAAGATGTCGTAATTGAATGCGATACGCGGGCTGAAGGCCAGCTGGGTCTTGATGAACTGGCCGGTTTTAGCACCTTCCAGGTCGTAACCAGCAGCTTCCAGTTGCGGGATAACGGTGTTGTTGAAGTCAGCGTTGAGCGGCAGGTCAGATGGCCAGATCGGCACGTCGAGACGAAGACCACCGGTTACGCGCAGCTTTTCGTTTACAACGTACTCGTCCTGAACGTAAAAACCGATGAGCGTCTGGTTGAGGTTGGCAATAGCTCCGCTTTCGTCGCCGGAGATGTTGTCTACCTGGCTGTAGCTACGCTCAAAACGGCTGGAAGGAAGTCCTTGGTAGAACTGCTCAAGACCAGAAAGTTCGTCGGTACCGTTGAAGTCGTAGTCACCGTAGTTCTGACGGATGAAGAGGTTACCAGCCTGGAAGAATTCCGCGTTGGCGCCGATCAGGATGTTGTGACGACCTTTGTAAATGCTAAGGTCATTACGAACCGTGATTACGTCCTGGTTGAGAAGGTTAGCAGTAGAGAACGGCTCGCCACCGAACTGAATGCTACCGTTGTTACCGTCACGGATGTTAACCACAGGGAAAGGATCGCCCAGTGGGTCACGGTCGTCACGAACGAAGGTTGCACCAACGGTAAGGTTATTCGCCATGTTGGAGAATACACTGTTCAGTTCGAGTGCAGAACTGTTAGTGGTAGACTTGAAGAACTGTGAACCATTGAGGAAACCGATGAATCCGGAACCAGAGGTACGAGCGCTCAGGTTTTCAGCACTTACGTAAGAGTGACGAACAGAGAGTTTGTGGGTCTGGCTGAGGTTGAAGTCAAGCTTACCAATGATCTTTTCGCTGTTAAGGGTAGAAGAGTTGTTGTCGAAGCTACCCACGTTGTAACCGTAAGTGTCGCTTACGAAATCAACCAGCTCCTGAATGCCTTCGGCATCAGAGTCACCACGGTAGTTGTCGAAGTCGAATGTCTGAGGCGTTTCATCGCGCTGGATTTCAGCGTTGATGAAGAAGTGTACTTTGTCCTTAACGATTGCACCACCAAGGCGGGCACCGTAAGTTTTAGCACTGAAAGGTGCAAGAGAAGGGAAGGTGTACTTTCCGTCTTCGGTTGTGAAACCGTTGTCGCGGGTAAGGCCTTCGTTGCGGAAGAGGTAGTAAGCAGAACCTTCGAGGTTGTTGGTACCGGAACGCGTTACTGCACTGATGGCACCACCAGCAAAACCACTTTGGCGAATGTCGAAAGGAGCAGTAGAAACAACAAACTGTTCAACAGCGTCAACAGAGATAGCGGATACACCAGTCTGGCCACCGTTAGTACCCTGAGCCGAAAGACCGAATGCATCGTTGTTTACAGCACCATCGATGTAGATAGAGTTGAAACGGTTGTTTTGGCCAGCGATAGAAACACTTCCTCCGTCAGGATCAACCTTAGCAAGTGGGTTGAGGCGGGCAAAGTCAGCAATGCTTCTGTTCAGTGTTGGCATGGAGTTGATCTGCTCTTCGCTGATTGTTGTCTCCTGGCCGGTGCGCTTACCGTTGAAGATGTCAGAGCGATTAGCTACAACCTCAATACCTGTAAGCTCTACAGCATCGGTACCCATCTCCTGGCTGAACTGGAACGCCTGGCCAAGCTGAAGGTAGATGCCGTCCTGTACGATTGGCTCGTAGCCAACGTAAGTAGCGGTAACGATGTAAGGACCACCAACGCGCATACCTGGCAGACGGAAAAATCCGTCGAGATCAGTAACGTTACCGTACGTGGTACCAGATGGAGTGTGAACAGCCTGGACCGTAGCGCCAATAAGGGCTTCACCGGAATTACTGTCGGTCAGCTTACCGAACATGGAAGCTGTTGTAACACCCTGGGCAGACATCGTCAGAGACGCAGCCAGCAAGAGCGCTACCGTTAAAAATTGAGTTAAGATCCTCATGCGGAAAAAATTTGGATTAAGTTGATTAAACCGTGGTGCATACAAACATACACCTCATTTCATGCCGCAAAGGTCCAACTCTATCCAATAGCCTACGTTAAGTGAATGTTAAGTCTTAAGCAGGCGCTTCCACAAAAACAATCGGTCTTACCCGGAATAATTAGTCATCCTGGCGTGCGAATACACGTTTCAGCAGATCGGTATTCCGTAAGGCGGGGTTCTCGCGCAATTCCGTTTCTTTTACCTCGACGAGACCAAATAATCCATCTAATGCGCGCTCTGTTACGTAAGCATCAAGTTCTGGGTTTGTCTTCTTAACGAAAGGTAATTTATTGTACGCTGTAACCGCCTTATTCCAGAGTTCATTGGCGTTTACCTCGTCCAAACTGTTGCGAATGATGGGCTGAAACTCATTTGCGAGGGGAGCAGAAGTACTGCTTTCGAGGTAACGGGTAGCAGCATCCTGCTCGCCGAGGAGCAGATTCATGGCGTCCGTGATGGTGAGACCGGTGATGGCGTCGACAAAAATCGGACCCGCTTTGGCGGCTGCCAGCTCAGCTGCTTTATTGACACGCTCGGTAAGATCCTGCTCCAGATTGCCGAAACCAGGAACCATAGCGAGCTTTTCTATCACAGTCTGGGCCTCTTCCGGAAGGAGAATTTTATAAGGACTTGCGTAGTAGCCATCGACAGCGGAAAGAGAGGTTACTGCTTTCTCAACACCCTGGTTGAGGGCCTCCTTAAGGCCTTTACCGATTTCGTCTTCGGAGAGAGGGTTGTTGCCACTCAGCACCGCATCGGCTTTGTCGGAGGCTTGCTTTAGCAATTTGCCGAATTGAGCCTGGGCAGGGGCCGCGGTGAAAAGAAGAGCCGCCAAAAGAAGGAACGAGTAGACAGTACGCATAGGATTATTCTGTTTGTTATGGCCTAAGGAACGCCAACCTTATATATAAGGATGTATGGGGTATGTTAAGATTTGACTAAAATCGCGAAAACGTCTGGCCTCTGCGGTTTCGGGAACAACAATCGGGATGGGGCTGCCAGGCTCCGGCCGGTGCATAAAGCTGCGGCGAACATCTTCCGACGGCACTGCTGTTCAATGGATAAAGCAAACCCCACCAATGGAAGAACTATTACATCAGGCAGCAATGTGGATCAAGCTTGTCGTGGAAGCCGTAGGCATCCTGATCGTAGCGTATGGGGTGCTTTCCTCTTTGTTTTTGTACGGCCGTCACCTCTTTGGGAGCTCCGACGTGAATTACCTGCCGTTGCGCCGCAGCCTGGCGCGCTACCTGATCGTTGCGTTGGAATTTCAACTCGCAGCAGATATTCTGAGTACGGCCATTGCGCCGGACTGGGAAGAAATCGGGCAACTGGCTGCCATTGCTGCCATCCGAACGGTGCTCAACTATTTCCTCGAACAGGAAATAAGCGTAAGCGATTCGGAAGACGTGCCCGCGCCCGACGAAGAAGCGAAGCCGGTAGTAGACTGATTTACCGATCAATGCCAGCCGAGATCATCCGGCTGAACTCCTGGTAGAGCTGTTGGTATTCAGGGTGGCTCGCCAGCAGGTGCAAATGACGGTTCATAGTGGCCTGGTCTCCGCGGGCAGCAGCGCCGGTCTGGCTGAGACGGGGAGCAACTCCGTCTTGTTTGAGGGCGGTATTTCTGATAATTGGGAGGAGCACACTAAAGGGGATGTCACTTTCAGTACAGAGCTGGTGACTGATCTCGTAGAGCCAGGTAACAAAGTTGTTGCTAAAGACCGCAGCAAGGTGAAGTTTTGCCCGTTGGGCGTCGTCGAGCAGATGTGTTTCGTCGGAGAGCTTTGCTGTTAACTCAGCCAGCACCTGCGTCAGCGCCGGATCAGTGGCGTGGTAGACCAGCGGAAGCTCTTTCCAGTCGGTTACCGGCTCTCCGGCCCTGAGACTGCGGATGGGCCACAAGGCACCCCGATGCGCAAAGTGGCTGTTGATCATCGCCGTTGGGGTGGCGCCGCTCGTATGGATTACCGGCACCTCCGGCGAAAAATAATTGGCCAGTTCCGTTGATGCCTGATGAATAGCGTCGTCGGGCACAGCGAGGACCACCAAATCCGGAACAAAGGATATTTCGGACAGCGGCTGAATACGTACGGGCCAGTCGGCTACCCGATCGGGGTTGCGGGTAACCAAAGTCACGTCGTATTCCGCCTGTTGGAGCACCTGGACCAAATGCCACGACAGGTTGCCCGCTCCAATTACTAGTATCTCTTGCATGGCTGCAAGGTAATGCATGTACTACTTTGGCGACCCCGGATTTCACCGGGAACTGTTTAGCTTACTTGCCGGCGGGTCGCCAGTCCAATTCTTTTAGCCTGGCGAAGCCGGATGAAAGTTGGCCTGTCGACTCCCGCCTGTTTCCCGTCCCGCCTGTCGACTCCCGCCCTTTCCTCATCTCGCCCGTTGACTTCCCGCCTGTTCCCCATCTCGCCCGTCGACTTCCCGTCTGTTTCCCGTCTCGCCCTGTCAACTCCCGCTTGTTCCCCATCTCGCCCGTCGACTCCCGCCCGTTTCCCGTCTCACGACTTCCACCTCCTCAATGTAATGGTATGTGCTTAGCTTTACGCTAAAGAGTACATACCTGAATTTTACTGGTTTTCCCCGCATTAGATTAAACGAGGATCAGGTCAACTGTGTACCGATGAAAAAATCCAATATGACTGACATCAAATTAACAGAATACTCCCATGGAGCAGGCTGCGGCTGTAAAATCGCTCCCGCCGTACTGGACACCATTCTGGGGCAAACTCAAAAAGGCCCCGACTTCCCCAACCTTTTAGTCGGGAATCATGAACGTGATGACGCCGCAGTATTTGACCTGGGCGACGGCACCGCAGTAATCAGCACGACCGACTTCTTTATGCCCATCGTCGACGACCCGCTCACCTTTGGCCGCATTGCGGCCACGAACGCAATTTCCGATGTTTACGCAATGGGAGGAACGCCCATGATGGCCATCGCCATCCTTGGCTGGCCCATCGATAAGCTGCCACCGGAGGTGGCAGGTCTGGTGGTGGAAGGAGGACGGCAGGCTTGCGCCGATGCAGGAATCCCCCTGGCCGGAGGGCACAGCATCGACAGTCCTGAACCAATCTTTGGTCTTGCCGTAAACGGCAGGGTAGACATCAAAAATCTGAAAAAGAACGGAGGCGCAAAACCGGGAGATGAACTGTTTCTCACTAAGCCTATCGGAGTAGGCATTCTCAGTACCGCCCAGAAAAAGAAGAAACTGAAACCAGAACACGCTCACCTGGCAGCAGAACAAATGGTCCGCCTGAACAAGATCGGAGTCGTCCTCGGTACCCTCGACTACGTACACGCAATGACCGATGTGACCGGCTTTGGCGTGCTGGGGCATCTAACCGAAATGTGTAGAGCCAGCGAGACAACCGCTACTGTACGCCTTGCTGATGTTCCGCTGATCGACGAAGCTATCCTTGACCACTACCTCGCTGAAGGCTGCATCCCCGGAGGGACGAAACGGAACTGGGCCAGTTACGGACACCACGTAACGCTTTCGACAGACCGGCAGAAATGGCTGCTTGCAGACCCGCAGACAAGTGGGGGCCTGCTGTGTTCCGTCGCACCCGAACAAGCGGATACTTTCCGGGAAATATGCATGCTTCATGAAATAAGCATCGAAGCTTTTGGAACCATGGGCCCGGCACAAACAGACAAGCTGGTGCAGGTATTATAAAGTTTCGGTGTGCGCAGGGAATTAGGGTAAGTGCAACTTAAAAGGCACACAAAACGTTAATCCACGGTAAATTAAATGTTAACTCAGTGTAAATTTATTATATTTACATTTGAAACGGGCCGTGGTATCTACAATAGCCCCATAAAATTCCTTGCTTTATGGCAACTAAATTGCACAAAGAAAAGCAGCGCTTCAACGATAAAGTAGTTATCGCGTTGCTCGGTGTAGCCATCCTCGCGCTACTTTACGGAACGGCTTACAGCCTTATTGTTGAGCCCTCTGAGCCTTTAAAGGCCGGAATGTTTCTGCTGTCAGCATTGGCCGTAAGCGGCTGGCTTTACTACCTGGTTCAGCTCCGGCTGGAAGTGAAAATCAGCGATAAAAGCATCAAGTATCAGATGGCTCCTTTGCATACTTCCAGCAGGAAGATCAAGTGGAAAGAGGTCGAAGAATGCGCCATCGTTAAGACCCCGAAAGTTGCCCAATGGCACGGAGCTAACTTATGCTACGGCGCAGAGTCCCGTTTCAGCCTGGTGGGTAGGAACGGATTATCGTTGACCACAAAAGACGGTCGTAAATACTTCATCGGCTGTAGCGATGTAGACCAACTTCAGGAAGCGATGCAGTCACTTTCTCTGGGGTAGAGTGTAGAATGTAGTTGGTAAAACGTAGTTGATAGTACTGTGTATCAGGCGTTTGGAACGCAAATGAGGGAGTTGGTAGAATGTAGTCGGTAGTGCCTTGTATCAGGTATGAGCAGTTCTATTCCTAATTCAGTGGCGCATGCGTGCCGGGCACTACCCACTACCTGCTACGTTCTAGAAGCGGGCACTATCCACTACATTCTACTGTCTATATTCTAAAAGTGGATAAGCGTCTCATCCAGCTGATCTCAGTCCCGGTTTTTCCAGGAGAGGAGGCTTATTTCTGCTATGATTTCTCCGGCGGCTAAGTCACGTTCCACGCTTATGACTTTGCCACTGGCAAAGCCGTAGCCAAAGTCGATGCCGTCGAGGACAGCTTCAGGCGTTGATGCGGAGGAAACGATGTACTCAATTCCGGAACGGTCATTGAGGTGAAGATTCTTTACCGGATCGCTGCCCAGGACGGAAGTCTCGCTTACAGAGGAGACGTGGAACTGCCAGTTTGCAAAGTTTTGGTTTTCTTCGAGCACGGGTTCGAGGCCTCCGTGTTGGGCCATCCGCTTGAAGGCGAGTTCGGTATTCCGCTGGTCTGCAGGAATCTTTGATTCATCGAAGTTGCGGCCTCCGCACGAGCAGAAGAGCGAGATGAGCAGAAGCAGACAGGGCAGGCGGGTCATATGCAGGGTTTTGCGGGCAAGATAATGCTCCTGGAAGCATCCGGGAGAGCGGAAAGTGTAAATTCAGGCTGATGGGTTTGTTGCAAGCACCCGGTCGCAGTAATTTACGCGAATTAAAGTCATGAGCCTCAGCCACCATCCGAATATCGGAGGTGGAAAAGAGGACGTCCAACCATCATTGCACCTGCGCGAGCGCCAAAAGAAGATCATGAAGCCATTTGTTTTTTTACTCATCCTCAGTTTCCCCAATTTATTATCCGGTCAGTTTTCGGCCAACTTTCTTGACCTTGGTCGTGATAGCATCCACTTTCTGGTAAATTACCCTGAGGGTTACGAAGAAGGAAAGAAAGACTGGCCCCTGGTGTTGTTCCTGCACGGTGGGGGAGAGTCAGGGAATGATCTGGAGAAAGTGAAAGTACACGGCCCGACCAAACACATTGCGGCGGGCAAACAATTTCCGTTCGTAACGCTTGCTCCTCAGAACAAATACGTTCGTGGGTTTTGGGATATTGCTGCACTTGGTCACCTGCTCGATGATTTTGTGGCGAAGCACCGGATCGACGAAGACCGGATTTACCTAACCGGGCTAAGCCGGGGCGGGCTCGGTGCGTGGATGCTTGCGATGCAAAACCCCGGACGGTTTGCGGCTCTGGTCCCTGTTTGCGGTGCTGTGCCGGCAAGCTACGACATCTGGATACCGGAGGATTTGCCTGTCTGGATTCATCACGGTGCCGAAGACGTCCTGATCCATCCCTCTGAGTCCATCCGGATGGCGGAAAACCTGCGGGCCAAAGGAATGAAACCTAAACTCACGATCTACGAAGGAATAGGGCATAACGCCTGGGACCCGGCTTACGCCGACCCGGAGCTGTATAAATGGTTGCTTGAGCAGGTAAGATCTCAGGAATCCGAAACGAAGAATTAGGCCGGCGCTGCAGCTAATGGATTCGGGTTTGCGTCTGCTAGATTTTCGTCTCTACAAAAGCTCGGACAACCTGTAGCCCCATATTGAAATCGGTATTGTTGTTGACGATGATATCGGCTTTGCCGATGTAAGGCTCTACGTATTTCTCGTAAGAAGGTAAAACGTGGTGTTCGTAGCGGTACAGAACGTCGTCGAGCGGGTAATTGCGTTCGATCTGGTCGCGTTTTATCCTCCGGATCACCTTCAGGTTGTCTTTGGCGTGCAGGAAGATGCGTAAGTCGAGCATTTTGCGCAACTCTTTATAGTGGAAGACAAAGAGCCCTTCGACGATGATAACCGGAGCAGGCTGGAAGGTGAGCAGCTTTGGTTCGACCAGCTCATTATTGAAGACGTATTCCTGGCGGGTTACAGGTTTACCGGAGCAGAGAATTTTGAGGTCGCGGATAAATTCATCCCGGTAGATGGATTTAGGACGATCAAAATTAACGATGCCCTGGTCGTCCACTTTTTGTTGTTCGCGGGGGAGGTAGTAATCGTCCATACTCAGGTAACAGACCTGGGATTGGTCCAGGCCTTCCCGTAATTGACGGATGAAAGTAGTTTTGCCAGAACCGGAGCCACCGGTTATACCGATCAGGAAGGGATGCTTCATGGCGCGAAGGTAGAAACTAAGTGCAATAAAAATAACAAATCGGGGGTCCGGAAAGGAAGAGAAATGAAGCTTAAGCGGCAAACGAAGCGCTTCTGCCAGTAAATCAGTCTGCTGTATTCTAATTTCTAGTTTCTACCTTCGCGCCATGACTTTTGCCAACGACCTCTTTCGCTGTATGCTCGGTATGTCCGTCATGCTTGCTGTATGTTACTTTTTTAGCCGTAACCGGAAAGCGATTGACTGGAAGCTTGTAGGTATTGGTGTCGCAATGCAGTTTGTATTGGCCATACTGATCCTCAAAGTTCCCGGAGTGTCAATAATCTTCGATTACATTGCAACCGGATTTCGGAAAACCCTGGAGTTTACCGCAGCAGGCTCGGAATTTTTGTTCGGGAGCATCGTGAACGACATGGATAGTTTCGGCTACATTTTCGCCTTTCAGGTGCTGCCTACGGTGGTTTTCTTTTCAGCTTTATCGGCTATTCTGTACTACCTCGGTATTCTTCAGAAGGTGGTTTACGGGTTAGCCTGGCTGCTGAGCAAGGCGATGGGACTGAGCGGGCCGGAGAGCCTGGCCGCTGCGGCTAACGTCTTTATTGGTCAAACTGAAGCCCCGCTGGTCGTGAAGCCTTATCTCGACAAAATGACTCCCTCAGAGTTGCTCTGTGTTATGGTAGGAGGCATGGCCACCATTGCGGGTAGTGTATTCGTAGCCTACGTTGGTTTTCTGGGAGGCTCTGATCCGGAAATGCAGCAATTCTTCGCCAAGCACCTCCTCACCGCCAGTATGATTTCGGCTCCGGCGGCCATTGTTTGTGCAAAGATGCTGGTACCCGAAACTCCGGAAGAACTGGCCGCAGTAACCAACGAAGACGGCACTTCGGCCGGCATCACGCCGAAGAAAGACAGCCGCCTGGAAATGGCAGCCGACGACAGCAACAATCTCCTCGACGCCATTAGCCGGGGCACGACCGACGGATTAAAGCTCGCCGTCAATGTAGGCGCAATGCTGCTGGTATTCACCGCTTTGATCTTCATGCTCAACGAAATTTTCCTGGGTGGCACCAACCTGGTAAATGACCTGTTCGCTTATTTCAATCCCGACATCGGCAACTGGAACGATGCCATCAAAGCGTCTACAAACGGGCGTTTCGAAGGCTTCAGCTTTACCTATCTACTAGCGCTGTGCTTTGCGCCGGTTGCATGGATAATAGGCGTACCGTGGGATGACATCACGGTAGTGGGGCAGCTGCTCGGTCTCAAGACCGTTATCAATGAATTTGTGGCCTACGATACCTTCCGGGTGGTTCAGGCCGGAGGAGCCGAGCTGAGCTCTAAGGCTACCCTCATCGCCGCATACGCATTGTGTGGCTTCGCCAATTTTGCCAGCATTGGCATACAGGTTGGCGGTATCAGCGCAATCGCGCCCAAACAACGCAAAAACCTCACAGATTTGGGCATGATCGCCCTGATAGGCGGTACCGTTGCCTGTCTGATGACGGGGTGTATTGCTGGCTTGTTTCATGGCTAGGCGCGGCCGCAGGTACAATGATGGTTTTGGATAGGTCGCTTTTATCTCTGGTGAATAGTTTGGGAGGGGGGGGCTTTGGTTGCGTTCTTGGCGCGTAGAGGTTTGATCGGAGTGAAACTCCTCCACCGAGGCCCGAGGGCTGCGTTCCCTCCCGTTTTGCCCGTTCATTTTTTCTTGATAAAAAACGAACCAAAAAATCAAGGCTGTGCCACCGGCTGATCGTGGAATCCAATTTCTGAAGCCTAAAATGGAAAAACTCGCGTCGGCGTTTGTCGGGTTGTTTCCTGGCTTGTTAGTCCGTCGAAGTTTTTGGTGCCGATTTCCGGGTTTTGGGAACGCTCAGACAGTTTCCATTTTTAAACGGCTTCAAAAACCGGATTCCACTGCCGGTGCCAAGGCCGAAGCAGGAGGGACTGAACTCTGCGTTCTGCATTCTACACTTTGATTGCTGAGCGAATATTCAGAATCCCGATCCGGTCCGACTCTCCTGAAAAACTGAAGTTCGGCATTGAGGGCCGCCGGCAGGCAAGGTTAGACGGGATGTAGTGCGGGCTCAATCGGAGTCGAACTCCTCCACCGAGGCCCGAGGGCTGCGTTCCCTCCCGTTTTGCGCGTTCATTTTTTCTTGATAAAAAACGAAC
>NZ_VOXD01000051.1 GCF_008014675.1 Neolewinella aurantiaca | reverse complement strand
TCCGCGCCGCGAAGTCTCCGGCCTCCGGCCTCCGACTTCGCGGCGCGGAACGCGCGCTCGTAGCAAGGCTTCGCCTTGCTAGAGACTATTCATTAACCCAGACACACTTAATTGAACTATCCCGGCACGTGAGGAAACACTGCTTCAAATCAGGAGTGCCAAAAAAAATCCCAAATACCCGAAAATAGCAAGATCTCCCGACTCCCGACTCCCAACTCCCGACTCCCGACTCCCGACTCCCGACTCCCAACTCCAATATTCCCTACTCCAAAACTCTCTTACTACCTTTGCGGCATGCCTATTATTCTTGCTATCGAATCCAGTTGCGATGACACTTCCGCAGCAATTATTGCTGACGGCGAAGTGCTCAGTAACGTTACCGCCGGCCAGGCGGTACACGAGGAGTTTGGGGGGGTGGTGCCCGAACACGCCAGCCGGGCGCACCAACGCAACATCGTGCCCACCGTGGCCGTGGCCCTGAGCCGTGCCGGGAAAACAGCCGACGACATCGACGCGGTGGCCTTCACCCGTGGCCCGGGCCTGATCGGGTCACTAATGGTTGGTGTAAGCTTCGCCAAAGCATTTGCGCTGGCCCGCAATCTGCCCCTCATCGAAGTAGACCATATGCAGGCCCACGTACTGGCTCATTTTGCCGAAGCCCCGAAACCCGACTTCCCATTCCTGTGCCTTACGGTATCGGGCGGACACACCCAATTGGTCGTCGTCAAATCTGCGCTCGACCAACAGGTCATCGGGCGGACCATCGATGATGCGGCCGGCGAGGCGTTCGATAAATCAGGGAAAATGCTCGGCCTGCCTTACCCGGCCGGCCCCGAAATAGATAAACTCGCCCGTGCGGGCAAACCGGTCATCGCCTTCGCCAAACCCGATCCCGGAGCGCTTGATTTCAGCTTCAGTGGCCTGAAAACAAGTATTCTCTATACCCTGCAGAAGAAAATCAAAACGGAACCGGACTTCGTAAAGGAAAACCTGGAAGACATCTGTGCTTCCATTCAGGACACGATCGTCTCTATTCTCCTCCGGAAGCTGACCATGGCCGTCGAAGAAACCGGCTTAACCCAGGTGGCGCTGGCCGGAGGCGTATCTGCCAACAGCGGCCTGCGGGATGGGCTGAGAGCCCTGGCCGAAGAAAAAGGCTGGTCGGTCTTCATTCCCCGTATTGAGTATTGTACCGACAATGCGGCTATGATCGGGGTGACCGGTGCGTTTAAGTTTGCTGCCGGAGAGTTTGTCGGGCAGGAGGTTGCACCAGCGGCAAGGTTCTAAATGCCGCCAAAGAAGTAGTTCAGCTTGTCCAGAGAGGTACTTCGCTGTTATCGGCTTAATTCGTCCGCGAGACCAATCTCAGGACCGCCCGGTAATCGTCGTCTGCCTCTCCGTCGTAGTCCCAGTCTACTTTTCCGGTGAGGGTGAGCCGTGAACCATCCAACTCGTGCTTGTAGCTGAGCGTAGTGTTGGGCTCGATAACGAAAAGGCTGTCTTCGCCGACGGTTTTCCAGAGGCCGTTGGTCACGTCGGTAATATCGCCCCGAACGTTGTAGTAAGTACGCTTCAGTTTTCCGTCGGCGGTGTAGACGGTTCGGGAAGGTTTGGCGCCGTACTGCCGGCCCCAGTCGGCTTCTTTGATGAGTTGATGAACAGTAGTGTCCTGCCCGAGATAGGTTGGGCAGTGTGCTTCTATTTCTATGGTCTCCCAGGTGCCGAGCAGGGTTTCTTCGAAGGTAGGGGCCGCTGGTTCGGCCGATGCCTCCTGGTCTCCGCAGGAAAAAGTCAGGCCAGCAACGATTACAAAGAGAAGGATGTTTATTTTTTGCATGGGGCAAATATAGATTGACCCCGGCAATGATTCCCCTTTACCTGACGCAGCGGCTGATTTATCAGCGAACGGTTCAGGCTTTGCGCCAGGTAAGCAAGGAAAGATGTGGCGGGGAAAGCCTGATTATGCCCGTAAAGATTACAACGGACTGAAGGACGGCACAGAACCCACAGATTTACTGAAATGCGCATTTCGTAATGCACACCTTCCCCGGAAAGACTAACCAGCAAACCATCTCACCAACTAACTTCGCCCTTATGCAAATTCCCAGAAAGGAAATCAATCCACTTTGGCTGCTTATTGGCTGGCTGACCGTTAATCTCATTCAGGCAGCGTTCTCTCCCCTCGATGCGGACGAGACCTACTACTGGATGTACGCCGGAGATTTAGCCTGGGGCTACTTCGATCATCCGCCGGCGGTAGCGGTACTGATCGCCCTGGGCAAAGACTGGCTGCCCGGCAGCCTCGGTCTCCGGTTCGGACACGTGCTGGCGTCTACAGCAATGATGGCCGCGATGTGGCATCTGCTGGCCAAGCCGCAGGGGAAAATGCTCTGGTTGGCTGCAGCGCTCGTCTTTGCTCAGCCTTTTTTCAATGTTTACGGCTTCATCGCCACGCCAGACGGCCCGTTATTGTTGTTTAGTGTTTTGTACCTGCTCGCCTACCGGCGCTTTTTATCTGCTCCTTCAATCACGAACGGAGCACTATGGGGGCTCACGATGGCCGGGTTGCTCTACAGCAAGTACCACGGCGTAATGCTGATTTTTTTCACCGTTTTGCCTTATCTCTTCTGGCTGCTGCGCCAACCGGGGGCGTGGGTGGCCGCACTTGGCGGAGCAGCTCTTTTTGCGCCCCATTTGTGGTGGCAATACAGCAACGATTATCCCTCCTTTCGCTACCACCTCAGCGGACGGGATGACGCCTACGAACTCAAGTTTACGCTTGAGTACCTCCTCAATCAACTGGTGATTTTTAGTCCGCTGCTGACCTATCACTACATCCTTACCTTCATCAGGGACAGGCCGGAAACCGAGCGTTTTGCCGTAGCGTGCCGCTGGTTGGTGATCGGGTTCCTCATCTTTTTCCTCTACACCACAACGAAAGGGGGCACAGAGGCTCAGTGGACCGCTCTGCTCAGTATACCTCTGGTTTACCTGCTGTTCCGGGCGGTAACCGGCCGGTTTATAGTGTGGCAAAGCCGGGTGTTTAACCTCAGTATAATCACGATTGGCCTCCTGATTGTAGCCAGGCTCTTACTGATCGCCCCCCGCGAAGCGCTTCCTTTCAGTAAGCCTTTCGATCACGAACCCTGGACCAAAGAACTGGCCGAAAGGGCCGGCGACCGGCCCGTGATGGTGCAAAACAGCTATCGCCTCGCTTCCCTGTATCAGTTTTATACGGGTAAACCTTCCTGGACGTTCACCGATGTGGAGTACCGCCTCAATCAGTACGATCTGTGGACAGCCGATGCCGCGTTTCACGACCAGGAAGTCCTCGTACTGGGACAAAAAAGCTGGGACAATCCGCAAGGCATTCCCTTCCGGACCCAAACCAGAGACATGCTCACCGCCAACGTCGACAACTTTCAGGTGGTAAAAGGAATCAGGCTGGAGCCGGCAACCGCCCTGCCGGAAGTCTTTTCTCGGGGTAAGGAAGTCAACGTGGAGCTTTCGGCAATTATTCCCCGGTCTATCCGGACCGATAGTGGCCTGCCGCTACGCCTTTTTATAATTTTTCACTACCCGGACGGAGATATCTTGTACTGGAAGCTCCGCCCTGAGAACTTCACGGAGTTGTCCTCCGGCGAAAGGTTGTTTACCTACGGAGCGCCATTCGTAGTGCCGACAGATTTGCCAGCGGGAGCGGCAGAAGTTGAGTTTGGCCTGGGGTACACCGGTATGCCTCCCCTCCGGGGAGAAAGCGAGCGGTTCGAAATTGTAGTGGAGTAAATAGCGAAGGGGCCAGACCATCCGGCTCAAACGATGTCTTTCCGCCCGGAGGAGGAGATGCACCAAAAGCGTTCATTGCACCGGCGTGCGCGCCCCAATGAGTTACTGCTTGCAAGCGGGGTTAATGCCCAGGACGTAATTTTTCAGCACCCCGATCTGAGGCGCGGCCTCTGCGCCGGCGAAGCCCGAAATGTCGGTATCCTTAAGTCTTGCTGCGGCGTAATCGGTCAGTTGGGTCGCGAGCGGCAGGTAGCTCCAGTGCCATTTTTCTTCTTCGTAGCCGTTAGGCCGCTCGTCGCCCTTTGGGGTGTAGGGTTGGCAAAAACCATAGTCAGCCCCTTTGGTGGAGAGCCAGTCGTAAACCTTTTTCCCTTCGCCTGCGGCGAAGTGGCTATTCTCCAGTGCATTCAGGTCAATGTCGGTGCCCCAGTGGTGGCGGCTTGTGCCGGGCATAGAAGAATACCGGAGGATGGCGCGGGCGCGGTCGGCGGGGTCGGGGTAGACCTCATCGGCCTTGTCCTTTCCCTCCAGCAGTCGCTGACCGTTCCATTTTGCTTCCCAGATTTGCTTCTGCCGCTTGAAGTTGCGGGTGGCGGAGACCATCACCAGTTTTACGCCGTCGGCCAGTGCCGCCGCGTGCATTTTCTCGAAGCTGGCGTAAGTGTCTTTGTGCAGAACGTAGGGATCACCGTCGGTGTACTTTGCTGCTACCTTCACGAAATCCGGGTGCTGCGCAGGGTCAAATTTTCCCGTCAGGTAAGCCAGACTTGGCACTTTTGGGGCAGCAGGGTTCGCAAGTTCTGGCTCTACCAGGGTGTCATTTTTCAGGGGCGCGGCCGCAGGTTCCGGGATGGTTGGGGTAGCAGGGGAGGTTGCATCGCTCTCCGTCGGTACGTCAGAAGCTTCGCCGTTGGGGGGTGTTCCGCAGGCGAAAAAGAAGAGAAGGAGCAGGGGAAGAAGGAATTTCATAAGCCAAAGATAAATTTGTGCCGGAGATTTTCCGGTCGGGCGCTTAGCCCGGAGGGACACAAAACTCCTGAGGGACTCAGCTTAACCTACCGGGGCTGAAAGCGAACCCCGACAACACCCCACACACCGTACCGGCTCTCACTGCGCAGCAGGGAGCCGGGCTCGTCGGACTCTCCCACCCATTCCTCGAAGTTATGGTTGGTCAGATTGTTGGCACGCAGGTAGATGGAGAAGTTTTTGATGACTTCGTAATCGGCCGAAAGGTCGATGGTCAGGAGCCGGTTGCGGTAAATGGGGCGGTCATCAAGCAGGCGATCAAAGACCCGGTCGCGGAAGTTGGCCGCTGCCACAAGGTTGAGGCGGGTATTGGGGTTGCTGTACACAAAGCTGAGGTTGGCGCTTTGGCGCGGTGCCTGAGCCAGGGGGAGATCGTCGGTCAATCCTCTGGGGTTGTCGACGTCGAACAGGTTGTAGTTGTACGTTCCGTTGACGTTGACGTAGCGCAGGTCGGGGCTAAGAAAGTCGAGGCTCTGGTAAAAGCCTAATTCAAAACCCACCAGATTGGCATCGTCTACATTGATGACGTTATTAATGTACGTTGGCCTGAAATCGCTTTCCTGCACGATACTTTCCTGTATCAGGATAGTCGGATTTTCCAGGAACTTGGCGTAGATGCCTACCGTAAACAGGCCGTCGCGCCGTCCGTACCGCTCGAAAGAAAGGTCAATATTCCGGCTGCTGGTGGATTCAAGATCGGGATTACTCTGGGCAAGCTCGTCAATCGAGATGAGCGGAATTGGGTTTCCCTGTGGCCGGTAAGTAGCGTACGAGGGGCGGGCAAGTGCGTGGTAATAACTGAACCGGAGTTGGCGATCCCGACGGATACGGTAGGTGAGGTTAACGCTCGGCAGAACGTTTGATTGGTCAAAGTGTGCTGTATCGGTTGAGTTGTTAGCTTCCACTTCGATGTATTCGTACCGAAGGCCGGTCGTGAGGCTCAATTGGGCGTTGAAATTCGCGGCGTACATCAGGTAGCCCGCAGCGATGCGTTGTTTTGCATCGTAGATTTTCTCTGTGGTTTGCAGGCTGTCGATGTCGCTCTGAAACCGGCTCGTTGGGATGGGGGCAAAGGTTCCGCCGGGGATTTCATCTCTCGTGCCGTCGGGCAAACGCTCGAGGTTGCTGGAACCGTAAAGCCGGTCTTTGCTGCGGAAGCGCCCTCCGGCCTTGAGGTAGCTGGTCCGTTTGCTGTTCAAGTAGCGGGTAATATTCATGCTGGCGATGGCGACGTCTTCCTCCAGGAGGGTGTTGTCCTGAAAATCTGCTACCCGCTGCAGGTTACCTGCGGCTACGGTAGAGTAGGGGTTCAGGGAGCTGAGCATGTCTTCCGTCAGGGCTCCGGGAGCGACGTCGTCGCTCTGGTAAACCGCCCGAAGGCGGTCGTTGAGGCCTTCGCTGCTCTGGCTGAAACTCAGTTGGTAATCGAGCCGGGTTTTCGGGAAGTTGTTTTCCACTTCGAGCGCTACAAGGTCGAGTTTGCGTTCATTTTGCCAGCCGCTCGATATCCGGCTGACTGAAGGCGTTTCGTCGTTGTTGGCAAAGAGCTGACGGGTCTGGATGTCTTCTACCACCCGCGAAGAGTTGTAGCTCAGGCGCATCCGGTTGTAAATGCTGGGACGGAGCTCTACGGCACCGACGAAACCGAAGCGGCTGGTCTCCCGGTCGGTATCGTAAGGGCGGGCGCTGTACAGGTTTTCACCCGGTACTTCGGGGCTGCCGTACTCATAGAAGTTGGTGCGGTTGCCGCGCCCCTGCTTGAAGTAAGAAGCGGAAGCGAGGGCGTAGACTTTTTCGTCGGCTAGTTCGGAGTTGAGTGTGCCGGCCAACTGGGTGATTCCTGCGGAATTGTTGGGGTTGTCGTTGAAGCCGAAGTTTTGTCCTGCGCCGCCCTGTACCAATACCTCGAATTTTTCTTCGGGGTGGCGGACACGGAAGTCTACGGCACCACCGATGGCGTCGGCGTCCATGTCTGCGCTGCGGGCTTTGATCACCCGCACCTCGTCGACGAGGTTACTCTGTATGAGATCGAGGCTGCCGCTTTGGTCTACTTCTGGCTGAATGGTAGGGAGCCGCTGGCCGTTGAGCGAAACGGCGGTGTACTGCTCGGGCAAACCCCGGACTTGCACGATCTGCCCTTCGTCCACGCCTCTGATGATGGAAACGCCGGGCATCCGGCTTACGGTTTCCGCAATCGTTACGTCGGGGTATTTATTGAAGGTTTCGGAGTGGATGATCGTCTGGTTGATCTGGCTGGATTGTTGAATCCGAAGTGCCTGGGCCTGACCATAGGCCCGGTTGGCCGTCACGATCACTTCTCCGGTTTCAAGAAAGGACTCCGACATAACGATGTCAACGCCGAATTCGCGTTCGGCGACGCCTACCTGCAGGGTTGTGTCAAAGTTTTCATACCCGATGTAACTGTAAAGCATCCGGATTCGTCCGGGAGGAACTTCAATTTCATAGTGTCCCTCAACGTCTGTGCTTGCCCCGATGACCGACCCGATAATCCTGACGGTAGCCCCAATCAGTGGTTCCCCCTCAGTATCGGTGATCTTACCGCTGACTACGGCTTCCTGGGCGCGGACGCTGGTGCAGAGAAAGGTAAGGAAGAGCAGGGGGAGAAGAGCGGTCTTTAACTGAAATGATTGGCGCATAATAATAAGTGGATGGTCCGGAATAGAAAAAACGGTGAGCCTGCCTGTTAAAGCCGCCCTCAGGGGCGAATTGTTTACTTTGGCTTCACCTTTTTGTACACAGTGTATATATGGCAGAGCCGTTAACCTCTGTCCGTTTGATGACGTTATGAGTTCGGCCTGAAGGCCAAAGTTACCGCATCGGGGCAAACGCCGGTGCACAATGAGCAAAAATGAAGATTACCTTCCTCGATACCCAAACCGTCGCCGACCTCCCCGAAGAGCTCGCCAAATTCAATAAAATCGGTGATTTCACGGGCTACGAGAACACCTCCCCAGATCAGGTCGTGGCCCGGCTGACCGGCGCAGACGTTGCGATCGTAAACAAGGTCGTGATCGGTAAAACGGAAATGGACCAGTTGCCGAACCTTAAGCTTATCTGCATCGCCGCCACCGGGATGAACAACGTCGATCTCGACGCAGCCGCTGAGCGGGGAATACCGGTGAAAAACGTAAGCGGCTACAGTACCAACTCTGTGGCCCAACTCACCATCACGATGCTCTTCACGTTGGCGATGGATTTGATTCACCTCAACCAGGCGGTTTACGACGGAACTTACACGAATCATTCTTCCTTTGGTTACTGGCGGCAACCCTTTTACGAGCTGGGCGGCGCGCGCTACGGAATCGTCGGCATGGGGGCGATCGGGGAAAAGGTCGCCGAATTGGCGACCGCTTACGGCGCAAAGGTGGTCCACTATTCTACCTCCGGCCGGGAGTCTGACGGGCCCTACCCTCAGGTGTCTTTCACCGAGCTGTTGAAGACCTGCGAAGTGATCTCGGTTCATTGCCCGCTTACGGAAGCAACAGAAAACCTGTTCGATTACGATGCACTGACGCTGATGAAGCCTTCGGCTTACCTCATCAACGTTGCCCGGGGAGGCATTGTCAACGAGGCTGATCTGGTGCGGGCCCTCAACGAAAAACAGATCGCAGGCGCGGCTTCGGATGTGTTCTCCACCGAGCCGATTCCTGCGAATCATCCTTATCTTTCCGTCGACGAGCCACACCGGCTGTTACTTACGCCGCACATCGGCTGGGCCAGCGTGGAAGCCCGCATGGAATTGCTGGCTGGTGTACGGAACAACATTAGCTCTTTGGGTTAAACAGTGGCGCTCAGCCAAGCAAAATAATTAGCGATCCAAACAACAACTGCTCCACTAACTTTAGAGCTCCTCGGTACCGCCACCAGCCAGGGCGTACCCGTAATCGCCTGTGATTGCCCGGTTTGCCGGAGTACTGATCCACGCGATAAGCGCTTGCGGGCCAGCGCACTGCTGTCTGCCGGAAACAAAAATATGGTAGTGGATACGGGGCCGGATTTCCGGCAGCAAATGCTCCGTGCCCGGGTGGGCAGCATCGAAGGTGTCATTATCACCCACGAGCACAACGACCATACGGCGGGGCTGGACGATATTCGTCCGTTCTGTTTCAAACAGGAAATGGACATCCCGGTGTACTGCCTGCCGCGGGTAGCGGCAGATCTGCGGGAACGCTTTGCTTACGCTTTTACCGATTATCCCGGTGTGCCCCGGCTGGATATCAGGGAGGTCAATTTTGGAGACACTATCTCCTTCGCCGGCCACGAGATAGAAGTGGTGGAAGTAACCCACGGAACCTTGCCGATCATCGGTCTTTGCACCCGCGACCTCGCCTATTTAACCGACGTCAAATTTCTTCCGGCGCGAACGCAGGTGCAATGCAGGAATAAAGAGGCAGTGGTGATATCCTCGCTCAACCACGGCGGCACGCATTCGCACCTCTCCCTCGATGAAGCCCTGGCGTACCTCTCCGAACTGAAGGCAAAACGTGGGGTGCTAACGCACTTCAGCCACACCATGGGGCGCGCTGCCGATATAAACCCTACGCTGCCCCGGGGAGTGGAAATGGGCTTCGACGGGTTGGTGCTGCCGGAGTGATTGCTGCGGAGGTCATCACCACCTCTCACAAAAAGTTAATGCCGTCAAATAAACTGAAGATGTACTTTCCCACCGACCTGACTACTGAATTTTACACCTCCGAAGGTTGCCACATCACCGAGGTGATCAACCGGCCCGATCATGAAGATGTTTCCATTGCCCGTGCCCGGGTAGAACCGGGCGTGACGACCCGCTGGCACACCGTCGAGGCACGCGAAATCTACTATATCCTTGCGGGGAGTGGCCGGGCTGAAGTTGGCGACGAAACGCAAGACGTTGGCCCGGGCGACGCGGTCAGCATCCCCTTCGGTGTCCGGCAGCGGATTGCGAATACGGGAACCGAAGACCTCATTTTTCTCTGTGTCTGTACGCCGAAGTTCAGGCAGGAAGGCTACCGGGAACTCGAGGATTAAATTTCAGCCCGTTGTCTAAAGGCAACACTTTTTATGCTTTTTACCGCTGCCACAGGGGCAGGGATCGTTGCGGCCGACTTTGGGGCCGGTACGCTGAACGGGAGTTGCGGCTTCCTCTATACCCTCCAGGGCACTGAGGACATCAGCCGTTGCCGCGTCGAGAATCGCTTTTGTCCGGTCGGAAACGGGCGCGAAGAAGCTTTCGGGAATATCTTCTGCTTCGGGGTCCAGCTTTCCGGCTTCCACGGCGTCTTCGATCAGGATCAGCATCAGGCCGGCTACGGCAAAAGCTGCTTGTTCGACGTCGCCGTGCAGGAAACCGAAGTTGACCAAACGGTCGAGACGGCGGAGCGCCTCGTAGATATCCTCATGGTGAACGGCGTAGCGGATGGCGACTTCTTCGAAGCTGAGGAATTCAGTCGTGTGGTAGTACCCGTCTTTACCAGCGGGGTGGTTGCGGATGTCGAGCGGGTGGGGGAGGTTTTTGGCTTCGGCAATGAACTCGTCTCCGGTTTCCAGCGCAAGAAGGTTTCCGGTGAGTATTTCCAGGTTGCCGGGGTGCTGTTCGGAGAGCTCCCGAAAAAGGCGCCGGCTTTTGCTGTTTTCGCCGGTGAGTCCGTAAAGGCCCGCCATCTCCAGCATGAGGGAGGGCTCGTTGGGGAATTTTTTATAGAGCGGCTCCACCAGTTTGCGGTACTGCCGGGGGCTCTCGAGGTCATCTTCGGTGAGCGCCGTTCTGAAATCAATCAATTCCTGGGGCGTATTGCGGACATTCCCATCGGAGACTTTCAGGCCGTATATCGTTTCGAGCCAGTCGAAGCGGAAAAAGATGTCGGAATGAGCGTCTATGTCAGTTGGGTCGAACTCGTGATCGAGGGTGTTTTCAGGGACGATGGCGAGGTCGAAATCCTGCTCGTCGTCATCGAAGAGGTCGCTGGCTTCTTCGTTGCGGTCTTTTATGTTGAAGGAGGCCGGGTCGTAATCATCGCCGAGCACTTCCCGGGCTGCTTTATGATCGGGGTGGTTTGCGTCGTTGAGGGCGACAAGGTAGCGCGCGTAGGCTTCCAGCCCGCCGATGTTTTCCGGCGGGGCCTGGTGGGCTCCGTCATCGATGCGGGGCAATTGCCCGCCAACGGATTCTTCGGCCACGGCAATCAATTCGAGTTCAACGTGGAATTCATCGTCGGATTCCTTTGAGTAGGAAAGCAAATCTCCGTGCTTAACGAGGTAGTCATTGAGGTTCGCGTCGTACCAGGCGTCATCGTCGGGTGTGATGGGACCGTCGTTGGAGATGAAAAGCGGGGTGTTTTCTTCGTCCCATCCCATTGCGATCAGAAGCATATCACTGACTTGCTCCAGACCGGTTTCTGGATGAAAACAGAGGGTGCGCCAAACGAGAGGGTCGGTGTCGCGGAGGGTAGCTTTCAGCTTAAGGACTTGCATAAGACAAAGATAACCTGTTTAGTCTTTTAGATCGTTGGTCTGTTAGTCTTTTAGCGTCGCCGAACGGAACAGGTACAGGCTTTAAGAGACCGTGGTGAGTTTTTACGGCCATGTTCGTCTTATATTGCCACCACTAAATTGGAGTCGAGCGACGCTCCAACGAACCAAAATTCTAACACACCTTGCATTTATTCTTCGATACCGAAACCACCGGCTTGCCAAAAGACTGGAAAGCGCCCAGCTCAGCAACCAACAACTGGCCCCGGATGGTGCAGATCGCCTGGGTTCTGGCGGATGATGAGGGAACCATTCTGGAAACTTACTCGGCCATCATTCGGCCAGAGGGTTTCACGATTCCCCGCGCGGCATCCGACATTCATCGGGTTACGCAGGAACGGGCGCTGGAGGAAGGTCTTCCGCTGGAAGAAGTACTGGCCGCGTTCACGGCAACATCCGCTAAAGCGAAACAGCTTGTTGCCCACAACATGGCTTTCGACGAGATGATTCTCGGCTGCGAGTTTTACCGCAGCACGGGCAAAGACCCGCTTAAACGCAAGCCTAAGGCTTGCACCATGAAAAACGATGACATCATCGAATGGGCCGCCATTCCACCATTCCGTTACGGTTCCTACAAGTGGCCTACGCTGGAGCAACTCCACCGAAAACTCTTCAAGGCTGGTGTCCCGGATGCGCACGATGCACTGGTGGATGTAGAAGCTACGGTGCGGTGTTACTTTGGTTTGCGGGCGCAGGGGGTGATCTAGTTGGGAGGGCTGAAGCCGTGCCTACTGTTCTTTTGTGCTAGCAGTAGGCCCGGCTTCAGCCGGCGTCTTGTTGGTTGTTTTTTTAAAGGCTACGGCTAAAGCCGTGCCTACTGTTCTTATGCGTTAGCAGTAGACCCGGCTTCAGCCGGCGTCTCATTGGTTGTTTTTTTGAAGGCTACGGCTAAAGCCGTGCCTACTGTTCTTATGCGTTATCAGTAGACCCGGCTTCAGCCGGCGTCTTGTTGGTTGTTTTTTTGAAGGCTATGGCTAAAGCCGTGCTTACTGTTCTTATGCGTTATCAGTAGGCCCGGCTTCAGCCGGCGTCTTGTTGGTTGTTTTTTTGAAGGCTATGGCTAAAGCCGTGCTTACTGTTCTTATGCGTTATCAGTAGGCCCGGCTTCAGCCGGCGTCTCATTGGTTGTTTTTTTGAAGGCTACGGCTAAAGCCGTGCCTACTGTTCTTATGCGTTATCAGTAGGCCCGGCTTCAGCCGGCGTCTTGTTGGTTGTTTTTTTGAAGGCTACGGCTAAAGCCGTGCCTACTGTTCTTTTGGGTTATCAGTAGGCCCGGCTTCAGCCGGCGTCTCATTGGTTGTTTTTTAAAGGCTACGGCTGAAGCCGTGCCTACTGCTCTTTTGCGTTATCAGTAGGCCCGGCTTCAGCCGGCGTCATGTTGGTTGTTTTTTTGAAGGCTACGGCTGAAGCCGTGCCTACTGTTCTTTGGGGTTATCAGTAGGCCCGGCTTCAGCCGGCGTCATGTTGGTTGTTTTTTTGAAGGCTACGGCTGAAGCCGTGCCTACTGTTCTTATGCGTTATCAGTAGACCCGGCTTCAGCCGGCGTCTCATTGGTTGTTTTTTAAAGGCTACGGCTAAAGCCGTGCCTACTGTTCTTTTGGGTTAGCAGCAGGCCCGGCTTCAGCCGGCGTCTCATTGGTTGTTTTTTGAAGGCTACGGCTGAAGCCGTGCCTACTGTAATACTTCCCGCCAATATGTATGAGGGAATTCATCAATCTCTTCCGCTAAGCCTGCTTTTACAGGGTTGTTGACAATGTACCACCAAATATTTTCCAAACTTTTACCGTCTCTTACGAAATGATCGTAAGAGTCTTTCTGCCAGAATGATTGCCCGGTTAGGCCGAGATGTAGATTTATGAACCTTGAAGTTGCGCCTTTAATGCGCCGCATTATTTCATGGAGTGGCCTGTAGGAGAGAGACAACTCTTCATTAGGGATGAAGCAGTTGTGCTTATCTACTACCTGATTTGCGAGACTTATTAAAAGATGTACGTGATTAGGCATTATGCAATACGAAATCAGGTTGTAAAGCTGTCCGTCTAATTCATGGAGCTTGTTGGTTACAATCTTTGCGATTTCAGGATTAGCCAAGGGGTAGCATTGTTTCGTAGATGTGTCTAGAATTTTATCGTATTTCCGAAAGTAGCTATATCTCGCTTTTTGTATCGCCAGATTGGTTTGCGATACTGATAGTCTGCTGAGTTTGATTCGTTTGATTTCTTTTACGTAATCGAAGCGTAAGCGTCGCATTACTTTTACTGATACACTATCTTTTGTTCGAAAGGTTATGAAAAATGTACCCCCTATTGGAGTTAAATGAGGGATGTTGTGTTTGTAATAGGTTCTTAAGTTGTTTGTCATTTGTGTGTTTTTCGTAAAAATAACACAAATGTTTTATTGTTAAAGGCTACGGCTAAAGCCGTGCCTACTGTAAGTCCGCTTACGATGCTTTCTTGCGTTAGCAGTAGACCCGGCTTCACCCGGTGTTTTATTGGTTGTTTTTTGAAGGCTACGGCTAAAGCCGTGCCTACTCGATCCTAACCGTTTCCAGTTCCCCATTACCATTTACCACCGGTAAATACTGCATCTCCGCCCGGGCGGGATTGAGGGTGTAGCTGCCTGAAAAACGCGGCGCGAGGGCAACCTTATAAGTGTGTGTTCCCGCCGGTAGGCGATCGCAGAAAATGGCCACCCGATCGCGTTGGTACTCGCGGTGAACGGCCCAGGGGCCGCGCGCTTCACCCCGGTTCTGGTAGCTGCAGCCAGCAGGAATGGGGGTTTCGACGAGTACATACTCCGCATCCGATTTGCTGGTTACCGTTACTTTCAGGTACGCCGTCTCTCCCTGTTTCAGCTGATTGAGCGGGCGACCGCGTTTGTCGGTCATCTGGGAGGTGAGTTGAAAGCCGTCGTCTTTAGCGACGGGCTCTGTCTCGAACCAGCGCTGGTATAAGGCAACGGGAAGCGGGCCGCTGCCGTCCCGTTCGAGAAGCAGATCAGCCATGGCGCTGGGGGAAATATCCGTCTCGAAGGGGAAGTTGGTCACTCTGGTGGCGTTGCCACCAGTTTGCAGATTCACAGCCGGAGGGGCCAGGGCATCGTCTTCGGCGAGTAGGGCGGGGAGGAGTTCGGCGAGCAAGCGGGCAGACTCCAACGTATTCGTGCCCAGCAGGGGCACGTTGCCCGGGCGGTTGCGGGCGGCAGATTGACCGAGCAGGTAGTTAACCGTTTCGGCTGCTTCTCCTGAACGTCCTTCGGCGGCAAGGATGCGGCGGGCCAGCAGCCCGCAGGCCAGGCGGCCATCCAACGGCTGGCGGTAGAAGAAATGCCCCCGCCGACCCCAGTACCGGCCCAGGGCGGCGTGAGTCGAGGAACTGTCGAGCAAGCGATCAACATCAACGGTGTCTCCGCGCAGCTGGCGGAGGCGGGCGATGGCGAGCGGCTCGTAATCGTTCGGGGCGGAGAAGGTGTCGACCCGGCTGAGCTCGGCCCCGGTGGGCGGGTTGCCTTTTTCGCCGAGGGTCAGCATGATCTGTAATTGGTCGCGGACGGGCAATTCCGGCAACCGACCAAGCAGGTAGCGGCGAACGATGGTGAGATTGCTAACCGGATGACCCGCCCGTTCGGCCATCGACAGCGCCCGGAAAACGTGCAGACTGATCCACGGTGTGGAGGTCTCGGACGATGCCCACCAGCCGAAACCGCCATCTGGTTTCCGCAGCTTTTCGAGGCGGCGGATCATTTTGGGGATGTCGGCTGCCCGCTCGAAATTCTCGCCCTGGGCTTTGCGGACGGTGCTCATTTGCAGAAGACCGATCAATCGGCTGGCCGTCTGTTCCGTACACGCGTAGGGGTAATCGACGATGTGATCGAGGTCGTTGAGTAGTTGCTGGACGCGGTTGCCAGGCAACCGCAAGGTCACCGGACCACGCTCCGGACGAATGAATTCGTCGGGCAAAGCGGTGGTCTTTGCCGTGAGGAGGAGAAGCTCTCCGCTAACCATTTCGGTGCCTTTGGGGTAGATGGCGACGGAGCGGCGCTCGCCGTCCGAAGCCTGGTCGCCGTCCAGTGCCTGAACGGTGAACTGGTAGGTCAGGCTATCGGTGCCCGGAGGAGCCTGGATGGGGTAGCGTTCTTCGAGTGCGTCAACCAACCTGGCATCCTGCGTCCGCGCCGCCTCATTCTCTTTTTGAAAAGACAAGCGAACCGACCGTTCGCCTTCTTCACGATTAACGGCGAGTGCAGCTGCCTCGGCCTGGTCGCCCTCGACGAGAAAACGGGGCAGGTAAAGCTGGGCCTGGAGCGGTAAAAAAGCGGCTGTCCGCTCCAACGCAAAACCGATGCGGCGACGGCGGTCCTGGCCTACCGCGAAGGTATTCCAGGCCGTGATGTCGTCGGGGAAGGTGATGTCGAAAACGGCCTTGCCCTCACGGTCGGTGCTGATCTCAGGGACGTAAGCGGCGTAATCGGAAAAGGATTCACGGATTTCTGCGGGGGGGAGGTTTAGTGCGATCGATTCAGCTTGCGGCCCATCAACCTGGTTCAGCTCCGAATCCGGTATGTCAGTAGATGAAACCCGAACACCATCCACGTAATAAATGACAGCATCGCTGCGGGAGCCACGGACTTCCACTCCTGAAGCAGTTCCTTGTAGCTCAGAGCTTACTCCCGCTGGGATGGAAGAGATTTGATCGATTTTCCGAGTCGGGAGGTTTCGAATTTCTTGCGAAGTGACAACGGAGGCCGTTAAGTTTTGTTTGCGTTGAACACCATAACCGACAACCACAATTTCTTCTAGCAATGCTGATGACGGCTCCATGGTGACGTCGAAAGGCGAAGAAGAATAATTGGTGTTTGTAAATTCAGTTTTCTGTGTCGTAAAACCCGTGTAACTGAAAATCAGGTTGTAATCACCGACGGGTACCTCTAGTGTGTAATTTCCATCAAAGTCAGTAACAGTGCCTGTGTTTGTGCCTTCTATTTGGATGGAAACCCCGATGAGAGGAATGCCGTCTTCGTCTAATACAGTGCCGCTGATTCGATCACCTGAGAAAACACGTTCAACGTAAATTACCTCTGGCTCAGGTTCCTTCGGTGGTGTATTCTGCGAGTATCCTTCAAGCCAGTCGAAATTATTAAAATACTCTACGTCTTTACGTTGGAAGGAGAGTAACGTCAGATTATCCTCGGGTAAGTGAATTTTTTGATGAAAGACCGAATCATTCTTGAAATGATAGAGTACATCATAGGTGCCGGGTTTGATGTGGTTTGGTATTTCACTTTTCAAGTAGTAAAAGGTTTGTTCCCCAACGGGTGCAATGATGATTCTTTCCAGGGTTTCAGGGAGATTGTTTAGTTGTAGCCGGGAAACAGCTTCCAGGGGAACTAAGCGGGGTAAGGGAAAGGCGTATGGTGTTTGACGTAATTCCCTGACCGGGGAAAAGGTTGGCTGATAAATATAATCAGGAAGCTGAGGGGCCGCAGGCCCATTCCCCGCTTTGCGTTCAAGGGATTGCCGGACCCATTCTCGTTTTAGAGGATAAAGCCGATCCCGCTCCTTCAAAACCCGGTAGGTCGCCCTTGGCTCGAACCTGAGAGCAACGCTGTCTCCCTTTGGAAACCAGAACTGCAATAAATCATTGTTTGCGGCAAGGCCCGCCGGAGACCAGGTCGTATTGTTTATCCGGTTGGTTGACTGAACAATGCCATTATCCCCAGCCCTGAAACGGACAGTCCCGGAGGCCCGCATGTGCGAGAGCGCGAACACCCGTTCCCAGATCCGGTCCACGGCTTCATCGCCCCATTTTTGCACCTGCGACCGCGCCCAGCCAGCGGACACCCACCGCTCTGCGTCGAAACTGAGGACGAGTTGGCGGCAGCTCTCGAAGTACAGTTTTTTAGTGTAAATGTGTTCGTCCGTTCGCAGTGCTATTGTGTGCCAGCCGTTGTCTACGGGAATGCTGTAGGGCGTTGTGATGCCGGGGTGCCACCAGTACACCAGCCGGTCGTCGGCGTAGACGGTTCGGATGGTGACGGGCTTGTGGTTTTTGATCACGAAGGGCGCAAAATGGGCGTGTTGTACCCGGTTTGGTAGCAACGTATCGAGGTCGCGCTGGTAGGTGAATTCACCGTTGGGGTAGCGGAGTTGGTAGGCCAGGGCGGTGTCGAGGCCGAAGTCTTTCACGAGCCAGCCGGGTGGCACGTCAGACCGGTTGATGCGTAGGTTTTCTTTGTCATAGCGCTGTCGTGAGCGGCGGCGATTGTTGCGTGTGCTGTAGGTCGGTGCGGTCACGGGCGTATCACCGAAACGGGCGTTGAAAGTGCCTGCTGTCAGCCTGACGTTTGCCGCCGGACGTCCTTTCTGATCGGTGGCCTGCAGGGCAATGCGGACGGTTTCTCCCGGCCTTACTTTGGCGGGTTGGGTGAGCGTGAGGTCAAGTACATTTTTGTGCTCGGTCAGGAGGTCGTAGGGGGGCGTGGAGGCGGTTTCTTTCCGGTGCCGCCACTCGCCACCGGCGAGGTAAGAATAGTGGAGCTCCAGCTCAGTACCCGGGGCGAAACCGCTACGGATGAAAGTGGTTTCTTCCTTGTCGCCGCGCGCAAGCACTGTCCCGTCATCGTAGAGCGTCCAGCGGAAAGGCTGGTTGTTTGGGTTGGGGAAACGCAGCAGCAAGGTGTCGCGCGACCAGTAGGTTGGGCTGCCGGTGGTGGGCGTGAGTTCGGTCAGGTTTTCGCTGACCACCTGCTCGTCGTACAGCAACCGGTATTTCGTTTGCTGATGATCTATCGGTAAGGTGTAGGGTAGGGCGATTGTGGCGAAAATGGTGTCGTTTTGGGGCGAGATGGTTTGTAATGTTGCCTTCTCCCCCGGCCCTTCTCCCCGGGAGAGGGGAGATGTGGTAGGCGACACAGTATCTTGATGCTCGGCAGCGGGTGCAAGGAAAGTTAGGAGGCTGTCTCCCCGGATTTCGAGCATCGGGATGCGCGGGTACCGCCGGTCTACCGTAAGCATGTGATTTGCCGTTTTATACTCTCCCGAAGGGCCGGTAAGCTGCGTCTCTACCTTGATGCGCACCGAATGCCCCTGCGGGAAAATACTGTCGGGCAGGATGAGGCGACGGTCTTTGCGGTTGTTCGTCGGTTCGGTGTAGGTATAGAGGGTGTCGGGCAGGACGATGGTGTTGGAGTCCCGGCTGGCCACAAAGCTCTCGAGGTGTACAGTAACCGTGATTTCGCCGTTGGGCAGCGGTAAGTAATTGATGTCTTCGGCCTTCACGTCGAGCCAGGCGGAGCCGGGCAGCCGGGCATCGTCGGAAATTTTGGTGGTGAGTTTGTATTCGGCCAGCTCGTAGTCCTGGAGTTTGAAGGAGATGCTGGGGTCAATATCCCGCCAGCGGAGCCCCGGCAGGCTGAAGCTGACGGTGTAATCCTGGTCGAGCGGCCAGTCGGGCGGGATGGCCATGATGTGGGTGTAACGGCCTTTTTCCTGACGGCCCACTTTGGTTTCGAAGCGTTTACTCGCTCCCCGCCCGTAGCTTCGGATCACCATGTCTACCGAGTCTACGCCCAACGGGCGTCCTTTAGAAAACGCGAGATAGGCACTCATCCGCAGTGTGTCGCCCGGCCGGTAGCGCGGCTGGCTGGTGGAAACATACCCGGTTAAGGGCTTGGGGTTCCTGATGCGGCGGATGGTATTCTTGAGCGGATAAGGCACGTTGCGCATGCGCCACCAGTCGCCGTGAAAGATGCCTGATTTCAAACCGAGGTAGTAGCTGCGGCCGTAGTAGTAGGGCATCTTCAGTGTCCTGAAGGGTTGCCTTGCGCCGATTACCCGAACGTCGTGGGCAAAGCGGCTTCTTGTGAAGTCTTCTCTGATCTCGTAAAACAGTGTATCGGCCTTCTCTCCCGCAGTTGTTGCGGCGGGGACTATGATTTTCAGGCCATCGATCCGCCAGTCGCGCCGCCGGTAGGCCTGGTGTTTATTGCTGTAACGGACGGGCTTGCCGTCGGCGGTAACGATGGCATCCGGGCGCGCTGCGCCCGTTGGGTCATAGAGACGAAGCTGAAACTTACCGTCGGCGGCATCAACGTGTACTTCGTACTTATAGGTGTGGAAGTATGCATAGGTGACCTGCTCTTCGTGCAGGGTGGTCATCAGGTAATGACCGGGTGGAAGTTTGGCTACGTCGGTGCCGGCAGGGTAGGGCGTGCCGAGTCCGGGCAGGCGATTAAGGCTTGTTTCCCAGTTGCTGAGTCGCTCTACGGTCTCCGCCGGGACCGGATAAATGCGTGTGTCCGCTTCCGGAAAGTTGAAAGATTGGGCGGTCAGGCTGAAGGTGACCAGGGAGAGGAGTAGGAGTAGAATTTCGCGCATGGGAAGGGTAGATGCTGGAAATGGCGGGATTGCATACGGGACGCGGTGCCTCGGGGGGAGAATGACACATTATACGAACGAAAACACAGGGGCGAGCCCCTGTGCTACGAGAGACGAACTTCCGGAAGCTGAACACTCACGACATTTACATAGAACTTAATCCTTGTTTATGCTTAAGCGAAAAAAGACTCTGGTTGCCCATGAATTGCGACCTAATAGCTTCATTTACACTAAAATGAATGCTCTGAAAATAACAATCAATGGTGGCCTTGACGCCGGCCACAAATGCTGTGGTTGATAGCTGTTAAAAAATGCAAACTGTATGAGCGTTTATAAGGCTTTCTACTTAACCGAAAGACTGCTGCAACCGAAAAGCTGAAGCGTGAAAGAAAAGGCTACGAGGCGAGTTTTTGCATTTTAAGCTATCAGGCACAGCATTTGTGATCAGCCGGAGTCGTAGCCGAGGTTTTTGCTATCTTTTGACCTCAAAAGTAGGCCGCCGGCAGGCATGTGAGACGAGATGCTTGACGAGATATAGTTTGCCATTCTGTAAACATTGACTTAGCACAGAAGTCAATGCATCTCGTCGGCTATAAACTGTAGCGGACAATTGTTATTCACACTGCTCCAGGGAGGAGAGCCTGTGCCCTACGCCCGCCCAAAATTACAAGCGCACCAGCTCCGCCAACTCAGCATTGCTCATCCGCCCAACGAAGCTTTCGCCGGAGCCCACACTCAGGTCGGCGAGGTCTCGCTTGCTTTGGATGAGCGCATCGATTTTATCCTCGAAGGTGTTTTCGGTGACAAGGCGGTGGACGAAGACCGTCCGCTCCTGCCCGATGCGGTACGCCCGGTCGGTCGCCTGGTTCTCGACGGCGGGGTTCCACCACAGGTCGTAGTGGATGACGTGGTTGGCTGCCGTCAGGTTGAGGCCCGTGCCGGCGGCCTTGATGGAGAGCAGGAAGATCGGGCAGGCCGGATCGTTCTGAAAGCGATCGATCATCTCTTCCCGTTGCCCGGTGGAGCAGCCGCCGTGCAAAAACGGCACCTCGATGCCGAACTCCTCCTGAATCATCTGCCCGAGAAGCTCGCCCATGGTGCGGTACTGGGTAAAGATCAGAACCTTGTCGCCCGCCGTGAGGATGCCTTCGAGGCGGTCACGGAGTAAGCCCGCCTTACCACTGGCGGCAAAAGTAGGGTTGCCTCGCTTGAGGAACTGGACGGGATGATTGCAGCACTGTTTTAGTGCGGTGATGAGCTTGAGTACCAGCCCCTGCCGGTCAATTCCTTCACTTTCCTCCACTAGCCGCATGTTCTCGTCGAGGATGCTTTGGTAGACGGCCGTCTGTTCGGCGGTCAGGGAGCAGGTCTCGGTCTGGACGACCTTGTCGGGCAAATCGGAGATGATGCTTTTGTCGGTCTTCAGCCGGCGCATGACGAAGGGCGCGGTCAGGCGGCGAAAGCGGTTGGCAACGGCCTGGTCGCGTTCGCCCTGAATCGGGCGGGCGTAGGTTTTCTTGAAGTACGCCTTGGAGCCGAGGAACTTCGGCAGGGTATAGTCGAGCAGGCTCCAGTAATCCAGCAATTTATTCTCTACCGGGGTACCGCTCATTGCAATGCGAACCGGTGCCTTGACCTTCTTCACGGCCTTGGTTTGCTTGGCGGCAGGGTTCTTGATGGCCTGCGATTCGTCGATCACCATCACCTTCCACTTGCGGCTGGTAAAGGTTTTTTCTTCGCTGCGCAGTACGCCGTAGGTGGTCAGCAGTACATCGAAGTCGTCGGTTGCGGGCATGGTGCGGCCGGTACCGTGGTAGATGCCTGGCCGGAGTTCGGGAGCGAAACGCTCGATTTCCCGCCGCCAGTTGCCGAGCAGGCTGGTGGGGACCACCACGAGGGCTTTGTCCTTCGTCAGTGCTCCTTCTTCGCGGTACTTTTCGAGCAGGGTGATAACCTGAAGGGTTTTGCCGAGGCCCATATCGTCGGCCAGCACCGATCCGAGGCCGAGTTGGCCGTTGGCGTACAGCCAGTCAAACCCTACCTGCTGGTAGGGGCGCAGGGTTGCTTTGATGCCCGCCGGAACCTTGGTTGGCTTGCCGGAGCGTAAGGCTTCGATGCGTTTACGGAGCTTGGTCGACAGGCGGACGGGGCGACCTTCGTGCTCTTCGGTGAAGACGGCGTGGAGGCGCTCGTGCTGCTTGAGCTCGGGCGGACCGTCGTTGAGTTGTTGCAGTAGTTTAGCGACCTCGGTTGGGTCTACGAAGGCGTAGCCTTCGGCCAGTTTAACCAGGCCGTTGGCCCGCTGAAGCAGGTCGCGAAACTGGGTTTCGCTCAGGTCTTTATCGCCGAGGGCGGCCTGCCAGCTGAAGCTCAGGATGTTGTCGAGCGAGATGATGCCCGAGAGCTCAAAGGCTTCGGTCTCCTCCCGGCTGTCGGCCCGAAGGCCGAGGCTGGGGCGGAGGAGCTTGCGCAGGGCGGTGGGCAACATTACGGTAAGGCCAAGGGCCTCCATCGTTGGTAAAACGGCCATCAGGACAGGAGTAAATGTCTCGACCTGATAGCGGAGCGGTTCGGCACCGGAGCTGGCGAGATAGGACTCCAGGTCAGGAAAATGGCGGGCCAGACCGCCGAGGAGGGTAAGCACGTCGAGCCCGGCGGAGCCTTGCCCGGCGTCCGATTTTTGCCATTCAAAGAACTCCCCCGGCACCTGCGTCCCCGCCCGCTCGTTGATCAGAATATCTACCAAAAGCTCGTCTCCGTCCTCCCGGATTCGGAAGACTGGCTGGTAGTCCCGGTCGGCCAGATGCAGTTCTGAAAGCCAACGGCGCATAGCCTTGGGGAACCCCTGGGTGCCAACGATTGAAAACCGCTGCGGGTTGTCGAGCAGGAACAACCTGCGGGCCGGCGCATCGTGGTGAACTCCGGCGGTTGCGTCGCTGACGAGTAGACCAAGCAGGAACGAGAGCAGCGCGCGGGGAGCTTCTTCGGGGAGGAATTCCTTTGTTTCTCCCTCAGCGTTTTCAGCGTAAAGCAGGACAGGAGACGCCAGCGCATAGGCCCTGGTGAGTAGTTCACGCGCCGCCGCGTCGTTGGTGGCCGGCACGTAGCGAAGGAGCGTCGCTCCGTCCGCTGTACTGAGCAGATCGGGCACGTAAGCGCGCGTTTCGGCCATGCGGCGGGCCAGCTGGAAGAATAAAAGGAGGGTGCGCGCCTCGGCGTCCAAAAAGTGGCGGTCGATGGTTTCGATCCGGGTAAGCCAGACCAAAAATTCCGACCCGGAGGTGATTTCAAACAGTGGTTCGTCCTGGTCGTTGTAGCTGACCAGGCAGTCCAGCCCCAGGTTGGCGTCGAGGTGCAACTCCAGGCGTCCGCCGGAGGGCAGCAGGTTGGCTACAATTGGCTGTTTTTTGCCATCATGGTACTGCCGGGCTGCGCTGCGGGCGGTTTTCGCGTAGAGGGTGTCCAGAAAGTTGACGAGGCTCCCGTCGCCGTCGAAAGGAGGATCGGCGGGTAGTTTGGCAACGGCCCGCCAGCCGGCGTCGGTCAGGGCACTGAAGTGGAGCGTGCGGTGGTCTTCTTCGTTCCAGCGGTATTCAGGTGGGTCGGCGATGTCTTGCAGCAGGTCATCGAAGGGGGTAATCTCCGTCGTGTCGGGTTCGCCGCCGCGCAGTTCTTCGAGTGCTGTTTTCAGGTCGAGCCCCCGCAAGCGGAAAAGCTGGAAAGGGTCGCCGTCGATGTCGGCGGCAATGACGTAAAGCAGAGCGGCCTGGTGCTTGCAGGGCGTGGCGTAATCGGGGCAACTGCAGCCGAGGCCGAGGTCGTAAAAGTCTTCGGGGAAGATGCTCAGGTTGTGGGCCCGGAGGGTGGTGATCAGGCTGTCGGGCAGCTCGCCGGCCAGCAGGCGGGCCAGGAGGGCGGGGTTGGTTTTTATCTCGGTGAGGATGGTGTTGGCCTGCTCTTCCGTCCAGGGTTCCCAGTTCATCGATATGCCGTAGGGGCGGGGCATGCTTCCCTGAATCTGAGCGGTGAGGCTGCCGGGGCCGGTACTGTCGATGTTGAGCACCAGGCCCTTGTTGGCGTAGGTTTTGCCCCGGCTCAGGCGGCCGGTATTGTCGGCGCGTTCGAGAGCTTCCAGAAACTGTTTCCCCCACCAGGTGGTGCCGTATTTGCGGCGGTAGGCGCCGGCACGGGCGGCGGGTGCGGGGCGGTAGTCGAATTGCCAGTAGGCCATAAGAGCGTTTTGGTTGGGGGCTAAGGTAGGATTTTCGGGGAGTTTTTTTTGGGGCACGGCCGCGGGTGCAATGTCGCTTTTCGGGTGGAGTTGTGCAGGGCGGGCGGTGGTGTGTCCCCCCCCCGGGGTACAGGGCTAACGCATACTATAAAATTAATCTAGCTGGGATTGTTTTCCGTTATTGAGTCATGCAAAATAAGGAAACGACCAATCTCCCCCTTGATCCATTACCTGGAGTCGATCAGATTCCTGACCCAAGAAACGCTTGTTTGGTTCACCATCCACTT
>NZ_VOXD01000050.1 GCF_008014675.1 Neolewinella aurantiaca | reverse complement strand
AAGTGGATGGTGAACCAAACAAGCGTTTCTTGGGTCAGGAATCTGATCGACTCCAGGTAATGGATCAAGGGGGAGATTGGTCGTTTCCTTATTTTGCATGACTCAATAACGGAAAACAATCCCGGCTAGATTAATTTTATAGTATGCGTTAGCCCTGGGGGCCGGGGGAGAGGGAGATTCCGTGCATCTCGTGATACACACGCCGAGGAGGCGCGCTTCATTATCTCAGAACAAAATCGTATAATCGCACCCAAAGATAAATTCTGAAGAGATGAAGAGAAAGATAAGAATGGGAATGGTTGGCGGAGGCCGCGGAGCCTTTATCGGTGGTGTACACCGGATTGCAGCTGCAATTGACCAGCAGATCGAACTCGTCTGCGGAGCGTTTAGCTCCAACCCCGAAAAAAGCCGCCTTAGCGGCGAAGATTTCTACCTTCCGACAGACCGCGTTTATGGCAGCTACGAAGAGATGATTCTCAAGGAAAAAGAGCTTCCGCTCGGGGAGCGCATGGACTTCATTTCGATTGTGACCCCCAACCACGTTCACTTCGGGCCCGCAAAAATGGCCCTCGAAAACGGTTTCCACGTAGTGTGCGACAAACCGGTCACCTTCAACGTCGACGAAGCTGAAATTCTCGTTAAACTGGTAGAAGAAACGGGGCTGATCTTCGCGCTCACCCACAACTATACCGGTTACCCGATGGTAAAACAGGCCCGGAATATGGTGAAGAACGGTCGCATCGGTAAAGTCCGCAAAATTGTGGTAGAGTACCCCCAGGGATGGCTTGCCACCAAAGTGGAAGACACCGACCAGAAGCAAGCCAGCTGGCGGACAGACCCCGCCAAATCAGGAATGGGCGGTGCGATGGGAGACATCGGCACTCACGCCGAGAACCTCGCCGAATACATCACTGACCTGAAGATCACCGAAGTCTGCGCCGAACTTACCTCTTTTGTGGAAGGCCGCAGGCTGGACGACGACGCTAACATCCTGCTTCGTTTCGAGGAAGGAGCCCGCGGTGTACTACACTGTTCCCAAATCGCGGTAGGCGAAGAAAATGGCCTCAACATCCGGGTCTGGGGCGAAACCGGCGGATTGGAATGGCACCAGATGAGGCCCAACACCCTCATCGTCAAGCAACTCGAAGGGCCAAACGTCCATTACCGCACCGGCGTTGGCAACCTTTCTGATGCTGCCAACCATGCCCAACGGATTCCTGCCGGTCACCCGGAGGGTTACCTCGAGGCATTTGCCAACATCTACAAAAACGTGGCGGCCTGCATCCAGCACCGTCTGGCCGGAACCCAGCCAACTAAGCTGGAGCGTGACTTCCCCAACGTGAAAGACGGCCTGCGGGGCATGCGCTTCGTTGAGAAGGTAGTCGAGAACAGCCGCGGTACAGAGAAGTGGACTAAGTTGTAGGCTGACCAACGCAAACTCCGGCTGTGAGATATTGTGAAACTCACAGCCGGAGATCGTCTTACCGGCCGTTAGTATTCCTTGCCCCAACTTTAACCTACGTTACCGTTTTACGACCTGAAAATCAGGCCGGTGCGTCTTTCGTTTCTGACAGTACATCACTTGAAGGAATGGTTTCCATTCCTTTTTAAAAACCGTACTGTTCGTATGAAAACATCCTTCTTCACCCTGCTCTTCGTAAGCTTGCTCTGCACCTGCGCCAGCGCCCAGACCACCTCAGGTAGCCGCGAGGCAAACTTCCCCACTCCCGTCAACGATATCGTGCCCGAGCGCACCAGTCTCGATCGGCCCGCCCTGCCCTATCAGCCGATCCGCGAAGCCGACATCCTCTGGCAAAAACGTACCTGGCGCGTAATCGACGTGCGGGAGAAGATCAACCAGCCGTTTGCGAGCCAGGAACGCCCACTCATCAGCATCCTGATGGAAGCCGCCGAAGACCAGAAAGTCCGGCTTTACAGCACCATCGATGATCAATTCACAACGCCGCTATCCGAGGCAGAACGCCTTGCCATAGCCGGAGGGATTGACACCATCCCCGTTTACGACGGAGAAGGTGATGTTACTTACGAGCTCGTCGCCCGTGATCTAAATCCTGCGGACATCACGCACTACCGTATTCAGGAAATGTGGTACATCGACAAGAATACCTCCACAATGAAGGTCCGTATTATCGGTCTGGCTCCGATCATTAGTGAGGCGGACGAGAACGGATTACTCCTCCTTACCCGCCCTCTTTTCTGGGTTTGGTACGAAGGAGCACGCAACGTGCTCGCCAGCGAGCCAGCCTGGGTTGCCGACAACTCGATCCATTCCCGCAGCTGGGACGACGTTTTTCAGGCCCGGCTATTCGACAGCGTTGTAACGAAAGAAGAGAACGTTAGTGATCGTCGCCTGATCGATATTTACCCCGATGGCCGCAGTCAGCTGATCGTCGGCGACCGGATCAACCGGGGGGTGATGAATAAGGAACACGACCTTTGGAGTTGGTAGGGGATAGGAACTAGGAGCTAGGAAGCTAGAAACTAGGGAGCTAGAAACTAGTTCCTAGTTCCTAGTTCCCTAGTTTCTAACTTCTAGCTTCTACTCAAAATACTCTTCCTCACCATCCGGCAAATGCAATTGCACCGTCGGCTTATCCGCCGCTTCTACGAAGCCGATAATCTGTGCGTCGATGTTGAAGCGCGCGGCGATATCCAGTACGGCCTGAGCATCCTCTTCGGGAAGGTAAACCTCCAGGCGGTGGCCCATATTGAACACCTGGTACATTTCGCGCCAGTCAGTACCTGATTCGTTGCGGATCAGGTCGAAAAGCGGCGGCGGAGCGAAGAGGTTGTTCTTCACGACCCGGACATCGTCGATGAACTTTACGACTTTGGTTTGAGCACCTCCGGTACAGTGGATGAGGCCGGCGATTTTGGGCTGCAGTTCGTCGAGCAGTACTTTCAGCACGGGCAGGTAAGTCCGCGTCGGGCTGAGCACGAGTTTGCCGGCAGTCATTGTTTTTCCGTCACCGATGGAAACTTGTTCGGTCAGTGACCTGCTACCGGTATAGATGACGGAGCGAGGGACTTCGGGGTCGAAGCTTTCAGGGTATTTATCGGCGTAATCGTGCTTGAACACATCGTGGCGGGCGCTGGTAAGGCCGTTGGAGCCCATCCCTCCGTTGTACTCGTCTTCGTAAGAGCTCTGGCCGTAGCTGGCCAGCCCGACGATTACGTTGCCGGGCTTGATGTCGTTGACGACGAGCTTATCGCGGCGCAGCCGCGCGAAGGTGGTATAGCCCACATCGATGGTGCGGACGATGTCACCAACATCGGCGGTTTCACCGCCGGTGAGGTGGAGGCCTACGCCCTGATCGGCCATCCGGTCCTTGAATTTCTCCGCGCCCTGAATGATGGTGGCGAGTACTTCGCCGGGAATACGGTTTTTGTTCCGTCCGATGGTGGAAGAAATGAGGATATTATCGACGGCACCGACACACCCCATGTCGTCGAGGTTCATCACCAGGCTGTCCTGAACGATGCCTTCCCAAACGGAGAGGTCGCCGGTTTCCTTCCAGTAGAGGTAAGCGAGGCTCGTTTTAGTACCGGCAGTATCGGCGTGCATGATGTTACACCAGTCGGCATCGCCGCCGGCTACATCTGGCAGTACTTTACAAAAGGCTTTCGGGAACAGTCCTTTGTCAAGGCCTTTAATGGCTGCGTGGACTTCAGATTTGGTGGCGGAAACGCCTCTTTGCTCGTATTTACTGGACATGAGGGCAAAGGTAGGGAGTTAGTCTTTTAGTCTGTTAGTCTTTTGGCCGGTTAGTTGGTTTTCCGTTGCACCTGACCGGGCAGCCGGGCCAAACAGCGGAATCCGGCGCGGACGCGGGTGCAATAAATGCTGGAAAAAGCAAAGCGGCATCCTCCTTGAAAGGTTGGCTCCTTTCGGGATGCCGGGCGTTCATCTCACAACCGGACCGGTAAGCCACCCCTGCACCTGCGGTCGCGCCACAATCGGCGTCCTGTTATTTTACTCTACCTGCACAAAGATGGCTGCTTCCCGGCCGGGGATGCCCAGACTTCCTTTACGGATGCGACCAATCCCTTCGGGATTAACCTGACGGCCATTTACGACTTGTTTCCAGTTTCCTTCGGGAAACTCGATCGTACGCGGCAACTTGCTTCCGTTGAACACTACGAGGATGTTTGTCCATTCATCTCCCGGCGCATCATTGATCTGATACACAACGAGCTGGTCGTCTTCAGTGTCGGTAAAAACGAGGTGTTTCCCGATCAGACTGGTTGCTCCCATCCTGAATGCCGGATGTGCTTTACGGAGTGCAATCAGATCACGGACGTACTCAAAAGTTTCCTTGTGGGCGCGTTTGCCCCCCCAATTGATCATGTTGATGCCATCGCCTGATTTGTAGGAATTTTCGTCCTTGTTTTTGGTCCGCAGCATCTCCGACCCAGCGTGCAAAAAAGGTACTCCCTGGCTGGTGAGAACGATTGCCAGCGCAAGGCGCTGCATCCCGGCGCGGCGGCCAGCCCCTTCGGTAGGGTTACTGATCGCAAGGCGGTCATTCAGCGTATGGTTGTCATGGCAGCTGACGTAATTGATGCACTGCCCGGGCTCCTTCGCCCACGGCGCATCCGAGTAATTAACGGCTTTGTAGTCTACCTGCGGATGCGGTGTAGACCCCACGATACCGAAGCGGATGGATTGATCCTTGCCCGCTGCTCCGGAAACAAAACCCTGCTCTTCGTGGACGAACACACTTCCCTTCAAACCGTCGCGCAGATCGTCGCTGAAAGCGGCTATATCGATCAATTTCGGGGTATTCGCCTTTAGTGCCAGTAAACTATCGGGCAGCGGGCTGTCTCCCGCTTTCCAGCCTTCGCCGTAAATCAGGATGGTAGAATCTATCGCGTGGAGACTCTGACTGATTTCGTTCATCGTCGGGATGTCATGAATTCCCATAAGATCGAACCGGAAGCCGTCGATGTGGTATTCTTTCGCCCAGTATTCTACAGACTGCCGGATGTATTTGCGCACCATCGGCCGGTCGCTGGCGATTTCGTTGCCACAGGCACTGGCGTTGCTCATGCTTCCGTCTTCGTTGAAGCGATAGAAGTAGTCGGGGATCAGGTGCTGGAAGTGACTGTCTTCACTACGGCCGGTATGGTTGTAAACGACATCCATCACTACCCGGATACCGGCATCGTGCATTGCCTTCACCATAGTTTTGAACTCGCGGATACGAACCTTGCCATCACTTGGGTTCGTCGAGTAGCTTCCTTCGGGGATATTGTAGTTCTGCGGGTCGTAGCCCCAGTTGTACTGCGGGTCATCCGGCCGGGATTCATCGACGCTCATGAAGTCGAAGCTGGGTAACAGATGAACGTGCGTTACGCCCAGTTCCACCAGGTGATCGATGCCGGTGGCATCGCCCTGCGGAGTGGTGGTTCCGCGCTCAGCCAGGCCCAGGAACTTTCCTTTGTGGGTAATCCCTGATCGTGGGTCGATGCTGGCATCACGCACGTGAAGTTCGTACAACACGGCATCCGTCGGGGCGGTGAAAGGCGGTCTCACGTCGTTTTCCCAACCCTCAGGGTTGGTGTCTGCCAGGTTCACCACCTGTCCGCGTGTACCATTCGTCCCCGCTGCCCTGGCGTAGGGATCGGTAGCTTCGGTGCCCCAGTTTCCGTTTCGTTTGATCTGGAAAGTGTAGTAAGTTCCATCCAGATCTCCGTCTACTGTAACAGCCCATGCCCCGTCCGTCAGGGTCATGTTTATCCGCTCTTTCACTTCTGCGGAAGGTTCATCCGAGTCATAGAGATTAACCCTCACATCGGTCGCCGCAGGCGACCAAAGCTTGAAGGTGGTTGCATCAGGGATATACTTTATCCCCAGATCGTTGTAGGGATAAATCGGGTAAGCATCAAGTGATTCGAACACAGGCTGTTTTTCTTGGCAGCTATTCAGGGAAATGATTAACACGCTCAGGCAGAGCAGGTATAGCGGGGATTTCATATGCAAGTTTGCAAAAAAGGACGGGAATGGTTCCGGCTGCAATTTTAACGCTATGTTTCCGAAAATGTGCGCGTAGGGCCTGTTTTTTGGGTATAGAGTGAATTGGTGGGCTAATGCATACTACTCTGCGTTTTTGATTTTCCACCTCTCCCCTGTCAGCCCTCTCCAACAGGCTTCGCCTTAGGCTCAGCGGAAAGGGAGCCAAGATGTGGAGTAGTGTGAGGCTAATGTCTCACAAGCCTGTCAGCTCAGTTCCTGAGTGACTCACTCACCACCGCCCTGAACATTGAGTTCAGGATCGCGCCCCGGTGCCCTACCCCATTCAGTTCCACCAATTTTATCCGGTCGGGGTCCAGGGCTTCGAGTTCCTGGCCCATTTCGAGGGGAATCAATTCATCGTCGGTGCCGTGGAGGATGTACACCGGCGATGTTGCACGCGCCAGATTTGCCCGGTTATCGAGTTCGTACTTCATCAAAAAATCGGGGAATACCCAGAAGAAGAGGTTCTTCATGTCCATAAGGCTGGTGTACGGTGCTACCAGCACCACGGCCTCGGGCTTATTGTTCGCCGCCAGGTAGCTGGCCGGACCAGACCCCAGAGAATACCCCGTTACAATGATCTGGTTTTCGTTGAATTCGGTTTTCAGGTGATCATAGACCGCCTGCAGGTCTTCGGTCATGTCGGCTTCAGAATTAAGGCTTCCTTCGCTCTTTCCGAAGCCCCGGTAATCCACCAGAAAAAGGTCATAGCCCAGGTCCTGCAACGAGCGGGTTTGGCGAAGGCTACGGCCATTATCACCAACATTGCCGTGGAGGTATAGAATTACCCCCTTGCCTCCGTTACGGAGGTGCAGGCCATGCAGCCTTGTTCCATCGGGAGTAGTAATCCAGATTTCCGGATAATCACCGTAAGAATAGTCTTCGGCATGCGCCCTGGGGTGAAAGATCAGTGCTTCCTGTTTCACATAAATCACCACCGCCAATACGAGGTAAAGCACCCCGAAGAAAATTGCGATTCGTTTCAGCCATTTTTTCATCAGGAAGTAAACGCTTCGGCTGGGTCAGGGTTGCGAATACCGGTCGGAGATACTATACCGGAAACGAAGTGGTTTGGGACAATTAGCGCGCCGTTAGCGTGGTGGCTGGTAAGGCGCTGAAAGCCGCGCCTAGCCTGAGCTAGGTAAGGTTTTCAGCAACGCCGCCAGACGCCGCGATAACAAGCGATAAAGTCCCAAACCACTTTGGTTCCGGTATATAAACATAAACGGCCCCGCCACCAGAAGGGGCAGGGCCGTGAACGTGGAGATCAATCAAATTTGACCTCAGCAATCAAGTGTTAGTAGCCTGGTCTGCTGGCTTAGGTAAGCCAAGTGTCCAGATATTACTTTCCGGCGTTCAGTTCGTCCTGAAGCGTTTTCAGAGCGGACCAGTCGCCAGCGGCAGCAAGGCCCGCCTGTTGTGGCCAGGTGCGTGGTACGGCAAGTTTGTAGCGGGGACCGGCAGCATCCAGGATGTCCTGAATTCGTGAGATATCCGCAGCGGCCAGTTCAGACCAGGTGTTGATACCACCGTCTTTCAGTAAGCCTTCGATCTTCGGCCCGATGCCTTCAACGACTTTCAGGTCGTTAGGGTTAGAGCTGGAGAAACCGAGTTTTTTAGCGGCCAGTTTTTCGTACTTGGAGTCCGTTTGTCCGGCTCCGGTTTCACGACCACCGTCGGTGAACTTCTGGTAGCGGATCAGTTCTTCCCATTCGCCTTTGGCAGCCAGGCCCGCCTGGTGTGGCCAGGTGGTAGGATCACAGAGGCCGAAGCGCTTGCCTGCGTCGTCGAGGTGCTTACGGATATCACCGGCATCAGCAGCGGCCAGATCAGACCAGGTCTTGTAACCGGCACTGATGAGTACCTGGTTCACCTTGGGGCCGATGCCCTCGATGATCTGGAAGTTGTCGTTCTGGAAGAGACCGGCATAGATGGAACCTCCATCACCTTCGCCAGCATCGGAAACGATTCCCATACGGTCGGTATTAACTGGTACAGGGACGGGAATAGGAGCTACGGCAGGAGCAGAAGCGGCAACGGCAGCCATGCTGGCTTTGTCGGCCTCACAACGGCCAAGCGCAGCGCGCAGGTCGGCTTCAGCCTTCTGGCTTTCTTCCAGCTGGTACTTAAGGCTTTTGTAATCGGCCTCCCACTTGGTAGCAGATTTATGGTAACGATCGCGCTCAGCTTCGATCTCGGAACAGTCAGACTTTTTGCCACGTCCCCAGAGGAGCCAGTGGCCAATGGCGCCGAGGATAAAGAAAGCGGCCGCCCACAGCCACCAGCAGGCACAGTCGCCAAGACCGAGGAAACCTCCGTCAACATGTAGAAAAATATAATTCATCGTAAAATGGATATTGCGTTAGTTGGAATATGGTTACTGGACGCGGTTGAGCGTCAGGATAGCACGACGGTTTTCGTAGTGCTGCGCATCGGTGGTTGCGTTAGGAATTTCGGGTCGTGTTTCTCCCATTGAGGAAGTACTGATCCGGTTTGCCTGTACACCGTAGCTGACGAGCCGCTTCTTCACGAAATCAGCGCGCTTCTGCCCGAGCGTCATGTTGTAGTCATCGCGGCCCCGAACATCGGTATGGCCCACAATGGCGACGGTTTCGTTGGTCTCCGTCATACGCTGCGCCAGTGTTTTGAGGTAGTTTTCTGTATTGTTACTAAGTCTGGTGGTAGACTCGTTGTACGGGAAGTTGATCTTGATCTGATCAGAACTGATTTCCGTAACCTTGTCTTTCTGTCCTTCTTCAGCGGCCTGAACCCATGCAAATGCGCCGGCGTCCCATAGCTTGCCTTCCGCAGGAACAGCGGAGCTTATAGCGCGGGGGGTCGCAGTAATACTTGCGGCAGGAATTCCGGCTTTAACGAGGATTGCCTTTATCGCATCAGCACGACTCTGGCCGAGTGCACGATCTCCCGGTGCGGGAACCTCTCCTTCGTAATAATGGCCGTAAACTTCCAGTTGTTGGGTAGGATCAGCTTTGAATTTCGCCAGTAAGCCGTTGAGTTCTCCGTCCCAAAGGGTGCCGGTGAGTACTTCGGCGGAGCCGGTTTTCGATACGATTTCGTAGTCGTTCGTAACAGCAGCAGGAGCAGGAGTGACGGGCGCAGTGACCGCAGCCTGATCATCCGGGCAGTATTCAGGCTTGATGCATCCGTAGTAGGATACAGCCCACAATAAAGCCCATGCCAGTGCCATCAAGAAGAACTTGAGTAAATTGGACATACAGTAATGTGTGGTTAAAAATGAATGGTGTGTAATCGGCTCCCACGTTTGGGTGCCTGAGTAGTTTGCATTATGGATGGCGCAGATGATGTACTGAACCGATAGTACCTGTTTGCTCGTTGCCGCTGGCAGGCATTTAATCAGACGTTTCTCTGGCAATTTAGTCACATAGCTTCAATTTACAAGCGTAAAACCGTGTTTTTGCGGTAGTTCATGATGAAAACCATGATTTAACCCCACAAAACCACCGAATTCATCACTCCTTAATACTGGTTTCACACACACTTTGTGGGTATAACCCAGACGGTCAGTCATTTGGGCGCGGCCGCAGGTGCAGGGGGAGGACGATGAAACAGCTGGGTTAAACCATCGATTTGCCGGTTTCACAGCGGTAAAAGCCGGGCAAGACCATGGTGCTCTCCCCTCTTTCCTGCTCAACCACCCGGTGCCCTTAAAACCGGTTTTGGCACCCGCGGCCGCGCCTAATACACGGAAAGATTAAGAGACTAAAAGACTAGTCCTTATCTTTGCACCCCAAAGTTTAGCCCCTTATATATGTTTGACAATTTGAGCGACCGCCTTGAAGGCGCATTCAAGACCTTTACCGGAGACAATAAGATCACCGAAATCAACGTAGCCACGAGCCTCAAAGAGATTCGTCGTGCCCTCGTTGCAGCGGATGTAAATTATAAAATTGCCAAGGAATTCACCGAGAAGGTAAAAGCTAAGGCATTAGGTACCGAAAATGTACTCAGCGCCGTAAAGCCCGGGCAGTTGATGGTTAAGATCGTTCAGGACGAACTTACCGAACTGATGGGTGGCCAGGCTGCTGGCATCAACATTAAGGGCACCCCGGGAGTAGTGCTGATCGCAGGCCTTCAGGGTTCAGGTAAAACCACCTTTACTGGTAAACTCGCCCTTCACCTCAAAGAAAAGCGTAAGCTCAAAGTCCTCGTAACGGCCTGTGACGTCTACCGTCCTGCCGCCATCGATCAGCTCACCGTACTGGCCGAACAGGTCGGTGCCGGTATCTACAAAGAGCCTGAGAATAAAAACCCCGTCGAAATCGCCCTGAACGCCATCGCGCACGCGCAGGACGAAAAATACGACGTAGTCATCGTCGATACCGCCGGCCGCCTCTCGGTCGATGAAAAGATGATGCAGGAGATCAGCGACGTCCGCGAAGCCATCTCCCCCAACGAAACACTCTTCGTCGTCGACTCCATGACCGGACAAGACGCCGTGAATACCGCCAAGGCCTTCAACGACCGCATCAACTACGACGGTGTGGTACTCACCAAGCTCGACGGTGACACCCGCGGTGGTGCCGCCCTTTCGGTGAAGTACACGGTCGGAAAACCCATCAAGTTCATCTCTACCGGCGAGAAACTGAACACGATGGACGTATTCCACCCCGAACGGATGTCTCAGCGTATCCTCGGTATGGGAGACATCATCTCATTCGTAGAACGTGCACAGGACCAGTTCGACGAGGAGGAAGCCAAGCGCCTCGAGAAGAAGATCAAGAAGAACAAATTCGACTTCAACGACTTCCTCGGCCAGCTCAACCAACTTAAGAAGATGGGTGACATCAAGAGCCTGCTCAACATGATCCCCGGCATGAAGAAGATGATGAAGGACGTCGAGATCGACAACTCTGCCTTCTCTAAGGTAGAAGCCATCATCCAGTCTATGACTCCTCAGGAACGCGCTAACCCCGGCCTGATGAGCATGAGCCGCAAGAAGCGCATCGCCCGCGGTTGCGGCCAGGGTATGGACGATGTGAACCGTTTCATCAAGCAGTTCGAGCAGATGTCCAAGATGATGCACAAGATGTCTAACAACCCGGCTATGGCGGGGATGATGGGCGGAAAGCAGCGCAAGCGGCGGTAGCAGGAGTCAGGAGTCAGGAGTCAGGAGTCAGGAGTCAGGAGTCAGGAGTCAGGAGTCAGGAGTCAGGAGTCAGGAGTCAGGAGTCAGGAGTCAGGAGTCAGGAGTCAGGAGTCAGGAGTCAGGAAGAAACTTGGTACAAGATGAAATTCAAAATTCCAGCCTGAAATTCAGCACTGAAAACCCAAAATTACGGTTATTAAGGAGCAGGCAAGTCCCGAAGAGGACGCTTACCGTAGCATGGGATGCAACAGACCGCAAAGCGGTTGCTTTATCGCACGTTTTCGTTGCGTTTCATGGTCTGAAGTCAAATTGGTATTCTAGAACTATGGTAGTTTTCGAGCGCTTTCCTTTTGAATCGGAATAGTTCTTTTCTCCTAGAATAGGTCCAGGGCTTTCGGGAACAATAATCTGTAGTCGAGTTCATTAAGTATTAATTCTTCCTGTATTGTTTCGGTTATGCGCTTTATCGCAACTTCTGGAAGGGATGATAGTTCTTCATTCTTTTTTATTCCCCAGATATACTTGCCAAGTTGCCCGGCGGTAGTAGCCGAAAATGGTCCCTGCATAACTCCCTTTATGGAACCATCTTTGCGGCGGAGAATACTAGTCTTGTTGCCTGGTACTCCCGTGTTGGTTACATAAACATAATTCAGTGCTCCATCTTTATTATATTGCAGTAAAGTACAAACGGACCTTTCCCTTCTTATTTTCTTGTCAATAATCAGGCTACGCTTCTTCTTTTGCACCCTATAGTGTGCCTCGTCTGCTTTTTATGGTTTTATTTCCACTTCCGTAGTTCCGTTCCACACGTAATCGAATATCTGCACCTCGTAGCTTCGGGCTTCATCTTCTGTCTTTTCCTGGGTGAGCCTTAGTTGAACAGGGCGTCCGTTACCATCAAGTGTATAGACAGCTTCCCGGTAGAGGATATCACCAACGGTGCGTACCGTCCGTTCAATCAGGCTGTCCTGAACGCGCATTGTCTGCTTCGTCAAATAAACGCCTTTTGGGCCTTTCTCTCCGGTAAAAGTCCACGATTCCGAAATAATAGTGGAGGATGCTGTCGGGTACATCACCTCATGGATTGTCTGGCTTCCCGGTTCTATTCCATTTCGGGCAAACTGTATAAATTCTCCATTGGGGCGAAAAGAGAACTCTCCTATATCTCCCCAAGTACCAATTTTATTGATCTGCACGGTTATTGCATCCGTTTGGGCGTGCAAGCTTGAAAATGCAACAAATAGGAACAGGAGAAAAGAAGCGTATTTTTCCATTAGGGTGTTGATCAGGTGGGCCTAAAGGTCAAATTACCTGGGATGAATCTAAATTTCTGCTACTGATTTAATGAATTATTAACTACTTCCCCAACTTCCGCAGCTGATTCAGCGTTGCACGCATATCCTTAGGCATAGTCGCCTCAAACTCCATTCGCTCTCCCGTCTCCGGATGATCGAAGGCCAGGCGGGTAGCGTGTAGCGGAACGCGGCTCAGCAGCGGGCGTTCTTCTTTGTCCTTCTTCAGGTTGTAACGGCGGCCCTTGATCTCGGAGAGTTTAAACTCTTCACGCTTACCGTAGTAGGGGTCTACCATCAGCGGGTAACCTGCGTACGCCAGGTGAACGCGGATTTGGTGGGTACGGCCGGTAAATATCTGGACGCCTACCAAGCTGAATTGGTGACCGAAATATTCCATAGGCTTGAAGATCGTGAGCGCGTGCTTGCCCCGGTTGGAAACCATCATCGCCCCCATCTTTCCGGGGTTTTGTGCGATGGGTTCATCTACTTCCGTTTCTTCGTCAGCGGGCTGTCCCTCCACTATGGCGTGGTATACTTTGTCCACTTCCCGCTCCTGAAACTGACGATTAAGCTCCTTATGAGCTTCTGCGGTACGGGCCACCACCAGGCAACCACTGGTTGGCTTATCCAGCCGGTGAACGGCGTACATCGGGTCCCCGAACTTTTTGCCCAGCAGGTTCACCACATTAGGAATATCCGCAATGTAACGGTCGGGTACGGATAGCAGGTTAGCGGGCTTGTTGATGACGATGAGGTGGTCGTCTTGGTGGAGGATTTCCAGTTTCAAAGAGAAAGATATTTTACGTTAGCCAACAAAGGTAAGGAATGCAAAGATGGCATCCCGGACCTCGCAGCAGCAATGAATCAAGCCAACAAGCCCAACGCGACATCACAAAACAAAAAAGCCCGGACCTCAATTGGTCCGGGCTTTCAATAATCCCATGAACATAAATCTTTGTGCTGAGTAGGCGGGAAAGTGTAGTATGTTCCGGTGGCAACCATAATACCGGCCGGAACACACTTTCACGCAAATCGTAATCTCAGAATATTTCTTGTCTTAGCAGTTCTGACGGGGCGTTCCCCCTGCTGACAATGTAAAGGTGCGACTATAATCAGCCCAGGCAAAAGACATATAAAGCAATTTGTGAAAATATAATAGCTAAAAAAATAGCTCAACCTCCTGATTTACAGGAAATTGAGCTATAAACTTAGTGAAAAATTACAGAACAAAAACTACTCTTCTTCTCCTGAAATTTTCTCTTTTACATCCTCGACGGCATCTTCTACTGCGTCTTCGACGGTCTCGGCGGCATCATTGATCTTCTCAGAAGCAACCTGAGCTACCGCTTTTGCCGTATCGGTGATGTCCTCCAGGGTGTCTGCAATAGATTCTCCGGCGGAAGAAAGTACATCTCCGATCTGGTCAAGCAGGCCTCCCTCGGCAGTCGCACTATTCGCGGCACCCCCAACGGTGCTGATTACGGATGCGATGGCACTACCGGCGGTTTCTGCTATACTCATCTCTTCCGGTCCGTCTGTGGTTTTTGCGTCTGAATCAGCAAGTTTGGTTGCTACTTCAGCAGCCGTAAGGTTAGCGGAATCTCCGGAGATAGCTTCAGCAACCGATGCAGCCTGCTCATTTACCAACGGAGCGCCGGTACCAGCAGTCGCTGCTGCGGCAGCGACTTCCGTCACTTCCGGCTCGGAACTGACGGGCTGCGGCGCGTCTCCGTTGATTACCTCGCTGAAGGCAACGAAGCTCTTCACGTTTTCCGGTGTGCGGTCTTCGGGCTTGGTCCGGCCGCCTTTCTTCTTTTTGGCGCTCTTTATTTTAGCGGCAGCAGCTTCAAGTTTTGCCTGTTCTTCGGGGCTTACTACCCGGGTAGCCATATCGGCGGCGATCTTGGCCTTTGCGGCTTCGGCAGCAGCGCGCTCTGCAGCTTTCTTAGCACGCTTTTCTTCTTTGACCTTTTCCTGCTCGATCTTTTTCACGAGCATCGCCTTAGTCTTCTCCATATCGTCCAGCTTGAGTTGCTTGCTGGCAATACGGCTCTCGATCATCACTACTTTGGCTTCACGAATTTGCTTCTCCAGCTGACCGTTAGTTTTCTCGATGCGGCGGCGCTCGAACTTAAGGTCGTTTTCGTCACGTCCAATACCGCTTTTCATGCGGTCCATTGCCTTTTGCAATCCATCGAGACGGGCTTGTGTGCGTCCGGCGTTGCGGTTTTCCTTTCCGCCCCCCTGGCCACGCTTCTCCTTAACGGATTTGAACGCAGCATCGATGCGGGAGTAAATGACGTCGCGGTCTTCTTTGGTAAATTTCACGTTGTGAAATTTCTTCTGGATGTCCCGCAGATCATTGAAGACCTTGTTCAGGTGAGTGCCTTCACCAATGCGCTTTTCAGCATCTTCCAGCAGAGCATTGAATTTGGCAACGTGTTTTACGGATTCCTCTTTGTACTTTTCGTTAAGGACTTCGCGCATTTCTTTCAGCTTAGCGAAGCTCTTGTCAACGCGTTTGCGGATATCGTTGCCTTGCTCACGCAAGAGGGTCTTGTCCTGTAACTGGCTCTGCACTTTTTGCCAAAAAGTCTTGGCCTGGTTCCACAGATCGCTGGAGTACTCAGACGCCCGCTCGATGCGGTCTTCGATTTCGGCGAGCTCATTCTTGTAAGTCTGCGCCAGTTTATCGGAAAGTACGTGGTAGTGCCATTCGGTTTGGGCACGAAGGATCATATCTGTCTGTTCGGCCCTTAGGTCGTCGGGCAACAGTCCTTCGGTGACGCTCAACTCGCGGGCGATTACACGGTCAGGTTCCGGAAGTTCTACTTCTTCGCTCTTCCTCCACTTGTCCATAAACGACTTAAAAACGTCATCGGAGACAACTTTTTCGGGATAAGTCTGGATCCGGACAATGTTGTCGGAGACCTGCAGTTCAATCGTGATCAGTACGCGTTGTTCCTGGGCGTTTCGGCCCCAGACGGCTATTCGGTTTCTCATTTCAGTTCGGTTATGCCGGAGGTATCGTTTTTATCCGGCGCGGTAAATTTAGTAGCTGAGTTCCAGAATTTTTAAATCACTGAGCAGCGCCTGAAGTTTGTCTCTCTACTCCACGGTTGCAGTCCTGATGACGAACAATGCGTAGCGGATGAACAATCCTGCGGCAACAGCTCAGTGATTTATCAATTTAGTGACTCACCGTTGCGGCTTCCCCGATAAGCCCATGCTCCATCAGGTAAGTCGCAATCTGTACAGCGTTTGTAGCTGCTCCCTTACGAAGGTTATCAGCTACAATCCACAAATTTAATCCATTTTCAATGGATTCGTCCCGACGGATGCGTCCGACGAAGACTTCGTCCTTGTGTTTAGCAAGTAACGGCATCGGGTAAAGATTATTTTTCAGGTCGTCCTGAACGATGATTCCGGGCGTTTCTGCCAGCAATTCTCTAACCTTTTCTACGGTAAAAGGTTTGTGAAATTCAACGTTGACACTCTCGCTGTGTCCGCCGTGTACGGGTACGCGAACGGCCGTTGCGGTAATGGCGATGCTGTCGTCACCCAGGATTTTCCGGGTTTCGTGAACCAGCTTCATTTCTTCCTTGGTGTACGCGTTGTCCAGGAACACGTCACAGTGAGGAATGCAGTTCTCGAAGATTGGGTAATGGTACGGCCGGTCGGTATCCGAGGTGTCTTCTCCCCGCTTCTCCGCTTCATACTGGTTCACGGCAGGAACACCTGTGCCGGTAAAGCTCTGGTAAGTAGAGATCACGAGACGTTTGATGCCAAAAGCCTTATGCAGTGGCGCTAACGCCAGTACCATCTGTATGGTAGAACAGTTCGGGTTGGCAATGATCAGGTCTTCTTTATTAAGCTCACCTGCGTTTACTTCGGGAACAACCAGTTTCTTGGTTGGGTCCATACGCCAGGCGCTGGAGTTGTCGACCACAACGGTACCTACCTCGGCAAACTTTGGAGCCCACTCCAGGCTGGTAGAACCACCGGCGGAGAAGATGGCAACGTCCGGGCGAAGCGCAACGGCGTCTTCGAGGCCAATCACGGTGTAGTCTTTGCCTTCGTAGTTTATCTTTTTGCCTACCGAACGGGCCGAAGCCACGGGGTAAAGTTCAGTGATCGGGAATTTGTGCTCTTTCAGCACCTGAAACATGACGCCACCGACCAGGCCGGTTGCGCCCACAACAGCAACTTTCATATTAGTTTATTGAGGGAGTAAAATGGGGATCGCGAAAATACGGCGAACGCCCGTAAACCAAAGGTATACGGGCGTTCTATTAGTCGCAGGACTACAATTTCTAAAGCGGTGAAAAAGTTGCAGCCTCCGCCTTTTTATGCAGGCCGGGCGCACAGTTCTTTCGCCCTTAGCCATTCAGCTTCTGAAAGAGTAAAATCCCCCAGCCAAGAGCACCTTCCTGACCAAGAGCGGTGAAATCTTCGCATGCTTTAATCCGCTCTTCAACAAATGCCTTGCTCGACTGCTTGATGAGATCTTTCTCGTTTGCACGAAGTATTTCCCCGAGCTTGGTGAAGTGAGTCGGCAGGTGCTGGTCGCGCTGGATAGAATAAATCTGTTGGAAAAAGCCTCGTTTCGCGTCTTGTTCGTACTGTGGCAGAGTTATGAGGTCCTCCACTGGTAATTGCTGTACGCGGGTCATCGTTTCTTCGCTAAGGTTCTCTTTCACCATGATGGCGCTGAAAACCAGGCGGCCTTCCGGCTTCATCACACGGTGGATAGCGCGAAACATTTGTTCTTTTTGATCCGTGACGGAGAAGCTGTCCTGGGCAATCACATAATCGAAAGTGTCCGGGGCGTAGGGCATGTACCCAACGCTTCCCAACGTAACGATCACTTTTTTAGAGAGCTCCATCTTGTCGATCTCCGCCTGGTTGAAGGCATTCTGCACCTCGTCGTCGTTAAGGCAATCGACCTTGCAGTTCTGGCTCTCGGCGATGTAGCGGGCGGCGGTACCGAAACCTGACATCAGAATGAGGATGCGGGTACTACGGTTGATCTTCGGAAAGAGCTTCAGCATCCGGTCGGTGGTAGCACGGGCAGCCTCAAAGGGCGTCATCTCCGGCTTGTCGTAAAGTCCGACGTGGAGATCGTCTCCACCCCAGAGGTTCCGGTAAATTGTTTGGGATTTTTTCTTTTCGTTGAACGTAGAGACTTCGGCCATTTAGCTATTTCGTTTCTTATACAACACATGTAGTTCGATTTTGTGCGAATTCCGGGCAAATTGGCAAACATTTGCGCCAGTTCTTACGTCTTAAGGTCTTTTTCGGGCGCGAACGCGGGTGCAAGGGAGGTTTGGCGACCCCGGTTGATCAGCCTCCGGCTGCAAATGATCAATGCGCCCTCCGGGCGCGGACGCAGCGCGAAGCGGTACATTTCGTCGGTGAAGAAAGGTCATAACCATACCTGAGCAGATTTGCGCACTACCGCTCCTAACCCGCAGCAACTCGCACCCGGAGGGGGCTCGGACCGGTATCGGATGGGCCAGCGGAGCACAAGCCTTAACCTCACTCTGCACCTGCGCACCGTCGCCCAAAATCAGTTCTGCTCTACCAACTCCACCCGCCTTCCTTCCGGATCAGCCACCACCGCCCGGTAGCCCCATTCGCTCTGCTTCGGTGGAGAGATGACATCAGCAATTTGAGCAGTCAGGCTATCCAAATTCTCGACTTCAAAGCCTAGCCGCAGGCTCAGGTCAACTTCTGTCTGCGAACGTTTCAGCGGATAAATTTCCATAGTTACTCCGTTCACGTCAGCGCTGTAATGCATCGGTCCGTTTCCGTGGCGGTGATACTCGAAGGTGAGACCGAAATGAGCGTACCATTCGGCGAGTTCTTCAGGATTTGCGGAGCGAATGACTATGAGGTTTAGTTTCATACTGAGAGTATCGAGTTTCGTTGCGTCTTCAAGAACTCGCCAGTCGAATTCTTTTTTGCTTACGCCGCTAGAGAGAGGACAAAGTTAAAGCGACAAAGCTTCATGGATAGGCATATCATCGGAAGGGCGGAAGCAAAAAAGTTCGCCTGTCGAGTGCGAAAACCCCAACTCAACAGGCGAACTTTTTCGCAACTCCTCAGATAGGGACCACCCCGTTGTAGCTTGCCGGCAACGCTATTACTCCCTTGACTACGTGTTTGGGCGAAAAAGAATTCGACTGGCGAGTGCGAAAACCCCAACTCAACAGGCGAACTTTTTCGCAACTCCTCAGATAGGGACCACCCCTTTTTAGCTTGCCGGCAACGCTATTACTCCTTTGACTACGTGTTTGGGCGAAAAAGAATTCGACTGGCGAGTTCAACCCAACTCGATAGGCGAACTTTTTCGCAACTACTTAGATAGGGGTCACCCCGTTGGAGCTTGCCAGCAACGCTATTACTCCTTTTCATCTACGTATTTGGGCGAAAAAGAATTCGACTGGCGAGTTCAACCCAACTCGACAGGCGAACTTTTCCGCAACACCTCAAATAGGGATCACCCCGTTGTAGCTTGCCGGTAACGCTATTACTCCTTTCCATCTACGTGTTTGGGCGAAAAAGAATTCTACTGGCGAGTTCGAAAACCCCAACTCGACAGGCGAACTTTTTCAAAACACCTCAAATATGGATTACCCCGTTGGAGCTTGCCGGTAACGCTATTACTCCTTTGACCACGTTTTTGGGCGAAAAAGAATTCTACTGGCGAGTTCAACCCAACTCGACAGGCGAACTTTTCCGCAACGCCTCAGATAGGGACTACCCCGTTGTAGCTTGCCGGTAACGCTATTACTCCTTTTCATCTACGTGTTTGGGCGAAAAAGAATTCTACTGGCGAGTGCGGCTTAGTTCAAACCTCATATGAATCTCATCCATAAAAACCTCTCCCGTTCGCGCAGCGGCGGTTTCACGGCCCCATTCCACGAAGCCAGCAGCCGTATACAGCCTGATGGCGGCTTCAGCATGGTTCGATACCGAAAGCACCAGATGGTGCAAGCCCTCCATCTTTCTTGCCCGTTCCAGGCATTCTTCCAATAGCAATTTTGCGGCTCCCCTACCCCGCGCTTCAGGGTCAACGTATACGCCCCAAACCATCGCCCGGTGGCGGCGTTTCTGCTTCTCGAAGCGCGAAAACCCGATGATACCAGCCAGTTGGGGTTCCGTGCGGTCTTCGGTCAGGAAATAGCCGAGAATGAAGCGCTCATTGTCGATGGCATCCATGCGGGGCCGCCATTCTTCAGGGTCCACTACTTCACCAGGGTCGTGGTCCCAGGAAAGGGGGTCGGTAGACCAAGATTGCTTACGGAGGGCGAGAAAGGCGGAAAGATCGGAGGTAGTTAAGGGGCGGATCATTGGCATATAGGTTGGCCCGGCTTCGGCCGGAGCCTTTAGGTTTTAAGGCTCCGGCTAAAGCCGGGCCTGCTGAAAAGAGCTCAATCCCGCCGCCGCAAATCATCCTGCCAGTGCCGAACTCCACCTAAGCGAAATTTTGCAGGAATTGTTCCTCCTGCATTCTCATTGATTTCGAGCCGGCAGAAAAAGGCCAGGTGTGGCGCCGACTTCGTAAAGTCGAAAACCGGGCCGTTGGCCGTACGGCCGAGGCCTTCGGTAACGAGCAGCGGATTAGGAGCGGAGCGGAACAGCTCCGCCGCACGGAAGACATCGCGGTAGCGACGCAGGTCGAGGGCGAAACCCTCGTTTGTTTCCCGGAGCGCCAAAAAGCCGAAGGGCGTTCGGGTGATAAACTCCGCGCTGCTGCCCCCTGCGAAGGCGGGGGCGATGGAGAAGTCGGGCAGGCGGTAAGCTTTGCCGTTCATCTCTACGGTTTGGACCGTGTTTTGAGGTTTCAGGAAGGGAGAAATCTCTTGCTTTGGTTGGGCGAGTAACGGGCTAATCGCTAACACCAAAAGCCCGAGTAGTAAATTACCACGTAGTGTTGTTCGGAGTACAAGTCCCCGAACGCTGAAAACCCGAACCACAATTCCTCGCTCTCTCATCACCGCTTCTTTTTATTGTTCTTATAATCCCGGAATACGAAGTCGCCTAGCCCCTGTACGCCAGAGTAATACGCTTTGCCGCCGTTCGTTTCCGTAAACTGCTGCACGAACTGCACGAGGTAGGGATCGCGGGCAATCATAAAGGTAGTAACGGGGATGGCCAACTTACGTAGTCTACCGGCCAGGTTAAGTGTCCGGTTCACGATAGTTCGGTCCAATCCGGCACTGTTTTTGATGTAGCGCTTACCGCGTTTGATGCACGTCGGCTTACCGTCCGTGATCATGAAGATCTGTTTGTTGGGGTTGCGCCGGCGGCGCAGGATGTCCATCGCCAGTTCGAGGCCGGCCACGGTGTTAGTGTGGTACGGCCCAACCTGCAGGTAGGGCAAGTCTTTGATCTGTACTTCCCAGGCGTCGTTGCCGAAGACGATGATGTCCAGTGTATCCTTCGGGAAGCGGGTGGTGATGTATTCGGAGAGGGCCATGGCCACCTTCTTGGCGGGTGTGATGCGGTCTTCGCCGTAAAGAATCATCGAGTGGCTGATATCGATCATCAGCACGGTGCTCATCTGGGCCTGGTAATGGGTTTCGTAGACCTCGAGATCATCGTGCGTGAGCTTGAAGTCACCGATGCCGTGATTGATCTGCGCGTTGCGCAGGGATTCAGAAACAGCTAATTTATCCAGCGCATCACCAAACTCGAAGGGGCGGCGCTCGCTGGTGCGCTCGTCTCCCCTGCCGGAAAAGCGGGTGGAATGATTACCGCGCTTCGATTTTTTGATGTCGCCAAAAATATCTTTCAGGGCCTTTTGCCGGAGTTCGCCCTCCATTTTAGCGGTGGGGACATAGGGCGGGTTGCCCGGTCCGTCGCCCGGCTTGATGAAGTTTTTGTCGATCAGCTCCTGGATGAAGTCGGCCATGGAGTAATCATCGTTCGTCAGCTCGTACTCGCGGTCGAGCTGGTTGAGCCATTGCAATGCCTCACCAACGTTTCCGGAGGTATGGGTTAGTAGTTCCTGAAAAAGTTTCAGGAGTTTATCGAAGGTACTTTCGTCGCCTTCACCGGGTAGATAGTTTCTGAAGCGCCAGCCGATCATAGGTAATGAGTCTTGTGGAGGGAGAACGGGTAGAATCGCATTCTGGTTTTAGAGCCCACGCTGAATGGCAGGAATTAAGAAGTAGCCCCCCCTTTCCCAAAACCTTCTTTGCACCCGCGGCCGCGCCAAAAATCCCTGGTCCGCAAACACCATCCCCAAATTATACGTATCTATCTTTGCTAACACACCCAGTTACTTTTCTATGCTCCTACGTATCACCGCACTGCTCTTCTGTAGTTTCATCTGCAACGGCCTGTTTGCCCAGACCGATATTGCCGCTCTCGTCACCAAATACCAGGACGACGTCCGTGGCCCGTACCGCGACATTGCCTGGTTTTGTGCCGACGGTTCGGTGGTACCCTCCGTGACCGGTGGATGTGCTACGCCTGACATCAAAAACAAGCAGCACGCACGGTACAAAGACGAGATCATCCGGCTCGGCAAAAACGAGCACATCTTTCTCGCTCAGATTCTGACCAACACCAAACAGAACGCTTTCTGGGATCAGGAAAACGACAACAGCCGGATGAAACAGTACATGCTGGGCAATTACCTGGCCGCTGTCGACGACGGTTGGATTAACCGTAAAGGACAGTTTTACCGGGGTGCCTTTCAGGTCGAAGACGAGATGGAATGGGGCCGTGAGTACCTGAATTGGCTGATGGGAAAAGAGAAGGCACTGGTCGAAAATTTCTACCTCATCCGCCAGGCTGTACGCGACATCCCCCACCGCAAAGACGATGACCTGGCCCAGAAGATCCGTAACGACTCGCGGACGATTGCCGATAAATACGGTAAATTCATGCAACTACGTATCAAAATTCACGGCCAGCCAGAAGGCGCTGACGCAGGTGCAGTGGAAAAGTTCCTGGAAGAGCACCGGACCGAACTCGAAAAAAGAGAACTCGTGGCCATGACCCAAACCCTGGCCAAAGACATCCGCACCGCCTACGTAGACCGTGACCTGGTGGCCGACATCGTGGCCATCAACGAAACCATCCCCGAAAAAAACAAGCTGAAAGACAAGATCAGCCGCTGGGCCACCAACCAGGCCTGGGATGCCGATAACCCAACCGCAAACACCATCGATCGCCTTACTTCCGCCGCCGACCTGATGTGGACCATCCGCACCGGCATCATGGCCGAAAGCCCCTATTACCGCCTCGAAGCGATGGACATTTCCATTGCCCTCGAACGCCTCATCTTCAACACCGCCAACGACTGGAAGCCCGCAAGCGCCCGGGAACTGATGGAAAAAATATGCTACCTCGGCGAAGCTGCCGCCGGTGCCGGCTATGTAGAGGAATGGGAATGGGAGGAAGCTCAGCCCCAGATCGCAGACCTGAATTACCAGCTCGTTTACCCCGTTCATGCCACCAACTACCTCGACGCCGCCCGCCGTTTCGTGGAATGGGGTGTTTCCACCAACCGGGGCACCTTCGGGGAAGTAACCGATCGTTATGCAGAATTCGAGCCCAAAGCACACGGTTTTCTCGACGACCGGATTCGTGGATCAGTACTCCTGCCCCTCGGCAACGCGGTCGGGCAACTCGGCGACTGGGTCGCCGAAGCGGGTAACCTCCGCAATGAAATGCTGGACGTTCCTAACCAGGGTTCGCTGCGCGGCCTCAATGCGGGCTACGCGATGGGTAAACTCCGCGTAATTGAAGGCAACCCCGACGATGTGGAAGTAAACCCAAACGATATCTTCATCTTCGCCACGCCACCCTCCGACCTCAAGCCCGTTGGCGGCATCGCGACCGTCAACGAAGGCAACATGGTGAGCCACGTTCAACTCCTCGCCCGCAACCTGGGCATCCCCAATGCAGTACTGACCGACGCGCAATTTGCCCGCCTCAAAAAGTACGATGGCGAAGAAGTATTCTACGCCGTTTCCAACGGCGGCACCGTGATCATGAAAGAAGCGGACGACATGACCAAAGTCGAAAAAGACCTCTTTTCCGTCAAAGAACGCATCTCGCAGCGAGTGACCGTGCCCACGGATCAGCTGCGTCTGGAAGTGAACGAGGTGCTCAATATGCGCGACATCCGCAGTACAGACTCCGGCAAACTCGCCGGCCCCAAAGCGGCTAACCTGGGGCAACTCAAGGCACTCTTCCCCGACAATGTGGTGGAAGGTCTCGTGATTCCCTTTGGCATTTTCCGTGACCATATGGACCTCCCGATGCCGGGCCAGCCCAACGAGACCTACTGGGAATTTCTCAACAGCCGCTTCGCCGAAGCACGGCAAATGGAAGAAGCAGGCGAGGACGCAGGTGCCGTGGAAGCTTTTACCCTGGCCCAGCTCGAAACCCTGCGCGACGCTATTATGCGCATTGAACTGAAACCCGCCCTGGTAAATGCCCTGCGGTCAGACTTCCAGTCTGTTTTCGGAAAAGGACTCGGCCAACAGCCCGTTTTCCTCCGTTCTGACACCAACATGGAAGACCTGCCCGACTTCACGGGAGCTGGCCTGAACCTGACGGTTTTCAACGCCGTTGCCGAAGACAAAATCATCGAAGGCATCAAGAAAGTATGGGCCAGCCCGTACACCGAGCGCAGTTACAAATGGCGCCAACGCTTGCTGCTCAACCCCGAAAACGTATTCCCCAGTATCCTCATCATCCCGAGTGTGGACGTCGACAATTCCGGCGTAGTGATTACCAAGGGCGTCTCCTCCGGTCTAGACGGAGACGTAACGGTTGCCTTCAGCCGCGGCGCCGGCGGCGCCGTAGACGGGCAGGCCGCCGAAGCCTGGCTCATCGGCCAGGACCAGACGTACACCCTCCTCAGCCCGGCGCGTGAGCGCCTGCACCGCCGTCTTCCGGTTACCGGAGGATCCGTCATGGTTCCCGCTCCGTTCAACGAGCGCATCCTCAGCCCCGGAAACCTGAAAGATTTACGGGAGCTGGCTGCAAAGGCGGAGAAGATCATGCCTGAATCATCGGGCGAAGCAGGTACCGGACCGTGGGATATTGAGCTCGGGTTTGCGAACGATAAGATGTGGTTGTTCCAGATTCGCCCCTTCGTAGAAAACCAGCGGGCGCAGTCTTCTGACTACCTGGAGAGCATCAGTCCGGCCAAAAGAGATGATGTCTATTACGACCTGTCTGTTTCTCTGTAAGCTTGTAACAACGTCTCCAGCTAGTTTCCGCAGAAGCGAACACACATACGTAGCAGCACCTTTACTTTAAAGAAAGACAAGGCCAACCGCATGAAACAGTACCTCCCCATATTTGCCGCATTATCAGTTGTAATTCTTCTGTTTATTCCCTGGAATTACGGAGATGCTTATCCGGTAATCGGTGGTGTTGAAAAAACGAACATTCGTCGGCTTGTCCGTTTGCAGCGAATGGATTCATCTAAGCTGGTCCGAACCCTGCCCTACGGAGCACGCTATTCCCTGCCCTACGTTAAGCTCAACCTCATGGGCCGGGCAATCGATTCTAACCTGATTGCCTCAGACCCTGCCCTGGAGGCAGAGCTTGAAAAGTTAATCCCCAACGGTGGCCGGGCGTATTCCCTAGCCATTATGGACATTACCCCCGGCCGTGAGCCCCGCTACGTAGAGCGCAACGCAGAGTTGACTTATCAACCAGGAAGCGTAGGTAAGCTGGCTGTAATCACTGCCCTGATGTGCGAACTGGAAAACGTCTATGTAGACAGCATCCAAAAGCGCTGGGACCTGATGCAAACCCGCTTGATAAAAGGAGGCCCGTTTGCAGTTTACGATCACCACACCATTCCGGACTACGACCCCGAAACGGAACGGTACAGCCGGCCCCGCGTCAATCAGCAACACGAATTCACCCTCTACGAATGGGCCGATCATATGCTTTCGGTTTCCAATAACGGCGCAGCGAGTGTAGTCTGGCGCGAAGCCATTCTGATGCGCGTCTTCGGCCCTGAATACCCCAACCTGACCCGGGAGGAAGCGGAGGCATACTTCAAGGACACCCCCCGCGGAGAGTTGCGCGACATTTCTAAAAGCGTAATCCGCGAGCCTCTGGCTCAGTTGGGCATAGGCCCGGATGAATTTCGCGTCGGGACAATGTTTACCCGCGGCGCAAGTGGTATAGTTCCGCCCCAGGGCGGCTCGGCCGGTACGCCGCGCGCGTTGATGAAATGGCTCACCGCACTCGAAAGCGGCAATATCAGCGACGCTGCCTCCAGCCTCGAAATCAAACGGCTGATGTACCTGACGGATCGTCGCATCCGCTACGCCCACGCTCCGGTCCTCGACAGCGCTGCTGTATACTTCAAATCCGGATCACTTTATGGTTGCAAGCCCGGCACCAGCTGCGGTAAATACAAAGGCAACCGTATGAATTACATGAACTCAGTCTGCATCGTCGAACAGCCCGATGGCACCCGATACCTCGTTGCCCTGATGACCAACGTACTGGGCCGGAACTCGGCCTACGATCACCAACTGCTGGCTACCCGTATTGACCGCATGATCCGGGAAGCAGGCCCGGGCATTGAGCCCAAGGAATCAGACGGAACTGGGGAAGATGCTCCTATTGGGGGGTGATGGAGTCGGGAGTCGGGTAAATTATTTTACGAGTCACAAATTAAAGCGCCCCAACGGAGAAAATTCTCCGTTGGGGCGCTTTAATTTGATTGATCCATTCGGCGTTGTTGCATGGAGATTTCGGGTAAAGCTTGCGCTGATATTTTATTTAATTACGCGACTTTCGGTTGGGAAACAGGCATGCCATGGGCTGTCATTTGATTGAGTGCTTTTATTTTCATTTTGTTTTCCTGGGTTTGAGTTTCGAGTAATCGGGAATAATGTATCGGACCGAAGATGGTTTTATATCGAAACATGGCCGTCTCCGACAGGCTTCGTCGATGATAGCCAACTTCCTTTTTCCAATCAGCTCTACCGATCTCGTTGACTCGCCTTACCGCGATATTACGAGGATAATCAGGATGGTCACCAACTTCGTCCCAGTACCATTCAACAGCTCCTTTTTGGGGTGGGATTACAGGATTGATCCCTCGATTAATCAGCCCATCATAACAGCTCTGATCGTCATAAGCTCCATCAAGGTAAACCTCGTCAATTTTGGCATCTACCTGGTCGAGTAGATGATCTACCTGTGATTCATCGCTTATGGAGTTGGTTGTTGTCGTATGGCAGTGAATAAATCCAGTGTCAGGGTCAACGCCAAGATGGAGCTTTCTCCAGGTCCGTCGCTTACTCCAACCATGTTTACGGCATTTCCATTCACCTTCCCCATAAACCTTGACTCCGGTGGAGTCTATCGCAATCGTTATTGAGCCTGATTTGGGAATATCG
>NZ_VOXD01000005.1:178010-223718 GCF_008014675.1 Neolewinella aurantiaca | reverse complement strand
TTTGCAATATTTGGGCAGCGAGAGTTTCGATTTTCGTCGGGTAGGTCATTCTTGGTAGGTGTGAGAATCACCAAGTTAAGGGCCTACCCTTTTTTAGAAGCCTAAAATCGTAGCGGACCATTGTGTTTCGCACGTCGCTACTGCTTCATTCTACCCGCTACCTGTCTCCTTTTGGCAATCAGTGGATTGTCAATGAAGTACGCATTTAGCGTTGCTCGAAGGCTCCGAACCGCACCCCGGGGGAGATCGGTGAGGTGGAGTAAGAGAACCGCTTCGAGACCACCATTCTGGTCGCCGGTGAAATGAGGAACACCATCGGCTGCTCTTCGTGGATGATTTCCTGAAAGCGCTGGTACATGGGCGCGCGGTCTTTGTCGTTCACGGTCGAAGCAATACTTCTGATCAGCCGGTCGGCTTCAGCGTTAGCAAAACCAGTCCGGTTGGTACCGTTTGGCGGTACACTGGTGGACGCCCACACCTGGGTGAACTCATCCGGGTTAGGGTCAAGTCCCATTCCCTGGAGCCCCATGTCGAAATCTCCCTTATTCAACTCTTCGTAGAGGGCCCGGCCCGGCATGGCGACAACTTCGACTTCGATGCCCGCTTCAGCCATCCACTCTTTCATCAGGGCCCCGATGCCTTCTGCTTCCGGGGAGGGGAAGGTGAGGAATTTGAACTTGAACTCCTTTCTGGCTCCATCGATTTCTTTGTCGAGGGTACCGTCTCCGTTCGTGTCTTCCCAGCCGGCACTTTCCAGCAGCGCCAGTGCTTTTTCGGGCGAGTAGTCTTTGTGGGGAAGGTCTGCGTAATAGTCTTTACCACTCAGGACCGGGCCGTGAACCCGTGAAGCAAGTCCGTTGGGGAAGAACTGCTCGATGATCGCATCTACATCGACGAGATGAGCCATCGCCTGGCGGGTTGCTTTGTCCTTAAAGATGCCTTCGCGCATATTCATCGTCAGGCCGAAGTAGCTGGTGCCGGGCACCGTAGCGAAATCATAGCGGGCTTTGAGGAAGTCATCTTCCCGTAATTCCCGGAACTGGCCGGCCGAAAGGTTGAGGGCAAAGTCCACTTTTTCATCACGTAGTGCGTTGACGGTCGTTTGGGGATCGGGGATGAACTCGAAGATGATTTGCTCCGGCTTCCCCTGCAGCTCTTCCTTGCGGGTGTCTTTGGCCCAGTAGTCGGGGCGTTGTTCCAGGGTGAGCCGTTGGCCGGCTTCCCAGGAGAGAAGGCGGTAAGGCCCGCTGCCAACGACCTTATCGGGCTCGGTAGCGGTACTGATGTCGTTAAACTCTTTGGCGAAGGCGATCAGGTTTTCGTCTTTTCCTTTCAGGCGTGCGGCGGTTTTCTCGTCGGTAAGGTCGGACAGGCGGACTTTCCGCAAAAGCTGCTGCGGATCATAAACGTACTCCGGATACACCGTCAGGCTTGCAATTGACTGTTTGGCAAGCAGGTAGGGCCGGCGGGTCATCACCCGGAAGCGCCGCTCGTTACCGGGACTGGTGATTACCGATTCGATATTGTAATAGTAGGGCTTGTAGGGGCCGGACTCTACTTCAGGGTTCATCATCGCTTTTAGGCTGAAGACCACGTCGGCCGCCGTAACGGGCAGTCCGTTGGGCCATTTTGCGTTGGGATCGATCTCATAAGAGTAGGATACACCACCACCTGATTCTTTGCGTACGTCGGGCGTAGTGGCCAGCAGAGGGATTACTTCGAAAGTCTCAGGGTCCTGACCATTAAGAGTTTGGAAGATGAGTTCGCGTACGTAGCGCGAATCCGCCTGAGCCGTTAAGACAGGGTTGAGGCCCTCGGGCTCTTGTCTCAGTGCGACGCGGAGTACATTATCGGTATGCTTAAAGTCAACGGCGGAGACGGGCGTGTCGGTCGTCACCATTGGCTTCGGGTCCGGGCCGCACGCGAAGAAGGCCGCCGCCATTAAGAGGCAGAGGAAATAACGGGTTGTCATGGAATAGTTGGTTTGGTCTGTAGATTCTCTCTTCAGCGAAGATAGGACAAACCAGTTACATCCTTTTTTAAACGGGAAAAGAAAATCGGGTTTGTTCTTCTTTCCCGGCTCGTTTAGGGCGCGGACGCAGGTGCAAAGCCGTGCTTTTTGAGAGCTGAATTACGATGGAGTCCGGTTCAATCGCTGGCACTGTTGTTCTCCCACACGATGAAGGGGAGCCCGCCGGTAATCCAGCGGGCAATTTCGCCCCGGTCTTTTGCTGTTTCCATCGCCAGCGAGCAGGCCGCCAGATCGGGGTCGCCATCCTGATCGTAATCACCGACTGAAAGCCGCAGCCAGCGCCCCTTGCCGGCTGCCGGAAGATGCTGTGCCGTGAAGCCTCCGGCTGCATTATGCTCGTAAAAGACAGCCGCTGCCGGGGTGTCGTTCTCATAGTCCGGAAAGAAGGAAATAGCAGCAATGTCTCTGTCGCCATCACCGTCGAAATCTTCGACGACGGCGTCGTATGCACCCGCCAGTGGTAAAAAGAGAGCTTCTTCGAATACGCCGCTTTCGGTGCCGGCAAATATCCGGATGCCGTGGTAGGGCTTTGGCTGACTTACATAGTCGGCGTTGTCTCCGTTAATGTAAATAAGATCGGGGTAGGGGTCATCGTTCCAGTTGGCCCACCTCAGGTTCACCGATCCGTAGGAGGGGGGGAAGTCGAGCATCACCTTCGTTACAATATTTCCTTTGTCAAAGGTGTACTTAACTACCTGTTCCCGGCCCTGACCAAAAAGTACAAACACCGAAGGTGCTTCCCCGCCAAAGCCCGGTAAAACCTTCAGGGCTCCTGGTCGTTGCGCCAGCACCGACGCAGTGTAACTGCCAGACGGCGTTGGGTCGAAGAGGCTGAGCCTGCCTGTCCATTTGCCATACTCCGTAACGATGATTTCCTGCTCCGGGTCGTCGTCGGTGTTGATGCGCAGCAGACTGGTAGGCCGCCGGAGCCCGGTTGCAAGAGTATCGGTGCCATTTGCTCCCAGACGTAACAACTCTCCCGTTCCGGCGTCGGTTGGTGAAAAAGACCCGATGGTTATCCCTACGTTGCCCGTCAGATCAGTCAGGCCCCCTGCTGCAGGAAGCTGCTGAACGGCTTCGAGTTTCTTGTCGAACCGATAGAGCGCTCCTTTATTGATATCTGCCATCATCACTCCGCCGTCTTTGGGTATGCGGATGAAACTCCCGCTGGGAGGAGACATGAAGAGTTTCGGGAATCGGGCTGTGAATTGGACTGTGGTCGTGGCTGGAGATTCTGCGGATACAGGTAGTTCCTGCGGCGCATTGGTCAGGTAGTGGTCGCGGATACGCTGCCAGTCGATATCGTCGACAATCGGCTGTGCAGGATAAACGTTGGCCGCCAGTAGATTTTGACGCCCGGCGGGGTCGGCGCTCAGCAGTTGATCGCGCTCTCCCGGCTGAAAACGGCCCAGAAAATGCCCCATTCGGGGCAATACAACGGTATCCCAGATGCCGTAAGGAAGATCTCCCGGGGAGGGCAATGCGTGGCAAGAGGAACAAGCACCCAGAAAACCTGGCTCTTCATCCCCGTTCATTGCACCTGCGCTGCGCCGCCCCAGACTGTTCTCAAGATCGTTGACGGTATGCGGTTCTGTTTCACCGCACGCAACGCAGATGAAGAGCAGTGCTACCAGGCTGCCGGTAATTAATCGCATAATTGGAAGGCTTTTGATGCCGGCCGGATCTGTTATTATCCGGATTTGGCCGTAAAGGTCGCAATGTTGCCGGAAAACCAGAGCTGGCTACGGCGTTTTAGCAGAAGCCGGTTGCCGCAAAAGACCTACAAAGAAATATTTGATACCTCGCGCTAATAGTCTCCGCCAACCTTCCGGTTGTTCCACGCTTCGTTGTCAGGGAAGCTGGGTAGTTTGGCCGGAGTGTGGTTGAGCGATTCATAATCCGTCAGAGATTCCATGAATGTAATCACGTCCGCTATTTCCGTTTCGGAGAGGTTCAGAGCGCCCCCGGGCAGCGTTTGGTGTGGAACGTTTATCCCTATGCCAGCCCCACCACCAAGATTGTAAAATTCCATCACCTGCCGCAGGTCGGTGTACACTCCGTTGTGCATGTACGGGCCGGTAACGGCGATGTTACGCACCGTAGGGGTTTTGAAGGCAAAGGCGTAGAAGTAAGCTTCGTCACGGGGTAAACGGTTGGCGATCCGGCCGGGATCGGCGTCGAGCTCGGCGTTGGTCCACAAAGAATCGGCGGGAACCCCCAGGACTTCACTTTCGCTCTCGGCGAAGTGCGGAGGAACCAAACCACTAAAGGTTGGCGCGAAATGACAGGTCCCGCAAGTTGCTTTGCCCATAAATACATTGAATCCACGACGTACTTCCTCGGCCAGTTCTTCGCTTTCGCCCCGGGCGAATCGATCAAATACACTGTTTTGCGACCGGAGGCTCATGACGTAGTTGCTCAGGGCATCACTGATGCTCCATTTACTGAGTTGGTATTTGGGTTGATCGGCGTATGCTGCTGCAAACAGCGCTTTGTATTCTTCGCTTTGCCGCAGCCGCTTTTCGATGGTGATAAAGTCAGTTGCAAATTCCAGTTCATTGGCGACGACGTGGTTCATTTGGCGCTCAAGATGTTCTTCCCTGAGGTCGTGAAAGTATTTCTCAGCAAATACGCTGTTAACCAGAGTAGGGGCGTTGCGCTGTACCATGCTTTTGCCATCGTTGGAGAGGCTGCGCTGCCGTCCATCGGTAAATGCTTTGCCAGGTTGGTGGCAACTTGCACAACTCGTTTTGAGGTTGTTGCTGAGTATTGGGTCGAAGAACAGTAACTCTCCGAGTTCGAGCCGGGCTTTTCGGTTGGGGGAATCGCTCAGGTTAGCGTAGTAGTCTGCGTTGAGGAAGTCGGCGTCGAAGAGCGTGGAAGGCTGAGGGTTGACGGGGTGGGGGAGTAAGGTATAATCCGCAATAGATTCTATCTCCAGCGCTGCTTGTACGCGGGGCAAATTCTCGGTGAGTGGATTTATTACTTCACGTAGAAACCGGAGGCGGTCGAAGCCATCAAAGTCGTTGGTGGCCAGCATCTCGTCGCCCAGTTGCAGGGCTTCGGTAATGCGCGCGTTTGCTTGCGGAGCCCTGGCAGCAGCACTGTTGCTGTAGCCAGCGTATGCTTTTGCGATGGTTTGCAGCGCGATACGGCTTTCAGGGAGGGCTGCGCCCGTACCCGGAGTATCGAATCCGGTCACCCCCAGGGTGAAAATGCGGAGAATTTCTTCCCGCGCTCCTTCAAATACATGGCGGTGCTGAAGTCTGCGGGCGCTGACCTGGCGGTACAGCAATTGGTAGTCTTTAAGAAGCTTAGAAGCGATATTGGCAATAGCCTTGCGGTCAATCTCCGGTTCGGAAACCATTTCGTCGAGGGTTTGCAGCCCGCCGGGTTCGATCACGACGACCTCGGGGACCGAGGGTTCTGTTTTAGGGAGGGGAGCGCCATTAAGGTGCAGCCTGACGGTAGCAGGCTCGATGTATTCCAACAGGAATTCAGTTCTTTTGAATTGTTCGCGGCAACTGGTGTGAATCTCCCGTAAATCGTTTACGGGTGTATGGTCGTTGGCGGCCAGTTGTGCGTAGGTTGTCAGACGGTTTTCCAGTTCTGAAAGGTCGGAGTGAAAATCTTCAGTGGTCTGAAAGAGGGCCTGGTCAAGCTCGTTTTCAGGAGGGAAAAGATCACCGATACTCAGGAAGTGACCCAGAAAAATATAACTACAGGAAAAAAGCAATGCTTTGCCCACAAAAAGGAGGGATTTCATACGTCGATAGCTTGAAACTCTTAAAAAAAGCCGGCCGGTGCTGGTTAAGGCACCGGCCGGCCGGAACTGAAGGGGTTGAGGAGGAATTCGCTTGCTGTGCAAACTCATTTCTCTTCAGCCGTGGTTACTGTTTTACGAGCTCAACCACCTGTCCGTCTTCACTACGCAGGTAGTACATGCCGGAAGGAAGGTTAGCAACGTCGATGCTGTCTACGTTACGGTAAACGCGCAGGCGCTGACCGTTGGCGTTGTAGAGTGCCACGTCCTGGTTGGTATTGAAGTACACAATCTGTGTAGTCGGGTTAGGGTAGATCGCGAAGCGGTCCCGGTCACCGTTGATATCAGGAGCCTGCAGGCCGGTAACGGTCAGGTTGTCAAAGCCGTGGATGGCAAAGGTCAGTGAGTGGTTGAACGGGAATGGGTTGGCGCCACTTGGGTGCTGGCTGTTTACCAGAAGGCTTTTGCCGTCGGGGGTAGCGATGGCCCCGGTAATTTCAGCTCCTACGGGAGTAACCGTGAGACGAACCAGTTCGTCTACGCTGGCTACAGTGTCACGGTCGGTGATCTGGAGGAGGTACATTTCACACATACGGTGACGGATACCAGTACCACCGGAGTTGTTCTCGAGCGGCATACGACCGAAGGTTTCACCGTTGAGGTCTTCCATGATAACGAGGAACTGCTCTCCGTCGATGGTCATCACGTTGAGGCCGTCAGGGTTAGAGAGGTGCTTGGTTGGGTAATCTGCCTGGGTTGGGCTTTCTTCGAAGTAAGGGCCACCTTCAATAACAACAGAAACTTCTTCGGTTGCGGGGTCGTACTGAAGTACGCGGCCGTAGTAGTCCCAGTAATCAGATGAACCAGGGCCTTCAACACCTTGAGCAGCTGCACGGGCAAGGTGGTGAGGAGCGTAAACGGCACCGTTAGCGGCTTCATCGCTCCAGTTGCCACCGGGTTTGTCGCGGCCGGTCTCGGTCCAGTAAACGATACCGGTGGTAGCGTCGATGGCTACCCACTCGTTGCGGTTGTACATAGTTGCACCGGCTGCAACCGCCTGTGTACCGAAGTCGAGCATCTTCTCAGCGGTTTGCTCGATGGTGATCCATTTTTCGTCAGCGTCGTGCTTGTAGACCTGGATATCGCCCTGAGTGAAGTCACCGGGAGTGTCAGCAACGAAACGCATCCAGAAACCAGGAGTAGCGTCTACACCGAGGTAGATGTACTTGTTGTCCGGAGAAACAGTTCCTCCTTCGAAACCCTGACGGCCGAAGTTGTACTGCTTGCGGATGGCTTTAGCTTGTTTCGGGTCGATTTCAACCATCCAGTTGAAGTTCTCATACTTGGCAATGGTATCGCCGTGGATGAAGGGGAACTCAGGAGCGTCAACTTCGAAGGGGCGAAGGTCACGTACACCCTGGTTAGCTGTGTTGCTGCCGCCTTCTTCGTTGTAACCAATGCCGTAAGGGCCGGAACCGAATGCGTTGTCGTTAGAAAAGACACCGTTGTTGATAGAGGCATTGTTGCCGCGGAACCACTCTTCTGCGGTCCATATACGGCCGTCTACTACTGAGCTGATGCCTCCACAGTTCATGCCGGTTTCGCCAACGGTGTTCACGAAGTCTACGTTGAAGAACTTGCCGGAGCGGCCGTCATCGAGGGTTTGGTCAAGGATGTTAAGGTCGCCGGAGATTTCGTCGCGCTCAACTCTGAAAACGGACATGCCGCCACCGTCGCCGATGCGGTCGTCGCGGTAAATGCTCTCGTGGTTGACCGAAACCCAACCCAGACTTTCGCCGGTCTCATCGGGAGTAAAGCCGATGAAGTCGTGCCATTCTTTGGCGTGGGTCTGGCCGGCTTCGTTACCGTAGGTTGCAGTGGTCTGTACCATGTCGGTACCACCAATGAACAGTACCTGAAGGCTCAGCGGGCTGCCGGGCATCACAACGCGGTTGGGGGTGTAGTCGGTAGGAGCATCGATCTCGAAAGGAAATACGAGCTGGCCGTGGGCAAGCCCACCAACCAGTAGTATGGTTAGTGAAAGAAAAAATGATCTCATGGTGTGTGGTATTGGTTTGTTAAAAAAAACAAATGTCCCCATTGCACCACCGATTGATCAACTATTTGATATTATGAAAGTATGAATAACCCTGCGCTGTTTTTCGAGTAAAAATGAGCTTCGGTTTAATTAATTACGAATAATTTAATACGGAAATTAATGATGTTTTCACATGTAAAATGCAAGACTGCTGAGCGTTTAAACTTATGGTAAATATGCATTTAAACATTTATTGTGTTTTTGTTACCAGAATGTTGTTTGGCGGTAAAGACTTAACCACTTTGGTTCCGGTATATACTCTCCCCGGCCACTTTTAAATAGCTCAAAAATGAACGGAATCCCGGGGTTGAGGGAAACTTGATGTAGGGTAAAACGAGAATATGAATTATACCAATCCTTCCAGCAGTCGATTCCTCCACCGGGGGAAGCCGTCCACCAGACCCGATTCGGCATTTTCGTGAATAACGAACCAGAATTCGTGCTCGAAGTGCAGCGTCCGGCGGTATTGCCCCCGGCCAAGTTGCCCAATGGCGGCAATTTCCCGTTCTACGGAACGAAACTGCGCGTTCAGGCTCTCCCACGCTTTGGGGATGGACCAAACGTAGGTGGCGTGACTGTCCAGAAGTTCGAGGATGAAATGGTTGGCATCCTGGCCGGTGGCCAGAAAGACGAAGCCGAAGGAGGGGGAAAGGACGTAGCGAAGTTTAGTATGGGCTTCGTGGAGGGTACCCGCCAAAAACTCAAGCTGACGGGCATTGCGGACCTTTTTGTGACGAAGTATTTCGGCCAGCAGGTCGTGGCCGTCGGTCGGTAAAGTTGCTTTTCCGAGTTCGTCGTCGTCGAGGCTGGCAAAGACATCCTCCGGGGTGAAGAGCGATTTGTCTACCGTTTTGACGGGGTCGAAGTTGAGAAGTGACTTTACGGCGCGGGCCCGGAAAAGCTCAAGCATCTCGCCGTTGATCCTGTCTATTTGAGGCGACGTGGCGCGGCCCAGTTGCGGCTCTCCGTCCACAAAGCGCAGGGTTGTACTGACCTTGATGGTCTGCCGTTTCAGGGCTTTGACGAAAAAAGCTTTGATGGCGTCAAATTCGGCCACGATGTGGTCGTTGATGATCTTGAAAGGAAGCAATTCGTTGATGCCGGGCAGGTCGACTTCGCCCTTCACACCGCCGTTGGCAAAGGTCAGATCGAGGAGGGGATAAGTGAATTGTACCGGGCGGACTGACGAAGACGTAGCCTCCTCACCGGGCGCGGACGCAGGATGCAAAGCGGGTTCATCGACACTGGTCTTCGGCAGCAAAATATCCTTCAGCGCACCAGCTTTGTAGTAAGACAGCTGTGCCTTGAAGGGGGCTTCCGCTAACGGCATAAACTCGAGCATGCGCACCGGAGACTTCATCTCCCGGCCGGGAACAAAGCTTTCTGGCTTTGCTTCAAAATCCAATACCTGCACCCGCAGCCGTGCCGTATTCTTATCGTAAGCCAGCATGATGACTTGCCAGTAAATATCGGTCCGCTCGCTGAAACGAAAATCACCGGACGGCAGGTTGGTTGCAGACCAGGGGATGAACCCGGTGTCGCTGAAGTGCGCGCCACTGTTGGATATGCGTAAGGTGAGTGTTTTCACGGGGGTAAGATACTATTCGGCCGCCTTGCGTTGGCTGTTCCTCCGCCCACGGGCAAAAAAACGGCGAACGCAAGGCGGCCGGACAGCAGCTTTTCGGAACCAATAGAGAGCTTAGTACCCCGCCGAGCCCCGCTTTTCGAACGGTGGTCGTTTAGGCTCGGTAACGGGCTTTGCTTTCAGAGATTTCATCACCTCCATAATCGCCCGCTCTAATTGGGGGTCTTTGCCAGACATTACTTCGGCGGGCCATTGCTCGACTTCGATGTCGGGTGCAACGCCTTCGTTTTCGACGCGGTAGCCATCCTTATCCCAGAAGCCGACGTTGGGCGCAGTCACTGAGCCGCCGTCGATGAATTCAGGATAGCCGAGTACGCCAACGAGGCCACCCCAGGTACGTTTCCCGATGATGGGCCCGAGATTGTTCTTCCGCCAGAGGTAGGGGAAGAGGTCACCTCCGGATCCCGCCGTTTCGTCGGTGAGCAACACTTTAGGACCGTGGATGGCGGCCACCGGAGCGTGTTGATCTCTGCCGTAGCGGTAGGTCCAGCTGTTCTGGTAGGGGCGCATCAGGTGTTCGATGTAATAATCGGCAATCTGCCCGCCGCCGTTGAAGCGCTCGTCTACGATGATGGCCTTTTTATTTACCTGCGGGAAGAAGTAGCGCTTGAAGTACTGAAAACCACCGCCCCCCGTGTTGGGTACGTATACGTAGGCTACCTGCCCGTTGGTGGCTTCATCTACTTTTTTGATGTTACCCTCTACCCAGTCGCGGTTGCGCAACGCATAATCGTTGCTCACAGGTGTAACCATCACGGTGCGCGAACCGCTGCCGTCGGCATTGGGGCCAACGGTCAGTTCTACGAGTTTGTCGGCCGTCTCTTCGAAAAAGCGGTAAAAGTTGTCGGTGCCAACTACGTCCTCACCGTTAACGGCCAGGATGTATTCGCCTTCCTTAACGTTTACGCCGGGTTCGGTAAGCGGGCTGCGGAGATCGCCGTTCCAGTTCAGCCCCCCGTAGATTTTGGTGATGCGGTAGCGGTTGTTCTCTACGGTATAGTCGGCGCCGAGCAGGCCGCCGCCTACGCGGTCGGGATTGTTGAGGCGCGTACCCCGGCTGCCGAAGCGGTGGTGACCAACGCCAAGTTCAGAACCCATCCATTCCATCACGCGGTACAGGTCAGGGCGTGTTTTTACGTGCGGCAGAAAGGCCTGGTATTTCTTCTTCATGGCTTCCCAGTCTACGCCGTGCATTCCGGGGTCGTAGAAATAATCACGGTTGACGCGCCACATCTCATTGAAGATATTGGGGAACTCCGTGAGGGGTTCAATCTTCACTTTCATGCCGTAGCTGTCGGGAGATTTGAGATCTTTGGCGGTGGGGTTGCCTACCGACGTTACGGCCCATTGCCCGCGGGCACCAACGAAGAGGTGGCTTCCATCACCGGTTACTTCGAACCAGGAGGCGGGCATGAATTCTTTGTCTTCGCGCTCCGTCAGCGAGTAGCGGTGGAGGGTGTTTCCTTCGTCGCCGCTCGAGATGTAGAGCAGCTCGCCGGGCTTGGCGGATTCGAGGTTGTAAAAGTTGCCGTTGCCGATGGGGAGATGAACGATGCGGCTTTCGATACCATCGAAATCGATGCGGACAGTCTCGTCTTTGCTCTCTTCAGCCTCCTTTGCACCTGCGTCCTCGCCGTCTTCTTCAATCTCTTCGAGATCGTTGCGGCGGATGAGCGGAGAAACTTCGTCGTTCTGCAGCGTCAGCAGGTAAATGTCGTTGGTGATCCGCATGTCGTTGCTCGACTGCTGAAACCAATTGATGACCGGGCCCGCATCCGTTGAAACGGAGAGGTAGAGGTACTTGCCGGAAGCATCGAAGGTAGGATCGGTGACGTTGGCCAGCGGATCGGATACGGCTTTGCTCTCCCCGGTTTCAGTGTTGTAGATGTAGGCACGTTCGAAGTTGGTCTCCGTTATTTTGGAGTAGGCCAGCCATTTACTGTCTTTGGACCACGAACCGAACAGTTCGCGGTAATCGCCGGGGAAGTAGGCATCGTCGGTGGCTACTTTGCTTATTTTTCCTGACGGAATATCAAGGAAGTAAAGGTTGCGTCCGTTGTCCACGAATGCAATCTTTTTACTGTCGGGAGACCAGTGCGGGAAGGCGTAAAATCCGGTTCCGGTGAGGGCGATAGACTTAGCCTCCTTGCGCTTGTTGTCGTAGAGGTGAAGCGCGTACTCTCCGGAAGCATCGGAGAAGTAGGCGATCGTTTTGCCGTCCGGGCTCCAGCGTGGATGTGTTTCGTGTACACCGGGGGTGTTGCTCAGGTTCTGCACGTCGCCGTTCTCTACGGGGGCGGTGAGGACCTCGCCGCGGAAGTCGGCCACTACGCGTTTGCCGGACGGAGAAGCACCGGCGTGGCGGATGTTTTGCGCACCGGAAACCCAGTAAGGGCGGACGTCGATGATGTCGGTATTTACCGTGATGCTTACCTGCCGGTGCTTGCCGCTTGCGGGGTCGTAAATGTGCAGATAACCTGCCTGCTCAAAGATGACTTTTCCGCCACCTGAATTGATGTTGAGGACGGGGAAGTCTTTGAACTTTGTCAGTTGTTTCACGGCCTTGGTCGCGGGGTCGAATTCGTAGAGGTTGTATTCTTTGTTGCGGTCGCTGCGGAAGTAGACTTTGCCGTCGATCCAGCGTGGCTGGTTGTCGTTGCAACCGCCTTCGGGTTTAGGGATTTCAACGACGGAGTTATCCGACATGTCCATTACCCAGATGCGGGAGATGGTGCCGCCCCGGTAATTTTTCCACATGCTTGAGCGATCGCCCAGGGGAGTATAGGCGAGGTGTTTCCCGTCGGCGGAGTAAGCAGCATCATTGATGGTGGGGATGTTGAGTGGCGTGGCTGCGCCACCCCCGAGGCCGATGGTGAAGGCGTGGTTAAAGCGGTTGGTGAACACGTCCCGGCGGGAGGTAAACAGAAGATCTTTGCCGTCGGGGGTAAAGTCCTGTACAATGTCGGCATCGGGGTGCCAGGTCAGCCGTTTGGGGATTCCGCCGGTTACGGGGACGGTGTAAACATCGTAGTTTCCGTCGTACTGGCCGGTGAAGGCAAGGGTTTGACCATCGGGGCTGAATAGGGGAGCGATCTCTGCTCCGTCATCGATGGTAAGCCGGCGAGGGTTGCTGCCGTTACTGTCCGCGATCCAAAGATCGCCAGCGTAACTGAAGGCAATATGGTTACTGCTGATGGCAGGGTTGCTGAGCAACCGGGTCTGGGCGTGGGATGTCCCGGCAAAGCACAGGGCAGCCAGGACAAAAAAGAGGCGAAATTTCATTTGGGTGGTTCTGGTTAGAATGGAAAGGTAAGGTAAGTAAATTCGGGTTCTGATGTTTTGAGTATGAATACAGATGTTTCAATTTTCCGGAAAGGCTTTATTACCTGCCGGAGGCACTTTGGGTTCTGACCCAAAGACGGTAGGCCGAACGAATGGTTGCAAGGCACGAATCCTTTTTGAAGAAGTATGCTTGCATACACAGGCCCGTGTACACAACAAAACATCCTTTGCCACCGTATTAGCCTTCAAAATCAATCTATGAAAATCTTCCCGGTACTCGCTCTGTTTCTGACTCTGACCAGTTGTGCATTGTTTAAGCCCGCTGGCGCGAGTAATGCCGCCGGAGTGGTTTCTCCCCAAATGAAGGCGCTTCTTACTGCTAACGACCCCGGTTTGAAGTACCCGGTCTATGCTTCTTTCTCGGAAATCGAACCATTGTTACAGCGCAAAGACGATAACATCACCTACGTCATCAATTTTTGGGCAACCTGGTGCCGGCCGTGCATCACTGAGATGGCTTTCTTTGAGCAACTGACCAACGAGACGAGCCGTAACGATGTACAGGTGGTCATGATCAGTCTTGATAAGCCGGAAGACGTCCGCAGCAAAATGAAAGACTTCGTCGAGAGCCGGCCGCTCAATCTGCCGGTAGTAGCATTTACCGATAATTTCTACGATGGTTGGATTTACAAAGTCGATCAGCAATGGCAACGCAGTTCTATTCCCGTTACGTTGTTTTACCGCAATGGGCAACGCTACTTCAACAGAGGCCAGATCAGTAGTTACCGGGAGTTGGAAGGCCTTGTAGCGCGGGTACAGTAAGGGCGGTTTAGGCGCGGCCGCAGGTGCAACGAACGTTGAAAGGCAAGGAACCGAACCGGAAGACAAGTCTTTTGGTCAGTAAGTTTTCGAACTCCTTCGGAAAGCTCTGTTCGTCATGCCTTCAGCAGAAGGCAAAGCCTCCTCGTATCAGTTCAGGTATGCAGTGTATTCTTTGGTGTAACCTTCAGGCCTTCTGGTTAAAGCTCAGAAGACAGCAATCTGAATACCGCTGAACAGATTTGTATCCTGCGTCTGCGCTGCGTAAATTGACCCACTATGCCTGATACCATTAAAAAAGCCTGGCTTTTGGCTTCCCGCCTGCACGACGGCCAGCGCTACAAGACTCCCGAAAAAGATGTTTCGGTTCCTTACCTGACCCACCTTGGTGCGGTGCTCATCGAGGTCAATTACGTCCTCAGCCAGGAACCCGGACTGAACGCTAAACTTACCCGGCTGTGCGCCATCCTGCACGACAGCCTCGAGGATACCAGCCTAAAGGATGAAGCACTCAGCGAGCAGTTCGGCGATGAAGTGCTCGCCGGCGTACGAGCACTCACCAAGAACGAAACACTGCCTACAAAGCGCGCTCAGATGGAAGACAGCCTGGCCCGAATCCTCGCGCAGCCCCGCGAGGTGGCGATCGTTAAACTGTGCGACCGCATCGATAACCTTTCGCCTCCGCCTCCGTCCTGGCCTAAGGAAAAAAGGATGGCCTACCGGGAAGAAGCCGAGCTGATACTAAAGCAACTCGGAGCCGCCAGCCCGGTAGCCGCTGCGCGGCTACGCAAGAAGATCAGTGAATACATCGTTAACTGATACAATGAAATACGCTACACTATTTATCCTGTCTATTGTGCTCGCCCTCTCTGGCTGCAGCTCCAAAGCCTACCTTGCCTCCGGAGTGGGGGCAGCATATTTTGATGGCGAAAGGTCTGAACAACAGGTAAATGACGACGAGCGTAAGCTCCTTTACTCGGCCAGCCTTGGAGTCACCGTTGCTGAACCGGATTCGGCACTAAGTGTGATTGTGGCAATGACGAAGGAGTTCGATGGTTATGTGAACCGGACAAGCAGCTACGGAGCAACCATCCGTGTACCAGCCGCCGAGCTGGACGAGGTGATCAGCCGTATCAGTACGCTGGGAGAGGTGACCCGCAAAAACATTACCGCCGAAGACGTAACGGAAGCGTACTTCGATATGGGCATCCGGCTGGACAACGCCGAAAAAGCACGCCAGCGCTACCTCGAATTACTGGCCAGGGCCCAAAACGTAGAAGAGACGCTCCTGGTGGAGCGTGAACTGGAACGCCTCACCGAAACCATAGATTTACTGAAGGGCCGGATCAACCGCATTGATCAGCAGGAAGCCTATTCCTCCATTTCCGTTGATCTGGCCCGTCGGGCCAGGCCGGGGCCTTTAGGCTACGTTTTCAAGGGCGCCTACTCCGCGGTGAAGTGGTTGTTTGTTCGTAATTAGTGGCCGTAGAAGGCGGGTAGGGCAGAATTGTTCAGCCGGTTGTTTTCAGCGGGAATCCCTCCGGGTAGGCTAGCGGCAGCAGCCCGCCGCCACGCCTTCGTCTGCCGTGCAAAGTCGCCCTTTTGCTGTGTTCTTAAACCAGCGGCAGCTACTCTTGTGTCGTTTGTTGCCGTTCAGATTGAGCCAGTACTGCCCGGTTCCGGCAGCGGGTTGTTGCTGTTCAGACGCTGCAGCGGCCCGTGGTTCGACGCCGGGGAAATCATCCGGCCATAGCCACACGGTGATGCTGTTGCCAAGACCGGCATAATCGAGGGCAGAACCTAACTGGATAGCATATTTCCGTTGAGCGGGAGATTCTACCAAAAGGATTATACCCGGCTGTTTGTTGCGCTGAAGGCCGTACCACAGGGCCTGACCGATACTGTTTTTCCACTTCGGTGCGCGTTCCACCTCGATGGCGTGGGTGGCTGTTTCGAGGTCGACACGGCCGCTGGTTACGGCGACTTCTTTTTGGGCTCCAAGATGAAGCGCCAGGGCGTCAATGTAGTCTGCTTCGCGTTGGGCAGAGAGTAGACTGAGACTGAAAAGGAGCAGGCCCAGAATTGAAAATCTTAGCATTAGCTGAAAGGCTTTATGGTGAGGTATAGGTTTGTCAGGATGGTCGGCCCAAAAGGTTTTTACCGATAGCATAAGCTGACATCAGCGACCAAAACGAGTTGATAACAACGAATGGGTAAGCACTGTTAGCCGCTGCGTTGACGATCAATAGTACCGAGCAAACGAAATTGATGAGGTGATAAGGCGTGCCGAGGTTGTCCAGTTTATCCAGTGAGGAACCGACGAAAGCGAAGAGTAATCCCAAAGCACCAACCCAGCCCGCAATAGTTATTAATGTGTCCATGGGAAACCTAACAAACGGAAGTCTGCTTTGTGTAGCCATTGTGAGTATTTGTTGATCAATACATCGTTTGTTTGCCGAAGGTACATTCCGAAAAAGAATTAAATGAAACTTTTAAGGTTGTATTTTATTTAAAACGTGTTTTTGTTTGTATTTTGCAGGATGCTTAATTCAGAAATCTTTACGTCTGTTTCTCTTGACCCCGATCACGTAGTGTATACGACGGGCTTTCCGGTACAGGAATTGAGAGAATACCTTGAATTTGACGAATTATGGGACATGCACCCCGATGAATACCACACCCTGGTTATGCACGGAAAAGAGGTGAAAACTCCGCGGTGGCAACAAGCTTACGGGCGTGATTACCGGTATTCCGGCTCACGGAATAATGCCGTGCCGATTACTCCTCAACTGCAGCAATTTCTTGATTGGTCGCGGGCCAACGTCGACGAGCGGCTGAATGGTTTTCTGCTCAACTGGTACGATGGCGCCGCCGGGCACTACATGGGCAAGCACCGCGACAGCCGTACCGGGCTGATTCCGGACACTCCGATTGTGACCATTTCGTTGGGGGAAGATCGGATTTTTCGTTTCCGCCCCTGGGGCGGACAGGGCTTTAAGGACACCCTGCTCACGGACGGATCAGCCCTCGTTATTCCCTGGGATACCAACCTGGCCTGGACCCACGAAGTACCGAAGTCGAAGAAGTATACCGGACGCAGGGTCTCCGTTACCTTGCGTGCATTTTCCTGATAAATGAGATTGGGATGTCTTTGAGTACTAGTATTTCACCTTGTCTACCTTCTCGGCCCATTTGTCGAAGACATGAATGGCGTCTTTCCTGAGCAGGCTGATGAAGTTGATTTGCCGGTCGTCAATCTCTTTCTCTAATTCATCGTAGATGAACTGATCGTCGAAGTTGATTTTTGCGGCATCTTCTTTTGTGCAGGCGAAATATACCTGCTTGGGCCTTGCCCAGTAGATCGCACCGAAACACATTGGGCAGGGTTCGCAGGAGGCGTAGATGGTACAGTCCTCAAGCTGGTGCGATCCCAGCTTTTTACAGGCTTCTCTGATGGCGACTACTTCGGCGTGAGCGGTTGGGTCGTTCGTGGAGGTTACCCGGTTGAAGCCTTCGGCGATGATTTCGTTGTCTTTGGTGATCACACAACCGAAGGGGCCTCCCGCGTTCATCGACATTCCTTTTTCTGCCATCTCGATGGCTCGTTTCATGAAGTATTCGTCCCTGTTTGTCATGTCGATAGTTTAATTAGCTTACTCTGTAGTTGGGCAAATTTACCGCTTTCATTTTTGATGGTTGTGGTTTTGCTGGAGGCTGCAGCTCCTCGGCCGCCTTCACCTCCGGTGAATAGCAGGGATTAGCGACTTCAGGTTGCTTGATTGGTGCGTAGAGGTTTGATCGGAGTGAGACTCCTCTTCCGGTGCCCGAGGACTGCGCTTCTTCTCGTTTTGCCCGTTCATTTTTTTCTTGATAAAAAAACGAACCAAAAAAATCAAGGCTGCGCCACCGGCTGATCGTGGAATCCAATTTCTGAAGCCTAAAATGGAAAAACTCGCGTCGGCGTTGGTTAGGTTGTTTCCTGGCTTGTTGGTTGGTCGAAATCTTTGGTGCAGATCCTGGGGCTTCGGGAACGCTCAGACAGTTTCCATTTTTAAACGGCTTCAAAAACCGGATTCCACTGCCGGTGCCAAGGCCGAAGGCGGAGGGACTGCACTCTGCGTTCTGCACTCTACACTTTGATTGCTGAGCGAATATTTAGTATCCCGATCCGGTCCGACTCTCCTGAAAAACTGAAGTTCGGCATTGAGGGCCGCCGGCAGGCAAGGTGAGACGGGATGTAGCGCGGGCTCAATCGGAGTACCGGTGCCCGAGGACTGCGCTTCTTCTCGTTTTGCCCGTTCATTTTTTTCTTGATAAAAAAACGAACCAAAAAAATCAAGGCTGCGCCACCGGCTGATCGTGGAATCCAATTGTTGAAGCCTAAAATGGAAAAACTCGCGTCGGCGTTGGTTGGGTTGCTTCCTGGCTTGCTGGTTGATCAAAATCTTTGGCGCAGATTTTTGGGTTTTGGAAACGCTCAGACAGTTTCCATTTTTTAACGGCTTCAAAAACCGGATTCCACTGCCGGTGCCAAGGCCGAAGGCGGAGTGTCGGAGTTCTGTGCTTTGCTTTCAATTACGGAAGTTGGAGCATCAAGTATAAGCTTTGGTCCGGCCGCCTTCACCTCGGGTGAATAGCGGAGAAAAGCGACTTCTGGTCGCATAATTTTCCTGTTGGGTTCAGTTGGAGTAGAACTTATCTACCGGTGCCTCTGACTATTTTCATTGCGCAGCTACTTCGGCCTTGGCCCCGGCCACTAATGCGGTTGCTGGTGGCCGTTAAGAAAAGCAAGTTGTATGAGCCAACACAGAGTTGCTGCGTTTCCGAAGGGCTTCGACTCCCGACAGTTCCAGACTTCGAAGGATCAGTTTGAGGCGAGTTTTTGCTTTTTAGGCCAGCAGTGACCGGATTATTGATCAGCCGGGGACACAGCCTGAGGGGTTTGCTTCTTTGCCCTGACAAAGAAGGCCGCCGGCAGGCAAGGTAAGACGAGATGTGATGCGGGGCTAATCGGAGTGAAACTTCTCCACCGGTGTCTGAGGACTGAGCTCTTTCCCTTAGGCCCGTTCATTTTTTCTTGATAAAAAACGAACCAAAAAATCAAGGCTATGCCACCGGCTGATCGTGGAATCCAATTTCTGAAGCCTAAAATGGAAAAACTCGCGTCGGCGTTGGTTGGGTTGTTTCCTGGCTTGTTGGTTGGTCGAAATCTTTGGTGCAGATTTTTGGGCTTCGGGAACGCTCAGACAGTTTCCATTTTTTAACGGCTTCAAAAACCGGATTCCACTGCCGGTGCCAAGGCCGAAGGCGGAGTGTCGGAGTTCTGTGCTTTGCTTTCAATTACGGAAGTTGGAGCATCAAGTATAAGCTTTGGTCCGGCCGCCTTCACCTCCGGTGAATAGCAGGGATTAGCGACTTCAGGTTGCTTGATTGACGGGTTGGATTTAATCGGAGTAAAACTCCTCCATCGATGCCTTCGACTATTTTCATTGCGCAGCTACTTCGGCCTTGGCCCCGGCCACTAATGCGGTTGCTGGTGGCCGTTAAGAAAAGCAAGTTGTATGAGCCAACACAGAGTTGCTGCATTTCCGAAGGGCTTCGACTTCCGATAGTTCCAGACTTCGAAGGATCAGTTTGAGGCGAGTTTTTGCTTTTTAGGCCAGCAGTGACCGGATTATTGATCAGCCGGGGACACAGCCTGAGGGGTTTGCTTCTTTGCCCTGACAAAGAAGGCCGCCGGCAGGCAAGGTAAGACGAGATGTGATGCGGGGCTAATCGGAGTGAAACTTCTCCACCGGTGTCTGAGGACTGAGCTCTTTCCCTTAGGCCCGTTCATTTTTTCTTGATAAAAAACGAACCAAAAAATCAAGGCTATGCCACCGGCTGATCGTGGAATCCAATTTCTGAAGCCTAAAATGGAAAAACTCGCGTCGGCGTTGGTTGGGTTGTTTCCTGGCTTGTTGGTTGGTCGAAATCTTTGGTGCAGATTTTTGGGCTTCGGGAACGCTCAGACAGTTTCCATTTTTTAACGGCTTCAAAAACCGGATTCCACTGCCGGTGCCAAGGCCTAACCAAGAGGGACTGAACTCTGCATTTTGCACTCTACACTTTGATTGTTGAGTGAATATTTAGCATCCCGATCCGGTCCGACTCTCCTGAAAAACTGAAGTTCGGCATTGAGGGCCGCCGGTAGGCATGGTAAGACGAGATGTGATGCGGAGCTAATCGGAGAAAAACTCCTCCATCGATGCGAGGACCGAACTCTTCCCTTTATGCCCATTCAGGGAACTGCGAATTAAGTAAACAAAGACCCTTGTTCACCAACTGAAGCCTTCACCGCAACAGAGGCAGAACTGTTCCACACGCAGCCCATTACCGGGAGGTGCAACCAGCTTTCCGCAACCACCTTGCCCGTCAAACTCCGCACTGCATCCTGCGTCAGCGCCAGATCTGCTACGTGCTGTGCGCTCTGCTTATCAAATTGTTTGCCAGATTGATAGACATCCTGAATCAAGACCAGTTGGTCGTTGTCGAGCTCGAGCAGCCAGTCGGCGGTAAGATGAATTTGTTTGTTGCTGATCTGAAAGTTGAGCGGTACGCGGCGGCGAACCGTCGCTGTGGGGTAGTTTTGCTTCAGCCAGTCAGAGAAAGCCGTTGCCTGGTTCACCATTTCCTGCGGGTCTGTTTCTCCTCCGGGAAGGTAATTTTCCAGCAGGCTTGCGGCGCGTTCGATCTGTATGGCCGGATCGAGTTGAGTCGGCATACCCGAGAGGAAATTTCCGATAGCCTGCCCGTATAGCCGTTCATCGGTGGCGGGGTCCGGGGCTGACGGAGAGAAATACCGGTGTTGGCGGGCGAGCGTTCCGCCGCCGTAATTGTCCAGCCGCCATTCCGGCGATGCGAAGCCATCAGGATAGGTTTTTCTTCCTTCCCGCAGCTCGTCGATAAAGGGAACTGCTGTGTAGCCGAGCTCCGCCGAAGGCAGGTTGCGCGGCTCCGTCCAGGTCTGAAGAAATTTGTTTACCTCCTTGCCGCCCCAGTCGAAGGGCGCATCGGTAGAATCGGGCGTCAGGACAGGAACCGTGCCGCCGCCGCGCGCAAAGGCGCGGTCTAGCCAGGGAGCTCCGTCTTTGTTCGTGGGCAGGATCAGGTAGTCGCGGGCGCGGGTGAAACCGACGTAGAGGAGCCGTGCTTCTTCGGCCGTTGCGGCATCGGTGGAACGCACCTGCCACTGGCTTTCGCTCAGGGCTTCGAGCCAATCAACGCCCTTGGTCTGGCGGCCGTAGGGGTTGACCCAGTACTTCAACCAGCGGTCGGCCAGGGGGCGACTCAGGTCTACTTCTTCTTTTTCCGCCTCAACGGAGATACCCCACACATCTGCCCTCAGTTTCTGGTCCAAGTTCATCGCCACAACTGCAGGCCATTCGAGTCCTTTACTGCGGTGGTAGGTGAGGACGTTAACGGCCTCGGGCCGTTCGCTGGCGCCCTGTGCGTCTTTTTCGGCGCGGAGCAGTTGGTCGAGGTAAAGAAGGTAACCACCCAGCGAGGCCGCGCGGTGCAGCCGGTGGCAATTGTCTTCGTAAGCCACCGCCAGCCGGCGGAGCTCGTCTACGTTGCTGAGCCGTTGTTCTCCATCACCCCAGGCAACGATGACACGCCTCAGGTCGAGGCGTTCCAGCAGCAGGTTGATCATTTCGCTGGTGGAATGTTCGCCGGTACTTGTCCTCAACCCGTCGAGGATGCTGATGAAAGGGTCGTTTTCTTCCCAGCGGGCAGGTCGGTCTTGTTTGCTGTCATCGTCCTGTTCCTCGAGGAAGTCAAGCCTGGAATCAATGATATTGGGGAGGTCGTGGCGGCTGCCGAAGAGCAGAATCTCCGCCACGGAGAGGCTGTCGGACGAATTAAGGAGGTACTTCAGGCAGGCGAGGATCAGCGTCGATTCAGCGGTTTGTAACAAACCGGTACGGGCGATGGCGGCAGGTAGGCCCTGCTTGGCGAGTGCGGAGGCCATTTCTACACATCCGTAGTTAGTCCGGCAAAGGATGGCGATGTCTCCGGCAATCAGTGGTCGTTCTTCGTCGCTGCCTTTCGGGAGAATCAGGGGCGGGTTTTCGAGCAATTCGGTGATGGCTTTGGCGAGCACATCCATTGTCCATGACTTAGAGATGCGCCCTTTGCCGTCCAGTTCGAAATGCCAGTGCATGATACCTGAGCGTTCGGCAAATTCAGGGCTCTCCGCCGGAGCGAGTTCGCTTCCTTCTCGGGTCCGTACGGGGTCGAGGACTACCGCTTCTTCGGTGATGTCGGGGAATGCCTTCGTAAAGATGGCGTTGCAGGCGTAGACCACATCTTCGCGGCTCCGCCAGCTTTTCTTCTGGATGTTGGCCGGGTTTACCGGGCCATTGGCGTTCATTACGGCCTTCATGAGCCGGGGTTCTGCTCCCCGGAATCCGTAAATGGATTGCTTGGGGTCACCAACCCAAACGGACTGTTTCGCCAGTTCGCTCAGGCGCAGAAACAACGCGAGCTGAATCGGGCTAGTGTCCTGAAATTCATCGACCATCAGGAGGTCCAGCTCGCGGCGGAGGGTTTCCTGTACGGAGGGGTTGTCCAGTAAGCCAAGGACGAGTACTTCCATGTCGGTGTAATCGATCCTGCCCCGGTTTTTCTTGTATTTATCGTATTCAGCGATGGCGGCTTCGGCGCAGTCGAAGATGAGGTCCTGGTAACGGTGCAAATCGTTCTGGAAGGCCGAAAGGGTAGGGTGAAGCTGACCGATTTCCACAATGGGGTCAACCAGGTCGCGGCTCTTGGCGCCCACGCCTTTTGCTTTGAAGTTCGCCAGTTTGCAGAGTTCGTACCAGGGGAGGTACCCTTTGCGGTTGAGTTGGCTGAAGAGTCGCTTGAGGGTGTTTTTGCCGGTTGCGGTGACTTTGGTTGCGTCCACGTCTTCGTTGGCTTCCAGTGCGGCGATGGTTTCTGACAGGGCAATCTTCAGCCGCGACCGGAAGGACTCATCCGTTATTTTAGCGTTGACCGGCGGCAGGATTTTAGCCAGTTCTTCCCACGATTTACGCTTGCTTTTGGCGATGGCGTCGGCATCGAAGTTGTTGCCCCGGATGATGTCGACCACCCGCAGTACTTCTTTGCGCCAGTTGAATTTTTCGCCGTCGAGGCTCAGGCCGAGCTTATCGCACAGTTCTTCGATTTCCTCGATGGTTTCCACCTTAATGACGGCGGCCATGCTCAGGTTAAAGAGCCGCTGGTGGTCTTCGTCGGCAATAATGTCTACCTGCGGAGACACCCCGGCCTCGAATGCGAAGCGCTTCAGCAGCTTCACGCCCAACCCGTGGACGGTACCGATCAGGGCGTTCTTGAGTTCGTTGGCTTCCTGCGTCATCCCTTCCCGCAGCAACTTTACCCGTACGCGTTCTTTCAGTTCGGCAGCAGCCCGTTTGGTGAAGGTGGTGGCAATGATGCCGGAAGGACGCGCTGCACCAGAGGTGAGCAGCGCGGTCATTTCCTGGGTCAGGCGGTACGTTTTGCCGGAGCCGGCGCCGGCGGAGATCAGTTTCAGGTTTTTCAGGGGCATGGGGCGAAGGTACAGGTCTGTCGGCTGATTTGTAGGGTAGTAAGCGGAGTTTTCAGGGCGGGGCCGCAGGTGCGGGGGGAAGGTTTTGGAGCAGGGAAGAGGTGTTTAAAATAGTCTAAATTTGACACTATTTAAGTTGTTGCTGTCGTTTTAAGACCGTATCTTTGCGATGAAATAACAACAGATGCGAGTTAACCTCAAGGAAGTAGAAAGCGGTGAGCTAATTGAAGGTCTAATCACCAAAGCAAGTAAAGCAGAATTACCTTCAAAGCGAGATGGTTGGCAGTTCACTTGGAAGAAGCTCGGGAAAACGGAAGGGGCTGAGTTTTACAAGTTGTCAACAGTCGAAGAGCCTAATACAGTCGAAGGAATGCTCATGCTTACTTTCATCAATGAGGAAATGTTGTACATGAACAACATTGAAGTAGCTCCTCATAACTATGGTAGCGAAGGAAAATACGACAATGTTGCCGGAGGATTAATAGCCTTCGGTTGTTATAAAAGCTTCGAGCAAGGAAAGAACTACTACTTAGGCTACCTATCGTTTGAGAGCAAAACCCAATTGATTGAGTTGTATCAAGAGAAGTACGGTGCAACTTTTGCAATGGGCCAGAAGATGTTCTTTGACCCTCAAGCTGGTAAGGAACTGATGAAGAAATACTTAACAATAAAACTAGCAGAAAATGAAGAAGAATAAGATTGTTAATCCCGGTGGTGTCAACGGATTAGGTGAAAGTCTGGTCAACATGAATAGCCAATCGTTTAAAGCATTGAAAGATGCTATTGTCAACCATAATAAAAGTCAGACTGAGTCTGCGATCGTCGAAAACAAGATTATTTCGCTGAGATTCCAGATGGAGTCTTACCTGTCAGACAATGATAACACTGACATAATTCCTGCAGGAAGCTTTATCGAGAAGCTTCTTAAGGCAACAGGAATCAGTAAGAAGAGATTTTCAGAATACATCGATTACGATTACTCTAACTTGATTGCTACGCTTAAAGGACGACGGAAAATTAATCCTGATCTGGCAATAAAGACGGGTAAGATATTTAGTATCAGTCCGGTTATTTGGCTTCATATTGAGTCTAAGAATGAGCTTTCGGCTTATATGCGGTCTTCGGCTTCTTATGAGGAGTATAGTCTTTTGGAGCTTATTGAGTGAGGGGTGTAGGTTATCACAAAGTTAAGTTCTTTTGACAATCACATTGTTCTAGACACTGTTGCAGGTGTGATGGTTTCGGGCATACTTGTTTAAAAATTAATTAAGATGAGTTTAGAAAAATATTTTGATGAAATTGACCTTGAAGAATTAAAGAGATTCGTTAAGGATAAAAGAGAGGAAGATGTTCATTTAGAATTTAAAAGAGCGGTCCATTTAAATTTTAATGATAAAAATAGAAATTCTGATAAAAAGAATCTATCAAAGTGTCTCTCAGGATTCGCCAATTCTGATGGTGGAATATTAATTTGGGGGATAGAAGCAGCTATGAATAATGGAGTTGATTGTGCGACGAGACTAAAACCAATTAATGAATTGAAAAAATTCTCGAATCGACTCAATTCTCTTGAAGGGCAATCAGTAGTTCCTACTATTGAAGGTGTCAGACATGAAATTATCCTGTTGGAGTCCGAAGGCGATAGAGGATTTATTAAGACATTTGTTCCAAAAAGCAGGGTTGCGCCTCATATGGCGCTTTATTCTGATAAGCATTATTACAAAAGAAGTGGAGATAGTTTTTACATTGCCGAACATTACGATATTACGGATATGTTCGCTAGGGATAAATCTCCGATGTTAGACATTAAAATTAGTGACATGTCTTGGAGGAGAATCGGAGCAGAACAAAATGAATTTAGAGCGGAAATCGTATTTGCTGTGGAAAATAAAGGAAAAGCTATTGCGAAATTCCCTTACCTATTTGTTCAGATGAATCTAGCATATAAATTTGCAGAGCATGGACTCAATGGGAATGGACATATTGGACTCAAAAAAATAAACGGAACTAGATGTTACCGAGAATATTCAGGTGGAAATGATATAGTTATCTATCCAAATGTTCTTCTCGAAGTTGACCGAATTAGAGGAGAATTTTCATTCCTAAGAATGGAAGATTTTTGCGATATAATTTTGGAGTTTGAATTGATTGCTGAGAACATGGAATTGGTAAAAAGAAAAATAACAATAAGTAAAGAAGATATGCTTAAACCTGAGCATTGTTCTGTTCGCTGAATGTAAGTGCACGCCACTTAAATTTCAAAACTCGCCCAACTGCAACGAGGCATTAAGTTGCGCTACAGTTGGAATTGTCTTCTACGAATTCTCTGCATCCATCCAACCATGCCAATCTCCTCTCCCTCTACCCCCCAAATCCAAAAAACAAACACCTTCAAACTCCTAACCACCACTCCCTTCAAAGGCGACACCAACGCCATCTGCTGGAGCCGCAATCTGGAGGGCGACTTCGCCGAAATTGTCGAAAAGGTGGATGTGGCGGAAGACATCGTTACCCTCGGCGAGGAAGAGTTGATGGCGCTCGAACTGAGCGAGCAAGGCCAGCTCGCCCGAAAAACGCTGCTGAATGACCTGAAACTACTGCAGGACTACGGCGCCGACCCCGTCCTGAACGTAATCAGATGCTATGAGAGGGACGACAGCTCGTTGGCCTTCCCAACCGATGTTTATTCCTATCACGTAGACTGTTCTCCGGTACCTACCGATACTATTCTGTGTACTTACCACGGCGCGGCCAGCGATATATTGCCGAACGACCAGGGCGTCCAGAAAATTCTGGTACCCGAGCTGCGTGAAAAGCTGAGGGAACTCTACGGCGGAGAGGAGGAAGGTTTTGAAGATTTCCTGAAGGAAAACTACTTCGACCTCCACTACCAGGCGTTGCCGGAGGCACGCCCGATCAATCTGGGCGTCGGGCATATGTGGCGCCTGGCGATTGATCATCCGGAGAGTGAGGTACTTCCCTGTCTGCACCGTGCACCCCTGGAGGCGGACGGGAAGCGCCGCCTGTTGATGATTTGCTAGCGGAGGAGCGACTGGTTTTTTAACCGGCTTTGTACCTGCGGCCGCGCCGGATTACTAATGGCCCGAGGCCGACAACAATTCTGCATAGGGCTGCATTTTACAAGCGCTTCCGACGTTCTCAAAACTCCCTTTCCCATGAAGAAGGGGGAGACTTTACACAAACATCTGGAACAACAGCGGCTGGTCGTTCATATGCTCGAACCGGATTCCTCCATCCGTAAGCCGTTTCACGAGCGCCTTGAAATCAGCCTGCGAGCCAAGTTGAATCCCGACCAGCGCCGGCCCCGAGGCCCGGTTGTGTTTCTTGGTGTACTCGAAGTGGGTGATGTCGTCTTCAGGGCCAAGGATGTTCAGGAAATCGCGCAGCGCACCCGCCCGTTGCGGAAACTGGACGATGAAGTAGTGCTTCAGGCCGGCGTAGAGCAAGGCCCGTTCCTGTATTTCCGCCGTGCGGGTGATGTCGTTGTTGCCGCCGCCGATAACGCAGACGATCGTTTTGCCGGTCAGGTCGTGCTTGGCGGCGAGTTGGTCGAGGGCCGCGACCGAGAGGCTGCCGGCGGGCTCCACCACCAGGCCGTCTTCGTTGTAAAGTTCCAACATCGTTTGGCAGACTTTGCCTTCGGGGACGAGCATTACGGACTCGACGACTTCCTGTACGATGGGGAAGTTGTTGGCTCCCACCCGGCGCACTGCGGCGCCGTCCACAAAGCTATCGATCTTGCCCAGCGTTACGACCTCTCCTTTCTCCAGGCTGTCGTACATCGCGGGTGCTCCTTCCGGTTCCACGCCGTAGAGCGTGGTTTCGGGGCTGAGCTGGGCGAATACACTCCCAACACCGGCGCTCAGGCCGCCGCCACCGATGGCCATCAGCAGGTAATCCACGGGGCGGGGGGCGTCGTCGAGAACTTCCAGCCCTACGGTTCCCTGGCCAGCAATGGTGTCCCGGTCATCGAACGGGTGAACGTAGGTAAGCCCGCGCTCTTCCATCGCTCTGATAGACTCGGCGTAAGCATCGTCGAAAGTGTCTCCGGTGAGCACGATCTCGACGTATTCCTTGCCGAAGGAGCGCACTTTATTCACTTTCTGCATGGGGGTTACGGCGGGCATGAAGATCACACCTTTCACTTTCATCAGCTGACAGGCCATGGCAACGCCCTGCGAGTGGTTACCCGCACTTGCGCACACGATGCCGCGTTCTTTCTGCTCCGCTGAGAGCTTAGCCATCTTGTTGTAGGCACCCCGTATTTTGTAGCTGCGTACAGCCTGCAAATCTTCACGTTTCAGGTAAATTTCTGCTCCGTAATGATCGCTGAGCCGGGGGCTGCGTTGCAGAGGCGTGTGCAAAGCTACGTTGCGGAGGCGCCGACGGGCGCGCATTATTTCTTCTACTGAAATCAGTTTTGCGGGCATGGGATTCTCAATATTTGATTCTTGCTTTGACTGCCACACGGGGAAGGATCGGATTCCCGATTCCTGCTCTGGCGGCCGGACAGGGGAGGTAGTTTTTGGTACAAAAGCGCCGGTAATGCCCATGGGCTTTACCGGCGCTACGTGATTTGTTTTTCCTCCGGAGAGGGGAATCACTCCGTGGAGTAAAACAGATTGCAACTACAGCAATCTAGTTGTTTTCCGGGCGGAGGCCACGCACGGTACGGCCGGCCTGCCACATTTCGGAGTCATGGAGTTCTTTCAGTTCTGCTTCCAGCTTGACGCGGTAGTCGTCCTGGCTGTTAGAGTCGATACTACGCTGTGCTTCTTCGCCTGAGGCGACGCTCTTGTAGAGCTCTTCGAAGACGGGGCGGGTAGCGTCGCGGAACTTGTCTTTCCAGTCCAGCGCGCCGCGCTGGGCGGTGGTGGAGCAGTTGGCGTACATCCAGTCCATTCCGTTTTCGGCAACGAGTGGCATGAGGCTCTGGGTGAGTTCTTCCACGGTTTCGTTGAAGGCTTCGGAAGGGCTGTGGCCGTTTTCGCGCAGAACGCTGTATTGAGCCTCGAAGATGCCCTGGATGCAACCCATCAGGGTGCCGCGCTCGCCGGTGAGATCGGAGTATACTTCGCGTTTGAAGTCGGTTTCGAAGAGGTAGCCGGAGCCAACGCCGATACCGAGAGCGATCACGCGGTCGTAAGCACGACCGGTAGCGTCCTGGGCGATAGCATAGCTGGAGTTGAGTCCGCGGCCGGCGAGGAACATCCGGCGGAGGGAAGTACCGGAGCCTTTGGGAGCAACGAGGATTACGTCTACACCTTCGGGAGCAACGATGCCGGTGCGCTCGTTGTAAGTGATGCCGAAGCCGTGGCTGAAGTACAGTGCCTTACCGGGGGTGAGGTAGGGCTTCAGGGTTGGCCAAACTTCGATCTGGGCTGCATCGGAGAGGAGGTACTGGATGATGGTGCCTTTTTCGGCAGCTTCTTCGATGGGGAAGAGTGTCTCACCGGGAATCCAACCGTCAGCGACGGCTTTGTCCCAACTGGCACCGCCCTTGCGCTGGCCTACGATTACGTTAAAACCATTGTCGCGCAGGTTCATGCTCTGGCCGGGGCCTTGTACACCGTAACCGATCACCGCGATGGTTTCGTCTTTGAGGGTTTCCCGGGCTTTCTCCAGGGGGAATTCTTCACGCAGGACGACCTTTTCTTCGGTGCCGCCAAAATTCAGCATTGCCATATCTTATTATTTATTGGATTGCAAATATGCGAAAGGAGGCGCAACTGGCTTAGGGTAAAACTTAAGATAATTACGATGGGTAAGAGAGTGGGCATAGGGTAGAATGTAGTGGGTAGTGCTCGGCAAATCGATGCTTGCTTCGCTCGGGTCAGAAGTGTATTTGGTCAGACGAAAGCCGCAGGACCGAAGTGTGCAAACACCCAGAAACATGTGGTAAATCAACTCATTACTTTCTACAAGCTGTGCAGGCGCGGCCGCAGGATGCAAAGTGCGTTTTCTGAAAGCGCATCGCCCCCAAACCTCTTCTTTGCACCTGCGGCCGCGCCACCTGACTGCCTTACGAACCGGTTGTAAGGATAGCCTAATCAACGGTCGGTTCTGCCTCCGGCTGCGCCAGCGGAACTTCGATCTGTTGTTCGTCTGCTTCCATTTTTCCCTTATATCCTACCAAAATACCAATGGCGAACTGGAGGGTCATGCTGATCACAATGAGCACGGATAGCCCTGCTGCGAGTGTTCTCCATAACCGCCCGCCGTTGGTGTACTTCGTTTGCCTGGAGAGTTGCCAGTACAGGGCGAAGTCGAATACCAGTATTACGTTGGCAATGACCATATAAATTCCGCTGTAAATTCCGAAATCAAGCGGAAACAAGCCCAGTATTCCCATAGTCATACCAAGCAGGGTATTCATGGCGAGCAGGAAGCAGACCGCAATAATGTGCTCCAGGTAATTGAAGCCAGTACGTTTGAACACGAGCCACGGAACCGCCGCCGCTAACGGGATGGCTAAGATGAAGAGGAACTTTTGATTGGCCAGGACTGATATGACATCGGCTGAAGTCAGGTTGTCCGCCAAATTCGACCCTGTTTTCACCATCTGGTCATGGATTTGTTGCCGCATAAACTCCGCCGGGGAGTTGTAGGCCAATGACCAGAGCACCGCCTCAACGGTCAGTAGTACCAGCAAAAAGGTAATGAAGTTGAAATACTCCTTCCGCCGGCCACTAAGGTATTCCCGGATCATGTGTCCGGGGCGATAAGCAAGGTTGAGGCAGGTATGGAAGAAGCCCCGCTCCAGATTGAAGGTAGCAGAAAGGAACTCGCGGGAAAAGAAATACGGAAACGTGAACCGCTCCACATTCGACCGTTGGCCGCATTCCGGGCAAAAGTTGCCGGTAAATTCAGTCTGGCAGTTCAGGCAGGTGGTTGACATGAGGGCTAAGGTAGCTTACGTAGTGGTTGGAATATAATCAAGGCAGTGTTCGGAACACAATATGCAGGCCACGGGCAGAAATCCGCAGTTTGCGGGGTTCTGATCTCTGTGTTCTGCATCCTGATTTCATGGCCTTTGACCAGAAGATGAAGCACTATAAAAAGCTACGCGTCTTGGAACAGTTTAGCCGAACCTAAAGGCTGAGTCCTTGCTTGTAGCGGTGGTCGGGGTCACTGGCGAGTCTGATCTCTTTGTTACGCTCGTCGCTTTCAACGTATCCATCGCGCAAACGGACGATGCGGTGGGCGTGCTCGGCGATGTCGGGCTCGTGGGTAACGACGATAACGGTGTTGCCTTCGGCCTGGATCTTCTCGAAAATCTCCATGATTTCGATACTCGTTTTGGTATCCAGGTTGCCGGTAGGCTCATCCGCAAGGATGATCTTGGGGTTGTTGACGAGGGCGCGGGCAATCGCTACGCGCTGCCGCTGACCACCCGAGAGTTCGTTGGGGCGGTGTCCGGTCCGGTCTCCGAGGCCAACGGAGGTGAGCACTTCGTGGGCGCGCGCTTCGCGCTCCTTACGGCTGATGCCCGCATAGACGAGGGGAAGGGCGACGTTCTCCAGCGTAGTCTGGCGCGGCAAAAGGTTAAACGTCTGGAAGACGAAGCCGATCTTTTCGTTGCGGATCCGGGCCAGTTCCGTGTCGTCCATTTTGGAGACATCCTTACCGTCCAGTGCGTAGCGGCCGGCGGTTGGCGTATCCAGGCATCCGAGCAGGTTCATCAGGGTTGATTTCCCGGAGCCCGAAGGTCCCATCAGTGCAACGTACTCATTCGTATTGATGAGCAACTCGATGCCACGAAGGGCGTGAACCTTGGTTTGACCCATAATATAGGTCTTGGTAAGATCGTGGATCTGAATTACGGGATGGGACATCAATTGGTATTTTAGTTCTTTAGTTTGTTGGTGTTTTAGCAGTTGTCGTAAAGACTGATGGGGGAGAGGCTCCCGATATTCTGAGGATCCAACGGATCAAAGAACCAGCAATCTATTCAATAACTCTGGGGACCCGGAAAAACCCACCTTCTACGTCTGCGTCGGGAGCATTCTCCAGGGCGCGGTCGCGATCGATGTGGCCGGATACTTCATCGGGGCGCAGAACGTTTTCCACTCCGGTGACGTAGCGAAGCGGCTCCACGGCGTCGAGCTCCAATTCGTCCAGCTTTTCCACCATACCCAGAATGTTTTTCAGGTCACGTTGCAGCTTCACGGACTGCTCCGGGGTAGGAGAGAGGCGGGAGAGTTTCGCTAAACGCGATATTAGGGCATCGTCTACGGTCATGGTACTTTTTTCGACAAATGTAATGTACGGAATGATAGATGCTCCGAACAGGCTGCTATGGCGTGTGTCACAAGAAGGTGTAGGGATCTCCCTCTCGCCTCCTACAGAACCGGCTTTAACGCAGGTAACCATGCACAGGGAGGTGATTTTAACTTACGGATCTTTACCATAAAAAAATTATTTTCCCGACTCCCGACTCCCGACTCCCGACTCCCGACTCCCGACTCCCGACTCCCGACTCCCGACTCCCGACTCCCGACTCCCGACTCAGTCCGCTTTCCCTCGTAACCCCAGCTCGATCACTTCCAGGTTTTCCACCCGGCCGTTCTCGACGTCGAAGCGCAGCAAGGTCCGCATTTTGTGGAAGCCGTGTTTACCGCAGGCGCCGGGGTTCATGTGGAGGCAGTGGCGTTTTTTGTCCATCATTACCTTCAGGATGTGGCTATGGCCGCAGATGTAGAGACCGGGTTTTATTTCGTCCAGCAATTTTCGGACGCGGGGCGTGTAACGGCCGGGGTAGCCGCCGATGTGCGTGATGAACACCCGCAGGCCTTCTACTTCAAAATCGAGGTTAAGGGGCAGTCGCCGCCGAACGGCCGTATCGTCGATGTTGCCGTAGACACCACGGAGAGGTTTGAAGGCTTCCAGCTCGTCGAGGAGGGATTCATCGCCGACATCACCTCCGTGCCAGACTTCATCGCAGTCGGCAAAGTAGTCGAAAACGCGGGGATCGAGGTAAGAGTGGGTGTCGGAGAGGAGGCCTATCTTCATGGTGGGTTGGTTGCTGATGCATGAGGTACTGCTGCAAAAGTAAACAGGCGTTACCAGAGTGAAGGTTCACCCCAGGTAACGCCTGTGTTGTTGCCGTGCGCGGCAGTTGCGTGGAACCGACCCGGTGCGTGAGCACCGCGGGGACCACAAAACCATCGGGCTGCTAAGAGCGGGTCTCAGACTAAACCGATAGCTGCAAATCTGGCCCGAACGCGTAGTTACGAACTACGTCCAGCAGTCGCTTGCGTGCGCTGAAGCGCACGCGCGGCAGAGCTGCCTGGGCCTGGGTGAGCTCCGCCAGCTCTCCGCGCAGGACCGGGTCAGCAGCCAGGGCTGCCTCCGTCGCCCGCGTCTGGGCTGGGGTGCTTTCGCCGTACAAATAGGCGAGCATGTCATTATGAGTAGAAGTTTGCTTCATGATGATCTTTAAGAGTGAAATAATAGGTTTGGTTTATGTATGATCCCAAAAACGGGGAAAACGTTTTCGGGGCATGATTTTAATTTCTGGTCCAGGTTTGGGTGCGGTAGAGCCCCGTCCAGTGCTTACCGCGTATATATAAGGTATTGGGGTCTTCGTCGAACCAGGCTGAAAGTTTGTACGTAGCGCCTTTTTGCGGGTCGAGAATGGAGCCGCCGCTCCAGGAGTCACCGTCTTTCTTCAGGTCTTCGATGATAACGAGGCCGACGATGGGTTGGTCTTTTTTCTTGCCGGAGCACTCGGTGCACCGGGCGTCTTTGTTCTTCTGCAGCGAGGCGATACGGCCAAAATACTTACCGTCCTGTTCGTAGATTTCCACGACCGACTTTGTCTCGCCGGTTTCGTCATCGATGGTCTTCCAGCTTCCCGTAATGGCTCCGGTGTTTTGGGCCTGGAGATTACTTGCGAGAACGACAAAGATGAAAAGGAGAAGTGTGTAGGTTTTGCTCATTTAGCTCAGGTTGGTATGCGGTAAGATAACGGACAATTTGTTGGGTTTCGTATGGAATGGAAGACTTTTTAGAAGTATGGGCCAGGGGCGGGGCCGCAGGATGCAGTGTGGAACGCCTTCGGGAAAGCATTGTTAGCCTGTTTGGTCCCGGACCTTGCTCCTGCGGCCGCGCCCAAATAGCTGGATTTGGTAGCCAAACTTAATCCTGGATAGTGTACGTGTAACAATAAGTTAACATTCTGCGAAGGTAGCGTTAACGGCCTTAAGTGACCTTTGCGGCATAAATCAACTCTTGTACTATGCATACCAAGCTTTCCTTATTTATGGTGGCGATGTTCTGCAGCTGTTTCGCTTCAGCTCAGATCACCATCACTGATGCCAGCCTCGTTGGTGGTCAGACTTACAACTGGACGAATGACAACGAATATATCCTAGATGGCCTCGTATTTCTTGAAGAAGGAGGTGTCCTCAATATTGAGGCAGGAACAGTAATTCGTGGCATCCAGAATGATCAGATTTCTACCGGAGATAATACTTCTGCACTGATCATCACCCGTGGAGCACAGATTTTTGCCCGCGGTACCGCTGATGCTCCTATCATTTTTACGGCACGCGAAGACGATCTTTCTGACGCTGGTGACTTCACCAGCGCTGACCGCGGTGAGTGGGGAGGCCTGATTGTCCTCGGTAACGCTACCGTTGCCCGCCCTGGTGGCGAAGACAACATCGAAGGTATCGACGCCGACGAAGCCCGCGCAACCTTCGGTGGCGGTGATACCCCCGACGATGCTGAAAGCTCCGGTGTATTGAACTATGTGTCTATTCGTCACGCTGGTGCTCAGCTTTCTACCGGTAACGAAATCAACGGCCTTACCCTTGGTGGTGTAGGTGCTGGCACTGAGATCGACTACGTTGAAGTATTCGCTAACCTTGACGATGGTATCGAGTGGTTTGGTGGTACTGTTTCCGTAAAGCACGCTTCTGTTGCTTTCTGTGGTGACGACGGTTTCGACTACGACTTCGGCTGGCGCGGTAAGGGCCAGTTCTGGTTCGCTATCCAGGAGCCCGGTACCGGTACTGGTCGTTCCGGTGAGCACGATGGTGCAAACCCTGACGGTCAGGCTCCTTTCAGCCAGCCAACGATCTACAACGCTACCTACATTGGTATCGGCAACGGTGCTACTGCTACTGGCGGTGATGCCAACCGTGCTCTTCCTCTGTCTGTACTGCTTCGCGACAACGCTGGTGGTTTCTACAACAACTCCATCTTCACTGGCTTTAACGGCGCTGCAATCGCCATTGAAGACCGTGATGACACAGACGTGGATGCTTACGCCCGCTTCCAGGCAGGTGACCTGGCCTTCTCCGGCAACATCTTCGAAGACTTCGGAGCCGGCAGCACTGCCGCTGACCTCTTCCTTGCTGTAGACCAGGGCGAAGTTGTAGTTCCTGCTTCTACCGCTACTGTTGCTGCTGCTTTCGCAGCTGATAACACCATTGGTGCTTCCGGCATAGCCAGCATTGGTCGTACCGCAAACGGAGGCCTCGATCCACGGATCGACGCCGGTGGTGCTGCTCTTAGTGGCGGCGTACCTTCCGATGATGAATTCTTCAACCTCGTTTCTTACCGTGGTGCCTTTGGCAACCGTGTTAACTGGCTTGAGGACTGGACTGCACTAGACGCATACGGTTACCTCGGTGACAACGTAGAACCGGTAAATACTAACGACTGTATCGTAGTGACTGACGCTGACCTTGTTGGTGGCCAGACTTACAACTGGGGTGGCGGTAACTGCTACACCCTCGACGGTCTTGTGTTCCTCGAAGCTGACGGTGTACTGAACATCGAAGCAGGAACCGTTGTCCGTGGCCTCAACGCCGACGGTATCTCTACCGGAGACAACACTTCTGCCCTCATCATTGCCCGCGACGCACAGATCTTCGCTCGTGGTACTGCCGCTGAGCCAATCATCTTCACTGCTGCTGAAGACGACCTCAACGATAACGGCGACTTCACCAGCGCTGACCGCGGTGAGTGGGGTGGCCTGATCATCCTCGGTAATGGTACCGTTGCCCGCCCCGGTGGCGAAGACAACATCGAAGGTATCGACGCCGACGAAGCCCGCGCAACCTTCGGTGGCGGTGATACCCCTGACGATGCTGAAAGCTCCGGTGTGCTGAACTACGTGTCTATCCGTCACGGTGGTTCCCAGCTTTCTACCGGTAACGAAATCAACGGCCTTACCCTCGGTGGTGTAGGTGCTGGTACTGAGATCGACTTCATCGAAGTTTTTGCTAACCTCGACGATGGTATCGAGTGGTTCGGTGGTACCGTTTCTGTGAAGCACGCTTCTGTTGCTTTCTGTGGTGATGACGGTTTCGACTACGACTTCGGCTGGCGCGGTAAGGGCCAGTTCTGGTTCGCTATTCAGGAGCCCGGTACCGGAACCGGTCGTTCCGGTGAGCACGATGGTGCCAACCCCGACGGTCAGGCTCCTTTCAGCCAGCCAACGATCTACAACGCTACTTACGTAGGTATCGGTAACGGTGCTACTGCTTCCGGTGGCGACGCCAACCGTGCCATTCCACTGTCTGTTCTGCTTCGCGACAACGCTGGTGGTTTCTACAACAACTCCATCTTCACTGGCTTTAACGGCGCTGCCATTGCCGTTGAAGACCGCGATGACACCGACGTAGATGCTTACGCTCGCTTCCAGGCGGGTGACCTGGCCTTCTCTGGCAACATCTTCGAAGATTTCGGTGCCGGTACTACCCCCTCTGACCTTTTCCTTGCTGTAGACCAGGGCGAAGTTGTAGTTCCTGCTTCTACCTCTGCTTTATCTGCTGCATTCGCTGCGGACAACACCATCGGTGCTACTGGTATCGCCGGTATCAGCCGCACACCGAACGGAGGCCTTGACCCACGGATCAACGCCGGTGGCGTTGCTCTCGGAGGAGGTGTTCCTTCCGACGATGAATTCTTCAGCATCGTTACTTACCGTGGTGCATTCGGTAACACTGCCAACTGGTTGGCTGACTGGACTGCCCTTGCAGAATACGGTTACCTTGGTGACGTAGTTACTCCGATCAACAACAACGACTGTATCACCATCACCGATGCTGACCTCGTTGGTGGCCAGACTTACAACTGGGGTGGCGGTAACTGCTACACCCTTGATGGTCTCGTATTCCTCGAAGAGGACGGTGTGCTTAACATTGAGCAGGGAACCGTGATCCGCGGCCTTGGTGCTGACGATGTATCTACCGGAGACAATACTTCTGCCCTGATCATCTCCCGTGGTGCTCAGATCAACGCAACCGGTACTGCTGAAGCTCCGATTATCTTCACCGCAGCCGGTGATGATCTGGACGACGACAACGACTTCACCAACGCTGACCGTGGTGAGTGGGGTGGACTGATCATCCTTGGTAACGCTACCGTTGCCCGCCCCGGTGGCGAAGACAACATCGAAGGTATCGACGCCGACGAATCCCGTGCCACCTTCGGTGGTGGTGCTAACCCCGACGACACTGAAAGTTCCGGTACACTTACTTATGTTTCTATCCGTCACGGTGGTTCCCAGCTTTCTACCGGTAACGAAATCAACGGCCTAACCCTTGGTGGTGTAGGTTCTGGTACAACCATTGATTACGTTGAAGTATTCGCCAACCTCGACGATGGTATCGAGTGGTTCGGCGGAACTGTACGAGTAGATCACGCCGCTGTTTCTTTCTGTGGAGACGATGGTTTCGACTACGACTTCGGATGGCGCGGTGGTGGCCAGTTCTGGTACGCCCTGCAGGGCCCCGGCGCTGGTACTGGTCGCTCCGGTGAGCACGATGGTGCCAACCCCGACGGTCAGGCTCCTTTCAGCCAGCCGACTATCTACAATGCTACTTATGTAGGTATCGGTAACGGCCAAACTGCTACTGGTGGTGACGCTAACCGTGCACTTCCTCTCTCCGTTCTCTTCCGTGACAACGCCGGTGGATTCTACCGCAACTCTATCTTCACTGACTTCAACGGTGCTGCCATCGCTATCGAAGACCGCGACGACACTGAAGTGGATGCTTACGCCCGCTTCGTTGCCGGTGACCTCGCCCTTAGCGATAACATCTTCTTCAACTTCGGTGCAGGCACTGATGCTGCCGATCTCTTCCTGGCTGTTGATCAGGGCGAAGCTGTGAACACTGTATCTTCTGCTGTTGTAGCTGCCGGCATGGTTGCTGCCAACAACCGCCTGATTGATCCGGTACTCCTCGACATGGACCGTGAAAGTGACGGTGGTGACATCGACCCACGTCCGAATGAGTTCAGCCCTGCTGCCTTTGGTGCTCCCGCTGCGGTTGACGGTTTCGAATCTGTTAAGTACTACGGTGCATTCGAGCCAGGTGAGAACCTCGGCAACGGCGCTCCTAACTGGCTCACCGGCTGGTCTGCTCTTACTACTACCAACGTTGTAGTGATGGGTACTACTGGCGTAGGTGAAGTTGAAAGTGCAGGATTCCTGCTCGACGCTCCTGTGCCTAACCCGGCAAGTGATGTTACCCGCGTAAACTTCACACTGCCCCGCACTGCTGATGTTACCCTGACTGTAATCGACATGCTCGGTCGCCCACTGGCCCGCCGTGCCCGCACCTACAACGCAGGTGCTCAGTTCGAGAACATCGACGTAACCAACATGCCTAACGGTACCTACTTCATCGTTCTCGATGCAGAAGGTGGCCGTCTGCTCCAGAAGCTTGTTGTAAACAAATAAGCTCTGCCTCAAATCCCCCCACCGGGATTTGACGATGAAAGCCCCGGACAGCACTCTGCTGTTCGGGGCTTTCTGGTTTATGAATGAGCCGGTGCGCTGTTGTTTTCACCGTTAGAGCGTGTCTCTCCGGCAGTACAACAGGTTAGCGTTCATTTGAGCGTAATGCGCTGTCCGGCAACTGTATTCCGGGCGAAAGGAAGGCAAAACAGGAACGATAGTGTAAATGGGACACTATCTGCGAGAGAATTTGCTTAACCTTGGTTTTACATTGCCTTTTAAAAAGCTTTCCCCGTACCTGCGTGTGCGCCTAAAACCCGCATAAACACTAGGTTTTTAAGTGGTTGAGACTTAACATTATGATAAACCCTAATTGCGCGGTATGCCCGCGAAACACCGCGAACTTTGCACCATAATTTAGTGCAAAAAAATTCTTAATTTCTGATCTTATGCTGAATCGCATTTTGACCCTCGCCGTGCTCCTACTGGTGGCAACAACGGCATTCGCGCAATCCGGAGCCGTTTCCGGTACTGTTTACGACGAGGACGGTTTCCCGATGCTGGGAGCCAACGTTGTAATTCAAGGAACTACTACTGGAGCTCAGACCGACTTCATCGAAGGTAAGTTCCAGTTCAAGGCCGACCCCGGTGTTTACACCATAGTAGCATCATACGTGGGTTACGCTGATCAGGTAGTTCCGGACGTAGAAGTGATCGCAAACGAAACTACCGTGTTAGACGTAAACTTCAGCGCCGACGGTGGAGGCATTGAACTTGATATGGACATTACCGTAAAGGCCAAGGCGCTGGAACGCGGTGAAGTAGCGGTGATGAAAATTCGTCAGAACGACATCAACGCGAAAGATCTTATCTCCCAGCAGGAAATCTCTTCTCTCGGTGCATCTACTGCGGCTTCGGCTCTAACGAAGGTAACCGGAACAACCGTTGTTGACGGCAAGTACGTTTACGTTCGTGGTCTTGGTGACCGCTACTCGGCTACAACCATCAATGGTCTGCGCCTGCCGAGCATCGACCCGTACCGCAATAGTGCTCAGCTTGACCTGATCCCGACGAGCATCCTCGATAATATCTCTGCCTCAAAAACCTTTACGCCCGACCTGCCTGGTGATTTCACCGGTGGTAGCGTAGACATCAAAATCAAGGCGCTGCCTGAGCGTTTCACCTGGGGCGTATCCGCTTCTGCTGGCTACAACGGACAGAGCAACCTGCAGGATAATTTCGTAACCTACGACGCCGGAGACGGTATCGGCCTGGGCTATAACGACGGTACGCTTGACCGTCCGGCAGCGGTTGCAACTTACGAAAACAGTGAGCTTGCTGTTTTTTCTTCAAGCGCTGGTCGTCCGGCCCGTTCCGACGATGAACTTGCCGCAGCACTGGACGACGTTGCTAATGATTTTGGTAACGGATTTACCCTGAATAATAAAGACTCCGGCCTTGACTACAGCCTGAGCGCAAACATTGGCAACCAGTTCAACCTCGGTTCTATGCCAGTAGGCGTATTCGCTACGGCGAGTGTTAGCCAGGATTACAGCCAGTACAACGACGGCCGTCGTGGTAACTACGTTAACCCCGGCGACGGTGGCCCGCTTCAGGAAATTTACGATGTTCGTGATGATAAAAGCACGCAGGCGGGCAAGGTTGGCGGTATGCTCGGCCTGAGCTTCAAGCCCAGCCCTTCCAACAACATTACCCTTTACGGTCTGTATAGCCACCAGGGCTTTACCGAAGGTCGTATCCTTCAGGGGTCTAACGAAGACAAAGGAGCCAGCGGTGAGGCGGACAACTTCTACCGTTCACAGGCATCTACCTTCCTGGAGCGAGAATTGATCAACTACGTAGCTCAGGGTGAGCACGTACTGACTAACCTTGGCGGTACCAAAATTGAATGGACAGCCAACTACGTTGACAGTGAGCAGAACGAACCCGATCTGCGCTTCGCGGAGTACATCCAGCAGGGTGAGAACTTCATCATCGACCCGTCTCAGTTCCAACGCCCCAGCCGCTTCTTCCGCGACCTGTCGGATGATTCTTACCAGGGTAAACTAGACATCACCATTCCTTTCCTTCAGAAAAAGAGCAAGGCTAACAACTTCAGGTTTGGTGGGCTGTACCAGACCAAAGAGCGGGACTTCAACGAGAACATCTACGCTTACAACAACCGCAGCGGAATCTCCTTCAGCCAGGCAGGAGGAGACTTCGACGTCTTTCTTGGTCCTGACAACCTAGGTATCATCGGAGGAGAGCCGGGGAGCAACGTCATCGGTGTTCACGTATTCGATAACTCCAACGCTGCCAACAGCTACACAGGAACCTTTGATGTAGCCGGAGGCTACGGTATGCTTACTTACGAAATCTCTGAGCGCCTGAAGGCAGTTGGTGGATTACGAGTTGAGCAAACGACCATCCTGGTTGAAAGTGATGTAGTAGGCATCGAGCGCGAGCGCGACGAGCCGAACCAAGCCAACATCGACGATAATACGGCAAACATCGAAGAAACCAACCTGATGCCAGCCCTCAACCTGATCTTCAAGGCAACCGAATCTTCCAACGTTCGCCTTGGTTTCTCCCAAACCATCGCTCGCCCCAACATGCGTGAGGTAGCGCCCTTCGGTAGCTTCGGCTTCCTTGGTGAACCTCCCGTTTTTGGTAACCCTGACCTTAAGTTGACCGACATCAACAACTTCGATCTTCGCTACGAGGTCTTCCCTAATCCGGGCGAAGTGATCGCTTTCAGTGCTTTCTACAAGCAATTCACCAACCCGATCGTAACAACCTTCCGCCTTGCCGGAGAACAGCAGTTTACCTGGACGAACTCCGAGAGCGCTGATCTTTACGGTGTCGAACTGGAATTCCGTAAGTCACTGGCTGTTCTTGGTGAGTCGTTCCAGAACTTTACATTCAGCTCTAACTTCGCCTACATCCAGAGTAATCAGGAAATCGATGAGCGTGAGGTTCAACTCGGCCAGGAGGTTGATCCTAATTTCAGCGGCGAGCGGGTATTCAACGGTCAGTCTGACTTCGTTGCCAACGCTAATCTTGCTTTCCGTACGCCAGAAACCGGCTGGGACGCGATCATTGCCTACAACTACTTCAGCGATCGTCTTCAGTCGATCGGTGCCGTTGGGTCTCCTGATATCTTTGAGAAAGGACGCAGTCAGTTAGACATCTCTGTTTCCAAGCAGGTGAACAACTTCAAATTCAGCCTCCGTGGCCGCAACCTGTTGAACCCTGACTTCAAGACCTTCAGTGATTTCCAGGGAGAAGAATACATCTTCAGCCAGTACACCCGGGGTGTAGACCTCAGCCTGGGCGTTAGCTACAGCCTGTAAGACTTTGCACTAGATTACCTTGTAATCATTTTTACAACGCCTCCTGCTTTTTGCGGGGGGCGTTTTTTTATGGCGGGGCCGCAGGTGCAAAGGGAGTTAGTAGATGCCTGTACCGCGCCTGAAAAAACCGCCCCTTGCACCCGCGGCCGCGCCCAGAAAGTTTAACATTGAGCCCACGTCTCTTAACCCCGTCTTCATCCTGATGCGTAAACGGCTTAACACAGCCTGTAGACCTTTGCGGCTCACTACGTATACTATGAGAAACTTACTGTTTTTAGTCCTTTTTGTCTTCACCTCTTTATTGCACGCCCAAACCGGCAAACTTACCGGACGCGTGATCGACGAAGCAAACCTGCCGCTTGCCGGTGCCACGCTTTTCCTGAACGGGGAAGGAGCAACGGTGACCGACCAAAACGGCCGCTACAACCTTCTTGATCTGCCTGCCGGTAGTCATAATCTCACGACAACATACATCGGTTTTACCGAAAACACCCAAACCTTCACCATCGCCGCAGGCGAGACGACAGAGCTGGACGTACGCCTCGCACCGGGGGTCGTTCTGGCCGAAGTAGCCGTCATCAGCCAGTTGCGCGGCCAGAGCCGCGCCCTGAGCCAACAGCAGTCTGCGGTTAACATTACCAACGTGATTGCCGCCGACCAGATCGGCCGCTTCCCCGACCAGAACATCGGCGACGCGCTCAAGCGCGTTCCCGGCGTCAACGTGCAGTACGACCAGGGCGAAGCACGCTTCGGTAACGTCCGTGGTACACCTCCTCAGCTCAGTTCCATCACCATTAACGGCGAACGCATCCCTTCGGCGGAAGCCGAAGCACGATCCATTCAGCTCGACCTCATTCCCGCCGACATGGTGCAGGCCGTGGAGGTGAGCAAAGCCGTTACGCCGGATATGGATGCCGACGCCATCGGCGGTGCCGTAAACCTGGTTACCCGCGCCGCGCCCTACGAGCGTCGTATTTCCGGAACCATCGGCGGCGGCTATAACCTGCTGGCCAACGAGCCAACCTTCAACGGATCGCTCATCTACGGCGATCGCTACGCCGACGGCAAGCTTGGCGTGATCGTCTCCGGCTCCTACTTCGACAACAACCTCGGCTCCGACAACGTAGAAGCTGAATGGACCTACGATGATGCCAACGACAATGATATCTTCGACGAAGGCGAAACCGAGTACCCCGAAGAAATTCAGATCCGCCAGTACTACCTGCAGCGGATACGCCAGAGCTACTCCCTCAGCCTCGACTACAAATTCGACCCCAACAACACCGTTTTCTTCCGGGGCATCTACAACCACCGCAACGACTGGGAAAACCGCTACCGCGTTGTCTATGCCGACATCGAAGAAGAGGATGGCCAGTGGGTGGCCGAACTGGAGCGCGAAACCAAGTCGGGCACCGAAGACGAGAAATTTGCCCGCCTGGAAGACCAGCGGATGATGAACTTCAGTCTCAGCGGCGAGCACCTGCTCGGTAAACTGAAAACCACCTGGAGCGCCAACTACGCCCGGGCCAGCGAAGACCGCCCGCACGAACGCTACATGACCCTCGGCAGCGGCGACGTAGTGCCCGTTACCGTCGACTTCTCCAACCAGGAAGAACCGCAAATCTCCGCCCTGGAGGGTGAATTTCAGAATCCTTCTTCCGCCTGGGAACTGGCCGAGCTCACCGAGGAAAACCAGTTCACGAAAGATGAGGACGTCAACGGCCGCCTCGATTTCGAGCTGCCGCTCACCGCGGCAGGGCCGAAGCGCAATACCCTCAAGTTTGGTGCTCGCCTGCGGACAAAGTCTAAAGTCCGCGACAACAATTTCTTCGAGTACGAACCCGTCAACGATGATGTTTTCGACCAGAGCCTCAATAACCTGGAAGACCTGACTCGCGACGATTTCCTGGCCGGAGACTACAGCGCCGGCTCCTACGTAAACCGTGAATTCGTCGGTAACCTGAACCTGAATGGCAGCGGCTTTGAAGGGGAAGCAGACCTGAGCGAACTGGCCGGTAACTTCGACGCCAACGAAAACATCGTAGGTGGCTACGCCATGATCGAGCAACAACTCGGCTCCAAGCTGCTGGCGGTGGCCGGTCTGCGCCTGGAAAGAACAAGCCTCGAATACTCCGGCTTCCGCTACGACGACGAAGAGGAAACGCTGACGGCCACAGAGGCCGAAAAATCCGACTACCTCAACCTCCTGCCCGGCCTCCACCTCAAGTACAACCTGAAGCCAAAAACCATCCTGCGTTTTGCCTTCACCAATACCCTGGCCCGCCCGAACTACTTCGACCTGGTGCCCTACCAGGAAATCGAAGACGGTGAAGACATCAGCATCGGCAATCCGGACATCGACCCTACCCGAAGCATGAACCTCGACCTGATGATGGAGCACTACTTCGGCAACGTCGGCCTCGTGTCCGGTGGCGTTTTCTACAAAAACATCGACGACTTCATCGTGAGCCAGACCTTCGATGATTTCACCTTTCAGGGTACTGAATACGGAAGCTTCACCCAGCCAATCAACGGAGGCAGTGCCCGCTTACTTGGCCTGGAGGTTGCCTTCCAGCGTCAGCTCGATTTCATCAGCCCGTCACTCGCTGGCCTTGGTGTTTACTTCAACTACACCTACATCGACTCTAAAGTAACCGACTTCAACTTCGAAGGCCGTGAGAACGAAGAGCTGAGGCTGCCGGGAGCTCCTAAACATACCCTCAATGCATCGTTAGGTTACGACGCAGGAAAACTGACCACGCGCGTTTCGTTTAACTATGCTTCCGATTTCATCGACGAAGTAGGCGAGGAGGCTTTTGGAGACATCAACTACGATGCGGTGACTTACCTCGATTTCAACTTCAACTACAGCATCAGCCCGCGTTTCACGCTCTACGGAAACGCCAACAACCTGCTGAATCAACCGCTGCGCTACTTCCAGGGCAGCAACACATCAAGAACCTTCCAGGCGGAGTACTACAACGTACGCTTCGATCTCGGCGTCAAATTCGATCTCGTTAAGTAAAACTTATGGCCGAGACGCTGTGCGTCGTATGTCCACCCACTGACGCACAGCGTCTCAACCATGATTGATGATGTCCCGCATTGTACCATTCTTTTTACTCCTCCAGCTTTTTCTTTCTTGCGGTAACGAGCTTCCTCCGGAGCCCCCGATAACCGTAGACGCAGCTACCACCGAAGCCCGCGAAGACAGTCTCGCCCTGGTGGCTGCGTACGCCGGCCAGGACCTGATAGAACCTTCCGTGACGGCGCTCGTGGAAACGGCAAGCGCGCGGGCGACTTCGCTGGAGGACGCCGCCGACGACCCTGCCATCTGGCGGCATCCGGCTGACCCGGCAAAGAGCCTGATCTACGGTTCCAATAAAACCGGCGGAATGGCCGTGTACGACCTCAGCGGAGCGGAGGTGGACTATTACCCCATTGGGAAGATCAACAACATCGATATCCTGACCGGCGTGCAGTCTGGCGACAGCACCATTACGTTGCTGGGCTGCAGCAACCGGTCTGACCAGTCGATCGACTTGTTCAGCGTGAATCCGGAAACCGGAAAACTGACAGATGTAGCGGTAGACGCACTGAAGGTAGACAGCACGGAAATTGACGACATTTACGGTTTCTGTCTCGGTCGGTCCGGCGCGGAAGTGTATGCCATCGCCAACGGAAAGAACGGGCGGATGCAGCAGTTCAAACTCGTGGAAACGGACGGCAAATATGCGCTGGAACTGGTGCGGGATATTTCATTTGCCTCCCAGACCGAAGGGATGGTCGCCGACTCGGAGCTGGGTTGGCTCTACGTAGGCGAGGAGGCCCGGGGCGTTTGGAAACTGCCCCTGGATCCCAAAGATGATCAGGCGGGAACGCAGGTGCAAAGCCTGGTTAAAGATGCGGATGCAGAAACCAATACCGCGCTCGTTCCTGACATCGAGGGGATCACCCTTGCCCGGGAGGCGAACGGAGAGGGGTACCTAGTGGTAAGCATTCAGGGGAACTTCAGCTACGCCGTATTTGACCGCGCGGGCGATAATAAATACCTCGGAAGCTTCAAGGTTACGGATGGATCAAACTGCGATGGAATCGAAGAAACCGACGGCCTGGAAGTAATGACCGGCGATTTTGGCCCCGCCTTCCCCAATGGCCTGCTCGTTGCGCAGGACGGGTTCAACTACGAAGATGGTAAGATGCTGCCCCAAAACTTTAAACTGGTCGACTGGGGAGCGGTGGTTAAAGAACTGGAGCTGCGGTAAAACTACTTCTACAGTAGCCCCGGCTTCAGCCGGCGGCTTCTCCGAAACCAGATAAGGGAAAAGCGATAAGGGATATGTGATAAGCGATTTGGCTACCGCTGTTGAAAATCCATTGGGTTTGATTGGTTACAGTAGCCCTG
>NZ_VOXD01000005.1:137720-177927 GCF_008014675.1 Neolewinella aurantiaca | reverse complement strand
AAATCCATTGGGTTTGATTGGTTACAGTAGCCCCGGCTTCAGCCGGCGGCTTCTCCGAAACCAGATAAGGGAAAAGCGATAAGGGATATGTGATAAGCGATTTGGCTACCGCTGTTGAAAATCCATTGGGTTTGATTGGTTACAGTAGCCCCGGCTTCAGCCGGCGGCTTCTCCGAAACCAGATAAGGGAAAAGCGATAAGGGATATGTGATAAGCGATTTGGCTACCGCTGTTGAAAATCCATTGGGTTTGATTGGTTACAGTAGCCCCGGCTTCAGCCGGCGGCTTCTCCGAAACCAGATAAGTGGAAAGCGATAAGGGATATGCGATAAGCGATTTGGCTACCGCTGTTGAAAATCCATTGGGTTTGATTGGTTACAGCAGCCCTGGCTTCAGCCGGCGGCTTCTCCGAAACCAGATAAGGGGAAAGCGATAAGGGACTTGGTTGCCGCCGTACTTCGTACTCAAGATTTCAAGGCAACCGCAAACTCATAAATTTTATGATATAGAGTCCCAAGGGGACTTGCTCGCTGCAGGCGGCAACTTCAGTTGTCGTAAGGCAGTTAGGACCCTGCTCCGTGTTTGACGGGACATTCGTAACTTGTGCCGATAAACACCCCCTGAAGATGAAATCAACCACGTTGGCCTTTCTTGGCCTTTTACTCTTTCTTTGCACCAGCGTCAGCGCCCAGACTATTGACTGGAACCGTTTTGCTGCAGTAGCTGAAATCAAGGCATCAACGCCCGAAGACCTTGCCGATAAAATAACCAGTACGTTCTCGACTGAACAGGACATTGCTGCTGCAATCTATTACTGGATGACGCAAAACGTAGCCTACGATACCAATTTGTACGGTCAGGTTATGGGCCGGAAAAACAGTAAACCAAAGTCTTATACGCCCGCTGAAGTCAAGGAAATTTACGAGCAACGGGTGCTGAACACCTTAAAGCGCCGCAAGGGAGTTTGTGAGGGGTATTCCCGCCTTTACCAGCGGGTGGCGAACCTTGCCGGGCTGGAGTGCGAAATGGTAACGGGCTACGCCCGTGGCGACGTGATGGTGCCGGGGTCGATGGGAATCGGGCACGCCTGGAACGCGGTTAAAATCGACGGGGAATGGCAGTTATTGGATTGCACCTGGGGAGCCGGGGCTGTAAACGATAAAATGAAGTTTGTCCGGAATTTCAGACCGTCTTATTTTATGACTCCTCCGGGGAGCCTGGGGTACAACCATTTTCCGCAGGATAGCAAGTGGCAGCTGCTCGAAGAACCCGTCAGTGAGGAAGTATACCTCCGGCGGGCAGCCATTGGGAGCGGCTTTTTTACTCATGGCCTGTATGACCTCAGTCACGCAGACTATCTGCTCGAAACACCGAAGAAAGAACCCCTGACAATCGCTTTCGCGGTAGATTCTGCCCCCGAAACACTTTACTGCGTCAACTATACCACCCGTATGCAAATCCCCTGCAGTGTCAGCAAAACTGCAGACCGGGTATCGGTTGAATTGCCGGCAGCATCGGTGAAAAACATGGTGCTGGGAATTGTCTCTCCCGAGCAGGACCTTCTGCTCAGCTACCGGGTTGTCCGGAAATAATCAACTTGTCCCCGGCAACGGAAGAACCCGACACAATGCCTGAGCGGAAGTGCCAACCAAGCCGGGAGCATTGTGTTGTATTATTTCCTGCATCAGGAAAAGCTATTTACTCTACACATGCACCTTCAGTACAAAGAATCTAAAACGGGCGGAAACCTCGAGTTGTGGGCCGACGACCCGAATTTGAAACGCTCTGCTTTTGGGGAGAAAGCCAATTATCAACTTACCATCGCCTGGAACCGGGGCGCAGCGCAGCGGATTTATGTCGATGAAATAGGTTATGATCTGCCGGAAAACGGCCTTGCTTTACTGATCGTGGCGCACACCTTTCGTTTTGACCGGCCGGAAGACATTGTCGCCTGGGGGTTCAATCGGGATTTTTACTGCATCGTCGATCACGACCAGGAGGTCAGTTGCGTCGGGTTTATTTTCTACGGCTTCCCCAACCCGATGATTCTTACGCCGGAGGAAAGCGTAGTTCGTAAGCTTTCTTTATTGTTACCTGTGTTTATCGACGAGTTCCGCGATACCGATAACCTGCAGGGCGAAATGCTGCGGATGCTCCTGAAGCGACTGATTGTGATCGTCACCCGTGCCGCTAAGAAGCAACTTCTGCCGGAAGCCACCCCGACGCCGGAGTACGATCTCTCCCGTCAGTTCAGTCTTTTGGTAGAAAAAAACTTCCGGGAAAAACATCAGGTAGCGGATTACGCAGCGATGCTGTTCAAATCGCCGAAAACGCTGAGTAACGTATTCCGAAAGCTGGGCGGTAAAACACCCCTTCAGTTCATTCATGAGCGCATCGTGCTGGAAGGCCGAAGACTTCTTCTGTACACCGATAAATCAGTTGCTGAGATCGCCGACGAACTCGGGTTTATGGAAAGCGGCCACTTCAGCCGCTTGTTTAAGCGAGTCACTGGTGAGTCGCCTACCGCTTTGCGTAGCTGAAATCAGTAAGTTTATACCGCTCCTCATTTGAGGAAGGGAGTAATTGGTACCGGGGCGGGGGGAATTGGTAGGAGGCGGGCCTGTAGACGCCCGCATCTTTGTATTGTCAAAAGGGAAAAGCAATTATTTCAAGCTTCTGCCTCGTAAACAATAACCAATAAATTTTATACAATGTCTACCTTCAATATCCCCACCCGTACCGAAGTATCTGCCGGCAACCAGACCATCTTCGATCAGCTGGAAAAAGGCCTCGGTTTCGTGCCTAATCTCTACGCTACATTCGCGCATTCAGAAAATGCTCTGGGCAATTTCCTTGGTTTTGCCAACGGCAAAACAAGCCTCTCTGCAAAAGAGAAGGAGGTGATCGATCTCGCTGTATCTGAAGTAAACAGCTGTAACTACTGCCTGGCCGCCCACACGGCTATCGCCAAAGGCGCAGGTTTTACGGAAGAGCAAACCCTTGAACTCCGTGAGGGTTACGCTTCATTCGACAGTAAGCTTGATGCTCTGGCTACTTTCGCCAGCGAAACAGCCGCTCAGCGTGGCAAACCATCATCAGAATCTATCGAAGCACTTCTGGCCGCTGGTTATACCCGCGAAAACATCGTCGATGCCGTACTCGCCATTGGTACTATTACGGTAACCAATTACCTGCACGGTATCACTAAGGTCGCTGTCGATTTCCCCGCTGCTCCGGAGTTGGCGGTAGCGTAAGCAAAGAATTAAGTCTCATAACATTTGCCCGGCCCCGGTTCACCCTGTGAACTGGGGCTTTTTGTACGCCAAAGCATTAGTACCGCACTGCTCCAACTCCCGCAGCCCAGAGTGCTTTATTGTAATTTTGAATTTCGTCTTTAAGCGCCATGCCCTCAGCCTTGTACCTGGCCCAGGCGGCATCGAGTTCTGTCCGTCGCGCCCGCGAAGCGTTGGTGATACGGGGCAATCCGCTTTCGCTCTGATTGAGCAGGAAGAGGTAATCTGCCGTAAAGCCATTGACGTAGTTTTCTACATCATCGTAAGCCTTGGACTTTCGCTGAACCATAATGTCATCCCAGGCGGACAGCTTTGCGATTAATGCTTCTCCCTGCTGGCGTACGCTGCCTTTTTCATCCAGGGAAGACTGCTCCTCCAGAATGTTGCTTATTTGCTGGTGTGCATCATGCAATTGATTTACCATATCGTGCATATCGTTGAGGGTAGCGGTCAGTTCGCTAAGGTAAGTGTCGGTTTCCCGGTAGGCTTCGGGGCTTACATTGTAGAGCGGGTTAGGCTCGAGTACGCCTTTAACGCCGACGGTTTCGTCTCCCTTTCTGAAGGTAAGCATATAGGTGCCGGGGGATACCTTGTGGCCGCGGTAGCCACCTTCGATGTAAACCTGCTCCACCCCCTTACGTCCTTCGGTGCGCAGATCCCAGACAAAGCGATTGAGGCCGGGGCTGGCGGATAGGGTAGGGGCATTTCCCGGACCACCGGCCCAGGGAGTGAAACCGGAAGGCTTAGAACTGAGGGTACGAACGACCTTGCCTTCTGCGTTGGTGATTTCCAGGGTAAGCTCGGAATCATCTTCGCCCTCGGGAAGGTGGTAGTAAAGTACCATGCCACTTGCCGGGTTTACACCGCGGGTAGAACTGACACCATCGCCTGAATTACCGTCGAGCTCGCTGCGGCTGCTGGTCAATACTACCGGCTCGGGCTGGTAGACATGCAGGCCGTAGGGTTCGTTTTTCCACTGGCGCAGTAAGCCCAGGTCATCCACAATCCAGAAGCCCCGGCCTGCGGTGGCAACGATCAGATCGTCGTGCTTAACTGCAAGGTCAGTGATGGGGGTTACCGGGAGGTTGAGCTGGAGAGGCTCCCACTTCGCTCCGCCGTTCCAGGAAGCGTAAAGCCCGGTTTCGGTACCGGCGAAGAGTAGTCCTTTTACTTTATCGTCTTCCCGGACCACGCGGGTGAACGCTCCGTCGGGGATGCCGGCGCTGATGTTCTTCCACGTCTTGCCGTAGTCTTTAGTAACGTAGAGGCCTGGCTGATGATCATCGAATTTATAGCGGGTAGTAGCGATATAAGCTGTACCGGCATCGTGCGGAGAAACCTCGATGGCGTTGATGAGGCATTCTTTGAGTCCGGCAGGGGTAACGTTCTTCCAGGATTCACCATTGTCACGGGTGAGGTGAACTAGTCCGTCGTCGCTGCCCGTCCAGATTACGCCGGCTTCGTGCGGCGATTCGATGACGTAGCTGATGGTGCCGTAGCTCTCCGCGCCAACGGATTCGTTGGTGTAGGGCCCGCCTCCTTTGCCTTGTTTTTCAACTTCGTTGCGGGTAAGGTCCGGCGAGGCTTCCTCCCAGGTTATACCTAGGTCGCTGGTTCGGAGCATCTTTTGCGCCGCGTGGTACCAGACGTTTTTGTCGTGCTGGCTGCGGATGATCGGCGCGTTCCAGTTGTAGCGGTACTTCATGTCCTTCGCATCGAGAGCGAGGTACTGGATCGGGGCGGCCATTACGTTGACGGATGCTCCCGTTTCGGTGTCGAGCAGATCGATGGTGCCAAGGTAGCTGCCGCCCATTACGAGCCTGGGGTCGTCGGGGTCGAAAGCGAGGAAAGCACTTTCGCCACCGGCCGATGCGGTCATTGCTTCAGGGCCGATGCTGCTGCCGTTGAGGTTGCGGCTGTCGATCCTCACGGAGGAGTTGTCCTGCTGTCCCCCATAGAGGCGGTAAGGGAAGTTGTTGTCTACGCTGACGCGGTAGAACTGGACGGTAGGCATATTGTCTTGCCGGCTCCAGCTTTCTCCCCGGTTGAAAGTGATGCCGGCTCCGCCATCGTCCGCCAATACCATATTTTTGGGGTTGGCGGGGTTGATCCACAGGTCGTGGTAATCGCCATGAGGGCCAGACATCACTTCCCAGTTTTTGCCGCCGTCTTTAGAGCGGAGCATGGGGGCACTCATCACGTAAACCATGTCTTCGTTGGCGGGGTCGGCGAAAACTTCGGTGTAGTACCAGGCCCGCTGGGTGAGGCGGTGATCATCGCTGACGCGCGACCAGTTCTTCGCGCCGTCGGTGGTTACGAAGAGACCACCGAGCTGCTGTTCGGAGTCGCTTTCCACTACGGCGTAAACTTTGTCGGGGTTACTCTGGCATACGGAGAGCCCGATTTTTCCCAGTTCTTTTGGCAGTCCGGTCTGTGCTTTTTCCCAGCTTTCTCCGCCGTCGGTGCTTTTATAGAGTCCGCTGCCGGCCCCGCCGCTGATAACTTTCCAGGGCTTACGGCCGTAGGTGTTCATGGCCGCGTACATAATCAGTGGGTTGTTCTGGTCGAGGTCAATTTCGACGCAGCCGCTAAGGTTGTCGGTGAAAAGAGTGCGTTTCCAAGTTGTTCCGCCGTCGGTCGATTTATAAACGCCGCGCTCTTCAGATGGGCCGTAAAGCGCACCTTGTACTCCTACCCAAAGGGTGTTGGGATCGGTGGGGTGGACGCGGATACGGGAAATGTGACGACTGTTCTCGAGCCCGATTTTATTCCAGGTCCTGCCGGCATCGGTTGATTTGTAGAAACCGTCACCACTGCTCGTCATAACGCCCCGGACGGCGTGCTCTCCGGTGCCGACATAGACGATGTTCGGATCGGTTGGCGCAACGGCTATGGCTCCGATGGTTCCCGTCCCGAAGAAGCCGTCGGAGATGTTGGTCCAGTACTGGCCGGCATCCTCTGTTTTCCAGACACCACCGCCGGTATTGCCCATGTAGTAGGTCAGCGGATCACCAATCACACCGTTAGCGGTGTTGGCCCGGCCGCCTCGAAAAGGACCGATGTGGCGGGCCTTCACCGGAGCCAACTCGGTGTTCAGGTCACTGGTTTGGGCGCAGATGAAAGGAGAGAGCAATAGCCCGGCGAGGAGGAGGAGGAATCTTTGGTGCATGGGGGAGGGTGGTTGAAAGGCTAAAGTTAAACTACTACAGCTAAATCTACCTGGAGATTTAGAACTCGCCAGTCGAATTCTTTTTTGCTCCAGGTTCAAAGTAATATTTAGTTGGGGAGAGGAAATACTTAGTCCTGAAATTAACTACTCAGCATGAACGCGAAAAAAAAATCGCCTGTCGAGTTCGGTCAATTGATTTCTTGGCAAGGGAACCGTCCAACTCGACAGGCGAACTTTTTCGCACCTTCCGAAGCGTATTTACCCAGGATCTGATGCTTTGACGTCCGGGCCAAATTGGTTTAAGGGAGGTTGTGCTAAAAAGCATTCGACTGGCGAGTTGAGCTTGAGCTGGATTGATACTGCCCTGTAACCTTCCCCTGCACCTGCGGTCGCGCAAAAAAATCCGAACCCTGAAATCGATTGCAATCTTATCGCTAAATCTTCAGTGTATATATTGCACATCCGCTTGTTTTGCGGCAGCTTAATTCATCGTTCATTCAAATATTTTCACTTGTACACCATCGGCTACGACATCGGTTCCTCTTCAGTAAAAGCAGCTCTCGTGGAGGCTGAAACCGGCAGGGTGCTTGCCCGCGTCACCGCTCCGGATACGGAAATGAGTATGGACGCTCCCGAAGCCGGATGGGCCGAGCAAAACCCGGAAGACTGGTACAAATACGTGGTAGCGGCAACGAAAGATATTCTTGCGCGAACGCAGGTGCAAAATGAGGATATAAAAGCAGTGGGGATCGGCTACCAAATGCACGGCCTGGTGATGGTGGATGCCGAAAATGAAGTCGTTCGTCCTTCCATCATCTGGTGCGATGGCCGCGCCGTCGGAACCGGTGAGGAAGCCTTCAAAGGTATTGGCGCAGAGACCTGTCTGGAGCACTGTCTCAATAGCCCCGGTAACTTCACGGCAGCTAAACTGAAGTGGGTCGCCGACAACGAACCCGACAACTATAAGGCCGCCCGCTACGCCATGCTGCCCGGAGACTACATCGCCCTGCGCCTCACCGGCGAAGCAACCACCACCATTACCGGCCTAAGCGAAGGCGTATTTTGGGACTTCAAAGAAAACCAACTGGCCGGGCTCGTTATGGAAGAGATGGGCCTCGACGAAAGCAAGATTCCTCCTCGTGTGCCCGCCGTTGGCGGGCAGGGTAAACTGACCGAAGCCGCTGCCCGGGAGCTTGGCCTGATGCCCGGCACCGTTGTTGGTTACCGCGCCGGAGATCAGCCGAACAACGCTTTGAGCCTCAATGTCCTCGCGCCCGGCGAAGTGGCCGCCACCGGCGGTACTTCCGGAGTGGTGTATGGCGTTACCGACCGATTGGCCTTCGATCCGCAGCAAAGGGTCAATTCCTTCGCTCACGTAAATCATGAAGGCGGAGCACCCCGCATCGGGGTGCTGCTGTGCATCAACGGCTCGGGCATCCTGCACCGTTGGGTGAAGAACCTGATCGGCGGCGAGGCACTGAGCTACGGCGAAATGGAAACGATGGCCGGGAACGTGCCCGTTGGCAGCGACGGCCTTCACTTCCTACCCTTCGGTAACGGCCCCGAGCGGATGCTCGGCAACAAAAACGTAGGCGCACACCTCCTCGGCCTTGACCTCAATCGCCACGGCAAAGCTCACATTGTCCGCGCCGGGTTGGAGGGCATCGCCTTCGCCTTCGTGTACGGGATGAAGGTGATGAAGGAGCTGGGGGTCGACCTCAGCACTATCCGGGTGGGCAACGACAATCTCTTTCAGAGTAAAGTCTTCAGCGAAACCATCGCCACGCTCACCGGAGCCACCATCGAAGTTCACAATACGACCGGTGCGGTAGGCGCGGCGCTTGCTTCAGCGGTTTCTGTGGGGCTCGCGAAAAACATCGGCGAGGCCGTCGGCCGACAGGAGGTGTTGTCATCAGTAAAGCCAGGAGACAACAAAGCCCGGCTCCAGGAGGCGTATGCGATCTGGGAAGCCGGGCTTCGGAAGATGATGTAAGGTTAGTTCGATTATTCGAATACGCTCATAGGAACGGTAACGGAGCCGGAAAGCGGGGTGCCTTCTACCGAAGAATCGTACTGAGAGTTTTGATCATTAAATACGGAGACTTCCAGCGTGAAGGTCCGGTTCTCCCCGGAAGTGCCGACAGTGAGGGTGTCAGAGTTGACGAAATGCAGGTCGGTGAAGGTGATTTGGAGGTTGTCTTTTATGTAAGCGTTCAGGACATCTCCACCGTCGTTGGGCAAGCCTACGGTGTACTCTCCGTCGGGTAAGATGCCTCTCGCGGGTAACGACTGGAAGGAGAATTCCATGGCGTCGGCCGGCAGGCCGGTGAGGCCGCTGCCGGTCAATTCTGCCGGAGCTCCAAGCAGGTAAAGTTTTGCGTTGAAGGTTCCGTCGGGATTAGAGAAAGCAGGTTCAAGCACTGCTTTATCGAAGGTGAACCCTCCGTCAAGGAATGGGATGTCTTCGGCGATTGGTTGGAGCTGATCGTCGTCAGTGCAACCAAAGGCGAGGGCGGCAATGAGCAGGGTGCTCAGCAAGCTGAAAAAGATCTTCATAGTTAAAAGGTTTTGAGGTGTGTTCAAACTTAAGAGTACACCGGGGCATTTACTACTATCTGCCTGAATTTAACGGATGTTTAATGCATCCCAAATAGCTTTCTTCCCATGACTAAAAACCAAATTACCGGCCTGATTAAAGATGGAGTTTTTATGCTGGCGGGAGTTGCCGCTGCGGCCTTCGGTCTCGAAAGCTTTCTTCTACCCAACCACTTCATCGACGGAGGAGTAACCGGTATCTCTCTTTTACTGGTTCATCTTACTGGTCTTCGTTTGTCCGTGCTGATTTTGCTGGTCAACCTTCCCTTTCTTTTGTTGGGCAGAATCGTGATTGGTCGCCGCTTCGCGATTAAGACGGCGCTTGCGATCACGCTGCTTGCGATCACAATCTACTCAGTTCATTTCCCGGAGGTAACCGAAGACAAGTTGCTTGTATCCGTCTTTGGGGGTTTCTTCCTCGGGTGTGGTATCGGCCTCTCGATGCGGGGGGGCAGTGTGCTCGATGGCACCGAAGTACTGGCGATCTTCCTGAGCCGGAAGGTTGGGGCAAAGGTCAGTGATTGGGTAATCCTGATTAATATTGTCATCTTCGGTTTTGCCGCATATCTGCTGTCCATCGAGCAGGCGCTGTACTCTTTGCTTACCTACATAGTGGCGTCGAAAGCGCTTGACTTCGTGATCGATGGGGTGGAGGAATATACGGGGGTGACCATCATCTCCGGCCAGAGCGACGTTGTACGGCAGGCGCTCATCGAAGAACTGGGCAGTGGCGTTACCCTTTACCGTGGGCGCGGTGGCTACCGCGCCGATGCTGCGGGTCAGGAGATCGACATTATCTATACCGTAATCACCCGGCTGGAAATCAGTAAACTTACCCGCATCGTTGAGGAGATCGACGGTAATGCCTTCATCACGATGAGTTCCATCAATGACACGCGGGGCGGGATGGTCCGCCGTAAAGGGGTGCACTAATGATTGGGCTGTGGAGCGGCATCGTCCCCCGCAACAGCAGGCCCGGCTTCAGCCGGTGGCTTGAAAAGTAATATGGCAGTGGTTTGTTTGCTTCGCAGCTAAGCAGCTGCTGCTTTGGCGTACTTTTTCCGAGTTGAGGTTTAGGAGGCAGCAGCCTGAAGGCTGCCGAACGGAAGGTAAGATTATTCCCTTAGCTTTGATCTATAGAAAATCTTCAGAACCCACCTTTCACTATGAGACTATCCTGCCTGATTTTTACCGCAAGCCTGCTGGTAACGGCTGCCGCCTGCCGCCAGAACGATGCCCCTGAAACCTCCCCTGCACCTGCGGCCGCGCCTGCTGAAGCATCCGCTTCGGAAACAACAGTATCTGTTGGGGACGACCTCACTTATGTTCCCGAAGAGCGCTTCGGGAAAATTACGGGAGCGACCCACGAAGAAGACCTCGATTTTCTTTACGGCGATCAGATCGCAGAAATCGAAGTCCCGATCGGTGAAGGATTTACTACCCCGGGCTACCGCCTGTTTCCCGGCACCAAAAACGAAGCGGATGTCATGTTCCCCAATGAAGAAAACGGTATCGAAGAACTAACCATTGTGATTAGAAAGGAAGGTTCCGAATGGCGGATGGCCGGCAGCCCGGTGACGGTCGGTACATCGTTGCACGAGCTCAAAGAAATAAACGGAAAGCCCATCACCTTCCTCGGGTACGAATGGGATTACGGCGGAACAGTGATGGACTGGAACGGCGGCGAACTCGATAAAATCGGGGCCACCTTGACTACTCCGGTACTACCCAACGGCCAACTATTGCCCGATGAACTAATGGGAGATACGGAAGTGAGTACCGATAACCCAAACCTGAAAGGGCTGGGAATCACCGTTGCTGATATATCCGTTTACCTCCTCGCACCCGAGGTCAGCGAAGACGGCATCCCGGCGCAGACCGATTTCAGTATCGTCCCCGGTTATCGCTTCGGAGCCATGACGGCGATCGTTGAACCGGAAGACCTGCCGCTGGTGTACGGCGAAGGAAACGTTGAACCGATGGAATACGATCTGGACGGCGGCGTAAGTGTACCCGGCTTCCGGCTTTTCCCCGGAACTGAAAACGAGGTCGAGATCGGTTTCCCCGACGAAGACGGATACCTCGAGGGCGTCGAGTTCCGGATCAGTAAAAAAGGAGGCGACTGGCACCTTGCCGGCACTGACATCAGGGTAGGCGATCGCCTCGCGGAGGTCCGTACGGTCAACGGAGCACCGCTTATGATCTATTCGCACAATTACGAAGGCGCCGGAAGTGTCAACAGTTGGGGAGGAGGAAGCCTGGAAAAGACGAATATGTTTTTCGACATCAATACTGCTGGAAAAACATATACCTACAACGACGACATGGAGGTGAGCAGCGATGCCGAAGCCGTGAAAAAATCGGACCCTGAAGTCGCCATGATAATGGTTCTTCTGGAGCGCTAGGCGACGGCTTAGCTTTCGGTGTTTATTTCACGGGAATTTGGAGCGATACCATCACATCGTCGCCTACCAGACCGCCGAACAGAAACGGGCCTTCGATGCCGAAATCCCGCCGGTTGATGGAGAGTTCGCCGTGAAAAACATTGTCGTCGAAGGAGAAAGGAATAGATACAGGCCGTTTTTTTCCGTGAATGGTCAGTTGACCATCGACAATGTAGCCGTCACCGGACTCCCGGAAGGTGTGGGACTGGAAGCTGATGCGTGGAAAGTGTTCCGCATCGAGCCAGCTTTCGCCGATGGCATGTTTATCTTTTGTATTATTCCCGGTATTGATGCTGGCTGCAGCTACCGAAACATCGAAGTTGGCGTTGGCGAGGTCGTCAGCGTCAAAGTCGATCGTACCCTTTAGGTCGGTAAAAGTCCCTTCGGCTTTAGCCGTGGAAAACTTGATGGCGTACGCGTCGGTTGGTTCCCAGTTGAAAGCAGAAACAGAGGATATGATACAGAGAGCAAATAGAAAAATGAAGAGTCGCATTATTCGAAGTTTGATGTGCAAACTTCTTAACGCCGGCCGATGTTGGGTGCGGCTCTTTACCTTAACAGACCTTAACCAATGCCGGGCTAAAGCAGAACGGGCCGCCGGATATGATCCGACGGCCCGTTTTGGCGTTTGGTGTGCTTTTGAGGCGACTTCTTAGGAAAGTACGTCTTTCACTACGTCGGCAGCATCCTGAAGCGTGATGGCAGAGCGAACATTCAGGCCCGACTCGTCGATCATTTGCTTGGCTTCAACGGCGTTCGTACCCTGAAGGCGAACGATGATCGGCACCTTGATGTCACCGATGTTCTTGTAAGCATCGATTACACCCTGGGCAACACGGTCACAACGGACGATACCGCCGAAGATGTTGATCAGGATAGCTTCAACCTTCTCATCGCTGAGGATCATGCGGAATGCCTTCTCTACGCGTTCGGCGTCAGCAGTACCTCCTACGTCGAGGAAGTTGGCGGGTTCGCCACCGGAGAGCTTGATGATGTCCATGGTTGCCATCGCGAGACCAGCACCGTTTACCATACAGCCGACGTTACCGTCGAGGTTTACGTAGTTGAGGCCGTACTCACCGGCTTCCACTTCAACGGCGTCTTCCTCCGTTTTATCGCGCATTTCGGCGATGTCTTTGTGGCGGTAAAGTGCGTTGGCGTCTACGCTGAACTTACAGTCAACGGCGATGATCTCGTCGTTTGCGTTGTGCAGGGTAGGGTTGATCTCGATCAGGGCAGCATCAGCACCGATGTAAGCGGCGTAGAGCTTGTAGATGAACTTGGTCATGTTCTTGAACGCAGTACCGGAGAGGCCGAGGTTAAAGGCTACTTCGCGGGCGTTGAAGGGCTGCATGCCGAGTTCGGGATCGATGTAGGTCTTGTGAACGAGGTGTGGCGTTTCTTCGGCTACGGCCTCAATGTCCATACCACCCTGGGTAGAGTGGATGATGACGTTCTGCTTGCGGGCGCGGTCCATCAGGATGGAAACGTAGTATTCTTTGCATGCGTCGAAGTCAGGCGCGTAAGCATCTTCGGCTACGAGGATTTTGTTGACCTGCTTGCCGGGGCCTTCCATGCCTCCCGGAGTCTGGGGGGTCTTGAGTTGCATTCCGAGAATGTCGTTGATGTAACCCTGGGCCTCGTCGCGGTTTTTGGCCAGCTTTACACCACCACCTTTGCCACGTCCACCTGCGTGGATCTGAGCTTTGATTACGGCGAAACCACTTCCGGTTTCTTCAGCGAGCTTGTCATACATGGCGAGGGCTTCTTCCTTGGTGTCGGCTGCGTAGCCGTTCTGGATCGGCACGCCGTACTTAGTGAGGATGCTCTTGCCTTGGTATTCGTGGAGGTTCATATTTAGAGGCTTTCTTTAATAATTTGAGGGCGAAGATAGGTAAATGCTTGCAGGTTGCAAGGTGCAGGGTGAAGGATATTGTTACAAAAGCTGTGAAGCTGCTACTTGTTGACACACTACAAACCGAATGGGGCGCGACCGCAGGTGCAGAGTTAGGATAGTTTCACCGGAATCTCCCGTACAGAATTGCTCCTTTGGAAACTGATGTGTTATTGGTTGAAATCCGGGGTACCGTTCAGCTCCATCTCCATCTCATATTGTTCTACGGTAGCTACGAGGCCTGATGAATTGATTACGGAAATCTTGTCCTCCAGCCGTTCATCCACATTAATGACTTTTACAAAATCTGCGACCTGTCTAATTGCATGGAAGAGCCGTTCCCACCGGGCGCAAACCAGATTGTCGCGATTGCTTCTCCCCAGCGCAGTGGTGTGGGGAGGCTGGGAGAGGGTTGAGGAACTATCTGGTTTGCGCCCTTCCCACCCGATCTTTTCGGTGTTTAACAGATCGAATTGGGCCAGGTACTGCGTCTCCGGGCTGTAGACGAAAAAAGATTCGGCGCTTCCTTCGTGAATAACCTGGTAAAAGCGGTAATCCCGTTGCAGAATGGTTTCCTTCTGGAAATCCCAGGAGTAAAACGGCTGGTTGGGCAGGTCCTCCCAGTTAACCGCGCTTAAAGGTATTTCTTTCAGTTCCTGACGCTCCTTGCTTTCTACCTGGACCTGCCCCGAGAAGCAACTGTACCTCCTGGTGATCCGAAAGCCCACGCTTTGGTAAGCCTTGATGGCTTTGTTGTTTCGTGTAATTACTTCGAGGGTACTTCGTTCAATGCCTTTACCGAGGAGGTCTTTAAGGGCAAATTCGTAGATGGTCTTTACGATTCTTCTGCCCCGGTATTCGGGAATTACTCCCGTTCCGGTGTTGAAGGCGATTCGCGTGCCTGCTCTTGTGCCAACTGCGTGGATGATGAAGGCAATAAGGTTGTTACCGTCAAACATCCCATAGGAAAGCTCAAAATCCACCCCCGCTGCCTTCCACCGGTCAATGTAATAACTGTGGTCGGTTGGCATACTGGCGAAGTAGCTTTCGAATGCCAGCAGGAAACATTCGATCACCTTGTTGATGGGGGTGGCTGAAAGATTAGTTACGTTCATTTACTGTGTACTTAAGGAGAATTAACCCATCACCAGTACTAAGAAAAATGCTTAACACAGGCATTTACTGGTTGTAGCCTCCTGAAGGGAGAGCCTGTAACCATAAGATCCAATGGGCGCAAACCAGGTTGTCGTTCAACCCCCTCCCAGCCTCCCCACACCGCTGCGCTGGGGAGGAGCAATCGCGACAATCTGGTTTGCGCCCGATCCAATGCACCTGTCGTTCTCGCGCATTATGACAGGGCAACCGCAAAATATGTCACAAGTTGGAAATTTTATGATGGCTGTAGTACTTGCGGCAGCCAAATTAAGAATCAAATATCGAGAGTACGAAGTACTGCGCAGCAAATCAAGAATCGCCAATCAAAATCGTGTGCGATTGCCCTTCATATTTGGGGAGCCGAAGCTAAATTTAATTGAGTGCTTCTCTTAGGATTATGAAAAGGCGTAACACCACCGAGTTTCAGGTTGAGAACCAGTAACCGGGTCTTGTACCTGATCACTTCGGCTTAGGTATAAGCCCTTGCAACTTAAACGTACAGTGCACCCGCGGCCGCGCCGTTTTCCCCGAACATACCGTCTGGAAGTAATCAGCATTGTATAAACACGCTTTACTGTAGGTGTTTATACGTGTTTTTTGCGAAGTAGGCAAAAACTGTGACTAAGTTGACATTAAATTCGGTCAAGCACCTGAATCAGGTTACGAAAAAAATTGGTCTTTCACTGTCACACCCATATCATGAAGAAATTAATAGTTGCCGTCACCCTGTTGGTGCTCACCATTACCGCCTGTAAGGTCATTAGTCCTGTTTATAACGATTCGATCATCCCGGACCTGGTGGTGGTACCCGCTGACGGAGAAGTGGATACTGACTGGACGCGCTTCGATCAGGGTTGGGATTGGAATACTAGCAACGCCTTCTGGTTCACTTCCCAAGGGGCCGAGGTGTTGCCTTACACCTGGTTTACCTGGTTGGAACAACCCAATAACCAGAAGCTTTTCAGAAATACGGAACACATGGAGATGCTGGGCTATCTACCCGCTTTGGCCTCCCGGCACAATCCTGCTGGCCTGCCTATCGGCTTTGCGATTACAAGGTCGGAATCTATGAAGGAGGCTTACGTAGGTTTCACCTGTGCCGCCTGCCATACCAACATGATTGAGCACGATGGCGAAAAATTTATAATCGACGGGGCACCTACGCTGGCAAACTTTGTGCTCTTGTACGATCGCCTGGTCGGTGCGCTCGAGGTTACGTATAAAGATGATATGAAGTTCGAACGTTTTTCCAATCGGGTTCTTGGCCGCAGGCACTCTAAGGAAGAAGCAGAAGAACTACGTGAGGAGCTACTCGCCGCAGCAAAAGGTGCCGCTCTGCGTAAGGATGTAAACGCACTGCCCGAGCACTACCCCGAGGACTTTACCAGCTGGGGCCGGCTGGACGCCTTCACGAACATTATGAACGCAGGCACGGCTTTCGCCCTGAATAAGCTCGACAATAAAAACTATCCGGTTGCACCGGTATCCTACCCGTTCCTTTGGGGAACGCACCAGTCTGATTTTGTACAATGGAATGGTGGTGCCTCCAACATTCCGCGCTCCGTGGGCCCAATGGTGAGAAATGCCGGAGAGGTAGTAGGTGTCTTCGGCGGGCTGACGATCAAGGAAAAACCAAACAACAAAAAAGGATTCGACTACTTCGGTACCCTCGATTTTCAAGGGCTTGGCCGGGTGGAAGGTTTCGTAAAGTCACTCAAAGCACCTCAATGGGACGATCCGGAAAGTAACCTCCCCGCAGTGGACCCCGAGCGGGTCGCCAGAGGCGAAATCCTGTACAGGGACAACTGTATTGAATGCCACAAAGTAGTGCCAAAAGACATGCAATACAAGAACTATAAGGCAGATATGGTGCCTTTGGCAGACGTTGGAACCGACCCCATGACAGCCTGGGCCGCAGAGAACTATATGGCTAGTTCAGGGATTTTGAAGGGCTCAAAAGCCATGATCCTGAAAGGAGATGTGATGGGAGATACCGTACAGGCAATCACTATCCCCGTTAACGGAGTTGCTGGCCTGGTGCTCAGAAGCCCCACCAAAGTAATGGAGGGCATTGGTATAACCAGAAAGATGGGTGGAAGAGGACTCCGAAGAGATATAAAAAGGCTCAACCAGCGGCAAGACTCGTTGGTGGAAGCTAATACGCTCGAGGCTGGTCATCAGAAGTGGGAAAACATACAAAACACAGAGACCAAACTCATCGTGGATAGCCTTGAATACAAAGCGCGCCCGCTGAACGGAATCTGGGCAACAGCTCCTTACCTGCACAACGGATCGGTCCCCAACCTCTGGGAATTGCTTAAGGCGCCCAAGGATCGGGTCAAGAGTTTTTGGGTGGGAAGCCGCGTATTTGACCCCAGGAAGGTAGGGTTTGTCTCGAACCGTGGCAAAAATGAGTTCAAAGTCTACCGGGAAGTAGACGGAAAGAAAACCATGATGCTTGGCAATTCCAACCTCGGCCACGACTACGCCGGTGGTCAGTACACAGATGAACAAAAATGGGACCTCATCGAATACATGAAAACACTTTAACCATGAGGTTCTTTTTCCTGTTACTGTTGCTCATCTTTTTTCTCTCCTCCTGCGGAACAACCAAGGGTATGCCACTTGCCACCGAAGACCCTCCCGCGAACGAAAAGGCCGCAACGGAGGAGATCATCGCGTTGCTGAAAGCAACGCTGGAAGAGAGTTATCCTGACCCCGCCGCCACCGAGCGGGATGCACACCCCAAACAACACGGCTTGGTAAAAGCTGAGTTTGTCATCGCTGACGACATTCCCGAAGCGTACAGGATTGGGATTTTCAGTGAGCCGAAAACATATCAGAGTTGGCTGCGCTACTCAAAGCTGCTCAATGGCCCGGATATTGACGCCGACTCGCACGGGCTGGCGATTAAATTGATGGGGGTACCCGGCCAGAAAATACTGCCGGGGCTGGAAGATGCACCCACCCATGATTTCGTGTTCATGAGCACTCAAATCTTTGTTACCAAAGGCGTCAAGGGGTTCGCAGACTTGCTTAGCGCCGTACGGAAGAAGAATAAACTGAACGCTGCCTGGCACTTCCTGACCCATCCGCGCTTGCTCAGGCTGTTCATGAAGGTACAAATCAAAGCCGCTGATCTTACGGCCGTAGAGTGGGGGAGTACCACACCCTATTTGCTGGGAGAGCATGCCGTTAAATACGCCGTTTTACCCCGGACTTCTTCCGATGCAGAGCGGCCCGACAAGAAAACAGCCGAAGCTACCTTCCTTACCACCCGTCTGGCCGAGACCCTGGCCTCCGGCCCGGTAGAGCTGGATTTCTTCATTCAGGTACAGACCGACGCCAGAAAGATGCCGATTGAAGACGCAAGGGTGGAGTGGGACAGGTCATTGTCTCCCTTCATCCGGGTGGCGACCGTCCGCATTTTGCAGCAGGAATTTACCTCTGCGGAGCAGCAGGCGTACGGACAAAACCTCTCGTTTTCGCCCTGGCACGCCCTGCCGGCACACCGCCCGCTGGGCGGCATCAACCGGGGGCGCCGGGCGATCTACGATCAGATGTCTAAGTTTCGGCACGGGCGCACCGGAGGTGCGATGGCGGAACCGGCACAGTGGCGTGAATTCTAGACCAGGCTGTTTGTTGAAGTATTGGGTCATTCCCCCTTCACGTATTTCCGCCAGTTGTGCTGTTCTTTGAAGCCCAGAACCTCTCTGATTTTACGGTTGGAGTAGAGCGCTTCGTGCTCTCCAAGTTGACGGGTGAGCGGTACACCGGGGAAGAAGCGATCCGCCAGTTCCTGGCTGGGGATGATTGCTCCGTTATGGTCGTTGCCAGCGTTGAAAACCTGAAAGCCGAGTCCGTCTTTCTGTAGGCAGAGATCGACGATCTGGCCGAGGTCGCGGGCGTCGATGTAGCAAAAGGCGTTGCGGCGGCGCACCTCGGGGTGCTTAAAGTAGTGCGGGAAGAGTTCCTGGTATTCGTGGGGTTCAATGACGTTGCCGATGCGCAGGGCGTAGATATCAATACCCGATCTGCGTTGAAAACTGCGGGCTGTTTTTTCGTTTACGACTTTAGATAGTCCGTAGCTATCCATGGGGTCTACGTCGTAGTCTTCTTCGAGTGGCAGTACGGCAGGATTGGTTTTTCCATCAGAAAAACAGATTCCGTAAGTAGTCTCTGAGGAAGCGATGATGACTTTCTTTATGCCCAGTTTTACGGCAGCTTCGATCACGTTATAGGTGCCAATTGTGTTTACCCGGAAGGTCTCGTTGTCGGGATTGATCAGTATCCGGGGGACGGCGGCAAAGTGGACTACGGCATCGAAGGGCGGTACGCCGGTGCCGGCTTCCAGTTCGTCTAATCCTGCGTAAGAACTCATGGCGTTGAACATCTGCCCTGAGTCAGTGATGTCGGCCATGAGGTTGTCGACTCCCGGATGGTCGAGGGGCACGAGGTCTACGTTCATTACCTTGTGGCCCTGATCGAGCAGGTATGGAATGACGTGTTTGCCAGCTTTGCCTGAGCCACCGGTGAATAGAATTCGCATTTTAGACATGAATGGAGTTTTCTGGGAAATGGATTTTCCGGCTTAAGGTTGACTGTAAGAGCTTGTTCGGGTTTAATCCGGATTCTCTCATTAGCCAGGAATAGCAACAGAATCAGGGTCGGACAAAAAAACGATCACTTTTGTAACAACCCGCCCGCATGATGTATAAACCTGCAACAAGGCTTTGAACCATTGCCTTCCCGAAAACCGCTCATTGCACCTGCGGCCCCGCCCTCAAATTTAATGGTGCAGTACAGCGGACGCCCATAATTCTCATCCCAAACCTTCAGAAAAACACTATTCCATGAACCGCTTTCTATTTATTCTTCTGCTCCTCGGAGCGGGCCTGCAGCTTAATGCCAATAACATTGAAGTTACCGATATCGTCCTCCTGAATCAGGATGTTGGCAACGAAACAACGACCATTCAATTCGACCTCAGCTGGGAAAACTCCTGGCGGGTGAGCGTTGGTCCTTCCAATTATGATGCCGCCTGGGTATTTGCCAAATACCGTGTCGGTGGAGGCCCCTGGCGCCACGCCGAGCTAACGGGCTCACCAGTTGCCCCCTCCGGAGGCAGTGTCGATTTGGTCGACGATACAGGCGTATTCGTTTACCGCTCAGGAGACGGCAGTGGCAACATCTCTTTTCAGGACGTCGAGATGACCTGGGATTATGGTGCAGACAACGTAGACCCCAATGCGGTAGTCGATGTACAGGTATTTGCCCTCGAGATGGTTTATGTGCCCGAAGGTTCCTTCTATTTAGGTACGGGGTTTGGTGGAATTGGCGCCGAGAATGAAGTCGGTGAATTCCGTACGGCGGGAGCTGTCTTTCCTACCTTTTATTCTGCTTATCATGTGGAATCGGAGGCCTCCATTACCGTTGGCTCCGGTACCGGACAGCTTGATTACAGTACCGACGACAGCGGCAGCCGCCCGGGTGACCTCCTCGGCCCGATCCCCGCAGCCTTCCCTAAAGGCTTCGCTGCGTTTTACTGCATGAAATACGAAATGTCGCAGGCGCAGTACGTAGCCTTCTTCAATACCCTGACCCAAACCCAAAGGGAGAACCTGGACGTGACCGGACCTGACGGCAAAGGACAAGACGCAGAACTGAACCGTAATGGTGTAAGCTGGGATGAAACAGGTAACGCTACAACGACCAACCCGGACCTACCTCTCAATTACGTGAACAACACGATTGTTTATGCCTACCTGGATTGGGCTGCGTTGCGCCCTATGACAGAATTGGAGTATGAAAAAGCCGGACGAGGCCCCGTAAGCCCGGTAAATAATGAGTTTGCCTGGGGAACGGCCAATATTCACGGTACGGATTATGAATACCTGAACTTTAGCACACCCAACGAAGAGGTCTCAAATATGGGAGAAGGCGTTGGTAATGCAATCTATAGCGAAACCAATGGTTCCCCAACGGGCCCGAAGCGCTGTGGAATCCTTGCTGCCAGCGCCGTGAACCCTACCCGTGAGGAAACGGGAGGTAGCTACTATGGCATCATGGAATTAACGGGCAACCTCTACGAACGTTGCATTACGGTTGGTAATCCGGAAGGCAGAGCTTTCACAAATACGCATGGCGACGGAACATTGCTGTCCAGCGGTAGCCATAATGTGACAAACTGGCCCTCCGGAAATACTGGTATTGGCTACCGGGGCGGTTCCTATTTCAACGATAGCAGGTTCATCCGGCTCTCTGATCGTTATGATGCGGCCACTACGCTTGAGGGCGACAATAACCGGCTTGGTTTTCGGGGAGTGCGTTCGGTAGAGTAAGGGGAGTATTTATTTCTTAATACTTCAATTACCAATCATGACTTTTTTTAGAAAATACCATTTGCGCAGGCAGTTGGCGCTGACGCTGGTGCAATGTTTGTTTTTGGGGCTTAGCTCTGCGTGTTTGCAGGCCCAGTTTGCCGGCGGACCGGGAGACGGCTTTCATAAAGCGGTGGTGATCCAGCTTACCTTCGATGGGATTCCCGCCGGCGTCGCGGCGCTCTACGTGGGCGGAACGGGGGATGGCTTTGATCACTCCTCGGAAACCTTCACCCTGTTCGGAGACGACATCTCCGGGCTGTTTTCCGGCGGACGGGGCGACGGCTTTGACCACTCATCGGCCAACGTCACACTGAGCGGACAAGCACTTCTGGTGCTCTTCGGTGGCGGTGGCGGCGATGGTTTCGACCAGAGCGTCACTTCTGTTACCCTCGCCGGAGACAATACGAATCAACTCTATGGCGGAAGCGATGGTGATGGTTTTGACCTGTCGATGGCTCAGGTAACGCTCAACGGAGAATCTTTAGCCGCCATCTTCGGCGGCGGTAGCGGTGATGGGTTCGACTTCTCTGCCACCAACCAGGCTCTGGACGGACAAACGCTAACCGGACTCTTCGGTGGCGGCCCGGGTGATGGTTTTGATGCCCGGAAAGTCTCCGTTGTGGTCAATGGAGAAACCCTCGCCCGGCTCTTCGGCGGCGGGCAGGGCGACGGCTTCGACGTCGCGTTCTACGCCGGTGCCATCCCGCTGCCACTCGACCTCATCAGCTTCGATGCCTTCCCCGAACAGGACTACGTGCTCCTGAAATGGGCCACCGAAAACGAACAGGCTACCGACTTCTTCACCATCGAGAAAACGGCCAACGGCCTCGACTTCGCGACCGTCGGTACCACCGACGCCGCCGGGTACACCGAGCCCGGAGAGCGCCTCCTGTACGAAATGAAGGACGACGAACCCTACCAGGGGCGCAGCTTCTACCGGCTGCAAACCACGGACTTCGACGGATTTGTGAGTCTCTCTCACCTGGTGGAAGTGCAGTACGCCGAAACGGAAGGCGAACATTGGGACTTTACTTTATTCCCTAACCCGAATACCGGACGCCACTTCAGTGTCCGTACCGACGGCATGGCTGCCGGTGAAAAGGTTACTGTGGAGGTATTCGATGTAAACGGTCGGGCCTTGTTTACGGACAATTACGTTCAGGCAACGGGGGAGGCTTTTCGGTTTGATCTCGCTTCCCGGCTGGCTTCAGGCTCTTACCTGATCCGGGTCGTTCACCCGACTTTGGGGAGTCAGGCCAAGATATTGCTGGTAGGGAAGTAGAGCTTCCAGATCGTTTCAGGCTACGGGGAGAAACGGGAAGTGTACCCCAAAACGGACCATTCCGTTTGCGCGCGTCCTGTTCACATCACCTTCGCTTTAAAACATGCACGCCGCTATTTGCTCGTCGTTTCCTCCATAAACTTCTTCGTACTTATGCAACAATTGGTAAGCGAATGCTTCCGACATGAGTATTCCCGGTAATTCAAACGTTCCGTTCAGAATGCGTTCGTAGTACGATTTGCCGAGGGCAATCGCAAAGGCACAATTGTAGTGGTTTGAATCACCGATGATTTCGTTTCCGCTTTGCTCGAGCATGCGGTTCTTCAGTTCATTGTTCATCAGGATGAAGTTTCGGGCTTCTTCCTGACTGCCGGAGAAAATGTCTGCCGAGATCCGGCGAAAGAGGGTTGTGTTGACGTAAGCGCTGAGCTTCTGCCCCATTGGTGTAAGCTCGGCGCCGAAGCTCACGCCGAAACGCTTCAAGATCGATTCTACAGTTTCGGCTTTAACTTTGGCGACATCCTCGTCGGTCATTCCTTCATGGAGGATGTTCAGTTCTTTAAAGGATAAGTCCACCGCATCTTCGGCACTTTTCCGCATTTCAGCAGGGCCTCCGCTTTTTGTGATCAGTTTTTCGTTGGCAAGGGAACGTAAATCAGGGGCACTGGCCCAGGCGGCTTCTACTATGCTCCAGAAGTCTTTTTCGTAAGCAGGCGAAAGTGATGTATTCATGGGGGTTTAGGGTTTGGGGTTATTCCGAAAATATTCGACACTCTAATTTACGTCAAAAAACGAAACGGGACAATTTTACGGACGAAGCCCGGAGAATAAACTTTCGGAAGAATGAAGTTAAAATGTAGGCTATTCCTTCTGGTGGAGATAATATACCACCGTTTTTGACCTTCTACGATTGTTGTTTTGCTTCCCTCGCCCACGGACCTCCGAAGGACGCCGCGTAGCGAAAGGGACCGGGGAAGGTTACGAACCTAGTGAGCAGAACGGGCGCAAACCAGATTGTCGCGATTGCTCCTCCCCAGCGCAGCGGTGTCGGGAGGCTGGGAGGGGGTTGAGCGACAATCTGGTTTGCGCCCGGCAGAACCGCGCACAAAGCGTTAGGCTAGCACTCCACCAGAGGGGACCCCCTCAGTCAAGATGTTTTATCATTCTGGAAGATAAGCAGTAAGTCCTGGCTGACGTAAGCAATGGCCAAAGTGCACTTTATGATTAACCTGCCACGAATCCTAGTCGATCAGCCACAAATATTAACTTCGTTTTTCAAAGTGCTATGCAATGAGCTATCTTTACGAAAAGAAAACTAACCCAGATCATACGACTAATGCTGCAATATCTCTCTGTACTTCTGATCTTTTGCCTCGGGAAATGGTGGCACCGCAGCGCGGATGCCGAAGCACTACGCTTTCTGCTGGCACCGACGGACACTCTGGTCGGCTTAGCAACAGGCAGTACTGGCAACTGGAGGGCAGGAGAGGGGTACCTCCACGCCGGCCCGCATTTCATCATCGATGCATCTTGTGCCGGATTCAACTTTTTGCTCATCGGTTTTCTGTTGTTGGCTTACCTGCTACTGCGGCGCTTCACAGCCTGGTGGACCATTCCGGTAGCTCTAATTGCTGCCTGGCCGCTGACCATACTCGCCAACACCTCCCGGATCCTGACGATCCTTACTCTGGGCCCCGCTCCACTCGGTATAAAAGACACCGCCTGGCACGAAGGACAGGGAGCGTTCGTCTACTTATCAGTACTGGTCATTGCAGGAGGGCTACTTACATATTGGTTGAAGTCTGCCGAGAGTACCAGCCTGAGTAACGCCTAAAGTCAAAGCACCAACAAACTAAAGCACCAAAGCACCAACGAACCATGAATTTCCTAACCAATCCCCGCTGGCTCTTTATCGTCAATACGCTTCCTCTACTGGTTTTTTCCTGGCTGGCGTGGCGGCAGTACTCCTTAATTGAATCTTTGTTAGAGGTTGATGAAAAAGGCGACTGGCTGATGTTTGCCTACGCAACGGCGTTGCTGATGGTTAGTGTTACGGGGGCGGGAGTCTGGTTGATGCGCAAGAAGCAACGGGTGCCGGTAACACTGGTGACGGGGCTGTTCATCGCGACGGCACTGTATACCTTTTACGGAGCCTGGTCAATGGACGACCTCACGCCCTGGCGCATCCCAAACTGGCTTGCGGGAGACGATTTATTGCTGTACCTGTTCACCTTCACCATGCCCGCCATGGGCTATGGTTTGCTTACCGCTGTCCACTACGCCACTCCTGAGCCCGAGGAGCGAAAGATCTGGCCCAACTTTGCCGGCGCGCTTGGTATCCCGTTGGCGATTTACGCTTTTGGAGCGCTATTGGTCCCCTTGCTCGGCAGAATATCTGGTAGGTTCTTCGAATACTTTTTCGTGATTGCCATTGTGGCGTCTACGGTAGTCTTTTTGTTTTTTCTGGTCAGGGGTGTCTACCTGTTGGCCTTGAGCCGGGATCACCTGATTGAGGGGTACCGCCTTGCCTGGCTCATTCCGCTGGCTATTGTATTTCCGTTGCTCGGGCTTGTCATTAACAACGGACACTGGCGGCCCGGAGAATTACGGCACGCCGGGGATGCGGTTTTTGGTGACTTCAGCCATCCGGCTTTTTATACCATGGCGTTGATGAACGGCATCCTGTTATGCTTGCCTGCCTACGAAAACAAATTATACCGTCTGTTCCTCTTCCTGGGGCGCAGTGTTTTGCTTGCGTACATCGTGTATTTTTTCGTGGTCTTCCTTCCGTATTTGCCGCTTTCGATCGGGGCGATCTTGCTGGTTGGGGTGGGCTTTTTGATGCTCACCCCACTGATGTTGTTGCCCGTTCAGCTTACCGCTATCCGGGATGATTTTCGGTACCTGAAAGGGAAGTTCGATCCCAAATTTCTGATTGCCACCGGAGTCATTTCTTTTTTGATGATACCGCTCTTCATTACCCTCCGGTACACGGAAGATAAAGCGGCGCTGGACAGTGCGTTGGACTACGTCTATGCGCCGGCACAGGCGAATATGGACGCTCTGAACGTCAACGGTCTTGAGCGCGCCATCGCTGCCATCGACGAACACAAAGGGAGGCGTAACGATTTCGGATTTGCCACCGGTACGCCCTATTTGAGTAGCTATTACCGTTGGCTTGTGCTGGATAATCTGACACTCTCCGATGAGAAGCTCAGTACCCTGCGACAGGTGTTTACGGGTGAAGGTAAACGGTATGCTACGGATCCGGTTTTCAGAGATAATGACCAGGTAAGCCTGACCGGAGCCACCGTGGAATCTGCCTGGGACCCCAAACGAGAGGCCTGGAGCAGCTGGGTGAACCTGAACCTTACACAGGCGGATGGCACCCTTGGCAGGGGTGAATATCAGACCGTGTTTACCCTGCTCGAAGGTGTTTTCATCGATGACTATTATCTCTACGTCGAGGGCGTGAAGGAGCACGGCATCCTGGCTGAGCGTAAGGCGGCGACCTGGGTATACAACAACATCGTGCGGGGCAACCGCGATCCCGGCCTGTTGCGCTACGTGACGGCCAACGAGATCGAATTCAAAGTCTTTCCGTTTCGGGCGGGAGAGACCCGGCGCACGGGCATCCGATTTCTGCACCGCGAGCCGCTTACGCTTGCGTTCGACGGGGAGGAATTGCAACTCGGCGTTGAGAATGAATACCCTGTTTCCGGTCCGGTGACGAACACTTCCGGAGAGCAGGTTTACCTGACAAAGGAGCAGAAAGGGGCGCTGCCGCAGGTGCAAAGAAAGGTTGGGGTGCACTTCGTGGTCGATGCTTCGCGGCGAAGCCCGGAGACCGAAGCTGCAATGATCTCCCGCATCCGCGACTTTGCCTCAAAACTCCCACCTGGCTCCCCGCGTCCGCGCCTGACCCTTGCCGGCACTTTGCCTCAGAATCATGACTTTTCAGCCAGTTGGGAAGCACAACTCGGAAGTACTGAGCCCGGTGGTTTCTTCGCCCAGCGCGCCATCGAAAATATCCTCTCCGCCGAACTGGAGGCTCCGGGAGATACCGATTACCAGATCGTGGTTGTCCGAAACGAGAATTCATATCCGGTTTTCACCGGAGACTTTTCAGCCTGGTCCGCCGCTTATCCCGAGGGCGACGACTTCTATTTCCTGGATACCGACAATGAATTATACCACCATAGCCTCAGTCGAAATCCCGGAGACACTGTCGGGAAGGTCGCCAGCCTCCCAGCACCGGTTGCAGTGCACAAGGGGCCTGCTGGCTACTACACCGTCGATGGCCAGGGGGCAATCCTACCCGGTGCCGAAACTACTACTGACCCAAACGGCCCGAACGACAAAAGCTGGTCCGCCGCCGTAGCCCTTCGCCGGCAATACCTCGCCCACCAGCAAAGCGGGCAAACCGGATACCACCCTTGGCTGACCGAAGTACGGGGCAGTTTCCAACAGCATATTCTCATGCCGACCACGGCTTTTCTCGTCGTTGAAAACGAAGCCCAGAAGGAAGCGCTCCGCCGCAAACAGGCCGAAACCCTCGACGCCGACCCCGCTCTCGATCTGGAAGAGACCGACCCCGTGCGAAGAATGAGTGAGCCATGGTGGATCTGGGCGCTGGGTTTGCTCGTGTTTTTTATCGCGGTGGTCCGACGCCAATTGTAACAGACATGTTCCGTTGATTTGTGCGTACTATAACTCATCGGCATGTGCCTTCACCCAGGCGGCCCGTTCCAGAATGGCGGCTTTGTCTTCGCCGCTCTTTTTGTCCCAGGTCTTATACATGAAGGCCATCCGGAAGTTGTTGGCGAACTTATCGCGGTGGCGGTCCAGGAAATCCCAGTAGAGACTGTTGAAAGGGCAGGCTTTATCGCCGGTTTTTTCCTTGTACTTATAGTGGCATCCCTTACAGTAATCGCTCATCTTGTTGACGTAGTTGGCCGAACTACAGTACGGTTTGGTTGCAACTAATCCACCGTCGGCCCGTTGGCTCATACCCCGGGTGTTGGTGATTTCGACCCATTCAATCGCATCGATGTAAACGCCAAGGTACCAGGCGTCTACCTCGTCCGGGTGGACGCCGAGGATTAGGGCGAAGTTGCCGGTTACCATCAGGCGCTGGATGTGGTGAGCGTAGGCGAGGTCGAGGCTCTGGTTGACGGCGTGGCCGAGGCAGTTCATTTTAGTATCACCCGTCCAGTACCAGGACGGGAGTTCAGCTTGATGATCGAGATCGTTGGTAAGGGCAAACTGTGGCATTTTGGCCCAGTAGACGCCGCGCATATACTCCCGCCAACCAAGGATTTGGCGGACGAAACCTTCCACCTGATTGATCTCGATCTCTTCCGGGCGGCGCTGCCATTCGGAAACGGCGGCATCGATCACTTCCCTGGGGGAGATCATCTTCACGTTCATCGCAAAACTCAGGTTGGCGTGGTACAACAGCGGATGACGGACGGTCATCGCATCCTGGTAGGTGCCGAAGAGAGGAAGACGGTTTTGGACAAAATCGGTGAGTGCCTCCAGGCATTCGGATCGTGAAGTAGGGTAAGAGAGTACGTTTTTCTTTATTCGCCCCATGGTGTTGATGCCGTTGCGTTCCAGCATTTTCACGATGGAGGATACGTCTTTCGGGAAGGTGGATGCTTCGGGGAAAGTAATGCTTTTAGGAAGGCTGCCCCGGTTATCGTGGTCGTAATTCCATTGGCCGGTCAGCGGGTCTTCACCGTTGGCTTCCATCATCACGTTATGGCGTTTGCGCATGCTCCGGTAAAAGGTCTCCATTAAGTAGGTCTTCTTACCGGCAAACAGATCTGCAACATCGTTGCGGCCGCTAAGGAAATGATGGGTGTCTGTTGCTTCAATTACTCCTTCGAAGTTTTCAGATAATGATTTTAGCTCTTCGTCGAGGCGGTACTCATCGGGAAGCTGATAGCGAATGGTACCGGCGCTTAGCTCATTTGCGTCGTACAAAAGGTTATCGGCGATGGATTCGAGTTGCAGTTCCCTGCTTTCATCGAGGGTACGGTAAATCACGTTGTGGCCAGCAGCCCGCAGTTCATCGGCGAAGGTTCGCATGGCCAGGAAAAATGCGCATACTTTCTGAATATGATGACGGGTGTAGGTCGCCTCCGACCACGTTTCGTAGATGGCGTAGGTTGTATTTTTATCGGTTGAATTGAACCATGGGTGGTTGGAATTGAGCTGGTCGCCAAGGATCAGGGACAAAGTTGGGGAGGGCATTGCGAGCTGTTTTATCGTCTAACGGGATTTCGGGGAGGTGGTTTTTGATTCGACGGGCTGAAGCTCTTGCTATGGGTTGACTTGGGTTTGATTCGATGGGCTGAAGCCCATCGTTACGGGGAGGCGGGCCTCGTTCTGATTCGACGGGCTGAAGCCCCTCGTTACGAGAGACGGGCCTCCTGCACTACCTGTCTTGCTGGGTTCGCCGGGCTGAAGCCCCTCGTTACGGGAGACGGGCCTCCGGCCCTACCGGTCTTGCGGGGGCGCCGGGCTGAAGCCCCTCGTTACGGGAGACGGGCCTCCGGCCCTACCGGTCTTGCGGGTTCGACGGGCTGAAGCCCATCGTTACGGGAGACGGGCCTCCGGCCCTACCGGTCTTGCGGGTTCGACGGGCTGAAGCCCATCGTTACGGGAGACGGGCCTCCGGCCCTACCGGTCTTGCGGGTTCGACGGGCTGAAGCCCCTCGTTACGGGAGACGGGCCTCCGGCCCTAACGGTCTTACTGGTTCGCCGGGCTGAAGCCCCTCGTTACGGGAGGCGGGCCTCCGGCCCTACCGGTCTTGCGGGTTCGCCGGGCTGAAGCCCATCGCTATGGGAGACGGGCCTCCGGCCCTTGGGATCAGGCTATTCGCCGACCCTTTCCCCAACCTTTAGGTGGAGTAGGGAATTGATGAGTGGGATTGATGTCGAGGAATCCGAATTTTTTCAATATTTTGGTGTACTCTGTGCGGAAGGACAAATTTGCAGCCTTTTTCGCGTGAGCCTTCCTTTGGTTACGGACGTAGTCGAGTAATGCATCCAGGTTGCGATAATCCGCAGAAAAAACGCCGTAACCGTCCTGCCAGCCAAACCACTCATAATCGGGACCTTTGGTCCTGATCCACCCACTCGAAACAGATTTAACGGCGTTTAAAATTTTGCTGATTGCGATCGTTCGGGGTAGTGTATGGACGATGTGGACATGGTCTTCAGTTCCACCAATTGCCAGAACTTTACAATCGTATTTGGCGTATTCCGAGCAAATGACTTTGTGGAGCTCGGGCTCGATACTTTCGTTAATTAGTGGCTGCCGGTACTTCGTACTGAAGATGGTATGAATTATAATTCTGTCGAATGATTGTGGCATTGTGCGTATAGGGTTTGTGTGACAATGTTAGGATTTACTTAATTAAGACACAAATAATTTATAATGTTGTTTCCAACATTTTTATGAGGGCCGGAGGTCCGTCTTCCGTGGCGATGGGGTTCACCCCATCGAAATGGCTAGATGTGCGCATGTTTTTCGATGGACTGGAATGCTGGTTTTATTCTACGGGGAGACGGGCCTCCGGACCTTGGGGGTTAACATGGTTCTGGTTCGCCGGGCTGAAGCCCCTCGTTACGGGAGACGGGCCTCCGGCCCTGATGCGTAGCTAAAACGGACTTTGCACCCGCGTCCTCGCCGGACTTTGCAGGAGACAAAGGAGTTAAATAATTATCTTTCCACCCCAAACCACATATCATGAGATTATTGACACTCGTCTTTTTGGCACTTTGCTGCCTTTCTTTCGACCTGCAAGCGCAGGACGAAGACCTTTATTCCTCACTCGAATTTCGTAACATCGGCCCGTTTCGCGGCGGCCGCAGCAGCACGGTAACCGGGGTGCCCGGCAAGCCTAACCTCTACTTCTTTGGTAGTTCCGGCGGCGGAGTCTGGAAAACAAAAGACGGGGGCCAGACCTGGACCAATATTTCCGACGGAGCCTTCGGTGGCAGCATCGGTGCGGTGGCCGTCCACGAGAGCAATCCGAACATCATCTACGTCGGTGGTGGCGAAAAAACGGTCCGCGGCAACGTCAGCTACGGCTACGGCGTCTGGAAAACAATCGACGGAGGTAAGAACTGGGAACAAATGGGTCTCAAAGACAGCCGCCATATCTCCCGTATCCGGATCGACAAAAACGACCCCAACATCGTCTATGCCGCAGTCATGGGCGACCTGTTCAAGGACACCGAAGAACGAGGAGTCTACAAGTCTACCGACGGCGGTAAGAACTGGAAAAGAGTTCTTTTTGCCGGCGCGGGCGCAGGTGCAGTAGACCTTTCCGTAGACCCTTCTAACCCACGGGTTATGTTCGCTTCGACCTGGAAAATCCGCCGTACTCCCTACAGCCTGGAAAGCGGCGGCGAAGGCTCCGCCCTCTGGCGGAGTACCGATGCCGGGGATACATGGACTGACATTTCAGGCAATAAAGGGCTGCCGTCCGGCCTGTGGGGAATCAACGCCGTGGCGGTCAGCCCGGTAGATGGTAACCGGATTTACGCCCTGATCGAAAACGACAAAGGCGGTATCTACGTCAGCAACGACGGTGGCGATACCTGGCAGGCCCGCTCAAACAGTCGCGCGCTGCGCCAGCGTGCCTGGTACTACACCCGCATCTACGCCGACCCGCAGGATATCGACGGCGTCTATGTCGTCAACGTAAGCTACCACCACAGTACCGATGGCGGACGTAAGTTCGAATCCAACAATGCCCCGCACGGCGATCACCACGACCTCTGGATCGCTCCCGAAGACCCCGAGCGAATGATCATCGCCGACGACGGTGGCGCCCAGGTAAGTTTCGACCGTGGCGAAAACTGGAGTACCTACCACAATCAACCAACCTCTCAGTTCTACCGGGTGGTAACCGACAATGCTTTTCCCTACCGCATCTACGGCGCTCAACAAGACAACTCGACCGTGCGCATTGCGCACCGCACCGACGGTGGGACCATCGGCGAATCCGACTGGGAAAGTACCGCCGGCGGAGAATCTGCCCACATCGCGCCCGACCCTAAGAACCCCGACATTGTTTACGGCGGTAGCTACGGCGGATTCCTTACCCGCTACGACCACGAAAATAATCAGGTACGAGCCATCAACGTTTGGCCCGATAACCCGATGGGCTATGGTGCCGAAGGCATGAAGTACCGCTTTCAGTGGAACTTCCCCATCTTCTTCAGCCCCAACGATCAGAACGTTCTCTACACCACCAGCCAGCACGTACACCGCAGCACCGACGAGGGCGAAACCTGGGAAATCATCAGTCCGGACCTGACCCGTAGCGAAGCCGACAAGCTGGTCTCCTCCGGAGGCCCTATCACTAAGGATAACACCGGTGTGGAATACTACGCAACCATCTTCGCCGCTGCAGAATCGAACCTCGAACCGGGGCTGATCTGGGCAGCATCGGACGATGGCCTGGTACACATGACGCGGTCTGCTAACGACGATGCCGAACGCACCTGGAAAAACGTCACGCCCAAAGATGCGCCCAAGCACATCATGTGGAACTCCGTTGAGATCGACCAGCGGGCCAATGGCGGAGCATTCCTGGCCGGTACTGCTTACAAATTAGGTGATTACACACCTTACCTCTACCATACCGCAAACTACGGTAAGACCTGGACCCGAATCGACAACGGCATCCCGCGTGATCATTTCACCCGTGTGGTGCGTCAGTACCCCGGTGCCCCGAATATCCTTTTTGCCGGTACAGAGTCTGGCCTCTACGTAAGTATGGATGCAGGCAAAAACTGGAAGCCTTTCCAGCTCAATGTCCCTATGGTCCCCATCACCGATATTGCAATCAAAGACGATAACCTGATTCTCGCAACTCAGGGGCGCAGTTTCTGGATCCTCGACGACCTGACCGTGCTCAAGCAAGTGAAGGACGTTGCTGCCGGAACAGATTTTTACCTCTACGATCCGGTTGATGCCTGGCGGATGGGCGGAAGCTCCCGCGAAAGCCGTACTGCAGGGAAGAACCATCCCGGCGGTGTCAATTTTCATGTGTACGTTAGCGAAGCTGCTGCCAAAGACTCGATGCCCTTTACCCTGACGGTAAGTAAAGACGGCGAAGACATCCGCAGTTGGTCTACCGATAGCAAAGACAAGCAGTCGAAGCTGGAGATCGAAGCCGGTGGTCAGGTATTAAACTGGAACCTCCGCTATCCCGATGGCGTCGAAGTGCCAGGGATGATTCTCTGGTGGGCAGGGGCCGGAGGCCCAATGGCAATGCCCGGTAAGTACACGGTGAGCATGAAGAGAGGAGATGAGGTCCAGACCCGCGAGTTCATGATCAAAGCGGACCCTCGCGTCACAGCGAGTCAGGAAGATATGGCGGCTCAGTTTCAGTTCATGAAGGAAATTCAGGACAAAACATCCGAAGCACACCAGGCAATCATCGATCTGCGCAACGTACGTGATCAGATTAAAGTTTTTCAGGGCCGCTTGCCGGAAGACGCCAGCGACGAACTGAAAAACTACGGCAAAGAGATCATTAAGTCTCTCACCGAAGTGGAAGAGGCACTCTACCAAACCAAGAACCAGTCTCGCCAGGATCCCCTCAATTATCCAATCCGCCTGACGAACAAGCTGGCGCACCTCAATTCCCTCACCGGCATCGGTACCTACAAACCAACTGCTGCTGCCTACGAAGTGAAAAAAGAGCTCGAAGGTAAAATCGATGACGAACTGGCTAAGTACCGCTCCGTACTGGCCGACAAAGTACCCGAGTATAACCGCATGATTCTTGAGCAGGGCGTCAAGGTGATTTCTTTGCCGACCAAGGAGAAGGACGCACTGAAATAGAGCTTAGTCAGTCGGCCTGCCGACGTAGATTCTTATAAGCCTGAGCGCATTCAACGATCAACGTTTTTACCACCTTAGTAATGGCGGTTAGAACGTTGAACGTTGAATGCTTTTTATTTGCGGGGAGATTGCCCTTAACCTGTTACCCGATCTTTCTTTGCCTTAGCGAAAAGCAAAACTACCGGATGTACACCACCATCATTATTTATGCTGTCCTTTTCCTGATCGGTGCCGGCCCGGCCCTCGTTGCGATGCTCGGGTTCCTGCTCGGTAACTTGCTGGGCTGCAACATCAATGAGGCAGGCACCGACCCTTGCGTCAGAAACGGAGTAGAGTGGGGGGAGACCCTCAGCTCGATGGTCGTTTTTGGGTGGCTGACGATCGTCACCTTCCCGCTGGCTGCTTGCGCCGCAATCGGTTATACGGTCTACCTGTTTTTGTGATTTTCTGGCGCAGCCGCAGGTGCAAAACGCGGTTGCAGTCAAAGTCTCCGCTCTCATGATCCGTTTTGCTATGCTCACATTATCACGTATGTATATACTGGCGTTAGTCTTCTGCTTTTCTGCGGATAGTTGTAGTCAACCCAGTCCTCAACCGGATCACCTGACATCGCTCGCTTCGAAATACGGGGACAACTACCCGGATGGTTGTGATTACGGCGAGCCAACTTTCCTGGATTACGTGATCAATCGAATCCTGCCGGATACCACTTATAAGAAGTACCTCACTGATCGGGCTCTGATGCGAAAGCTGAAGGTCACAAACTGCCTGAACAATCTGGTAGAAGTGGAAGACCGCCTCGATGACGGACGCCCGATTACATTATCGTTTGAGACTTCCCGGTTGGATACGAACCAGCACACCATTGTACGGAGGAGCAAGTCTACCGTTCTTTCCATCGACAGTATGATTCCCTATGGCGCTGAATACTGGAGCCGTGAGTACTTGCCACAACGCCTGAGTCGAGTAACCATCACGATTGGGGGGAGAGCATTAACTATCCCCGGCGGCGCGTTCTCTAATTTATACAACCCCAATATGTGTCAATCAGCTGGTTGGCTGCAACCAATTGAGGTGTATACCGAAGGAGACGGAATCTACATCTATATCTACGGGGGAAATGCAGCCGATACTTACTTCGCTAAAGTGATTTTTTACAAAGACAAGTATATCACTACCTTAATTGCTGACTACGGTCCTTTACCTTGCTACGGAACATTTCGCCCCAACTTCCCCGGCTTTTAACCACCAGCCCCGATGCCAAAACGATACGTCAACGTCATTGCTCTTTGTCTTTTATTGTGCACCTGCGTCCGCGCCCAAAATAACCTGACGGGACGGATACTGGACATGGTCACCAAAGAACCCGTTCCTTTCGCAACGGTCTATCTGGACGGTACCAGCATCGGGGAAACGACCAACGACGAAGGGGCTTTCGTCCTGAAGGGTGTGCGCCTGCCCGCAACTCTGGTGGTAAGTCACCTCTCGTACGAAACTAAATACCTGGAATTGACGAAGCCCGGCCCGCTGGGCGATCTTCTGCTCAGCCCCCGCGATGCAGTCATCTCCGGTGTGGAAGTAACGGAGAAGAACCTGCGCGAGGAAACCCTCGCGGAGTTCACCCGGCTGCTGCTGGGGACCGATGAGTGGGCCGAAGGCGCCACCATCCTGAACGATGAAGTGCTGGTTTTTGACCGGGACTATACCTACAAAACCGTCCGGGTGAGAAGCGAATTAATCCGTAAGCGCCTGCTGAAGAAAAACCGCTCCGACGCAAAGTGGAGCCTCGATGGCAGTGAGTATTCTTACCCCAACCCGGACAATCTGAAGGCCAAAAGCCAAGGCATAATGAAGGTCAGTTTGCCCCACCTGGGCTACACGCTCCGGATGGACCTCAACAGCTTCGTATCCGATTATGAAACCCGCTATACTTCTTACCTCGGTACTTTCTATTTTCAGGAAGACAACCCCATTACCAGCCGGCACATCCGTAACCGCAACCGGGCGTACTATGGTTCAGGCATGCACTTCGCCCGGGCTTTAATGGCCGGGAAACTGGAAGAGAACGGCTTTCAGGCTTATTCAGTGAGCAGAAACCAAGCCAACGGACAGGAGGTAATTGCCGAAGCGGATCTCTCTAAATTTCTCATAAAGGGAAAGGATGGAATAAGTTACCTCGTTGGCCTCAAAGATCGGGAGTTTGCCATACTGTATTATGCTGACAGTAGGTCGCGTCCGCTGCCAAGAGCAAAATGGAAAAGAGCCCAGCCCGTTCAGTCACGTATGATCGTACAGGCCAATAAGTGCGCTCTCCTCGATGGCGGGATATTCGGCGATACTCACCTCATCTTTACCGGCAACATCGGAGCCCGCAGCCTCGCCTGGGCGTTGCCAGCCGATTTCGTATTGCAAGCTGACTAAGAGCTTGTTCAGGTTTAACACTCCGGCTTGCTTGCGCAAAATTTAATGCCGATGAATGTAATTGAGTTAAGTTGCTGTAAATCTGTTATTTGCGTGAGTTTTGAATGCGAAGTTTCTAGGAAAGTAGTTGTGTAACTAAAAAAATAGTTGTGCGACTAATTTTTTAGGCGTAGCTTTGCTAGTATGGAACCCTTAACCCGCAAAGAAGAAGAAGTCCTTCGCATCCTGTTTAAACTGGAGAAGGCATTTGTAAAAGAGATTATAGAAGCCATGCCCGGTAAGAAACCGGCCTATACCACCGTGAGTACGGTCGTCCGCAACCTGAAAGACAAGGGCTACGTAGCCATTGAGGATTTTGGCTCAACGCACCGTTACTATCCCGCTATCCCGAAGGAGCAGTTTTTCGGCAAAGACCTTAAGCGTGTCGTGTCTGATTTCTTCGACGATAGCCACAAGGCTCTGGTCTCACATTTTGCTAAGAATAAAAAACTCAGCCGCGAGGACCTGGAAGACATCCTCCGGATGATCGACGAACAGGAGTAACCGCCCGGAAGCTTTGAGGTTCCGGTTCCTCAGGCTTCAGTTGGCGCGTGGCATAACCTTCCCAACCGGTATTAAACACCTGATTCTCTATTTAAATAAACCCGTATGTCTACCTTATTAATCGCCTCCGTTTTCCTTCTTTTGCTGTGGCCAGCCTACGCTGCGCTGCTCAAATACTCCGAGCGTTACGCGCTGAACCGTTTTTTGCTGGTAGCAGTAATGGTGGCCGTTTGTGCGCTGCCCTTCGTTTCGTTCGAGAGTCCCGCCCCGGCAATTACGCAGAGCCTGCAGGGAACGATCGAATACGTTGAGTTGCGCTCCTCTCCGTCAGAAGTTATCGCTCCGGTAGTGGAGCGGACAACGGCAGAGATTGAGCCGGTTGAAGCTCAGGCTCTGACCGAAAAGCCGATTCACAAAGCACAAACCAGTTCCCTGGTGTACTTCGGCGGGGTAGGCCTGATGCTGGTGTTGCTGAGCGGGCGTATGCTCTTTCTACTTTCCCTGCACCTGCGTTCGCGCCTCAAACATCGTGCCGGGTACCGTTTGCTGCACCCCGGTGCGTCGCCCGGTCAGGCCTTCACTTTTGGTCGCTCGGTTTACTTCAGCCAGGACGTCCCCGATGATCCGGATTTTGACCACATCCTCACGCACGAGCGCGTTCATGCGCGGCAGCTGCATTCGGTAGACATCATGCTGGCCGAGGTCTTCCTTTGTCTGTTCTGGTTCCATCCGGTAGCCTGGTGGCTACGCACCAAAATGCGGGCCAATCTGGAATACCTGGTCGATAAGGCCGTGGTAAAACAGGGTGCTGACCGGAGAAATTACCAACTGGCCCTTGTACGGCAGAGCGTTGCCGCTCAGGGCCTTGCGCTGGCGTTGCCTTTCTCTGAGCCCAGCCTCAAGAGTCGTATTACCCGAATGACCGGCCTGCCGGAGTACCGGGTGATCGGGATTCTGGCCGCCGTAGCGCTGACTTTCTGGTTGGGCGTAGCAATGGTGGTGGTGAATGGGAAATCGTCTCCGCCTGACATCTCAACCGTTTTGCCCCGGGAAACAACTTTCGCTGCTCCGTCGATGGAGGACGTGCAAGAGTCTTTTTTGCAGCGGAACAGGTCCGGGATTGAATCCTTCGAGCTCTATTTTCGTCGGCTGCCAACGCCTTACGAGTTTGCTCAGATTCGTCAAATGTTGGGCGCGCTCGATAATACCCGTTTTAGCCTCTACCACCCCTGTGATGCGGAAGAGGGCGAGTTCGTCCTGCAGCTGAGCCACTGGCTGAACCTCGAGGCGAGAATGCCATTTTACCTGAAGGAAGGTGACCTGATGGAGTACCAGAACGTGTTCAAACTGGAGCCGCACGATCTGGGCGGTACAGATGGTGCTCCGCACGTATCGGCGGGCTATTTCAGACCAATGGTGAAAACTACAGTCTTGGACGAAGAAGACCCATTTGGCCGGCACGGAAGAATGTTTATGAGCAGTGATTCAGCTAATGCCTATTCAAAGGAGTTGGATGAGCGTAGCGCAGACCGGCTTGTTAGATTAGACGATTACCGCGAGGATATTGCCGACGAAGAAATCGCCGTTTTTATCAACGGAGAACGGAGGACACTTCGTGATTACCCTGAAGGGCAGGTGAACACGTATGGGAGTTCCAATGAAGTTGATCCCATCATGGTGAAAATCAACGACCGCCCGGTTCCGACCTGGAGCCAAAGTTACTTCGCAACCTGGGCTGAGGTGGAAGCCGCAAGTGGTCCGGCCCTTCTACCGGCCAATGAACGGATGAATTGTCTGCTCGGTATGTCCGGGAATCAGTGGGGGCAAACCCGCAACGTACGCTACGGCTATACGGGAAGCAGCCGGGCGTGGTTTGAGCGCATGCACCTGCCGGAAGGAAGAAAAATTCTTTACTACCTGAACGACGAGCTGAGCACTGCAGCGGAGGTCCTCGACCGGAAATTCGAATATGCCGATGTACAGGTTGGTTATGATAGGAATAACCCCAACGGCGACATCATCGTTCAGGCCATTGACGAACTGAGTTGGTTCGTAACAACAGTTGAATAAATTAGAGTGAAATAACACCTAAAACCCTAAAATACCCCCCCCCTTAATGATGACTTACTTATTCACGTCTTCCGTCCTCCTCTTCGTATTCGCCGCTGGCTACTACGTGTTTTTGCTGCAATCTCCACCGTTAGCGCTGCGCCGACGGGTGTTACTGTTGGGCATTTTAGGAGCGGTTGTATTGCCGCTGTTACCTGCCCCCTCGTTTCCTGCGGTGTTGTCTTCAGGCGCGTCGCCGGAGCAGGTGGTAGAGGGCTGGGTCACCTACGAAATTGCGGTGGATGCAACGGTTGCTACGAATGTTCCTGCGGAGGAGTTTTCGGGCGCGGCCGCAGGTGCAGCGTCCGGTTTCAGTCCGGTTCAGCTGATAACCATTGCTTACCTGCTGGGGGCTTTACTGTTTCTCGGGAAAATCGTTTTTGGTCTGATCCGGTTGCGACGCATCCGGCGCAAAAGCCAGTCTACGGGCGAAGTAGATATCCGCATCCTGGCGGGTAGGGGAGAGGCTTTCACTTTTGGCCGGACCGTTTACCTGAGCCAGGCGGTCTATGATTCGGTTGATGCCCCGGTGATCATCGCCCACGAGCGTGCCCACGCCGAACAATTGCATACTGCGGATGCGCTGCTTGCCGAATCTCTGCGGGCTATCTTTTGGTTTCATCCGCTGGCATGGTGGCTGCGTGATCAGGTACAACTCAACCTGGAATACCTGGCCGATGCGGCCGTCCTCCGGGCGGGCTACAACCGGCGAGCTTACCAACTCAGCCTCGTCGCTCACCAGCAGGGGACCGACTTCAAAACAAGCTTACTGCCTCAATTTGCCGCAAAAGGCCTGAAGCAACGGATAAGAATGATGGGCTTTAGTCCGGGAAGTGTCGTCAGGTCATTATCAGCCGTTGCGGCCATCGTTTTCCTTGGTTTCCTCGCTTTCGCCTGTGTGAAAGGTGACGGGGTAGAGAACATGGAAGGAGAATCACTCAGCGGTACCTGGTCGAAGAACGAAGCGATGGAGCTGAATCTCTACTTCAAGCGCCTGCCCACCCCCGCAGAAGTCGCCAAAATACGCCCCTACCTCAAAGACTACTTCGATAAGGACCTGCTGGTTTACCAGAGTTGCAGCGAGCCGGAGGGGACGTACACTTTTGCTCCCACTTCATCGACGAGCCATGTTAGTGGCGTTGCGCTCACCAACGATTATTTCTCACTTCAACCACGCCATTTCCAATTCGTTAAAAGCGCAAACGGAGGTACTGGAAGCGCCATTTTTCGTCCGGCACCCGTACCCGACGAAGCTCCGGACGAGGACATATTCCTCAATATCAATGGCGAGTGGATACCTGTTTTTGCTGAAGATAAGGGACTTTACAGCGCAAACAATTTGACGAGTTTGCCACGTAGCGAAGAAGTTAATTGCCAATTGGGGCTAACTCCAGAAACTAAGGTTGGCTTTAATGTTAGCACGAGTACCTACAGTATCTCCAACAACTCATCCATAAGGGGGGCGATAGACGGAGCTAATCAAGCTGGAGTAAACAAAAACATCGTTGTCAATAAGTCGTATTTCTACGGAAGCGAAGAGATCAACCAAGAAACCTTTATCGAAAGGGCGGATGAATCAAGGCATGTATTTACCGTTGCCAAACGAGTAGGAGCTTCGGAGATATTTGTAGTGTTCCGCCTGGACCCCGTGTAAAGGGAGAATATCCATAATCCCCACCCAGACCCGGAGGGTCGTCTGCCGTAACGAGGGGTGTAGTGCGGGCCGGAGGTCCGCTGTAACCCCTCGGGCCCCGTGCCAGCCGCCCGCTCAGCGAGTAACCATGATAACGTGGTGTTGATGCTGGCAAACCGTTAGCCCTCAGACCCGGAGGGGCGTCTATCGTAACGAGGGGTGTAGTGCTAAGGTATTCCGTCTGTGGATGTGAAGTTATGGGGGTGGCTGAACAGCTTTGCTCGCTACCGCTCGTAACCTCATCCCCAGCCCTTCTCCGAAGGAGAAGGGAGCAAGCCCACACTGTGGGCAAGGGCAAAACTTATTGCGAATTAATTGTCTGCAAGCACTACACTTCTCGGTCCTCCCCGCGC